>NZ_JBEYTO010000043.1:0-1007 GCF_040643095.1 Micromonospora sp. NPDC047467 | reverse complement strand
GGGACTCGATCAGCATCACCCGACGTTAGGCCGGATGGATTTCGCGGAGGTTTCCAGCAGTCAACCCGATCACGGAGCGCAACGGGCTACTCGGCCCCGCCCTGCAACTCTCCCCCCGGATCTGGCGCGTCCTCGAGCCGGTACGTCACGAGCTCCCGGCGATCGGCCCGTACCTGCTGCGCCGGATCGCCCGCGAGATCGGCACCCAGCTCGACGCGCCCGGCGGCAGCGAGGAGCGGCTCATCGACCGGCTCACCCGCCGCTACGCCACCACGACCACGGTCCGTGACATCGGCCGCTGGCTCCTCGGTGCCGCTCTCGTCCGGCACGGCTGCGGCCGCCCGGACTGCGAGACCGGCGTCATCTGGGAGTCCGGCGCCGACTGCGAGACCTGCGCCGTCAACCGGCAGACCGAGGCAGCCCGCGCCCGCCGCGACGCCGAACTCGCCGCCCGCGCCCAGGAGCTGGACGAGCAGCGGCAGCAGCGCCTGCGGGAGGCGGAGGCCATCGAGGAGCAGCAGCGGCGCGCCGCCGGGCGTGCCCGGGCGCGGCTGCTGGAGGAGCGGAGGGATGAGCAGCTGCCCGCGCCGTCCCCGGCCGCGGTGCTCGAGCTGCCGCCCGCGCAGCTGCTGCCGCCGAAGAAGACGTACCGCCAACGCGACCAGGCCAGCGACGAGGAGATCCTCGCGGCGATTGCCGAGCACGGGCCCGCTGTCGCCCTGCACATCTACGGCCACCTCAGGACGCTGCCGCTCCTGCACGGCCGCCCCAACTCTCTCGAGACCGGTAGCGACCGGAGGACTCATGCCCAGTGACCACGACGTTGCGACGTGCGGCGGCTGCTTCGCCCGGATTCGGTGGGCGATCACCGTGAACGGGAAGCGCCAGGCCGTCAACGCGGACCCCGACCCCAAGGGCAACTTGGCCGCCCACACGGACGGCACCGGCACCCTCAAGGTCCGCGTGCTCTCGGCCGAGCGGTCGACGCTCGAGCATGCCGAGTGGCA
>NZ_JBEYTO010000042.1:0-1087 GCF_040643095.1 Micromonospora sp. NPDC047467 | reverse complement strand
AGCGCCTTGATGACTCGGAGCCACGCGGCCCGGTCGGTGACGTCTGGGGCGGGCACGTACACGCGTACGCCGCTGTCGGTGACGAGCAGGTGTACCGGCTCGTCGAGGGCGCTCTCCAGCGCGGTGCGTAACGCTGCTGCTCGCAGGCTGATAGACACAGCAATTCCCCGCTCTCGTGCGAGAGAATGACTCTCGTACGAGAGTAGCGGTGGACCCACTACTCTGTCACGCAAGTCACACGACGGGAGGCGGACAGTGAGCACCGAGACGCCGCTGTACCTGCGAGTCGCCGAGAGACTGCGCGCCCGCATCGAGTCCGGCGAACTCCCGCCAGGCGCCCGCCTTCCGTCCGTCTCCGAGATCTCCCGCGAGTACGGCGGCAGCAACTCCGTGGCCACCAGCGCGTATCGGCTGCTCGTCGACGAGGGCCTCGTCGTATCCCGCCACGGCGCCGGCCACTACGTCCGCGGCCACGACACCGCCGAACTGCTGGTACGCAGGCACCGCGCGCGGAGCGAAGACAGCCCGTTCGCCCAAGGCGCCGCCGAGCAGGGCGCGGTGGGGACGTGGCGTCATGAGTCGACAACCGAGCAGGCCAGCGAAGCCGTGGCGGCCCGGCTCGGCATCGACCAGGGCGCGCCGGTGATGCACACCAGCTACGTGTACCTCGCCGACGACCAGCCGGTGCAGCTCGCCGAATCGTGGGAGCCCCTCGAGGTCACTGGGCAATCGCTGGTAGCGCTGCCCGAGGTCGGCCCCTACGCCGGTGTTGGCGTGGCTGCCCGGATGCGGGTCCTCGGCATCAACGTGGGCGAGCCAGTGGAGCGGGTCCGTGCCCGGATGGCCAGTCGCACGGAGGCGCAGGCCCTGGGCATGACCCCGCCCGGCCCCGTCATGGCCGTCGAGCGGACCTACTACGACCAGGCCGCGGGGCGTCCTGTCGAGACGGCGGACATCGTGATGCGCGGTGACCGGTGGGTGGCCGAGTACGGGCAGGCACCCGAAGCGGGCTGACCCCAGACATGACGAAGCGGCCCCGCCAAACCCCAAGGGGAGAGCGGGGCCGGGGTCATTGGTTCTGGCGGCG
>NZ_JBEYTO010000041.1:0-1101 GCF_040643095.1 Micromonospora sp. NPDC047467 | reverse complement strand
ACTGGGCGTTTTGATCTTGTCTGCGTGCGATTGGCGGCATTCGGCCCGCCGAATGCCGGGCCAGAAGAGCAGCCGACTCATCATCATCGGCACTATTTGCCCTGACTGATGCCGCATCGATATGCCAGCTTCATCCCGCAGAACGTGTCTGGTTCAGAAAAGCCCTCGTATCGTCGGACTCCAGGTGCGATCCACCACGGCTGATCCACAGTAGACCTTCGGCATGGTTGAGCGACCCGCCTACCCTTCCGACCTGTCCGACGCCCGCTGGGCGCTGATCGCACCACGCCTGACCGCCTGGCGTCAGGCCCGCACCGACGCCGGCGTCGGCGGACGCACCGCCACCCACGACCTGCGGGAAATCTTCAACGCGATCCTCTACGTCAACCGCACCGGCATCGCCTGGCGCTACCTGCCCCACGACTTCCCGCCCCACGCCACCGTCTACGGCTACTTCGCCGCCTGGAGCAAGGAAGGCATCTTCACCCAGCTCAACTACCAACTCACCGGCCTGGCCCGCACCAAAGCCGGACGCGCCACGCAGCCGTCGGCCTGTGTCATCGACAGCCAGAGCGTGAAGACCTCCACCAACGCACCCCTGCCCACCCAGGGCATCGATGCCGGCAAGAAGATCATCGGACGCAAACGCGGCATCGTCACCGACACCCTCGGCCTGCTCCTCGCCGTCATCGTCACCGCCGCCAGCACCAGCGACAACACCATCGGCATCAACCTGCTCGACCAAGCCAAAGCCACCCACCCAGACCTGACCAAAACCTGGGTCGACGCCGGCTTCAAGAACAGAATGATCGAACACGGCGCCACCCTCGGCATCGACGTCGAAGTCGTCACCAAAGACCCACAGGTCAAAGGATTCTCCGTGGTCAAACGCCGATGGGTCGTCGAACGCACCCTGGGCTGGATCATGCTCCACCGCCGCCTCACCCGTGACTACGAAGCCCGGCCCGCTAACTCCGCCAGCATGATCCGCATCGCGATGATCGACAACCTCACCAAACGCATCACCAACGAAACCACCCCAACCTGGCGAGACACCTGAAGACGGCATCACCCGCAAAATACGTGAATCAGACGCCCTCT
>NZ_JBEYTO010000040.1:0-1126 GCF_040643095.1 Micromonospora sp. NPDC047467 | reverse complement strand
CGGGCGACGGAGGCCTGGAGCGCGGCGCGGCCCCACCAGCCGAGGTGCTTGCGGGAGGCGAGGCGTACGGCGCGGGCGGTGGCTCGGTCGCGGGTGACCTGGGCTGCGGTGCGGCCGCGGACGGCCAGGCCGAGGTGGGACAGGAGCCTCTCGCGGAGCTCGTGGCCGATCTGGGCGGGCAGGCCGGTGGAGAGGGCCTCGGGGCGGGCGACACGGATCTCCAGGCCCATGGCCAGGTGCCAGAGCAGGGCGGCCATGACCGGGCCGATCGCGGCGCGGACGATGCCGGCCCAGAAACCGGACTCGGCGAACGCGGGGATGATCTGGATGCCGGTGATGCACCAGACGAGGACGCCGGGCACGCCCGGGGTGCCGGCGCTGTCCTCGGTGGCGGTGGCGCGCTTGTTGGCGCGGGCCATGACGGCGCAGGCGAGGAGGGCGCCCTCCCCTGCGGCGAACATGACCAGGCGCTCGCTGTGGTCGGCCATGTGGAGCCGGTGTTCGGCGAACCGCCAGGAGGTGTCGCCGGAGTAGGCGGTGCAGATGAGGGCGCCGATACCGGCGGTGAGGACTGCGCCGCTGGTGCGGCGGACGATGACGGCGCAGAGGGTGACGAGGACGCCCGCGATCAGGGCGGCCTGCCAGAGGTGGCCGGCCGTCCAAGCGATGGGCTGGTCCAGGGACACGGTGGGCTCCAGGAGCGGTGGAAGGGGGCGGGCCTCGCTCGGGTGCGGGGCCCGCAGCTGTGGGCCGGTTCAGCCGCGGTGGCAGCGCCAGGCGTAGGCGGCCAGGGCGGCGGTGACGAGGAACGGGCCGGGCTGCGCGGTGAGCACGGACAAGACGGCAAGGGCGGTGAAACCCCAGCGCGCCAACGGGGTGTGCATGGCGAGGAGGTCGGCGAGGGTGCTGCGGCGTCGCATGTGGGTCTCGTCTCGCGGAAGGGCCGGCCCCACGGGGGTTCGGGGCCGGCCGGTCAGGGGCGGGTCAGGTGAAGCGGCGGCGGTCGCGGCGCTCCCACTGCTCGCCCTGCTGGGCGGCGCGCTTCACGCCTTTGCCGCGGTGGCCTTCACGGCGCAGCCGGGCGGCCCGGGCGGTGCCGGACTCGCGGCCGGCGTACTGCGTGGCG
>NZ_JBEYTO010000039.1:0-1137 GCF_040643095.1 Micromonospora sp. NPDC047467 | reverse complement strand
CAGTGAGCTATTACGCTTTCTTTAAAGGGTGGCTGCTTCTAAGCCAACCTCCTGGCTGTCTGTGCCTTTCCACATCGTTCACCACTTAGCGATGAATTTGGGACCTTAGCTGTGGGTCTGGGTTGTTTCCCTTTTCACGACGGACGTTAGCACCCGCCGTGTGTCTCCCGGATAGTACGTACTGGTATTCGGAGTTTGCCATGGTTTGGTAAGTCGCAATGACCCCCTAGCCATAACAGTGCTCTACCCCCAGTAGTATTCGTCCGAGGCGCTACCTAAATAGCTTTCGAGGAGAACCAGCTATCTCCGGGTTCGATTAGCTTTTCACTCCTAATCACACCTCATCCCCTACCTTTGCAACGGGAGTGGGTTCGGGCCTCCAGTGCGTGTTACCGCACCTTCACCCTGGGCATGACTAGATCACCCGGTTTCGGGTCTACTGCCCGCGACTATGCGCCCTTATCAGACTCGGTTTCCCTTCGCCTCCCCTATACGGTTAAGCTTGCCACGAACAGTAAGTCGCTGACCCATTATACAAAAGGTACGCAGTCACTCCTTGCGGAGCTCCTACTGCTTGTACGCACACGGTTTCAGGATCTATTTCACTCCCTTCACCAGGGTTCTTTTCGCCTTTCCCTCACGGTACTGGTTCACTATCGGTCGGTCAGGAGTATTTAGCCTTGGAGGATGGTCCCCCCATATTCAGACAGGGTTTCTCGTGCCCCGCCCTACTCGATTTCATCGCATCAGCCCCTTCGCATACAGGGCTGTCACCTTCTACGGCGAACCTTTCCAGGTTCTTTTGCTGAAGCTGATGCAACTTAAGGGCTAGTCCCCGTTCGCTCGTCACTACTTAGGGAATCTCGGTTGATTTCTTTTCCTCCGGGTACTTAGATATTTCAGTTCTCCGGGTTCGCTTCCAGCAGCTATGTATTCACTGCAGGATACCTATTGCTAGGTGGGTTTCCCCATTCGGACATTACGGGATCAATGCTTGTTGCCAGCTCCCCCACGCTTTTCGCAGGCTGCCACGTCCTTCATCGCCTCTGACCGCCAAGGCATCCACCGTGTGCGCTTATTCGCTTGACCATATAACCCCAAGTTGCCTCGGAGCCATAGGGTTCGGGGGTACAAAGC
>NZ_JBEYTO010000038.1:0-1152 GCF_040643095.1 Micromonospora sp. NPDC047467 | reverse complement strand
CCGCCATCCTCCTCGCCCTGGGACTGTACCTGCTGTGGCGGCTCGTCCGGGCAGTCCCCAACCTGCTGTGGCTGCTCTCCGCCGGGTGGCTGCTCGCCGCCTGGCGGGCCGGTCGGCCGACCCCCACCCCGGCCGACGAGGACGCCCCCGCCGCGCCCAACACGGACGCCGTACGGGCCCTGCTGCTGGAGGCGATGGGAGACGCCGACGCGGTGCACCTCCGCACGGTCCTCGCCCACCTCCAGGAGCAGGGCCACGGGCAGGACTGGACAGTGGGTGACCTTCGGGCCCGTCTGGAGGCCCTGGGGATCCCCGTCCAGCTCAAGGTGAAGGCGCCCGGCAGTAAGGGCCCGACGAGGGGCGTCCGGAGGGCAGACCTGCTCGCTTCTCAGCCGATCGGCGAGGACGCACCCACAGGGCCGTCTACCGCCGTCTGACCTGCGGGTCTACCGGCGCATCTACCGCCGTCTACCGCCGGATCTACCAGCCCATCTACCCCGAGCAGCGCCAACAGTTCACCACCAGCCCGATCAGGCAATGCGTGAGCAGAGCGGCGTCGACCAGCCCGACGAACTGACCTGACGCGACGAGGCCCCGCCTACAGAGGCGGGGCCTCCGCTAAGCCTGCGGCTCCGGCTGCGTCTCCTCCAGCTTTCCTTGCCAGTCAAGCGCCCAACGCACCCCGCCATCATCGGTGAAGAACAGGGTCGGCCGGTTGTTGTCAACCGTAGCCTCAGACCACTGCGGAGAGAGAAAACGAAGCACCCGGCCAGGACCTAGCAGATGGACAGGGAGCGACCTTCGTTCCCCAGGGTTGGGCCCCGAGAACGCCGAAGGCGGGACCTCGTACACCTCCGCCGCTAGGTAGGCCGTGCCGAACCGAACCTCGACATCACGCAGAGGGTCATCACTGCCGTTTCGTATCCTGACTTCCCAGTGGTCATAGCCGACCACATTCCCCTCGCTATCCCACGATCCGCCCTCCACCTGGTAGTTCATATGAACCTGCTTCGCCTGCGCCTCCCTCCGAGCAGCAGCGGCAGCACGTAGCTCCTCGCGCTCCAACGCCAGATTGGCCGACTGCTCCGCGATGAACTGCCGCTGCTCCCTGATCTGCGAGCGCTGGCTCGCCAGTGTCCACACAGCGGCCCC
>NZ_JBEYTO010000037.1:0-1202 GCF_040643095.1 Micromonospora sp. NPDC047467 | reverse complement strand
TAGTGCCTCGTCATGCGGCCTTGAACGGGTAATCGGGATGGCGGATCTTGGAGTTGATCGCGTATCCGGTTTTGGGTTGGGCGTGTTGGTTGCGCCAGCGGATGTAGGCGCCGATGGCGGTGTCTTGCTCGGCGTGGGTGCGGTGGTCGGTGCCGTTGAGGGCGAAGTAGCGTACGGCGGCGAATTCGGCCTCGATCCAGTTCAGCCAGGAGGCGTAGGTCGGTAGGAACACCAGGTCGACCTGGTTGGCGGTGCACCAGGCGCGGACCTCGGGGTGCTTGTGTGGGGAGAAGTTGTCCAGGATCAGGTAGAGCCGGTCATCGGGCCACCGGGCGCGCAGCGTCTTGAGGAAGCTGAGGAACTCCCGCCATCGTTTCCGGTCGCGGATGCGGTAGTGCAGCTTGCCGGTGGTCAGGTCCAGGGCGGCGATCATGTGTCGTACGCCCTGGTCGCGGGTGTAGGTGGCCCGCAGTCGCACCGGGTGTGCGACGGGCCGCCAGGCCCGTCCGGGTCGGGGTTGCAGGTTCAGCGGCCCGAACTCGTCGACGCACAACACCCGACCATCTGCTGGTGGGTGGTCGTAGAGGTCCAGGATCCGGCGCATCTTCGTGGTGAAGTCGGGGTCGGTGCTGGCCTTCCACGTCTTGGTGGCCTGCCACGTCACGCCGCGTTCGTGCAGGATCCGGCGGACGGTCTCGACGCTGATGGTCGTGACGTGGCCGGCGGCGATGAGGTAGTCGCGCAGCTTGGTCAGGGACCAGCAGGAGAAGGGTCGGCCGAGGAAACGGGGGTCGCACCGGGCGATGACGCAGATCCAGTCGCGGGTCTGCTCATCGATCCGTCTCGGTGCGCCCCCGCTCCATTTTGGGTCCAGGGCGTCGAACCCCCGATCGTTGAACGCGTGGATCACGTCGCGGACGTAGTCCTCGCTGGCCTTGAGCAGGTGGGCGATATCCGGGGCTGGTTGGCCCTGGGCGGACATCAGCACCACGATCGCCCGCCGCAGCTTCACCGGGTCCTTCGCCGTCCGGGTGATCCGCTGCAACCGTTGACCCTCGACCATCGACACCTGCCGGACGAACACCTCCGGGCGCCTACCCACGCCACCACCTCCCAGACCAGAAACGATGGGAGACAGCCTGCCCGACACATCCTCAGAACCAACGGATTACACGATCAACGTTCAAAGACGAGGCACTAGC
>NZ_JBEYTO010000036.1:0-1376 GCF_040643095.1 Micromonospora sp. NPDC047467 | reverse complement strand
CCTTCTGACCTGCGGTGCAAGCTGTGCCCCCGGCAGGATTCGAACCTGCGACACCCGCTTTAGGAGAAAACGTGCACCGACTGTGAGGTTCAGTAGGTGCGCGACGGGTCCAGTTTGCCACTGGCTACAGGGGCGCGACCTGCGCAAACAGGGTTCGGTTGGGTTCAGTAGGGTTCAGTGCGGGGGTGTTGTGGCATCCGTGTGGCATCGCGTGGCATCCGGCCTCACACCGCCCGCAGCTGTCGAACAGCCGGCGCCTCCGGGGCCATGACCGCGAGCACCTGAGCGGCCACGTCCTCGGCGCTGTGCTGGTACAGCCACGTGACTTTGCTGCCGCGGTCGTGACCCATGACCGTCTGCACGTCTTTCTCCGGGACGCCCAAGTCCTTCAGTCGCGTGGCGAACACGTGCCGCAGATCGTGCACCCGCGGCCACCACTCATCCCGTTTTGTCTCCGGGTTGGTGACCTTCCGGGCCAGGCCAGCGGCCTGGATCGCGGGGATCCACGTCCGTCGGAAGTTGTGCCGGGTGAGGGTACCGCCGAGCGGGCCCCGGAACACCAGCTCTTCCGGGTGCAGGTCCCGGCCGTCCCCGATGGGCGAGACAGTGTCGACGGGGCGGAACCGTGCGGCCATCGTCTGTACCGCCTCGATAGCCTCAGGGGTAAGCGGCACCGTCCGGAAGCCGGCCACGCTCTTGGGCGCGGCCTTGCGGAACAACGTCCCCCGATCCTCGCTGAGCACCTCCTTCACTCTGAGGTGCTTAGCCTCCAGGTCGACGTGCGCCCACCGCAGCCCGGTGGCCTCCCCCCATCGCATACCGGTCTCCTCGAGGAACACCACCAGGGGTCGGTACCAGACGTCGACGTGCTGCCGGATCAGCGCGACCTGTTCACGCGTGGGCGGTCGGGTCTCCTCGGCGTCCTTCTTCGGCGGCGCGTCGAGCTGGACTTCGGCGGCCGGGTTGAAGGGGATCCGTTTCCCGTCCCGGGCCGCGTCGCGCAGCATCGCCGACAGCAGCTCCAGCACCTTCTTACGGGTGTGGTGGCCCTTCACGTCGCGGGTGATCCATGTCTGGAGTTCGATGTACTCCAGGTCGCACAGACGCCACTTGCCCCACCGCGGTTCGATGTGGGCCCGCCAGTTGCTCAGCTTCCTGTTCGTCGTCGTGACGGCTCGCTGCGGCTGGGCTGGCCACCACAGTTCCCACCACTGGGCGAGGGTGATCTCGCCGCGTCTGGGGTCGGCGTACGTCCGCTTCCGAACCCGGGTGCGCACCTCGTCGAGGAACGCTTCGGCGCGCTTCTTACCACCCTCGGCGATCGTGAAGCACTTCTGCTTCTGCCGGCCGTCCGGGTCCCGGTAGCGCGCCTGCCA
>NZ_JBEYTO010000035.1:0-1514 GCF_040643095.1 Micromonospora sp. NPDC047467 | reverse complement strand
CTCGCGCCGGCGGACCGCCCAGAGCACGGCCCGCATGCAGGTGGGGTCCTGCGCACGGAGCCGGTCCTCGATGACCCGCCACGGGACGTCGCCCACGGCCTCCTCGATGTCGGCGGACTCGATCGCCGACAGGTCATCGGTGGACACCTGCAGCTCAGTGCCGTCGTCCTGCACGTATGTGATGATCATGATCGTCTCTCTTACTGAAGGTCCCGGCGGACATCGCCCAGGACGCGTTCGACTTCGGCCCGCATCCGCGGCTCACCGGCCCGCACGGTCCGCGACCACCACCCGGCAGGCCTGGCCCACTGGTTCGCCCAGCGCCGCTTGTTGCCGAACACGGGGTGGCGCAGGCGGCCGTCCTCGATCTGCTTCGGGACGCCGCGTGCGCCTGGCTCCAGCCGGGTGGTGTCCATCCACACGCGGGCACCGGGGTTGGCGCCGGTGCGGACGCTGATCCGGACCCCGCCCGCGAGCATCGCCCTGAACGGGCGTGTCGTCGGCGAGGGGCCGCCACGCTTCCCAGCCTTGCGGCCCTCGCTCACCAGCGGCTGGTTACGGATCGCACGCTGCAGATCCCTGTGCAGCGGCTCGGCTGCACGGCGGATCCGGCGGGACATGTTCTGCCGCAGCCGCGGCCCGCCCGCCCTGCGCATCCGCCGTGACAGCTCGATCAACTGCCCGGTTCCCAGGACCCGTACCGAGCTCGGCATCTCAGCCGCCCGACGCGGCCGGGATCGCGACGTTCTCCGCAGGCTCGGACGTGATCGCGAACTGCGCCATGATCTGCGCCGCCTGGTCCAGCTCACGCACCTTGGCCTGCGAGGTGACGGTCACGGGGTAGACGTCCATCGTCCCCCCTGTCGTGTCGCCCTCGTCCATCCACACGATGAACCCGGGCGTCTCGCGCACCAGCAGGCTGCGCACGTCGTCGCCATCCTTCGACGCCCAGAACGTCAGCGACGATTCCGCGGCCGTGATCTCACCGCCCACCACCGGCGTGAACCGCGAACCGAGCGCCGGGGTCGGCACGGTACCCGAGGTGGTCTGCCACCCGGCCATCGCGCCGGTCTCGCCCTCCAGCGCCGTACCCGCGTTCAGCTCCGCCCGGGTCGGCGATTTCTTGTTCGCGATCGTCGGCACCCACAGCACGCGCGTGATGCCGCGCCGGTAGTACCGCGTCGACTCGTTGATCGGAGTCGCCATGTTCAGCTTCCTTCCTCAGCTCGCCGACGGCCCTTCGCCGCGGACGCGTTGCTGCTGGCCTGGCCGTCGACGACCTGCCAGCCCGACCGCTCGTACACGGGCACCGAGACCTCCGGCACCTCGATCTCCTGCTCGATCCCCTCGTGACTCATCCGCACGCCCACCGCGCGGCTCCTCTCTACGTGAAGGCGCTGCCGGCCACCGTCAGCAGCAGCCGTGCGTGTGCGCCCTGTTCGGTCTGGTCCTGCACCAGGCGGGTGGCGCCGATGGCGGCCTCCACCGAGCGCAGGCCGAGGGTGGGGCGGGCC
>NZ_JBEYTO010000034.1:0-1556 GCF_040643095.1 Micromonospora sp. NPDC047467 | reverse complement strand
CGCGCGGCCGGCCCGGCCTCGGTGGGCCGCTCGCCGCCGACCAGCTGCAGCAGGTCCCGCAGCTCCGGCCGCCACCGTGCGCGCCGCTCGATCGCCGCCTGGTCGCCGCGCTGCACGAGCGCCGAGGCAACGCTGGCCAGCTCGGCCTCCGTGTCCTCGTACGCGGGGAACGTCACCGCGCTGACCTCGATGAGGCGGACCTCGAGGATCCGCCGCACCTCCACCTCAGCCGGCCCCTCCGAGGTGTCGATCGTCTCCGTCGACCACTGGTCCTTCAGGACGTAGAAGCCGAAGGACATGCCGGTGATGTTGCCGTTGCGGACGTTCGCCTTCAGGTCGCCGACGTACGACAGGGCCGGGTCCAGCTCCGAATCGACCGGCAGCCCCGCAGCGTCCTCGGCCAGGGACAGCGTGCCGGCCGACACCCGAGACACCACGTAGTACGAGTCGTGGTCGACCAGGAACCTGGCGTCCCCCTCCTGCAGCGTCTTGGTGAACGCGCCCGGCGCGATCTCCTCGTAGAACCCCCAGCGCAGCGGATTGCCGATCGCCGTGCGGGAGTTGAACTTCGCCGCGTACCCACGGAACCGCTCGATACCACCGTCGCCCTCGGCGGCGCGTATCACCACGTCCGCCGTCGAGAGAGGCAGGCGGCGGCGCTCCTCAGTCGTCGTCCTCGTCAGAGTCCTCATCAGGAACCTTCCTCCTCGTCGGGGGTCAGCATCAGCCGCTGCGCCTCCGCCATCAGCGCGGCCGCCCGCGCCTTGTTCGACCCCGCCGCCGGCTGCTCGCCGCCCGCCGCGGACGGGTCGTAGCCGAGGGGAGCCATGTACATCGGCTGCAGGTAGACGTCGCCGCCCTTGCCATCCGGCAGCGGCGGCAGCTCCTCCAGCGCCCGCACGTCATTCGCGCTGAACGCACCGACGTCCCGCATGGCCCGGTAGAACGTCGCCCGCGCCGCGCTGTCTCCGCGCAGCAGCCCGCCCATCTGGTACGAGGCGTACTCCTCGCGGGCCATCAGCTCCTTGGTGATCCGCTGCTCGGTCGGTGTCAGCCATGTCGGGTTGAGGTCGAAGGTGACCCAGCCCTGGACCTGCTGCTCCAGTCCGGTGCCCCACGACGTGCTCTTCTCCGTGCTCATGAGCAGGAAAGGGGGCACGCCGAACATGCGGCCGATCTCCACCACCTGGAACTGCTGGGACTCCAGGAACTGCGCGTCCGTGTTGGGCATGGCGACCGGCTTCAAAAAGCCCCCGGAGTCCAGCACGGCGATCTCGTGCGCGTTGTGGACGCCGGACATCTTGGCCTTCCAGCGTTCCTTCAGCCGGGCGGCCTGGTCCTGGTCCAGGCGCTGCTCGGTCTGGAGCACGCCGCCGATCATGTTGCCGTTGCCGAACAGCTTCGCCGCGGACTTCTCGGCGGCCTGCGCGAGCCCGATGCCCTGCATAGCCAGCCGTACGGGCGAGCAGCCGGTCAGCCCGTCATAGCCCAGCCCCGGGATGTGCAGGATCTCCCGGGGCGTCAGGACGTGCCGTGTGCCCCAGTCGTCCGTGACG
>NZ_JBEYTO010000033.1:0-1623 GCF_040643095.1 Micromonospora sp. NPDC047467 | reverse complement strand
GCAGGAGCCCGCCACCTGCGAGCGCGATGCCGCGCTCCTTCATGTCCTTCACGAAAGCAGCGCTGCCGGGGATGGCTTTGATCTGCTTGGCGTAGAGCGGGGCGAGGTGGGCGATCATCGGCCAGCTCACCCCGGCCTTCACCACGTCCGCCACGGTGGCGTTCTTCTTCCCGGACAGCGCACCCAGCAGCTGCGATGCCGCCGCCAGTTCGTCCGAGCTCAGCAGCTTCTCGTTGGCCTTGACCGCTGCGTTGGCCTTCTTCGCCGCGGCGGGGGACTTGACCGCCGCGGCGGCGATCGCCATGGCGTCCGCGTCGCCCTGCCCCGCCAGCTGCATCGCGAGGTCCCCGTAGCCCGCGGCCGACAGCTTCAGCAGGTTGTCCTGGAACTTCTTGCTGCTGCTGGTCGAGGCGTTGAGTTGCCGGGTGTAGTCGGCCAGCGTGGCTTTCGCGGTCGGGGCCAGCTTCTTGAGGTTGGCGACCACCTCGTTGAACTGCTTGCCCGTCGCCTTGGCGAGCGAGGCGACGAGGGCCTGCCCCGACTCGCCCATGTCCCGCAGCGTCTGCTCGACATCCGCACCGGCCCGCTTGCCGATCTTGGCGAGGTTCCGCTCCCACGCCGCGGACTTCTGGACCGCCTCCTTCAGGTTCGTCGAGTAGCCGGTCAGACTGAACCCGGAAGCCTTTGTTCCGGCCTTGAGGCCCAGCGCCCGGTCTGCCGCGTTCACGGCCTTCTGGGCGTCGGCCACTGCCTTCCGGGTTGCCGCGGTGCTCTTCTTGGCTTGGGCGCGCATCGCCTCGTTCAGCTGGGCCCACGCGTCCTTCAGCCGCTGCATGTCCTGGTCGTACCAGCTCGCCACTGTGGACGTGGAGATCTTCGCTGCCGTCGAGGCGGTCGGCGAGTACGTGAACCCACCGCCCGCGTATCCGCCGCCGGCGAATCCCGCCGCCCGGACCAGGGCCGGGTTCAGCAGGCCCTGGTTCAGCGCGTTGAGGAACGGGATGCCGTACTTGTTCACCGACGACGACTGGACCACATACTCGGTGTTCGACACGCGCCCCACCGCCCCGGAGGCGAACAGGGCGAGGATGCTGTCCTCCCTCGGCCCGCCCGGCCCCGAGATGTAACCGCCGTCCGGGAAATACTGCACATCCCCGCCGACGGCGTACCCGCGCACCCGGCCGCCATAGGCCGTCTTGGACAGGTGGCCCTCGCCCGAGTACGGCCGGCTGATCGTGCTGGCCTCCGCCCTCGTACGCCGGACCGTGGTGATGACGATCGTCTTGCTCTGGACGCTGGCGAGCTCGGCCCGGGCCTGGGCCAACTTCCTTTCCAGGTCCGAGATCTCACCCTTGATCTTCGCCGTCTTCGACGACGGAGCCTTCGCCAGCCTGTCCTTGGCATCGGCGATCTTCCGCTCGAGGTCGTCGATGTCACCCTTCAGGTACGCCGTCTTGTCCGGCGTGCCGAGGATCTGATCGGCCAGCTTCTTCGCCTGGGTGGTGTTGAGGCCCATCTGCACGGCGTTCTTGATGAGCTGCCCACGGCCACGCTCGTAGATGGCAGAGACCTCGGCCCACGACGCGCCAGAGTCCCGTGCGCTCGCCGCGGCCTCGTCCGTCT
>NZ_JBEYTO010000032.1:0-1719 GCF_040643095.1 Micromonospora sp. NPDC047467 | reverse complement strand
GCCCCGTCGGTGCCGTAGTAGGTCTTGGTGGCCGCCTGGAACACCTCCTGCACGGTGCCCGCCCGGCCTGGGGCGAAGACGCCCGCTCACTGCCGCCCACCCCCCGCCGCATCCCCACCGTGCCGCGCCCCAGCGGCACGTTTGTCGACCAGCGCACGCTCGCACGCCAGCACCCCCGCCAGCCCGCCCAGCATCAGCGCCGCGGGCACGTTCACCAGCGCCACCCCCACCAGGGCCAGGACGACGAACGTGACCTCGCACGCCAGCAGCACTCTCCTTGGCGTCACCACAGGTTCGGCGCCCCTTCCTCCGGCTCGACGTCGTGGAACATCTCCCACCCCCACACCGCGTTCGTGGCGGACACGAGCGGGCTGATGTCGACGCCGTCGCTCTTGCGCGCCCATGCCCATGCGTCACCCAGGTCCCGTTTGCGCGCGCCGGCGAGCGCCGCGGTCAGGTTCGACTGCCCGAGGTGACGCAGCGTGCCGTTGCTTACGCGGTCGTAGAACTGCCCGCAGGCCTGCGCCAGCTGACGCACCTTCGGGGAAACCACCAGGTGAGAGCGGTCCTCACACTCCGGATTGTCCTCGTACGTCAGCGCCTTCTTCAGCGCCGGCACCAGCGTGCCGGCCGGGCCGCCCTCGTCGATCACCCACGCGCACGGCCCCCACTTCTGGTCACGCTCGGTAGCCCAGGCGACGACCCAGTCCGTACCGGGCTCGTGCCGCACGACCTCGGCGTGCACCCCGTCACCGGACGCACCGGCCACGGAGATCGACGCCCACGTCCGCTCTGGGTTCACGTCGATCGCGAACGCCACCGGGTCCCCAGGCCGCGAGCGCTGGTCCTCTACGGCGTCCCACTTGTCCTTGGGGATGACCTGCCAGGTCTCGTCCGCTACCTCCGGGTAGTCGCCCACGCCCAGGCGCTCACGGTCGAACAGGTCCGGCCGCATGGCGCGCATCTCCTGCAGCACGTACGCAGTCCGGATACGGATCCCCAGCGCGGGGTTGGCCCGGGCGAACGACCGCTCGTCGTTGCGGTCGTCGTGCGCCTCGCAGACGATGCGGCCCTCGGGGTCGGTCGGGCACTCCTTGACGTGGTGGTCGATGGAGAACTCGAGGTAGCACAGCGACGGGTCCGGTGGGCCGTTCTCCGCCATCGCCCGTGCCCGTAGCAGCGCCAGCTGCTCGCTCTCGTCGCCCAGCCCCGCCGACCCGGTGAACACCAGCTGCGGGTTGTGCCGGGCCGACAGCACGGGCATCAGGGCGCCCACGGGGGCCGCCCGCAGCTTCATGCCCTCGTCCATGATGACCAGGTCGCCGGAGAACCCTCGGCCGCTGTCCCCGCCGCGCGCCAGGAACCTGATCCTCGCGCCGTTGAAGAACTCGAAGCCCTCCTCGCCGTGCGAGCGCCTCACGCGCTTGACCCGGCGGCTCAGGTCGTAGGAGCCCTCGAAGATCTGGTCGAGGCGCAGGAACGACTCCTGCGCGGTGTTGAACTGGTGCGCGGTGTGGATGACCAACCGGCCACCGAACAGGATCACCTCGCCGAGCTGGCGGGCCTCGAGGAATCCGCCCTTGCCGTTCTGCCGGGCGACGTTGAGCACCACCTCGAGCGACGTCCACCGGCCCTCGTCATCCTCGGCGAGGGAGTGGTGCAGGCCGAGCTGCTGCCACGGGTCCAGCAGCAGGTGGGCGCTCTCGGCGAGCTCGATGC
>NZ_JBEYTO010000031.1:0-1895 GCF_040643095.1 Micromonospora sp. NPDC047467 | reverse complement strand
CGACTGGGTCATCGCCCGCCGACGGGCCATCGGAGACCGCATCCGCGCCGTACGCCTCGAGGCCAACCTCACCCAAGAACGCCTCGCCGAACGGGCCGACATGGACCGCCAGTCCCTGAACCGCATCGAGCAGGGACACGCCTCGCCCAAGGTCGACACGCTCATTCGCATCGCTGCCGCGCTCGACACCCCGCTCGCCGACCTTGTGAGGTAGGAAGGCCCGCCCATCCGCCACGGGGGAAGCGGACGAGCGAGGCCTCCTCTACCGGGTGGCTTCCTCAGGATGAGGCGTGGCGCCCGGTTCGCATCGGTTACCTTGCTGCCCATCACAGCGAGGTGGTGCAGGGATGACGGGGCGCGACGCGTTCGCGGCGGACGGCCGGCCGGTGTGCGGTGTCTGCCCGTCCCTGAGGCACCCGGGCGGGAAGTTCGACGTCGTCGACCGCCCCAGTCGGGCATGCCCCTTCGACCCGGAGACCGGCCACCGCTTCACCGCGGCCGGCGTCCCTGTATGCGTGCACCCGGAGCGCGTCGGACTGCCAGCGGCTCCGTACGCCAGCGACGGTCTGCCGCTGCCGTGGCAGACCCCGCCGCCGGCTGAGGCCGGCGAGGTCCTCGCATGGCTGCGCCAGGTGCTGACCGCAGCACCACCGGACGCCTGCGACGAGGTGATCCAGCAGGCGACGGAGGTCCTGCTCGCCGCCGACCCCGACACTGACGTCACCGCGGTGCTGCGCGCCGCCCTCAGCTAAGAGACCCCGCCCATCCGCCACGGGGGAGCGGACGAGCGGGGCCGGCCGGGATCGCCTACGCGCCCGCCAGGTGCCCCTGGAAGACGGCGCGCGCCTGCTCCATCAGCTCGGGGTCCTCCAGCCGGAGCCGGCCCGCGGCGACGTGCTCGTGCCCGTACATGGGCTTGGCCATCGTCACCTGCTGGGTCATGTCCAGGGACCAGGCGGCGTCATCGAAGTTGACCGTGTCTGGCTTCGGCGTCAGCCGTGCGGAGAACCCGGTGCAGGCGAGCCAGGCCGCGCGTGCGTGCTCCGGCGGCTGCCCGTACAGGCTGGTCGGCTGGTGCCGCCCCGCCATCGCGAAGAGGTCGCCCGGCTCGAACTCGAGCCCCTCGATGGGGATGACACCGAGGGCCGCAACATCGCCGAAGCGTCCGGCGGTCGTGTAGGCGAGGACGCAGTAGTGGCCTGGCCAGCCGTGCAGCATAGAGAAGACCGTGATCCGGCCCCGCCCGGACATCGCTCTCGTCATCTGTTCCGCCTCTCCTCGTGCGCCGGCCCCCGCCACTGTAGGAGCGGGGGCCGACATCACCTACCGGATCTTGCCCAGGTCAGACGCTGTGCTCGCACGTCGGCAGCGGGTTCCCACCCTTGCCGTCGTCACCGCACGTGTCCTCGCAATCCACGCCGGCCTGCCACAACTCCGGGCGGACCATGTACCCGGCGGCCTCGATCGCCGCCACGGTGAGCGGCAGCACCTCGGCCGCGGGCGGGTAGGTCGCGCCGCCGTGGCCGTCGCACGGGTTGTGGTGGACCTTGGGCCAGCCGCGGGAGGTAAAGAAGTCGTCGTACTGGTGGGTGTACTCCATGAAGGAGTGCCAGGCCGGGTCCACGGTCCGGCTCATGAACAGGGACGGTGCCACCTTCGGCTTCTGGGCGCAGGTGGCCAGGTTGGCGAGGTCCTGTTCCGTGATCTGCTCGGCCGCCTCCTGGTCCAGGCCGTGTGTCTTGGCCACGCGGGCGCTCAGCCGCGTGAAAAAGTCCTCGTCGACGAGGGTCCTCGCCGAGACTGCTTCGATGACAGGTGCAGACATGCTCACTCCTTGACTGAGAGTTGCAGTGATGCGCTGAACGGGCCTCCGCCCCCGCCCCCGTCGGGGGCGG
>NZ_JBEYTO010000030.1:0-1954 GCF_040643095.1 Micromonospora sp. NPDC047467 | reverse complement strand
CCGTCGACCTCACGTTCCATCCGAGGTACGAGACCGCGTAAGGGGGTGAGCCGGTGGCAGTCCAACTGCTGGTCACCGACCGCAACCTGAAGGTGGTTGGTGACCCGCTGAGCGGGTGGACCAGGCTCGCGGTCGACCTGAACTACAACGCGCCCGCGTCGGGGTCAGTGGTGCTGCCGGCGTGGCCGGAGGTCCTGGAGCTGCTGCAGCCCGGCCACCGCCTGGTCGTCGTCCGCGACCAGGGCGTCTGGTGTGCGGGGCCGATGGAGGAGCCGCAGGACTACCAGTGGGACCTGGAACAGAACCCGGCCCCGGGCACCGTGACCGTCCGCTTCAGCGACGACCTGGCGCGGGTGGCCGGCTACCTCACCTACCCAGAGCCCACCAAGGCGTTCGCCAACCAGGACACGATCACCGACCGGCTGCGGACCTTCAGCGGGCAGAACGCCGAGACGATCATCAGGCAGTTGGTGAACGAGAACTGTGGGCCCGGCGCCCTGGCAGCCCGCAGGATTGAGCGCCTGGTCCTCGACGACGTCGCCGGCGTCGGCGGCAACCGCTCCCTCAGCACACGGTTCGAGCCGCTACTCGACGCCTGCCGCACCGTCGCCGCCACCGACGGCCTCGGTATCCGCACGCGGCAGGTCGGCGACCAGATCAAGTTCGGGGTGTACAAGCCCGCCAACCGCACCAGCACCGCCCGGTTCTCCCAGGGGCTGGGCAACCTGCGCTCACTGTCCTTCACGATGGGCGCCCCGCTGGCCACGTCCGAACTGGTGCAGGGCGGCGGGGACCCCGACGAGCAGGCCACCCCGCCCAACATCCGCGTCTACGTCGAGGTCACCTCCGGCGCGGCCGCCGACTGGTACCGGGTCGAGAAACTGATCGATAAGACCGGCACCCTGGACGACTTCGGCGGGGAGCTCACCCAGGCCGGGACGCTCGCCCTCGGCGACGACAACCCTCAGGCGTCCCTCGCCACCGTCACGGTGGACACCGAGGACCTCAAGGCAGGCCGGGACTACGTCCTCGGCGACCGCGTCACCGTCGCCCTGCCGACGGGCCTCGAGGTCGCCGACATCGTGCAGAGCATCCGGCTCGAGGCCACCGCCGACGAGGGCGAGGTCGTCACCTCGGTCGTCGGCAACAGCGACAAGACCACCACCACGGCCACGGTGCGCACCGTGCGAGACCTGGCCCGCCGGCTCGGGCGAATGGAAGCGAGGTAGCAGTGGCACAAGATTCCTGGCCGTCCCCGGCCCACAACAGCAGGGCTATCACCGACGTCGAGTACGAGAAGATCGCCAGCCGGTTCAGCGACGACGGTGTGTACGGCCGCCCCAGCGATACCGCCGTGGTCTCCGCCGGCGCTGGCCTGCAGGTCAACATCCGCGCAGGTGTCGAGGCGTCGGTGCGCGGGCACGCCTGGACGTCCGGCACGTCCACCGTGACCCTGCCCATCGCCCCCAACACCAGCGGGCAGACCCGCACCGACCGGGTGGTGCTGCGCCTGGACCGCTCCACCTGGACTGTGCGGGCCGTCGTCAAGCAGGGCACCCCCGGCGGTGGTACGCCCGGGCTGACCCAGCAGACCGGTGACACTGGCGTGTACGAGGTCCTCCTGGCCGGGGTGACGGTGCTCACCGGGGCAGCCGCGGTGACCGTGACCCGCGGCGAGCTGTACGTGGGCAGCAGGATCCGGCCCTGCTCTTCAAACCACCGCAACACAAACCCGGTCATCGGTGAGATGTGCTTCGAGACCGACACCGGCCAAGTGCGGGTATGGAACGGCAGCGCCTGGAAGCTCGTGTACGAGGACAGCAGTTGGCTGGTGGTCGACGCCGCCGTCTCGGGCTGGTCGAAGACAGCCGACTCGGTGCTTGATTACCAGGCGGGGACCGTGCACCTGAGGCTGGGCAACTTCTCGAGGACGGGCGGTACCGTCGCCAGCGCC
>NZ_JBEYTO010000029.1:0-2018 GCF_040643095.1 Micromonospora sp. NPDC047467 | reverse complement strand
CGGCCAGCGCATCCTTGTAGTCGACAAGCTGGCCACGGAACTCAGCAGCAGCCTCCCCACTGAGCCCCAGCTTCTTGACCATGTCGTCGAGAGCGGCGGCAGCCAGCTCAGCCTGGCCGCTCTTGACCAGGTTGGCGAGACCCTTGTCGATCCCGTCGATCTCCTCCTTGGCCTTGCTCATGGAGTTCGAGTCCGACATGCCCAAGGTGAAGATCGAGTTCATCGTGTCGTTGAACTTGTCCATGCCGGAGCCGCCGCCGGCGACACGGTCAACCGCAGAGGCCAGACCGTCCATGTCCTTGCCCATCACCCGCGCGGCCTCGCCCGTGACCTTGCCGGTGCGGCCGAGGATGCCGAGCGATGTGGTCAGCTTGTCGATGTCCGGAGGCGTGGACTTGCCCCGCTGCCGCAGCTCGGTGAGCGCGATGAGGAGCAGGCCCAGCCCGGTGCCGGCGATCGCCAGCTTGGCCCCGCGGGAGAGGCCGCCGATCGCCGCGGTGACCGCGCCGATCGCGCCAGGCGCCCCAGCCGCCGCCGTACGGAGTGCCATCACCTGAGTGCCCAGGGCGAGCAGCGCGGCCTTGGCTGTGCCCACTCCGACGGCCGCGAGTTTCACCGCCCGGATGGCGATGGCCAGCTGGAGGACCAGGGCGATGCCCTCGGGCGGGACCGCCGACACAATCCCGGACAGGGCGTTGATCACGTCCAGCATGCCGACCCCGACATCGGAGCCGGCATCGAGGACGTTGACCAGCGCCTCGCCGATGTTTCCGAGCGTGTCCCACACCGCCGGGCCTTGCTCGCGGCAGTAGTCCATGAACCGCTGCATGCCGCTGTTGTCGAGCTCACCGGCCTGCGCCTTGGCGAGGAAGACGGTGAGCTCGTCGACGGCGTTACTCAACGTCCGGTTGGCGAAGTTGGTGACCTTGTCGGTCATCCGGTCGAACCCCGGCGTCTGGACGGCACCGCCGGCGATGGTGATCAGCCGGTCGAACTGCGTGGACGCGCCCTTGACCAGGCCCGTGGTTTTGGGCAGCAACGCGTTCGCGACCGCGAGGCCCTTGGTGACCGGGGCCATCACGTCGCCGGAAAGTTCGTCGGACCAGTCCGCGAAGTTGTCCTTCAGCAGCCCGACCGCGACCGCGGCCTCCCGCGTCGCGGGCGGCAGGTCGTTGAGCGTCTTCAGGTAGTCGGCCTGGGCCTTGGCCGCCTCCTGCGAGGTAGCGCCCGAGGAGTCGACCGCGTCCGTGTACTTCTCGTGTGCGGCGATGGCCTCACCGATGGCGCCGATCTGCGGAGCCAGCGCGAGCCCGTACGCGGCCGCGGACAGGGTGACCGCGCCGAGCTGCGCGGCGAGCGCGCCCGCCGTGCTCGCGAGCCCGGCCGCCATCGGGATCGCCGCCGGCAGCGGGCTGATGAGGTTCGTCTTCAGTGCCTCGCCGAGCTTGCCGGCCTCGTCCCGCAGCAGTCCCATCGAGTCGCGGGTGCCGTGGGTGGAGTCGCCCAGGCGGCGGGCCGCCTCATCGGCGGACAGGAACCGGCCGCGCAGATCACGCAGTTGGCCGTCGGCGTCGGCTCCGATCCCGGACAGTCGCAGCCGCAGCCGGTCGGCAGAGTTCGCCGTCCCGTTGAGGACGCGGGACAGTTCATCGCGACCGGTCAGTGTGAAGGTGAGACGCTCGGCCACCGGTCACCCCCTCCGGCTGATGTGCTGGTTGATCCAGGCGACCGCCGACTCCAGTTCGTCAGCGGACAGGCGGTGGATCTCCCACGGGCGGATGTGCAGGTAGTGCGCGAGCAGCCACCGGTACTGGGCGATCAGCCCTCGGAGCCCTTGCGGGCCCGCACCAGGTGGCCTTTTCCCACCGCCTCGAGGGCGGCGGTGACGTCGTCCCGGTTGTGGGCGAGCTTCCGCATGTGCGGGACCATCGCGTCGATCGCGGAGTCCTCCCCCTTGGCGAGCGCCTCGGCCAGGATGTTCGACAGGACGTCGTCCATCTCCGCTCGCTCGAGCTGCG
>NZ_JBEYTO010000028.1:0-2214 GCF_040643095.1 Micromonospora sp. NPDC047467 | reverse complement strand
CTCGGAGATGGCCGGAACCTGGTCCCGCCGGGAGACGCGCCACGCCTACTCGGGCCAGGGGACGGTGGAGTTGTAGACGACCAGGTACAGCTCCCAGCGCGCCTTGCTGGTGGAGTGGGCGGCGCCGTCCTTGGAGTTGCAGCACACCCGGTGGAGCCCGGCCTGCGTGATCGTCGGCTTGGGCGTGGCGGGCATCAGCGGGTCGCCTCCTTCGGCTGCTCGAGCTGCGAGGCGATGGCGAGGGCGATGAGCCATGCGGCGAGCCGGGTCCGGGCCTGCTGCGCGGCGCGCTGGGCGGGCTCCAGGTCGACGTGCGGCATGCGGGGGGTGAGGTCGTGGTCCAGGCCGAGGATGAGCAGCGCGCCCGGAGCGAATGCGGCGGTGCCGATGCTGGCGGCGGTGAGCCACTGGGCGGCGGTCGCGGCGGGCATCAGACGTCACCCGCCGGTTCACGCAGGGCCTGCACCGGCGCGAGGAACCGAGTCCACCGGGCTGCCGACGCGTCCACCTGCAGCTCGGGCACGCCGTCCCCGCACACCTCGACGGCGACGTCACCCACCACGCCTACGGCGTGCGCGGTGTTGCCCTGCTGGGTCACGGCCTCGGCGGCGATGCCGAGTTTGTCGAGCCACCAGCGCCAGGCGTCCAGGGACTGCGGCCGTACGGTCAAGGCCAGATACTTGCCGTCGGGGACGGAGGTGGCGATGACGTCCGGCTGCCGCCCCCGCAGCTCGGCCGCGAGCACGGCGGCGGGCGAGTCCTCGTCGACGTCGACCCCGATGCGGGAGATGCAGCCGGCGTACTCGGTGATCCGCACGCCGACCGCCTCTTCCAACTGCGCCTCGGCGGTGAGGGCGCAGCGGACGGGCGCGTCCTCCTCGGCGGCGGCCGGAGTCGTGGCGAGCAGGGCGCGGATGGCCGGGGTGACCTCGACGGCCAGGCCCTCGAGGTGTCCCCTCTCGAGGGGCAGGTCGAGGGTCGCGGTCGCGGTCTGCAGGATGCTGTGCAGCTGGTGCTGCAGGGCCCGGCTCACGCGTCGCTCTCCGACGAGGAAGCGGCCTTCATGGCGGCGAGCGGCCGCACGGCGAAGATGCCCGGAACCGACAGGGCCGGCACGGCCGTGGGGGACGTGTCCACGGTGGGGATCTGCTGCGTCGCCTCGGGGTCCTCCGCCTCGTCGCTCGCGGCCAGGAGCTGGTCGGCATCGGCGGTGTTCGTCAGTGCCCGGGCGATGAGGGGGATGCCGTCGACGGTGGCGTGCGCCTCGATCCAGACGACGTCGTCGCGGACGTCGTCGCGGGTCACCTCGGTGTCCACGGCGGCCGCCGTCTTAAGGACGCCGCGGCCGGCGGTGAGGCCGGTGCCGTAGTGCAAGCGGACGCCGTAGGTGTCGGTGCCGAGCTCGCGGCGGGTCTCGACGGTGTCCGGCAGGATCTGCGCCTGGTCGACGAGCCTGGCGGCGAGCGCGGTCGCGGCCATGTACGTGGTGCGGAGCGGGTCGGTGGGCGTGGTCTGTTCGGTAATCTCGGTGGTCACCGGTGACCTTCTTTCTGTGGGTAAGGGCGCCGGGTCGTGGGGTCGCCAGGCGGGCAAGCGGGCGACCCTTCGGCGCATCAAGGGGTTAGTAGCGAGCGGAGATCGCCCGACGCGCCTGCTCGGCGCGGGCCTGCTCGGCGCCCTCGCCCTGTGCGGCGAGCCACGCCTCGACGGCGGTGAGGTTGAAGCGGCGGTTACCACCGGGGAGCCGCACGACGGGGCACCCCTTGTCCTTCACCCACGCGTTGACCGTCCAGCGCGAGACACCGAAGTGCGCTCGCAGCTCCTCGGTGGCGAGGAGCGGTGCGATGCCGGCCGGGCGGAGGATCTCGGTGCGCTCAGCGAGGGTCTGACTCGCCATGGGCTTTACACCCTTTCACTGTGTCTGTAGAAACTGTGGGCATGTCGAAGTGGGCTTGGAGGGGCTCATCCAGCGCCGTGGCGATCAGCCACGCCGTCCGACCCCTGCACCAGTCGGCCGCCGTCGTGCCACTGCCGGTGACCTTGGCGACGGTTGCGGCACTCACCCCCCGCCCGCGGACGTCGACCGCCTTGGTTCGAGCGGCGAGCTCGGCCTGGGTCACGCCTTGGCGCTTCATCGCGTCTCGGAGTGGCTGGCCTTCGCCCTTGCGGATGAGGTCGGTCATGTATTCCTCGTGCCTAGTGGGGAGCTGCGCG
>NZ_JBEYTO010000027.1:0-2442 GCF_040643095.1 Micromonospora sp. NPDC047467 | reverse complement strand
CATCCCACATGGGGAGAGCGGGGCCGTGGTCATGGGTACTGGCGGCGGTATGGGTCGAGACCCAGCGCCTGCGGGCCGTCGCTGTTGTTGCCGGGCTGGTTGGGTGGCGGCGCGCCATCCTTGCGGCAGACGAGCGCGTCCGGATCCCACGCCGGGGCTTGGGGGCTGTACCCGTCGGGGCAGGCGGGGGCGTCGCGTCCGTCCTTGCCGTCCTTCCCGTCCCGCCCGTCCTTGCCTGCGGGGCCTTCCGGTCCGGCTGGTCCCTGCTCGCCGCGGATCCCCTGCTCGCCTTGCGGGCCTGCCGGTCCAGCCGCGCCTGCGGCCCCGGGCTCGCCCGTAGCGCCGGGGGTGCCCGGGGTGCCGTCCTGTCCGTCGCTGCCAGCCGTACCGTTCCTGCCCGGCTTGCCTGACGGGCCGGGAGACCCCGATGGGCCGGGCGGTCCGGCCGGGCCCGGTTCGCCCTGCGGCCCGCGGGGTCCGGTCACGCTCTCTCCGGGTTGGCCACGGGACCCTGGCGGCCCGGCGATCGGGGTGTGCCCCAGATGCTGCACCTGCTGGGCGAGCGCGTCGCGGGCGCTGTTGGCGGTGCGAAGGTCCACCGACAAGGTCACGACCTGCACGGCGAGCCAGCCCATGAACGCGGCGAACAGCAGGGCGGTGGCCGCGATCAGGGCCTCGGCGCGCGGCACCCGCCTGCGGCGGAGGTGGGGCTTTCTCCGGGCTGTGCTCATGCGGACACCACCGCCCATACGGCGATCGCTGCGGACAACAGGGCAAGCAGTACGGGGATGACGGCCTGGTAGAGGCGCTTCTGCCGCTCCTGTTCACGCCGGTCCCGTTCGGCAAGCTGGTACTGCTCGAAGTGGTCCTCGAGCTGGTCTCGTTCGGTGCGCACTTGCTGAATGTCCGCCTGGAGTTGGGCCAGCCGCTGGTCGACGTGCGTGGTCTGGATCGTGTAGACGTCCAGTGACACGACCTTGTCGAGGCGGCTGTTCAGCTCCGCGAACCGTGTGGAGATCAGTAGTTGTAGGGCTCCGATCTGCCGGCCGAGTTCGCCATTGGACAGCTGCTCGTCGGCCATCGGTTACTCCGCTCAGGCGTCGGTCGGCGGGGTCGCCTGTCGGTTGGGCACGGCCCAGGTCACGCCGAGCGCGCCGAGCACCGCCAGGGCGATCGTGAGGCCTTCGGCGGCGGTGACCGTGCCGTCCTGCACTGCGGTGGCCGCAGCGGCAGCGCCCGCTGCAGCGCCCGACACGACCGCCTTCCACACCTTGGAGATCTTCATGGGGTTCCTTCCGGGTTAGGCGGTGACGGTGAACCCGTGCTTGGCAGCGAGGCGGCTGAGGGAGTCCTTGCCGGGGATGCCGTCGGCGGGCTCGCCGGGCTTGCGGCCGCGGTACCCGCACCGCTCCTGCCAGCCGCTCATGGCGTCCTTGGTGGCCGTGCCGTAGTGGCCGTCCAGATAGACCTTGGCGAGCAGGCCCTCGTCGACGAGCGCGGCCTCCACGGTGCGCACCCCGGCGTAGGTGACGGGCGTGCCCTTCGCGGCCGGGTTCGACCGGGCAGCGGCGATCAGCTTGGACAGGGACACGGTCGGCCGGGTCGGCGTGGGCAGCGGGGCCGGCGCGGGGACGGGCGCGGGCGCGGCCTTGGTCCCCGCGAGCCGCGTGGTGACGCGGTCGAGGACCTGCTCCCAGTCCATGCCGGGTCCGCGTGGGTCGACCTTGCCGGGCTGCCAGTCCAGGTGCCGCAGCGCCGACCGGGCGCCCCATCCGTGCTGCCGGCAGAGCGCAGCGATGACGCGGACGATGGCCTCGATCTGTTCCTCGGGCCAGGGGTCGCGGCCGTCGCCGAGGTTCTCGCACTCGAAACCGTAGAAGGCCCGGTTGCCGTCGACGGTGGCCTCGTCGTCGACGGGCGGCCGCCGCTCTGCGATGACCGCGGACAAGACGTCCGGGTCTCCCAACCCTGCATGGTTGGCGCGGCCCCAGCCGACCACGTGCACGCGCCCGTCCTTGGCAATCATGCCGTGACAGAGCGGGCCGGGCAGTCCTGCGTACCCGTCGCGCACGATCTTCACCGTGTTCGCCGTGCCCTTGGTGACGGTGTGGTGGATCATCACCCCGTGCACCGGACCCCACGGTCCCTTCGCGTTGCGGTTGTGGTTCTTCCAGTCGCCGACCTCGACGACGGTCACGCCCTCGGCTCTGAGGGCGGCGAGGAACTCAGCAGCAGTAAGTGGCGTGGCCACGGGCGCCTCCAGGGCATAGAGAAAGCCCCGGCCGGATACGGCGGGGCTCGGTAGCGGGCCGGGCTCAGAGGAAGGCAAGGAAGGCAGCCTTCCTTGCGGCGGAGGGATCGGGACCCGGCCCCGTGCCGCCCAGGGTGTTGCAGTTGTCGAACTCGGCGTAGTCCGCGGTCCCGCTGTCGCGGCGGGATTGC
>NZ_JBEYTO010000026.1:0-2533 GCF_040643095.1 Micromonospora sp. NPDC047467 | reverse complement strand
GATTGCAGGAGCAGCGAGAGCGTGGTGCCGCTGGTGATCCACGCGGGGGTGGCGAGGGTGCGCCTGGTCATCCACGCGGTGCCGTCCGGGCTGGTAGACCAGGTCAGGGTTCCGCCGGCCTCGGCAAGCCGCACCCAGGCGTGGGCCACCGGGTCATAGGTCAGCTCTACGGCGGCAGCGTCCCAGTACGCGGTGTTTGATTGGAAGCGGATCTTGCCGGTCGCTGCATTGAGCATGACCCCGGCCTCGGTTCCATCCGTTCCGGACAGCACCGCTAGCAGGGCGTAGGCCGAGGTCGTGGCCCCGCCCGCGGCGGGCGGGTACACCCGGATGTACACGGATGATCCGGCGAGGGTGTACGCGGCGGCCGAGGCGAACGCGGAGTAGGTGCTCGCGCAGGCGACGCGGGCCCGGCCGCCGACCTGGCTGACGGTGCCGTAGTTGCCGGTCCACAGGCTGGTGTTGATGGTGCCGGCGTCGAAGGTGTCGACCAGCGTTGCGAGGGCGGGCATCAGTACCCCTTGGCGTAGGCGACGACCCGCCACGCGTTGGCGCTGGCGCTGTAGACCGCGCCGAGGAAGTCGGTCTTCCCAGACGCGGTGGCGGTGAGGCCGGTGATGTCCGACCCGAAAGCGAAGCCGCCCGCGCCGCCGGCGAGGGTGAGGGTGCGGGCCGCGCCGGAGGCGACGACCTCCCACATGATCCGTTGCCCGTCCGTGGGGTTCGTCGGCACGCCGAGGGTGCGGTCGCCCGCCATCGTGACCTTGAAGTGGCTGCCCCTGCTGGCGTCGGTGGCGATGGTCGCCGCGTCGGTGAGGGGGATCACCTGCGAGGGGGCCGTGATGCCGGGAGTGTGCAGGACGGAGATCGTGCCGGTGCCCGAGCCGACGATGCCTCTGCGGATTGTCGTCCCCGCCGAGTTCG
Source organism: Micromonospora sp. NPDC047467 (assembly GCF_040643095.1). Classification (NCBI taxonomy): domain Bacteria; kingdom Bacillati; phylum Actinomycetota; class Actinomycetes; order Micromonosporales; family Micromonosporaceae; genus Micromonospora; species Micromonospora sp. NPDC047467. The sequence goes on along the minus strand of NZ_JBEYTO010000026.1, from coordinate 1,609 downwards.
CGGTGCCGGTGACCGCAGCGGTGCCGTTGGCGAAGATCCGTGTGCGCTCGATGCTGTTCGGCTGCGACGGCAGGGAGGTGTTGCCGTCCGCGTACAGCAGGCAGTTGTTCTCGGTGTACAGCAGGCCACAGGACAGGACGCTGTTGTTGTAGGCGTTCGCGCCGAACGTGAACGCGGTCAGACCCGCGGCGGCGCGGAGCTCGACGTAGTTGAGGCGGAAGGTGTTGCCGCTCCCGCGCTGCACGTCGACGAGCTTGTCGAACTGCTCCAAGTTGACGCCACGCCAGTGTGTGTGGTTGACGGGCCCGGTGCCGGACAGCTGGATGCCGGTGCAGCCGCTGCCGTTCGCGATGGCCTCGCACATCGTGAACTCGATCTGGTTCATGACACCGACGCTGGTGGTGGAGTCGACCTGGTAGGCGACCCGGTTGTTGCCGAGCGTCTCCACGAACACGCGGTTGACGGTGCTGTCGCCGGGGTTGAAGTCGGCGTGCTCGGAGAACATGCGGATGCCGTTGCCGACGCCGCCGATCTCCAGGTTTTCGAAAACGCTGCGGAACGGGGATCCAAGGTGCAGCGCCCACCCGGTGTGGGACCCGTTCCACGGCCCGTTGATCTGCAGGTTCGTGAAGGTGGAGTTCCAGAACGAGCGGTGCCCGGACCTGGTGCCGTTGGTGGTGGACGAGGAGATGCCGTGCGTGGCCCCGCCGATCGTGATGCCGAAGTCCGACAGGTGAACCCGGACCACCTTGGACAGGTGGATCGCCGAGGTCATCCCTGCGCCGGCCTTCAGCATGGTCGCCCGTGCGCCATGCCCGCGCAGCGCGATGCCGATCTCCACATCGACGTCGTCGGTGCCCTCAATAGACAGCGGCGCCGTCAAGTTGTAGTCACCGACGGTGAGCTGCACCTCGCCGCCGCCGTTGTCGCGGGCGTCGTTGAGAGCGCGCTGGATCACCGTCTGGTCAGCGGTGCCGGTGCACACGTACTGGGCTGCTGCCCGGACGTCGGCGGGCGCGGTGGCCGAGGCGACGACTCGGACGAGCTGAGTGAAGCCACCCCCGCCCCCTCCGCTGCCGCCCCCGCTGCTGGTGATGCCGTGGGCGTCCATCCACGCCCGGCTGCTGCCGCCGGCGTCCGCCCACATCCCGGTCACACCGTCCGGGCCGCGGAAGCGCGGCAGCGCGCCGTACTCATCGGCGGTCACCGACGTGATCGGAGAGTCGCTCGCGTCGAGGAGGTCAGTGAGCTGGGTGCCGTCGGTGGGCGCGTCCCAGAACGTGACCACCGCCCCGACCCCTACACCCCACAGTCCGTCTGCGGGACGCACGACGAAGTCGCCGACGCCCGCACCGAATGACTGCCGTGCCATCTAGCTCACCGCCCAGGAGACTTGGCCGGGCAGGACGACGTCGCCTGTGGCGATCGCCGGTTTCGATGTCAGCCACACCTGCCCGGGCCGGGATGCATCGTTCGCCGCGTAGATCGTGACGCTGCCGACCCTCGCGCCCGTGATGTAGGCGATCGATCGGATCGTGCGTGTCTTGTGGCGGTAGGCCGCAGGGATCAGGACAGGCAGCCGGGTGTCTGTGGCGCTGGCGACGGTACC
>NZ_JBEYTO010000025.1:0-2643 GCF_040643095.1 Micromonospora sp. NPDC047467 | reverse complement strand
ATGGTGTGGATCAGGTACACGTCGACCTCGTCCAGATGCTTGACCGCCTCATCGATGGCGGCGAACCGAGCACGCTGCGCGACCCGCTGCACGAGCGGGTCGTGGTTCCACTGGGGCGCGCCCGGGCCGGTGAGGGAGAGGGCGATGCGGTCCAGGTCGATGACGATGTCACGCGCTGTCGCGTGCGCTTGGATCCACGAGCTCTTGCCCGCGGCCGGCGGGCCGGTGATGACGTACAGCACGCTGCGTCACCTCCGGGCAGGGGCGCCGCCTCCGGTCAGCGACGCCACTCCTTGCGGTAGTCGGGGTGGTCAGCGTAAGGCGTGGCGAGCAGCTTGAGGACGTCCAGGCCCCACGGTTCTCCCTCGCCTGGTAGGAACGATCGCTGTCGGTCTTCGGGGCCCGTGACTTCGACCAGAGGGGCCTGACAGAGTTCGATGATCTTGCGCTTCGCCTCGATGTCCGCGAGCACGTGGTGGGGGTCTGCAGGTCCGTTCGCCATGCGAATGCCAGCAGAGAGGGCCGCGGATGCCATCTGGATCGGAATGCCCGCGTAAGTAGCGGTGCTGCGGACAGCCTTGTCCTTCACGCCTTCCGGATCGCCTGCCCATGCGGCGTCTGCGTCCAGCCGGGCCTTGAGGAACTGCACCAGGTCGTCACTCATGCTGGCCATGCTCTCACCACGTACGTGGGTGCGGGGCTGGTCGTCTGATGCAGGTGGGGTTGTGCCGGCCGAGGAAGCGGCAGGCGAGCTAGCCGGGGATGCGGGCGGCGGCGCTGCGGGGCTCGCCGATGGCGTAGCGCAGCCAGTAGGTGAGGCCGGTGGCGGTGTGGCTGTACTGGTACCAGCGGGGTGGTGGCGGGGCCTGGCGTGGGGCGAGTTGACGCCGGTCGCTCATGGTCACCACCTCCGGGAGGCTCGGGCCAAGGGCTGGGTGATGCGGTTGCCGCGGGCGCTGTTGCAGCGGCGGTGTGCGCTGCGGGCGTTGGTGGGGTCGAGGAGGTCGCCGCCCAGTGACAGTGGGATGGCGTGATCGAGGGTGAAGGCCCAGCGGGAGCGTTGTGCGGCGGCCCCGGTGAGGCTGTAGTCGATGCGCTGGCCACAGCGCCAGCAGGGCAGGCCGAGGGCGCGTTGCTGGGCGCAGAGTCGGCGGTAGGGGCGCCCGTTGCGGGGGTTGCCGGCCACGGGCGCCACCTCCATTCACGCCTTGGGCACTGCCCATTCCGCGTTCTCAGGGAGGCTCTCGGCCGTGTAGAGGATGCGTTCGGGCCTTTGGCTGCCGGGGACGGGGAAGACGGTCTTCCCACGCACGCACTCGCCGGCCTTCAGCTTGGCGTCGTAGGGGTACTCGGGCTTGGGGAAGTCGCCGTACGTGACGTTGCTAGGCTCGATGCGCGTGCCGTCGGCGTAGGCGAGCGCCCAGGGGTAGCGGGTGACTCCGGCCAGGCCCTTCTTGAGGCAGGCCTTGATGTCGACGGCGGCCCAGACGTAGCCGTCGGTGCCGAACTCTTCTTCGGCCGACCGGGAGTTCTTGGCGACGTCCTGCTCGTAGCCCATGACGGTCACCGCCATGGTGACGTCGTCGTCGCCGGTGAAGGTGAAGGTCTCTCCGATTGCTCTTGGGGCGACCGGCGTTGACTCGGACGGAGTGGGTGCGGCGGTGGTTTCGGTGGCCGTGGGAGTGGTCTCGTTCTTCGCGGTGGGCTCGCTGCCGCCGCTGTTGCTGCCACCGCTGCAGCCCGTAGTTGCTGTTGCTGCGGCGAGCAGGGCGGCGCAAGTGGCTCTCCGGATGTGCATGGTCCCCCCAAGGACGCGCGGGTGCTGAAGGGGCATCATCGCCCGTGTGGAGGCGCTGTGTTGCAGCGTGTGTCTGTTCTGTGAGGGTGGGCCCGCTGCCCGCTGCCCGCTGCCGGGTTCGCACTGCGGGTGATCGGGGTGGGGTTGCCGGCCACGGGCGCCACCTCACGTCTACTCCTGCTCTGCCTCGCTATCGAGCTGCGTGGCGAGAGCGTTGAATGCGGTGACGTACTGGTTGGCGGCGCGCAAGGTGCCGTTGTCGGGGGTCACGTTGTAGGTCTGGGCTGCTCCGTTGCCGAACGTGACGTTGATGACCGCGGCGCCCTTGTTCTTGCGCCCGGTGGCGGCGGCGGACACGCCCAGCGTGGCCGCGCCGGCGACGAGCCGGGTGGCTGTCCAGCCCTTGTGGGCGCCTGCGTTGATGAACTCGGCGTGCCCGCCGCGGATGGGGCCGAGCGTGGTCTCTCCGAACTTGGAGCTGGGCCACGAGCGCATCATGGCCGCGGTGTTGAGGGTCTTCTCGGCCGGGTGGGCGCTACGCCACTGGCTGAGGGCCTCCTTCTCGGCCTGCCTGTTGGCGGCCCACTCTTCGCGCTGCCTGCGCTTCTCCGCCCGACGTGCTTCCTTCTGCGCGGCCTTCTCCGGGTCTCTTCTGAACACGATGTCCCCCAAGACACGTGGGTGCTGAAGGGGCATCATCGGCCATACGGGGGCCCTGTGTGGGGGTGTGTGGCTGTTCTGTGACGTGGGCCCGCCGCCCGGACCGGGCCCGCGCTGCGTGCGTTGGGGCGCGCGCAGGGGGCTTCCGGCCGCCTCGCCGGGCAGCGGGGGCTATAGGGGTGGGG
>NZ_JBEYTO010000024.1:0-2643 GCF_040643095.1 Micromonospora sp. NPDC047467 | reverse complement strand
CTCTACAGCGCCACCGCCCACCCCTGGCTCGCCCTCCCCGGCCTATGCGCCGCCGCGCTCTTCGCCTGGGACGCCGCCCGCAGCTACACCGCCCACCACCGCGTCGTCGCCGAACACGACTGGGCCAGACGCCGCGCCCTCGGCGACAACCCGCCCCCGCTGGACCCGTGCTGCCTACTCGCCCAGCACAGCAGCGGCGCAGCACACGACCACAAATGCACCGACACAACCCGCTGGAGCACGGCATGAGCGACCCGTCCTCGACGCCCTGCGCCGCTACCACCTGTCACCGCGGCCTGCGTGAGCACGAGCTCGCCAACGGGCAGACGATCTGCACGCCCTGCGTCCACGTCATCAGCGTCTGGCTGCAGGAGATCCCTACGCAGATCATCGTCCTCGAGGGCTCCCGCCAGCGGGAGACCACCGGTGCCTCCACCGGCGGCCGCACCGCCTACCGCACCGCCCCCCTGCCCGGCCGCGACGACGTCCTCACCCTCCTCGGCCCCGCCGCCTGGAACGACCGCGTCCGCGACCCGTACGGCCAGGCGCAGCACGATCAGCACGGTCCCCTGCCCATCGCCGGCGTCCTCATCCACTGGGTGCGTCTCATCTCCGAGGACCGCCGTTGGAACCCACCCGCGGCTCTCGCCCCGCAGGCCCTCGCCGCATGGCTCGACGTCCCCCGCGTCCTCGACTGGGCCGCACGCCAGCCGTGGGCGGGCGCCCTGCGCGACGACCTCTACGAGCTGATGCGCACCATCCGCAGAATCACCTGCCTGCGCCCTCAGCGGCGGCCCGTCCCGCAGCCGTGCCCGCGCTGCGACAGCCTCACCCTCGTCGAAACGGACCACCAGCTGTACATCGACTGCACCACCTGCGAGTCGATGTACAGCCGCGAAGAGCTCGCCCTCGCCGCACGCATCACCGCGGCCCAGCTCGAGGCCGACGCCGCCTGACCCGGACAGCACGCGGCCCGCCGCCCCACTCCCAGGGCGACGGGCCACCGCGGGCACCACCCCGCGCACTGCGTCGGACCCTCCAAGACACAACGTCAGTACGACGAACCTACCGGCGGTCGCCGGCCAACACTCCCCAGCGACAGGGAATCTCCCGTCAGCGCTCCCACATCTCCGGGCCACCGCCCCGCCAGTCGATCAGCTCGGCGTGCGCGGCCACGTCCAGTTCGTCCCAGCCCTCAAGGCCGGCCCGCTCCAGGAAGACGGCGAGATCGTGGAGGCTGAAGGCCACGCCGACGAACGTCCCGTCCACGGTGACCCGGCGGCCGCCGTTCTCGGCCGGCGGGTGAACCGCGACGCGCGCTGTGCTCATGCTCCCAGCGTCGCGCGGCGGGTGGGCGGGCGCACGTGGGGTTGCTCCGGGCATGAGGATGCCCCCGCCTCGACGGAGACGGGGGCATCGGTGCGCGGCTACTCGTCAGTCAGCCTTTCCCGGCACAACGCCTCACCCTCCAGCCGCCACCGGCTGATCGTCTGCTGGGAGACGCTACCCAGCTGCTCGGCGATCTGGCGCGTGGTCAGCCCCTGCTCGACCGCGAGATAGATACGCATCTTGAGCCGGGCCTCTGCCTCCTGCGCGGCCTCGTGCGTCAGCCGTACGTCTATCAGCAGCGCATCACGTACGTGGGGTGGCCATTCAACCGATCGTTTCCCTGTCACGGCCGCCACTCCTCGCGGTAGCCGGGCCGGGCGTCGTACACGGCGGCGTGCAGGCGCAGCGTGATCTCGAAGGCGAGCAGGGCCACCCGCGCGGAAGCGTCGGACGGATCGCTCTCGGCGGTGCGCTTGGCGTCCTCCCACTCGCGGGTGATCTGCCGCTTGGCGTCGATCTCACGCAGGACCCGCTCTTGCGTCCAGCCGTTCTCCGTGTCCGCCCAGCTCTTCAGCTTGGCCAGGTCGTCGTAGCCCGCGATCGGGTCACGCTGGCGGACGAGGACGGCGTTCCCGCCCGGCCGGACGTGCAGCCAGACCACGCCGTCGTCGTCCACGCCGGGCTGCGGGAAGATGCCGCGCCGCGCTTCCGCGTCCCGCTGGTCGGCGTCGAGCTGGGCGCGCAGCCACTGGATCAGATCATCCACCGCTACCCCTCCTCCTTGCGCGGCCGGTTCTTCCCCGACCCGGTATAGCCCGCCTCGATGTCCTGCACCGTCCGCAGCGACACCCCCAACAGAGCAGCGATCTTCCGGTACGACACCGGCGGCTCCTGCGCACGCAGATCCAGCACGACCTTGCGACGGTCCTCACGCCACCGTTTCGCCCGGTCGCCCTGGTCGGCGAGCACCTCACTGATCGCCCGCGCGCGCTTCTCCGGGTCGGCAATCGCCTCCACCGCGTCCATGGCTTCGATCACCCGCTGAGCCTCCTCGGTCACACCCGGCCTCATCTCATTCGGGCGGGCTACTTGCCTTGAGTGTATGGGACCCCATACATTCGAGGGAAGCAGTCCCGCACTGCTGATGCAGAACGGCCCCCGGCCGGAGTTGCCGCTCCATATGGCCGGGGGCCAGGCCCACCTCAACCAGAAAGGGCAGGCCCAATGGCCAACCGTACCGACCAGCCCCCTGAGCAGCCCACCCCCGTCGCCGCCGACGTTGACGCGGCCGCCCCCGAACTCCTCGCCCGCGCC
>NZ_JBEYTO010000023.1:0-2666 GCF_040643095.1 Micromonospora sp. NPDC047467 | reverse complement strand
CTCGCTCGGCTACGCGCCCGCCCCGGGCAGCGAGTGGGAGTGGCAGGAGGACATCACGCCCAACTACCACGGCCACCCGACCGCGGTCTCCCTCATCGCCGGGATCAGCATCGTCCCGCTCGAGCAGCCGGCGGAGGCCACCCGATGACCGAGCCGACCGCTGAGGCGTACCCCGGCGAGCTGGCCATGTATCGGCAGCTCGCGCACACCCTCCGCGCTGTCGTCCTCACCGACGACGCGGACGTCAACGAGGTGCGCAGGCTGCTCGAGCAGCACGCCAGTGACGACGTCGTGGCCCGCGAGGAGGCGAAGGGGAAGAGCAGCCACCAGGCCGACGCCACCCCCCGCCTGACCGGACGCCGCGCTCGGCTCCTCGACGCCATCCGCACCCACGGGGGCCGTTGGGACACCGGCCGCGTGCTGGACCTGTACCGGCTCACCGAGCCCGGCTACATCCAGCGCGTCACCGCCCGCCGTGACCTCGGCTACCTCCAGTGGTGCGGCCACCTCGACCAGCACGGCCCTCAGGACGGCCGCTTCTACACGCTCAAGATCAGGAAGGGGCGCCGCTAGTGGGCCATCATCGTCCCCGCCTGCCCGAGGTCAGCGCTGCTCAGCGCGCGGCCCGGCTCGCCTGGAACAAGGGGCTCACCGGCAAGAGCCGCGCGGCCACCGACATGTCGGTGATCGAGGTCTGCACCGTTGGCGACTGCGGGACTCCTGTCGTCGGCCGGCGTCCGCCGGTCGCGCGCATGGTCTCCGTGCAGGGCAGTGCGGACGGCGCGGCCGCGCACTGGTACTGCCCGGTCCGCTGTGCCGCGATCGCCCGCGCCCGCGCCGACATCCGCACCATCCCGATGCGGCCGGGCGGTGAGACCCATGGCTGAACCCCGAGTGCTCACGCAGGAAGAGCTGTGGGCGGAGGCCCGCGAGCGGTTCGGCCAGAACAGCGTGGACTGGGCGTTCCAGTGCCCGTCGTGCGCTGACATCGCGACCGGCATGGACATCTTCAAGGCCTTGGCCCAGCACCCGCGTCAGGCCAAGGGCTTGAGCCGCAACGTCTACTACACCGAGGTCCTCGGCCAGGAGTGCATCGGCCGCATCCTCGGCAAGGACGGCGGCCGGGGCTGCCAGTACGCCGCGTTCGGATTCCTCCCCGGGCCCTGGCAGGTCGCCGTCCCCAACCGGCACGCACCGATGTACTGCTTTCCCCTCGCCCCGGCCGGGGAGCAGGGGGCGGCTCAGTGACCTCCCGTACGGACATCGTCGCCGCCGTCCTGCGCGGTCCCGTCCTGCGCCGTCCGGTCCTCGCGCACGAGATGCGCGAGCACTTGGTGCAGGGGCTGGACCCGCGCAGCACGCAGACGCGGTGGACGGCGACCGTGCCGCAGTTGGCCGAGGCCATCGTCACCGCCTTGCAGGAGGCGGACCGCGAGGAGAAGGACATCCCCGCCGGCAGCACCGCTCGGCACACGGGGACGGCGTCCACTGCTCGCGCGGAAGCCCCAACCAGTCACGCCCTCATCCTCGAGCGCGCCGGCCACGACGTCATCGGCACCTGTCGGTGCGGGCGCGCCATTGGCCGTACCCCACAGAACAAGCCGTTCGACGCTCTCGTCGGCCTGTGGGAGCGGCACACCAACCCGACACGTCCGGACGGGGCCTGGGCCGATGCCGTCGCCTCACTCCCCTTTCCGATCCAGAACGGAGCGTCATGACCGAGACGATTCCCGAAGCGCCGGCCGTCCCGGATCTGGCCCAGGTCCTCGGTGCACCGGCCGTCACCATCCTCGTCCGCGCGGAAGAGGCCCAGCTCGGCGACATCGCCGACAGCACGGGCGGCCTGGTGAGAGTCCGCGAGATCGTCCAGCGTCACCACACCTGGGACCTGGCCGGTGACCCGCCCGGACACGTTGCCCGAGTCGACAGACCCGGTCTCTGGCCCGGCGACACGCCACCCCTGATCCGCCACAGCTTGCCGCGTACGGACGTCATCCGCGTGCGCCGCACGGTGAAGGCCTTCGGCCGACTGCCCGGCCACTCCAAGAACGTCCACTCGCACGCGCCGGTCAAGCGCGGCTGGTACACCGACCCCGGGGGCTACGACGCCGAATGCTCCTGCGGCTGGAAAAAAGATCACGTCTACGTGTCCAAGTCCGGGGCCGCGTACGGCTGGCTGGAGCACAAGGCCTCCGAGCTGACCCGGGCCGCGCACGACGACAACTCTGCCCTCGCCTGGCTCGCGACCACCGAGGCAGCTCACTGCCTGCCGCCGGTGCCGTGGACCTTCAAGAAGATCACCCACGGGCCCCGCAACGGCGGCGGGATCGCCGAAGCCTCCCTCGACTACCTGCCGTTGCTGCTCGCCCGTCAGGTCCTCGCCGCGTGGCGGGACGTCCTCACCGTCGACTCGGACGACACGTACGAGAACCGGCGCGAGGGCCCGCGCCAGACGAGCCGCGGTAGCCGCCCCGGCTACACGTACCTCCGACTGTCCGGATTCGCCGAGGGCAACGCGCGGATCATCCTGTCCGCTCGCATCGACGAGCCGGACGACCCCGAGTGACCGGCGACGACCGGCGCCCCGGCGTCGACGGGGTGTGCGGGGACCGGACCGGCCCCCACACCCCCCACACCCCCCCCCAACCCGGCGGATGGCGGGGGGC
>NZ_JBEYTO010000022.1:3078-5479 GCF_040643095.1 Micromonospora sp. NPDC047467 | reverse complement strand
ACCCCGGACTGGTCGGGCCTTTATGGTTTGGCTGGTTGGGATTCCTTTGGCAACATTTGTTTGTTGTCAGGATGCTGTTCAACTAATTTTTTGTTGGAGAGTTTGATCCTGGCTCAGGACGAACGCTGGCGGCGTGCTTAACACATGCAAGTCGAGCGGAAAGGCCCTTCGGGGTACTCGAGCGGCGAACGGGTGAGTAACACGTGAGCAACCTGCCCCAAGCTTTGGGATAACCCTCGGAAACGGGGGCTAATACCGAATATTACTTCTGGCCGCATGGCTGGTGGTGGAAAGTTTTTCGGCTTGGGATGGGCTCGCGGCCTATCAGCTTGTTGGTGGGGTGATGGCCTACCAAGGCGACGACGGGTAGCCGGCCTGAGAGGGCGACCGGCCACACTGGGACTGAGACACGGCCCAGACTCCTACGGGAGGCAGCAGTGGGGAATATTGCACAATGGGCGGAAGCCTGATGCAGCGACGCCGCGTGAGGGATGACGGCCTTCGGGTTGTAAACCTCTTTCAGCAGGGACGAAGCGAGAGTGACGGTACCTGCAGAAGAAGCACCGGCCAACTACGTGCCAGCAGCCGCGGTAAGACGTAGGGTGCGAGCGTTGTCCGGATTTATTGGGCGTAAAGAGCTCGTAGGCGGCTTGTCGCGTCGACCGTGAAAACTTGGGGCTCAACTCCAAGCCTGCGGTCGATACGGGCAGGCTAGAGTTCGGTAGGGGAGACTGGAATTCCTGGTGTAGCGGTGAAATGCGCAGATATCAGGAGGAACACCGGTGGCGAAGGCGGGTCTCTGGGCCGATACTGACGCTGAGGAGCGAAAGCGTGGGGAGCGAACAGGATTAGATACCCTGGTAGTCCACGCTGTAAACGTTGGGCGCTAGGTGTGGGGAGCCTCTCCGGTTCTCTGTGCCGCAGCTAACGCATTAAGCGCCCCGCCTGGGGAGTACGGCCGCAAGGCTAAAACTCAAAGGAATTGACGGGGGCCCGCACAAGCGGCGGAGCATGCGGATTAATTCGATGCAACGCGAAGAACCTTACCTGGGTTTGACATGGCCGCAAAACTCGCAGAGATGTGAGGTCCTTCGGGGGCGGTCACAGGTGGTGCATGGCTGTCGTCAGCTCGTGTCGTGAGATGTTGGGTTAAGTCCCGCAACGAGCGCAACCCTCGTTCGATGTTGCCAGCGCGTTATGGCGGGGACTCATCGAAGACTGCCGGGGTCAACTCGGAGGAAGGTGGGGATGACGTCAAGTCATCATGCCCCTTATGTCCAGGGCTTCACGCATGCTACAATGGCCGGTACAATGGGCTGCGATACCGTGAGGTGGAGCGAATCCCAAAAAGCCGGTCTCAGTTCGGATCGGGGTCTGCAACTCGACCCCGTGAAGTCGGAGTCGCTAGTAATCGCAGATCAGCAACGCTGCGGTGAATACGTTCCCGGGCCTTGTACACACCGCCCGTCACGTCACGAAAGTCGGCAACACCCGAAGCCGGTGGCCCAACCCTTGTGGAGGGAGCCGTCGAAGGTGGGGCTGGCGATTGGGACGAAGTCGTAACAAGGTAGCCGTACCGGAAGGTGCGGCTGGATCACCTCCTTTCTAAGGAGCACCTTCCGACGAAAGTCGGTAAGGAGCCCGCACTGCCCGACTGTGGTGGTGGGGTGCTCGAATGGCGGAGACACTGGCAAGTTCAGCCTCGGCAACGGCCGGCGGCGCCTAGTACAGCCTTCCTTCGGGGTGGTGGGAACGGATGCTGTTGGTGCGGCTGGGGGAGAATGTAAGCACCCTGTTGGGTCCTGAAAGAACAACCGTTGGTTGTTTCTTTCGGAGACTTGTCTGGCCCTCCGTGTGGGGGCTGGTGGTCTGCCAGGCATGGCCTGGTCCCGCATACCGCCGGTTGGTGCCGGGTTTGGTGTGGGGCTTGTGGGTTGTGGGTTGGTCGTTTGTTGAGAATTGCACAGTGGACGCGAGCATCTTTGTGGTCAAGTTGTCAAGGGCGAACGGTGAATGCCTTGGCACCAGGAGCCGATGAAGGACGTGGGAGGCCGCGATAGGCCTGGGGGAGCTGTCAACCAAGCTGTGATCCCAGGGTGTCCGAATGGGGAAACCTGGCACCAGTCATGTGGTGTCACCCACACCTGAACACATAGGGTGTGTGGAGGGAACGCGGGGAAGTGAAACATCTCAGTACCCGTAGGAAGAGAAAACAATTTAGTGATTCCGTGAGTAGTGGCGAGCGAAAGCGGATTGAGGCTAAACCGGCTGCGTGTGATACCTGTCAGGGGTTGCGTGGTCGGGGTTGTGGGACCCTGCTGAACAAGCTGACACTTGTTCGAGAAGTTACAAAGTTAGTGGCTAGTCGAACAGTCTGGAATGGCTGACCGTAGACGGTGAG
>NZ_JBEYTO010000022.1:1829-2982 GCF_040643095.1 Micromonospora sp. NPDC047467 | reverse complement strand
GAAAGTCCGGTAGGTGAAAGTTGCTGACCTTCTGTGGGTGTTCCCGAGTAGCGGCGGACCCCTGAAATCTGCCGTGAATCTGCCAGGACCACCTGGTAAGCCTAAATACTTCCTGGTGACCGATAGCGGACGAGTACCGTGAGGGAATGGTGAAAAGTACCCCGGGAGGGGAGTGAAATAGTACCTGAAACCGTTCGCCTACAATCCGTCGGAGCCTTGCGGGGTGACGGCGTGCCTTTTGAAGAATGAGCCTGCGAGTTAGTGGCATGTGGCGAGGTTAACCCGTGTGGGGGAGCCGTAGCGAAAGCGAGTCTGAATAGGGCGATTCAGTCGCGTGTCCTAGACCCGAAGCGGAGTGATCTAGCCATGGGCAGGCTGAAGCGCGGGTAAGACCGCGTGGAGGGCCGAACCCACCAATGTTGAAAAATTGGGGGATGACCTGTGGTTAGGGGTGAAAGGCCAATCAAACTCCGTGATAGCTGGTTCTCCCCGAAATGCATTTAGGTGCAGCGTCGCGTGTTTCTTGCCGGAGGTAGAGCACTGGATGGTCTAGGGGGCCCACAAGCTTACCGAAATCAGCCAAACTCCGAATGCCGGTAAGTGAGAGCGCGGCAGTGAGACTGCGGGGGATAAGCTTCGTAGTCGAGAGGGAAACAGCCCAGATCACCAGCTAAGGCCCCTAAGCGTGTGCTAAGTGGAAAAGGATGTGGGGTCGCATAGACAACCAGGAGGTTGGCTTAGAAGCAGCCACCCTTTAAAGAGTGCGTAATAGCTCACTGGTCAAGTGGTTCCGCGCCGACAATGTAGCGGGGCTCAAGCACACCGCCGAAGCTGTGGCATTCACATTTTATCCTCGCTTGGACTTGATTCCTTGTGCAGGTGTGTGGATGGGTAGGGGAGCGTCGTGCCGCGAGTGAAGCAGCGGGGTGACCCAGTTGTGGACGCGGCACGAGTGAGAATGCAGGCATGAGTAGCGAAAGAAGGGTGAGAAACCCTTCCGCCGGATGACCAAGGGTTCCAGGGCCAGGCTAATCCGCCCTGGGTGAGTCGGGACCTAAGGCGAGGCCGAGAGGCGTAGTCGATGGACAACGGGTTGATATTCCCGTACCCGCGAAAGAGCGTCCCTGATGAACCTCGTTGTGCTAACCACCCG
>NZ_JBEYTO010000022.1:0-1735 GCF_040643095.1 Micromonospora sp. NPDC047467 | reverse complement strand
CGGAGGTTGGGGAGCGTGGGAACCTGGCGGGTAGTAGTCAAGCGATGGGGTGACGCAGGAAGGTAGCTGAGCCCGGCCGGTGGTTGTGCCGGGGTAAGCGTGTAGGCCGTGTCGTAGGCAAATCCGCGACGCATATAAGGCTGAGACGTGATGCCGAGCCGATTCAGGTGAAGTCAGTGATCCTATGCTGCCGAGAAAAGCCTCTAGCGAGTTCTTAGCGGCCCGTACCCCAAACCGACACAGGTGGTCAGGTAGAGAATACCGAGGCGATCGGGCGAACTGTGGTTAAGGAACTCGGCAAATTGCCCCCGTAACTTAGGGAGAAGGGGGGCCGGAGACGTGAAGCCCCGCGCGGGTGGAGCGTTGTATGGCCGCAGAGAGCAGGGGGAAGCGACTGTTTACTAAAAACACAGGTCCATGCGAAGAAGTAATTCGATGTATATGGACTGACGCCTGCCCGGTGCTGGAACGTTAAGGGGACCTGTTAGCTCTTCGGGGCGAAGCGGAGAACTTAAGCGCCAGTAAACGGCGGTGGTAACTATAACCATCCTAAGGTAGCGAAATTCCTTGTCGGGTAAGTTCCGACCTGCACGAATGGCGTAACGACTTCCCCACTGTCTCAACCACAGGCCCGGCGAAATTGCAGTACGAGTAAAGATGCTCGTTACGCGCGGCAGGACGGAAAGACCCCGGGACCTTTACTATAGCTTGACATTGGTACTCGAATTAGCTTGTGTAGGATAGGTGGGAGCCGGTGAAACCTATACGCCAGTATGGGTGGAGGCAATCTTGAAATACCACTCTGGTTGATTTGGGTATCTAACTTCGGACCGTTATCCGGTTCAGGGACAGTGTCTGGTGGGTAGTTTAACTGGGGCGGTTGCCTCCTAAAAGGTAACGGAGGCGCCCAAAGGTTCCCTCAGCCTGGTTGGCAATCAGGTGTTGAGTGCAAGTACACAAGGGAGCTTGACTGTGAGACTGACAGGTCGAGCAGGGACGAAAGTCGGGACTAGTGATCCGGCACTTGCGAGTGGAAGCGGTGTCGCTCAACGGATAAAAGGTACCCCGGGGATAACAGGCTGATCTTCCCCAAGAGTCCATATCGACGGGATGGTTTGGCACCTCGATGTCGGCTCGTCGCATCCTGGGGCTGTAGCAGGTCCCAAGGGTTGGGCTGTTCGCCCATTAAAGCGGTACGCGAGCTGGGTTTAGAACGTCGTGAGACAGTTCGGTCCCTATCCGCCGTGCGCGTAGGATACTTGAGAAGGGCTGTCCCTAGTACGAGAGGACCGGGACGGACGAACCTCTGGTGTGCCAGTTGTCCTGCCAAGGGCACGGCTGGTTAGCTACGTTCGGAAGGGATAACCGCTGAAAGCATCTAAGCGGGAAGCCTGCTTCAAGATGAGGTATCCCACCCACCTTGGTGGGGTAAGGCCCCCAGCTAGACGACTGGGTTGATAGGCCGGAAATGTAAGCCCGGTAACGGGTTCAGTTGACCGGTACTAATAGGCCGAGGACTTGACTACTAAGCTGCTACGCGTCCACTGTGCAACTCTAGACAAACGAACAACAAACCCCTGTTGTGTGGTGTTGTTTGATATGTCTATAGAGTTACGGCGGTCATGGCGGAGGGGAAACGCCCGGTTACATTCCGAACCCGGAAGCTAAGCCCTCCAGCGCCGATGGTACTGCACTCGTGAGGGTGTGGGAGAGTAGGACACCGCCGGACAATCTT
>NZ_JBEYTO010000021.1:0-8605 GCF_040643095.1 Micromonospora sp. NPDC047467 | reverse complement strand
TATCACCTTCTACTTTTTTTTGTTTTTGTGGGTGTTTTTGTTTGGGGGCGGCCCGCGCGTGGTCTCAAACAACCACCTCCCGTCCCCCTCCCGGGGGGGGGGGGGGGGGGGGCCCCCCCCCCCCCCCCCCCACGTCGGCGTACGCCCTCCCGCTCGACCTCGGCGGACGAGTGGGCTGCGGCCTGCGCTACTCTTGAATGTCGCCGCTGTCGCACCGCGCTGACCGTGCGCGCTCCGAGGGCGGCGACAGCCGCATTTTCCCAGCTCCAAGCCCCAGGAAGTGACATGCCTCCGAAGAAGAAGCTCGTCAAGACGTTCACGCTTCAGTTGCCGGCGGGCCAGGCCACGCCGGCGCCGCCGGTCGGCCCCGCGCTCGGCCAGCACGGCGTGAACATCATGGAGTTCTGCAAGTCCTACAACTCGCAGACCGAGTCCCAGCGGGGCGACATCGTCCCCGCCGAGATCAGCGTGTACGAGGACCGGTCCTTCACCTTCGTGCTGAAGACCCCGCCCGCCGCCCGGCTGCTGATCAAGGCTGCCGGTGTGCAGAAGGGCTCGGGCGTTCCGCAGGCGGAGAAGGTCGGCTCGATCAGCCGCGTCCAGCTGCGTGAGATCGCCGAGAAGAAGATGGCCGACCTCAACGCCAACGACCTGGCCCAGGCCGAGAAGATCATCGCCGGCACCGCCCGGTCGATGGGCATCACCGTCAACGACTGACGTCGGCCCCGCCGACGACCCGACCGTGGGAGGGCTCGCGCCGAGCGGCCCGCCAGAGACCACAGGAGTAATCAGCAATGCAGCGCAGCAAGAGCTACCGCAAGGCCGCCGATGTCATCGACCGGTCGAAGCTCTACACCCCCGCCGAGGCCGTGAAGCTGGCCAAGGAGACCACCAACGTCAAGTTCGACGCCACGGTCGAGGTCGCCATGCGCCTCGGCGTCGACCCGCGCAAGGCGGACCAGATGGTCCGCGGCGTGGTCAACCTGCCGCACGGCACCGGTAAGACCGCCCGCGTGATCGTGTTCGCCGGCGGCGCGAAGGCCGAGGAGGCCGTCGCGGCGGGCGCGGACGAGGTGGGCACCGACGAGCTGGTCGCCCGCATCCAGGGTGGTTGGCTCGACTTCGACGCGGCCATCGCCACGCCGGACCAGATGGCCAAGATCGGCCGGATCGCGCGGATCCTGGGCCCGCGCGGTCTCATGCCGAACCCGAAGACCGGCACGGTGACCATGGACGTCACCAAGGCGGTGCAGGACATCAAGGGCGGCAAGATCACCTTCCGGGTGGACAAGCACTCCAACCTGCACCTGATCATCGGCAAGGCCTCCTTCACGGAGACCCAGCTGGTCGACAACTACGCGGCGGTGCTCGACGAGGTGCTGCGCGCCAAGCCGTCGGCAGCGAAGGGCAAGTACCTCCGCAAGGTCATCCTGACCACCACGATGGGCCCGGGCGTTCCGGTCGACCCGAACCTGGTGAAGAACCTTCGTGAGGACGCGGCCGAGGCCTGATCCGACAGTTCGCTCCACCGGGGCGCCGCCACCACCGTGGCGGCGCCCCGGCGCGTCTGTGGTGTGGCAGTCTCGGCCCCATGCGGTTGGAGAACGTCTGGTTGCGGTACCACCGGCGTGGGCCGTGGGTGCTGCGAGGCGTGGACGCGCGGCTCGGTCCGGGCGAGGTCGCGGTCGTGCTGGGTCGCAACGGGGTGGGCAAGTCCACGCTGCTCCAGGTGGCCGCCGGGGTGCTCCGGCCGGGCCGGGGTCGCGTCGCCGACCGCCCCGCCCGGGTGGGCTGGGTGCCGGAGCGTTTCCCGGCCGAGCAGCCCTTCACGGTGGCCCGCTACCTGACCGGCATGGCCCGGGCGGCCGGCCTGGGTCGGCCGGCCGCCGACGAGGCGGTGGCGGTCTGGACGGAGCGGCTCGGGCTGGGCGCGTTCCGCGCGGTGCGGCTTCCGGAGCTGTCCAAGGGCACCGCGCAGAAGGTGGGCCTCGCTCAGGCGATGCTGCGACCGCCGGGCCTGCTGGTCCTCGACGAACCGTGGGAGGGCCTGGACGCCGCGACCCGCGACCTGGTTCCCGAGTTGATCGACGAGGTGGTGGCCGGCGGCGGCGCCGTCCTGGTCAGTGACCACCGGGGCGAGACGGTCCGGCTGCCGGGCGCGCGTCGCTGGGCGGTGGCCGACGGCTCGCTGACCGAGGAGACGTCGCCGGGCGAGGCGATCGCGGTGGTCGAGGTCGCGGTGCCGGCCGCGCGGGTCGCCGGCACCCTCGCCCGGTTGCGGGCCGAGGGTCACCAGATTCTTCGAGTACGCGCCGACACCTCCATCGCCGCACCACAGGCGCGACCCGAGCCCACGCCTGTCCGGCCGGCCGGTGAGCCCGCGCCGGAGCATCCGGGGGCAGCCGTGGACGTCGAACCGATTGTCGAGCCGACCGTGGGGGAGGCCCGATGAACGCCCTGGTGCGGATGCGGTTGGCCGGTTTCCTGCGTACCGGGCGGGCGTTGGCGCCGCTGCTCGCCGGCCTCGTCGCGCTCGGCACGCTGTACGGCGGCGGCCGGGCCCAGCCGGCGGAGGCGTACGGCGTGTCCGCTGTGGTGCTCTTCCCGGTGCTCGCCTGGCAGACCAAGATCCTGCTGGACATCGAGCCGGACGTGCAGCGTCGGCTCGCCCAGGTGACGGTCGGCGTGGCCCGGGAGCGGGCTGCGGGGCTGCTCGCCGCTGGCCTGGCGGCGATGGTGGCGGTGGCCGTGGCGCTGCTCTTTCCGTGGCTGGTTGGCGGGGTCACCGGCCCGGTCGATCCGGGGGACCGGTCGGTGCCGGTCGGGCTCGCGCTGGGGCTCTGGGCGCACCTGCTGGTCGTACCCGCTGCGGTTGCCCTTGGCGCGCTGGCCAGCCGGGCGTCGGTAGGCGGCGCCGGGTACGGTGTCGCGGTGCTGGCCGTCGGTGGCGTCGGCGCGGTGGTGCTCGGTCTGCGCGGTTCGGTGGTCCCCTGGCTGGCGCCGCCGATCATGGCCACGGCCCGGACCACCGCGGGCGACGCCGCCGCGCTCACCCTGCTCGGGCTGACCGGGTGGGCGGTGGCATGGAGCGCCGCGGTCGCCGGCGGATACCTGTGGCGGCGCCGGGCCGAGGGCTGAGCGGGCGAAGGGCTGCCGGGGCGACGGTGACCTGGCTCACCAGGGGCGATTTGGTGCTGGTGGCGTGGGCGCGTACGCTTCAAACGTCATCCGTGTTCTCACGGATGAGGAACCACCCAGAGACCGCTGGTCACCGTGCTCCGGCACGGTCGAAGGTCCCGCGACACACGGGCGACCCGCGTAGGGCGGCAAGCGTAACTCGGCAGTGAGCATGGTCCGCCGACCGTGTCGATCCGCCGGCCCTCGCCCCGTGCGCCCTGCGCCGGGGCTTTTTCGTTGTCGCGCTGCCCTCGCCTGACGTTCCGGCTCCGGCCGAGACGGGGACCAGCCTCGAGTAACGAGAGAGGAGGGACATGGCGGACAAGCCGATCCGGGCCGACAAGGCCACGGCCGTCGCTGAGCTGACCGAGAGCTTCCGTAGCGCGGGCGCCACCGTGCTGACCGAGTACCGCGGTCTGACGGTCTCCCAGCTCACCCAGCTGCGGCGCTCGCTCGGCGCCGAGACCAGCTACACGGTCGCCAAGAACACGCTGGCGAAGCGTGCTGCGACGGACGCGGGCATCACCGGCCTCGATGAGCTGTTCTCCGGTCCTACCGCGCTGACTTTCGTTTCGGGCGACGTCGTCGAGGCGGCGAAGGGGCTTCGCGACTTCGCGAAGGCCAACCCGAAGCTCGTCATCAAGGGCGGTGTCTTCGAGGGCAAGGCCATTTCCGCGGCCGAGGTCACGAAGCTCGCCGACCTGGAGTCCCGCGAGGTGCTGCTGGCCAAGCTGGCCGGCGCGATGAAGGGCAACCTGAGCAAGGCCGCGGCCCTGTTCCAGGCTCCGCTCTCCAAGGCCGCCCGCGCGGCGGCCGCCCTGGCGGACAAGAAGCGCGAGCAGGAGGGCGCCGAGGCGGCCTGAGGCCGCGCGGCGCACCCACGTTCTTAAACAACCTTTAGAAAGGACGCCAGATATGGCGAAGCTCAGCACCGACGAGCTGCTCGACGCGTTCAAGGAGATGACGCTGATCGAGCTCTCCGAGTTCGTGAAGCAGTTCGAGGACACCTTCGAGGTCACCGCTGCGGCTCCGGTCGCGGTTGCCGCGGCTGGCGGCGGCGCCGCTGCTGCTCCCGTCGAGGAGGAGAAGGACGAGTTCGACGTCGTCCTCGAGGCTGACGGTGGCAAGAAGATCCAGGTCATCAAGGTCGTGCGTGAGCTGACCGGCCTGGGCCTCAAGGAGGCCAAGGACGCGGTCGAGTCCGCGCCGAAGGCCATCCTGGAGAAGGTCAACAAGGAGACCGCCGAGAAGGCCAAGGCCAAGCTCGAGGGCGAAGGCGCCAAGGTCACCCTCAAGTGACCTGAGCTCCACCAGCGCTGTGTCCGGCTCGTGAGCCGCGGCACGATCGCGTCACGGCGGGCGGCGATCCGACTCGGATCGCCGCCCGCCGTGTTGGTGGATCGGGTGACAGCCGTCCTGAGCTGGGTGCCGAGGAGTGTCGCCCGACCACCCGGATGAGGGTCGCGGGTCGCCCCCAGGTGGGAAAGAAGTGACGACCCGGATACCGGGCCTTGACGCGGCACCGGCCTGCCAGGCACGCTGACACCAGCAAGACACCGCGCTTGCGACGGCCACGAT
The DNA here is from genome assembly GCF_040643095.1 of Micromonospora sp. NPDC047467. Classification (NCBI taxonomy): domain Bacteria; kingdom Bacillati; phylum Actinomycetota; class Actinomycetes; order Micromonosporales; family Micromonosporaceae; genus Micromonospora; species Micromonospora sp. NPDC047467. The sequence continues at coordinate 3,850 of NZ_JBEYTO010000021.1, read as the reverse complement.
GTGGGTATGACAGCGGCGGCACCATCGACCGCAGCATCCCGAGCGGCCCAGCGGGAGCGTTGCGTTCTGAGCGGCCCGGCAAGCCCCGGTTCACGGGGGCCGAGGCACGTTCCGCAACGACCTGTGGGTTGGGCTGGACAGCGGTTAGCCTCTCGGCTACACTGCTAGTTTGCGCTGCCTTCCGACTAGACCCCTGCTCGGAAATGTCCGGTTACGGATATTTCTGGTGGGGTCATTGGAGTGCACGCGTACCAGCCGTTCTGCAGCACCGGTCCTCGGAAGGACGCATCTTGGCAGCTTCCCGCCCTGCGAAGACCAGTCGTACGTCGAGCGCTTTCGCGCCCCGCCGAGTTTCATTCGGCAGGATCACCGAACACCTCGAGGTCCCCAACCTCCTCGCCATTCAGAACGAGTCCTTCGACTGGCTCGTCGGCAACGAGGGTTGGCAGGGCCGGTCGGCGGACGACCCGCACGCACGCTCGGGTCTCGCGGAGATCCTCGAAGAGATCAGTCCCATTGAGGACTTCTCCGGCACCATGTCACTCTCCTTCTCGGCGCCGCGCTTCGACGAGGTCAAGGCCTCGATCGAGGAGTGCAAGGAGAAGGACCTGACCTACTGCGCTCCGCTCTTCGTCACCGCGGAGTTCACCAACAACACCACTGGCGAGATCAAGAGCCAGACGGTGTTCATGGGCGACTTCCCGATGATGACGCCCAAGGGCACCTTCGTCATCAACGGCACCGAGCGCGTCGTGGTCAGCCAGCTCGTCCGGTCTCCGGGTGTGTACTTCTCCAAGGAGCCGGACAAGACCTCCGACCGCGACCTCTCCAGCGTCAAGGTCATCCCGAGTCGGGGTGCCTGGCTGGAGTTCGACATCGACAAGCGTGACACGGTCGGCGTACGCATCGACCGCAAGCGTCGGCAGGCCGTCACCGTCCTGCTCAAGGCCATCGGATGGTCGGCTGAGCGGATCCGCGAGCGGTTCGGCTGGTCCGAGCTGATGATGACCACGCTCGAGAAGGACCACATCGCCGGCCAGGACGAGGCCCTGCTCGACATCTACCGCAAGCTGCGCCCTGGCGAGCCGCCGACGCGCGAGAACGCCCAGACCCTGCTCGACAACCTCTTCTTCAACCCGAAGAGGTACGACGTCGCCAAGGTCGGGCGCTACAAGTTCAACAAGAAGCTCGAAGTCGACGTGCCGATCACCACCGGCACGCTGACCGAGGACGACGTTGTCGCCACCGTGGAGTACCTGTGCCGGCTGCACGCCGGTGAGGATGGCTACGAGGCCGACGACATCGACCACTTCGGCAACCGGCGCCTGCGGACCGTGGGTGAGCTGATCCAGAACCAGGTTCGGGTCGGCCTGTCCCGGATGGAGCGGGTCGTCCGCGAGCGGATGACCACGCAGGACGTCGAGGCGATCACCCCGCAGACCCTGATCAACATCCGCCCGGTGGTGGCGGCGATCAAGGAGTTCTTCGGGACGTCGCAGCTGTCCCAGTTCATGGACCAGACCAACCCGCTGGCGGGTCTTACCCACCGGCGCCGGCTGAGCGCGCTCGGCCCGGGTGGTCTGTCCCGGGAGCGGGCCGGCTTCGAGGTCCGCGACGTGCACCCGTCCCACTACGGCCGGATGTGCCCGATCGAGACGCCGGAAGGCCCGAACATCGGCCTGATCGGCGCGCTGTCCACCTTCGCCCGGGTCAACCCGTTCGGCTTCATCGAGACGCCGTACCGGAAGGTCGTCGACGGTCGGGTCACCGACCAGATCGACTACCTGACCGCGGACGAGGAGGACCGGTTCGTCAAGGCCCAGGCCAACGCGCCGCTGCAGGCCGATGGCACGTTCGCCGAGGACCGGGTGCTGTGTCGTCGTAAGGGCGGCGAGACCGAGGACGTCGTCCCCGGTGCCGTCGACTACATGGACGTCTCGCCCCGGCAGATGACCTCGGTCGCGACCGCCATGATCCCGTTCCTCGAGCACGACGACGCCAACCGGGCACTGATGGGCGCGAACATGCAGCGCCAGGCGGTGCCGCTGGTCAAGGCCGAGGCGCCGCTGGTGGGTACGGGCATGGAGTACCGGGCCGCGGTCGACGCTGGCGACGTGGTGGTCGCCGAGGTCGGCGGTGTGATCGAGGATCTCTGCGCCGACTACGTCACCATCCACCAGGACGACGGCCACCGCCGGACGTACCTGCTGCACAAGTTCCGCCGTTCCAACGCCGGCTCCTGCGTCAACCAGAAGCCGGTGGTCTTCGAGGGCGACCGCGTCGAGGCCGGTCAGGTCATCGCCGACGGGCCGTGCACCGACGAGGGCGAGATGGCGCTCGGGCGCAACCTGCTCGTGGCGTTCATGTGCTGGGAGGGCCACAACTACGAGGACGCGATCATCCTGTCGCAGCGCCTCGTGCAGCAGGACGTGCTCACCTCGATCCACATCGAGGAGCACGAGGTCGACGCCCGGGACACCAAGCTCGGCCCGGAGGAGATCACCCGCGACATCCCGAACGTCAGCGAGGAAATGCTCGCGGACCTCGACGAGCGCGGCATCATCCGGATCGGTGCCGAGGTCGTCCCCGGCGACATCCTGGTCGGCAAGGTCACGCCCAAGGGCGAGACCGAGCTGACCCCGGAGGAGCGCCTGCTCCGCGCGATCTTCGGTGAGAAGGCGCGCGAGGTTCGGGACACCTCGCTGAAGGTGCCGCACGGCGAGACCGGCACGGTCATCGGTGTGCGCACGTTCTCCCGCGAGGACGGCGACGAGCTGCCGCCGGGTGTCAACGAGCTGGTCCGGGTCTACGTCGCCCAGAAGCGCAAGATCCAGGACGGCGACAAGCTCGCCGGCCGGCACGGCAACAAGGGCGTCATCTCGAAGATCCTGCCGATCGAGGACATGCCGTTCCTGGAGGACGGCACCCCGGTCGACATCGTGCTCAACCCGCTGGGTGTGCCGAGCCGGATGAACATCGGCCAGGTGCTGGAGACGCACCTCGGCTGGGTGGCCAAGACCGGTTGGAAGGTCGAGGGCGACGACACGGACTGGAAGCGGCAGCTGCGCTCGATCGACGCGCACGAGTCCGAGGGGGACACGAACGTGGCCACCCCGGTCTTCGACGGTGCCCGCGAGGCCGAGATCTCCGGCCTGCTGGCGTCGACGCTGCCGAACCGTGACGGCAACCAGCTGATCGGTTCCAGTGGCAAGGCGCAGCTGTACGACGGTCGCTCCGGCGAGCCGTTGCCGGACCCGATCGCGGTCGGCTACATCTACATCCTGAAGCTCAACCACCTGGTCGACGACAAGATCCACGCTCGGTCGACCGGCCCGTACTCGATGATCACGCAGCAGCCGCTGGGTGGTAAGGCGCAGTTCGGTGGTCAGCGTTTCGGTGAGATGGAGTGCTGGGCGATGCAGGCGTACGGCGCCGCGTACGCCCTGCAGGAGCTGCTCACGATCAAGTCCGACGACGTTCTTGGCCGGGTGAAGGTCTACGAGGCCATCGTCAAGGGCGAGAACATCCCGGAGCCGGGCATCCCGGAGTCGTTCAAGGTGCTGCTCAAGGAGCTGCAGTCGCTGTGCCTCAACGTTGAGGTGCTGTCCAGCGACGGTGTGGCCCTGGAGATGCGCGAGACCGACGACGAGGTGTTCCGGGCCGCTGAGGAGCTGGGCATCGACCTGTCCCGGCGCGAGCCGAGCTCGGTCGAAGAGGTCTGAGGTGAGCGGTCGGGGGGGGGGGGGGCCGGCCCCCCCCCCCCCCCCCCCCAAAAAAAAAAAAAAAAAAAACAACAAAAAAAAAAAAAAAAAAAAAAAACAAAAAAAAAAAAAAAAAAAAAAAAAAAAAA
>NZ_JBEYTO010000020.1:0-46140 GCF_040643095.1 Micromonospora sp. NPDC047467 | reverse complement strand
TACATTCCGAACCCGGAAGCTAAGCCCTCCAGCGCCGATGGTACTGCACTCGTGAGGGTGTGGGAGAGTAGGACACCGCCGGACAATCTTCCAGTCGAGGGCCGCCCAATCCGGGTCGGCCCTCGACTGCGTGGCGCCATTGGTGGCGCAATCAGGAAGGATGTACCTGTGAGTTCAGGACCGCAGGGCGGAGATCGTCCCCGTCGTAACGAAGACCGCACCGAGGGCTCCGGCGGGCGCGACCGTGGTGCCCGGCGCGACGACCGACCCCCGTACCGGGGTGACCGCGACAGCGCTGGTGGCGCCCGAGGCGGATACACCGGCGGTTCCCGTGGCGGTGACCGGGACGGCTCGCGGTCCGGTGCTCCGCGCGAGGGTGGCTTCCGCGGCGGTGACCGCCGTGAGGGCGGTTTCCGTGGTGGCGACCGTGATGGTTCGCGCTCGGGTGCTCCCCGTGAGGGTGGCTTCCGTGGCGGCGACCGTCGCGAGGGTGGTTACCAGGGTGGCGGTGACCGTGGTCGTTCCGGTCCGTCCCGTGAGGGTGGCTACCAGGGTGGCGACCGCGGTGGTTCGCGCACGCCGCGTGAGGGTGGCTACCAGGGTGGTGACCGCCGTGAGGGTGGTTACCAGGGTGGCGGTGACCGTGGTCGTTCCGGTCCCTCTCGCGAGGGTGGCTTCCGCGGCGGCGACCGCCGCGAGGGTGGCTACCAGGGTGGCGACCGCCGTGAGGGCGGTTTCCGTGGTGGCGACCGTGATGGTTCGCGCTCGGGTGCTCCCCGTGAGGGTGGCTTCCGTGGCGGTGACCGTCGCGAGGGCGGCGGCTACCAGGGTGGTGACCGCCGTGAGGGTGGTTACCAGGGTGGCGGTGACCGTGGTCGTTCCGGTCCGTCTCGCGAGGGTGGCTTCCGTGGCGGTGACCGTGAGGGTGGCTTCCGCGGTGGCGACCGCCGTGAGGGCGGTTTCCGTGGTGGCGACCGTGATGGTTCGCGCTCGGGTGCTCCCCGTGAGGGTGGCTTCCGCGGCGGCGACCGCCGCGAGGGTGGCTACCAGGGTGGCGACCGTCGCGAGGGTGGTTACCAGGGTGACCGTGGTCGTTCCGGTCCGTCGCGCGAGGGTGGCTTCCGTGGCGGTGACCGCGAGGGTGGCTTCCGTGGCGGTGACCGCCGTGAGGGCGGCTACCAGGGCGGCTCCCGGCCTGGTGCACCGCGTGAGGGTGGCTTCCGTGGCGGCGACCGCGACGGCGGCTTCCGCGGTGGCGACCGTCGTGAAGGTGGTTTCCGTGGTGGCGACCGTGATGGTTCGCGCTCGGGTGCTCCCCGTGAGGGTGGCTTCCGTGGTGGTGACCGTCGTGAGGGCGGCTACCAGGGCGGGGGCGACCGTGGTCGTTCCGGCCCGTCTCGCGAGGGCGGCTTCCGTGGCGGCGACCGCGACGGCTCCCGTGCTCCGCGTGAGGGCGGCTTCCGTGGCGGCGACCGCGAGGGCGGCTTCCGCGGTGGTGACCGTGAGGGCGGCTTCCGTGGTGGTGACCGCCGTGAGGGCGGGTACCAAGGTGGCGGTGACCGTGGTCGTTCCGCCCCGCCCCGCGAGGGTGGCTTCCGTGGTGGCGATCGCGAGGGCGGCTTCCGTGGCGGCGACCGTGATGGTTCGCGCTCGGGTGCTCCCCGTGAGGGTGGCTTCCGTGGTGGTGACCGTCGTGAGGGCGGCTACCAGGGCGGGGGCGACCGTGGTCGTTCCGCCCCGCCCCGCGAGGGCGGCTTCCGTGGCGGCGACCGCGACGGCGGCTTCCGAGGCGGTGACCGCCGTGAGGGTGGTTTCCGTAGCGGGGATCGCGACGGCGGGTTCCGCGCCGACGACCGGCCGCGTCGCGAGGGCGACTTCCGCCGCGACGACCGTGGCGCGGGCTCCGAGTCGCCCGAGGGCGGCCGCAGTTCGGCCCCGACGTTGCCGGATGACATCGTCGCCACGGACCTCGACAAGGACGTACGCGCTGAGCTGCTCTCGTTGAACAAGCCGGTCGCCGAGACGGTGGCCCGGCACCTGGTCGCCACTGGCCAGCTGATCGACGAGGACCCGGCCGAGGCGCTGGCGCACGCGCTGGCCGCCCGCCGGCTCGCGTCGCGCATCTCCGCCGTCCGTGAGGCGGTCGGCTTGGCCGCGTACCACGCGGGGGAGTGGCAGACGGCGATCGCCGAGCTGCGCACGTACCACCGGATGAGTGGATTGCAGAGCCACCTGGCGGTGCTCGCGGACTGTGAGCGCGCTCTGGGTCGTCCGGAGCGGGCCATCGACCTGTTCCGTGGCGCCGACCGGGAGAAGCTGGACCAGGCCGTCGCGATCGAGCTGCTGATCGTCGCCGCCGGTGCCCGGGGCGACCTCGGGCAGAAGGACGCCGCGGTGGCGATGCTCCAGGTCCCGGACCTCACCAGTGAGGCGACGGTGCCGTGGACGGCCCGGCTGCGTTACGCGTACGCCGACGCGCTGCTCGCGGTGGGCCGGCGTGAGGAGGCCCGCGAGTGGTTCTCCCGCGCCGCCGACGTGGACACCGAGGGCGAGACCGACGCCGCGGAGCGGCTGCTGGAACTCGACGGCGTGGTCATCGAGGGCGACGACGAGGACGAGACGGCCGAGGAGACGGTCGCCGGTCCGGGTGCCCCCGGCGCCGTGCCGACCCAGCCCGACACCGAGCTGATCGACGACGAAGACGACGACGAAGACGACGACGACGACGACGACGACGAAGACGACGACGACGACGAAGACGACGACGACGAAGACGAAGACGACGAAGACGACGACGACGACGACGATGACGAAGACGACGATGACGACGACGACGATGACGATGACGATGACGACGACGATGACGACGACGACGAGCCGGCTGCTGAGGATCGGACTCCGGCAGCTACCGACGGCGACGCGGTGAACGGCGACGTGGCCGCCCCGGCCCGGGGCGACGAGTCGGAGTCGACGCAGCGGTGAGTACGGACGCCGGGGAGCGGCTGGTCGACGGGTACACCCTGGTCGTTTTCGACCTGGATGGGGTGATCTACCTGATCGACCGGCCGATCCCCGGCGCGGTCGACGCGGTGGCCCGCCTGCACGCCGAGGGGCGGGCGGTGGCGTACGCCACCAACAACGCCTCCCGGCGGTCCAGCGACGTCGCCGATCTGCTGACCGGGATGGGCGTGCCGGCCCGGCCGGAGGAGGTGCTCACCTCCGCTGCTGCCGCCGCCGAGTTGCTGCGTGACCGGCTGCCCGCCGGCGCGCCCGTGCTGGTGGTCGGCGCGGAGGCGCTGCGCGCCGAGCTGCGCGCGGTCGGGCTGACCCCGGTCAGCCGTGCTGACGAGAAGCCGGCTGCGGTGGTGCAGGGCTACGGCCCGCAGGTCGGCTGGGCCGAGCTGGCCGAGGCGTCGGTCGCGGTGCGGGAGGGCGCGATCTGGGTCGCCACCAACACGGACCGGACGCTGCCCAGCGCACGCGGACCGCTGCCGGGCAACGGCTCGCTGGTCGCCGTGCTGCGTACCGCGTTGGATCGGGACCCCGACCTGGTGGTCGGCAAGCCGGAGTCGGCGTTGTTCGAGACCGCCGCCCGGCGCAGTGACGGCGGGCGGACCCTGGTCGTGGGGGACCGGCTGGACACCGACATCGAGGGTGCCCGTCGCGCCGGGCTGGACAGCCTGCTCGTGCTCACCGGCGTCAGCGGCGTACCCGAGCTGCTGGCCGCCGAGCCGCAGCGGCGCCCGACGTACGTCGCGCGGGACCTGGCGGGGCTCTTCGACCCGGCCGCCGCCGTGCGCGTCCCGGGCACGACGGACGCCGGCGGTTGGTCTGTGACGGACCACGACGGGACGGTGGAGCTGACCGGTTCGGGCCGGCCGCTGGACGCGCTGGCCGCGCTCTGCGCGGCGGCCTGGTCGGCCCCGGCGCTGCCGAAGATCCGCGCCGGAGGGTCGGACGCGGCCCACGCGTTGGAGAGCTTCGGGCTGCCCACCGGCGACTGATGGGGGCGCTCGTCAGAGCAGTTTGCGCAGTTTCATGAGATCGAACGGATTGGCCTTGATCGACACCCGGCGGGAGGTGACCGCCTTGGTGACGTCCAGGTCACCACGGACCAGGGCGAGAAGGTCGTCGCTGGACGTGCTCAGCGCGATCTTGGCCTTCGGGTCGTCGCCATCGGCCAGCTCGACCAGCCGACCGCCGCTGATGCGCCCGTGAAACGCCGTTTCCAGGTCGGTGATCCTGCAGGCCAGCGTCCGCTCCAGGTCGACTTTCTCGCGTACCGTCTCGGCATTGCGGTCGAGGCGGGTGGCCAGGTCCTGCAACGCCTGCCGGCACTCGTCAACGCTGGCCACATCTCCCCCTCGCCGATCACCATGCCGTCCCCGGCACCGTACCGCACGGGACAGTCCGGGGTGCCCGGTAGCGTGACACCTGCACACCCCGCCCGATGGAAGGACTCAGGCATGCAGGACGCGTGGCGCGCCTACCTCGAACTGGCCATGGGCCTGGCGGAGGCGCCCCGGAAGAAAGCCCAGGACGCGGCGCGTCGCCTCGTCGGCTCCGGCGGCGCGACCGCCGCCCAACTGCAGGCACTCGGCGAGGAGTTGGTCACCACCGGCGCGGCCAACCGGGAGGCGCTGACCAAGCTGGTCCGCTTCGAGGTCGACCGGGCCCTCGGCGCGGTCGGTCTGGCCACCGCCGACGAGGTGGCCGAGCTGACCCGACGGGTCCGCGACCTGGAACGGCAACTGCGCGAGGCACGAGCCACCGAGCCGGCCCCGCAGCCAGCCACCGAGCCGGCCGCGGGATCCGCCAGCGGGTCAGCTGCTCCCGCCGGCCCCACGCCGCAGCCCGACCCGACCCTCGCCGCGCAGCCCGGCACCGGCCTGGTGCCCTCGGACGGCCCGGTCTCCGCGCCGGTGGCCAAGAAGGCCGTGGCCAAGAAGGCGGTCGCGAAGAAGGCCGTCGCCAAGAAGGCCGTCATGAAGAAGCCGCCGGCGACGATCAGCACCACCGACGACACTCCGACCCCAGCGGTCATGCCGGCCAAGAAGGCGGTCCGCAAGCGGCGTCCGGCCGGTGACTCGTGAGCGATGGCGCCCGCCCCGGGCCGCCGCCCGGCATCCGTCCGGGGCCGCCGACCGCCGCCCGGCCCGGCCCGCCACCCGGCGGGTCGTACGTCACCCGCCCGGCTCCACCGGTGAGCGCCCGCCCCGGCCCGCCGGATTTCGGGGAGGCCGGGGACGACTCGGCGCGGCACCCGGCGGTGGACGCCGCCGTGCGGGCCATGGCCAACGCGGCGATGCTCGCCCCGGCCGACCAGATCGCGCAGTACGAGGCGGCCTACGAGACGCTGCGGGAAACCCTCGCCACCATCGACCAGACCTGAGCGGGACGACCAGGCCTGACAGACCGGAGAACCACCCATGGCACGTCGCAACCGGCTGGACGCCGAACTCGTCCGCCGCGGTCTGGCCCGCTCTCGCGAGCAGGCCGCCGCGTTGGTGGAGGCCGGCCGGGTCCAGTTGCGCGGGGTGCGGGCGCGCAAGGCCGCCGCGATGGTCGACCCGGCCGATCCCCTGCTGGTCACCGGGGCCGACCCGGCCGAGGAGTACGTCTCAAGGGGCGGCCACAAGTTGGCCGGCGCGCTGGCCGCGTTCGGCTCGGGTGGGTTGCGCGTGGCCGGGCGGCGCTGCCTGGACGCCGGCGCGTCGACCGGTGGCTTCACCGACGTGTTGTTGCGCGCCGACGCCGCCGAGGTGGTGGCCGTGGACGTCGGCTACGGGCAGCTCGCCTGGTCGCTGCGCACCGACGAGCGGGTCCGGGTTCTGGAACGCACCAACGTCCGTACCCTCGAACCGGAGGCGATCGGCGGGCATGTCGACCTCACGGTGGCTGACCTGTCGTTCATCTCGTTGCGGCTGGTGCTGCCGGCGTTGGCCGGCTGCACCCGCGACGACGGTGACCTGGCGCTGATGGTGAAGCCGCAGTTCGAGGTCGGCAAGGAGCGGGTCGGCGCCGGCGGTGTGGTCCGCGATCCGGCGCTGCGCGCCGAGGCGGTGCTCGACGTGGCCGCCGCGGCGGCGCAGCTCGGCCTCGGCCTGGCCGATGTGGCGGCCAGCCCGCTGCCCGGGCCGAGCGGCAACGTGGAGTTCTTCGTATGGTTGCGCCGAGGCGTGCCATCGATCGACCCGCAGCGGGTGCGGGCCGTGGTGGCGGCCGGGCCGGACGGTCCGGCGACGGACGGCGACGTGCCGGACGTGCCGGCGGAGGAGGTCGCAGGGTGAACGCGTGGAGCGAGCGTCCCGCAACGGTGCGCGGGGCGCGCCGCCGCGGTGGGGCGATGGCGGCGGCCTGCCGCCCGGTCGTGCACAGGTGGTCGGGCCGGTGAGCCGGACCGCGCTGCTGGTGACCCACACCGGTCGTCGGCGCAGCACCGAGCACGCCCGGTCGGTCGCGGCCGATTTGATCGCCGCCGGTTTCGAGGTGCGGGTGGTCGCCGAGGAGGCCGAGGATCTCGATCTGCCCGGCGTCCTCCCGGTCGTCGGCCCGGAGGCCGCCGAGGGCGCCGAGATCGTCTTCGCGCTCGGTGGGGACGGCACCTTCCTGCGCGCGGCCGAGCTGGCCCGGCCGGCGAAGGTGCCGCTGCTCGGCATCAACCTCGGCAAGGTCGGCTTCCTGGCCGAGGCGGAGATCAACGACCTGGACATCGCGGTACGCGACGTGGTCGAGCGCAACTACACCGTGCACGAGCGGCTCACGCTGGACGTCACCGCCGAGTTCGACGGCGGCCCGACCATCGAGTCCTGGGCGCTCAACGAGATCAGCGTCGAGAAGGGCGAGCGCGCCCAGATGCTCGAACTGCTCGTCGACGTGGACGGGCGACCGCTGTCGCGCTACGGCTGCGACGGCGTGGTCTGCGCGACCCCCACCGGCTCCACCGCGTACGCGTTCTCCGGCGGTGGGCCGGTGGTCTGGCCGGAGGTGGAGGCGCTGCTGCTGGTGCCGATCAGCGCGCACGCGCTGTTCAGCCGCCCGCTGGTCACCGCCCCCACGTCCACCTTCGTCATCACCGTCGACCCGTTCACCACCCTCGCGGTGCTCTGCTGCGACGGCCGGCGGGTCTACGACCTGCCGCCCGGCGCCCGGGTGACGGTGCGTCGGGGCGCCCTGCCGGTGCGCATCGTGCGGCTGCGTGCCCGCCCGTTCACCGACCGGCTGGTCGCCAAGTTCGGGCTGCCGGTGCACGGGTGGCGCGGCAGCCGCCAGTGACCGTGGGGCACACCGTCGGTGCACGGCGGTTGTCCACCTGGCGACATGTCGCCGCTGCGGCGGCCGACGGCTAGTGACCTGGTGCTGCGTCGCGCCGCAGACTCCGATCGGTCCTCATCTACGGATGGCGGGCCTACCGGAGTGAAGGAGCGCATCGCATGCACTGGTCCCCTCGCTGGCTCACCGTCGGCGTGCTCGGCGCGCTGGTGGTCGGCCTCGCCGCACCGGCTTCCGCCGAGCCGCCCGGCCCGCCCACCGGCCCGAGCCTGGGCGCCCCCGCCCCGGGCGCCGAGCCCGTCCGTATCACCCTCATCACCGGTGACCAGGTGGAGCTGGCGCCCGCGGCCCCGGGTCGGGTCGCCGCCACCGTCCGCCCCGGCCCCGGGCGCGAGCGGATCATCTTCCAGACCCTTGAGGTCGACGGCGGGCTGCGGGTGCTGCCCAGCGACGTCCTGCCGTACGTCTCCAGCGGGGTCCTCGACGCGAACCTCTTCGACGTGCAGGAGTTGGCCGCCGATGGTTACGGCGACGCCGCGCAGGGCTTCGTGCCGCTGATCGTGCGCTACCAGGAGCCTGCCGCCGGCCGGGTCCGGCCGCTCGCCGGCACCACCGGGGCCCGACCGTTGGAGAGCATCAACGGCGCGGCGCTGCGGGTGGGCAAGGGCGACCTCGGCGGCCTGTGGACCTCCCTCGCCGGCAGCCCGGCGGCGCGGACCACCACCACCGCCGCACCTCGACTGGGCGGCGGCGTCGCCCACGTCTGGCTGGACGGGCGGGTCCGTCCCGCGCTGGAGCACAGCGTGCCGCAGATCGGCGCGCCGGCGGCCTGGGCGGCCGGCCGGGACGGTGCCGGCGTGAAGGTGGCGGTGCTCGACACCGGCGTCGACAGCAGCCACCCCGACCTGGCCGATCGGATCGTCGAGGCGCGGGACTTCTCCGGCAGCGGCAGCGCCCGCGACGGCCACGGTCACGGCACCCACGTGGCGGCCACCATCGCCGGCAGCGGCGCGGCGTCCGACGGGCTGCGCAAGGGCGTGGCGCCCGGCGCGCGACTGCTGGTCGGCAAGGTGCTCGACGACGGCGGCTCCGGCAGCTCCTCGGCCATCATCGAGGGCATGGAGTGGGCAGCCCGCTCCGGCGCGAAGGTCGTCAGTATGAGCCTCGGCGGCGAGCCCACCGACGGCACCGACCCGATGAGCCTCGCCGTCAACGACCTGACCGCCGAGACGGGTGCGCTCTTCGTGGTCGCCGCCGGCAACGCGGGCGAGCCGCGTACCGTCGGCTCGCCCGGCGCGGCCACGGCGGCGCTCACAGTGGGCGCTGTCGACCGCAACGACAACCTGGCGACGTTCTCCAGCCGTGGCCCACGCCTGGGCGACAACGGCCTCAAGCCCGAGATCACCGCGCCGGGCGTCGGCATCGTCGCCGCGCGGGCCGCCGGCACCACGATGGGTACGCCGGTGGGCGACGCGTACACGACAGCGTCCGGTACCTCGATGGCCACGCCGCACGTGTCCGGCGCGGCGGCGATCCTCGCCCAGGAACACCCCGACTGGCCCGCCGCGAAGCTCAAGGACGCGCTGGTCAGCACCACGAAGGCCAACCCGGCGCTCACCGTCTTCGAGCAGGGCGGCGGTCGCGTCGACGTGCCCCGGGCGCTCCAGCAGCAGGTGTACGCCTCGGCCACCGCCGACTTCGGCCGGGTCAGCACCGGCGGTGCGGCGGTCGAGCGGACCGTGACGTACACAAACGGCACGAAGGCCGCGCAGACCCTGCGGCTGGCGTTGGACCTGCGCAACGTCGACACCGGCGTGGCCGAGACCGACGGTGTCTCCGTCGCCGGTGAGGTGACGGTGCCGGCGGGTGCCAGCGCGGCGGTGCCGCTGCGCGCCGACCCGGCGAAGCTGGCCCGTGGGCCGCACGGTGGCTGGCTGGTGGCGACCGGCGCGAACGGCGTCGCCGTGCGTACCCCGGTCGGGCTCACCGTCAGCGGCCCGCTGCACGAGGTCACGGTGAAGGTGCTGGGCCGGGACGGGCAGTTGACGCTGTCGCCGGGGTTGACGCTCTTCGGTGAGCAGCCCGAGTCGGACTACTGGGGTTGGTGGCCGGGCGAGGGCACCCTGCGGGTCGAGGAGGGCACGTACCTGCTGACCGCGATGGTCGAGCACGGCGCCCCACTGGACGAGCAGTTGACGGAGGTCATCGAGCCGGAGTTGACAGTCGACCGGGACCTGACGGTGGTGCTCGACGCGCGCAAGGGCACGCCGGTACGCATCGAGACGCCGAAGCCCAGCGAGCAGCGGGCCACGCTCAGCTACTACGTGCACCGGGTGCTGGGCAACGGCCGGCAGATCGACCACGGTGTGATGGCTTTCAGCGCGGTGCAGCAGGTGAACGTCAATCCGACCCGGCGGGTACGTCAGGGCGAGTTCGAGTTCGCCTCGCGCTGGCAGCTCGTCGCGCCGATGGTGGACGCGAAGATCAGCGGGGTGTCCGGTCCGTCGGACATCAACCTCATGGGCACCTCGCCGGCGCCGACGGGCCGGCGCAAGCTGCCGCTTGTCTGGGCCGGCACCGGCAGCCCGGCTGAGCTGACCCGGGTTCGGGGAGCCGCCGCGCTGCTGACAAGCGACCCGGACCGCTCCGAGGAGGAGCAGGTCGCCGCGGCCGCGGGGGCCGGCGCCGCAGCGGTGCTGATCGTCCGGCCTGCGGACTTCAGCGCGTGGACGGTGTGGCGACCCGACGGGGACCGCCTCGCGATCCCGTCGATGGTGGTGGCGTGCGACGACGGGCAGCGGCTGATCGCGGCGGCCCGCAAGGGTCGGACGACGCTGGACCTGACGTTGACAGTGGACAGCCCCTACCTCTACGACGTGTGGCAGGTGTCGAAGGACCGGGTGCCGGAGCGGGTCGTGCACACGGTGACGGCGAAGAACACCGCCGAGGTGACAGCGAGCTACGGCGACATGGGCGCGGGCTGGGCCACCGAGCAGCGGTTCGGCTGGCGTCCCTGGCAGGAGTTCTCGTGGAACGACGACCAGCGCCTGGTCCGCAACGGCACCACCCGCCAGGAGTTCGTCAGCTCGGGGGACAGCTGGTGGCAGCACCGGGTGCTGCACAAGTCGATGTTCATGCAGTGGGGGCAGCTGATCGGCGGTCTGACCCAGGAGCCCCGGCGGTACGCCGCCGACGACCGGGAGGTCGAGACCTGGCACGCGCCGGTGGTCCGTCCGGCCGTACCGGCCAGCGGGGCGAAGGTGCCCAGCCGCACCGGTGACAACCTCGACCTGCGGGTGCCCGAGTTCGTCGACGCGGCCGGCCACGTCAGCGCGGGCGGCGCCAGCGAGGAGTCGGACACGGTCCAGGTCCGGGTCAGTCGCGACGGGCGGCAGATCGCTGACCTCTCCGACGGTTGGGCGTCGGTGCCCACCACGGCCGGGTCGGCCCGCTACCGCCTGGAGATGACCACCCGGCGGTCCTCGCCCGCGTGGCGTTACGCGACCCGCACCGAAACGGCCTGGCAGTTCAGTTCCGCCCGGCCGGCCGGTGACGCCGCCAAGCCGCTGTCGCTGCTGCAGGTGGACTACGAGGTGCCGGCTGACCTGCTCGGCACGGTACGCGGCAACAAGCCGCACCAGCTGGGCCTGACGCTGCGCCAGCCGGCCGGTGTTGCCGCGCCGAGCGGCGCCAGCGTGACGGTGCAGGTCTCCTTCGACGGCGGCGCCACCTGGCGCACCGTGCCGACCAAGGGGTCGGGCACCCGGTACACGGCAACTGTGCCGGCCGGGCGCGGAACTGTGTCGCTGCGGGTGCACGCCGCCGACCGGGCCGGCAACACCGTCGACCAGACAGTGCTCGAGGCGTACGGGCTGCGTTGATCCTGGACGGGGGCGGGACGGCCAGGTGCCGTCCCGCCCCTGTGCGCGTTCAGAGCCAGCCGCGCCGGGCGACCTGGAACGCCAACCCGGGTCGCGTGTCCACGCCGGCGGCGGCCATCAGGTCGGCGATCCTGCGCTGCACGGTCCGCCGGCTCACCCCGAGTTGGGAGGCGATGGACTTGTCCGGTACGCCGGCCACGAACAGCGACAGCAGCCGTGCCTCGTCGGCGTCCGGCTGGTAGCTGTCCGCGTGCCGGCCGTCGGCGTCGGCCCGCCGGCCGTCGGTGGCCGTGACGCCGAGTGGGTCGTCCAGCCGCAGCGGGGTGGCCACCCGCCAGTGGCTCTCGAAGAGGGCGAGCAACGCGTCGAGCAGTTGACTGCGGCCGATCACCGCGGCGCTCGGCTCGCCGCCGTCGCGGTCGGGCACCAGGGGGCAGATCGCGGTGCGGGCGTCCACGATGGCCAGCCGGACGGGCAGGCGGTCGAGGACCCGGGCCTGCTCGCCGGCGGCGACCCCCTTGGCCAGGTCGGCCAGCGCGCCCGGTTCCAGCAGCAGATCCCGCTCGTAGATGGCCCGGTAGCTGACCCCGCGGGCCAGCGCGTCGAACTCCTCGACGTTCTCCGGCCCGGCCATGGCCAGGGGGTTCGCCCGGCAGAACCAGAGCACCTCGGTACGCGCCGAGTTCTGCAGGTCCCGCAGCCGGTCCCGCAGCACCCGGGTGCCGCTGATCACCTCGACCAGGTGGTCGACGTGGTGGCGGCGCAGCCCGGAGCGGTACTCCTCGGCCAGTTGGGTGACCCGCCGCCGGGCCGCCTCCAGGTCCTCCTGGCGGCGCAGCAGCGTCGCGCCGAGGGCGACGTCCGGGGCGGTCGGGCGCAGCGGGGCGTCCGGGTCGCTGTCGGTGGGCTGCACGAGACCCTTGGCCCGCAACGTCTCGACCTGCTCGAGCACCTGTGCCCGCGGCCGTCGCAGCTGGTCGGCCAGCTCGTCAATGCGGGCCGTGGTGAGCTGGAGCAGGCAGCGGTACAGCTCCTCCTCGGCCGAGGTCAGGCCAATCACGTCCAACACGGGGCAAGACTGTACGTCGCCTGCGTGTCGGCCCTGCCGGGGCCTGTCGGGCGGGCCGTCGGCGGGCTCGTCGGCTGGTCACTGTCGGCCCACACGTCTACTGTCGGGTGCTGTGCTGGAAGAGCTGCGCATCACCGGACTCGGCGTCATCGAGGACACCACGCTGCCGTTGACCGGCGGGATGAACGTCATCACCGGCGAGACCGGTGCGGGCAAGACGATGGTGGTGACCGGCCTCGGCCTGCTCTTCGGCGGCCGGGCCGACGCCGGGCGGGTCCGTGCCCAGCCGGGCCGGGCGGTGGTGGAGGGGCGGCTGCGCCTGCGCGGTCGGGCCGCCGACGCCGTGCACGCCCGGATCACCGACGCCGGTGGCGAGCCCGACGAGGACGGGTCACTGCTGTTGAGCCGCACGGTGACGGTGGAGGGCCGCTCGCGGGCCCACGTCGGCGGCCGGAGCATGCCGGTGTCGATGCTTGGCGAGGTCGGCGAGCAGGCGGTGGCCGTGCACGGCCAGTCCGACCAGCTGCGGCTGCTGCGCCCGGCCGAGCAGCGTGCCGCACTCGACCGGTTCGCCGGCCCGGCGCACGAGAAGCTGCTCGACGCGCTGCGCGAGGCGTACACCGGGTGGCGGCGGGTGGTCGACGACCTGGCCGACCGGCGGCGCAACGCCCGCGAGCGCAACCAGGAGGCCGACCTGTTGCGGCTCGGCCTCGACGAGATCACCCGGGTCGATCCGCAGCCCGGTGAGGACGACGAGCTAAAGACCGAGGCGCAGCGGCTGGAGCACGCCGAGGGCCTGCGGACGGCCGCGCAGGTGGCCCAGATGTGTGTGGCCGGCGGCGCGGACGCGGCCGACGAGACACCGGACGCGGCGGCGCTGCTCGGCACCGCCCGGCGCACCCTCGAGGCGCAGGCCGGCACCGATCCGGCGCTCGGTGAGCTGGCGGCCCGGCTGGAGGAGGCCGCCACGCTCGTCACCGACGTCTCGGCGGAGCTGTCGACGTACCTGGCGGCGCTTGACGCGGACCCGGCCCGGTTGCAGCACGTCTACGAGCGGCGGGCCGCGTTGCGGGCGTTGACCCGCAAGTACGCCGACGACGTCGACGGGGTGATCGCCTGGGCCGAGCGGGCCCGTACCCGGCTGTCCGATCTGGACACATCCGACGATCTGCTCGACGAGTTGGCCGCCGAGGGGCAGCGGTTGGCCGTCGAGGTAGCCGACCTGGCGTCGCGGGTGTCGGTGTCCCGGCAGGAGGCGGCGGTCCGCTTCGCCGACCAGGTCACCGTCGAGCTGGCCGGGCTGGCGATGCCGCACGCCCGGATCGAGGTGGCGGTGCTGCCGCGGCCGGCCGGGCGGGCCGAGCCGACGCTTTCGGTCAACGGTGTCGAGGTGGGTGTCGCCCCGGACGGCGGTGACGAGGTGGAGCTGCGGTTGCTGGCCCACCCGGGCGCGCCGTCGTTGCCGTTGCAGAAGGGCGCGTCGGGCGGTGAGCTGTCCCGGGTGATGCTCGCCATCGAGGTGGTGTTCGCCGGTTCGGGTGGCCCACCCACGCTTGTGTTCGACGAGGTCGACGCCGGGGTCGGCGGTCAGGCCGCGGTGGAGATCGGCCGCCGGCTGGCCCGGCTGGCCCGCACCCACCAGGTGCTTGTCGTCACCCACCTGCCGCAGGTGGCGGCGTTCGCCGATCGGCATCTCGTGGTGGCAAAGGACACCGGCGGCGCGGTGACCACCAGCGGCGTCCGGGTGGTGGAGGACACCGAACGCGCCCGGGAGTTGGCCCGGATGCTCGCCGGTTTGCCGGACTCGGATCTGGGTATCGCCCACGCGGAAGAGCTTCTCGCAGTGGCGGCGAAGGAAAGGCGGTTGTGACGCCGCGTATTGTGAGCGCAAGCACACCGGCTTGTGCCGGTGTGTGCTTCCCTGGGTAGGCGGCCCTGCTCAGGCATGTCGCGACAGAAAAGCCTGCCTCACATGCCAGGATGGTCACGATGCGTCTACCCACGTTGCGCCGGAACCGACACGCGGAGCCGGGCCGAGTCCTCGGCACCGCTCGCCTCGACCGCCGGACAAAGCGCCTGGTCGGCCGGCTGCGTCCGGGTGACATCGCGGTCATCGACCACGTCGACCTGGACCGGGTGGCGGCCGACTCGTTGGTCGCGGTCGGTGTCGGGGCGGTGCTCAACGCCAAGCCGTCGGTCTCCGGCCGTTACCCGAACCTCGGGCCGGAGGTGTTGATCGCCGCCGGCATTCCGCTCCTGGACGACCTGGGGGAGGGCGTCTTCGAGCGGATCCGCGAGGGCGACCAGGTCCGTATTGAGGGCAACACGGTGTACGCCGGTGACGAGCCGGTGGCGCACGGCGCCCTGCAGGACGCCGAGTCGGTCGCCAAGGCGATGTCCGACGCCCGGGAGGGGCTGTCGGTGCAGTTGGAGGCGTTCGCCGCCAACACGATGGACTACCTCCGTCAGGAACGCGACCTGCTGCTCGATGGTGTGGGCGTACCGGACATCGAGACCCAGATGCAGGGTCGGCACTGCCTGATCGTGGTGCGCGGCTACGACTACAAGGCCGACCTGGACGTGCTGCGCCCGTACATCCGGGAGTTCAAGCCGGTGTTGATCGGCGTGGACGGCGGCGCCGACGCGCTGGTCGAGGCGGGCTACACCCCCGACATGATCATCGGGGACATGGATTCGGTCACCGACGACGTGCTGCGCTGCGGCGCCGAGGTGATCGTGCACGCCTACCCGGACGGGCGGGCGCCCGGCCTGCCCCGGGTCAACGGTCTCGGTGTGCCGGCGATCACCTTCCCGGCCGCGGCGACCAGCGAGGACCTGGCCATGCTGCTGGCCGACGAGAAGGGCGCCTCGCTGCTGGTCGCGGTCGGCACCCACGCCACGCTCGTCGAATTCCTCGACAAGGGTCGCGGCGGCATGGCCTCGACGTTCCTGACCCGCCTGAAGGTCGGCGGCAAGCTCGTCGATGCCAAGGGTGTGAGCCGGCTCTACCGGCAGAGCATCTCCGGGTCGTCGCTGCTGCTGCTCGTGCTCTCGGCGATCGCGGCGATGGCCTCGGCGGTGGCCGTCTCCACAGTCGGTAAGGCGTACCTGGGCGTGGTCGCCGAGTGGTGGGACAATTTCGTGTTCCAGCTGTACCGGCTCTTCTAGTTCCCGACCGATCAAGAGGCTGCAAGCGTGATCAACTTCCGCTACCACGTGGTGTCCCTCACCGCGGTGTTCCTGGCTCTGGCGATCGGGCTCGTGGTCGGCACAGCCGCCCTCAACGGCCCGGTCGCCGACTCCCTCAAGGAGCAGGTCACCGGGCTGCGCAAGGACAACCAACAGTGGCGCCAGCAGGTCAACAGCATGGAGAAGCAGCTCGCGCTCGAGGAGGAGTTCGCCGAGCAGGTGTCCCAGGTCGTCCTCCCGGGCACCCTCACCGGGCGCCGGGTCGTGGTGCTGAGCCTGCCCAACGGCCGTGACCACACCGAGGGTGTGCTCAAGAAGATCCAGCAGTCCGGCGCCACCGTCACCGGCCGCGTCGACCTGCAGGACAAGTTCATCAACCCGGACAACAACTCCAACCTGCTGGAGCTGGCCGTCACCGCCGCCCGCCCGACCGCGCAGACCACCGGCCTGCCCGGCAACGGGCACGGCGTGGAGACCTCCAGCGCGCTGCTGGCCAGCGTCCTGCTGGACCGGCCGCAGGGCACCGCGCCGGTCAGCGACGCCGACCGGCGGGCGGTGCTCGCCGCGTACAACAACGCCGGTTATCTGACCACCGACAGCAACAAGGTCACCGGGCCGGCGGAGGCCGTCGTCGTGGTCAGCGGCCAGCCGTACGTGGACAAGGACTCCGAGCGGCGGGACGAGTCGGTGGTCAAGGTCGTCGAGCAGTTCGACCGGACCGGAGCGATCGTGGTGAGCGGCAACGGCTCCGCCGGCGGCAACGTCGTGGCCGTGGTGCGCGGCGACCCGGTGCTGTCGCAGACCATCTCCACGGTCGACAACGCCAACACGGTGCAGGGCCAGTTCGTCAGCAGCCTCGCCCTGGCGGAGCAGCTCACCGACAAGAAGGCCGGCCAGTACGGCGTCGGCGACAACGCCGCCTCCGGTCTGTTGCCTACACTGCCCAAGTGAGCGAACGACGTACCCGTGTGTCCGTAACTGACGAGGTGGTGCGTGAGCGAGCGCAGCGAGTGAACCTGAGGCGCGGTAGGGCGGCGTCCCACGCCGCTGCCGAGCGGAGCGAGGTGGTGGCGTGAGGGCCCTGGGTCGACTGCTGATCGCCGGCGCCGGTGCCGCCGCCGCCCGGTACGCGCTGCGGGAGGTGCGTACCTCCCCGGCCGGGCCCACGCTGGAACGCACCAACTTCCGGGGCCGGACGGTGACCCTGGCCGCCGGGCCGGCGCTCGCCGCCGGTGCGACCGCCGTGGGCGCGTTCGGTGCCACCAGCGCCGCCTCCGGTGGTGCCGCCCTGGTCGCCGGCCTCGGCGCCGGCGGCGTCGGGCTGTACGACGACGTGGTCGGCTCCCGGCCGGAGCAGAAGGCGGCCAAGGGCTTCGCGGGCCACCTCGCCGCGCTCCGCGAGGGCCGGGTCACCGCCGGCATGGTCAAGGTCGTCGGGGTGGGCGCCGCCGGCCTGGGCGCCGCCGCGCTGCTCGCCGCGGACCCCCGGGTCGCCGCGCATCCGCGCCGCCGGCGGCACGGCGCGTTCGGCCGGGGCGTCGACGTGCTGCTCGGCGCCGGGGTGATCGCCGGCACCGCCAACCTGCTCAACCTGCTCGACCTGCGGCCCGGCCGGGCCATCAAGTCCGGCCTGCTGCTCGGCGCGCCGCTGGCCGGTGGCCCGCACGGCGGGATCGCCGCCGGTGCCGCCGGTGCCGCCGCCGGCCTGCTCCACGACGACCTGTCCGAGGACGTCATGCTCGGCGACAGCGGCGCGAACGCGCTCGGCGCGCTGCTCGGCGTCGCGCTCGCCGCCCGGACCGGCCCGCTCGGCCGCGCCGGGCTGCTCGCCGTGCTCGCCGGCCTCACCGCCGCCAGCGAGAAGGTCAGCTTCACGGCGGTGATCCAGCGGACGCCGGGGTTGCGGGAGCTCGACGCACTGGGCCGGCGCGCCGACTGACGTGACCAGACCGGCACCCCTCGCCGGCGCCGGCCGGCTGGCCGGGGCAGCCGCGCTCATCGCCGTCCTCACCGTGCTCAGCCGGCTCGCCGGCTTCGGCCGTACCGCCGTGTTCACCTGGAGCCTGGCCCCCACCGACCTCGGCGGCGCCTACGTGGTGGCCAACGCGGTGCCGAACTTCATCTTCGAGATCGTCGCCGGTGGGGCGCTGGCCAGCCTCGTCGTGCCGCTGCTCGCCGGGGCGGTCGAGGTCGGCGACCGGGCGGCGGTGGCGCGGACCACGGGCGCGTTGCTGACCTGGACGCTGGCCCTGCTGGTGCCGCTCGCGCTGCTCGTGGTGCTGTTCGCCGGGCCGCTGATCGGGACGCTGGGCGACGGACTGACCGCCGCCCAGCAGCAGAGCGGCGCCCGGATGCTGCGGGTCTTCGCACCGCAACTACCGCTGTACGGCATCGGCATCGTGCTCACCGGAGTGCTCCAGGCGCATCGCCGCTTCGCCTGGCCGGTCCTCGCCCCGCTGCTGTCCAGCCTCACCGTGATCGTCGTCTACCTGGGGTTCACCGCCAGCCAGGGCCGGCTGGCCACCGTCGGCGGGGTGAGCGCCGACGGCGAGTTGCTGCTGTCGGCGGGCACCACCCTCGGGGTGGTGGTGCTGTCGCTGTCGCTGCTCGTCCCGGTCCGCCGGCTACGCCTGGGGCTGCGGCCCGGGTTCGGGTTCCCCGGCGAGGCGCGGGCCCGGGTCGGTGGGCTCGCGGTGGCCGGCGCGGTCACCGTCACCACCCAGCAGATCGCCCTGATCGTCAGCCTGAACCAGGTCACCTACGGCGCGGCCACCAACCCGGGCGTCTACAACCTGGCCCAGACCGTCTACCTGCTGCCGTGGGCGGTGCTGGCCGTGCCCCTCGCGGTGGCGGCGTACCCGACCCTGGTCGCCGCCCAGGCCACCGGCGACGAGGACACCTACCGGGCGACCCTGGCGCCGGCGGTCCGGGGCGTGCTGCTCTTCGGCTGCCTCGGCGCGGCCGCGCTGATCGGCACCGCCGGGCCGGTCGGGCACTTCTTCTTCCCCGCCGCCACCGCGCCGACCGCCGCCGCCGCGATCATCGGGTTCGCGCCCGGCCTGCTCGGCTACGGCCTGTTCGCGGTCCTCACCCGGGCGCTCTACGCCCGGCGGGAGACCCGGGCGGCGACCGTCGCCACCGCGATCGGCTGGCTGGTGGTTCCCGCCGCCGTCCTGCTGCTCGGCGCGCTGCTGCCGCTGGGGGACCGGGTGCTCGCGGTGACAGCCGCCAACTCGGTCGGCATGCTGCTGCTCGGGGCGCTGCTCGTCGCGGCGGTGCTGCGCAGCGCCGGGCGTCCCGCACTCGCTGGCGCGGCCCGCGCCGGGTCGGCCGGTGTGCTGGCCGGGGTGGTCGCCGCGCTCGCCGGGCTGGGCCTCGGCCGGTTGCTCCACTCGGTGGGCGACGGCACCCCGACGATGGCCGCGGCACTCGGTCAGGGCATGCTGTCCGGAGTTCTGGTCGGTGTCGTGTTCCTCGTCGTGGTCTGGTTCGTCGACCGACGGGACGTACAGCCGCTGCTGCGCGGGGTGGCGCGCCGGCTCAACCGGCGAGGATCGCGGGACCGGACCGGCACGTCGGCACCGGACACGGCGCCCCCGGAGCGGGGCGACGGGAAGGAGACGGCGGTTCGGTGAACGCTGTGAACGGGGACCGACGGGGGTCGCGATGACGGAGCCCAGCCTGCCCACCCGCTGGACGGGGACGGTGGCGCTGCTGCTCGCCTCCAGCACCGGCGGGGTCGGCCAGCACGTCCGCTCGGTGGCGCGCGGGCTCGTCACCGCCGGCGCCACCGTGGTGGTCTGCGGGCCGGCGGCGACCCAGGAGCAGTTCAACTTCACCGGCGTCGGTGCGCGTTTTGCGCCGGTGGAGATCCCGGCCAGCCCCACCCCCGGCGACGCGCGGGCGGTGCTCGTCCTGCGGCGGGCGCTCGCCGACGCCCGGGTCGACGTGGTGCACGCCCACGGCCTGCGCGCCGGGCTGGTCGCCGTGCTGGCCCGTCCGGCCGCCCCGCTGGTCGTCACCTGGCACAACGCGGTGCTCGCCTCCGGGCTGCGCGGCGGCGTCTCCCGCCTCGTCGAGCGGGTGGTGGCCCGGGGTGCCCGGGTGGCCCTCGGCGCCTCCACGGACCTGGTGCAGCGGGCCGCCGCGCTGGGCGCCGCCGATGCCCGGCTCGCCCCGGTCGCCGCGCCGACCCTGCCCGCCCCGCACCGCCGTCGCGCCGCCGTCCGGGCCGAGTTCGGCGTGCGACCGGACCAGCCGCTGATCGTCTCGGTCGGCCGGCTGCACCCGCAGAAGCGCTACGACGTGCTGATCGACGCCGCCGCCCGCTGGCGTACGCGTACCCCACCGCCGGTCGTGGTGATCGCCGGCAGCGGCCCGGCGTACCTGCCGCTGGCCGCCCGGACCTCCGCGGCCCGCGCCCCGGTGACCCTGCTGGGGCACCGCACCGACGTGGCCGACCTGCTCGCCGGCGCCGACCTCGCGGTGGTGACCAGCGACTGGGAGGCCCGGCAGCTCTTCGCCCAGGAGGCGATGCGGGCCGGCGTGCCGCTGGTGGCCACCGGGGTGGGCGGTTTGCCGGAGCTGGTCGGCGACGCCGCCGCGTTGGTCCCCGCCGGTGACGTGGACGCGGTCGACACGGCGGTACGCGCGCTGCTGGACGACCCGCAGGCGCGGGCCGAGCTGGGCCGGCGCGGCACCGAGCGGGCCGCGACGTGGCCCACCGAGGCGGACACGGTGGCCGCGCTGGCCGCCCTGTACGCCGAGCTGGCGGCGGACCCCACCGGTCCGGCGGCCCCGGGCTCCGACGCGCCGATGACAGGACACCGGTGATGCTGCGCCGCCTCGCTCCCGCGCTGCTGACGGTGCTCGTGGTGGCGCTGGGCGTCGCCGCGCTGTCCGCCCGACCGCCCCGGGGCGCCCCGCAGCGCACGGCGGACTTCGTGGTGCTCGCGGGGGTCGCCGGGCTGCGCTGGGAGGACGTGTCTGCGCAGGACACCCCGACGTTGTGGCGGATGGCCCAGGACGGCTCGATCGGCTCGCTGTCGGTGCGGTCCGCGCACCGGCCAACCTGCCCGGTGGACGGCTGGCTGACCCTGGGCGCCGGCAGCTTCGCCGGGTGGAACGGCAGCCGAATCGCTGGCGGCTGCCCGCCCGCCGGGGTGGTCGTGGAGCAACCGGACGGCATCGGCGCGAACCTGCCCCAGCAGGAGAGCGTGGTCCAGTACAACCAGCAGCAGCTGCCCTGGGGCACCGTGCCGGGGTCGCTGTCGGAGTCGGTGCGCTGCTCGGTCGCGGTGGGTCCCGGCGCGGCCGTGGCCGCCGCCCGACCGTTCGGCCGGGTCGACCGGTACGCCGCCGGGCTGCCGGCCGATCCGAGCGCGCTGCTCGGCTCGTGCGTGCTGAGCATCGTCGACCTCGGCACCGTGGACGGGGTCGACCCGGCGGCGCGTGCCGAGCAGGCGCGGGAGGCGGACGCCCAACTGGCCCGGGTGCTGGCCGCCCGGCCGCCGCGGTCTCTGGTGCTGGTCGCGGGGATCTCCGACACCGCGCAGCCGTCGCGGCTGCACGTGGCGGTCGCCGACGGGCCGGGCTGGGAGCGCGGCTGGCTCACCTCGGCCAGCACCGGCCGGGACGGCTACCTGCAACTTGTCGACCTCGCGCCGACCGCGCTCGCCGCGTTGGGCCGGCCGATGCCGGAGCGGCTCTTCCTCGGCCGGCCCGCCATCAGCACCGGTGAACGCACCGGCGACCTCACCGACGCGATAAACGCGCCGGCCGACGCCGACCGGGAGGCGGCCGCCCAGCGGACCGTCTCCGGTGGTTTCTTCACGCTGCTCGCCGGGGTGCAGGTGCTGCTGGCCCTGGCGGTGCTGCCGTTGCTGCGGCGGGCTCGCCCGCACGCGGGGCCGACCGGCCCGACCCGGGTGTCCGCGCGGGTCGTGGGGGTGGTGGAGGTGTTGCTGGTCGCGGCCGCGCTGACCCTGCCGGCCGCGCTGCTCGCCGACGCCGTCCCCTGGTGGCGCGGCGAGCACCCCGGGTGGCTCTTCGCCGGGGTCACGGCTCTGCTGGTGGCCGGCGGCACCGCGGCGGTCCGGTTCGCCCCCGGGTACGCGAACACGCTCGGCCCGTTCGGCGCGGTGGCCGGCCTCACCACACTCGTCGTCGGGCTGGACGTGTTCACCGGAGCCCGCCTGCAACTCAACGGCGTGGTCGGCTACTCGGCGTTGCAGGGCGGCCGGTACTCCGGGCTGAGCACGGTCGGGCTGGGCGTGTTCCTCGCCGGTGCCCTGCTGACCGGCGGTTGGCTCGCCCAGCGGGTGCACCGGGGCTGGCGACCGGCGGTGATGGTCGCCGTGGGTGGCCTCGCCGTGGTGGTGGTGGGCAGCCCGTACCTGGGCGCCGACCCGGTCGGGGCGATCGCGTTGACCGCCGGGCTGAGCGTGGCCGCGGTGATCAGCGCGGGCGGCTGGTTGACCATCAGCCGCCTGGCGTGGGCCGCCATGGCCGCCCTGGCGGTCGGGATCGGCTTCGCCGTGGTGGACCTGCGCCGCCCGGCGGCCGAGCGCGGCAGTCTGGGACGCTTCCTGTCCGCCGTGGGCGACGGCACCGGCGGGTTCACCGTGCACCGGTCCAGCACCGCCAACTTCGAGACGCTGGTGAACAGCCCGTTGACCGTGCTGGCCCTGGTCGGCGCGCTGGTGGTGTGGTTCGCCCTGCTACAGCCCTGGGGTGGGCTGATGCGGCTGTTCGGCATCTACCCGGCCGTGCGGGCCGCGCTGGCGGGCACGGCGGTCGCGGCGGTGCTCGGTGGCCTGCTCGACGGCGCGGCACTGGACGTGGCCGGCGCCGCCGCCGCCCTGGTGGTGCCGATGGCCGCGCTGGCGTCGCTGCGGGTCCTGGGGCACGCCGCCGACCGGACCCGCCCCGGCACGGGCCGTACCCGTGATGACGGCGCCGACGACGATCGAGGGTCCGGCGGCGCCGGCCCGGCCGGTGGGGGCGACGGTCCGACGGGCGGCGGAGGGCCCCTCGGGGCGGTGCACCCCCGGCCGATCAGCGGCCCACCCGCCAGCCCACCACGGTCCGTGACGCCGCCGCTCACTCCCGCCCCGGACACCCTGGACGCCCCGGACCGGCCGGACGCCCCGGACCGGCCGGACGCCCCGGACCGGCCGGACGCCCCGGACGGGTCGGCGCGTCCGGTCACGGACGGGGCCGGTGTCGACGCGCAGCCGACTCCCGAGCGTCCGGCGGACGGCGCGGCCGGGTCGCCCGTCGCCCCGGCGCAGCGCCTTTCGAGTGACCCGGAGCCGCCCGCGCGGGCCGACCGAGGATCGACCGGGGTTGCGGCTCCCTGACCGCCGGGCGTCGTCGCGGTGGCCCGGTGGTGGCCCACTCGGGGTGCGGCCTGCGAGTACCCGCCGTAGAGGTGTTACCGTGGAATCCCGTGGATCGCGTGATCACTTTGGTGATCGAGCACGGCGGTCTGCACGACCGCGACAGACGACACGGGAGCAGGCCTTGGCCCCATCAGCACGGACGACCAGGCACATTTTCGTCACCGGGGGCGTCGCCTCCTCGCTGGGTAAGGGCCTCACCGCCTCCAGCCTCGGCAATTTGCTGACCGCGCGCGGTCTGCGTGTGGTGATGCAGAAGCTCGACCCCTACCTCAACGTCGACCCCGGGACGATGAACCCGTTCCAGCACGGCGAGGTCTTCGTCACCGAGGACGGCGCCGAGACCGACCTCGATGTCGGGCACTACGAGCGATTCCTGGACCGGGCGTTGTCCGGCAAGGCGAACGTCACCACCGGCCAGATCTACTCCGACGTGATCGCCAAGGAGCGGCGCGGCGAGTACCTCGGTGACACCGTCCAGGTCATCCCGCACATCACCAACGAGATCAAGTCGCGGATCCTGGCGATGGGCGACCCGGACGACGACGGCGTCCTGCCCGACGTGGTGATCACGGAGGTCGGTGGCACGGTCGGCGACATCGAGTCCCTGCCGTTCCTGGAGGCGATCCGCCAGGTCCGCCACGACCTGGGCCGGGACAACTGCTTCTACCTGCACGTGTCGCTGGTGCCCTACCTGGCGCCGTCGGGTGAGCTGAAGACCAAGCCGACCCAGCACTCCGTGGCGCAGCTGCGCAACATCGGCATCCAACCGGACGCCATCGTGCTGCGCTGCGACCGGGAGATCCCGGCGAAGCTCAAGGAGAAGCTGTCGCTCTACTGCGACGTGGACACCGAGGCGGTCGTCGCCGCACCGGACGCGCCGAGCATCTACGACATCCCGAAGGTGCTGCACCGCGAAGGGCTCGACGCGTACGTGGTGCGCCGGCTCGGGCTCTCGTTCCGGGACGTGGACTGGGCCAGCTGGGACGACCTGCTGGAGCGGGTGCACCGGCCCCGGCACACGGTCACCGTCGCGGTGGTCGGCAAGTACGTCGACCTGCCCGACGCGTACCTGTCGGTGAGCGAGGCGATCCGGGCGGCCGGCTTCGGTCACCGGGCCCGGGTGCAGCTGCGCTGGGTGCCCAGCGACGAGTGCGTCACCCCGGCCGGCGCCGCGGCGGCCCTGGCCGGCGTCGACGGCATCCTCATCCCGGGCGGGTTCGGGGTACGCGGCATCGAGGGCAAGATCGGCACCGCCCGGTACGCCCGGGAGAACGGCATCCCGCTGCTCGGCCTCTGCCTCGGCCTGCAGTGCATGACCATCGACGTGGCCCGGCACCTGGCCGACCTGGACGGCGCCAACTCGCTGGAGTTCGACGAGCAGGCCGCGCACCCGGTCATCGCCACGATGGCCGACCAGGAGGACATCGTCGCCGGCAAGGGCGACCTGGGCGGCACCATGCGGCTCGGGGCGTACCCGGCCACGTTGACGGCGGGCTCGATCGTCGCCGAGGCGTACGGCAGCACGGACATCAGCGAGCGGCACCGGCACCGCTACGAGGTCAACAACGCCTACCGGGACGCGTTGACCAAGGCGGGCCTGCACATCTCCGGCACCTCGCCGGACGGTCGGCTGGTCGAGTTCATCGAGTTGGACCGGAGTCTGCACCCGTTCTTCGTGGCCACCCAGGCGCATCCGGAGCTGAAGAGCCGCCCCACCCGGCCGCACCCGCTGTTCGCGTCGTTCGTGAAGTCCGCCGTGGCGTACTCGCAGGCCGACCAGTTGCCGGTCGACCTGGACCCGGCGACGGAGGCCCCAACGGCGCGCAAGGCCGCCCGTAACGGCGCGTCGACGAAGGCAGGGTCCGCGTCGTGAGCGAGCGCGCCGGCGGGCACCGCGGCGAGGTGACCGCGTGAGCGCCGTCGAGCACCGCTACGAGGTGCGCTCCCGCGAGGAGCACTACCGGGGGCGGATCTTCGACGTGGTCAGCGAGGAGGTCACCATGCCGGGCGGCGGGACCGCCCTGCGGGACCTCGTCCGGCACGTCGGGGCGGTGGCCGTGGTCGCGCTCGACGACGCCGGCCAGGTGGTGCTGATCCGGCAGTACCGGCATCCGGTCGGGCGGCACCTGTGGGAGCTGCCGGCCGGGCTGATGGACGTCTCCGGCGAGGAGTTGCCGGCCGCCGCGCTGCGGGAGCTGGCCGAGGAGGCCGACCTCACGGCCGGGCGGATCGACGTGCTGGTCGACCTGCACAGCTCGCCGGGGTTCACCAACGAACTGGTCCGGGTCTACCTCGCCCGGGACCTGGCCGACGTGCCGGCGAGCGAGCGCCACGAGCGCCACGACGAGGAGGCCGACCTGCAGATCGTCCGGATCGACCTGGACGAGGCGGTCGGCATGGTCCTGGCCGGCGAGATCACCAACGCCTCGGCGGTGGCCGGTCTGCTGGCCGCGGCCCGCGCCCGCGACACCGGTTTCTCGGCGCTGCGCCGGGCGGACACGCCGCTGCCGCGCTGAACCACCACCCCGCTGAGGGGTACGCGCGAAAGGGCCCCGCGGCAAGCCGCGGGGCCCTTTCGGCGCTTGAGGTGGGGGATCAGTCGCGCAGCGGGCGGCCCTGCGCGTCCGTGCCGCCGTTGACCAGGATCATGATGCCGTCGATGACGCCCCAGAGCGCGCCGACGCCGCAGGTCACGATGCTTACCACGAGCTGGAGAACAGCGATCTTGGTGTGTCCGGTGTAGAACCGACCGGCACCGAAGGTGCCGAGCAGGATGCCGAGGATGCCCGCGACAACCTTGCTCTTGTCGGACTGGCCCGAGGCGTACCCGGGCTGATAAGGAGGAGTGGTCATGGGCGGACACATTAGTGATCCACTCAGCCGCTGTCCGCATACACGCCCGACAGATGGGACGATAATGGCGAACACTGTCCTGACGGCTGAGGTGGGATCACACCGCCGGCCTACGGTCGCTGCCCTGACACACCGTCAGGACACCCGAGCACCGGATGTCACAGTGCTGGCTCTCGGTGGGGCCGGGCGCGCCTAGACTGCCGCCGACGGGACCGGTGGACCGTGGCGGCAATGGGGCCGTCGCGGCACCGAGCAGTCGGGGGAAGCCGCCCCGGAGAGAGGTGTCTGCATCGTGAAGGTCGGAATCCCCCGCGAGGTCAAGAACCACGAGTACCGCGTGGCGATCACGCCCGCGGGCGTGAACGAGTTCACCCGCAGCGGCCACCAGGTCTTCGTCGAGGCCGGCGCCGGGCTCGGCTCCAGCATCACCGACGACGAGTTCGCGGCGGCGGGCGCGAAGATCCTGGCGACCGCCGACGAGGTGTGGGAGACCGCCGAGCTGGTGCTCAAGGTCAAGGAGCCGATCGCCGAGGAGCACCACCGGATGCGTGCGGGGCAGGTGCTCTTCACCTACCTGCACCTGGCCGCCTCCAAGGAGTGCACCGACGCGCTGATCGACCGCAAGGTCACCGGCATCGCGTACGAGACCGTCGAGCTGCCGGACCGCTCACTGCCGCTGCTCGCCCCGATGTCCGAGGTCGCCGGCCGGCTCGCCCCGCAGGTGGGCGCCTTCTACATGATGCGTACCGGCGGCGGGCGGGGCGTGCTGCCCGGCGGTGTCTCCGGTGTGTACGCGGCCAAGACCGTCGTCATCGGCGCCGGCGTCTCCGGCATGAACGCCGCCGCCATCGCGCTGGGTCTGCAGTCCGAGGTGCTGCTGCTGGACAAGAACGTCGCCCGGCTGCGCCAGGCCGACGCCATCTACCGCGGCCACCTGCAGACCGTCGCCTCCAACGCGTACGAGGTCGAGCGGGCCGTGCTCGACGCCGACCTGGTCATCGGCGCGGTGCTGGTGCCCGGCGCCAAGGCGCCGACGCTCATCTCCAACGAGCTGGTCTCCCGGATGAAGCCGGGCAGCGTGCTGGTCGACATCGCCATCGACCAGGGCGGCTGCTTCGAGGACTCGCGCCCCACCACGCACGCCGACCCGGTCTACAAGGTGCACGAGTCGATCTTCTACTGCGTCGCGAACATGCCCGGCGCGGTCCCGAACACCAGCACCTACGCGCTGACCAACGTCACCCTGCCGTACGCCCTCGAACTGGCCAACCAGGGCTGGCGCGAGGCGCTGCGCCGCGACCCGGCCCTCGCCCTGGGCCTGAACACCCACGACGGCCAGGTCACCTACGGCCCGGTCGCCGAGGCGCACGGCATGGACGTGCTCCCGCTGGCCGACGCGCTGGCCTGAGCGGTGGCGGGCTGACCGGCAGCACGGACTCCGCCGGCGTGGGCGACGAGCCCACGCCGGCCCTGCGTCGTGCCGTGCGCGGCTACCTCGACCACCTCACCGTCGAACGTGGCCTGTCGGCGAACACCCTGGCCTCGTACCGCCGGGATCTGGACCGCTATCTCACGACGCTGGCCGCCGCCGGCGTCGCCGACCTCGCGTCGGTCGGCGCCGGCGTCGTCGAATCGCATCTGGCCCGGCTGCGCGCCGGCGACGACGCGCACCCGCCCCTGGCGGTGTCGTCCGCCGCCCGCGCGGCCAGCGCGGTACGCGGCCTGCACCGCTTCGCGCTGCGCGAGGGGCTGGCCGGCGCCGACCCCAGCCGCGACGTCCGACCGCCCACCCCGCCCCGCCGGCTGCCCCGCGCGCTGCCGGTCGACGACGTGGTCCGGCTGTTGGAGACCGCCGGGCCGATCACCGCGACCGGCGACGACGCGCCGCTCGCGCTGCGTGACCGGGCGCTGCTGGAGTTCCTGTACGGCACCGGCGCGCGGATCTCCGAGGCGGTCGGCGCCGCGATCGACGACCTCGACACCGACGAGGGCACGGTGCTGCTGCGCGGCAAGGGCGGCCGGGTGCGGCTGGTGCCGATCGGCGGGTACGCCGTCGAGGCGGTCCGTGCCTACCTGGTCCGGGCCCGCCCGGGGCTGGCCGCCGCCGGGCGCGGCACCCCGGCGGTCTTCCTCAACGCGCGTGGGGGAGCGCTGTCCCGGCAGGGCGCCTGGGCCATCCTGCGCCGCGCCGCCGGGCGGGCCGGCCTGCCGGTCGACGGGTCCGCCGCCGTGTCCCCGCACACCCTGCGCCACTCCTACGCCACCCACCTGCTCGACGGTGGCGCCGACGTGCGGGTGGTCCAGGAACTGCTCGGCCACGCCTCGGTGACCACCACCCAGGTCTACACGCTCGTCACCGTCGAGCGGCTGCGCGAGGTGTACGCCACCGCCCACCCGCGCGCCCGCGGCTGAACCCCGGCCGGGGTCGGCGCCGACACGCCGGGCCGGTGCCGAACGACCTGCTGGTCGGTGGCGTACAGTCGGCATCGGCGCGGACCTCCTGGGGCGATACGACCGGGGTGCGCAGCGGCGCCGCGAAGGACGTCGGACGGCTCCGACGCCGGGTGGGTCGTCGGACGGCTCCGACGCCGGGTGGGTCGTCGGGAGGGGGCAACGAGCACATGGCTGGCAACGGTGACCGTGCCGAGACCTGGACGTCGGAGCTCCGCGAGCAGCAGGCCACGCTCGGCGCGGACCTCGGTCCTGCGGACCCGGCTGCCTACACGATGCGCAAGCCCATTCCGGAGCCGATGCCCACCGATCGGCACGGCCCGGCGCGCATCATCGCGATGGCCAACCAGAAGGGCGGCGTCGGCAAGACCACCACCACCATCAACCTGGGCGCGGCCCTCGCGGAGTACGGCCGCAAGGTGCTGCTGGTCGACTTCGACCCGCAGGGCGCGCTCTCGGTGGGGTTGGGGGTCAACCCGCACAACCTCGACCTGTCCGTCTACAACCTGCTCATGCAGGACGACGTGACCGCCGAGGACGTCCTGATCAAGACCGACGTGGCGGGCCTGCACCTGCTGCCGGCCAACATCGACCTCTCCGCCGCCGAGATCCAGCTCGTCAACGAGGTCGCCCGGGAGATGGCCCTGGCCCGGGTGCTCCGCTCGGTGCGCAAGGAATACGACTACATCCTGATCGACTGCCAACCATCACTCGGCCTGCTGGCGATCAACGCGCTGACCGTCGCGCACGGTGTGCTCATCCCACTGGAGTGCGAGTTCTTCAGCCTGCGCGGTGTGGCGCTGCTGCTGGACACCATCGACAAGGTGCGTGAGCGGCTCAACTTCGACCTCGAGCTCGAAGGCATCCTCGCCACCATGTACGACAGCCGCACCACCCACTGCCGGCAGGTGTTGCAACGGGTGGTGGAGGCGTTCGGCGACAAGGTCTACCAGACGGTCATCACCAAGACGGTGAAGTTCCCCGAGTCCACGGTGGCCGGTGCCCCCATCACCACGATGGATCCGGCGTCGTCCGGGGCGCGCAACTACCGTCAGCTGGCCCGCGAGGTGATCGCCGCCCAGTCGGAGCGGTAGCCGGAACGCCCGGTGCCCACCCCGTGGACTACGGTCGTCCGGTGACCGCGCCACCCCTCGACCCGCCCGAGGCCGCTGCTCCGGCCGCGGTCGTTGGTGTGCCGCCCGCCGACCCCGCCGCCACCGGGTTCACGGTGCGACTGGCCAACTTCACCGGCCCGTTCGACCTGCTGCTGCAACTCATCGGCAAACACAAGCTCGACGTCACCGAGGTGGCCCTGCACACGGTCACCGACGAGTTCATCGCCTACATCCGGGCCATGGGCGACAAATGGGACCTCGACGAGGCCAGCGAGTTCCTCCTCATCGCGGCGACCCTGCTCGACTTGAAGGCGGCCCGGCTGCTGCCCTCCGCCGAGGTGGAGGACGAGGCGGACCTCGCCCTGCTGGAGGCCCGGGACCTGCTCTTCGCCCGGCTGCTGCAGTACAAGGCGTACAAGGAGGCGGCGGCGCACATCGCCGAGTTGGAGGCGGTGGGCGGCCGGCGGTATCCACGGGCGGTCAGCCTGGAACCCCGGTACGCCGAGGCGCTGCCCGACCTGGTGCTCGGCATCGGTCCGCAGCGGCTGTTGAAGCTGGCCGTCAGGGCGATGACCCCGAAACCCGTGCCGGAGGTCTCCATCGCCCACGTGCACATGGTCCGGGTCAGCGTCCGGGAACACGCGGCGATCCTCGCCTCCCGCCTGCGCCGGGCCGGAACGGCGACCTTCTCGCTGCTCTGCGCCGACTGCGAGGCGACCCTGGAGGTGGTGGCCCGGTTCCTGGCGCTGCTGGAGCTGTACCGGGAAGGGCTGGTGGCCTTCGTGCAGGAGCAGGCCTTGGAGGAGCTGACAGTCCGCTGGACCGGCCCGACCGACGGCGAGACCGAACTGCACGTCGACGAGTACGCCGGCACCCCCGCCGACCCGGAACCGGGTTCGACGGCGGCGCCGACTGGCGAGCCGCGGCCGGAGCCGGCGCTTGCGCCTGAGCCTGAGCCGGGGCCGATTGGCGAGGCCGGGGTAGTGGACGGGACGGGAATGACGGAGGGCGAGCGCAATGAGTGACGAGCAGCGCCGGGATTCCCTGGCCGACCAGGCCGCCGCCTGGATCCCTCCATGGGAGCGCCCTCGCCAACCGGCCCCCACCCCCGAAGCCCTCGAACCGCCGGGCGCCCCCGAAGCCGTCGACTCTCCGGGCGCTCCCGAAGTCGCCGCGTCCCCCGAAGCTGTCGCGTCTCCCGAAGCTGTCGCGTCTCCCGAAGCTGTCGCGTCTCCCGAAGTCGCCGAGTCGCCCAGCGCCCTCGAAGTCACTCAGTCACCTGGGACCCCCGAAGTCGCTGAGTCTCCCAGCGTCCCCGAGGCTGCCGAGTCTGTTGGGTCTACCGGCACCGCCGAACCCGGCGAGCTTGGCGAAGAACGCGCCACGGACCGACCCGGACCGGCGTCCGTCACCGCCCCGCCGGTGGCCCCGGAAGATATTGGAAGCAAACTGCCCCTCCAGGGGCCGGATTCTTCCAAGATCTCGGGCGAGCCTGGTGCGGGCGAGCCGGGTGCCGGCGGGCTCGGGGTGGGTGAGCCTGCGGGGGAGTCGGACGGTGCTGAGGGCGTACCCCGGCGGGAGGCGGGAGGCCGACGGCGCGTGACGGTCGTCACGCAGCCCGCGCCGGAGCTGGCCGACGCCGAGCTGCGCGGGGCGCTGGAGGCGATCCTGCTGGTGGTGGACGAGCCGGTCAGCGAGCTGGTCCTGGCCCAGGTGTTGGAGCAGCCGGCCGAGCGGATCGGGCCGATGCTCGACGAGATCGCCGCCGGTTACACCGCCGCCGGGCACGGGTTCGAGCTGCGGCGGGCGGCCGGCGGTTGGCGGTTGTACACCCGGCCGGAATACGCTACGTACGTCGAGCGGTTTGTCCTGGACGGGCAGTCCGTGCGGCTGACCCAGGCAGCGCTGGAGACTCTGGCTGTGGTCGCTTACAAGCAGCCGGTGACCCGGTCGCGGGTCTCGGCCATCCGGGGTGTGAACTGCGACGGTGTCATCCGTACGCTGGTGAGCCGCGGTCTCATCGAGGAGTGCGGCACCGAACAGGACAGCGGGGCTTTCCTGTACCGGACCACCACACTGTTCCTGGAGAAGCTCGGGCTGAACACCGTCGACGAGCTGCCGCCCCTGGCCCCCTTCCTGCCCGACGACGTAGAAGAGCTTGCTGATGCGACCCGATAACCGTTCCCCCAAACCCGACGCGCCCGTCTTCGAGGGGGCGGAGCGCCTGCAGAAGGTGCTCGCCGCCGCTGGCGTGGGCTCTCGGCGCGCCTGCGAGGACCTGATCTTCCGTCGCCGCGTCACGGTCGACGGGCGCGTCGCCAAGCTCGGCGACAAGGTCGACCCGGCCATCGCGGTGATCCACGTGGACGGGGAGCGCCTCCAGGTCGACGTCCGCCTGGTCTACGTGGCGATGAACAAGCCGCGCGGCGTGGTCACCACGATGGCGGACGAAAAGGGACGCAACGAGCTGTCCGACTTCATCGGTGCCCGGCTGGAGCAGCGGGTCTACCACGTCGGGCGGCTCGACGCGGACAGCGAGGGCCTGCTGCTGCTCACCAACGACGGCACCCTCGCGCACAAGCTCATGCACCCCTCGTACCAGGTGTTGAAGACCTACCTCGCCGAGGTGGTCGGGCCGATCCCGCGCAACCTGAGCAAGCGGCTGCTGGCCGGCGTCGAGCTGGAGGACGGGCCGGTGAAAGTCGACTCGTTCCGGGTGGTGGACACCTTGGGCAAATCCGCCCAGGTGGAGCTGAGCCTGCACGAGGGGCGCAAGCACATCGTCCGGCGGCTGATGGAGGAGGTCGGCCACCCGGTCACCCGGCTGGTGCGTACCTCTATCGGCCCGATCCGGCTGGGTGACCTGCGCACCGGGCGGATTCGGCGGCTGACCAACGCGGAGGTCGCCGCCCTGTTCAACGCGGTGGGTGACTGACCCCCGAGTTCGGGGTACGGCTGCCGGTAGGCTCCGTGACGGCCGAGACGCGGCCGTCCAGGTGGCGTGGATCGCCTCCGGCGGCGTCGCACGTGGGTCCGACGCGGACCCCGGGCATGATGGATAACGATGGACAACCGCTTGCGGCGCCGAATCACCGGGCGATCCGCGAGGTACGGGCTGAGGAGGACACGGTGGAGGAAAACGTACGGGCCGGGCGATGTGTGGTCGCTGTGGACGGGCCGTCCGGTTCGGGTAAGTCCACCGTGTCGCGGCGGCTAGCCGCCGGCATCGGTGCGCGCTACCTGGACACCGGGGCGATGTACCGGGCGATCACCTGGGCCGTGCTGCGCTCCGGCGTGGATCTCACCGACGCCGCGTCGGTGGCCAAGGTCGCCGGCGAGGTCGACCTGCGCATCGGCACCGACCCCCAGGGGTACGGCGTGACCGTCGACGGCGTGGGCGTCGACGCGGAGATCCGTGGCGCCGAGGTGACCGGGGCGGTCTCCGCCGTCGCCGCGGTACCGGCGGTCCGCGAGCTGCTGGTCGCCCGGCAGCGCGAAATGATCGTCAACGCCGGTCGGATGGTGGTCGAGGGCCGTGACATCGGCTCGGTCGTGGCGCCGGACGCCGACCTGAAGGTCTTCCTGACCGCCTCCGAGGCCGCCCGTGCGGCCCGGCGCAGCGCTGAGGACGCCGCCGACGTGGCGGCCACCGCCGCCGACCTGGCCCGCCGGGACCGGCTGGACTCGACCCGCAAGGTCAACCCGCTGGCGCAGGCGCCGGACGCTGTGGTGCTGGACACCACGGAGCTGGGCATCGACGAGGTCGTGGCGCGGCTGCGTGACCTGCTCACCGAGCGGGGCGTGGCATGAGTAGCGATGGCGGTGGGTGGGTCGAGCTGCGGGAGCCCGACGTCGCCGTAGAGGAGCAGACCGGCCCGCAGCCGGTGGTGGCCGTGGTGGGCCGTCCCAACGTGGGCAAGTCCACATTGGTCAACCGGATCATCGGCCGCCGGCAGGCGGTCGTCGAGGACATTCCCGGTGTGACCCGGGACCGGGTGCCGTACGACGCCCAGTGGAACGGCCGGGCGTTCACCGTGGTGGACACCGGCGGCTGGGAGCCCGACGCGAAGGACCGGGCCGCGGCCATCGCGGCGCAGGCCGAGATCGCGGTGGTCACCGCCGACGTGGTGCTGTTCGTGGTCGACGCCATGGTGGGCTCCACCGACGTGGACGAGGCCGCGGTGAAGATGCTGCGCCGCAGCGCCAAGCCGGTGATCCTGGTGGCGAACAAGGCGGACAACACCTCCATCGAGATGGAGGCCACGTCGCTGTGGTCGCTGGGCCTCGGTGAGCCGTTCCCGATCTCCGCGCTGCATGGCCGGGGCTCCGGCGACCTGCTGGACGCCATCCTCGCCGCGCTGCCCGAGGCGCCGACGATCGTGGAGAACCGGCCGCGCGGGCCACGGCGGGTGGCGCTGGTCGGCCGCCCGAACGTCGGCAAGTCGAGCCTGCTCAACCGGTTCTCCGGCGAGGAGCGGGCAGTCGTCGACTCGGTCGCCGGCACCACCGTCGACCCGGTGGACAGCCTGGTCGAGATCGGCGGTCAGACCTGGCAGTTGGTGGACACGGCCGGGCTGCGCAAGCGGGTCGGCAAGGCCAGCGGCACCGAGTACTACGCGAGCCTGCGTACCGCCGGGGCCATCGACGCCGCCGAGGTGGCCGTCGTCCTGCTGGATGCCAGCGAGCCGATCAGCGAGCAGGACCAGCGGATCCTGTCGATGGTGACCGAAGCCGGCCGGGCGCTGGTCATCGCGTTCAACAAGTGGGACCTGGTCGACGCCGACCGTCGGTACTACCTGGACAAGGAGATCGACCGGGAACTGCGCCGCATCCCCTGGGCGATCCGGTTGAACCTGTCGGCGATGACCGGCCGGGCCGTGGACAAGCTGGCCCCGGCGCTGAACAAGGCGCTCGCCAGCTGGGAAACCCGGGTGCCGACCGCGCACCTCAACCAGTGGCTGACCGCGCTGGTGCAGGCCACCCCGCACCCGGTGCGCGGTGGTCGGGCGCCGCGCATCCTGTTCGCCACCCAGGCCGGGGTGGCGCCGCCGCGGTTCGTGCTCTTCACCACCGGCCCGCTGGACGCCGGCTACCAGCGCTTCGTCGAGCGCAAGCTCCGCGAGGAATTCGGGTACGAGGGCAGCCCCATCGAGATCTCCGTCCGCCCCCGTAAGAAGCTCGGCCCCGGCGGCCGAGGCAAGGCGCACGGCTGATCTGTTCGCAGAGGAAAATGCCGGATGGACCACCTGGTCCGTCCGGCATTTCCCTACCCCCACCCTCCTAGGACGCTGTAGGGGTTGTGTGGTGGTTCAGTGATCCCGCGACCCGGGTGGGGCCTGTGCGGACGAGCAGAGGCTGCTGCGCTAAGCTGTACCGGCTGTCGCAGGGGAAACCTTGTGAGGGCGGGACGTGGCGCAGCTTGGTAGCGCACTTGACTGGGGGTCAAGGGGTCGTCGGTTCGAATCCGGCCGTCCCGACGCAGGTCAGAGGCCATTCGGAATCTTCCGGGTGGCCATTTCTGATCTTGTACAGCAGCGAAGTACAGCAACGGCTCATTGATCGAGGCTCTGACCGAGCTTCCGCAGGGCTTCCCGTGTCGCCTTCGATGAGACCTGGCTGTAGATCTCCATCGTGATTGAGAAGTCCGCGTGGCGCAGGATCGCCATCGCGATCCGGGGATGAACGTCCAGGTCGACCAGCAGGGAACCGCAGGTTCGTCGGGCGTCGTGGACCGTGATCTTCGGGACTCCCGCGCGGACGATGCGGCTGTCGTAGGAGCGGTTGAAGTTGCGAGGTTCGACTGGCAGTCCGTAGCGGGTCGTGAAGATCATGCCGGTGTCGTGCCAGGCGTCGCCGGCATTCTCTCGTGCGGCTTGCTGTTGTTGGTGGCGGTGCCGCAAGGCGGCCACGCAGATCGCCGGTAACGGTAGGGGAGCGTCGGACTCTTCGGTCTTGGTGTTTCGGTGTAGCAGTTGGCCGCGTACCCGTTGGAGCTGCTTGTCGATGACGAGGCTGATGTCGTGGTGGTCGCGGCAGTGCTCGCAGAACTTCTCGCCGTGGGTGGTGCACGGCTTCTGCCAGCCGTCCCAGTTGATGTGCTCCCAGGTGAGGCCGAGGACTTCACCCTTGCGTAAGCCGAGCACGAGGACCAGGACGTAGGCGGCGTAGAGGTAATCGTCGTCGTCGCGGGAGGCTTCCAGGAACGCCCGAGCTTCTTCACTGCTCCATGACTTGCCCTTGCGGCTGCGGATCGGTGGGAGCTTCACCAGGGCCGCGACGTTCTTTGCGATCAGTTCCTCCACTTCGGCTTGAGAGAGCGCCGAGCGGAGGACGGCGCGGATTCCCTTGACGGTGCGAGCCGCGGGGAGGTCCTGGCAGCACCGGCCAACCCCGCAGCACTTGCGGCTCTTCGGCGGCCGGCGTTCGTCTTTCCCCTGCGCGCAGCACTGGCAGGTCTTCGCGACCTTGTTGAGCCAGGTCTGAACGTCTCGTACCGACAGCCGCCCGTCGAGTCGCTTAGTGCCGATGCCGGGAACGATGTACAGGCGGTTCAGCGTCTCGTACGTGGCGTAGGTCAGCGGGGCGAGATTTGGCTCCACGACCTCGGCGAGCCAGTACGTCATATAGCTCGCCACGGTGGGGACGTTCGTAGCGACAGGACCGGCCTTGGCTTGTTGGTGCAGCCTCACCCACTTGTCGTGGACCTCGTCGCGGGTCTTTCCGTAGACGTACTTGCGGTCCCGTTTGCCATCGGGCTTGGTGACCCAGACGTAGGCGGCGAACCCGTTGCGGTACGGGAAGATGGAGCCTTCGCCGTTGCGGAACGTGTCAAGGATTTGAGGCCAGCGGGAGTTATGCGGCTTGAGGTTCCGGCTGTGGTTTGTTGATCCAGACCTGTTTGGGCAGATCGAGGATTTTGGGCAAGGGCCGGTTGGCGCTGAAGCGTTCCGGGTGTGCTGCGCGGGCTGCGGCGAGGGTGTCCTCTCGGCCGGCGCGCACGGTGTGGTGGCGGCCGTGGTGGACCTCGGCGGGGGTGTGTAGGCCGATCCCGGAGTGTCGGTGGCAGTTGTTGTACCAGGTCACGAAGTCGGTCATGAACGCCCGGGCCTGGGCCAGGGACGCGAACCGGTCCGGGAAGACCGGCGCGTACTTCAACGTCTTGAACCAGGCTTCGCTGTAGGGGTTGTCGTTGGACACCTTCGGCCGGGAGTGTGACCGGGTCACGGTCAGGTCTTCGAGCAGGTCAGCCACTGATTTCGACGTCATCGACGTGCCGCGGTCGGCGTGCACGACGTGCGGCACGCCGTGAACGCCGAACACCTCGCGCATCATTGACTCGGCAAGGGGACCGGACTCGCGGGCGTGCACACGGGCACCGACGATGTACCGGGAGTAAATGTCGATCATTACGTAGGCGTCGAAGTAGGTGCCCTTCACCGGGCCGGCCAGTTTCGTGATGTCCCAGCTGAACACCTGCCGCGGCGCGTCGGCGACCAGCTCCGGGCGCTGACGGGCCGGATGCCTGGCCAGCCGGCGACGTTCTCTGACCTGCCGGTGTTCCCGCAGAATCCGGTACATCGTGGCGATCGAGCCGACGTAGACGCCCTCATCGAGCAGGGCCGCGTAGATCTGCGCCGGAGCGGCGTCGACGAACTGCGGGCTGTCCAGCAGCCGCAACACGTGCTCCCGCTCCGCCGCGGTGAGCGCGTTCGCCGGCGCCGGACGCGGCCGGTGTGACGGACTCGGCCGGCGCCGGTCCCGGTCAACGCTGGACCGGGCGATCCCGGTCATCGCCGCCGCGGCCCGCGTCGTCGCCCCCGCACCGATCAGCTCCCCGAAGGCGTCCATCAGCGCTTGCCGAGCCCGAACACGTCCGGACCGTCCGGCTCGCTCCTGGAGATGTCCTCCAAGAGCTCGCGCGCTTTTCCCATGATCGTCAACGCCGTCTCCGTCCGCGCCAGCCTCGCCTGAGCCTGCGCCAACTCACGCCGCAACCGGGCGATCTCGGCCTGCTCCGCGCTGGGCCGCCCGACCGTCTCACCAGCCGGTTTGCCCTGCAACAACCCTGCGTCCCGCGCCCGGCGCCACTCCGACATCAACGACGAGTACAAACCCTCCCGCCGCAGGAACGCCCCACCCTCACCAGCCGCGACAGCCTGCTCGTAGGCGGCCAACAACTCCAACTTCTGCCCCGGAGTAAACGACCGGCGTGCCCGCGGACCACCCGAACGCGGACCCTTCTCACGACTCATGACCCCATCCTGGGCCGTCACGACGTCAACAGCAGTATTCAACGACTCTCGATCCTGAACTCGCCCTGTCCGACGGACTTGCTATGAGCCGCTGGCCTCAACTCACCCTGACAGACAGGGGCCGGCTCCGAGGGTGGTGGTGGTAGGCCCATCCTGTCTGCCATCGACCCGGGCAAGCCGAGCAGTCCGCCGCCCGACCCGCCAGCGTCCGTACGAGCCGTCAGGGTCCGCGGGCCGTGGCGGGCCGGGCGGCGACCCGCTCCCCGGGCGGGCGGGTCGATGGCAGACAGGATGGCGTTCGGGGGAGGTGTACGTCGCCTCGCTGCCCGACGTCGGCCGGTGCTGGACCGTGTGCCCAGCTTGGTTTCACGGCTTCGGCTAGGGTCGATGGCGCAGCGCCCTGGGTCCCGCCACGGATGAGGTGACAGGTATGGCAAGGACTGTGCAGATCCGTACCTACACGGTCCGAGCGGGGCTGTTGGATGAGTGGGTAGATAGGTGGCAGCGCCTGGTCGTCCCGCTGCGTCGTGATCTTGGTTTCGAGATCCATGGGTCGTGGAAGGACCGCGCGCGGAATCAGCACGTCTGGGTGATCTCCCATGAGGGCCCTGAGTCATTCGATGAGGCCAACGCGGCCTACTGGGCCTCGGAGCGTCGTAAGACGCTCGGCTTGGATCCGGACGACTACCTGGTGGGCGAGGAGACCCGCGAGGTCGAGCAGACGCTATGAGTCCGCCTCGCCGGGCAGTAGGTGCGCCTGCCGCTCCTCCTCACTAAGCGCGCGGAATACCCGTGAGCGCGCTACTGCGGTCAGCTCGGCCAGGTCGACGGAGTCTTCCCAGACGCGGGCAGTGCCGTCCGTTGAGCCAGTGACGACCGTCCGCCCGTCCGGCAACCACGCGAGGCTGGTTACGCCGTCGCGGTGTACGCCGATCACCTCACCGTGGTTGTCGTCCGCGCTGCCCCAGATCCGTACGGTGCGGTCGTCGGAGCTGGATGCGAGGCGCTGGCCGTCCGGTGCCCATGCCACTGCACGGACGCGCTTGTCGTGGCCGGTCAGAACCCGCGGCTGGTTGGTGCCGGTGAGGTCCCAGACTCGGATGGTCCAGTCGGCGGAGCAGGTGGCGAGCCGGCTCTCGTTGGGTGCCCAGCTGATCGCGTCGACGTAGTTCTGGTGGCCGGAGTGGATGGTGCTGTTGCCGGGGTGTTCGATGTCCCAGACGTGGACGGTTCGGTCGTCGGAGCCGGAGGCGAGGTAGCGGCCGCTCGGGGACCAGGCGAGCGCGCCTACCCAGTCGGCGTGTCCGCGCAGGACGCCAGCGGAACTGCCTGTGCGGACGTCCCACACTCGTACTGCGTTGTCCTTGCAGCCTGCTGCCAACCGGGACCCGTCCGGTGACCAGGCCAGCGATTCGACCTCAGCACCGAAGCGCACGTTGCCGTCGGCGCCGATGAGGTGAACCGAGCCGTCGCGCAGGGCCACGGCGAGCACGTCGGCTGTCGGCGAGCAGGCAAGGGCCACGACCGGTTCCGGCCACGTCGTGACGCCCGCCGTGCCGTCCGGCTGCCAAGTTCGTACGGTGCCGTCCGCGCCACCGGTCACGATCCTTCCCGTCCGATCCAGCGCGAGCGCGGTGACCGGTCCGTCGTGTCCGGCGAGGAGTCGGTGTTCAGCGCCATGCGGCTGGATCGTCCACAGCCGGGCGGTGCCGTCACCGGAGCCGCTGAGCACCCGTCGTCCGTCCGGGGACAGTGCGACGGACCAGGCGACCTGGGAGTGCCCGCGTAGCTCGGCTACCTCACGCAATCTGCTGACGTCCCAGGCGCGGATGCTGCCGTCGCCGCTGGCGATCACGACGGTACGACCGTCGGGGGACCAGGCGACCGACCAGACGGGTGATCCTTGACTGCCGATGACGTGTCGGGTCGCGCCGGTCGCCAGATCCCAGATTCGCACGGTCTGGTCGCCGGACCCGGTGACGAGCTGGCTGCCGTCGGGGGACCAGGCGACGGCCTCGACGAAGTCCCCGTGCCCCGTCAGCCGTTGCTCCGCTTTAGCGGTGGTGAGGTCCCAGACGATGACGGACCGGTCGTGGGAGGCGGAGGCCAACCGGCGGGAGTCGGGGGCGAACCGCAGGCCCCACACGTCCCCTTCGTGACCGACCAGATGAGCGGCAAGCTCCCAGGTGGCGGTGTCCCATACCTGGACCGTCCGGTCCCGGCTCGACCCGGCGAGGCGGGACCCGTCGGGTGACCAGGTAACACCGCGTGCCACGTCTCCGCAGGGCAACACCGCGACCGTTTCCGCCGTTGCCGCGTCCCACACCCGGACCGTGCCGTCCCGGGAGGCGGTAGCGAGCTGGGTAGCGTCGGGGGACCAGTCAACGGCGTCCACCATGCCGGTGTGCCCGCGCAGCACCCGGACAACTGTGCCGGTGTTGGCGTGCCAGATCCGCGCGGTGCCGTCCCTGGACGCGGTTGCCAGATGCGCACCGTCGGGCGACCAGGCGACCCCACGGACGGCATCGGTGTGCCCGGCGAGTACCGCCTCGGTGTGGCTGAACGCCAACGCTGCCATCAGCGCCCGGCGGGCGACCGGCGTCGGCGGGCATTCCTGCAGGGCGGCCGAGGTCAGCAGCACCGCGAGCTCCGGGTACCGGTCGACGTTGCCGAGCGCAAACTGGCCGATCGTCTCCGACACCCGGTGCAGGAACGCGGCGTCCCGGCTCCGGGAGGCGTTCACCAGGGCGCGTGCGGCGGGGCTGTCCTGGCCGGCCGACTCCATCGCCTCCAGCCACTGCCCGGCCAGCTCAAGTCGTTCCCCGGTGAGCAGGTAGTCGGCGCTTCGCCCGGCGTGCACCCAGTCCGCGGCCCATCGTTCCAGCTCGGTACGGCGGCGCAGTTGCTCCGCCCGCGCTTCGACCTGCTGCCGCAGCGGCGCCCACCGGCGGAACAACGCCTCGTGCGCGACCTGCGCGTACGGCTCACCGTCGATCACGTCGGTGGTGAGCAGCCGAGCGTCGGTGAAGACGGCGACCACCCGACGCTGACTGTCGGACAGGTCCCGCAGCGGCACCCGGCGTCGGGTCGGCTCGGCACCCTCCATCGCTACCAGACGGAGCAGGGCGTCCAGGACGTCCTCGGTGCTGCTCTCGCGGCGCACCTCCGCCATCACACCGTCGGCTTGG
The DNA here is from genome assembly GCF_040643095.1 of Micromonospora sp. NPDC047467. Classification (NCBI taxonomy): domain Bacteria; kingdom Bacillati; phylum Actinomycetota; class Actinomycetes; order Micromonosporales; family Micromonosporaceae; genus Micromonospora; species Micromonospora sp. NPDC047467. The sequence continues at coordinate 5,467 of NZ_JBEYTO010000020.1, read as the reverse complement.
CGGCCCAGCGCCCCGGCGACGCCGCCGAGTGCCTGGTACGCCTGGCGGGTAGCCGTCTGGCCCGGCCCCGCCGCACGGTGCAGCTCCTGAAGAAGGTACGCCAGCAGCGGCAACGCGTCCGGTGTAGCAGTGTCGGCGACGATCTGGTCGACGAGTCCGTCTTCGAAGCGCAGTCCGGCGAGCTGGGCGGGCTGCTCCACGACCGCGACGAGGTCCGCCGACCGCATGGTCCCCAGCGCTACCGGGTTGGCGAACAGCTCCGGGCGCAGACCCGCGAGGAGATCGGCGAGGAACTCGACGCGGAGCGTCGCGACAACCCAGAGCCGCCGGTCGGCGTCGAGCGCCGTCGCGATCTGCTCCAGGAACGTGGCCTGTTCGGCGGCGCTGGAGAGGGTTATCAGTTCCTCGAGTTGGTCGAGGATCAGCAGGACGCGCCCGTGCCGGTGGCCCTTTCGAGCCCGCCAGATGGTCAGGTGGCGGGCGAGGCTGTCCGGGCGGGACCGTACCTCCCGCAGCGCGGAGGCTCGGTCGGCTGCGCCCAGTGTGACCGCCAGGTCCGCGAGCACGCCGAGGGGTTCTCCCGCAGGCGTGACCGCTGGCAACACCTGCCACCGTCCCTCTCTCAGCCGGGGAACGATGCCGGCGTGGACCAGGGAGGATTTGCCGCTGCCGGAGGCGCCGGTAACGCAGACGAACCGGGCGGACGCGTCCAGGCCCAGTTCGTGTAGGCGTCGCACCAGCTCAGTGACCTGCTCATCTCGGCCGAAGAACACCGACGCGTCCTGCTCGGTGAAGGCGGAGAGCCCGGGATAGGGGCTGCGATCCGAACGCCACGTCGGCCGTGGACTGCGAGGTGCCTGCCACCACAGCACCAGGCCGTTCCCGACGATCAGCACCACCAGCAGGACGATCAGCGCCGGACCGGCGACCTGACGGATCCCGGCGGTCAGCGGTGACGTGTCGGCGTTGGCGAAGAAGTTCGCCGCGATCTCCAGCAGGACGGCGATGATCAGCAGGGACAGCTGAAGAGCGATGGGTGGACGTCGACTCGGCCGCACCAACCCCCCCCAACGATGATCCCCGACAGGATCACGGTAGCGGGTATGTGCCAGCATCAATAGGTCGTGGCAGCGCCTTGCGAACGCACGGCTCGTAGAGCGTCATCGCATCGCCCTGGGGGAGGCGGGCTCCAGTCGTCCGGCGCTACTCATCCTCATGCAGCCGAATAGTCCGCCCGGAGCTTGCGTCGGGCCCTGCGCGTTGAGCGGCAGATGTTGACGCTGCAAGATCGATTAGTGCTTGGCGAGAAGGTGCTCGCCGGGGTGATCTTGAGCCCGCCGTACGTGGCTATACCCGTATCGTGCCGGCAGCTACCCCTGCCCAACGACAACCCATCCAGCCGCTCTCTTGTAGAGCTTGACCGGTCGGCTCCAGCGGATATTCTTTCGACCTCGGTTCTGTCTGTGTGCCTGCGGTTGGTGTAGAGCAGGCGGTTCGTCAAGCTGGTCGCCCCTCACCGGTCGACCTAGCCTCAGCCGACCTGAGCTTTGCGCCCTATGGACCTGACGATCAGCTAGGGGAGTAAGCGGATCATGAACGATAGTGCTGCGATTATCCCTCCCCGCGACGACGAATTGGTCCGCCGTGTTGGCTGGGAGCTCCTCGAGCAGGGCTTGAATCGAGGCGGATCCCTTTTCACGCCCGGGCGCCCAGTCTGGAGTGCGGAAACAGCGAAAGAGCTGTTTCACCTGTACAACGAACGGGTCGATACCGGCACGGATTCGTTCATGGTCAAGCTGCACAGACAGCTCGACACTGGATCCGACCTCGCGATCCAACTGGCAGCGGAGCTGTTGACGCTCCAGGGACTACCGTTGATGAACCTGAGCGCCGGCAAGCTGCGCGAACGGGTAAGCACAGTGCTCGGCTGGATGAAGGAACCAGTTGCCATCCCTGAGCAGGTGCTGGCCGCGTTCGAGCAGGGGACATGGAACGGTGGCATCGGCGGCCACACGATGATCTGGAAGTGGCTGGCGGACGCAGTCGTTCTCCTGCGCGAGTGGTGGACCATCTCGCCCGACCGCCGGCATCGCGCGCTGGCCGACCCCTGGGAGTGGCAGGCCCTGGTGGACGAGGCCAGCATCGTTCCATCCCTGCGAGAGTCGTTGCTCTATCTGCGATTTCCCACGCACTTCCTGCCGATCGTTAACACTGGACACAAGCGGGCGATCCGCGACGCCTTCAGCGATCCAGGCGATCGCACGCCATCTATCAACCGCGATCTGCTCGGGATCACCGCCAGAATCCAGAGCGAGACCGGCCAGCCAGTGGACTACTACCTGCCGCCATTCGTGAATCAGTGGCGAGTCAAGGAGAGGCCGTCCGGTGAACGGCGAGCCTGGCTGATTCGTCCGGGTCAAGGTGGTCCTAGCCTGTTGGCTGACTGGCTAAAAGAATCGTTCGTATCCCTCGGCGCCGCGCATCTCGGGGAGGTCGCGTTAGGCGCGTCCCGAGCCGACATTCGGTCGGCCGTGGAAAGCGGATACCAGCATCTCGACTACGCCCAACGTGTCAGCCACGCCAACGAGTTCCATGCTTTCCTGAGTCAGATGGAAAGTGAAGATATCGTGACGACCCTCATCGACGACCGGATGTATCTGGGAATCCTGGCCGGCGGGCCGGAGTTTCGTCTGGCCGCAGCCGGTAGTGAGCTGCGCCGGCCGGCCGAGTGGGCCGTCGCGTCGCTCGAGGCTGCCGCGCTTCCCGCGCCCCTGCCAGCGGAGCTGGATCAGCAGGGCAACGTGGTTGATCTGACGGGTGCACTGCCAGTGCTGATCGAGCTCTTCGAGTCGATCAGCCAGGTAGAGCAGGAAACCGGCACGGCAAGTACGGCGAATGTCGTGGACCGAGCGGTCGGCCCCACCACCCTGGAGCTCAACGCCGCCACCGTGGCGTTGGCGGAGCATGTACACATGAGCACCGACTGGCTCACCCAGCTGATCGAGCTCTGGCAAGAACGGTCGCAGATTATTCTGTACGGCCCACCAGGCACCGGCAAGACTTACCTGGCCCGAGCACTGGCGGGCCACGTGGCCGAGCGGGACGCGATACGCCTCGTGCAGTTCCACCCGTCGTACGCCTACGAGGACTTCTTCGAAGGGTTCCGGCCGGTCGAGAACGTCGACGGCGGCGCAGTGAGCTTTGTTAAGACACCAGGCCCGCTGCGGGAGATCGCTTCGCAGGCAAGAAACGACCGGCACCGCCCGTACGTGCTGATCATCGACGAGATCAATCGGGCGAACCTGGCTAAGGTCTTCGGTGAGCTGTACTTCTTGCTCGAGTACCGCGAATCCACGGTGCGGCTGCAGTACTCGCCGTCCGAGGCCTTCAACTTGCCGCCCAACGTGTTCATCATTGGGACGATGAACACCGCTGATCGGTCGATCGCGATGATCGACGCGGCCATCCGACGCCGCTTCGCGTTCATCGAACTACACCCCGACGAGGAGCCGGTTCGCGATGTGCTCGGGAGCTGGCTCGCCGCCAACGGCCGCGAGGACGACGAGCGTGCCGGGCTGTTGGTCTCACTCAACACCCTGATCGGTGCCCAAGACCACGACTTCAAGATCGGGCCGTCGTACCTCATGCGGCCCGGCCTCGACGATGAGGCTGCGCTCCAGCGCGTCTGGCGGCACGATCTGCTGCCGCTGCTCGAGGAGCACTACTACGGTCGACTCAGCCGGGCGCAGGTGCACAGCCGATTCGGACTGGCTGCGGTCCGTGCCCAAACCGCTTCCGTCGACGTTGCCGATGATTCGGATGACGTGCAGTAGCAGTGGACAGCGTGGAAGCGATCATCCTGCCGGAACTGGATACCAGCGGTGTGCTGCGGCCCCTCGACGACGCTCAGGTTCGGATACTCCGGGCGTCCGGCCTGGTCAAGCTGACCCCCGAGGGCAGGAGTTGGCGTATTCGACCCGGCGGCAAGGTGGGCGCGGTCCGCGCCGGAGACCTCGACGTCCAGGTGCAGCCGAAGGTCGGCGTGGTAAGGCTGCTGTTCTTTCTCGGGTACGCGAAAGATCCGCGGTTCCGCCCGGAGGACGTAACTGCGGCACCGGCGTCAGGACTCTGGCCGGCAATGGCCGAGTCATTGATCCGGCAGGCCGAGCGGGCCCTCGCTGGTGGTCTCCTGCAGGGGTACACCTCGTTCGAGGAGGCACTCCCTCTGATCCGGGGGCGCGTTCGATTCGCCGAGCAGTTCGCCCGTCGGCCAGCCATACCGCTGCCGATCGAGGTGCAGTTCGACGACTGGACCGTCGACATCATCGAGAATCGCCTGCTCCGCACCGCTGTACGGCGAATGTTGGCCGTGCCCCGACTCCTGCCGTCCGCACGGGAGCGGCTAGAGCGGCTGGACGCACGCCTTGCCGGGGCCCCCATCCTTCCACCCCATGCGCCGGTTCCCCTTTGGAGCCCCAGTCGGATCAACATGAGGTATGTGCCCGCACTCCGGCTGGCCGAGCTGATCCTCGATAACCAGTCCGCTGAGCCCGATGCCGGCGGCATCGCAATCGCTGCCTTCGCCGTCAACATGGCCACAGTCTTCGAAAACTTCGTCGCCGCCGCGATCCGCGAGGCGCTCGGATCCTGTCCGGGAGTGGTGGAGGAGCAGTATCGGACGTATCTGGATGCCGAACAGAGCATCCCGATTCGGCCCGACCTGGTCTACCTGGTCGACGGCCGACCCGTCGCGGTGTTCGATGCAAAGTACAAGCTTGAGCATCCAACGTCGGGTTTTCCGAACGGAGACACCTACCAGATGCTCGCCTACTGTGCTGCCCTCGATGTGCGAACTGGATGGCTGGTATACGCGAAGGGAACGACTCCGCCGGAGCGTAAGCACATCCGGAATACGACGATAGAGATCATTCATCACCCGCTCGATCTATTGAGGCAGCCGCACGAGATTCTCGATGACGTTGCGGCGCTGGTCCGGCGTGCAGCCGCGCCGAGCGCCTACTGAGGAAGGCGACGACTTGTGCACGGCCGGTTAACGACAGAGCGGCGCCGCAGCTGATCGCCGCGGACTGGGTCATCGTCGTCCGACGACATCGCCGGCTCGTTGCCGACGATGACATGCGCCGTTACGGCGGTGCGACTCTGTGAACAGGATCCGATCACCAACGTGCGGAGAGGCGCTGGCTGATGACCTCCAACGCCTCTCCCGGCCTAGGCTCCCGTGATATCTCACAACCGTCTCACGGACGGTTTGGCAAGGCCCGACAGAGCCTGACGTGACGCGGACCTCCGATCGTCCATCGACCTGCGTGTTCGGCACGAGCCGGGATCGTCCGGCAAGCCCCGGCAGACCCGCTAGTGCCTCGTCTTTGAACGTTGATCGTGTAATCCGTTGGTTCTGAGGATGTGTCGGGCAGGCTGTCTCCCATCGTTTCTGGTCTGGGAGGTG
>NZ_JBEYTO010000019.1:0-59246 GCF_040643095.1 Micromonospora sp. NPDC047467 | reverse complement strand
TAGTGCCGATGATGATGAGTCGGCTGCTCTTCTGGCCCGGCATTCGGCGGGCCGAATGCCGCCAATCGCACGCAGACAAGATCAAAACGCCCAGTGAGAACTTGTCGCGGAACCCGGTCGGGTGACGCGGCGGCAGGTCAGTTCGGGTGGGCGGGCTGGTCGAGGATGGCGCTGAACCGCTCCTCGGCAAGATCGAGCTGGCCGAAGATGTGCCGCTTCACCGCCAGTGACAGCGGCGTGTCCGGCCGGCCGATCAGGTCCCGGAAGAGCGGCACCAGCGGCCGGTACTTGCGGGCCGACGAGACGACCTTCGGACCGACCGTGTGGATCACCCCAACGCCGTTGTCGGTGAAGTCCGACACCTTGATCACCCGAGCCCAGGGCTCCCGGTCCAGGCTGACCGCCAGGTGCTCCCGGTACTGCTCGTTGCGGTCGCGCCGCGGGTCGTACACCGGGTTGGTGACGGCGGCGACCAGGGTGGCCACCCGGGGCCCGAACCGCGCGGCGAGCGCGGTCAGCGCGGCCTCGGTCGGGTCGGCCCCCGGGTCGCCGTCGGCCAGCTCGACCGGGTGGTCCTCCACCGCGTCGTGCAGCAGGCCGGCGACGATCACGTCCACGTCCCGCACCTGGTAGTGGTGCATGAGCCGGATCGCCACCCGCAGCAGGTGGTTGAGGTAGGGCTCGCGTACCCGACGGTCGTCGCGGTGCAGCTCGGCGGCGAGGTCGAGCGCGGCGGTCAGCCGCGCCCGGGCGGTGTCGTCGAACTGCTGGACTTCCAACCGGAAGCGCTCCAGCAGGCCGGGTTCGCCGTGGATCTCGGTGATCGCGTGCATCGGCATGCTGCCCAGGTGTGGCGGGAAGTCCATGCGTCACTTATAGCCGATCTTCACCACATCGATGATCCCCTGCGTCGCCGACCCGACCACGAGATCTGAGAGGCAACCAGGACGTCCCGGTGCGTGGTCGACTCCGTGTCGCCGACATGGGGGTATCCGAGCACTCGGACACCGCCCTATCGGCGACACGGAGTCGATCAACGGGCGGTCAGATCGGCAGTCGGTCGGCGCCGGCGAGCGGGCCGACCAGCAGCGGGACCAGCGGCGTCGGCAGGAGCGGGTCGCGGCGCAGCGTGGGCGTCCAGCCCGCGTCGGCACCAAAGTCGGGGTCGTGCACCGCGTTGTACGCCGCCAGCAGGTCGACCGGTCGGGCCAGGCCGGCGCCCCGGCGGACCCAGCTGCCCCGCTCGGTCAGCGCCGTGCCGCCCCAGTCGTAGAGCAGGTCGGCCGGGTCGACCGCCGCGTCGAGCGTGAAGAAGTTGTTCTGCGCGTAGATCGCCGACTGGACACCGACGCCGAGCGCGTACTCGAAGGCGTCGCCGCCGAGCCGGTAGTGGTTGTTGTAGACGTCGACCTGCCCGAAACGCACCCGGGGCAGCCGTTGCAGGACACCGTCGAAGAGGTTGTGGTGCAGAGTGACCTTCAGCCGGCCCACGTCCGGGCCGACGGTGTTGGACGAGCCGATCAGCATCAGCTTGTCCCGTCCCGTGAAGCGGTTCCAGGAGGCGGTGACGAGGCTGGCGGTGTGCGTGACGTCCAGCGAGCCGTCGTGCACCTGGTACGGCCGTCCGAAGTAGGTCGGCTGCGCGCTGTCCGGGTTGTCGCCGTCGGTGAACGTGTTGTGGTCGATCCAGACGTGCTCGCTGCGGCGGACCGAGATCTGGTCGTACTGGCTGTTCCAGTTGCCGCTCTCGCCGTCGGTCGGTGACCAGGCGGGGAAGCAGTCCCGGGCGTCGGCGAAGGTCAGGTTGCGCACGATGACGTTCGACGCCCGGTCGATCATGAGGGTGAGGCCGGTCAGCCGTGCGCCACGCAGCCCGACGATCGTGGTGTTGGAGCCGACGTTGATCTGGGTCTGCCGGGTCTGGTTGGCCACCGAGCGCACCCGGGCTTCCTCCAGCGGCCCGGTCGGCGTCACCCGACCCCAGACCGCCGGGTCGTACGCGGCCAGGTAGGCGTCCAGCCGGTACTCCGGGTCGGCCAGGTCGGTGCAGCCCAGCGGCGTGCCGTCGGGTCCTTCGAAGCCGTCGACGGCACCGTCCACGTAGATCAGTTTCGGGGTGGCGTCGGTGGCGTTGCTGGCGTTGTCACCGCCCAGTGCGGCGATCAGCTCGGCCCGGTCGCGGACCACCCGGGTCCGCTCGGGCGCCGCCGTCGAGCCGCCGGTGGTGCCGGCGCCCTCGGCCGCCCAGCCGTCCCGCTCGGGCAGGGCCTGTCGCCCGAGCTGACGGGCAGACCAGGAGAGACGGTCGGCGGGGTCGGGGCGGCCGGCGGCCATGGCCGGCGCGGGTGCGGCACCGAGCAGAAGGGCGACCACAGTCGCGCCGGTGAGTGTTCTGCGCATCGTTTCTTCCCATCGCTGGTGGTGGAGGATCTGTTCCAATGCGGCCCGCAGAAGCTCGTCAGGTTGCCGTCGTTCCCTTAGCCGGTCAGCTCGGCGCGGTACGCCGGAGCCGCCCACGGCACCGCCAGCTCGCTCGGCAGCGCCCCCCGCTCGGCCGCCCGGCGCAGCACGTCGACGACGCCCCGCAGGTGCAGCACCCGGTCCGGGCCGTCGCCCACCGCCGTCACCAGGTCGCCGTCGAGCAGCCGGGGCTCCGGCGCGGCGCGCAACGCGTCCAGCAGCACAGTGAACGGCGCGGTACGGGCCAGCGGGGCGATCAACGGCACCCCGGCCGGGTCGGCGCGGTGGGCGAGCAGGTTCTCCAACAGCCCTCGCCGACCGGGGATCCGGCGGACCACCACGTCGTCGGGCAGCCGCAACCGGTCGGTCGGATATTCCAGCACGGCCTGTCCCGCCGCGCCGGTCACCACGACCTCGCCCGCCACGAACTCCTCGGCCGCGAGGGTGACCGCGGCCAGCACCGGCGGGCCGGCCCGGAACCGGACCCGCAGCACCGCCGTGTCCTCCACCTCGATCGGCCGCACCCGGTAGCGCTCCACCTCGATCGCGATCGGCCACGGTGGGGCGCCGCCGAGCGCCTCGGCGACCGCCAGGCACTGCATCACGGCATGCGCGAGCGGGTTGGCCAGCGCGCCGTCCAGCACCGGCCGGCCGTCCAGACTCCGCCGACCGGCCCACGGTGAGCGGGTGTAGTAGGCGTCCGGCCGCTGCCACGCCGCCACGGTCGCGATGCCGATGACCGTGCCGAGCCGGCCGGCCGACAGCGCGTCGGTCAGCGCGGTCAGCGCCGCCGAGCCGAGCGCCTGGAAGCCGACCTGCGCCACTCGCCCGGTCGCCGCGAGCGCCGCGGTTAGCTCCTCGTGCTCGACCATCGACAGCACCGGCGGCTTCTCCAGCAGCAGGTCCGCGCCAGCGGCCAGGGCGTCCCGGGCGATCGGCAGGTGGGTGTGCGGCGGGGTGCAGATCACGACCACGTCCGGCCGGGTGGCGGCGAGCATCGCCCGATGGTCGGTGAACACCTCCACCCCGGGTGGCACCGGCGCCGCCGGCTCGTCCTCGATGGGGTGGACGTCGACCAGGGCGACCAGCCGCAGCCGGCCGTCGGCGTGCAGCGGCGCGATCACCCGCCGGTGCCACCGGCCGTGCCCGTTCGCGCCGACAACTGCCACCCGGGGCGCCGGCGCCGCCCCGTTCACCGGCCACCGACCGGGCTCAGCCCGCTCACCGCGCACCGGCCAACGTCGCCTCGACGCCGTGTCGCTCCAGCGCGGTCAGCCAGGCGATCACCTCGGCGCGTACCTCGTCGTCCTCGGCCACCTCCACCGGGATGACCTCGCGCAGCGCGAAGACCGCGTCCACGGTGCCCGCCGGGCTCTGCGCTCCGGCGTCCAGGGCGGCCCGGATCGGCCCGGCGAGGGGATCCTGGAACGGCAGCGGCCGGCCGTCGTCGGCGTACCCCAGCGCGAAGCGCAGCCAGGCGGCCACGACCAGCGCGCCCCAGCGCGCGGACCGGCCGGCCGCGCGCAGGTCCACCACGGTGTGCAGGACGCGCTGCGGCAGTTTCTGCGAGCCGTCCATCGCGACCTGGAGGGTGCGGTGCCGGATCGCCGGGTTGGCGAACCGGGCGAGGACCTGCTCGCCGTAGTCGACCACCCGCACCCCGTCCGGCGGGGTGAAGCTCTCCGCCACGTCCTCGGCGATGAGCCGGCGCAGCACGTCGGTCAGGTGCGGGATCTCCAGCGCGTCGGCGATCGTCTCCCGACCGGCCAGCGCCCCCAGGTACGCCACGGCCGAGTGGACGCCGTTGAGCGTGCGCAGCTTCAAGCGTTCCCATGGGCCGGCGTCGCCGGTGAGGACCGCCCCGGCGTGCTCCCAGCCGGGCCGGCCGCCGGGGAAGTCGTCCTCGATCACCCAGTGGGCGTACGGCTCGGCGGCTACCGCCGCCAGGTCGCTCACGCCGAGCGACTGCCGGGCCGCCTCGATCGTCTCCGGGGTGCTGGCCGGCACGATCCGGTCCACCATGGTTCCCGGGCACGTCACGTTGGCGGCCACCCAGTCGACCAGCCCGGCCGGCACCCCCGCGGCCCGGCCCACCGCCTGGTCGACAAGGCCACGCAGCCGACGGCCGTTGGAGGGCAGGTTGTCGCAGCTCACCAGGGCAATCGGCCCGGCGTCCGCGGCGGCGCGGGCGGCCAGCCCGCGCAGCAGCAACCCCGGCACGGTGCCCGGCGGGCGGCCGCCGGCCAGGTCCGCGGCGAGCGCCGCGTCCGGGCACAACCGGCCGGTCACCGGATCGAGTTGGTACGCCTTCTCGGTGACGGTCAGCGTCACCACCCGTACCGCCGGGTCGGCGAGCAGCGCGACCACGGCGTCCGGGTCGCTCGGAGCGTGCCGCACCCCGCTCAGGGCGCCCACCACCCGGGTGGCGCTGCCGGCGGCCGAGAGGGCGCTGACGCTGAACAGGTTGTCCTGCGCGGTGAGCGCCTCGACCAGGGCGGTGCTGCGCGGGGCGACGGCCACGATGCCCCAGTCGCCGCCGGTCGCGCCGATCGCCGCCTCGGTGTAGACGGCCTGGTGCGCCCGGTGGAACGCGCCGAGCCCCAGGTGGACGACGCCCGTCGGCACGGTGCCCGGCCGGACCAGCGGTCGGGCCTCGACGGGCAGCCGGCGCAGCACACCCAGGCCGAGCCGGGACGCGCCGACGGTCACCGCCATGCCGGGCCGTCCGGGAAGCGGAACTCGGCGATCGACGCCGGCTTCATGGTGGCGCTGTAGCCGGGGCGCTCGGGCAGCAGGTACCGGCCGTCGCGGGTGCGGACCGGGTCGACGAAGTGCTCGTGCAGGTGGTCGACGTACTCGACCATCCTGCCGTCCAGCGCGGTGCCGACCCGCAGGTAGTCGAAGACCGCCAGGTGCTGGACGTACTCGCAGAGGCCGACACCACCGGCGTGCGGGCAGACCGGCACCCCGAACTTCGCCGCCAGCAGCAGTTCGGCCAGGACCTCGTTGACGCCGCCGACCCGGCACGCGTCGATCTGCATCACACCGATCGCCTCGGCCTGGAGCAGCTGCTTGAAGATCACCCGGTTGGCGGCCACCTCGCCGGTCGCCACCCGGCACCGGCCGCCGGTCAGCTCGGTCACCGCGCGGGCGATCCGGGCGTGCCCGAGGATGTCGTCGGCGTGCGTCGGCTCCTCGATCCAGTACGGGTCCACCTCGGCCAGCGTCGCCATCGCGGTGATCGCCTCGTCGACGTCCCAGACCTGGTTGGCGTCCATCATCAACAGCGCGTCCGGGCCGATCTCCTCGCGGATGATCCGAGCCCGGCGCAGGTCGTCGGCGAGCGGGCCGCCGACCTTCATCTTCATCGCCCGCCACCCGTCGTCGTACGCCTGCCGGGTCAGCGCCCGCACCTTGTCGTCGGGGTAGCCGAGCCACCCGACGGAGGTGGTATACGAAGGGAAACCGTCCCGCTCCAGCGTCGCCAACCGGTCGGCCAGGCCGTCGCGTCCCTTGTCGAGGATCGCGGCGGCGTCGTCCGGGGTGAGCGCGTCGGTGATGTGCTTGAAGTCGACGCTGGCGACCAGCTCGTCGGTCGGCAGCTCGGCGAGGAACCGCCACATCGGCTTGCCGGCGAGGGTGGCCCGCAGGTCCCACACCGCGTTGACGAGCGCCCCGGTCGCCATGTGGATGACGCCCTTCTCGGGGCCGAGCCAGCGCAGTTGCACGTCGGCGCTGAGCGAGCGCCAGAACGCGACCGGCTCGGCCGCGATCTCCTCGACCGTGCGCCCCCGGACGTGGTGGGCCAGCGCGCGGACCGCCGCGCAGGTGATCTCGTTGCCCCGGCCGTTGGTGAAGGTGAACCCCGCGCCGACCGGCCCGGCGTCGGTGCCGAGCTCCACGTACGTCGCCGAGTAGTCACCCCGGTTGATCGCGTCGGAGCCGTCGCCTCGCGCCGCGGTCGGGAACCGCACGTCGTGCACCTCGACGGAGGTGATGGTGATGGTCACTGGTCAGCGCCTCCGAAGTTGAAGACCCGCTTGGGCAGCCGGTACGCGAGGTCGACGATGGTCTCGGCGGCCTCGTCCATCGGCAGCCGGTGCTCGGCGACCAGCCGGGCCAGGAAGCCGGCGTCGACCCGGCGGGCCACGTCGTGGCGTACCGGGATGGAGCAGAACGCCCGGGTGTCGTCGACGAACCCGGTGGTGTTGTAGAAGCCGGCGCTCTCGGTGACCGTCTCCCGGAACCGGCGCAGCACCTCGGGGGAGTCCAGGAACCACCAGGGCGCGCCGAGCAGCAACGCGGCGTAGCCGCCGGCGAGGGGGGCCAGTTCGCGGGTGAAGGTGTCCTCGTCGAGGGTGTAGAGCACCACCCGCAGCCGGGGGTCGTTGCCGTAGCGCTTCAGCAGCGGGGCGAGCGCGTGCACGTACTCGGTGGCCTGTGGGATGTCCCCGCCGACGTCGCGGCCGTGCCGCGCGTGCAGCCAGCGGTTGTGGTTGCGCACCGCGCCGGGGTGCAGTTGCATGACCAGGCCGTCGTCGAGCGACATCCGGGCGAACTCCATCAGCATGTGCGCCCGGAACGCCTCCGCGTCGGCCGCGTCGGCCTCGCCGCGCAGGCCCCGGTCGTACAGCCGGGCGGCTTCCTCCGGAGTCAGGTCCAGGGTTCGCGCGGTGGGGTGCCCGTGGTCCGAGGAGGTCGCCCCGGCGGCGATGAACGCGGCCCGGCGGGCGCGAAGCGCGGCCAGGTAGCCGGTGTACGTGCCGGTGTCCTCGTCGGCCAGTGCGCCGAGGCGCTGCACGTTTGTCGACCAGCCCTCGAACTCCATGTCCACCACGTCGTCGGGGCGGAACGTGGTGACGACCCGGCCGCCCGGCCCGCCCCAGCCGTCGGCGGCGAGCTTGGCGTGCTGCCCGAGGTCGTCCAGCGGTGACTCGGTGGTGGCCAGCACCTCGATGTTGAACCGCTCGAACAGCGCCCGGGGCCGGAAGTCCGGCTGGGCGAGCCGCGCCGACAGCTCGTCGTAGAGGGTGTCGGCGGTGGCCGGCCCGAGCGGGGTGTCCACCCCGAACACGGTGCGCAACGTCTGCTCCAGCCAGAGCCGCGACGGGGTGCCCCGGAACAGGTGCCAGTGCGCGGCGAAGCGCCGCCAGATCACCCGGCCGTCGGTCTCCGCCGGGCTGCCGTCGCGGGTGGGCACCCCCAACTGCGCCGGGGGTACGCCCTGACTGAGCAGCATCCGGGTCAGGTAGTGGTCGGGCACGATGAGCAGCCGCGCTGGGTCGGGAAACGGCTGGTCCTGCGCGAGCAGGGCCGGGTCGACGTGCCCGTGCGGCGAGATGATGGGCTGCTGCGCGGCGAGGGCGTACAGCTCCCGGGCCAGTGTGCGCTGGCCGGGCTCCGCGGGCAGGAGCAGGTCGGTGTGGTCGAACGTCGGCACGGAGAGGGACTCCTCGTCTCCTGGTCAGCGGGGGGTGAGCAGGTCGGCCACCCGGACCGGCTGCCCGGTCTCGAAGGACCGGTTGGCGGCCAGGCCGGTGAGCAGGGCCAGCGCGCCGTCCTCGGCGGTCGCGGCGCGGTCCAGTGGGTCGGGTTGGCCGCCGAGCAGTACCCCGGTCATCCGGGCGTCCGCGCCGCCGTGGCCATGCCGGGTACGGCCCTCGACCGGGATCTGCCGGGGCGGTGCCCAGAACGGGCGCACGGTGAGCGTCGCGCCGCCGCCCTCGGGTGCCGCCTCGACGCCGTGCAGGGCGGCGCCCTTGACCGCGCCGGCGGTGCCCCGGTCGACGAAGTCGTTCTCGGTGACCTCCAGCTCCAGCCGCCCCCGGCTGCCGTTGACCATCACCCGGTAGCCCTCCCACGGCGCGTACGCGGTGAGGTGGTAGGTCATCGTGGCGCCGGTGGAGTAGCGGGCCAGCACGGCCATGTCGTCCTCGATGCTGACACCGGGGGCGAAGACGTTGCGGTCGCGCTGGTAGCCGTCCTCGGCCTCGGCGTCGAGGTACAGCTCGCGGAGCCGGGGGTGCGCGTCGAGCCGCAACGCGAACGGGTCGTCGGCGGCGGCGGGGGAGCCGTACGCGCGGTCGTAGTCGCGGGCGTAGCCGTGTCGGCGGCCGTCCTCGCCGTAGAAGAACAGCCGGCCGGCCGCGTACACCTCGACCGGGGTGGCCGCCAGCCACCAGTTGACCAGGTCGAAGTGGTGGCTGGCCTTGTGCACCATCAACCCGCCGGAGGTGGCCTTGTCGCGGTGCCAGCGGCGGAAGTAGTCGGCGCCGTGGCGCACGTCGAGCAGCCACTCGAAGTGCACCGAGCCGATCTCGCCGACCGCGCCGTCGGCGAGCAGCCGGCGCACCTGCTCGTGCAGCGGGTTGTAGCGGTAGTTGAAGGCGACGGTCACCCGCCCGCCGGTCTCGGCCACCGCGTCGAGGATCCGCCGGCAGCGCGGCGCGTCCACGGTCATCGGCTTCTCGGTGACGACGTCCCGGCCGGCGCGTAGTGCGGCCACCACGTACTCGTCGTGGGTGACGTCCACGCTGGTGACCAGCACGACGTCGACGCGCTCCTTGTCCAGCATCGCCGCGAAGTCGGCGGCCGGGTAGGTCGGCACCGGGCGGTGGCTCAGCTCGGTCAGCCACCTGTTGTGCGCGTCCATCCGGGCCTGGTTGACGTCGGCGAAGGCGACGAGTTCGGTGGTCTCGGCGTGGTCGAGCACCAGGGCGCGGACGAACATCTCGGCCCGCGCGCCGGTGCCCACGACGGCGTACCGGACCCGCCCGTCGGATCTCGGTGACATTCGGTCGCCTCCCCGGGTGATCCTGCAAAGGTTTGCAGTGAAGTAACCACGATCGATCCAACGTCGTCAACGACGGCGGCACAATCGGCGTCAAATGTCAGTGTTTGCGGGGTTGGATGTCACCACTGAGGACGTTGGCGCAACAGAACCGCAACCATTCACCGTTGACACTGGAGCAACCGTTTGCATTAATGGGCCACACCCACGTGACCGCCGCCACATCGGACGAAGGGGCCGCCGTGCCAGTCACCATCCGGGACGTCGCCCGTGCCTCCGGCGTGCACATCTCCACCGTGTCCCGCACCTTCTCCGCGCCGCACCTGGTCAACCCCGAGACCCGGGTCCGGGTGCTGGCCTGCGCGGAGGACCTGGGCTACCGGCCCAACCGGGCTGCCCGCGCGCTGATCACCGGCCGGACGCACAACATCGGGCTGATCATCGCGGACATCGCGAACCCGTTCTTCCCGCCGCTGATCAAGGCGGCGGAGAGCCAGGCCCGCAACCGCGACTACCACGTCTTCGTGGCCGACACCAATGAGGACCCGGCCGCCGAGGAGGAGCTGGTCCACGCGCTCGCCAAGCAGGTCGACGGGGTGCTGCTGTGCAGCCCGCGGATGAGCAACAGCCTGATCGAACAGCTCAGCCGCGAGGTGCCGCTGGTCGTGGTGAACCGTCAGGTGACCGGCCTGCCCTGCGTCCTGATGGACGTCGGGCAGGGCGCCCGCGCCGCGATCGAGCACCTGATCGGCCTGGGTCACCGCGCCATCGCGCTGCTCGGCGGCCCACGCAGCTCGTGGACCAACCGCGAGATGCGCCGGGCCGCCGCCGCGGCTGCCCGGGCCGGCGGCGCGGAACTGACCCTGCTCGGCCCCAACGCGCCCACCGAGACCGGTGGCTCCGCGGTGGCCGAGCAGGTGCGGCGCAGCGGCGTGTCGGCCGTGCTCGCCTACAACGACCTGATGGCGATCGGCCTCATCGAGGGGCTGGACGCGCTCGGGGTCCGGGTGCCGCAGGAGGTGAGTGTCGTCGGGGTCGACGACATCGCCCTGAGCCGGCTCACCCGCCCCAAACTGACGACGGTGGCCACACCCACCGGGGCCGCCGGCCGGACGGCCGTCGACATGCTGCTGCAACAGGACACCGAGTCACCGCGCGGTGCGCGGGGGTCCGGTGCCGGCACGGCGCTCGGCGTCCGTCGTACCACCGCACAGGTAATGCTCCAGACCGACCTGGTCATCCGCGACTCGACCGGCCCGGGCCCACACGCCCGACCGGCACGTCCCCTGGCCGCACCGCTTGGCCCGGACCCGCATTGCCCTGCGGGCCCGGGCATCCCGACCGCTGCCACCGGTGACGCCGTCGCCTCCTAATGCCGAGGAGTGAGCGCACATGCACCCCGCAACGCCCCCCACCACTGACGCGCCCGTCGGGCGCACTCACCGTACCCCTGCACCTCGGCGGCGGCTGCTGCGCGGCCTGCTCGCCGTGACGGTCGCCCTACCGCTGATGTTCTCCGCCGCCGCCTGCGGAGACGACGAGACCGCCGCCGACCCGAACGCCCCGGTCAAGCTCTCCATCTTCTGGTGGGGCGCCGAGGCGCGGGCCAAGCTGACCGAGGACGCCCTGGCCCTCTACACCAAGAAGAACCCGAACGTGACCTTCGAGAAGACCTGGCAGGCCAACCAGGGCTACTTCGACAAGCTGGCCACGCTCACCGCCGGCGGCAACCCGCCGGACCTGTTCCAGATCGACGACAACTACCTGTCCGAGTACGCGGGACGCAACACCACGCTGGACCTGACCCCGTACCAGGAGTCCGGCAAGCTGGACACCTCCAAGTTCCCCAAGAGCCTCTGGCAGTACGGCGTGGTCGACGGCAAGCTCGCCGGCCTGGCCGCCGGGGAGAACACCCAGGGTCTGGTCTACAACAAGACGCTGCTGACCAAGAACAACCTGCCCGAGCCCACCACCGGGATGACCTGGGAGCAGCACATCGCCTGGGCCGAGGAGGTCTCGAAGAAGACCGGCGTGCCCGGCACCCAGGACCCGAGCGCCGACTACAAGGCGTTCTGGGTCTGGCTTCGCCAGCAGGGCAAGGACCTCTACAAGGGCAAGGAGTTGGGCTTCACCGCCGACGACGTGACCAAGTGGTTCGACCTGTGGAAGGGCGCCCGGGACCGCAAGGCCACCCCCACCCCCGACGTCATCCACGAGGGCAACTCCAGCGACATCAGCAAGCAGTTGGTGGTCACCGGCAAGTCGGCGACCTCCTGGGTCTGGGCCAACCAGATGCCGGACCTGAAGAAGAACACCAAGGACGAGCTGGGCGTGATCGCCTACCCGGGTGACCCGAGCGCGCAGTGGGCCCGGGCCTCGATGTACTGGTCGGTGTTCAAGGGCAGCAAGCACAAGGACATCGCGGTCGACGTGATCAACTTCCTGAACAACGACACCGAGGCGGTCAAGCTGCTCGGCACCGACCGGGGCCTGCCGTCCAACCTGGACCTGCGCCGGGTGGTCAGCGACGACACCACCGACCCGGCGATGAAGCAGTCCATCGCCGTCGAGGCGGAGCTGACCCAGAAGTTCGGCGAGTCCCCGCAGGTGCCGATCAAGGGACACAGCAAGGTCAAGTCCGAGCTGATCAAGGCCGCCGAGAACGCCCAGTACGGCCGCGCCACCCCCGCCCAAGCCGCCGCCCAGTTCGTCGAGGCGTGCAAGGCCGCGATCACCTGACCGCCCCACCAGGCGAGGAGAGGAGTTGTTCGTGGCGTTGACCACGGCACCCGACCCGACCCGACGCGGCCCCGGAACCGACCGGGCCCACGCCGAGAGGCGTGGGCCCGGGCGCATCCGGCACAGCGAAGGTCTGGCGGGGTACGTCTTCCTGTCGCCGTGGCTCATCGGCCTGATGGGTATCACGGCGGTCCCCATGCTGCTGTCGCTCTACCTGAGCTTCACCAACTACGACATCCTCACCCCCTTCTCCGAGGCGCAGTGGGTGGGGTGGGCCAACTACGAGCGGATGTTCACCGCCGACCCGTCGTACTGGCACTCGGTGCGGGTCACCCTGACCTTCGCCCTGGTCGCCGTACCGCTGAAGCTGGCGGCGGCGCTCGGCGTGGCGCTGCTGCTCAACCGCGCCTGGCGCGGCGTCGGGCTGTTCCGTGGCCTGTTCTACCTGCCGTCGCTGCTCGGCGGCAGCGTCGCGCTGGCCATCGTCTGGGTCAACATGTTCAACCGCGACGGCGCGTTCAACTCGCTGCTGAGCCTCGTCGGCATCGAGGGCAAGCCCTGGGTCAACGACCCGGACTGGGCCCTGCAGACGCTGATGGTGCTGGCCATCTGGCAGTTCGGCGCCCCGATGGTGATCTTCCTGGCCGGGCTCAAGCAGGTGCCCACCGAGCTGTACGAGGCCGCGTCGGTCGACGGTGCCAACCGGTTCAGCCAGTTCCGCAACATCACCCTGCCGATGCTCTCGCCGGTGATCTTCTTCAACCTGGTGCTGGAGACGATCAACGGCTTCCAGGGGTTCACCGCCGCGTTCGTGCTCAGCAACGGCACCGGCGGCCCGGTCGACTCCACCCTGATGTACACGCTGAACCTCTACATCACCGGCTTCACCGACCTCGAAATGGGCTACGCCTCGGCGATGGCCTGGGTGTTCCTGCTCGCCATCGCGGTGATCACCGCGATCTTCTTCAGCACCGGGCGGTTCTGGGTGCACTACTCCGACGGGGAGGACCGGTGATGGTGGCGGTGACCTCGACGGCCGGCACGCCGACTCCAACGGCGCCGGTTGCCCGCCGGCGACCCGGCGGTCGGCCGGTGCTGCGACTGCTGATCCTGCTGGCGATCGTCGCCGTGGTGCTCTATCCGCTGATCTGGATGGTGGGCACCTCGGTGAAGTCCCAGGAGGAGATCGTCAACAACATCGGGCTGCTGCCCGAGCGGTTCACCCCGGGCAACTACACCGACGGGTGGTCCAACTTCGACGTCAGCTTCGGCCGGTTCTTCCTCAACAGCGTGATGGTCAGCCTGCTCACCGTCGTCGGCAACGGGCTCTCCTGCCTGCTGGCCGCGTACGCCTTCGCCCGGCTGCGGTTCCGGCTGCGCGGCGTGTGGTTCGCCGTCATGATCGGCACGCTGCTGCTGCCCGGCCACGTGCTGATCGTGCCGCAGTACATCCTGTTCCGCACGCTCGGGCTGGTCGGCGGCGACTGGCCGTACCTGCCGCTGCTGATCCCGCAGTTCCTCGCCACCGAGGCGTTCTTCGTCTTCCTGATGGTGCAGTTCATGCGGGGCGTCCCACGCGAGTTGGACGAGGCAGCCCGGATCGACGGCGCCGGCCCGTACGGCATCTTCCGGTACGTCATCCTGCCGCTGAGCCGTCCCGCGCTGGTCACCACCGCGATCTTCTCGTTCATCTGGACCTGGAACGACTTCTTCCGGCAGTTGGTCTTCCTGTCCCAACTGGAGGACTACACCGTGCCGGTCGCGCTGACCCTGTTCATCGACTCGACCAGCCAGAGCGCGGTCGGGCCGATGTTCGCCATGTCGGTGCTGTCGCTGCTGCCGGTCTTCCTGTTCTTCGTCGCGTTCCAGCGGATGCTCGTCGAGGGGATCAACACCAGTGGCATCAAGGGCTGAACCGGTCGACACCGCCGGGCGGCGGGACTGGCGGGACGTCGCCCGCGACGCCGCCGACCTGGCGCTGCTCGGCGTCCTGCTGACACTCGCGGCGGCACCCCTGTTCACCGCCGCCGCGGCGGCCGGCACGGCCAGCGCGGCCGTGCACGACTGGACGCGTACCGGCAGTTGGCCGTCGGCGCGCACCACCCTGCGCCGGTTCGGCCGGTCGGTGCTGCCCGGCGTGCCGGTCAGCCTGCTCGCGCTCGCCGTGGCCGGGCTGCTCGCCGCCGACCTGGCGGCCCTGGCCACCGGCCGGGTGCCCGGCGGGGCACCGGCTCTGGCGGTGACCGCGCTGGTCACGGCCGGCCTGGCCGGGTACGCCGGGCTGGTCGTCGTCGAGGTGGGCGGGTGCCGGCGGTGGCGGACGGCGGCCCGCCGCGCCGCCCGCGCCTGCCTGGACGCGCCCACCCGCTGGGCCGCGTTGAGCGGGGTGACCGCGCTGGCCGGGCTGCTCGCCGTCCTGGTCACTCCGGTGGCGGTGCCGATCCTCGCCGGTTACACCGTGGCCGCCCTGCACGCCGTCGCCGGCCGCCGTCCGGTCCTGGCCCACCCGGAGCTGCCGTGAGCGCCGAGCCTCCGTCCCGCCACCGCGTCGCCGACCCCGGCCCGGCCACCACGATCGAGGAGCCGGCACGGCTGCTGGTCGACGGGACGGAGGTGGCCCGGTACGTGGTAGACCCAGCGTTGGACGCGCGGCACGGACCCCGGCCGTACCTGCACCCGGTACGTACCCTCGGCGGCACGGTGGTCACCGACGCGCTGCCCGCCGACCACGTGTGGCACCTCGGGGCGTCCCTGGCCGTGCAGGACGTCAACGGCAGCAACCTGTGGGGAGGGCGCACCTACGTCCGCGACGTCGGCTACACGTGGCGCGACGACCACGGCGTCATCGCCCACACCGGCTTCACCGAGCGGGCCGCCGACCGGCTGGAACACCGGTTGGAGTGGCGCGACCCGCACGGGGCGGTGCTGCTCACCGAGCGCCGCCGGCTCACCGCCGTCCCGCTGACGGCGGGCGGACCGCTGGGCGGCGACGGCGAGTTGACCGGAGAGGGACCGCCCGGGGGGTTGTCGGCCTGGCGGCTGGAGATGGACTACACGCTGACCGCCCCGGCTGGGCAGGACGTGCGGCTGGGCAGCCCGGCCACCAACGGCCGCCCCGGTGGCGCCGGTTACGGCGGGTTCTTCTGGCGGGCGGTCTCGACCGAACCGGCGTCGGTGTTCAGCGCCTCGGCGACGGGGGAGGAGGCGGTCAACGGCTCCGCCGAGCCGTGGGTCGCGTTGCGCGGTACCGGGCCGGACGGTAGGGCGTACACCCTGGTCTTCTCCGGTCTGGGGGACGGCGACCGGTGGTTCACGCGGACCGCGATGTATCCGGGCGTGGGGGTGGCGTTCGCGTTCGAGCGGCCGGTCACCATCGCGGCCGGCACGAGCCGGCAGGGCCGCCACGCGGTGGTAGTAGCCGACGGCGCCCTCAACCCGACCACCGGCCAAGCCCTAACCCCCTCCTGGTGTTGACCATGAAGTTGTTGCCGCGACACGCCGGGTGGGTCGGCAACAACTTCATGATCAACGAGGTGAGGAGCGAGGTGAGGAGCGGATGGGCAGGGCGGCCGTTACTCGGATGGCCTTGACGATCGCCGGGATCGAGCCGATCAGCAGCACCAACCCCCAGATGATCGCGATCACCGCGAAGATCAGCGCCGCCACGTCGTCGACGATGCTGACCAGGATCACCGGCACCAGGTTGTGGAGGAACTCCAGCACGACCGTGCACAGCAGCGTGGTGAGGATCAGCAGCACGAGGCCCTTGTTCTGCAGGAAACGCGGCTGGGCCACCAGCAGCAGACCCGCCCAGAGCAGCTTGAGCAGCAGCGCCAACCCCAGCAGCACCGACGCTTCGCCGACCGGGAAGAACCCCCAGAGCGCCAGATACGCCAGGGTGCCGAACGGCACGGCCAGGAACAGCGAAACCATGATCATCAGCTCGACGAACGCGATGATCAGCGCGATCAGCCCGACGATGATCAGGATGATCGAGAAGATCAGGCCGGCGACGCCCTGCACCCGGCCCTGCACTCGCTCGGGCAGCAGCAGGCCCAGGCAGAACAGCCCGGTGCTCCAGACCGCCACCGCGTCGATCAACGCCAGATAGCCGGTGCCGCGACCGGACGGCTCGCTGACGCCGGACACGTCGCCGATCTCCACGTCCAGTTCCCCGGCGCTGTCCGCGAGGGCCGCGCCGGCGTCGGCGCCGCCGAGCAGCAGCCCGGCACCCAACTCCACCCCGATCGCCAGGACGATGGCGAGCATGGCCAGCAGCAGGAACGGCTTGCGCAGGTCACCCACGACGGCACCTTCCTCTCAGGTCACGATCGGGTCAGGACGTGGCCACGACGACCGTGCAGCCACCGAGGCCGGGGCAGGTCAGGCCCACCTCGGTGGCCTGGTCGACGGCGACCTTCGCCACCGCGCCCGTGCCGTCCGACGCCGGCTCGACCTCGTCGCGGATGGTGAGGTCGGCGTCGCCGGGCGCCGGTGCGACGACCGTGAACCGTGCCGCGCTGCGGAGCACCAGGGTGCGCAGCCCACCGGGGTCGGCGACCCGCACCACGCAGCTGCCGGAGAACACCAGCCGGCCCGGCTCGTCGGCACAGTCGGCGCTGACGGTCGCCGGGTCCACCGCGGCACGCTCGCCGCCCAGCGCCCCCAACCGGTCGACCAGTCCGTGCCGGGCACCCGGATCGCCCTGGTCGTCGCGGCCGGTGCCCGCCGCGACCACGAACAGCGCCACCAGGGCGACGGCGAGCAGCCCCAGCAACGCCTTCTGCCGGCCACTCATCGCGGGACGGCCTGCGCCAGGATCTCGGTGAACCGGATCTCGTCGACGCCCGCGAAGTAGCGGTTGGTGCCCTGCGTCTTGCCCACCACCAGCAGGGTGACCTGGTGCGGACCCTTGGTCAGCCGCACCGAGCCGACGTCCAGGAAATCCGTCTTCTGCACCTTCGGGGTGAAGCCGAGGAACGTCCCGCCGACCTGGTCCCCGTCGATGACGAACACCGTGTTGGCGTAGTCGAACGAGGTGGTGCGCACCGCGGCGAACCGCCAGGTGCCGTCGGCCGGGATCTGCACCGTCACGGTGACCTGGTCGCCGACGGCCAGCCCCTGGAAGAAGAGCTGTTCGTCGCCGGACCAGGTCACCGCGCAGCAGTTGGGCTGCGCCACCACGACCGCGCCGCTCGTCCGTGGGGACTCCACCACCGCCGCGTCCACCAGGCTCTCCGCCTCGACGGTGACCACCCTCGGCTCGCCGGGGGCCGGCTCGCCGTCGCGGGTCAACAGCACCACCCCGACGGTCACCACCACCAGCACCATCGCCGCCGCGGCGGCGATCCACAACCATGGGGTACGCCGTGGCGGCGCGACCGCCCGCACCTCGTACGTGACCCGGCCGCTGGAGCGGGAACTCTCCTCCGGCGCGGTGTTCGCCGAGTACGCGAACCCCGTCATGTCGTAGCGCCGGGGTGGGGTGCCCGCCGGCACGGCGAGCTTGACCAGGAACGACACCGAGCCCTGCCCGGGGACCACCCGCTGCGGCTCGGCGACGGTGAACCACGCCCGCTGGGAACCGTCACCGGGCGCGACGTCGAACACCACGGTGTCCGGCGCGTTGCCCGGGTTGGAGACGGTGAAGGTCAGCTCCCCGCTGTTGCGCGGGTCGAGGGTGAACTGCTCGGCGGCGGCGACGACCGCCCACTCGGTGGTCATGACGACTCCTCTTCCAGGACGATCTCGGCGGTGGTCGAGGCGGGTTTCTCCGCCTCGACGATGCGGGTGATCACGGCGAGCTGGCCGGCGGCGGCGGCCGGCACCCGCACCACGACGTGAAAGGGCTGCTCGGCGGGCTCGTCGATGGTGAAGCCCGGCACGCCGGTGGCCAGCTCAAGGGCCCGTCGCATCCCGTACGGGGTGCCGCGCCACCGGGCCAGCAGCGCGCCGTTGGCCACCAGGTCACGCAGCCGGCCCACCGGCAGCGGCAGCGCGGCGTCCGGTCGGGGTGCGGCCACCACGTGGTCCATCGCCACCCAGCGGGTCAGCCGCACGACCAGATGGTCCGGCGCCCGGTACGGGTCGAACAGGGCGTCCACCTCGGCGAGGATCGCCTCGTCCGGGGCGTGCAGCCCCTCCATCACGTCCAGCAGCGCCCAGAGCACGCTGCCCGGCACGCACGCCCGCTGGTACGCGGCGGGCAGCAGCCGCTCAATCGCCGAGCGTCGCATCCTGGCGCACCACCTCGATGTCGTGCTCGCCGGAGCAGAGCAGCCAGGTATCCGGGACGGTCACCACGTCGGCGGTGGCCTGGTTGGCGCTGGGGGTCCAGTCGACGGCCCCGGTGCTGCGGTGGACGCCGCGCTCACCGCCGGCCAGGATCAGCCGCTCCGTCGCGCCGCCCGTTGCCGTGCCACTGGCTGCCGCGCCACTCACGGCGATGGCGTCCACCGGCACGAACCGGGTCCGGTCGCGCAGTGGCAGCCCGCAGTTGACCGACACCGGTTGCCACTGCGGCTGCGCGGCAAGGGTGTCCAGCCGTAGCACCCCGCCGCTCTGCGTGGCCGCCAGCGCCATCGGGCCGGCGAACGCGAGATCCCGGCAGGTGCCGCCGATCCACCCGGCCTGCACCGACTGCCACTGCACGTCCGACTCGAACAGCCGGGTGCGGTGGCAACCCTGCCCGGGTTTCTTCGGGTCCGGCTCACCGGCGCCGCTCCACAACAGCGTCGCCGGGCCGTCGTACTGCACCGACAGCACCCGGTTGTCCACATTGGAGAGACCGACGTGCGCGAAGCTGCCCGGCCGGCCACCGGCCGTCGACAGGTACACCCCGAAGCTGGCCTGCGCCGCCACCGCCACACCGGGGGCGCCCCGCTCGGAGACGAACGCCCGCACCGCGTAGAAACCCCGGTCGGCGTCGGACGGGTCGACGAGGATCTGCAACGGCACCGCGCCGGGCAGCAGCGACACCTCGTACAGGCCGGTGTCGGTCGCCACCAGCAGCGCGCCCGCGCCGTCGCGGTCCAGCCACGCCACGTCGGAGATGCGCGAGTCCAGGTCGGTCAACAGCGACCACGTCTCACCCAGGTCGGTGCTCAGGTGCACCCGGGAGCCGCCGGACGCGCGCAGCGTCACCACGGCCACCGAGCCGGGACGCGGCACGATGCCCGGCCGCACCGGCGCGGGCGCGGGCGCCACCCGCAGCACCGTCTCACCGTCGAACCGGCCGGTCGGCTCCCAGCCCGCGCCAGCGTTGCTGGAGCGGAACAGCACCGGCCCGCGCCCGGCATACCAGGTGCGGGGCTGGTACTGGTCGACGGCGAGGGCGCGTACCTCCGCGTCGGGTGCCTCGTCGACCACGAACCGGACCGACTCGACGTAGCGCACGCCCGGCTCGGCGTGCTCCAGCAGCCGGTACACGTTGGACGCCCGCAGCGGCTCGCCGAACGGCCAGCCCGTCGGGTTGAGCGCGGTGGGCAGCGGGCTCAACGTCTGGTGCAGCCGGTCGTGGATCCGGCGACGGACGGCGTCCACGTCCTCCTCGCGCCGCACCACCACCCGGGCGCGCACCGACACCGCCTTGAACCGGGCCCACGTCGCCCGGGACCGGATGCCCACCATCCGGCGCTGCTCCAGGTCCGCCTCCACGCGGTGCCGCGCCTCGGGCACCTCGTGCTCGCGCAGCACCGCCACCGACAGCCGGCCTCCCGGGCGGACCTCCGGCGGGACGTACGGCACCAGCACCACCTCCA
Organism: Micromonospora sp. NPDC047467; assembly: GCF_040643095.1. Lineage (NCBI taxonomy): Bacteria > Bacillati > Actinomycetota > Actinomycetes > Micromonosporales > Micromonosporaceae > Micromonospora > Micromonospora sp. NPDC047467. The sequence goes on along the minus strand of NZ_JBEYTO010000019.1, from coordinate 39,497 downwards.
CCTCACCCGGCCGGGCGAAGCTGTACACCGCGGCACGGGTGAACGCCCGCGCCCGCGCGACCGCGCCCGAGCTGGTGGCCAGCACCTCGAAGTCGCGGGCGGTGACCGCGCGCTGCTGGGCGAAGAACTCGTACGGGCCGCGTAGCAGCACCGACTCCAGCGCCTCCATGTCCCGCCCGCCGGCGGCCGGCGTGGGGTTGTCGACGCGTACCCCGGGTAGGGGGTCGCGCAGGCTGGTCAGCGTGCCGGCCGCCACGTTGCCGGTGGGCCCGCCGCCGGCCCGGTACCAGAGGCGGACCTGCCGCCCGGCCGGCGGCACCGCCGCCACCGTGACGACCGTCGGGCCGGCCGGCGCGGGCTCGCCGGGCGGGCGCAGGTCGAGGGCGGGGGCGAAGGTGATCGTGCCCGAGCAGCGGTCCACCAGGTACGCCTTGGCCTGCGGGCCGAGCCCGGCGAAACTGTCCACCGGCCGCCAGATCTCGAACGTGCGCCCGTCGTGCTCGCGGGCCGCCGTCCCCAGCTCCACCGAGCCGGCCGGCACCTCCACCCCGAGCAGCAGGTCCAGCGGCTCGGCGGTGTGCGCCAGCGGGGCCTGGGACGCCCGCAACACCTGCCCCGGCTGGCCGGTGCCGACACCCAGCAGCTCCGCCTCCACCGGCTCGCAGTGGTGCATCCGGACCGTCACCGACGCCTCGCCGGCCGGCAGCAGCGCCGGCTCGGTGGTGACGAACACGACCGGCCGGGGATCCGCGCCGCGCGCCGCCGCGACCCGCAGGCCGGCCGGGATCCGCACCGCGCCCCGGTCGGTGCCGCTGCGGGTGAACCGCACGTCCGCCCAGGCCGCCGTGGGCGCGTGCCGCGCCACCCCGAGCAGGTTCAGAAACGAGACGTACGCCTTCTCCGGCAACTGGTTCAGCCGGTAGATCATCACCTCGGTCAGGTGCGCGAACGCCTCCACCAGCGCCATGCCCGGGTCGTGCGCGGACAGGTCGGTCCAGGCCGGGCAGGACTGGCGGATCCGCTCACGGGCCTCGGTGACCAGGTCGAGGAACCCACGGTCGTCCAGGTGCGGCACGGGCAGCGTCATGACGGTCCTCCCGGGTCGTCGGCGGGGAGCAGATCCACGGAGAACACCAACTGCCCGGGCGTCAGGCTGGCCCGCACCCGGTAGTCCAGCCGGATCACCAGCCGCCACGCGTCGTCCGGGTCCGGCCCGGCGTCCACATCGATCACCTCGACCCGGGGCTCCCAGCGGGCGATGGCCTGCCGGACGTAGTGGATGGCCAGGCCGGCCGTCGTGTCGTCGTTGGGCGCGAAGATCAGCCGGTGCAGCCGTGACCCGTACCCGGGCCGCATCAGCCGCTCGCCCGGTGTCGTCGACAACAGCAGACACAACGCCTGGCGTACGCTCTCGTCGCCGTCGGTCATCGCCAGGCCGCCCGCGGCGGTGAGCGCCAACCCGCCGGTACGGCCGGCGTCGAAGCCGGCGCCCACGAACCGGAACGCCCTCACCGGTCCGCCCCCAGGAATTGCTGGCGCGGGTCGCGCACCGTGTGCTTGACGAGCCCTGGCGGCGTGCCGTTGGTGAACCCCTCCAGGTGCGACAGCACCACTCGGTGCCCGTCGACGCGCAGCCATTCGCTGTAACCGACCCGGACGGTCAGCGTGTTCGTGCACGGCTTGATGGTCGGGCCGTAGTTCGGGCAGGCGACGATCTTCCGGCCCTCCGGGTCGTCGTCCACCAGCACCGGCACGGCGGTGATGGTCACCCACCGCTGCGACGGCTGGTTCTCGACCCGGCCGTCGTGGTCACAGGTGATCACCGAGTCGCGGTGGATCCAGCGCATCAGCCGCCTCCCTCGTGATGTGCGCGGGCGAGCGCACGAGCGCGCTGCGCCGCGGTGGTCGGATCCTCGGGCGATTCGGCGTGCAGGAAGTCCACGCTGCGGGCGCGGACCACCATGGCCTGCCCGGGCGCGGAGATCACCAGGTCGGTCGCCGCGTGCAGGGTCGCCAGATCGGGCGTCAGCTCCAGGAAGCTGCCGCCCTCGGTCCCCAGCCGCAGGCTGCGCTGGACGTCGTCCACGACGATCGACTGCCCACCTGCGGTGCGCAGCGACCAGCGTCGGGCCCGCCCGTCGTCGATGCCCGCGTCGTACGGCTCGACGGCGCCGAAGAGCGAGCCCAGCACGATGCCCGAGGCCGGCTCGCCGCCCGGCAGCACCACCAGCACGGTGTCGTCCGGGTCGGGCAGCGCCACCAGCCCCTTGCCGCGCCCCGCACCCGGGCAGAGCACGCCGAGCCAGCCGGCGTCCAGGTCCCCGTACGCCGGCAGGGTCAGCCGTACCCGGCCCAGCCCGTCCGGGTCGGCGACGTCGGTGACGGTGCCGAGCGTGACCACCGCACCGGCGCTCGTCGGATGGGACGGTGCTGCCGGCGGCACGGTGGAGAACCGGGTCAGGTGCCCGTTGCCGTCCACGGTGTGCACCACCTCGGTCAGCACGTACGCCCCGGCGACCGCGTCCGGCACGCCTGTCAACGCGATCCGTCGGCCCGGCCGCAGCGCCGGATCGCCGTCGGCCACCCCCTCGGCGGTGACCAGTGCGGCGGCGCGCGTGTCCAGCCGTGCCTGGGCCAGCGCCGCCAACTCGTCGTCGCTGCGGCCGGGCTGGTCCACCGCCGTGCGTACCCCGTCGGCGCCCACGTCGGCCGGGTCCGGCCGGTCCCGGGTCGGCCGCCCGCAGCGCGCCTCGTCGACCTGCTGGCTGATCGGCTCGGCCCGCTGCGGATGCCAGCCCAGCGCCGCGCTCGCGCCGCTGGCCTGGTCGGCGTTCGTAGCCAACCGCAGGGTGTGCACGTCCACGCCGAGAGCCAACGCGACCGGCTCGCCGTAGCCGGCCAGGGTGATCAGGCGTACCCCGTCGCCGTCGGCGGCCAGGTGCAGCCCGGCCCGGCCGGTCACCTCGCACAGCAGCTCAAGGTCGCTGTGCCGGTGCTGCAACAGACGCTCCAGCCGTGGCCCGTCGCTGTCGGCGGTCACGGTCAACCCCACCTCGCCGCACAGCTCACCGGCCAGTTCGGCCGCCGTCACCGACGTGAAGACCCGCAGCCCCTGCCGCTTGCGCAGCCGGTGCAACGCGTCGTACGCCCGCAGCCTCAGCACCGCCGCGCCATCGGCGGCGTACTCGACCTCCACGCAGGTGACCTCCCCGGTGAACAGCGCGTCGGCATGGTCGGCGAGCCGCACGTCGAGGGTCGTGCCCGGCCGCACCGGGGGGTCGAACGCGCCGATCCCGGCGCCGGTGGCGAGCACCAACTCGGCCTGGGTGGGCTGGTCGAGTCGCGCGGACACCCGCAGCGAGCGGACCCGCTGGCGGGCCGCAACGCTCAGCTCGGCGCCGTCCAGCAGGACGGTCAACGCCCGGGGCGCGATGCTCGTCATGGCGTACCCCCCGGGTCGGTGCCGCCTGGGTTGGTGCCGCTTGGCTCGGTGCTGCTCGGGTCGGTGCCGCCTGGGTTGGTGCTGCCGGGGCTCGGGCTGGTTGGGGTGGGGGTGGGTGTGGGGCTGGTGGTCGGGGACCGGCCTGCGGCGGCGGTGGCGACGGACGTGCCCACGAACGACGCGCCGGCGCCCACCGCGCCCGCCACCGCCCGGGCCATCCCGGTCAGCGTCAACCCGCCGCCGCCGTCCGTGCCCCCGATGCCCCCGCCGCCGATGCCGCCGCCCCCGATGCCGATGCCGCCGCCCGGCGTGCTGGTGGGGGGCGGGACGGCCAGTGTGGTGCCGGCCGGCACCGCCAGCGGATCGGTGATCCGGTTGTGTTCGGCCAGCAACCGCCAGCGCAGCGGCGACCCCAGCGCGTCGTTGGCCAGCAGATCGAAGCGCACCCCGGTGCGGCCCGGCTCGGCGGCACCGTCACCGGCGGCGACCACCGCGCTGCCGGGGGCGGCGGTCGGGGTGCTCGCGGCGGCCAACTCCTCGGCGAATCCGGCCTCCGCCTGGTCGGCCGTCTCGGCGGCCCGGACCAGCTTCAGCCGCAACCAGGAACGCCGCGGTGAACCGGTACCGGTGAACGCGTCGAACCGCTCGGCCACCGCGATGATCACGCCCGGCACGTTCCAGGTCTTGCCCCAGACCAGCCGCACCAGCGGCGGTCGCAGCCACCCGTGCTCGGCGCTGGAGTTCTCCGCCAGCATCCACAACGGACGGGTGAGCACCCGCACGTCGGCCGGGCGGACCTGCGCCTCCACGAAGTCGACGTCGAAGAGCAGGTCGAGCACCAGTTCGGTGCGACCGCCGCCGGTGAAGACCAGCGGATCGTCCGCCAGCCCGGACCCGGTGAGCTGCCCGCCGGCCACGCCCCGATGACGTACCCCGGCGAGCCTGGTCACCTGCACGGTCTCCGGGTTGAGCAGGCAGTCAACCCGCTCCCCGGAGGAGTCGATGAGGAAGGCGACGCGTTCCATCAGCCGCCCGCCTGTTCCCGATCCAGCCGGTCCACCTGGGTCGCGCCCAGCGTCTCGCCGGGCACCGCCCACAGCGGTCGGTCATCCGGCAACGCCGGCCACGGGTCGGCAGTCCCGGACGCCCATCCGCCGTTCCTCAGTCCACCGGCCTCGCCAGTCGCAGCGGCCAACTGTCCGGGCCACGCCGTCTCGTCTGGCAGCGCAGGCCAGGGCCCGCTGCCGGCGGCGCGAGCCACCTCAAGCGGCCCGCCGCCAGCCTCGCCCCCCGTACCCGCTGCGGTAACGTCGCCACCACCCGCTACGAACCGGCTACCCAAGCCGCCTCCAGCTACGAACCCGGCGCCGGCGGCAAACCCCGCACCTACCGCAAATCCAGTCCCTGCCGCGAGCGCCGCCCTCGCTGTCGACCCGTGCCGTGCCGCGAGCCCGGCCCCGGCTGTCAACCCGGCCTCTGCCGCGAGCCCGGCTTCTGTTGTCAACCCTGCGGCGGTCGCCCCGGAACCTTCGACGGCCCTCGTACCGGGCGGCCTCGCGCCCGCCGCGAACGCGGCAGCCGCCGAACCGCTCTGCCCGGCCGGCCAGGGGACTTCGCGCGAACCCCGTTCAGACCATCCGCCGTCCACCGCCGACCTGCCGAGATCACCACGAGCGCCCGGATCATTCGGTGCGAACCGACCGCCCTCGACTCCGCGATGGCCGCCCCGGACTCCACGCTGGCCGCCCTCGACTCCGCGTTGGTCGCTCTTGACTTCGCGCTGGTCGCTCTTGACTTCGCGTTGGTCGCCTACGACTGCGCGCTGATCGCCGCCGACCCCGCGTTGGTCGCCGTCGACTTCGCGCTGACCGCCCTCGACTCGGCGTCGGTCGCCCTCGACTGCGCGTTGGTCGCCGCCGATCCCGTGTTGCTCGCCGTCGGCTGCGCGTTGGTCGCCGTCGATTCCGCGTTGGCTGTCGCCGGATCGCCGATGGCCGCTCGCCAAGCCGCGCTGGTCACCAGGCCATCGTGTGTCGTGCCCGAGCCCTCGCGGGTCGTCCTGGAAGGCGCGCGGGTTGCCCCCGAACTCGCTTCGCTCGCCTCCGAACCCATCGTCAGCCCCATGCGCGGTCGCCCCCACCGAACGCCCTCGCGCCTCCGATGCGGACCGCCCCCAACCCCGCAAACCCGTCCCAAACCAACCCCAGCCCCCTGAGTACCGACCGCCGTCCGGAGTCGCAGCAGATCTTGGAAGGAAACCGCCCCTGGAGGGGCCGGAATCTTCCAAGATCTGGGCTGGCCAGTCGGACGTGGGGCGGGCACTGGTGGGGTGGGGTACTGCGGGGCGGATCGTCGGGCGGGTTCGCGTGGCGGATGGTCCGGCTGGGGCGGCAGAGTGACTCCCTGTCGAGCTGCCATGGTCGGTCGAACTGGCCATCCACGAGCGTCCCAGCGGCATTCCGCCGCTCGCCGGGTCACTCGGCACCCCGAAACCGTCAGCTCCACCGACACCAGCCGAGCCGGCCACGCCGAACGAGCTGCTGGTGCCTGACTCCGGGAACCTGCCCGCCGCCGCGACCGGGCCCGCCGGGTCGGCGGGGGACGGCCGTCCCGGGCCGGCGTCTTCGCTGGCCCACCCGGTCGAATGGGGTACGCCGGAGCGTTCGTCCTGGTGGCCGGTTGGGGGCCGGTCGAGGTCCAGTTCGCGCAGCAGCCCGGGGGCGTGGGCCGCGACGAGGTCCAGCCAGTGCCGCGGTGGTTCCCCGAACCGGCGTGGCGTTGCCTCGCGGACGTCCGTCGGCGCCGGCCTGCCCGAGGCCGGGCCGGGTAGCACGGTCAGCCGGCTCTGCGCCGACGGCCGATCCGATGGACGGTGCGTGGTCGCGTCGGCGTGCTCGACCTGGCCGGCGAGGCGCAGCACCGCCCCGGCGGCCGAGCGCAGCTGACCGGCCAGCCAGCTACGCGGGGGTCGGCGCGGTGGCACCGCCGGACTCCAACTCAAGGCCTTCGTAGCGCAGCGTCAGCGACGCGATGGCGATCTCGTGGCTGAGGGTGTTGAGGTGCGCGCCGCGCCACCGGGTGGGCCAGGCGTCGATCAGGTTCCAGCGCAGCACCTCGGCGGTGCCCACCGAGTCCAGCAGCACCACCGACACGTTGCGGCGGTTGAGGGTGCCCTGGGCGGTGGCGTTCACCCAGTCCCACAGCTCGCGGGACGCGGTGAGGCCGAAGTGCAGCGTCACCGGCTCGTACTCGGCCTGGCCCGGGACCATCCGCATCCGGCCGAGGCCGTGCTCGCGGTACGGCTGCCCGGGGATGTTCACCTCCAGCCCGCTCATCTCGGTGAAGTGGCCGTTGGTGACGCCGTTGATGAGCAGCCGGAAGTTGTACGCCCGGTACGGGTCGACCGGGGCGCCGGGCTGCGGGGTGGCTGTGGTGGGCATAGGTCAGCCTCCGATCGTCTCGGTCTCGGTGCCGCCGGCCCACTGGCTCAGCTTGAACACCACGAATTCCGCGGGCTTGACGACGGCGATGCCGATGTGGGCGATGACCATGCCCGCGTCGCGTACGTCCGGCGGGTTGGTCTCCTCGTCGCACTTGACGAAGAACGCCTCCTCGGGGCTGCGCCCGAGCAGCGCGCCGTCACGCCACACCCGGGTGAGGAACGCCCCGATGTCGCGTCGGATCGAGCGCCAGAGGGTGAAGTCGTTCGGTTCGAAGACCATCCAGCGGGTGCCGTTGGCGATGGCCTGCTCGATGGCGATGCTGAGCCGACGTACGTTGAGGTAGCGCCACTCGCTGGCCTCGGCGGCGAGCGTACGGGCGCCCCAGACGCGGATGCCCTCGCCGGCGAAGTAGCGGATCACGTTGACGCCCTTGGGGTTGAGCACGTCGTGCTCGGGTCGGGTGACCAGGTAGCCCAGGTCGACGGCACCGCGCACCGGCTCGTTGGCCGGTGCCTTGTGCACGCCGCGCAGGGCGTCGGTGCGGGCCCAGATGCCGGCGAGGTGCCCGCTCGGCGGGGTGAGTTCCAACTCCCCGCTGATCGGGTCGCGCACCCGCAGCCAGGGGTAGTAGAACGCGCCGAACTCGGACTGCCGGGGCCGGTACGCCGCCCCCTCCGCGCCACCCGAGCCACCCGAGCCAGCAGAGCCAGCAGAGCCAGCAGAGCCAGCAGAGCCAGCAGAGCCCGTACCCTCGGCGGGTTTCGGGGGTTTGCCGGAGGACGGTGTGGCGACCTTGGTCAGCGCGGCGATGTCGTCGATGTCGGGAGCCGGATCGCAGATCGCCACCATGGTGCGGGTCCGCTCGGCCATGCTGAGCAGGGCCTCGTGGGACACCACGTCGTGGAAACCGGGCGCGGCGATGATGGAGATCTCGTCGACCGCCTCCAGCAGTTGCAGGCCGGCGCGGCGCTGGCCGGTGCCGGTGATGGCGCCGCCCTCGCCGACGTTTACCACCCAGCAACGGGCGCCCCCGTTGTCCAGGAAGCCGAAGACGGCTCGCGCCAGTGGGGTGCTCTCGGTCTGGTCCCCGTCGGCGAACAGCCTCAGGAACTCGGTCCAGTTGTTGACCGGCACCGCCCTGCCCAGTTGGGCGGTGCGGTTCGGGGCGACGCCGACGAACGCGGCGATGCTGGTGCTCGCCGGTCCGATCGGTCGGGCGCCGCTGGGGACCTCCTCGACGTAGATGCCGGGGGAGAAGTAGCTGGGCATCGGTCCTCCTGTGCGGGTGAGCGTCAGTGGGTCGGTGGCGCGCAGACGATGACGATGTCGTCCTCGCCCGCGTCGACGTCGGCGGTGAGCACGAGCCCGCGCCCGCTCAGTCGGAGCCGTACCGGCGCGGGGTGTTCGGGGTCGTGCGGCACCCCGCCGATGCGGAACCGGCCGTCGGGGCCGGTCCGGACGGCGGACGCCGTGGCGGGCAGTTCGACGCGCATGGCGGCAAGGGGTTGGTCTTCGGGGCCGACCACCCGGCCGGTGAGCGTGCGGACCTCAAGCTGGCGCAGCCGCAGCGGTTGCAGGACCGGCGGCGCGGCCGGCGTCGGGTGGTCCACCTGTGCCGGTACGTCGATCAGCAGCGCCGGGCGGGGCGCGGCGCCGAACGCGCTCCACAGCGGAGCGTCGCCGGCCTCCAACACCACCGGGTACCTGCCGTCACTGGTCGCGGCGGTGAGCACCCGGTCCAGTCGAGGCAGCCCGGCCGGCCCGCTCACGCAGAGCAGGTAGCGGACCGTGAACCGGTACGGCTCGCGGACCGCGCCGCTGGAGCGGGTCTGCCGGGCCGGGCGCAGGTCGAGGGGCCAGAGGGTGAGCCCGGCGGCGTCGCCGTCGGTGCGGGGCGGGCCGATCGGGACGGGTTCCCCCGCCGCGCTGGTCAGCCAGGCGGCCAGCTCGGCGGTGGCCGTCTCGATCGGTCCGCGCCCGTCGGTGCTCATCGCGGCGGCGTCCCCTGGATCCGGTACGCGATGGCCTCGTTCCACACGTGCGGGTAGACGCCGATCTCGAAGTAACGGGTGAAGCGGTTGATCGGCGCGTTGGTGTGGTCGTGGTAGAGCAGCCAGACCGGTGCGATGGTGAACAGCACGTAGTTGGCCAGCACCAGCGGGATGTAGAGCGGGCCGAGCAGGCGGCCCTGGAAGATGTGCACGTCCTCGTGCCGTTGGATGCCGGAGCTGGAGCCGGCGCAGACGGTGCCGATGGTGGTGGCGTAGCGGGGCGAGACCCCCTCCACCACGCTGACCCGGCCGCTGCCGGACGAGGTGGGCCGGTCCAGCGAGTGCCCGAAGATCAGGTGCACGGCCAGGTAGATGGCCCCGACGACCGTGTTGGGCAGGCTCCACGTGTGGTCGACGACGAAGAGGAAGATGCCGCGGGCGTCCGGCGCGTACACCCCGGCGGAGGCGACCGCCCAGCCGAACACCGCGCCGACCAGCAGGCCCACGACGGCGCCGATGAGCAGCCCGATCGGGCCGCCGGCCAGGAGACCGAACAGGGCGCCCAGGATGACCTGGACCGCCGCGCTGATGATTCCGAAGATCATGATGACACTCCTCAGACCCAGGAGCGGAAGACACGGGGCTCGCGACCCTGCGCGAGCTGGGTTGGCGACGCCTGGGTCGCCTGCCGGTTGCCGGGCGGGATCTGGTTGACGCCGAGCGCGGCCGAGAAGATCACCAGCGCGTTGAAGAACGCGATGATCCACTTCTCGCCGCCGGCGTCGTCCGCGAACGCCGCGGTCACGTAGGACAACAGCAGCGCGATGCCGATGGCGATCCACTTGCGGGCCTTGTCCCCGCTGGGACCGATCAGCCCGCCGATGACGTTGGTGGCCAGCAGGGTGGCGGCGCTCGCGCCGGCCAGACTGCCGAGGGCGGCCCAGGTGAAGAGATCGTTCACGGCGATCCCCCTTTTCTGCGATGGTGCGACCGGGATGTGGTGGTGGTGAGGTCCGGTGCTCCCGGGTGGGAGCACCGACGCCGGTCGCCGTCGTCGCGGGGCGGCCGGGGCCGGGCGCGGCCGGCAGAGCCGGCCACCGAGTGGATCAGCCGGGCGGCCCCGACGAGGTCGGGCCGGAGGCGGGCGGCGTGGTCGGGGCGCCGGCGGCCGGCGCCGTCGGGCGTCGGCGTCGCAGCAGGAGTACGCCCACCGCGGCGAGCACCAGCACCAGGAGTACGCCGCCGACGATCAGCAGCCACGGGAACCCGCCTGCGTCGGCGGCGGCGACCGGCGAGCCCGAGGGTCGGGGCGGCGCCTCGGCGACGGCACGCAGCTCGGTCGGCTTGTCCTGGTTGGAGTCCACCTTCCAGGTGACCGACCGGCCGTTGACGGTGCCATTGGTGTCGATCACCCGGCCGGGAAATGTCACCGAGATCTCGAACGACATCAACTTGAGGAAGGCCTGCTGCTGCTGGGGATTCTGCTGGGCTATTTTCCCGCCGTATTTCTTCGGGTCGAGCGACAACGTGAAACGGTAGAAATCGCCATCCCGCACCAGTTTGACGCTGTCGCTGTCGAAGCCCGCCAGCGGCGCCCGGTGATAACTGATCTGGGTGCCGAAGAGTTTGTTGTCCTCGTAGCCGGTCTCCTCGCCGGGCGGCAGCGCGGGAATGTTCTGCCGCAGCTCCGCGAAGGCCGCCGGGATGTTCTTGTTCCGGGAGCTGAGCAGGGATTTCTGCGCGGTTAGCAGGAGCTGCCCGTCGACCGTGTCGTCGGCGTTCACGGTGAGACCCATGCTGAGTTGCATGCAGCCGCTCAGAGCGGCGAGAAGAAGGAGGCACACCGCGACGCGGAGTGCCTTGCCGCGGTTGACTCTCCTGTTCATGGAGTCAGTGTGTGTGATCGCTTTCACCATGAGCAGTCAGCGATCAGTCACAACGCAGTCGCCGATCTTACCGGTGGGCTGTCACATTAGGATGAGGTCGATCCCAGCGCGAATGGCTATTCTGGAGTTTTGGGCCCAGCGCCGATTAACGCCGCCGTTCCGCCCCCGGGGCGCCCGCTGGCATAGGCTGCGGAGGTGCTCATGAACGCGTGTGTGCTACTGGTGGATCCCGACGGGCGGGTGCTGCTGCAACTGCGCGACGGCAACGCCGCCTTCTACCCGAACGTCTGGGGATTGCCCGGTGGCTACGGCGAGGCGGGGGAGACCCCGCAGCAGGCCGCCGAGCGGGAGCTGTGGGAGGAGACCGGCCTACGCGCCGACGGTCCGCTACGCCCGCTCGCCGTGCAGTCGCTGACCGAGTTGGGCCTGGAGGTGCACTACTTCGTCGGCAGCACCCACGCCCGGCAGGAGGACGTGGTGCTCGGCGAGGGCGCGGCGATGCTCTTCGTGCCCGGTGACGAGGTGCTCGACGGTCGCCCCTACACGCCGGGCACCATCGAGGTGCTGACCCGGTTCCTCACCTCACCCGAGTACGCCGACACAACCCCCGCCAGCTAAGCCCACGCGCGCCCGCCTCGCGCGTCGATCATGGAGTTGTGGTGGGCGATTGAGGCTGATGCACGGCTTTTGCGAGGCACCACAACTCCATGATCGACCGGGCCGGGTTGGCCGAGGGCCGGGCGGGGAGCCTGGCGCTCGTGAGTCCTTCGGGTAGGGGCTGCCGCGTTTCCTGTGACTGTTGGCGTCAGGCGCTGGCTCGGGTCACCAGGGCGGAGGGGAAGACGGTCACCGGTGCGGCCGGGCGGCTGTCCAGCACTGCGATGGCTGCGGCGGTGGCGATCCGCCCCACCGGGTGACTCGCGGTGGTCAGCGCCGGGGTGGTCAGTCCGGCCAACGGGATGTCGTCGAAGCCGGCCACCGCGACGTCGCCGGGCACGCGTACCCCGCCGTCGCGCAGCGCCGCGATCACCCCGAACGCGGTCTCGTCGCTGATCGCGTAGATCGCGTCGAGGTCCGGCCAGCGGCGCATCGCCTCGTTGGCCGCCACCCGGCCACGCGCGGCGGTGAAGTCACCGGGCAGCACCCGCTCCGGCAGGCCGGCCTGGTGCATCAACCGGCGGTACGCCGCCACCGGGCGCTGGGAGCACGGGAGCCATTGGGGGCCGGTCACCATGGCGATCCGGCGGCGGCCCGTGGCGTACAGGTGGCGCAGCACGTCGCCGGCGCCGGTGGCGTTGTCGACGTCGAACGACGGGACGGTGGCCGAGCCGATGCCGATCGAGACCACCCGGCCGCGCAGCGATCGTGGCACGGCGGCCAGCAGATCCTCGGTGGTGTTGACCAGCACCACGCCGCACACGCTGCGGTCCCCGGCGAGTTGGTCGAGGGGCCTCCGCTCGCCGAGCGGCAGCCAGTGCAGTGCCACCCCGACGCCGGCTGGCCCGCAGACCCGGGCGGCCGATCCGACGACCCGGTGGACGTACGGGTCGTCCAGCACCGCTTCGCTGGTCCCCGCGACTGCCACCACCAGCCGTACGCCGCCGCCCCGGACCAGCGCTCGGGCGGCCGGGTTGGGCACGTAGCCGAGCTGGTCGACGGCCACCGCCACCCTTTCCCGCGCGGCCGGCGAGGCGAACCCGGTCCCGGCGATCACCCGCGAGGCCGTGGACCGGGACACCCCGGCGATGCGAGCGACGTCCTCCAGGGTGGCCGGTCGGTGTGCCGCTGTCGTCATCGTGCCCTCCCCGTGGTCGCCGTCCGGGTGAACGTACGCCTGCCAGGAATCATCCCCGGCCGTGGCGTCCCTGGTAAGGGGCCGTAACCCGCTTGTGGTGGTAGCGCTCTCAGGTGTGCGATCGTGCAAGAAGATCGCCCCCCGAGGAAGAGGAACCACCCCACGTGAGCGCCCCCACCAGCTCAACTGTCGCCCCGGACACCGATCTGCCGTCGAGGGTCGTCCGGTTCGCCCGCAACGGTGTGGCCGTGACCTTCACCCTGAACGGCCTGGCCGTCGGCAGCTGGTTCTCCCGGGTGCCGGCGGTCCGCGAGGCGTTGGATCTCTCCGCCGGCCGGCTCGGTCTGCTGCTGCTGGCGATGAGCGTCGGCGCGCTGCTCGCCATGCCCACGGCTGGCCTGCTCTCCCAGCGTCTCGGCCCGGCCCGCACCGTGACGCTCGCCACCGTGCTGGTGGCGGTCGGCCTGACCGTGGCCGGGCTGGGCGCGACGGTCGCCGGGTCGGTGGTCGTCGTCGCGGTGGGGCTGCTCTTCTTCGGCTACGGCTCCGGCGCCTGCGACGTGGCGATGAACGTGGAGGGTGTGGCGGTCGAGCGACGGTTGGGGCGTACCATCCTGCCTCGTTTCCACGCGGCGTGGAGCCTCGGGTCGGTGGCCGGCGCAGGGCTCGGCGCCGGGGCGGCCCGCCTGGACGTGGCGGTCGGCGCGCATCTCTGCGCGGTGGCGGTGGTGGTGTTGACCGGCACCCTGCTCGCCACACGGACGTACCTGCCGCAGTCGGTGCACGATCCGGTCGGCGACCCGGCGGACGCCACCCCGGCGGGCCGTCGCCGGGCGCAACTCGCCGCGTGGCGGGAGCCCCGTACCCTGCTGATCGGGCTGTTCGTGCTGGTCGCGGCGTTCACCGAAGGCGCTGCGAACGACTGGCTGGCGGTCGCGTTCGTGGATGGCCGGGACGTGAGCGAGGCGGCGGGAGCGGCCGTCTTCGGTGTCTTCGTCGTCGGCATGACCCTGGGGCGCACCGCGGGCACCGTCGCCCTGGACCGGTGGGGTCGCGTGCCGGTGCTCAGCGGCACGATCGGGCTCGCCGTGCTCGGCGCGGGCCTGGCGGTGCTGGCCGGCTCGGGGCCGGTGGCGATCGTCGGTGTCGCGTTGTGGGGCCTCGGCGCGTCGCTGGGCTTCCCGGTCGGGATGAGCGCGGCAGCCGACGAGGAGGCGCACGCACCGGTGCGGGTCAGCGTGGTCGCGGTGATCGGCTACACGGCGTTCCTGGCCGGCCCGCCGCTGCTGGGGCTGCTCGGCGACCACGTGGGCATGTTGCGCGCGCTGCTGGTGGTGCCGTTGCTGCTGCTGCCAACCCTGCTGCTGGTGCCGGTGCTGCGTCCGTCACACGCCGCCGAGCCGGCCCGCCCTACCCCCAAAATCTAACCCGGCCGGCAGCTCAGCGGTATCGGGTGCGCGGCCGACTGCGGGCCGCACCCCGGCTCGCTACGGTCGCCCGGTGCCAATCGAGGAGATCACCGCCGCCGCGGCGGGCAGCTGGACCCTGGGCGACCGCACGGTCCACCGGATGGGCTTCGGCTCCATGCGGATCACCGCGAACCCCGACCGGGACCGGGCCGTCGCCCTGCTGCGCCGCGCCGTGGAGCTGGGCGTCAACCACATCGACACCGCCGCCTTCTACGTCTCGCCGGGCGGGACGCTGCGGGTGGGCACCGGGCCGGCCCGGTACGCCACCGAGCTGATCCGTGCGGCGCTCTCCCCGTACCCGGAGGATCTGGTGATCGCCACCAAGGTCGGCTTCGGGTACGACCCGGTGGAGGGCTTCACCGAGGCGTACACCTCGGCGCAGTTGCGTGCCCAGGTCGAGGAGAACCTGCGCCGGCTCGGCCGCGACCACCTGGACGTGGTCAACCTGCGGCTCGGCCGGGGGGTCGGCCCGGTGCCGTTGGCCGATCGTTTCGGCGCGCTGGCCGAGCTGCGCGCCGCCGGGCTGATCCGGCACCTCGGGCTCTCCAACGTCCGGCCCGAGCAGCTGGACGAGGTGGCGGGCATCGCGCCCGTGGTCTGCGTGCAGAACAACTACGGGGTGGACGCCTACCGGGAGCAGGACGCGTTCGTGCGGCTCTGCGGTGAGCGGGGGATCGCCTACGTGCCGTTCTTCGCGGTGGCCGGCACTGGTCGGGAGGCGGGCGCGAGCGCCGAGCAGGGCGAGGCCGTGGAAGCCGTCGCGCGAGCCCACGGCGTCACCCCGCACCAGGTACGCCTGGCCTGGACCCTCCACCAGGGCCCCCACGTGCTGGCCATCCCCGGCACCAACAACCCGAAACACCTGGAGGCCAACATCGCCGCCGCCAACCTCAACCTGACAAAAGAAGACCTAACCCTCCTAACCTGACCCCGCCCCGCCCCGCCCCGCCCCGCCCCGCCCCGGCTCGCCCCGCCCCGCCCCGGCTCGCCCCGCCCCGCCCCGGCCCGGCCCGGCCCGGCCCGTCGATCATGAAGTTAGAGCCGTCGATATCGGCGTGTCGCGCCGCTAACTTCATGATCAACGGGGCTGGGTCCGTCGATCAACGGGGTTAGCCCGTCGATCAACGGGGTTGGGGGGTCGCCTGGAGCCAGACTCGTAGGGGTGCTACCGCGGTGAAGCCGGCTTTGAGGGCGGGGGTGAGATCGGGGCCGGATTCGTAGCCGACCAGCGGCAGCCGGGGCAGAGCGGCGAGCACCCCGCGCCAGACCTCGTCGGGTTCGGCGGTACGGGCGAACAGGTTGGAGACCCCGTACACGCCGTCGCCGCTGACCACCGCGCCGCCGGCAACCTCGCCCCGATCGTCGTACCGGGCCAGCACCCGCACCCGGGGGTTGGCCAGCAGGGCCGGCTGGAACAGCTCCCCGCCGCCGTGCGCCACCGCCCACGCGGCCAACCGGTCCGGCGTCGTGACCCGGGTGAGCGGCGGGTCGGCCGGTGGGTCCGTCGGTGGGCGGTGGATCCACTGGGCGTCGAAGAGCACCCGGAAGCCGTACCCGGAGAGGTCGAGGTCGGCGAAGCTGTCCTTCACCGACGCGCCGGGTCCAGCGTCGATCCGGGCCAGCAGGGCGTCGGCGTCGACGCCGGGGCGCAGGGTCACGGCGTCCGGGTACCAGGTCGGGGAGCGGCGGGGGGTCGACCAGGCATCGGCGTCGAACCGGCCGGCCACCCCGTGACTGCCGCAGACGACGTCGCACCATTCGGCGTTGTTACGGGCCGCCGCGCTCCGCACGTCCTCGTCCACGTCCGGCAGCCTAGGGTCTCGTGAGGACGACGAGTTGTTGGGTCGCGCGGGTCATCGCGACGTAGCGGTCGACCGCACCTTCGACGCCCTCGCCGAACGCGTCGGGGTCGACGAGCACGACCAGGTCGAATTCGAGCCCCTTCGCCAGCTCCGGGGTCAGCGACCGGACGCGGGGCGTCGCGGCTAAGGTGGGATCGCCGATGACGCAGGCGATGCCCTCGGCGTGCGCGGCGAGCCAGGTGTCGAGGACCGAATCCAGATCAACAGCAGATCCGTGTACGACGGGGACGCCGCTGCCGCGGATCGAGGTCGGCACGTTGGCGTCCGGGAGCACGGCCCGGATGACCGGCTCAGCCTCCGCCATGACCTCTTCGGGCGTCCGGTAGTTGATGCTCAGGGTGGCCAGGTTGATCCGGTCCAGCCCGATCCGTTCGAGCCGTTCCCGCCACGACTCAGTGAACCCGTGCCGGGCCTGGGCGCGGTCCCCGACGATGGTGAAGCTCCGCGACGGGCAGCGCAGCAGCAGCATCTGCCACTCGGCGTCGGTCAACTCCTGGGCCTCGTCCACGACGATGTGTGCGAACGGGCCGGCGAGCAGGTCCGGTTCGACGCTGGGCAGCGCGGCCTCGTCGACCAGGGCGTCCTGGAGGTCCAGTTGGCGCAGGCTCGACAGCACACCTTCACCGTCGTCGTACGCGTGGGCTTCGATCAGGTCGTCGACGACCTCGGCCATGCGTTCGCGTTCGACGGCGATGGTGGCGTCGTGCCGGTGCTGGCGTCCGGACGCCTCCCGGTCGCCGAGCCGCTGCCGTGCCGCGTCCAGCAGCGGCAGGTCGGACACCGTCCAGGCTCGGGCGTCGCCGCGCTGGAGCGTGCGGACCTCGTCGGTGCTGAGCCAGGGAGCGCATCTGCGCAGGTAGGCGGGCACCGACCACAGGTCTCCGACGAGGTCGGCCGCGTCGAGCAGCGGCCACGCGCGGTTGAAGGCCGTCCGCAGCTCCCGGTTACGCGACAGCGACCCGCGGACCAGGCCCTCCGGCTCGTCGCCGTCGTACTTGTCCAGCAGGATCGTGAGTAGCGCCTCCCAGATCTCGTCCCGCGCCTCGTTGTGCGGTGTGCCGGGTCCCGGCGCCTCGAACGCCTCGGCCCAGTCGTCGGCGCCGAGCCTGAGATCGGCGTCCTCGGTCTCGACCGTCATCGCGGTGGACGGTGGCTCCTCGTAGAACCGGACGGCCGCCTCGATCGCCGTCACCAGCTCCGCGGACGACTTCAGCCGGGCCACGTCGGGGTCGGTCTCGATGGTGGCTCCGACGCCCTCGGGGACCAGGTCCCGCAGGGTGCAGGTCTGCACGTCCTCCTCGCCGAGGCTGGGCAGGACGTCGGCGACGTACGCCAGGTAGGGCTGGTGTGGCCCGACGAACAGCACGCCGCCGCGTCGGTGACCGAGGCGCGGGTCGGCGTAGAGGAGGTAGGCGGTGCGGTGCAGCGCGACGACGGTCTTCCCCGTACCCGG
Organism: Micromonospora sp. NPDC047467; assembly: GCF_040643095.1. Lineage (NCBI taxonomy): Bacteria > Bacillati > Actinomycetota > Actinomycetes > Micromonosporales > Micromonosporaceae > Micromonospora > Micromonospora sp. NPDC047467. The sequence continues at coordinate 22,156 of NZ_JBEYTO010000019.1, read as the reverse complement.
CCCGCCGTCGACGACGAGCGCGCCGCTGGATCCGGCGCGGATGATGGCGTCCTGGTCGGCCTGGATGGTGCTCAGCACGTCCCGCATCCGGCTCGACCGGCTGCTGCCCAGGCTGGCGATGAAGGCGGACTGGTCGTCGAGCGCGACGTGCCCCTCCAGCCCGTCCGGGGCGAACACCTCGTCCCAGTAGTCGGTGATCCGGCCCAGGGTCCAGCGGTACCGGCGGCGGCTCGCCAGCCCCATCGGGTAGGCGTGGGTCGCCCCGAAGAACGGCTCGGCGGCGGGGGAGCGCCAGTCGAGGAGCAACCGTCGGCCCGTGCTGTCGGTGAGGCCGCGTCGTCCGACGTACACCGGGTCGAGGTTGTCGGCGCTCACCATGCGCCCGAGGCACAGATCCAGACCGAAGCGCCGCAGCGTCCGCAGCCGGCCGGTCAACCGGCGGACCTCCTGGTCCCGGTCCGACGCCTGCCGGCCCTTGCCGGCGGGCGCCCTGCGCGCGGTGTCGAGGCGGTCGGACAGGTCGGCGAACGCCTGCTCCAGGCTCTCCGCGATGGCCGTGAAGTGGTGCTCGTCGCGGGCGATCAGCGTCGGGTCGGCCTTGGCGCGCAGGCGGTCGGGGAGGTCGAACACGCTTGTGGTCAGCGGCTTGACGTCATCAGCCCGCATTCTTGTGACTCCCATTTCCGCAGGTTATGGCGTTGGCCCGGCAATTCTGGGGCATCACCCGGGTCTTGCCACAAGGCCCCGCCTGCGGTATATGTTGAGAGTGGAAGGGAGTGGGTAGGTACCTCCCTTTTCCTCGACCCGGTCAGGGCATTTGTTCGGCGTACACCAGGGCCATCGTGTCGGTGTGCCCGGCCCATCGGAGCTCCAGGTGCCAGCAGCCCGCCTGAGGCAGGTCGATGATCGACGGACCGGGACCGCCCGCGACCTCCCGGGCCACCCTGGTGTCGGTGCCGTCCAGGGTCGCGGTGATCGCCAGCGTGTCGGACGACGTCGGGGCAGGGCGGGAGACCCACAGGATCTTGTTGCTCGACCCGTCTGACCTGACCTGCGTCAGCGGGTGGCCGAACAGCACGGCCACGATGTCGCCCTTCGCGCCGAACACGTGCGGGACGCGGGCGTCCCCGCTGAACCCGGCGTCCGCCCAGTCCGGCAGGGCCCCGGTCTCGACCCGCGAGCCGCATCCGGCCGACGTGCCGGTGGCCGGAACGCCGTCCGGCGTGGCTGGCTGGCCGCTCGTGCAGCCCGCCAGCAGGACCGCCGACACCAGTAGGACTCTGCCCCAGGAACCCATCTCGCCCCTCCCGACCAGTGTGGACGTACGTCTCACCAGCACGACACCGGCCGAGCCCGCCAGGTTCCGCTAGCGCAGCGATTCGGCGATCGCGATCGCCTCGGGCCTGGTGAGGTCGCCCTCCAGTCGGTAGCTCACGCCACGGTCCTGCCAGATCAGGGTCGAGGCGGCGAGCCGGCCGGTCTCCGTTCTCACCTGCCCGGTCCGGTCCACATAGGTCAGGGTGTGGGGGCCATCGACCCACACGGCGAAGTCGCCGTTGACCTGCGTCCACTCCGCCACCGGGCTGCTGGCCTGCTTGTGGAAGGCCAGGTCGAGACGACCATCGAAGGCGTCGATGCGCAGCGCGCCCCCGTCGTACAGCAGCGTCGCCACCCGGTAACTGCCCGCGCCGTCGGGGTCAGCGACCAGCACCCGCTCCGGTACGCCCAGCCCCGCCGGGAGGCGGATGGGGAAGCGCACCGCCCGTTGCGCCTCGTCCAGAGCTGCGGCCCGCTGCGCGGGCAACGGTAACGGCAACGGCAACGGCGACGGAGTGCCGGTGGGCGGTTCCGGGGCGGGCGACGTTGCGACGGTGACTCCGGCGAAGCGCAGCAGCCCGGTGACGGCGTCGGCGAGCGCGGCCCGTCCCGGCGGCAGCGCCGCCACCAGCAGGGCGACGAGCGCCGCGACGGCGTACAGGCGCCACCGGCGTCGACGGGGCGCGGTGAGCTGTGCGCGTACGCGCGCGGTCACGTCGGGCGCGTCGGGTGTCTCCAACCAGGCCGAGAGGTCGCGCAGCTCCCTTTCGAGGTCACCCATGCCGGACCTCCGCACCGTCGAGCAGGCCGCGGAGCTTCGCCAGTGCCCGCGAGGTCCGCGACTTCACCGTGCCCCGGGGCCAGCCCAGCATCGCCACCGTCTCCTCCTCGCTGAGGTCGAGGAGGAACCGGCAGACGATCACCTCGCGATCCCGCTCGGGCAGTTGACGCAGGGCCCCCACCAGCATGACCCGGCGCTCCCCGGCCAGGACCGCGTCGACCGCGTCGTCCCCGGCGATCCCGGACGCCGGGCTCGCCGCCGCGGCCCGCAGGACGAGCCCGTCCCGCCGGTTGCGCGACCGGTGCAGGTTGCGGGTCTCGTTGGCGACGATCGCCAGCAGCCAGGACCGGAAGGACGAATCGCCCCGATAACGGACAAGGCTGCGGTACGCCTTCACGAACGCCTCCTGGATGACGTCCTCGGAGTCCGAGCCCGCGCCGAGCAGCACCGCCGTCCGGTACGCGGACGCGGTGTGCCGGGCGACCAGGAGGTCGTACGCCTCCAGGTCACCTGCCCGAGCGCGGGTGACGAGCACGTCGTCGTCCAGGGGTGCCTCCGGTTGGGTCACACTCATGACACCGCCCGCGCTCCGGAGGTTCCATCCGTGGCTCGACCAGGTCACTCCCACCTGGCGTGCAGCGTATTGCCAGGATTCGGTGGTGCACTGGAGGACGTCGAGGAGAGGGGTGGGGCATGGGCTGGTTCAGTCGACGGTCCCGGGGCACCGAGGCGACCCCGACGAAGCTGGACCGGGAGGCGACCCGGGAGGACCTCGCGGCGCTGGAGGCGTTCGTCACCAGCCGGCAGGGGGTGGAGTTCTACCTGGAGCCGGAGACCACCGCGACCGACACCACAGTGATGGCGATCGCCCACGACGGCGAGTGGATCCGCCGCCGGACCGGCACGCCGCGCGCGGCGGGCGCCATCGCCCGCAAGCACGCGGTGCCGCTCTACGAGGCGGCCCGCACCGGCTATCCGGAGCGGATGCGGGTGTGGAACCGGGCACACCCGGAACGCCACGCCCGCTGAGATCCGGCGGCGGTTGGCCGCCGTCCTCGGCCCGGTGGTCGCTCTCACGACCACCGGGCCCGGCGCTCATTCGCTGCGGGCGGTCTCGGGGCCGGTGATGCTCTCCAACAGCGGCAGGGTGGACGCGATGATGCCGAGACAGGCCGCCAACCCGACGAGGACGATCCCGTAGAAGCCCGGCCCCGGCGCGATGAGCGTGTAGGCCATCTGCGCCCGCAGGAACAGGTGCGCGGCGAGCAGACCCATCCCGACGGCGACCCCGGCGACGGCGAGCATCGGTACGGCGCTCTCCAACGCGACCACCCGACGCAGGACCCGCACCGGTGCGCCGCTGAGGCGCAGCAGGCTGAACGGGCGTCGGCGTTCGGTGAGGCCGCCGATCACGCTGACCGCGAGGCTGCACCCGGCCAGCGCGAGGCTGGTGATGATGGTGACGTTGGCCAGTTGTTCCCAACCGCGCAGCGTGTTGGCGAACTCCGACTCGAAGTCGCCGGGCACGTTCGGTGCCACCCGGAAGGCCGGGAAGGTGGTCTCGAGGACGGTGCGCGTGCGCTCCACGGCGGCGGCGGACCCGTCGGTGCCGACGACGATCGACATCACCGGCAGCCGCTGAAGGTCGCCGAGCGGGACCGACGCGGCCGGCCAGACCCTTGTGGACGACGCCGACTCCCGGAAGGGGACGAGACCCGTCGCCACCTCGGCCACATCCGCGCCGTCGACACACCGGCCGTACGCGCTCGGAAGGTCCGTGCACGCGATCAGGCCGGGCTCGCTGGCGCTCATCATGTCCGGGTTCTCGACGACCGCGGTCGCGTGCCGCACGCCGGTGGCCGCGCGCAGATCCGCGAGCAGTGTGTCGGGCGCCGACGGTGACTTCTCCCCGAAGTACATGGACACGGTGCCCGCCTCTGTCGAGCCGATCGGCGCCGGGCCGCGCTCGGCCACGATCGTGGTGATCGTGCCGACGGCCACGCTCGTGACGAAGAGCGCGAGCATGATTCCGCTGATCGCCCGGAAACCGGCCTTCGGGTTGTCGGCGAGGCGCCGGGCGGCGATGAGGGTGGCGGGGCGGCCGGCGTACCGGGCCATGACGCGGGCGCCGACCATCGTCAACCACGGGCCGGCGAGGACCAGGCCGGCCATGATGAGCAGCAGACCGGGCAGGAAGATGGCCGTCTGGCCGCCGGACGTCTCGGGCCGGTAGCCGAGCGCGAACACCAGCACACCGACGCCGAGCAGGAGCGGGATCAGCCGGTACGCGCTCGGCGCGCTCGGGGTGACCCGGCGGGTGACGCCCAGCGGCGAGATCCGTACCCGGCGCAGCGAGACCTGGGCTGCCACCGCCGCGCCGGCCGGGACGCCGAGCGCGACGAGGAGGACGTCCAGCACGCCCAGCGACATGTCGCTGGGGAAGAACGGCATGCCGGTGAACGGGATGCCGGCGAGCGAGCCGCGGAACGCGGCGAACAGCAGGAAGCCGACGGCGGTGCCGGCGACGGCGGCGGTGGCCGCCTCCACCGCGGCGACCACCGAGATCTGCTTCGGTGTCGCGCCGACCAGACGCATCGCGGCGAAGCGCTGCTCGCGTCGGGCGGCGCTGAGCCGCGTGGCCGTGCCGATGAAGATCAACACCGGGAACAGCAGCCCGCCGGCGACCACACCCAGGATGAGGTTCACCGTGGTCTCGGGCAGCGCGGGCGCGTCGCCGACGCTGGTGACCCGCTTGGCGAGGGGCAGTTTGGCGACCTCGTCGGGGGTGCCGCCCATGACGACGAGCAGGCTGCCCGGGGAGGCCAGCCCGGCCGGCCCGATGGTGCCGAGGTCACGCCCCGGGTAGCGGTCGCCCAGTTGGTCGGCCGGCTGGGTGGCCAGCAGCTTCTGCATAGAGGGCGAGGCGTAGTACTCCCCGGGACCGGGAGTGGTGGGGATGCCGACCGGGGTGGGCGCGTCCGGACCGGTGGCGGCGACGTCGATCCGGATGATCTGCTTGCCGTGGAAGTAGTCCTCCCGGGTCGACCACCACAGTGGGTCGACGTCGCCGCCGCCCGCCGAGGCGCTGGGATACATCGATGCGTACCGGGTGAGTTGTGTGTTGACGGCGTTGACCCCGGCGAGGGTGGTCAGCAGCAGCCCGCTGCCGACCGCGACGGCGGCGGCGATGATGGCCAGTCGGGTGAGCGCCTCCCGGCCGCCGGCCACGGCGAGGCGGAGCCCGAAGCCGATCACGAGGCGATCCGGTCCGGCGCGTTCACGCGCCCGTCGCGGACCATGATCTCGCGGTCGGCGTACGCCGCGATCCTGGGTTCGTGGGTGACCAGGATGACCGTGGTGCCCTGCTCGCGGGCGGCGCTGACCAGCAGGTCCATGACCTGCTCGCCGGTGAGCGAGTCGAGCGCGCCGGTCGGCTCGTCGGCGAAGAGCACCCGCGGCTCGGCGACCAGACCGCGGGCGAGGGCGACCCGCTGCGCCTGCCCGCCGGACAGCTCGCCCGAGCGGCGCTGCTCCATGCCGTCCAGGCCGAGGCGCTCGAACCAGGTGTACGCCCTGCGCAGCGCCTCCGTCCGGCGTACCCCGCTGAGCAGCAGTGGCAGGGCGACGTTCTCCGCTGCGGTGAGTTCGGGGACGAGTTGGCCGAACTGGAACACGAACCCGAAGCGGTCCCGACGCAGACTGCTGCGTGCGGTCTCGGCCAGGGTGTCGACCCGGGCCCCGTCGAAGAGGACCTCCCCGGAGTCGGGCACGAGGATGCCGGCCAGACAGTGCAGCAGGGTGGATTTGCCCGAGCCGCTGGGGCCCATGACGGCGAGGATCTCGCCCGCGTCCACGGCGAGGCTGGCACCGCGCAGCGCGGGCGTCCGGCCGAAGGAGAACTCCACGTCGCGTGCTTCGATCACGACGCTCATGGCCGCACCGCCTTTCTCAGGGCGTCCAGTCGGGCGCCGGTCATCTCGATCCACCGGAGGTCTGCCTCCAGGTGGTAGAGGCCGTGGTCGGCGAGCAGCGCGTCGACGAGGCTGCCGGCGCGCTTGATCTCGGTGAGCTCGCGCATCCGCCGCAGGTGTGCGCTGCGCTGGGTGTCGAGGTATTCGTCGGCGGGACGGTCCAGCATCAGCGCGAGCACGACCTTGGCGAAGAGCACCGTCTGCAGGTGCGGCTCCGGATCGACCGGCTGGATCAGCCACTGTTCGACCTCGGTCGCACCCCGGTCGGTGATGATGTAGCGCTTGCGGTCGGGGCCGGAGCCGGGTGCGACGTCGCTGATCACCACCTTCCCGTCCCGGGCCAGCCGGCTGAGGGTGGAGTAGACCTGGCCGAACGGCAGCGGCTTGCCCCGCCCGAAGAAGGCGTCGTAGTCGCGCTTCAGGTCGTAGCCGTGGCTGGGCTCCCGTTCGAGGAGGCCGAGAAGGGTCAGTGGCACGCTCATGCCAGGAGACTACACCGAGGGTATACCCCGCGTATATACCCTCGGTGTGTTGTGGGCCGCGACGGGTCTCGGGCGTGCGTTGGGTGGAGCGGTCAGCCGGTCAGCCGGTCAGCCGGTCAGCCGGTCAGGCCGCGGGCCAGGGCGTAGCCGGCGGTGGCGGCGGCGAGCCCGGCGGCGACACTGACCGACACGTTGGCCAGCGCGAGGAGTCGTCTGCCGGCCTGCGCCAGGCGCAGCGTCTCGTAGCTGAAGGTGGAGTAGGTGGTAAGCGCGCCGCAGAACCCGGTGCCCAGCAACGCGGTGACCGCCGGGCCGGCCGGCAACCCGACGAGTACGCCGAGCAGCAGCGAGCCGACCACGTTGACGGTCAGCGTTCCCCAGGGGAACGCCGAGTCGTGCCGGGACTGCACGGCCCGGTCGGTGAGGTAGCGCAGCGGTGCCCCGACGGCCGCGCCCAGCGCGATGAGCAGGACGCTCATCGGGCTGCCCTGCGCCGCAGCAGTCCGCCGGTGACGGCGTCGCCCAGCCCGACGGCGACGAGCGCCCCGAGCACCGTCGCGACCAGGTACGCCAACGCGATGCCCGGAGCACCAGCGACCAGCGCCTGTTGGACGTCCACCGCGTAGGTGGAGAACGTGGTGAACCCGCCGAGCACCCCGACCCCGAGGAGCGGGCGGGCCAGCGGGTGCCCGCCGCCGAGGTGCCCGAGCACCGCCATCAGCACGCCGATCAGCAGGCAGCCGGACAGGTTGACGCCGAAGGTCGCCCACGGGAAACCGGTCGGCGGGTGCGGGACGGCGTGTTGCAGGCCGGCCCGGGCCAGCGCGCCGAGCACCCCGCCGACCGCGATCGTGGCGAGGATCGTCGCGGGCCGGGCGGTCAGCTCCCGCCGGTCGGCGCGGACGCGTAGGTCGACGTCGGGGTCGGTACGCGGCTCGAACGGCTCTGACACGGGGCCTCCCCACCAGCACGGGCATCACTGGCAGGGACCGTTGGCGAGCGACGTCGCGGTTCTCCCGACCTGCGCGGGACGGCGGGCCCCACCGCCGGGAACCACTGCGGTTCCGGGCGTCAGCATATCGCCGCGCCCGCTCAGCGGCGCGCTCGACGGCAGGTCAACGCACGCGGCGGCGTCGGTCCGTGCCGCAGTGCCGTCGTGCCCGTGCTGCCGTGCCGGCGCGACGGCGGCGGCTCAGCGCACGGCCGCGACGGCGGCGTCCGAGCCGCCGCGCCACACCGTTCCGACCTCGGTGAACCCCGCTGCGGTGAGCGCGGTCAGGTGCCAGGACGCCGGAGGGTTCCACTCGGGGCTGTGGCCGCTCGGGTAGATGGCGTGCCGCTGGGCGACCAGCGGGGCCAGCGTCGGGTCCGCGCCGGCCCGCGCCCACCAGTCCGACCAGGACGGCACCGAGCCGGCGGCGTACCGCGCGTTGCGGCGGTCGCGTGCCCGGTCGGCCAGCCGCTTGGTCAGCTCGGGCAGGGTGTCGTCGGGCATGTGGTCGGCGTTGACGAAGATCCCGCCCGGTCGCAGCACGTCGCGGATCTCGCCGTACAGCGCGCCGAGCCGGTCGCCCGGCAACCAGTGCAGCGCGGTGGCGGTGAGCACGCCGTCGTACTCCTGGTGGGGGAGCGCCGAGCGCCACTCGCGGGTGCCGAGGTCGGCGGTGACAATGGTGGCCCGATCGGCCAGCGAGGCGCCGGCGATGGCGAGCAGTGCCGGGTCCAGATCCAGCAGGGTCACCTCGGCCCCGGGGAAGCGCGCCAAGGCCCGCAGCGAGATGGTGCCGGTGCCGCCGGCCAGGTCGAGCAGGCGTGGCGGCCGGCCATCGAGGACCGCGTCGAGGGCGTCGAGCATCGCGGTGAACCGGTGCTCCCGGTCCGGCATGTACGCCTCCTGCTGGCGGTCCCAGCTCTCCTGCCACGCCCAGGAATCCATCATGTAAGGAGTCATGCCGAACAGGCTAGTTACGTCTCGCGGCAGATGTCCAGAGCTTGTTGCACATAATTTGCAACTGCGAGAGACTGGCAACGCGATGATCAGAGGTGCGCCGGGTCGGTCATCCGCCCGGCCCGGCGCACCGCGCATTCCCGGGTCAGGTTGCCCGGTCGACGGAGGTCCCGAGCGGGCGTCGCCGGTCGACGCCCTGCCGCCTGCCGCCTGCCGCCGCCCGGCCCCGGCCCGCTACCCCGGCTCCCGACCCGCTGCCCGCTGGCCCGTCCGTCCGGCCGGCCGGCCGTCCATCCGTCCGGCGGCAGGCCGGCTGAACGGCTGAACGGCCGGCCGCGCCCGGTCGGCACCGTCCGGCCACCCGGTGATCGACTCCATGTCGCCGACATGGGGGTATCCGAGCGCCCGGTTACCCCCATGTCGGCGATGCGGTGTCGATCACGCGGGGTGCGAGCCGGGACCGTCCTGGTTACCCCCATGTCGGCGATGCGGTGTCGATCACGCGAGGTGCGAGCCGGGACCGTCCTGGTTACCCCCACGTCGGCGATGCGGTGTCGATCACGCGAGGTGCGAGCCGGGACCGTCCCGGTTACCTCTCGGATGTCGTGACCGGTCGGCGACGCAGGGGCTGGTCCGACGTCCGTCCCGCGTGGCCACACCGGACGGACGCCCGGCTGCGGCAGGATGATCGGATGCGACACGTCGTGCTGTTCCACTCCGTGTACGGGCTGCGGCCCGCCGTGCGTACCGCCGCCGACCGGATGCGCGCCGCCGGGCACCGGGTCACCACCCCCGACCTGTACGGCGTCGCGGCCACCGACACCGTCGAGGACGGCTTCGCGCTGCTCGACAAGATCGGCCACGAGGTGGTGCTCGACCGGGCCCGGGCAGCGCTGCGCGACCTGCCAGCGGAGACGGTGCTCGCCGGCTTCTCGATGGGCGCCGGTGTGGCCGGTGCGCTGCTGGCCGAACGCCCCGACTCCGCCGGTCTGCTCCTGCTGCACGGCACCGGTGGCGCGCCGGACGCGGTCCGCGCCGGGCTGCAGGTGCACCTGCACCTCGCCGACCCCGACCCGTACGACGCGCCGGACGAGGTCGATGAGTGGCAGCAGGCGATGATCGACACCGGCGCCGACCTGACGGTCTTCCGCTATCCCGGCGTGGGACACCTGTTCACCGACCCGGACCTGCCCGAGTACGCCCCGGAAGCTGCCGCGGAGGCGTGGCCGAGGGTGCTGGGGTTCCTGGCGGCCTGCTGACCGCCGGTCGGTTGTCGACCGGCGGCGGTCATCGAAGGCACCTTCGATCCAATACGTTGGGGCCTCACCCAGGTCCCCTTCGGAGAGGGTGGGGCGATGACGACGACAGCCTTCGACGGCCACGAGCGGTCACGCTGGGCCGGCCGGGCGGCGGCGTTCGACGGCAGCTTCGCCGCACTTTGTGCCCATCTCGCGCCCTCGTTGTTGGACGCCGCCAACGTCGCCGCGGGCACGCGGGTGCTCGATGTCGGCACGGGTTCCGGGACCGTGGCCGGGTTGGCCTGCGCTCGGGGCGCCACCGTTGTCGCCGTCGACGCCGAGCCCAGCATGGTGGGGTTGGCGCGCAGCCGGGTCCCGTCCGCCGACGAGGTTCGCCTCGCGGCTCTGCCCGATCTTCCGTTCCCCACCGGGCCCTTCGACGCGGCGGTGGCGAATTTCGTGCTCAACCATGTGGGCGATCCGCTGGCCGCCGTCAACGAGCTCCGACGAGTCGTCCGGCCGGGTGGCCGGATCGCGGTGACGATCTGGCCGTACCCTCCGCCCCGGGCACAGGGTCTCTGGGCCGAGATCTTCCAGGCCGCCGGGGTCGCGCGCATGACGGCTGCGCCCAAGGTGGACGCGGACAAGGACTTCCCGCGTACGTCCGATGGGTTGGCGGGTCTGCTCGACGCCGCCGGGCTCACCGGCGTGCGTTGCGGGACGGTCAGCTGGGCGCATCGCACGGACCCGGAGGCGTGGTGGAGCGGCCCGGCCAACGGCATCAGCACGCCGGGTCTGGTGATGGAGGCCCAGCCGCCAGAGATGATCTCCCGCATTCGTGCCGCATACGACGAGCTGACAACCGCCTACCGCAACACGGAAGGACTGCTGGCGCTCCCCACCGCGGCGCTGCTGGCCTCGGCGTCCGTGCCGTAGGACGACCAACCAGGGCCCGTCCCGTGGCGGCGTGCCACCGCGTCGAGAATGGGGGGCATGGAGTTTCTGTGCTATCACCGTGACCGGCCCGGCTCGGCGACGCTGCGCGACGAGCTGCGGGAAGAGCACTGGTCCTACATGGACCGGTACGCGGCGACGATGATCGCCCGTGGCCCGACATTCGTCGGCGACACGCCCACCGGGAGCGTGCACATCGTCGGTGTGCCCGATCCGGCCGCTGCTCGGGCGTTCGCCTTCGACGAGCCGAACTATCAGGCCGGCGCGTACCGGGACGTGCTGCTGCGCCGGTGGCGCAACGCGCTCGGCCGCACGATGTGGGATTTTCCTGGAGGTCGGACTGGCGGCGACCGGTACCTGGTGCTCGGCCTCGGTCGAGGGCAGGCCGCCGACCTGGCCGTGCCGCCCGACTCGCAAGACCTGATCGCGTACGGGCCGATGCTGTCCGACGACGCCGCCACGTGGCTCGGTACCGCCGCACTGGTGCGGGCGTCGGACCCGGACGCGGCGCGTGCCATCCTGACCCGGGATCGGTACGCCGACATCGAAGTGCACAACTGGCAGTTCGGCGGGCGGCCGTCCTGACCTCAGGCGGCGGCCAGATGGCCCGAACGGCGGATCAGCGGCGAAAGCGGCACCGCGCGTGCGGTGCCAGGCGGAGCGCCGACGCCGGAGAGTGGGCCGCGTCCGGCTGATCCCAGGACAGCGGGCGGCGTACGGGTCGACGCTGGGCGTCGGTCGCGGCCCGGGGACCGGTGAACACCCGTGTTGGCGGGCGGCCCCGACGAGTGGGTCGGCGGCACGGCACCGGCCGCCGCGACGGCTCGCAGGTGGCGGGAGGACGGCGGACGGCTGATACCGGGAGTCGGCGTGGCCGCTCGGGTGAGTGTCGTCGCGGTGGGGATGAGCTGGTGCACATCCTCCACGTGCGGGGCGGCGGCACGAACGGCACCAGCGCGATCCTCGCGCGGGACGGCGAGCGGCCGGACCGTGTCCAGGCGCGGGGTGTCCAGGCGCGGGACGTCGGCGGCCCGGCGGGCGAAGACGGCCCGCAGCGCGCGCGGTAGCCGCTCAGCGGCGACCTGGCGCAGAGCGGGCGCGGCGAACACGTAGCCGCCGGCGCGGCGGGGGAGCAGCAGGCCGGCGGCGACCAGGTCGCGCAGCGCCGCGGTCGACCGCCCGGGCGTCCAGCCGAGGGCCCGGTCGACGGTCGCTCCGGAGATCTCGCCGCCGAGGGTGCCGGCCGCCATCAGCACCGCCCGGTGCTCACCGCCGAACTGGTCCAGCTCCGCGCCGGCGTCCCGACGGACCGCCTCGGGCAGTTCGGGCGTCGCCGGGTCCGCGCCCGCCGTGACCGCCGCGACGTACGCGACCGCGTGCCCGGCTCGCCCGCCCACCAACGGCAGCAGCCGATCCACCAGGGCGACCGGCTGGCCGGCACGGGCCAGCAGTTGACGCAGCAGCCGGCCGGACTGCACGGTGGCCAGCGGCCGGATCGTCACCCGGCGGGCGGGGCCGGGCCGGGTGTCGGCCCACTGCGGCTGGTGCACGGTGATGACGGCCAGCGGCAGCCCGCGCGCCGTCGCCGCGCTGAACAGCGTGTGCAGGAACCGGCTCGCCGCGGGCGCAGCCCGGTCCACGTCGTCCACGGCGACGACCAACGGTCGGTCAGCGGCCAGGCGCAGCAGGACGTCCCGGCAGATCGCGGCGCCGGTCAGCGCCTCGGCCGTACCGTCCGGGGCGGCCAACAGGCGCTGCAACGCCGGCACCGCCGTGGCGACCCGGTCCGGCGCAAACAGCGGCGTCAGGGTGCCGGTCAGGCGTTCGCGGACGGTTGCCGGGCCGTCACCGTGACGGATCCCGGCGAGGCCGCGGAGCAGCTCCGCGACCGGGGCGAGGACCTGGTCCGGGTACGGCGGGCAGGCCACCACGCACCAGCGCACCGGCGTGCCGTCCACCGTGGGCAGTGCCCGGGTCAGCTCGTGCAGCAGTCGGCTGCGGCCGCTGCCGGTGGGGCCGACCAGGGACACCCAGCGGGGGCTGCGCTCGTGCAGCGCCCGGGTGAGCTGCTCGGAGATGGTGGCCAGCTCGCGGCGGCGGCCGATCAGCGGACCGTCGTGCCGGTCGGCTCTGGCGCGTACCGGGCCGACGGCGTGCCAGACCGGCATCGGCGGGACCCGGCCGCTGACCGGCACCGGTGCCAGTTGGCGTTGGGCGATCAGGCCGGCGGTGGCCCGGGCGGTGGTGGCGCAGAGCGCGACGGCGCCGTGTGGGGCGTACTCCTGAAGGCGGGCCGCAGTGGTGATCACCGCGCCGCTGGCCACGCCGTGGCCGCCGCTGACCGCGTCGCCCAGATCGACCACCACCTCGCCGGTGGCGACGCCCACGCGGACCCGCAGCCTGATGTCGTCGACCATCGGCCGACGGTCCAGCGCGGCCTGGATCTCCAGCCCCGCGCGCACCGCCCGGTACGCGTCGAAGCCGTCGGAGTGCCGTGCCCCGAACAGCGCCATCACCGCGTCGCCGACGTACTTCTCGACCACGCCCTGCCAGCGGTGCAGCACGCCGGCGACGGTGTCGAAGTACGCGCGTTGCAGGGCGCGGACGTCCTCCGGGTCGAGCCGGTCGACCAGCGCGGTGGAGCCGACGATGTCGACGAACAGCACAGTGACGGTGCGTCTCTCGGCCGGCACCGGCCAGTGTGGGTGGTCGGTTCGCTGACTGTCGGCGACAATGGTGATCATGGGTAGCGCACCGGTCCTTCCCCGCTGACGGCTGACGACCTCCGGAGATTGGCATCTGTGGGCTGACAGGGGATCTGCTGAACGACGTATGTCGGCCACACGCAACCTTTAGTCGCAATGTCGACGCGAGGAGTACCACAAGCGGCAGATGGCCGTAGAACGGTCCGGGGCGGTGTGATTAGGCTGCGTGCCATGGCCAGCGATGTGGACACCGCACCGCTCGTGGGCCGGGCCGAGCTGGTGCAGACGGTTCGGTCCGCCCTGATCGGTGACGTGGCACAGGGGCAGACGGCCGCCGTCTTCCTCACCGGCGAGAGCGGTGTGGGCAAGACGCGCCTCCTCGGTGAAATCGGTGCCGGCCTGCGTGACCAGGGCGCACTCGTGCTGACCGGCAGTTGCCTGGACATCGGCGACGCCTCCCCGCTGCACCCGTTGCTGCAGGCGCTGCGGCGTTTCGACAACGACCTGGCCCCCTCGCAGACGCGTACCTCCGCGGCGGTGCGGGGCCTGTTGCAGATGTTCGCCGACGAGACCGGCAGCCCCGACGGCGCGGGCGCGCTGCTGGAGCGGGTGTCCCGTGGGCTGCACCTGATCGCCGAGGGGCGACCGCTGGTGCTGATCCTGGACGACCTGCAGTGGGTCGACCGCAGCACCCGGCAACTCCTGCTCTACCTGCTGGCCGGTCTCGGTGACCTCCAGCTGTCCGTGCTGGCCGCGGTGCGCGCCGAGTCGTTGCAGGGCGCGCACCCGCTGCGCCGGGTGCTCACCGAGCTGCGCCGGCTGCGGACGGTGCGGGTGCTCGACCTGGCGCCGCTGGATCGCGCCGACACCGAGGTGCTCGCCGCCGCGGTGGTCGGCCGTGCGCTGGCCGCCGAGGCGGCCGAGCAGGTGTGGCAGCGCAGCGGCGGAAACCCTTTCGTCGTCGAGGAGTTGGCGCGCGATCTGCGCGACGGGCGGGACGGGCTGTCCGAGACGCTGCGGGAGATCTTCCTCGACCGGGTGGACGCGCTGCCGCAGCACGCGCACGCCGTGGTGCACGCGGTGGCCGCTGGCGTGGAGCCGGTGCAGCACTGGCTGCTGGCCGAGGTGTTGCGGCTGCCGGAGGAGGAGCTGATCGACGCGGCCCGCGCCGCCGTCGCCCACCGGCTGCTGGTCGGTGCCGACGACGGCTACCGGCTGCGACACCGTCTCGTCGCCGAGGTGCTGGCACACGAACTGCTCCCGGCCGAACGCTCCGGGCTGCACCGTCGCTACGCCGAGGCGCTGACGGCGGCGCCGGGCGAGCTGCACCAGGCCCGGTTGGCGCATCACTGGCGGCTGGCCGGCGAGCCGGCCCGGGCGTTGCCGGCGGCGGTGGCCGCGGCACAGGAGGCCGAGCGGCTGCACGGCTACGCCGAGGCGCACCGGCACTGGTCGGCGGCGTTGCAGTTGGCCGGCGACTCGGGTTCGGTGGCGGCCGACCGCGTCGAGCTGCTCGGCAACGCGGCCGAATCGGCCCACCACTGCGGGGAGCACGCCCGCGCGCTGGCCCTGCTGGAGGAACTGGCCGAGGTGCAGGGCGGGGAGCCGACCTGCGCGCTGCACATCCGCCGGGCCCGTTACCTGGCCGCGGCGGGGCGTTCGGCGCTGGCCGAGGAGGAGTACGAGCGGGCGCTGGAGGCGGCGGACTGCTCGCCGCGCGAGCGGGCCACCGCCGCCGCGCGCCTCGCCGAGCTGCTGCTGCACCTAGGCCGGTACGCGGACGCCGGGCAGCGGGCCCGGGAGGCGCTGGCACTGGCCGCCGACGTGGAGGGCTCGGCCACCGAGGTGGTGTTGGCCAGCTCGGCGCTGGGCTTCAGCGACGCCTGCCTGGAGGACCCGGAGGCCGGGCTGGCCGTCATGCGCCAGGCCCTCGACACCGCCGAACGCGCCGGTCAGCCGGAGGACGTGGCCTGCGCGTACCTGCACCTGGCGGAGCTGTTGACCGGGCCACTGAACATCCTCGAGGAGGGGGTGGTGGTGGCCCGGCGGGGCGCCGAGCGGGTGGCCGAGCTGGGTCTGGGCCGTACCTGGGAGACCCGGCTGCTGGCCATCGCCACCAACGGGCTGTTCCGGGTGGGCCAGTGGGCCGAGGCGGAGAAGGTGGTCGCCGCCGCGCTGCGACACCGACCGTCCGGAGCGGACGCTGTCGAGCTGCTGCTGGCCCGCTGCCGGCTCTCGGTGGGCTACGGCGACATCGAGGCCGCCGACCGGGACCTCGACGCGGTCGCGACAGTGCTCGCCGGTGGTGGCGCCCGACACGTCATCCCGCTGCTCACCCTGCGCGCCGGACTGGCCATGTGGGAGGGCCGGCACGACGTGGCGCGGCAGGCGGTGCAGCGCGGCCTGATCGAGAGCCGTTCGGACGACGTCACGATCCTGTCCGCGCTGGTCTGGCACGGCCTGCGCGCCGAGGCGGAGGCGCACGCGAGCCGTACCGTCGAGGTGGACCCCACGGCGGTACGTCGGCTGCGCGACGTGGCCGACCGCGTCGCTCGCAAGAGTCTCTCCGCGGCCCCGCCGGTGCGGTCGGTGGTGGACGGCTTCCTGGCCCTCTGCGCCGCCGAGGTGAGCCGCCTCGACGGCAGCGACCCGGAGCTGTGGGCCACCTCGGCCGCCGAGTGGGACCGGCGTAACCACCCCTACCCGGCGGCGTACTCGCGGCTGCGGCAGGCCGAGGCCCTGCTGGCCCGGCGCAGTCGGCTGGCCACCGCCGGCCGGCTGCTCCGTGAGGCGTACCAGATGGCGCAGGGGTTGGGCGCGGTGCCGTTGACCTCGGAGATCCGGGAGTTGGCCGGGCGGGCCCGGGTGCCGCTGCAGGAACACGACAACGCCGGCGCCCGGGGCGGCGCGCCGGCCGAGTCGGTCGACGACGATCTGGCCGCACTCACCGCGCGCGAGCGTGAGGTGCTCGCCCTGGTCGCCGAGGGGTTGACCAACAAGGAGATCGGGCAGCGGCTGTTCATCAGCGAGCGGACGATCGGCGTGCACGTGTCGCACATCTTCGACAAGCTCCAGGTCCGCACCCGGGTCCAGGCCAGCGCGATCCAGCTGCGCAACGGGCGCGGCTGACCGGCCGGTCCGTCAGCGGCGCCTGTGCGCGCCGGATACGTCGTTCTACTGATCCCGCGTACGGGTGGCGGCTGAGAGGCTGTGCCCCGTCGACGGCGGCACAGTGGTGCTGCGCACACCATGGAGGAGAGATGACCGAACCGGTCTGGGGGCCTGTCCACCGGGACATCGTCGACCTGCTCGCCGATCACCCCGCGGACGTGCCGGCGGTGGTCGATCACCTCACGAAGCTCCAGGACATGCTGGTGCGACTGCCGCCGTTGGAGGAGAGCTGCCCGCTCGCCGACTTCAACAAGCTCTACCTGACGATCACCAGCAGCGTGCTCGACGGCCTGTACGACGACCGTTTCGTCGACCCGGTGTTCCTCTCGCGGCTGGACGTCGAGTTCGCCGCCCGGTACTTCGACGCGATGCGGCTGTGGACCGACTCCAGCCCCGGCACGCCGAAGGCGTGGTCGTGCCTCTTCGAGCGGATGCGCGGGCCGGACGCCC
This sequence comes from Micromonospora sp. NPDC047467, assembly GCF_040643095.1. Lineage (NCBI taxonomy): Bacteria > Bacillati > Actinomycetota > Actinomycetes > Micromonosporales > Micromonosporaceae > Micromonospora > Micromonospora sp. NPDC047467. The sequence goes on along the minus strand of NZ_JBEYTO010000019.1, from coordinate 5,139 downwards.
GTCCGTTGCCGTCGGCGGCGGCCGGCGTGAACGCGCACATCAACTTCGACCTGCCGTTCGCGCTGGTGACGACGTTCGACCACCTGGAGTCGGAGCCGGTCGACGGCAGCGACCAGCACCACGACTACCTAGAGATCAACAACATCTTCGCGGACAAGATCCCCGGTCTGCGCCGCGGCTACCTGGAGCGGTGGCAGCTGCTGATCGACATGCTCAACGGTGAGATCGACGACTGGTACCAGGGGGAACTGGTCGAGTACACCCGCGATGTCGCCTGGCGCAACGCGCAGAGGATCTGGCGGTGCCGGCACGATCCGGACGCCCACGAACGTGAGCGCAGGCGGTTGGACAACAACGCCGCCGCGCTCGGCCGGCTGCTGCTCTCGCCCCTGGGGGCGTTCCTGCAGTAGCCGGGACGGGGGGTCCCCGCGTTCCGCCCGGTGGGGGGCGGCGGAGCGCGGGGGCGCGTCCCGTCCGCTCCGCCCACCCCGCGTTCGTGTTCCGCGGCGCGGGGGGAGGTGGCCGGTCGGCCTCGGGGGGTGTCGACCGTCCGCCGCCGTCGGCCGGCCCGGGGGGTGCCGGCCGGCGGGGGAGCGGCCTGGCGTCGGCCGAAAATCCAGGGTGTCGGGGGGCCGGTACGGGGTACGCCCGCGCCATGACCGTCCTGGCCCGGCGCCGGCCCGCCGCCCGACCCCGGCCCGCCCGACCCGGCCCGCTGCGCCCGGGTGGCCCGGTGCCCCGGCCCGCCGCCCGGCCGGGTGCGCGATGACCGGCACCCCGATCCGGTTCCCGTTCCGCTTCGACCCGGTGTTCCGCCCCGCGCTGGCGCTGCTGGGTGTCCGGCCGGCGACCGCCTGGGTCGCGGTCACCGAGCGGGATCTGCTGATCCGGTACGGGCCGTGGCGCCTGCGGACCGACCGACGGAACGTGACCGCCGCCGAGGTGACCGGCCCGTACCGCTGGTGGCGGGTGATCGGCCCGCACCTGTCGCTGGCCGACGGTGGTGTGAGCTTCGGCAGCAGCACGGCCGGCGGCCTCTGCCTGCGCTTCGGCGTACCGGTGCCGGCCCTGGCGCCCGGGGGGTGGCCCCGGCATCCGGCGGCCACGGTGACCGTGGCCGACCCACCCGCGCTGAGTCGGCTGCTCAGCGCACCGGACCGACCCTGAGCAGGCCATCCACGTGCCCGGTTCCGCCGGTCGGGCCGTGGGCTACCGCCTACCGTCGGATCAGAACCTGCGAGGGTGGGACGGGCGATGGCTGACGAGCACCAGGGGAGACCGCGACGGTGGAGCGGCCGACGCCACACATCGACCGGGCCGGACCCGGCGCTGCGCGCCGCCCGCGACCCGGCCCGCCCGCATCGGGGCGGCCGCCGGGGTGTCGTGGTGCCCGAGCGGGTCGCCAGCCCGGCCCGGTCGGCGCCGCCGACGAGCCCGCTGCGCCGGTGGCTGTTCCAGCACCAGGTGCAGCCGCCCGGCCCGGAGACGGCCGAGGGGCAGAACCGCCGGCACGCCTGGTGGCAGGTGATGTGCCTGACCGGGGTGGACTACTTCTCCACCCTGTCGTACCTGCCGGGCATCGCGGCGGTGGCGGCCGGTGCGCTCTCCCCGCTGGCGACGCTGCTGATCGTCGCGCTCACCCTGTTCGGCATGCTGCCGATGTACCGCCGGGTGGCCCAGGAGAGCCCGCACGGGCAGGGCTCGGTGGCGATGCTGGAGCGGCTGTTGCCGTTCTGGCGGGGCAAGATCTTCGTGCTGGTGCTGCTCGGGTTCGTGGCCACCTCGTGGATCATCACGATCACCCTGTCGTCGGCCGACGCCACCGTGCACCTGCTGGAGAACCCGTACCTGCCGGACGCCATGCACGGCCCCGTCGTCCCGGTCGTGGTCACGGTCGTGCTGCTGCTCGTCCTCGGCGGGGTGTTCCTGCTCGGGTTCCGCGAGGCGGTGGTGGTCGCGATCCCGCTGGTGGCGGTCTTCCTGCTGCTCAACGCGGTGATCGTGGTGGTCGCGGTGTCCCGGATCGTCGCCGACCCGGCCATCGTGTCGGACTGGACCGCGGCGCTGACCGAGGGCGGCGCTGGCCCGGGCCAGGTGCTCCTCACCGCCGTGCTGGCCTTCCCGCTGCTGGTGCTGGGCCTGTCCGGGTTCGAGACCGGGGTCAGCATGATGCCCCTGGTGGCGGCCGACGGGCCGGACCGGCAGGCCCGGCTGGCGGCCCGGATCCGCAACACCCGCCGGCTGCTCACCACCGCCGCGCTGATCATGTCGGTCTACCTGATCTCGACGACGTTCGTGACCACCGCGCTCATCCCGGCCGAGGAGTTCAGCCCGGGCGGCGGCGCGAACGGCCGGGCGCTGGCCTTCTTGGCGCACGCCTACCTCGGCGAGGCCTTCGGCACGATCTACGACGTGAGCAGCGTCTTCATCCTGTGGTTCGCCGGCGCCTCGGCGATGGCCGGGTTGATCAACATCGTGCCGCGGTACCTGCCGTCGTACGGCATGGCCCCGGAGTGGGCTCGGGCGGTGCGCCCCGTGGTGATCGTCTACACCGTGGTCAGCGTCGCCATCACGATCGCCTTCCGGGCCGACGTCAACGCCCAGGCCGGCGCGTACGCGACAGGCATCCTGGCGATGATGGTCTCCGGCGCGGTGGCGGTGACCATCTCCGCGGCCCGCCGCCACCAACGCCGTGCCGCCGTCGGCTTCAGCGTGCTGAGCCTGGTGCTGCTGTACGCGCTGATCGAGAACGTCTTCGAGCAGCCGGACGGGATCACCATCTCGGCGCTGTTCATCCTCGGCATCGTCGCGGTGTCGCTGATCTCCCGGATCACCCGGACCACCGAACTGCGGGCCGAGCGGATCGAGTTCGACGAGCCGGCCCGCCGGTTCATCACCGAGTCGTTGGCCCACGACGGGCAACTGCACCTGATCGCCAACAAGCGGCAGAACGGCTCGCTGAAGGAGTACACGATCAAGGAGCGTGCGCAGCGGGGGATGAACCCGGTGCCCGGCGCCGCCGACGTGCTGTTCCTGGAGATCGACGTGGTGGACCCGTCGGAGTTCAGTCAGGTGCTGCGGGTGCACGGGGTCGAGGTGGGCGGCTTCCGGCTGCTGCGGGCCAGCAGCCCGGCCGCGCCGAACGCGATCGCCGCGATCCTGCTGGCGTTGCGGGACGCCACCGGGGTCCGGCCGCACGCGCACTTCGAGTGGTCGGAGGGGAGCCCGATCGCGCACCTGCTGCGCTATCTGATCCTCGGCCGGGGTGACACCCCACCGGTCGTACGGGAGATCCTGCGCCGTACCGAGCCGGATCCGTCACGTCGACCGGGCATCCACGTCGGCGGGTGAGTTGCGCACCATCTGGTGAAGAAAAAGATGAATGACAGCGTTCTTCACGTTCACACCTTCCTGTCCGTATTGCGGACATATCGTGACGTTTGGTGGTCGGCGGTTCGTCGAGTGCCCCGCGCCCGGATCGGCGCGCGGTCACGTTTACGCAGCCAGGAAGGCAGGCACCCTGATGTCCACGTACCAAGGAGGAGACCCGGCACGACCCAGACGGCGGTCCCGATGGTTCTTAGCCGGCGGCTTCCTGGCCGGGAGCCTGGTGGTGGGGGCGGCCGGAGTGGCGGGCGTCGCCGCCGCGGCCGACCGCGACCTTTCGCTCCCGGGCCTGGGCAGGCTCAGCGCCGCGGCCCGCGAGGACGACCGGCGGGTCGACGACCGGCCGGAGCGTGCCGGCGACGACGCCGCGCGGGCCCCACGACAGGCGCCGGGCACCGGCAGGCGTGGCGTGGTCGAGGTGCCCTGCGACCCGGCAAAGCTGGTGGCGGCGCTGGTGACGGCCAACGCGGAGGGCGGCGGGGAGCTGCGGCTCGCGCCGAAGTGCCGCTACACCCTCGCCGACGCGTTCCAGGAGAAGGACCAGTATGACGGTGGGATCCGCGACGCACGGGAGGCGGCCGACGCCGCGGAGACCCCCGGTGACGCGGAAGCGCCGCCGCGCAACCCGGCCGACGACACCGCTGGCCTGCCGGTGATCTACCAGCCCATCACGATCGACGGGGCGGGCGCCACCATCGCCCGGGACGCCCAGGCCGCCGCGTTCCGATTCTTCACCGTCCGCGACGGTGGCGAGCTGACCCTGCGCGACGTGGAACTGCACAACGGCCGCTCGGCCATCGAGGGTGGCAGCCTGCACGTGGTGCACGGCGCGACCGCCGTGGTGGAGCGCGTCACCGTCACGCAGAGCACGTCGCTGTCGCCCGAGGGTGGCGGCGGTGGCTTCTTCAACGACGGCAACATGGTGGTCACCGACTCCACGTTCATCGGCAACAGCGCCGCCGGCGCCGCGGGCAAGGGCGGGGGCCTGCTCAACGGTGGTGTGCTGACGCTGAAGCGCTCCGAGTTCCACCGCAACAGCGCCAACGCGTACGGCGGCGGGCTGGGTAACTACCGGGGCGCGGCCGAGGTGGAGGGCGTCTCCTTCACCCAGAACAGTGCCGTGCAGGGCGGCGGGCTTGCCAGCTTCTCGGCCCGGACGAAGGTCTTCGACACCGAGCTGTTGAACAACACCGCGCAGATCGGTGGCGGCGCCGCGAACTCCGACGCGGTGCTGGTGATGCGCAAGATGACCATCCGCGGTAACACGTCCACCGTCAACGGTGGCGGCATCTCGACCGTGAAGGGCCTGACGCCGCTCGACGACAGCGTGGTCGACGGCAACACCACCCACGGCCTCGGTGGCGGCATCTACGCCGAGAAGGCGAACCTGCTGGTACGCGGCAGCGACGTGACCCGCAACGAGGCGGTCGGTGCGACGTCCAAGGGTGGCGGCATCTACGCCACGGCGGGCTCGGTGGCGCTCTACACCAGCAAGGTCACCCACAACGCGGCGACGGTGAAGCCCGGCGGCATCTTCGCCTCGCACGCCCAGGTCAAGCTCGACGACGAGAGCGTGGTCGTCGAGAACGAGCCGACCAACTGCGAGGGCAGCGCCGTGCCGATCTCGCACTGCTTCCGCTGAGCGTCAGACGCGCTACCCACCCCGAGCCGTGCTGGCGGTGGCGCCGCAGTGGCGGGACCGGATCGAACCGCTGGTGGTCTCCTGGGAGCAGGAGGCCGGCTTCCCGGCCC
>NZ_JBEYTO010000018.1:4141-65810 GCF_040643095.1 Micromonospora sp. NPDC047467 | reverse complement strand
CCGACTCCGCCAACCCCAACACCGCCTCCTACGACGTCACCATCGACCACCTCGCCGACTGGATCGCCACCCGCGGCTACGCCACCAGCTGACCCCACCACCACCCACCCCCGAAGGGCCGGACCCCACCAAGGGCCCGGCCCTTCGTCATGCCATTAGCCAGCGGCCAGGACGAGCCAGGCCCACCTGGCCAACCGACCGAAGGGCCGGACCCACCCAGGGCCCGGCCCTTCACCGTCATACACGTGAGCCGGCCGCGAGCACAGCCGGCACCACATGGTCCGCTGGTCCTTTGGAGCTGATGCCGTAAACGATTCAACGCGTCGGCTGTCGTGAAGCGATCCAGCGCGCCGACCGCCGCGAGAGTCCGACCCGCACCAGACAACGGCATCGCCCACGAGGCCACGTACTCGATTGGTCGCTGGCGATGGCCACCCTCTTCGGCCCACGCCCGGAGGCACCGCGCACACCCCGTAGCGCGTCCTAGGAGGCTAGGGGTGAGGAGGGGCGGCAGAGGCGGCCCGGGTTGCGTAACTAGCAAGACGGACGTACGGTTTTATTCGAGAGCGGATCGGCTGTAAGTGTTACCTAACCTCGGCGGCACCTCGGCCGGTACGACAGACTGCTCAGGACTACTCACGGTCGCTGGTGTGAAGGAGTACGACGTGGCGAGCCTCGACACCTTCGGTGCGAAGACCCAGCTACGCGTCGGAGACGCGAGCTACGAGATTTTCCGGATCGACAAGGTGGACGGCCACGATCGGCTGCCGTACAGCCTGAAGATCCTCCTGGAGAACCTGCTGCGGACCGAGGACGGCGCGAACATCACCGCCGAACACATCCGTCAGCTCGGCGGGTGGGACCCCGACGCCGCCCCGAGCGTGGAAATCCAGTTCACCCCGGCGCGGGTGCTCATGCAGGACTTCACCGGCGTGCCCTGCGTGGTCGACCTGGCCACCATGCGTGAGGCCGTGCGCGACCTCGGCGGCGACGCCACGAAGGTCAACCCCCTCGCCCCGGCCGAGCTGGTCATCGACCACTCGGTGATCGCCGACCTGTTCGGCCGCGAGGACGCGTTCGCCCGCAACGTCGAGTTGGAGTACGAGCGCAACAAGGAGCGCTACCAGTTCCTGCGCTGGGGTCAGACCGCGTTCAACGAGTTCAAGGTCGTCCCGCCGGGCACCGGCATCGTGCACCAGGTCAACATCGAGTACCTGGCCCGTACGATCATGGAGCGCAACGGCCAGGCGTACCCGGACACCGTCGTCGGCACCGACTCGCACACCACGATGGTCAACGGCCTGGGCGTGCTGGGCTGGGGCGTCGGCGGCATCGAGGCCGAGGCCGCGATGCTCGGCCAGCCCGTCAGCATGCTGATCCCCCGGGTGGTGGGCTTCAAGCTGCACGGCGAGATGCCGGCCGGCACCACCGCCACCGACCTGGTGCTGACCATCACCGAGATGCTGCGCAAGCACGGTGTGGTCGGCAAGTTCGTCGAGTTCTACGGCCCGGGCGTGAGCGCCGTGCCGCTGGCCAACCGGGCCACCATCGGCAACATGTCCCCCGAGTACGGCTCGACGGTGGCGATCTTCCCGATCGACGCGGAGACCATCCGCTACCTGGAGCTGACCGGCCGGGACGCCGCCCAGGTGGCGCTCGTCGAGGCGTACGCCAAGGAGCAGGGCATCTGGCACGACCCGGAGGCCGAGCCGGCCTACTCGGAGCGCCTGGAGCTGGATCTCAGCTCCATCGAGCCGTCGCTCGCCGGCCCGAAGCGCCCGCAGGACCGGGTGCCGCTGGGCACCGCGAAGACGCTGTTCCGCTCCGCGCTGACCGACTACGTCGCCGACGACTCCGTGGGTGAGCGCGACCTCAAGCCGGGCGTGGCCCGCGAGGAGCTGCCGCGCGGCGCCAACGGCCCGGCCGACGAGGCCAGCGCCGAGTCGTTCCCGGCCAGCGACCCGCCGGCCAACGAGTTCAGCGACCCGGCCGACGAGCCGCGCGACCTGGAAACCGCGGCGGTCGGCGCCGGCGGTCGGGCCACCAACCCGGTCCGCGTGACCGGCGCCGACGGCGTCGAGTACGAGCTGGACCACGGCGCCGTGGTGATCGCCGCGATCACCTCCTGCACCAACACGTCCAACCCGCAGGTGATGATCGGGGCGGCCCTGCTGGCCCGTAACGCCGTGGAGAAGGGCCTGACCCGCAAGCCGTGGGTGAAGACCACACTGGCTCCGGGCTCCAAGGTCGTCATGGACTACTACGAGCGGGCCGGCCTCACGCCGTACCTGAACAAGCTCGGCTTCAACCTGGTCGGGTACGGCTGCACCACCTGCATCGGCAACTCGGGTCCGCTGCCCGAGGAGGTGTCCGCCGCGGTCAACGAGCATGATCTGTCGGTCGTGTCGGTGCTCTCGGGCAACCGGAACTTCGAGGGCCGGATCAACCCGGACGTCAAGATGAACTACCTTGCGTCTCCGCCGCTGGTCGTCGCCTACGCCCTCGCCGGCACGATGGACATCGACCTGGCCAACGAGCCGATCGGTGAGGACACCGAGGGCAACCCGGTCTTCCTGCGCGAGATCTGGCCGAACAGCGCCGAGATCCAGGACGTCATCGCCCAGGCGCTCGGCGCCGCCGGGTTCAGCGCGGCGTACGCCGACGTGTTCGCCGGCGACGAGCAGTGGCAGTCGCTGCCCACCCCGACCGGCGACACGTTCGCCTGGGCCGACGACTCCACCTACGTGCGCAAGCCCCCGTACTTCGAGGGCATGCAGCGCGAGCCGCAGCCGGTCGTCGACATCTCGGGCGCCCGCGTGCTGGCCAAGCTGGGTGACTCGGTGACCACCGACCACATCTCGCCGGCCGGCTCGATCAAGGCCGACTCCCCCGCCGGTAAGTACCTGGCCGAGCACGGCGTGCCGCGGCACGAGTTCAACTCGTACGGCTCCCGGCGGGGCAACCACGAGGTGATGATCCGAGGCACGTTCGCCAACATCCGGCTGCGCAACCAGCTGGTCCCGGGTGTGGAGGGTGGCTTCACCGTCAACCACCTCACCGGCCAGCAGACCTCGATCTACGACGCCTCGGCGGCCTACCAGGAGGCCGGCATCCCGCTGGTCGTGCTGGCCGGCAAGGAGTACGGTTCCGGCTCGTCGCGGGACTGGGCGGCCAAGGGCACCATGCTGCTGGGCGTCCGGGCTGTCATCGCCGAGTCGTACGAGCGGATCCACCGCTCGAACCTGATCGGCATGGGCGTGCTGCCGCTGCAGTTCCCGGTGGACACCACCGCCGAGTCGCTCGGCCTCACCGGCACCGAGATGTTCACCATCACCGGGGTGACCGCCCTGAACGACGGCGAGACGCCGCGCACCGTGACGGTCACGACCGACACGGGCGTGGAGTTCGAGGCCGTGGTCCGGATCGACACCCCCGGTGAGGCGGACTACTACCGGCACGGCGGCATCCTGCAGTACGTTCTGCGCCGCATGATCGCCAACTGATCGCGTACGGCTGATACAGGGCCGCTTCCCGCTCCGGCGGGGAGCGGCCCTCGCCGTACCGTGGACCATCGCAGCCGGAGCGCGACGGCGCGCAGCGCCAGGCCGGACCGCACGCGCGGTGGCCGGTCAGCGGCAGCACCACCCGGGGGTACGCCGATGTCGGTGTCGGTTCGGTCATGCCTCCACCGTGCCGAGGGTGCCCGGATAATGGCACGCCTGTCGGACGCTCGCGCTACGCTGCCGCCGATTCCGACCGGCACCCCCGAGAGGCAACCCCGTGGGCATGATCTTCAACGCACGCCGGCTGTCCGCCGAGGAACTGGCGGCGGTGCTCGCCGACCCGGAGAAGGTCGGCACCCTGTTCCAGGGTGGCCCGGACGAGCTCGACCTCGACAAGGCGTGGCACGGGCTGCACTACCTGCTGACCGGCGACACGTACGAGATCCGGGGCGACGTCGGGCCGGCCATCCTGGGTGGTGACCCGATCGGCCCGGATCTCGGGATGGGCCCGGCCCGGCTGCTCACCTCGGACGTCGTCCGCGCCGTGGCCGCCGCGCTCGGCACGCTGGACGAGGCGACCCTGCGGGACCGCTACGACCCGGCCGCCCTGTCGGACGCCGAGATCTACCCGCATATCTGGGACGACGGCGACGATGAGTTCGACAACTACCTGCTGCCGCACTTCACCGCGCTGCGCGACTTCTACCGCACCGCGGCGGAGCGCGGGGAGGCCGTGCTGCTCGCAGTCACCTGAGCCGCCGGAAACCGGTGCGCGCCGCCGCCCGAGCGGCTCGCCGTGCGGATCCGGAGCCGGTCGGGCGACGACTTCGCCTACATCGTGGAGCCGCCACGCCGGCTGTGCGCGGCGTCGGTGGCCACCGGCAACCCGGTGATGTGGTGCTGACAGGCCACCCTCACCACGGGATCACGCCCGCGTCCTCGAAGTAGCCGCCGGTCGGCCCGTCGTCGGGCAGCGTCGCCAGCCGGATCGCGATCGCCGCGCCCTGCTGCGGGGTCCGCACGCCCCGGAAGGCGTTGAGGTCGGTCGCGGTGAAACCCGGGCAGGCGGCGTTGACCAGGATGTTGGTGTCGGCCAGCGCCCGGGCGTACTGGATGGTCACCGCGTTGAGCATGGTCTTCGACGGCGCGTACGCCACGGACAGCGGCCCCGTCTGATGTTCGCCGACCGAGGCGCTCTGCCGGGTCAGTGACCCGACGCCGCTGGACATGTTGACGATCCGGGGCGAGGCCGAGCGGCGCAGCAGCGGCAGCATCGCCTCGACCACCCGCACGACGCCGATCACGTTGACCTCCACGGCCGCCCGCACGGTCTCGATGTCCACCCCGACGGGGTGCTGCGGCTCACCACCGGTGATGCCCGCGTTGTTGACCAGCACATCGAGACCGCCGGCCTCCGTCTCCAGCAGCCGCGCGGCGGCAGCCACGCTCGCGTCGTCGGTCACGTCCAGCGGTACGCCGAACGCGTCCACGCCGCCCGCGCGCAGCTTCGCCACCGCCGTCTCCCGGCGCTGATCGTCCCGCGCGCCGACTCCCACCCGCCAGCCCAGCGCGCCCAGGCCCGCCGCGATCTCGTACCCGATGCCCTTGTTCGCGCCCGTCACCAGCGCGATCGTTCGTTCGCTCATGTCGTCGATCCTGTCCGCGCGGCATACGGGCCTCCAACACCACCTGAGTAGCGGGCGATACCCGGCGGGTATCGATCCGGCGATACGGTGGCGGGATGGAGACGCGGGAGCTTCGCTACTTCGTGGCCGTGGCCGAGGAGCTGCACTTTGGCCGTGCCGCGCGCCGCCTCGGCATCGCCCAGCCGCCGCTGTCGCGGGCGATCCGGCAACTCGAACGGCGACTCGGCGTGACCCTGCTGGAACGGGACAGCCGCAGCGTCACGCTGACCGCGGCCGGTGCGGTGCTGCTACGGGAGGGCCGAGCCGCCCTCGACGCCGTGGAGGCCGCCGACCGCCGTACCCGCCGCGCCGGTCAGGCCACGAACGGCGACCCCGGGCTGGTGCTGGTGACAAAGGCGGGCGCGTCGAGCGAGCTGCTACCGAAACTACTCGACGCGTACGCGGCCGAGCCGGACGCGGTCCCCGTCGAGGTGCTGCTGTGCGGCATCGGCGAACAGGAACGGCTGCTGCGCGACGGGCGGGCCGACGTGGCGCTGCTGCACCTGCCGTTCGACTCGACGACCGGCCTGGACACCGAGGAACTGGTCACCGAGCAGCAGGTGGCGGTCCTGCCGGCCGGGCATCCGCTGGCCCGACGGCCACACCTGCGGATGGCCGAGGTGGAGACGCTGCCCGGCCTGCCGATGCCGCGCTGGCCCCGGGCCGACGGGTCGTATCCGGACGGTCCGGGCCCCGAGGTCCGGGACCACGCCCAGTTGTTCCAGCACATCGCGCTCGGCCGCGCCGCAGTGGTGCTGCCGGAGTCCTGCCGGTCGCTGCTGCTCGCCGACTTGGCAGCCGTGCCGGTGCCGGACGCGCCCGCGGTGACCACCGTGATCGCCTGGCCGCCGCACAGCCGGTCCCGGGCGCTCGCCGGCCTCGTGCGGACCGCCACCCGCCTGTGACGGCGGCCGCTCGGCGGGCAGGTCCTCGCGCATCTGCTGGGTGACCACCCCGGCAGCTGACGTCTCGTACCGAGCCGTCCCGGCCCGCGCGGAGGGCAGGCCACGCCGGGCAGGCCAGGCCGGCCGGGCGGCTACGGGGTGAGTTCGCCGGCCCGGGCCAGCAGGGCGCGACGCTCGGCGGTGGAGCCCACCGCCTCTGCCGCCCGGCGGAACAGGGTGGCAGCGCGCGGCCGGTCACCCTGCCGGGCCACCAGGTCGGCCTCCACGGCCACCGCGAGGGGCTGACCGTCCAGGGCGCCACCGGCGCGGGCCGCGTCGAGCAACGCCAACCCCACGGCCGGCCCGTACGCGTAGCCGTGCGCGACCGCCCGGTTGAGCGCGACCACCGGGGAGCGCCGGATGCCGATCAACGCGTCGTAGGCTCGCGCGATCCCCGGCCAGTCGGTGGCCTCGACGGATTCGGCGGTGGCGTGGCAGGCGGCGATGCGGGCCTGCCACGCATACGGCCCATCGTGCCGGACCCGGGCCAGCGCGGAGAGCCCTTCGGCGATGGACGCGTCGTCCCATCGGCGGCGATCCTGCCGGTCGAGCGGGACGAGGTCACCGGCGGCGTCCCGACGGGCGTCGCGCCGGGAGTGCTGAAACAGCATCAGCGCCCGCAGCGCGGCCACCTCGGAGTGCCCCGGCATCAGGGCGTCCAGCAGCCGGGCCAGCCGGACCGCCTCGTCGGCGAAGGCCGGCTCGCCGTCGGGGAGGTAGCCCCGGGTGAACAGCAGGTACAGCACGGCGAGCACACCGGGCAGCCGCTCGGCCAGCGCCGGCCCGGCCGGCACCCGGTACGGGATGCCGGCCTGCGCGATGCGGGTCCGTGCACGGGTCAGCCGTCGGGTCATCGTCGACTCGCTGACCAGCAGGAGGCGGGCGATGTCGGCGGTCGGCACCCCGCAGACGGTGCGCAGCGTCAACGCCACCCGGGCCTCGATGGCCAGCGCCGGGTGGCAGCAGGTGAAGATCAGCCGCAGTCGGTCGTCCACCACGTCCTGCCCCGCCTCGGGGTCGGGCTGCCCGTCGGCCGCCGTGAGCACCGCCAGATCGTGCAGCTTGCGGCGCTCCACGGCGGCCCGGCGCAGTACGTCGATCGCCCGGTTGCGCGCGACCGTCATCAGCCAGCCGCCCGGGTTGGCCGGCACGCCGTCGGCCGGCCAGCGCTCCAGGGCGGCGGTGAGCGCCTCCTGGGTGCAGTCCTCGGCCAGCGCCCAGTCGCCGGTCACCCGGATCAGGGTCGCGACGATCCGTGGGTACGCGTGGGTGCCGGCAGCCGCGACGGCCTGCGCCGTCGCGGCCACACCCCCGTTGTGGCGCCCACCAGCCCTGTCGTGCGTACCGGCGTTGTCGCGGGCGCTGGCGCTGGCGCTGGCACGGACGCCACCGTTGTCATGCGCGCCGTGCCTGTCGCGGACGCCGGCCCGGTCGTGCGCGCCGGCCGGGTCGTGCGCGCCGGCCGGGTCGTGCGCGCCGGCCGGGTCTTCGGTCCCGGCCATCCGGTCAGTCGGGCAGGGTCATGAGCGGCCGCAGCTCCAGCCGCCCCTCCCGTGCCATCGGGTGGGCGCGGGCCACCTCGATGGCCTCGTCCAGGTCGGCGCAGTCGAGCAGGTCGAAGCCCACGATCACCTCCGCGGTCTCGGCGAACGGCCCCTCGGAGACGAGCAGTTCGCCGTCGCGTACCCGGACCGTGGTGGCCGCGCTGGTCGGCGCCAGCTGGTCGCCGGTGAGGCGGCGGCCCCGGGCGTCGTTGTCGGCCACCCACTTCTCGACGTCGGGCAGGTCGGTCGGGTCGGTGTCCGGCTCGCTGTCGGTGCAGACGAACATCATGTACTTCATCTGGCGCTCCCTCGTGTGTCCAGGTGTCGCCAGCATGACGTTCGGCCAGGGCCGTACCGGACAGCGGGCGCCGAAAAATTTCCCCGGGCCGTCGGTCAGCCCCCGGCGGCGGCGCGGCGGCGGGCCTCGCGGGTCTTCATGGCGTGCTCCATGAGGGTGACGAGCACCTCCTTGCTGGACTCGCGCTGGCGGGCGTCACAGAGCAACACCGGCACCCCCGGGTCGAGGTTGAGAGCGGTCTGCACCTCGTCGAGCCGGTACTGCCGGGCGCCCTCGAAGCAGTTCACCGCCACCACGAACGGCGTGCCCCGGCCCTCGAAGTAGTCGATCGAGGGGAAGCAGTCGGCCAGCCGGCGGGTGTCGGCCAGCACCACCGCCCCGATCGCGCCCAGTGCCAGCTCGTCCCAGACGAACCAGAAGCGGTCCTGACCGGGCGTGCCGAACAGGTAGAGCACCAGGTCGTCGCTGATGGTGATCCGGCCGAAGTCCATCGCCACGGTGGTGGTGGTCTTGCCCTCCACCCCGGACAGGTCGTCGATGCCGACCCCGGTCTCGGTCAGCACCTCCTCGGTGCGCAACGGCCGGGTCTCGCTCACCGCGCCGACCATGGTGGTCTTGCCCACACCGAAGCCACCGGCGACCAGGATCTTGATCGCGGTGGGCAGTGGGGTCGCTCCCGCCGGCCGGTCAGAGTGCCCGTAGTCCATTGATTACCGCCTCGAAGATGCTGTTGTCGGGAAGACCGGCCGTGGTCTGTGGTTCGCGTACCTGCACCAGGCTGCGGGCCGCGAGGTCGCCGAGGAGCACCCGGATGGTGCCCACCGGCAGGTCGAGGTGGGCGGCGATCTCGGCGACGGACTGTATTCGCTGGCACAGGCCGACGATCGCCAGGTGTTCGGGTCCGAGACCGGCCTCCGGTGTGACGTCGGCTCGGGTCGCGGTGACCAGGGAGATCAGGTCGAATGTGCCGGTGACCGGGCGGGCCCGCCCGCGTGTCACCGCGTATGGACGGACCACCGGGCCCGCATGGTCGTCCACCCACTGATGGTCCGCGGACTCTCCCTGCACCGTCATGGCCGTTACCGCTCGCCGGCCGGCTGAACGTTGTCTCGGGACGGGGAGGCCACGTACTTGCCGACCCGGGTGACAAGCATCGCCATCTCGTACGCGATCAGGCCGACGTCGGCGTCCTCGGTGGCCAGAACCGCCAGGCAGGCGTTGCGGCCGGCGGCGGTAACGAACAGGAAGGACGACTGCATCTCGATGATGGTCTGCTGCACCTGGCCGCCACCGAAGCGCTTGCCGGCGCCCCGGGCCAGGCTCTGGATTCCGGCCGCCATCGCCGCGAGGTGCTCGCCGTCGTCCCGGTTCAACCCCTGCGAGGAAGCCATCAACAGCCCGTCGGAGGAGAGCGCGACCGCGTGCTCGGCCTGCTTCACCCGCCCCACCAGATCGTCCAGCAACCACGTCAGGTCGGCACTCGAAGCCGTCTTCTGGGCCACTTCGTCGTCCTCTTCTCGCCCGGCAGTTGCGCCGTACTCGTCTTGGGTCTGACCGTCACACCGCGCGGGAACCGCAGCGCCGGCGCTCGGTCAGGTGGCTTGCGGTTCCTCGTCGGTGGGTTCGGGCGTCGCCGCAGGCGAGCCGGACGCTCCGCCGAGCAGTCGTGCCGCGTCGGTGCGACCGCGTCGGGTGCCGCTCTGGTAGGAGCTCATCATCCGGCGCACCTGGTCCGGTGGGCGTACCACGTCCTCCTCGTCGGACTCGGTCGCCGCCGGGTCGTCGCGCAGCTCGGGCACGATGTTCGCCTGCCGGATCCGGACCGGCAGGCCGGAGCCGGTCCGGTCCGTCTCTGACCGGGCCGGAACCGGCCCGCCGTCAGCGCCCGGTTCGCCGGCGTCGGACGCCGGGCCCGCCCGGTCGATCGCGGGCAGGCCGGTGGCGACCGTTGGCCCCTCAAGGGCCGACTGGCCCGGGGTGCGCCGGGCCCGGGTGGGCAGCCCCGGCGTCCCGGTGGCCGGGGTCGTCCGCTGCCGGGTGGGGAGTACGACGTCCGCGTCGCCCCCGTCGACCTGCCCGGTCTCGATGGCGCTGCCGGCCACTGCCGGAGCCGCAGGGGTCACCGGCTGCGGCGCGCTCGTGCCCGGTGCCGAGTTGTCGGCCGCCGGGGCGGCCAGCGCGACCGGCGAGCGGAGGGCGGGGCGGCCGGCGTCGCCACCGGGGGTCGACGCCGCCGGCAGCGCGATGGCCGGCCCGGTCGGGAGCGCGCCGGAGTCCTCCGGGCTGGCCCCGTTCTCGCTGACCAGCTCCAGCGGGATCAGCACGACGGCGGTGGTGCCGCCGTACGCCGACTCCTTGAGCCGGACCCGCACGCCGTGCCGCTCGGTCAGCCGGCTCACCACGTAGAGGCCGAGGCGGGCGGCGTTGGCGAGGTTCAGCTCGGACTGGTCGACGATGCGGTGGTTCGCCGCGGCCAGGTCCTCCTCGCTCATGCCGAGGCCCCGGTCCTCGATCTCGATGGCGAACCCGTTGGCCACCAGTTGGCCGCGGACCTCGACGGTGGTGTGCGGCGGGGAGAACGACAGGCCGTTCTCGATGAGTTCGGCGAGCAGGTGGATGATGTCGCCGACCGCCCGGCCGGCGAGGGAGACCGGCCCGAGTGGCAGCACGTTGACCCGGGTGTAGTCCTCGACCTCGGCCACCGCGCCACGCACCACGTCGACCATCGGGACGTTGCGCCGCCAGGCCCGGCCCGGGGTGGAGCCGGAGAGCACGATCAGGTTCTCGGCGTTACGCCGCATCCGGGTGGCCAGGTGGTCGACCCGGAACAGGTCCTCCAACTCCTCGGCGTCGTGCTCCCGCCGCTCCATGGCGTCGAGCAGGGTGAGCTGGCGGTGCACCAGCGCCTGGGTGCGCCGGGCCAGGCTGAGGAAGACCTCGCGGACGTTGCGGCGCAGATCGGCCTGCTCGACGGCGGTGCGCAGGGCGGTCTCCTGGACCGCGTTGAACGCCTTGCCGACCTGGCCGATCTCGTCGGTGCCGAACTCCAGCGGAGGCGCCTCGGTGGCCACGTCGACCTCCTCGCCCCGGCCGAGTCGCTCCACCACCCGGGGAAGCCGCTCGTCAGCGAGCTGCCAGGCGGCCTCCCGCAGCCGCTCCAACTGGCGGAGCAGGGTGCGGGCCGTGGTGATCGAGACGACGACGGACGCGATGACGGCGAGCAGGCCCAGGCCGGTGGCGAGCACCAACCGGACGACGACCATCACGGCGACGCCTGTCGCCCGGTCCACGATGCCCTCACCGCCGGCGACCACCACGTCGTTCACGTCGGCCAGCGCCGGCTCGACCGTGCCACGCCACTGCTCGGCGCTGATCGGCAACTGGGTGGCGGGGCGGCCCTCGCGGATGATGCTGTCCTGCACGGCGCGCAGCCGGGTGAACGCCTCGCCCTCGACGAGCTGCTGGTAGCGGCGCTGGTCGGCGTCACTGAGCCGGGACCGGGTCTCCTCGCCGAGGAACCGCTCGGAGCCGACCAGGGCGACGTAGCGCGCGTACTCCGGCCCGCTCATCCGTCCGTTGCCGAACAGGCCGCTGAGCAGCGCGTCCTCCTGGGAGACCAGCTCCTTCATCCGGTTGAGCTGGATCAGGGCGGCCGCGTCGGCGGCGATCGCCTTGTCGTCCAGGCTGCCGGTGACGTCGTAGACCTGGAAGATCGACTCGATCGCGCCGGTGTAGGCGTCGGCGGCGGAAACCCGGTCCACGGAGCGGCCGAGCACCTGCGCGCGGGTCTGCTCCAGCGAGTTGATCCGCGTGATCGTCGCGTTCAGCTGGGCGTCGAGCGCGGAGCTGCCGGCCACGTCGACCTGCCAGTTGCGGACCGAGTCGGCGAAGTCGCCCGCCAGCTTCGCGGTCTCGCGCTGCTTTGCCTCCAACGCCGCCCGCTGCTCGGCGTCGGGGTTGCTCAGGTACGCCTGGGTCAGCCGCCGTTCCAGCTGGAGCTCCCGCAGCAGCGGCTCACTGGGCGCGTAGACCCTGCTGTTGATCACCTGGACACCGAGCAGGTTGAAGCCGTCCCGCAGGGTCACCCATGCCGCGAACATCCAGAGCGCGACCAGGGAGAGCAGGAGGGCGACAACCTTGGTGCGGATACTCGTACCGCGAGAACGCATTGAACCGTCCCAGGCCGGGCGTTGACTCAGCTCATCAACGGGTGATCATGGAAGACGACGTCCCCGCCACGGCGGGGCATACGGGGCTGAGGCTCTGCGTACGCTAGCAGTGTCCACACAACCCCTCAAGTCGCTGTTTTTCTTGCCTGGTAACCACAATCCACCACCGAACGGTCGGCGCCCGCGAGGTGAACGGCTGCCAGCCGGCAGGCGGCGAGCACCGCCGAGGCGACGATGGCGGTAGGACAGTACAGCTCCTTGCCGTACCACAGTGGAGGGTGCTCGGGACCGGATGGTTGGTGCAGGTAGGCGTGCCCCCGGGCCACCGCGTCAGCGACTCGCGGCGCACCCGTCGGCGCCTCCAGCAACACCTGCAGGGCGTACGCGGTCTCCTCGGCGGTGCCGGCCCACCGTCCCCACGAGCCGTCGGCGCGTTGGTTGGCCAGCACCCAGCCGGCCGCCCGGTCCACGGCCTCGGCCGCCGCGCCACCCCGACCGAACTCGGCCAGCGCCAGCACGCAGCAGGCCGTGGCGTAGTACGGGGAGGCGTGCCAGCGGTCCTGCCAGCGGCCGTCCGGGAGTTGGTGCTCGGGTAGCACGAGGCTGAGCCGCCCGACCGTCCGGTGGTATCGCGCGTCGGCGTCGGGATACGCCGCCACGTGCTGGCCGAACGCGTCCAGCACGTGCGCGTTGGTGGTGACCGAGAAGCCGTCCTCGCTCCCCGGCCAGGTGCAGAAGCCGTCCGCCGTCTCGTACGCCCACAGCCCGGCCGGGTCGGCGGGTCGGCCGAGTCGGGCCAGCGCGTCCAGGGCCACCGAGGTGGTGTCGGCGTCGGTGGGCAGCCCTTCGCCGGTGGCCACGCCCGTCGCGGCGGTGGCGGCGGTCAGGGTGTCCAACACGGCGGCCGGCGGGTTGACCGCGACGCCGGCCCGTCTCAGCCCGCTGAGCACCCAGGCCCGTTCGAACACGGTGATCGGAGTCGGGCAGGGCACCGGGCCACGGCCGTCCCGGATCAACTCCCGCAGGAAGGCGTGGGCGCTGGGGCCGGCGTCCGGGCCGGCCGCGCTCAACCAGGCGGCGGTCGCCGCCGGTGACGCGCCGACGGCGGTGAGGGTGGGGCCGGCGTCGGTGGGCATCGCGCCCAGCACCTCGTAGAAGTGGGCCAGCTTCGTGGGCAGTGCCGCCCCGGCGGCCACCGCCGCCCGCACCGCCCGCAGCCGGTCTACCCCGAGGCCCGGGGGCAGCGTCAGCGGCGGGGTGGGCAACTGCTCCCAGGTCACCCGGTCCAGCCGGTCGTTGATCGACTCGACCAGCGCCGGGACGATGAGGTCCAGTGCCGGGGTGTCCGGCAGCGTCCGCGCGTCGGCGGCGAGCAGCCGGCCGCTGAGCACCGCCAACCCTCTGGCCGCCGGGGCGAGCAGGTGCGTACTGGTCCCTCCACCGTCGGCCAGCGCGGCGAGCAGCGCGTCGGTGGCACTCAGCGTGGGCACGAGGGCGTACCCCTCGGGTGGACCCCACGCGCCGTCCGGGCGCTGCGCGCGCAGGAGGAACCCGATCCGCTCGTCGTGCCCGGGCAGCCAGGGCGCGTCGGCGACCAGGCGGGCGCTCTCGTATACCGAGGCGGCCACCTGCCCCCACGGCCGAAGCGCCAGGCCGGCGATCAGCTCACGGGCGGCGTCGGTCGCCGGGTCGCGGCCGGTGGCGGGGTCGGCCAGGACGCGGAAGGCACCGTCACTCATCGCGTTCCCCCCAGAAGTCCGACACCTGGTAGAAGCCGCCGGTGAAGGAGATCTGCCGGTGCAGGTAGTCGGCCTGGCGGGGGCAGCGCTCGGCGAGCGCGGCCAGGTCGCGACGGGCGCGGGTGGTCAGCTCGGCCAACCGGGCGTGCACCTGCGCCGGGTCGTCGACCAGCAGCAGGGCGTTCAGGTCACCCCACTCGGCGTCCCGGCCGTGCGTGGCCAGGTCGTTGACCAGCCGCAGCACGCGCTGTACGCCACGTCCGGCGTCCAGCAGGTCGGTCAGCTGGGCAAGCGTCTTGTCGTCCCCGGTGGCGATCCAGTGGGTGACGTTGACGAAGGAGCTGCCAGAGTTGTCGGCGTTCTCCAGGTAGCGGTCCAGGTCCGGCAGGCGTCGCCCGGTGGTCGGGTCGGTCGGCAGGTTCTTCCAGTCCCACTCCCGAGCCGCAGCGGCGAGCATCCGGGCCAACTCGTCGCGCCAGATCGGGCGCAGCCGGGCGAACGCCGGCACGGTGGCCAGCTCGTCGCGCAGGTCCGCCAGCAGCCGGGCCAGGTGTCGCCCCGGCGGGGGCGCCGCGCCGTCGGCCACCGCCAGGCAGTCGGTCACCACCTGCCGGACGTCGTCCACGGACCGGGCGAGGTAGTCGATCTGCCAGTCGGCCGCGAAGACCCAGAGCACGGTACGGGTGGTGATCCGCAGTTCGGCGGCGGTGTGCCACGGCGCGATGAAGGCGACCACGGTGGCCACCGAGCTGAGCAGCGCCGGGTCGAACGGTGCCGCGTCGAACAGCTCCGGGTGGGCGGCGGTGACGCCCTGCAGATCGCGGACACCGCGCACGGCGAGCGCGCACACCCGGCCCTGCTCGGCGACCGGATCGGGACCGGTCTGCACCGGCCACGGCGCGCCCGTCACGGCACGACCGGCCGGGCGACCGGGGTGAGGATCAGCTCGGCCCGCTGCTTGGGTTGCAGCGAGGCGCCCATCCGGGGCGTCAGGTCGGCCGGTTGGCGCAGCTGGAAGCGGTAGCGGCTCAGCACGGTGCTGACGATGAGCTGCGCCTCAAGCAGGAACAGGTACTGCCCGAGGCACTGGTGCGGCCCACCGCCGAACGGGAAGTAGGAGTAGCGGTAGGGCCGCCGGGGCCGCTCCGGGGCGAAGCGCTCCGGATCGAAGCTGTTCGGGTCGTCCCAGAACGTCGACATCCGCTGGGTGACGTACGGGCTGACCAGCACGGTGCCACCGGCCTTGATCCGCACACCGCCGAGCACGTCGTCGCCGACCGCGGTCCGGGGGATCATCCAGCCCGCCGGGTAGAGCCGCAGCATCTCGTCGAGGACCATCCGGCCGTACCGCAGCTCGGGCAGGTGCTCGCGGCGGACCCGTTCGGTGCCGACCACCTGCTCGATCTCGTCGGTCATCCGCTCGGCCACGTCGGGCCGGGACGCCAGCACCGGCCAGAGCCAGGAGAGCAGGGCGATGGTGGTCTCGGTGGCGGTGGAGAACATGGCCACCACGTCGCCGCGGATCGCGTACTCGTCGGGTTCGCTGCCGTCGGCGCGCGGCCGGCAGAGGGTGGAGATGATGTCGTCGCCGTCGGTGGGTCGGGCCCGGGCCTCCCGGATGATCGGCAGCACCACCTCGTCGATGGTCCGTACCGCCTCGTTGAAGGCGCGGTCGCGGGGCATCGGCACCGCGTACGGCACGAAGGGCACCAGCAGGCGCGGGAGCATCGCGGTGGTGAGGGTGTCCAGCGCGGCGCTGATCCGCAGCGCGTCGGGCACCGAGATCCGGTCGGCGAAGAGCACCCGCATGGTGGTGCGCAGCACGATCCGGGTCAGTTCGGCGCCGCCGTCGATCGGCCGGCCCTCGCGGGCGGGTTCCAGCCACTCGTCGACGGCCTCGTTGATCGCCTCGGCCATCTTGTCGACCAGCGTCTCGGCCCGCTTCGCGGTGAACAGCGGTTGCAGCGCGCCCCGGCTGGATTCCCAGACCTCGCCCTCGGCGACCAGGATGGCGTCGCCGACGATCCGGCGGACCGGCCGCCAGAGCAGACCGTCCCCGTCGCGGGTGTAGTTGGCAACGTTGTCCCGCAGGACGCGTTGCAGATGCTCCGGATGGCTGACCAGGTAGGGGCGGAACGAGCCGAGGTTGAGCCGGACGACCTCCCCGGCGGCGTCGTCCGCGAAGCCGACCAGCGCGCCGAGCGGGTCGCGGACCAGCGCGGGCAGGACGCGACGCAGCGGGATCATCCGGGGTTCGGTGCTGACGGGGGCGGGGCCGGCATCGGACACCTGGGGCATGGCGTCTCCTCGTCGGTCCGCCGGCCTGAGTTGTCCACTTCGGCCGGTCGGAGCTGTGGAACTTTCACCTTCTGGGCGACGGACAGCATCTCACCAAATCCGGGGCACCTCTAGACCTCTGACCGGTGAGATTTCCATGCCCACGCCAGGTTCGCCACGTCGCAGACGAGGTCGTGATGTCCCTAGTGGACGGTCGTAACGCGGCTCCGGTGCAGGTCGCGCTGGTAGACCCAGGCAACCGAATCTGCCCCGAGGCCGTCCCGCCCGGCCGCCGTCCTGACCTGCGCCGCCGGTCGCCCGCGGTCCCGAGTGCCGGGACGCTGGACGCCCGGCTTCGGTGGGTGTCGCGGGCCGCCCGGCGCGACGGCCCCACCGGCCGCCCCGGCCAGCAGACCCCGGCGGGTGCGTCGGGGCGCACCGGTCCCTGCGAATCCGGGCGACGCCGGGCACCCTGTGCCAGGCTCTGTGGCATGGACGACAAGACCATCTTGAACCGGATCTCCGAACTGGTCGACGAGGAACACCGGCTGCGCGCCGAGGCCCAGGCCCACGAGTCGGGCACCGAGGGCGAGACCAGCGAGCGGCTACGCAACCTGGAGGAGTCCCTCGACCAGTGCTGGGACCTGCTGCGCCGCCGCCGGGCCGCCCGGGACACCCACGGCGACCCCGACGCACAGGGCGAACGACCCAAGCCCGAGGTGGAGCGCTACCTCCAGTGAGTGGCGCGGGCGGGTCGGGCGGCCAGGCTCGCCCGATCCGTCCCGGTCAGCGCAGGCCCGCCTCACGCAGCAGCTCCCCGGTCAGCTCGCCCGGGTCGACCTGCTCGGCGGTCAACCCCCGCGCCACGAACCAGGCGCCGACCACCCGTACGTCGCGGGCCAGGAACTCGGGGCCCTGTGGGTTCGCCACCACGTCGACCACCTGCGGCAGGTCGATCACGACCAGCCGCCCCCGATGCACGAGCAGGTTGTACGGCGACAGGTCGCCGTGCGCGTAGCCGGCCCGGGCCAGCACCCGCAGCGCCTCCACCAGCTGATCCCACAGGTCGCGTAGCTCCGACGGACCGGGTCGTAGCTGGGCCAGCCGGGGCGCGGCCTCGCCCGACTCGGCGTCACCGACGAACTCCAGCATCAGCTCGGTGCCGCGCACCTGCACCGGGTACGGCACGGCGATCCGGTCGTTCCCGCCGTTGATCTCCCAGAGCCGGGCCAGCGCGGCGAACTCGGCCGCCGCCCACTGCCCGGCGATCATCTGCCGGCCGAAGGCCGTCCGGCCGGCCATCGCCCGGTTCTCCCGGGAGCGGCGCACCCGGCGGCCCTCCAGGTAGCCGGCGTCGCGGTGGAACATCCGGTGCTCGGCGTCCCGGTACCGCTTCACGGCCAGCAGGCACGAGCGGTCCGTGTCGGGCACCGCCCGGCGGACGAGGTGGACGTCCGCCTCCTTGCCGGTCTTCAGCACACCCAGCTCGGTGTCCTTGGCGGCCAGCTCGGTGACCAGCCACTGCGGGTGCGGTTCGGGCCCGTGTACGGCGTCGTCCCAGGACGACCACCGCTCGCCCGTGTCGGGGTCGGGTTCGTCGTCGGGGTCGGCGGGCAGCTCGGTGGGCCGCCCGCGCTTCAGATACTGCGGTTCGTCGTCGTCGAAGCGGCTCTTGCCGCGAGTCCGGCGCTGAAGCGCCGGAAGGTCATGATCGCGCACTGTGGTGAGGTTCCCTTGGTCGAGGCTGAGAAAGGCAGCTGGAAGCGACCTGCGAAGACGGCCATGACCGACCCCCTCTCCTCGACCGGGCGAACGCCCGGGTGCACGATGCGCCGCCCATCCTCGCGGCGACCCCGACAACCGGTCAACCGAATTACCCCGGCGCCGCACCGACCCGCCGTGGGTCAGCTCGCGAGCACCGTGGCGACCGCGGCGATCAGACCGTCCACGGTGCGGCTCGGCGCGAACCGGACGTCCGACCAGGTCCGTCCCCGGTGCAGCCAGACGCTGGGCAGCCCGACGGCCGCAGCGCCCCCGATGTCCGCCTCCGGGCTGTCGCCGACCACCCAGGCGCCCCGCAGCGGCATCCGGACCCGCTGCGCGGCGAGCGCGAAGATCCGCGGGTTGGGCTTGCTGACCCCGGCCTCCTCGGAGATCACCCAGTCGGCGACGTAGCGGTCCAGGCCGGTCCGGCGGATCTTGGCGTCCTCGACGCGAACCGTGCCGTTGCAGACCACCACCGGCACCCAGCCGGCGTCGTCGGCTATCCGCAGCGCGCAGGCGGTCAGCGAGTCGAGCCGGGTCTGCTCCACCACCCCGTCGTGCAGCTCCTCGACCAGGTCGATCGAGGGGATGCGCAGCTCGTACCGGTCCCGGATGGCATCGGCCAGATCCCAGCGGTCGGTCAGCCCGTCGGCGTCGAGGGAGATCAGCCAGTCGATGTCGGCGGGGGGCGCGCCGATGCCGTCCAGGAAGCGCTCACCCCAGCGGCGGAACGGCCCGGCCCGGTCCAGCAGGGTGTTGTCCAGGTCCAGCAGGAGCAGTGGCACTCGGGCACCCTACGGGACCGACGTGTCCGCCAACAGATGCCGTGTGTTTCGACCTGGCTCGGACTCAGCCGGTCAGCGCCACCCGTGGGCCGCCCTGGCTCGGCAGTCGATCGGCGAGCATCGAATGGGCTGCCCGGGTGGCCGCGAGCACGGCCGGGTCCAACGTCGCCAGCAGCACCGCCGTGCCCTCGTCGGCACCCCGGGCCAGGGTCCGTCCCTGCGGGTCGTAGATCGCCGCGCCGCCGTTGAACCGCCAGGGGTCGTCGCCCCCGACCGCGTTGGCGAAGACCACGAACATCGTGTTGTCCAGGGCCCGCGCCGCGTAGTACAGGTCCCGGCGGTGCTCGGAGCCGGTCAGGTAGCCGCTGGGGCACAGGTAGGCGTGCGCGCCGTCGAGCGCGGCGGCGCGGCCGTGCTCGGGGAAGCATCCGTCGTAGCAGATGCCCAACCCGAGCCGCCAGTCGTCGACGAGGAGCGTGGCGCCCCGCCCGCCGGGCGTGAACAGCTCGCGCTCGTCGCCCCACACCTGCTGCTTGTCGTACCCGACCCGCACGACGCCGGCCCGGTCGGCCACCAGCGCGCCGATGGTCCGCCGGCCGTCCGGGTGCCGGACCGCGGCCCCGACCACCACGGTGACCCCGGCCGTACGCGCCGCGTCGCGCAGCGGGTCGAGCCGGGGGTCGGCGACCGCTCCGGTCGGGTCTGCCACGACGTCGGTGCCGCTCGGGTCGGCGGCGAGGGTCGGCGGGTGGTACGCGCACAGGTACAGCTCGGGCAGGACGACCACCCGGGCGCCCTGCCCGGCCGCCTGTCGGACCAGCTCGGCGGCGCAGCTCGCGTTGCCGGCGACGTCACCGGGAGTCGACGTGGCCTGGACGGTGGCGACGGTCAGCGGCGCGGCGGGCACGGTGGGGGCAGCGGTCACCCGGCGATGGTAACGGTGCCGACCCCGGGCGAAATACAAGCCGTACGTACGGTTTGCAAGGCGGGGCGCGACCTGCGACGATCGACGTGTGCCCAGAGTAAGCCAGGACCAGCTCGACGCGCGCCGGCAGGAGATCCTCGCCGCCGCGCGGGCGTGTTTCGCCCGGCACGGCTACGAGGGGGCCACCGTCCGCCGCCTCGAAGAGGCCACCGGGCTCTCCCGGGGCGCCATCTTCCACCACTTCCGGGACAAGGACTCGCTCTTCCTCGCTGTCGCCGAGGACGACGCCGCCGTCATGGTCGAGACGGTGGCCCGCAACGGTCTGGTGCAGGTGATGCGCGATCTGCTGGCCCGTGCGGTCTCCCCGGACACCACCGGCTGGCTCGGCAGTCAGCTGGAGGTGTCCCGCCGGTTGCGCACCGACCCGGCGTTCGCCCGGCGCTGGACGGAGCGGTCCGCCGCGATCGCCGAGGCGACCCGGGACCGGCTGGCCCGCCAGCGCGACGCCGGGGTGCTGCGCGAGGACGTACCGATCGACGTGCTGGCGCGGTTCCTGGAGCTGGCCTACGACGGCCTGGTGCTGCACCTGGCGATGGGCCGACCGGCCGGCGACCTGGGCCCGGTGCTCGACCTCGTCGAGGAGGCCGTCCGCCGCCGCTGAGCCCGTTTCGCCGCGTGGCGGTGGTACTCCACAATGAGGCCGCCGATCCCCTGCGGCGACAGGAGCAGCCGATGATCGTCCAAGCCGCGTCGGGCGACACCTGGGGTGTCCCCGGCCCGACGTTCCTCCGGTACTACCTGGTGGCGATCGCCGTGGTCGTCGCTCTCGCGGTGTGGCACCGGGTCCGCCTCGGCGCCGGCCCGGGGGACGCCTTCGCCGGCCCACTCAGCGCGCAACAGGCCGCGTACCTCAACGGTGGTCCCGCACTCGCCGTGCACGCCGCGCTCGGCGGGCTGCGCGGCAGCGGCGCGATCGGTGTCGGACCGGACCGCCGGCTGCTCACCACCGGCCCGGCGCCGACCGGCCTCACCCCGCTGGACCAGGCCATCCACTGGGCGGCCCACCAGCGCTCCCGGGCCCGGGACCTGGGCCAGGAGCAGCGGGTACGCACCGCGCTCGACCAGCTCCGCAACGGCCTCGAAGAGCGTGGTCTGCTGCCGACACCGGCGCGGCGGGCCACCGCACGGCTGTGGGTGCGGTTCCTCGCCGCCCTGCTGGTGCTCGGCGTGGTGCGGCTGGCCGCCGGCCTGTTCAACGATCGGCCGGTGGGCTACCTGGCAGCGACACTGGTCGGCGTGCTGGTGGCGGTGCTGCTGCTCTGGCGGGTGCCGCAGATCACCCGGGCCGGTCGGGCGGCGCTGCGCGACCTGCGCCGCCAGCACACCCACCTGGCTCCCGGCTCGGCCCCCGCCTACGCCACCTACGGCGCGGCCGGCGCGGCGATGGGTGTGGCCCTGTACGGCGCCGCGTCGCTCTGGGCGATCGACCCGGGCTTCGCCGAGCAGGCCGAGATCCAGCGTCAGGCCATGGCCAACGGCGGCTGGTCGTCGGGCTCCAGCACCGGCTCGTCGGGCAGTGCCGGCAGCTCCTGCGGCAGTGGCGACTCCGGCGGTGGCGGTGGTGGTGGCTGCGGCGGTGGTGGGTGCGGCGGATGACCGGCCCGTACGGGGTCGGCATCGGCTGGCGCCCGGAGATCGCCGGTTTCGTGGCCGAGCTGCCCGGGCTGCGCTTCACCGAGGTGGTGGCCGAGTCGGTGCCCGCCACCGGGCCACTCCCGCCGGGCCTCGCGCAGCTCCGCGAGCGCGCCGTGACCGTCGTACCGCACGGGGTGCGGCTCTCCCTCGGCGGTGCCGAACCGGTCGACCCGGCCCGCGTCGCCCACCTGGCTCAGGTGGCGCAACGGCTGGACGCCCCGCTGGTCAGCGAGCACATCGCCTTCGTCCGGGCCGGCGGGTTGGAGGCCGGGCATCTGCTGCCGCTGCCACGCAGCCGGGAGGCGGTCGACGCGGTCTGCGCCAACGTGGCCCGCGCGCAGGCCGAGCTGCCGGTGCCGATCGCGCTGGAACCGATCGCCGCGCTGGTCGACTGGCCCGACGACGAGCTGGACGAGGCCGACTTCCTCACCGAGATCCTGGACCGCACCGGCGCGCTGCTGCTGTTGGACGTCGCCAACGTGCACGCCAACGCCCGCAACCGTGGCACCGACCCGGTCGCGCTGCTCGACCGGCTGCCGCTGGACCGGATCGGCTACGTGCACGTGGCCGGCGGGGCGGAGCACGGCGGTTTCTACCACGACACGCACACCGATGCGGTGCCGCCGGCGGTGCTGGAGCTGGTCGGCGCGCTCTGCGACCGGCAGCGACCACCGGCGCTGCTGCTGGAACGCGACGGCGGCTATCCGCCGGCCGCCGAGCTGCGCGCCGAACTCGACGCCCTGGCGTTGGCCGCGGGCTTCCCGGCCGTGACATGACCGGCGCGTCCCCGCCCACCGGCCCGCGCCCACCCGTGGGCCGTCTCGCCGAGCGACAGGCGGAGTTGGTGGCGGCGCTGGTCGCCGGGGGTCCGCCGCCGGCCGGGTTCACCCCCGGGCCGCTCGCCGCCACCCGGGCGGCGCTGCTGCGCAAGCGTGCCGGCGACGTGGCGCGGCACTGGCCGCTGCTCGCCGCCGGTCTCGGCAGCGCCTGGTGGCCGACCTTCGCCGAATGGGCCGCCGACCGCCCCACCGCCGGTTCCCTGCGCGACGGCTGGGACCTGGCCCGGACCCTGCGCGAGCGGGACGCGCTGCCCCCGGCGGGCGCCGAGGAGCTGGCCGTGCGGGAGGCGGGCCAGCGCTACGACGGGCGTGCGACGCCGCGTCCGCGCCGACTGCCGGCCGTGGGCCGCGCCGGCGGCGCCGTCGCGGTGCAGATCGCCGGCCGGGTACGCCTGCTGCGCCCCGCCCCGCGCCCACCGGCCCCCGTTGAGGGCGGCGCGGCGGATGCGGCAGGATCGGCCGCATGGATCTCGGACTGACCGACCGGGTGTACGTGCTCACCGGCGCGTCCCGCGGCCTGGGCTACGCGACGGCGCAGTGCCTGGTCGCCGACGGGGCGCGGGTGGTGCTCTCCGCCCGGGACGCCGACGCGGTGGCCGCTGCCGCGCAGCAGCTGGGCGGGCCGGAGCGGGCGGTCGGGCTGGCCGCCGACCTGGCCGATCCGCAGACCCCGGCGCAGCTCGTCGAGGCGGCACGGGAGCACTTCGGCCGGCTCGACGGCGCGCTGATCTCGGTCGGCGGCCCACCGGCCGGCAACGCCGCGGCGATCAGCGACGACCAGTGGCGACACTCCTTCGAGACGGTCTTCCTCGGCACCGTCCGCGCGGCGCGCACGGTCGCCGCCGCGCTGCCCGAGGGTGGCGCGATCGGGCTGGTGCTCTCCACCTCGGCCCGTAGCCCGGTGCCTGGCCTCGGCATCTCCAACGGCCTGCGGCCCGGCCTGGTCGGCGTCGCCAAGGACATCGCGGACGACTACGGCCCGCGCGGCGTACGGGTGGTCGGTCTGCTGCCGGGCCGGATCATGACCGACCGCAACCGGGAGCTCCTGGCCGCCACCGGCGACCCCGAGCAGGCCCGCGCCGAGGCCGAGGCCACCATCCCGCTGCGGCGCATCGGTGACCCGGCCGAGTTCGGCCGGGTGGCAGCCTTCGTGCTCTCCCCCGCCGCGAGCTACCTGACCGGCCTCACCCTGCCGGTCGACGGTGGCGCGCTGCGCGGGCTGTGACAGCCGCCGGCTCGGGCGCGCATCCCCGGCCGACCCGCGCGGACCTCGCCGCCGCCGCGGACCGGACCATCCCCGACGTGCTCGCGCCGGGGTTGGCGGTGCTCTTCGTCGGCATCAACCCCGGCCTCTGGTCGGCCGCTACCGGCTGGCACTTCGCCAGACCCGGCAACCGTTTCTGGCCCGCGCTGCACCGGGGCGGGTTCACCCCCCGGCTGCTGCACCCCAGCGAACAGGACGAGCTGCCCGCACTCGGGCTCGGCATCACCAACATGGCCGCCCGGGCCAGCGCCCGCGCGGACGAACTGAGCAACGAGGAACTCCTCGACGGTGCCGCGATCCTGACCGACAAGGTGGGCCGCTACCAGCCGCGCTGGGTGGCGGTGGTGGGGGTGACCGCGTACCGGATCGGTTTTCAGCGGCCGAAAGCCACCTTCGGACCGCAGCCGGAGTCATTGGCCGGTGCCCGACTGTGGGTGCTGCCCAACCCGAGCGGCCTGAACGCGCACTTCACCCCGGTCACGCTGGGTCTGGCGTTCGCCGAGCTGCGGGTGGCGACCGGCCTGCCGGAACGGCGCTGATCGACTCGGTTTCAAGGAAGTCGGGCTGTCGACGCGACCAAGACACCCCGACTTCCAGGAACCCGAGTCGATCAACGCGCGCCACACCGGACGCGACCGGTGTCGTGGCGGGACGTCAGTTGGCTGCGGCCGGCGGCATCGCTTCGTCGGCGACGTACGTGCCCAGTGGCATGACCACCGGCTCGGTGCCGGTCGCGTCCACGAAGGGCCGGGGCGAGTCGGCGACCGCGAACTGGGTCCGGTACAGCTCGGCGTAGAGCCCGCCGACCGCGACCAACTCGTCGTGCCGCCCCCGCTCGACAATCCGCCCACCGTCGAGGACCAGGATCTGGTCGGCGTCGCGGACGGTGGAGAGCCGGTGTGCGATCACCAGCGCCGTCCGCCCGGCCAGTGCCACCGCCAGCGCCCGCTGCACCGCGGCCTCGCTCTCCGAATCCAGGTGTGCGGTCGCCTCGTCGAGGATCACGATGGACGGCGCCTTGAGCAGCAGCCGGGCGATGGCGATGCGCTGCTTCTCGCCGCCGGAGAACCGGTAGCCGCGCTCCCCCACCGTCGTGTCCAGCCCGTCGGGCAGCGACCGGACCAGGTCGGCGACCTGGGCTCCGGCGAGCGCGGCCCAGATCTCGTCGTCGGTAGCGTCCGGCTTGGCGTAGCGCAGGTTCTCGGCGATCGTCTCGTGGAACAGGTGCGAATCCTGGGTGACGACGCCGATCTCGTCGCGCAGGGAGGCGAGCGTCGCGTCGCGGACGTCCACCCCGCCGACCAGGACCTGCCCGTCGGTCACGTCGTAGATCCGCGAGATCAGCATCGACAACGTCGACTTGCCGGCGCCGGACGGGCCGACCAGGGCGACCATCTGCCCCGGCTCGACACTGAACGAGACGCCCTTGAGCACGGGCTCGTTGACCGTCCGGTCGAGCGTGGCCACCTCTTCCAGGGAGGCCAGGGAGATCTCGGCGGCGCTCGGGTAGCGGAACCGCACGTCGCGGAAGTCGACCCGGCCGGTGCCGCGCGGCACGGGCACCGCGTCGGGCTTCTCCACGATGCCCGGCTTCAGGTCGAGCACCTCGAAGACCCGGTCGAAGGAGACGAGCGCGCTCATCACGTCCACCCGGACGTTGGAGAGCGCGGTGAGCGGCCCGTACAGGCGGGTGAGCAGCAGCGCGAGCGTCACCACGGTGCCGGCGCTGACGCCTCCGGTCACCGCGAGCCAGCCACCGAGACCGTAGGTGAGCGCCTGCGCCAGTGAGGCGACAAGCAGCATCGCCACGAAGAACGTCCGCGAGTACATGGCGGACTGGATGCCGATGTCGCGGACCCGCTCGGCGCGGTCGCCGAACCGGCGGGCCTCGATCTCGGGCTGGCCGAAGAGCTTCACCAGCAACGCGCCGGCCACCCCGAACCGCTCGGTCATTGTCGCGTTCATCTTGGCGTCGAGGTTGTACGCCTCGCGGGTGATGTCGGCCAGACGCCGGCCGACCCGGCGGGCCGGAATGATGAAGATCGGCAGCAGCACCAGCGACAGGGCGGTGATCTGCCACGAGAGGGTGAACATCACCGCAGCGGTGAGCACCAACTGGATGACGTTGCTGACCACGCCGGAGAGGGTGGAGGTGAACGCTCGCTGGGCGCCGAGCACGTCGTTGTTGAGCCGGCTGACCAGGGCGCCGGTCTGGGTGCGGGTGAAGAACTGCAACGGCATCCGCTGCACGTGGTCGTAGACCCGGGTGCGCAGGTTGAGGATGATGCCCTCGCCGATGCGGGCGGAATACCAGCGCTGGGCCAGCGAGAGCAGCGCGTCGGCGACAGCGAGCGCGGCGATGAACAGCGCCAGCCGGACCACCAGCCGGCCGGCCTCGGTGCCACCCCGGTTGATCGCGTTGATGACGTCACCGGCGAGCACCGGGGTCGCCACGCCGATGATGGCGGCCAGCACCACGGTGGCCAGGAAGACGATGATGTCGCGCCGGTAGGGCTGGGCGAACGCCACGATGCGGCGGGCCACCCCGCTCTTGAGCCGGTGGGTGGAGACCTCGTCGCGGTTACGCATCGACCGAAGCATGCTCCACCCGGCCATGCCACCGCCGGACATGTGGTTGGACACCGCTCACCTCCGGGTCGTCGGGCGGACCGCACCGTCAGGTCAATTCTCCCGACGACTCTGACAACCTCGGTCGTAACCCGGATCTTCCCGGACGGTCCTTACTATTCTCCCCTGCCGGCGAGGTCCCGCAGTCGGCGGGTCTGTGCCTCCCGCTCGGCGCGCTGCTGGTCGGCGTGCGAGCGTCCGGCCGCGCCGGCCACCAACGCCTTGATCTCCACCACCGCGTCGCGGGCACCGGCGAGCAGGCCCGCCGCCAGGTCACTGACCGCGCCGTCCAGTTCGGCGGGCGGTACGACGAGAGTGGCCAGCCCGATCCGGTCCGCCTCGGCGGCGTCCAGCCGGCGGCCGGTCGCGCAGATCTCCAGCGCCCGGGAGTAGCCGACCAACTCGACGAGGCGCTTCGTGCCGGCCAGGTCGGGCACCAGACCGAGGGTCACCTCGGCCATCGACAGCTTCGCGTCGGTGGTCAGGACCCGCAGGTCACAGGCCAGCGCGAGCTGGAACCCGGCACCGATCGCGTGGCCCTGCACGGCCGCGACGGAGATGACATCCGGCCGGTGCAGCCAGGTGAAACCCGCTTGGAACTCGGCGATCTGGGCCGCGCACTCCTGCTCGGGCAGCGTGGCCAGCTCGGCGAACGACCCGGGGCCGGACGCGCCGGCGACCGCGAGGTCGAGGCCGGCGGAGAACGCACGCCCCTCGCCACGGACCACCACCACCCGCACGTCGCCGGGCAGGTCGCGGGAGAAGTCGCTCATCGCACGCCACATCGCGGGCGTCTGAGCGTTGAGCACGTCGGGCCGGCACAACGTCACCGTGGCGACCGGCCCGTCGCAGGCCAGCCGAACCCCGGTCGCCTCGGCGGTCACCGGGCGGCCCGGGGCGCGGCGCTGGTGGACGACGCTGGGGGGCGGGTCACGCCTTCTTGCGGCGCCGGGCGCCGCCACGCTGGCGCAGCTGCACCCCGGACTCGGTGAGCACTCGGTGGATGAATCCGTAGGATCGGCCGGTCGAGGCCGCCAATGCCCGGATGCTCTCCCCCGAGGTGTACCGCTTTACCAGGTCCTTGGCGAGCGTCTGACGCTCGGCTCCGACGATCCGGCGACCCTTCTCAGTGCTGGTGGCTGTGCCAGTGGCTGCCATACTGTGTCCTCACGTCCCAGACTGTGCGGTTCGGATACGGTCACACCTATTAGACCGCCTCGAACGATCATGCGCCAGATATCAACTCTTCGCCAACCGACACGCTATGCAATGTCAGGTTCCCGATAGAGTGATCCTCGCAATCGGCCCGCACGTACCGCTCGGGTAGGGCACCGCCGAGCGGCGACCCGGGCCGGCGGCCCGTAGCCTTCGGTCGTGATCGACCTGTTGGGCACAGCGGCCGGCGCGGCCGTGGTCTTCGCCGCCACCAACATCGACGACATCGTCATCCTGACGCTCTTCTTCGTCGCGGCCCGCACCACCGGTCGACCCCACACCTGGCAGATCGTCGCCGGGCAGTATCTGGGCATCAGCGCGCTCGCGCTGGCCAGCGTCGTGGTCGCCGCCGGGCTGCTGGTGGTGCCGGACCCGTGGACCGGGCTCCTCGGCCTGCTGCCGATCGCGCTGGGCGTCCGCGCGCTGCGGCCCTCCGACGACGAGGCCCCGGCGGTCGTCACCGGGATACTCGGTGTGGCCGGGGTGACCATCGCCAACGGCGCCGACAACGTGGCCGTCTACGTACCCGTGTTCCGGACCCTCGGCGTGGCCGACAGCGCGGTGTTCCTGCTGGTCTTCGCCCTGCTCATCGCGCTGTGGTGCGCGGCCGGGGCCTGGCTGGGCGGGCGACCCCAGGTGGTCCGGCTGGTCGAGCGCGCCGGCCACTGGCTGGTGCCGGCGATCTTCGTCGGCATCGGGGTGGTGATCCTGGTCAGCTCCGGCGTGCTCGGCCGGATCGTCGACCTGCTTGGCTGAGGATCAGCCGAGCAGGCCGCCGAACGTGCTCAGGCCAGCTCGACCAACTCGAGAAGGTCGTCGCTCCAGGCGTCCTCGTCGCCGTCGGGCAGCAGGATGGCGCGATCCGGCTTGAGCGCCAGCACCGCGCCCGGGTCGTGCGTGACCAGCACGATCGCGCCCGGGTAGTTGGCGATCGCGTCGAGCACCTGCTCCCGGCTGACCGGGTCGAGGTTGTTCGTCGGCTCGTCGAGCAGCAGCACGTTGGCGCCGGAACAGACCAGGGTGGACAGGGCCAGCCGGGTCTTCTCGCCACCGGAGAGCACCCCGGCCGGCTTGTTCACGTCGTCTCCGGAGAACAGGAACGCGCCGAGGATCTTGCGCAGGTCGGTGTCGGACTGCTCGACGGCGGCGGCGCGCATGTTCTCCAGCACCGTCCGCTCCACGTCCAGCGTCTCGTGCTCCTGGGCGTAGTAGCCCAACCGCAGCCCGTGCCCGGCGTGCACCTCGCCGGTGTCCGGGGTGAGCAGGCCGCCGAGCATCCGCAGCAGGGTCGTCTTGCCTGCGCCGTTGAGCCCCAGGATGGCCACCCGGGAACCCCGG
Source organism: Micromonospora sp. NPDC047467 (assembly GCF_040643095.1). Lineage (NCBI taxonomy): Bacteria > Bacillati > Actinomycetota > Actinomycetes > Micromonosporales > Micromonosporaceae > Micromonospora > Micromonospora sp. NPDC047467. The sequence goes on along the minus strand of NZ_JBEYTO010000018.1, from coordinate 37,198 downwards.
TCGACCGCCACGTTGACGTCGGTGAAGATCTCCAGCGACCCGTACGACTTGGACAGGCCGGTGGCGGTGAGTGGCGTCTTGCCACACGGCGCCGGGCTGGGGAAGCGCACCTTGGCCACCCGGTCGGCGACCCGCACCTCCTCCAGGCCGGAGATCAGCTTCTCGGCACGGCGGGCCATGTTCTGCGCCGCGACGGTCTTGGTGGCCTTGGCCCGCATCTTGTCGGCCTGCGCCATCAACGCGCCAGCCTTCTTCTCCGCGTTGGCCCGCTCCCGGCGGCGGCGCCGCTCGTCGGTCTCGCGTGCCTCCAGGTACGCCTTCCAGCCCAGGTTGTACACGTCGATCACGGAACGGGTGGCGTCGAGGAACCAGACCTTGTTGACCACCGACTCCAGCAGCGCGCCGTCGTGGGAGATCACGATCAGGCCGCCCTTGTGGTTGGCGAGGAAGCCCCGCAACCAGGTGATCGAGTCGGCGTCGAGGTGGTTCGTCGGCTCGTCGAGGAGCAGGATGCCGCCGCCGTTCTCGCCCGCGTCGCGGAACAAGATCCGGGCCAGCTCGATGCGCCGCCGCTGACCGCCGGACAGCGTGCCGATGGTCTGCGCGAGCGCGCGGTCCGGCAGGCCGAGGTTGGCGCAGATCCGGGCGGCCTCGGCTTCGGCCGCGTACCCGCCGAGGGCGGCGAACTGGTCCTCCAGCGCGCCGTAGCGACGGACCAGCTTCTCGTCCGTGTCCTCGGCGAGGCGGGCCTCGATCTCCTGCATCTGTGTCATCAGCACGTCGAGGCCGCGAGCGGAGAGCACTCGGTCGCGGCCGGTCACCTCGAGGTCGCCGGTACGCGGGTCCTGCGGCAGGTAGCCGATGGCGCTGCGCTGGTCGATCTGCCCGCCGTACGGCTGGCCCTCGCCGGCGAGCACCTTGAGGGTGGTGGTCTTGCCGGCGCCGTTGCGGCCGACCAGGCCGATCCGATCACCGGGCTGCACGCGCAGGGTGGTGTCGGACAGCAGGATCCGGGAACCGGCACGCAGTTCCAGGCCGGTGGCAGTGATCATCTGTTCGGGGCTCGCTCTCGGGGTCCGGAAGGCTGACTCGGGGCACGCGAAACGGCCGGCGGGGTCAAGAGGCCCGACGGCGCGGGGGCGGTTCAGCCTTCGCAGCGCAGCACCCGACAAGTGTACCGGGCGCCGCTGGACGCCCCTCTCGGATTACCAACCAAGATCATCGGGTATCGAAATTGCCGTCCGGACCCCATCCGGCAGTGCAATGACAGAACGACATCAAAACGACAATCACCGGCATACGGCGATCGGGGTCAGCATGGAACTCAACGAGCGGGCCGAACTCGACACGTCCCAGGTCAACGACCGGGGCCGGGGCGGTGGAGGCGGCGGTGGCCTCGGCATTCCGCTGCCCGGAGGCGGTGGGCGCGGCGGCCTGATCGGCATCGTGGTGGCCGTCCTGTTCGCGCTCCTCGGTGGCGGGTTCGGCCTGAACGCGATGACCAACGGCGACGAGGGCGGCGGGCAGGCCGGCGGCACCGACCTGGAGCAGCTGTGCTCGCGCGAGAACGCCGGGCGCTTCGACGACGTACGCTGCCGCAACGTGCTCTTCGTCAACAGCATCCAGGGCTACTGGGAGAAGGCGTACCCGGAGCTGGGCAGCGGGAAGTACGAGCCGACCGACACCAACTTCTTCCAGGCGGCGGTCAACACCGGCTGTGGGCAGGCCGACTCGGGCGTCGGCCCGTTCTACTGCCCGGCCGACCGGCAGGTGTACATCGACCTGAGCTTCTACGACGAGCTGGCCTCCCGGTTCGGCGCCAAGGGCGAGTTCGCCCAGCCCTACGTGCTCGCCCACGAGTACGGCCACCACGTCCAGAACCTGCTCGGCACCAACGAGAAGGCCGGTCGGGGCGACCAGAGCGGCCCCCGCTCCGCCTCCGTACGCCTGGAGTTGCAGGCCGACTGCTACGCCGGCGCCTGGGCCAAGTACGCCACCGAGAGCAAGGACAAGACCGGCCAGGAGCCGCTGTTCAAGTCGATCACCCAGACCGACATCAGCGAAGCCGTGCGGGCCGCCGAGGCCATCGGCGACGACAGCATCCAGCAGCGCTCCGGTGGGCAGGTCAACCCCGACCAGTTCACCCACGGCACCTCGGAGCAGCGGCAGCGCTGGTTCCAGCAGGGCTACGACCGCGGCGACCCGAAGACCTGCGACACCTTCGGCACCGACCAGCTCTGACGGGTCGATCGTGCCGACGCGGGCGCCTCGACGGCCGGGACCGGCCGTTGGGGCGCCCTTTCACATGACCGGGCGCGGGTTCGCCGCATGCGCCGGCGCCCCAGCAGGTCAGGCGGGCGGGGCGGGATCTCGGACCAACACGCGGACCGCCCGGGCAGCCGCCACCGAGGCGACCAGCACGGCGTGTCGGGGTTCGGGAACGTCGAGCAGCCTCTCGGCCCGCAGCGCGGCGAGCGGGGCCAGGCGTCGGTCGGCGAGGATGCCGTCCACCGTACGCCGATCACCTCCGGCCACCACGGCGTCGAGCGTGGCAGCCTCCGGCAGCAGCAGCCGCACCGCGAGCTCGACCGCCTCACCGAGGGCGGCCTTCGCCTGGTTGTCGCGCCGGCGGGCGAAGCGGTGCTGGGACCACCCACCCGCGGCGGTACGCCCCTGCACGTAGCGACTGTCCACCTTGGAGACCACCAGGCCCTCCCCCGCCGCCACGCCCATCGCGACAGCGCTCTTACGCGCCAGCAACAGCCCGATCCGGCGTGGCGCGGCGGCAGCGGCGAGAAAGTCGGGCAGGTCGCCGCCAAGCTCCGCGCCGGGCGGGGCGTGCAACTCCGCGGTGGCACCGTCGGGGGCGGCGAGCAGCAGCCCGTACCCCTGGATGGTCGTGGTGGGCGGGCCGTGCCGTTCCGCGAAGCCGTCGACCCAGCGACCGAGCCGGACCGGATCGACCTCCACCCAGCGACCACCACCGGCAGCGGGTCGACTCGACATAACCCGAACCTACGGCACCACCCCCACCCCACCCCACACCGCCCGCCCTGCCGCGCCCGCGCCCGCGCCCGCGCCCGCGCCCGCGCCCGCGCCGGTGATCATGAAGTTAGCGTCGCGACACGCCGTCATCGGGGACGCTAACTTCATGATCACCGGGCCGAGAGGCGCGCGGTGAGTGCGCGGGCCGAGGGGTAGGGGCAGGGGCTTAGGTTTGGAGGAGGACGGTGAGCGCCAGGGCGGCGATGATGGCGCTGGAGGTGAGGGCGGTGGCGCGTCTGCCTCGGGAGCCGGTGAGGAGCCGGCCGACCAGGGTGCCGCCGCCGGCGATGAGCAGCTGCCAACTCGCCGAGGCCACGAAGGCGCCGAGCACGAACAGCACCGCCGCCGACCCACCGGAATCGACGGAATCGCCCCTGCCGAGGACCAGCGCGGCGAAGTAGACCACCGTCGCCGGGTTGAGCAGGGTCAACGCCAGGATGCCGGCGAAGGCGCGCAACGGAGTGTCCATTCCGCGACGGCTCCGCCCCTCGGTCGCTGGCGCGGGCCGAAGTGCGCGCCACCCGGTGTGCGCGGCGAGCGCGAGCAGCACCGCGGCGGCCGCTATCCGCAGCGGGCCGGCCACCGGGGCGACGACACCGGCGACAGCCGCGCCGGCGACGGCGGCGACAGCCGCGTACAGGCCGTCGGCGGTCGCTACGCCGAGCGCCCCGGCCGCGCCGACCCGAAACGAGGTACGCGCACTGAGCCCCAGGATCAGCACCGCGATCGCCCCGACCGGGATGGCGACGCCGTAGCCGGCCACGAGGCCGGCGAGGAACGCCCCGGTCACGGTCGTCGGTGCCGAGTCGAGGCGCGGCCCGCAAGCGTGCGCTGTCGACACGCGGCGATGGCCGCGCCGACAGGAAGCTGCATCCGGTACGCCTCGATCACCCGCTCATCCTGCGCGGCTCGGGCCGACTGACGCCACCGCATTTCCGCCGTCCCCTGTCCGACCGAATCAGGTTGCGCGATCATGGCTCGCTTGGGCCCGCCCGAGCGCGCCACCGGCCGGCCATCAGCCGGGCAGCGCGGCGCGGGACGGCGCTCGAACGTGGCTGGAAACGCGTCGAGCGCGGCACCCAGGCTGGGTGCCGCGCTCGATGGTGCCGACCGGGGTCGGCTCAGACGTTGAAGCCGAGGGAACGGAGCTGGTCCCGGCCCTCGTCAGTGATCTTGTCAGGGCCCCACGGCGGGAGCCACACCCAGTTGATCCGGATGTCGTTGACCAGGCCGCCGCCGGGGCCGGTGGTCAGCGCCTGCCGGGTCTGGTCCTCGATCACGTCGGTCAGCGGGCAGGCCGCCGAGGTGAGCGTCATGTCCAGGGTCGCGACGTTCTCGTCGTCGACGTGCACGCCGTACACCAGGCCCAGGTCGACCACGTTGATGCCGAGCTCCGGGTCGACGACGTCCTTCATCGCCTCCTCGATGTCGGCGATCATGGCCTTGCTGACGCCGCCCGCCGGGGCGGCGGCGTCGCCGGCACCGGTCGTCACGGCACCGTCGGTCGTCAGAGCACCGTCGATCGCCGTGGCACCGTCGGTCGTCACGGCGTCGGTCTGCGGTGCCGCGGTGGCGTCACCGGCCTCCGGCGTCGCCGCGGTAGCGGTGTTCTCGCTCATGCCGTCCCTCCGCATCGCTTCGTGATGCCACAAGGCACCACAGTGTCATTCGCTCGCTGACGCACGGTCACGCCTTCACCTCCGGGCTCGCGCCCACACCGGCGCGTGCCGCGGCGTCCTTGAACGCCATCCACGGCAGCAGCGCGCACTTGACCCGGGCGGGATAGCGGGCCACGCCCGCGAATGCCACCCCGTCACCGAGTACGTCCTCGTCCGGCGTGACCTGACCACGACCGGACATCAACTCGACGAACGCCTCGTGCACCCCGAAAGCTTCCCGGGCCTCCCGGCCGCGCAGCAGTTCGTGCAGCACGCTCGCCGAGGCCTGGCTGATCGAGCAGCCCATCCCGTCGTACGAGATGTCGTGCAGCACGGTGCCGTCGGTGGCGACCCGGACGGTGACCTCGTCGCCACAGGTCGGGTTGACGTGGTGCGCCTCCGCGACCTGGTCGCCCGGGTCGTCGGCGTCGCGCAGGCCACGACCGTGCGGATGCTTGTAGTGGTCCAGGATGATCTCCTGGTAGAGCTGGTCGAGCTGCACCATCAGTCGAACACCTTCCGCACCTGCTCCAGACCGCCCACCAGAGCGTCGATCTCCTCGGTGGTGGTGTAGAGGTAGAACGAGGCCCGGGTCATCGCCGGGACACCGAACCGGCTGCACACCGGCTTCGCGCAGTGGTGGCCCACCCGCACCTGCACGCCGAGCGAGTCGAGCACCTGGCCCACGTCGTGCGGGTGCACGTCACCCAGCGCGAACGAGATGGTGCCGCCCCGGCCGACCGGCACGGTCGGGCCGAAGATCCGCAGGTCGCGCACCGAGCCGAGGGCGTCCAGCGCGTACGCCGTCAGCTCCTTCTCGTGCCACTGGATGGCCTGCATGCCGATCCCGGTCAGGTAGTCCACGGCCGCGCCGAGCATGACCGCCTCGGCGATCGGCGGGGTGCCCGCCTCGAACCGGGCCGGCGGCGCGGCGAACGTCGACCGGGCCATGGTGACCGTCTCGATCATCGAGCCGCCGCCGAACACCGGCGGCATCGCCGCGAGCAGCTCACCCCGGCCCCAGAGCACACCGATGCCGGTGGGGCCGCACATCTTGTGCCCGGTGAAGACGATGTAGTCGGCGTCCAGGTCGACCACGTCGATGGGCAGGTGCGGCACCGACTGCGAGCAGTCCAGCAGCAGCAGCGCGCCCACCTCACGGACCCGCGCGGTGATCCGGGAGGTCGCGTTGACCGTGCCGAGGATGTTCGACATGTGCACCAGCGAGACGATCTTCGTCCGTTCGGTGACCAGGTCGTCCAGGCCGGACTCGTCGAGCCGGCCCTGGTCGGTGACCGGGAACCAGCGCAGGGTCGCGCCGGTCCGCTCGCAGAGCAGCTGCCACGGGACGATGTTCGAGTGGTGCTCCATCTCGGAGATCACCACCTCGTCGCCCGGGCCGAGCCGGAACCGCGGGTCACCGTCCGGGCGCAGCGAGGCGTTCGAGAAGGCGTACGCCACGATGTTGATCGCCTCGGTGGAGTTCTTGGTGAACACCACCTCGTCCGTGCTCGGCGCGTTGATGAACGCGGCGACCTTGGCCCGCGCGCCCTCGTACGCCTCGGTGGCCTCAGTGCCCAGCGTGTGCACCGAGCGCGACACGTTGGCGTTGTGCCGCGCGTAGTGCTCGGTGAGCACGTCGAGCACCTGCCGGGGCTTGTGCGAGGTGTTGGCGCTGTCGAGGTAGACCAGTGGGTGGCCGTTGATCTCCCGGTCCAGGATCGGAAAGTCGGCGCGCACCCGAGCCACGTCGAAACGCGGCACGTCGTCGTACTGCGGCATCCCCTGCGGGATCGCGATGCTGGTCATCTCGGCAGCGCCTCTCCCGCTCAGGCCTTGGCCGTACCGGCTCCGGCGGCGTACCGCTCGTAGCCCTCGGCCTCGAGCTTGTCGGCCAGTTCCGGGCCGCCCTGCTCGACGATCCGACCGGCCACGAAGACGTGCACGAAGTCCGGCTTGATGTAGCGCAGGATCCGCGTGTAGTGGGTGATCAGCAGCACGCCGGTGTCTCCGGTGTCGCGGACCCGGTTGACGCCCTCGCTGACCACGCGCAGCGCGTCCACGTCGAGGCCGGAGTCGGTCTCGTCGAGGATCGCGATCTTCGGCTTGAGCAGCTCCAGTTGGACGATCTCGTGCCGCTTCTTCTCACCACCGGAGAAGCCCTCGTTGACGTTGCGCTGGGCGAACGCCGGGTCCATCTGGAGGCGCTCCATCGCGCCGCGCAGCTCGCCACCCCAGGTGCGCAGCTTCGGCGCCTCGCCGTCGATGGCGGTCTTGGCGGTACGCAGGAAGTTGGCGACCGAGACGCCGGGCACCTCGACCGGGTACTGCATGGCCAGGAAGAGGCCGGCGCGGGCGCGCTCGTCGACCGTCATGGCCAGCACGTCCTCGCCGTCGAGGGTCACCGAGCCGCCGGTGATCTCGTACTTGGGGTGGCCGGCGATCGAGTACGCCAGGGTGGACTTGCCGGAGCCGTTCGGGCCCATGATCGCGTGGGTTTGACCCGAATTGATCGTCAGGTTTACCCCATCCAGGATCGGCTTGAGCTCACCCTCGGGCAGCTTGACCGACACCTTCAGGTCGCGGATCTCCAGGGTGCTCATTATCGGGTCACTCCATTACTCGGCGTCAGGCTGAGGTAGATGTCGCCGTCGCGGACTTCGACGGGGTAGACGGGTACGGGTTCGGTGGCGGGCAGCCCGGTCGGCTCGCCGGTGCGCAGGTCGAAGCGCGAGCCGTGCAGCCAACACTCCAGCGTGCAGCCGTCGACCTCACCCTCGGAGAGGGCGACCGCGGCGTGCGAGCACTCGTCGTACGCGGCGTAGAACTCGCCGTCCTCGCCGTGCACCAGCGCGATCGGCGTGCCGTCGACATCCGCGCTGATCGCGGTGCCCTTCGGCACGTCCTCGGTGGAGCAGATCCGGATCATCAGGCGCCGGCCTTGGTGAGCCGGGCCTCGATCGCGTCGCCGAGGCGCTCGCGCAGCGACTCCACCGGAATCTTGTTGATCAGCTCGGCGAAGAAGCCGCGGACCACCAGGCGGCGGGCCTCGGCCTCCGGGATGCCCCGGGCCATCAGGTAGAACAGCTGCTCGTCGTCGAAGCGGCCGGTCGCGCTGGCGTGGCCGGCGCCGGCGATCTCGCCGGTCTCGATCTCCAGATTGGGTACGGAGTCCGCCCGCGCGCCGTCGGTGAGCAGCAGGTTCCGGTTGATCTCGTACGTGTCGGTGCCGGTCGCCTCGGCCTGGATGAGCACGTCACCCACCCAGACGGTGTGCGCGTCCGCGCCCTGCAGGGCGCCCCGGTAACCGACGTAGCTGCGGCAGTCCGGCACGTTGTGGTCGACCAGTTGCCGGTGCTCCAGGTGCTGACCGGAGTCGGCGAAGTAGACGCCGTACAGCTCGGCCTCGCCACCGCGGCCGGTGTATTCCACGCTGGTGAACTGCCGGACCAGGTCGCCGCCGAGGGTGACCTGGATGTGCACCACCCGGGCGTCCCGACCCAGCTTGATCTTGAGGTGTTGCGCGTGCACCGCGTCCTCGGCCCAGTCGGCCACGGTGACCAGGGTCAGCTTGGCCCCGTCGGCGACCGTCACCTCGACGTTGTCGGCCAGCGTGACCGAGCCCTCCTGGGAGAACACGACCGTGGCCTCCGCGAACCGCCCCACCTGCACCTGGGTGCGGGCCAGGGAGAGCTCCTCGGGGAACGCGCCCAGCAGCCGCACGACCACCGGCTCGGACACGACGGCCTCGGCCGCCACCTCGACCAGCGCCACCCGCGCCGCCCCACCGTGGGCCAGCGCGCTGACCCGGTCGACGGGCACCAGCACCGACGCGACGCTGGCGTCGGTCGGCTCGACGAGCCGCACCGACACCCCGGCCGGCAGGTTCGGGTGCTCCACGGTGACGCCCCGACCGGTGGCCGCGGACGTGTCCGCCGTGGCCAGGCCGCGGAGGCGCTTGAGCGGGGTGAAACGCCACTCCTCCTCCAGGCCGGTGAGGGCCGGGAAGTCGGCGACGTCGTACGAGCGCAGCGCCTGCGACTTGGTGCTGGGCGGCGGCGCGGAAGCCTGGGTAGTCATTTCTTCCTTGGTCTGTTCTGTTCTGCCACAACGATGTCAGGTCGGCCGGAAGGGATCAGCCGGCGTCAGCCGACCGCGCCCTCCATCTGGAGTTCGATCAGGCGGTTGAGCTCCAGGGCGTACTCCATCGGGAGTTCCTTGGCGATCGGCTCGATGAAGCCACGGACGATCATGGCCATCGCCTCGTCCTCGCTCAGGCCCCGGCTCATCAGGTAGAAGAGCTGGTCGTCGCTGATCTTGGAGACGGTCGCCTCGTGCCCCATCGACACGTCGTCCTCGCGGATGTCGACGTACGGGTAGGTGTCCGAGCGGGAGATCGTGTCGACCAGCAGCGCGTCGCACTTGACCGTGCTCCGGCTGTGGTGCGAGCCCTCCAGCACCTGCACCAGACCCCGGTACGAGGTGCGGCCGCCGCCCCGGGCGATCGACTTGGAGATGATCGTCGAGGAGGTGTGCGGCGCGGCGTGCACCATCTTGGCGCCGGCGTCCTGGTGCTGGCCCTCGCCGGCCATCGCCACCGAGAGCACCTCGCCCTTGGCGTGCTCGCCGGTCATGTAGACCGCCGGGTACTTCATGGTCACCTTGGAGCCGATGTTGCCGTCGACCCACTCCATGGTCGCGCCCTCGTGGCAGACGGCGCGCTTGGTGACCAGGTTGTAGACGTTGTTCGACCAGTTCTGGATGGTCGTGTAGCGGCAGCGCGCGTTCTTCTTGACGATGATCTCCACGACCGCGCTGTGCAGCGAGTCGGAAGAGTAGAGCGGCGCGGTGCAGCCCTCGACGTAGTGCACGTACGCACCCTCGTCGACGATGATCAGCGTCCGCTCGAACTGGCCCATGTTCTCCGTGTTGATCCGGAAGTAGGCCTGCAGCGGGATCTCCACCTGCACGCCCTTCGGCACGTAGATGAACGAGCCACCGGACCACACGGAAGTGTTCAGCGCGGCGAACTTGTTGTCGCCGACCGGGATCACCGTGCCGAAGTATTCCTTGAAGACGTCCTCGTGCTCGCGCAGCGCCGTGTCGGTGTCCAGGAAGAGGACGCCCTGCTCCTCAAGGTCCTCACGGATCTTGTGGTAGACGACCTCGGACTCGTACTGCGCCGCGACGCCGGCGACCAGCCGCTGCTTCTCCGCCTCCGGGATGCCCAGCCGGTCGTAGGTGTTCTTGATGTCCTCGGGCAGGTCCTCCCAGCTGGTGGCCTGCTTCTCGGTGGACCGCACGAAGTACTTGATGTTGTCGAAGTCGATGCCGGTGAGGTCCGCGCCCCAGGCTGGCATCGGCTTGCGGCCGAACAGCCGAAGACCCTTCAGGCGCAGGTCGAGCATCCAGGCCGGCTCGTTCTTCTTGGCCGAGATGTCCCGCACCACGGCCTCGTTGATGCCGCGCTGGGCGACCGCCCCGGCGGCGTCCGAGTCGGACCAGCCGTACTCGTAGCGGCCCAGGGCGGCGAGCTGCTCTTCCTGGGTCAGGGGCTGGACGATCTGCTCGGTCATCTATCTGTCCTCACAGTGGTGACGGGATTACCGGACTGGGCGCGGCTCGGCTGGGTCGGGATGTGCGTGGTGCACACCCCGTCGCCGTGCGCGATGGTGGCCAGGCGCTGCACGTGGGTGCCGACCAGGCGGGAGATCACCGCGGTTTCGGCCTCGCACAGCTGGGGAAACTCGGCGGCCACGTGAGCCACCGGGCAGTGGTGTTGGCAGAGCTGACCGCCGGAGGCGATCGTGGTCGCGTTGGCAGCGTAACCCTCGGAGGTGAGCGCTCCGGCGAGTGCCTCCGCCCGCGCGAGGGGGTCGTCGCCCGCGTCCTCCATGGCGGCCCGGCAGCGCGACTCCAGGGCGGACACCTGCTCGGTGGCGAACGCCTCGACCGCGTCCGAGCCACCGCTGCGGGCGATCCAGCGCAGCGCGGCGGTGGCCATGTTGTCGTAGTGGTGGGTGCCACAGCGGCCCCGGGCCGCCTCGGTCAGCATGAACACCTTGGCCGGGCGACCCCGGCCACGGCTGCCCTGCACCGTCTGCTCGCGGGACACGACGTCGCCGTCGGCGAGCATCGCGTCCAGGTGCCGGCGGATCGCCGCCGGGCTCAGGCCCAACGCCAGGCCGAGCTGCGCGGCGGTGGTAGCACCCCGCTCCAGCAGCAGCTGGGTGACCCGGTCGCGGGTGGAGACCTCGGTCGCCGCGGTGCCGCCGAACGGGCCAGGCGTGGTCACGACGGGAGCGGACAGGGCCGCACCGACGGCCACAGCGGCCGTCGGCTGTCGCCCGGAGAGCGCCGCCGCGTTTTTCACAACGCCAACGTTACGTAATTACCTGGAGGGTCGCAAACCCGGGTCCCGGTGATCCGAACCACCGAGCCGGCAGAGTCGGACGAACCTCGATCACTACGGTGCGTAGGATTTGCGCCGTGAACCGATTCGTCCGTCCGGTCTCCGGCATCCTGCTGCGCCGCCTCGCGCTCGCCTCCATCATCGCGAACGTGGGCATCGTCGTCACCGGCGGGGCCGTCCGACTGACCGCCTCGGGCCTCGGCTGCCCCACCTGGCCCCGGTGCACCGACACCTCGTACGTCAACACGGCCGAGATGGGCGTGCACGGGGTGATCGAGTTCGGCAACCGGATGCTGACCTTCGCGGTGGGCCTGATCGCGCTCGCCACCCTGCTGGCCGTGCTGGCACACCGCCCGCGCCGGCCCGGGCTGCTGGCGTTGGCCGTCGCGGTCTTCCTGGGCATTCCCGCCCAGGCGGTGCTCGGTGGCATCACCGTGCTCACCAACCTCAACCCGTGGGTGGTCGGGCTGCACTTCCTCGCCTCGATGGCGGTGATCGCCGCCGCGTACGCCCTCTGGCGACGCATCGGCGACCCGGACGGCCCGACCGTGGCCGTGGTTCCCGCGCCTCTGCGCACCCTGGCCCGGATCACCACCGGCGTCAGCGTCGCCGTGCTGGTCATCGGCACCTGGGTGACCGGCAGCGGCCCACACGCCGGCGACCACGGCGCGGCCCGCAACGGGCTCGACCCGGAGTCGATCTCCCAGGTGCATGCCGACAGCGTCTTCCTGCTGCTCGGCCTCACGGTGGCGCTGATCTTCGCGTTCCGCGCGGTCGGCGCGCAGCGGGCCACCCGGGCCGCGATGGTCCTGCTCGCGGTGGAGTTGGGCCAGGGCGTCATCGGCTTCGTGCAGTACTTCACCCACGTGCCGGCGATCCTGGTCGGCGCGCACATGCTCGGTTCGTGTCTGGTGCTGCTGGCCACCCTCTCGGTGCAGTGGTCGACGCGTGAGCGCCGTCCGGTCGCGCCGGCACCAGAGACGACCCCGACCGAATCCGCTGCCCCGGTCCCGGTCAACGCCTGACCCACGCGGGTCCGCGCCAACGTGGGCGATCCTGGACTACCGACACTCTCGGCAGGCGGCCGGCGCGGCTCAGTGGCGGCGGGACAGGTGGGTGACGATGGCCTCGGCGAGGCGATCGGGGGCACCGTCGGCGTACCCGATGAAGAGTGACGGCTCGGTCAGCTCCAGCTCGACCAGGACCGGCTCACCATCCGGGCCGGGGATCAGGTCGACCCGGGCGTAGAGCAGCCGCCGCGTGCCGCCGGGCACCGCGGCGAGGGTCTTCTCGGCCACCGCCAACTGTTCGGGTCGAGCGGTGCGGGCGCTGATCTCCTCGGCCTTGTAGAGCCCCTCCGGGCCGAGATCCGGCCCGGTCAGCATCGGGCCCTTGCGGATCGCGTGGCTGAACGTGAGCCCGTCCGAGCCGGCCAGGAAGAGCAGTGCCGTCTCGCCCTCGGTGTCGACGGCGCGCAGGTACGGCTGGACCATGGTCACCCGGCCGGCGTCGGACAGCCGGCGGACGTGCGCCGTGGCCAGGGCCCGGTGCTCCGGGTCCGCCAGGTCGTAGCGGCCGGTGTCCTGGCTGCCGACGCTGACGGCGGGCTTGAGCACGTACTCGCCGCTCTCGGCGGGCGGCTGCCAGGCCTCCCCCGGCGCCACCCAGGACGTCGGCGCGGTCGGCACCCCGGAGGCGCTCAGCTCGGCCAGGTAGCGCTTGTCGGTGTTCCAGCGGACCACGTCGGCCGGGTTGAGCAGCGCTGGGACGGAGGCCGCCCAGTCGACGAACTCGTCGCGGCGCAGCGCGTAGTCCCAGGGTGAGCGGAGCACCGCCAGGTCGTAGGCGGGCCAGTCGACGTCGGGGTCGTCCCAGACCGCGGGCTCGACGGCAACGCCACGGGCTGCGAGCGGGGCGAGGACCAGCCGGTCGTCCGGGTCCAGGTCTGCCAGCTCGGCACAGGTAACGAGAGCGGCCCGGGGTTTCCCCCGGGCCGACTGGTGGTGGTTGGTCAATTCAGGTGTCTATTCAGCGGGCCATCGTGCGCCGGGCCATCGACCGCCAGAGGTCGTTGCTCGGACGCATCTGGTCCATCAGTTCACGCTCCCAGGCGTTCTCGACGGTGACTCCCGCCTTGGCGCACGCCTCCCGGGCGGTGACGGTGTCGTCGGCGAACTGGTCGCCCCACTCACCGTCGGAGCCCACGAGAACGATTCGCGCGCCACGCTTGCCGACGTACTCGATGACCGCCTTCGCGCCGCCGTGCCCGGCGGCGAACGACTTGAGGCCCGCGACCAAGCCCTGCGGTGCCTGGTCGCTGGTGGTCTGCTCGGCCGTCAGCGTCGTATCGGAACCATCTGCCATGACGCGAAGCCTAAGCAGAGTTCCACTCGTGCGGGCGAGAACCATGAAGCTTTTGTGATGCCAATTACCTACAGGTTTAAGGAAGAGCACAGGTTGTCTGCCCGGATATATCCGGACTTTTACCCGTGAACCTCCCGGTCAAATCGACCTCGACAGGCCGCAGGTTGAGTCGATCCGACTCATGGCGAAAGTTACTCTGATGTGACGTTAAACCAGGACAACTCATCCATCACCATGACTAGTAACGGGATTCCCGGCGCCGTCGAAGGCCGAGCGCGCGGGGACCGCGCGGCGCGCGTCAGATCAGCGCGTCGAGCGCGACGGCCACGAAGACGATCGTCAGGTACGTCGTCGACCAGTGGAACAGTCGCATCGGCTTGACCGCCTCGCCGCGCGTCGCCCGACGGCAGAGCCGGTGCGCCTCGACGATGAAGATGGCGCCCACCACGAGGGTCGGCACGCCGTAGATCGCGCTGAGCCCCAGCGGCCAGACGGCGAGCGAGGTGAGCACCGTGAGCCAGGCGAAGATCAGGATCTCGGCGTTCACCCGGCGGGTGGAGGCCACCACGGGCAGCATCGGGATGCCGGCCCGCGCGTAGTCGTCCTTGTACTTCATCGCGAGGGGGTAGAAGTGCGGCATCTGCCAGAAGAAGACCACCGCGAACAGCCCCCAGGCGGCCGGAGCCAGCGAGCCGGTCACCGCCGCCCACCCGATGAGCACCGGAGCGGCACCGCAGGCGCCGCCCCAGAACGTGTTCGTCGGGGTGGAGCGCTTGAGCCACATCGTGTAGACGACGTCGTAGTAGACGATCGCGGCGAGGGTCAGCCCTGCGGCGAGCAGGTTGGTGAACGCCGCCATCAGGACGATCGAGATCGCCGCCAGCACCAGACCGAAGACCAGCGCGCTGCGCGGCGACACGGTGTGCGCCGGCAGCGGCCGACGCTTGGTACGCCGCATCAACTGGTCGATGTCCCGGTCGATGTAGCAGTTGAGGACGCTGGCCGCGCCGGCGGCGAGCGAGCCGCCGATCAGCACCACGGCCATCAGCCACAGCGACGGCAGGCCCCCCTCGGCGAGCATCATCGCCGGAATGGTGGTGACCAGCAGCAGCTCCACGATCCGCGGCTTGGTGAGCGCCACGTACGCCGAGACGACCGCGCGCACGTTCCGCCGCGCCACCGGACGCTCGCCCGAGCGCGCCGGGGGCTGCCCGGCGGGATTGCTCGCGGGGCGCTCGGTGATCATGCTCACGGATTGCCACCTTCCGGCCTCGGCCTGGGGAGATTGGTTCGGCGGACCGCTGCGGGCCTGCACACCGACCCACACACTACGCGTCGTCGTTTTGGCTGCCCGGCCGACCCGACAACGGTGCGAGCCGTCACACCACCGGGTTGAACGACTCAGCGCCCGATCCCGTACCGCAGACCATGCAGAGATCCCCGGGCGGACGTTTAGTCACGCTCGATAAGGTCACCAGTGAGGGTTCCGCCCATCTGCCGAGGAGCACAACCATCGTGGCTGCCAATCGACCCGCGCACTCCGAACTCAACTGGTCCGACCTCGATCGCCGGGCTGTCGACACCGTCCGCGTGCTGGCCATGGATGCCGTGGAGAAATCCGGCAACGGCCACCCGGGCACCGCGATGAGCCTCGCGCCCGCGGCCTACCTTCTCTTCAACCGCGTGATGCGGCACAACCCGGCCGACCCGAACTGGGCCGGCCGCGACCGGTTCGTGCTCTCCGCCGGGCACTCCAGCCTGACCCTCTACATCCAGCTGTTCCTGTCCGGCTACCCGCTGAGCCTGGACGACCTGAAGTCGCTGCGGCAGTGGGGCTCGCTCACCCCGGGTCACCCCGAGCACGGCCACACGCCGGGCGTGGAGACCACCACCGGTCCGCTCGGGCAGGGCCTCGGCAACGCGGTAGGCATGGCCATGGCGGCCCGCCGCGAGCGCGGCCTGTTCGACCCGGAGGCCGAGCCCGGCACGTCGGTCTTCGACCACGACATCTGGTGCATCGTCTCCGACGGTGACATCGAGGAGGGCATCAGCCACGAGGCCAGCGCCCTGGCCGGGCACCAGCAGCTGGGCAACCTCACCGTGGTCTACGACGACAACGAGATCTCGATCGAGGACGACACCCGGATCGCCAAGAGCGAGGACGTGGCGGCCCGCTACGAGGCGTACGGCTGGCACGTGCAGACCGTCGACTGGCGTAGCGGTGACGCCGACCAGGGTGACTACCACGAGGACGCCGAGGCCCTGCACCGGGCGCTGGTGGCGGCCAAGGCCGAGACCGGGCGTCCCTCCTTCATCGCGTTGCGCACCATCATCGGCTGGCCCGCGCCGAACAAGCAGAACACCGGCAAGATCCACGGGTCGGCGCTCGGCGCCGACGAGGTGAAGGCCACCAAGCAGATCCTCGGCTTCGACCCGGAGCAGACCTTCGAGGTCAACGAGGAGGTGCTCGGCCACGCCCGGCAGGTGATGAGCCGCGGCTCCGAGGCGCAGCAGGAGTGGACCACCGCGTTCGACGCCTGGAAGAAGGCCAACCCGGAGCGCGCGGCGCTCTACGAGCGGATGGCCGGCCGGGTGCTGCCGGACGGCTGGGCCGACGCGCTGCCCACCTTCCCCGCCGACGCCAAGGGCGTGGCCACCCGCGCCGCGTCCGGCAAGGTGCTGGAGGCTCTCGCGCCGGTGCTGCCGGAGCTGTGGGGTGGTTCGGCCGACCTGGCCGAGAGCAACAACACCACCATGAAGGGCGAGCCGTCGTTCATTCCGGCCACGCACGCCACCAAGGACTTCCCGGGCCACGAGTACGGCCGCACGCTGCACTTCGGCATCCGCGAGCACGCCATGGGCGCCATCCTGAACGGCATCGCCCTGCACGGCGGCACCCGCCCGTACGGCGGCACGTTCCTGGTGTTCAGCGACTACATGCGTCCGTCGGTGCGCCTGGCCGCGTTGATGAAGCTGCCGGTGACGTACGTCTGGACGCACGACTCGATCGGCCTGGGCGAGGACGGCCCGACCCACCAGCCGGTGGAGCACCTGACCGCGCTGCGCGCCATCCCGGGCCTGGACGTGGTCCGCCCGGCGGACGCCAACGAGACCGCCTGGGCGTGGCGGATGACGCTGGAGCACACCGACCGGCCGACCGCGCTGGCGCTGAGCCGTCAGCCGCTGCCGACCCTCGACCGGGCCGTGCTGGGTGGCGCGGACGGCGTGGCCAAGGGTGGCTACGTGCTGGCCGAGGCGTCCAATGGCAAGCCGCAGGTGATCATCGTCGGCACCGGCTCCGAGGTGCAGCTCTGCCTGACCGCCCGGGAGCGGCTGGAGGCCGACGGCACCCCGACCCGGGTGGTGTCGATGCCCTGCCAGGAGTGGTTCTACGAGCAGGATGAGGCCTACCGGGAGTCGGTCCTTCCGCGCGGGGTAAAGGCACGGGTGAGCGTGGAGGCGGGCATCGCGATGTCCTGGCGCGGCATCGTCGGTGACCTCGGCGAGAGCGTCAGCCTGGAGCACTACGGGGCGAGCGCCCCGCACACCGTGCTCTTCGAGCAGTTCGGGTTCACCCCCGACCGGATCGTGGCGGCGGCGCACGCCTCGCTGGCCCGGGTGGGCGACATCACCGGTTTCACGACCGGCAACTGAGGGAGCGTGGACGGCATGACCGACAAGCTGAACGAACTCACCGCCGCGGGCGTGGCGGTCTGGCTCGACGATCTGTCCCGGGTACGACTCAGCTCCGGTGGGCTGGACCAGCTCCGGCGGGAGAAGCACGTCGCCGGGGTCACCACCAACCCGACGATCTTCGCAAAGGCGCTGAGCGACGCAGACGAGTACAACTGGCAGTTGCGCGACCTCGCCGTCCGTGGCGTGGAGGTCGAGGAGTCGGTGCGCATGCTCACCACGTACGACGTGCGGTGGGCGTGCGACGTGATGCGCCCGTCGTACGACGGGAGCGACGGCGTGGACGGGCGGGTCTCGATCGAGGTGGACCCGCGCCTGGCGCACGAGAGTGACCGGACGGTCGCCGAGGCCAAGGCGCTGTGGTGGCTGGTCGACCGGCCCAACCTCTTCATCAAGATCCCGGCCACCGAGGCGGGGCTGCCGGCGATCACCGCCACGCTCGCCGAGGGCATCAGTGTCAACGTGACGCTGATCTTCGGACTGGACCGCTACTCGGCGGTGATGGAGGCGTTCCTGGCCGGCCTGGAGCAGGCCAAGGCCAACGGGCACGACCTGTCCACCATCGGCTCGGTGGCGTCGTTCTTCGTCTCCCGCGTCGACTCCGAGGTCGACAAGCGATTGGATCGGATGGCCGACAAGGCTTCCGACACCGCAGGCAAAGAGCGCGCGCTGGGACTGAAGGGGCGCGCCGCTGTCGCGAACGCCCAGCTGGCGTACGAGCGCTACTCCGAGGTGTTCTCCTCCGACCGCTGGAAGGCGCTCGCCGCTGCCGGCGCGCACCCGCAGCGGCCGCTGTGGGCGTCCACGTCGACGAAGAACCCGGACTACCGCGACGTGATCTACGTCGAGGAGCTGATCGCCCCCGGCACGGTCAACACCATGCCGGAGTCGGTCATCCACGCGTACGCCGATCATGGCGAGACCCGCGCGGACACCATCACCGGCGCCTACGACGCGGCCCGGACGGTCTTCACGGACCTGGAGTCGGTCGGGGTGGACATGGCCGACGTGATCGCCACCCTGGAGCGCGAGGGCGTGGAGAAGTTCGAGGCCAGCTGGCAGGAGCTGCTCGACGGCGTCCGCAAGTCGCTGGAGGCGGCGGCGAAGGGCACCGGCGCACCGAACAAGGCCGCCAAGGGCAACGCGAAGGCCGCGGAGAAGGCCGGTGGTAACGCATGAGTGACCTTCTCGCAGGGCCCGTGGAGGCCGCCGGTGGTCTCGCCGTCCACGGCGCGGACGCGGTGGACAAGTCCGCGCCCGCCTCGACGCGGGAAGCGCTGGTCAAGGCCGGGGTTCCCGGTCGACTCGCGGCCAAGGACGCGGGCCTGTGGGGTCCGGACGCCGAGGCCGAGGCGAAGATCCGCCTCGGCTGGGTGGACACCCACCGGCACAGCCGGGAGCTGCTGGCGCAGTTGGCCGAGCTGACCGCGGAACTGGCCGACCTGGACCACGTGGTGCTTGCCGGCATGGGTGGCTCGTCGCTGGCCCCCGAGGTGATCACCCGGACCCTGGGCCGGCCGCTGACCGTGCTGGACACCACCGACCCGGGCCAGGTCCGGGCCGCCCTCGGTGACCGGCTGGAGCGCACCGTCGTGGTGGTGGCCAGCAAGTCCGGTTCGACGGTGGAGACCGACAGCCATCGGCGTGCCTACTGGCAGGCGTTCCTGGACGCGGGGATGAGCGAGGCGGAGGCCGGCCGGCACTTCGTCATCGTCACCGACCCGGGCTCGCCGCTGGCGACCACCGCCACCGAGATGGGCGCGTTCACCGTGCTCGCCGACCCGAACGTGGGCGGCCGGTACTCGGCGCTCACCGCGTTCGGGCTGGTCCCCTCCGCACTGGCCGGGGTCGAGGTCGCCGAACTGCTCGACCAGGCCGACGCGCTGGCCCAGTCCCTCGCCGGGGACCGCGACAACCCGGCGCTGGCGCTGGGCGCCGCGCTCGGTGCCGCCGCGACGCTGGCCCGCGACAAGGTCGCCCTGGTGTCCGACGGCACCGGCATCGACGGGCTCGGCGACTGGGCCGAGCAACTCATCGCTGAGTCGACCGGCAAGGCCGGGGTGGGCATCCTGCCGGTGGTGGTGGAATCCCCGCAGAGCCCGGGCGCCACCGGGCCGGACGTGCTGACCATCAGCTACGGCGGCGCGCTGGGCGCCGGTGACGTGCCCGGCGGCGGCGCCAACCCGGACGTGGCCGTGAACGGCCCGCTCGGCGCGCAGTTCCTGGCCTGGGAGTACGCCACCGCCGTGGCCGGCGTGGTGCTCGGCATCGACCCGTTCAACCAGCCGAATGTCACCGAGTCCAAGGAGAACACCAACAAGCTCCTGGCGTCGGGCCTGCCGGCGGAGTCGCCGTCGTTCACCGAGGGCGCGATCGAGGTGTACGCGCCGCAGGGCGCCCCGGGTGACCTGGCCGGTGTGCTGCGCTGGCTGCTCGACGGGCTGGGCGACGACGGCTACCTGGCCACGATGGCGTACCTGGACCGCTTCGCCGACGCCGACGCGGCCCGGCTGCGGCCGCTGCTGGCCGAGGCGAGCGGCCGTCCGGTCACCTTCGGTTGGGGGCCACGGTTCCTGCACTCCACCGGCCAGTACCACAAGGGTGGCCCGCAGGTGGGCAGCTACCTGCAGGTGACCGGCGCGGTCGCGGAGGACCTGGCGGTGCCGGGCAAGCCGTACACCTTCGGGGAGCTGCAGGCGGCGCAGGCCGCCGGGGACCGGCAGGCCCTCGCGGGCCGGGAGCGGCCCGTCCTGTGGCTGCACCTGACCGACCGGGCCGCCGGCATCGCCCAACTGCTCGACGCGGCCGGTGAGCTGCGAACGTGAGGATGGACGATGTGACTGACGCGGAGCGAGAAGGCGGCGTGAACCCGCTGCGCGACCCGCAGGACCGCCGGTTGCCCCGGATCCCCGAGCCGTGCGCTCTGGTGATCTTCGGGGTGACCGGCGACCTGGCCCGTAAGAAGCTGTTGCCCGCCGTCTACGACCTGGCGAACCGGGGGCTGCTGCCGCCGGGTTTCGTGGTGCTCGGCTTCGCCCGGCGGGACTGGGGCGACGGCGACTTCGAGACCCTCGCCTGCGAGGCGGCCCGCAAGCACGCCCGTACCCCCTGGCGGGACGAGGTCTGGGCGCGGCTGGCCGGCAACATCAAGTTCGTGGGCGGGTCCTTCGACGACGACGCCGCCTTCGACCATCTCGCGTCGACGCTTGACGAGCTGCGTCAGACCCACGGCATCACCGGCAACGCGGCGTTCTACTTCTCCATCCCGCCGGCCGCGTTCCCCGTCGTGCTCAAGCAGTTGGCCCGCACCGGGATGGCCGACAACGACAAGTCCGGCGGTTGGCGCCGGGTGGTGGTGGAGAAGCCCTTCGGCAACGACCTGCCGTCGGCCAAGGCGCTCAACGACCTGGTCGACGACGTGTTCACCCGCCAGGACGTCTTCCGGATCGACCACTACCTGGGCAAGGAGACGGTTCAGAACATCCTCGCCCTGCGGTTCGCCAACAACCTGTTCGAGCCGCTGTGGAACTCCAAGTACGTCGACTCGGTGCAGATCACCATGGCCGAGGACGTCGGCATCGGCAGCCGTGCCGGCTTCTACGACACTGTCGGCACCGCCCGCGACGTGCTCCAGAACCACCTGCTCCAACTCCTGGCTCTGGTGGCCATGGAGGAGCCGACCAGCTTCGACGCCGACGAGATCCGGGCCGAGAAGCTGAAGGTGCTCAAGGCGATCACCCTGCCGAAGGACGTGGCCCGGGACACCGTCCGCGGCCAGTACCTGCCCGGTTGGGTCGGCGGCGAGCGCGCGGTCGGTTACCTGGATGAGGACGGCGTGCCGGCCGAATCCACCACGGAGACGTACGTGGCGGTGCGGCTGGGCATCCAGAACCGCCGCTGGGCCGGGGTGCCGTTCTACATCCGGGCCGGCAAGCGGCTGCCCCGGCGGGTCACCGAGGTCGCCATCATGTTCAAGAAGGCGCCGCACCTGCCGTTCAACGACGCCGACATGGAGTCGTTGGGCAACAACCAGTTGGTGATCCGGGTGCAGCCGGACGAGGGCGTGGTGCTCAAGTTCGGCTCGAAGGTGCCCGGCACCACCATGGAGGTCCGCGACATCGCGATGGACTTCCAGTACGGCGAGGCGTTCACCGAGTCCAGCCCGGAGGCGTACGAGCGACTGGTGCTGGACGTGCTGATCGGCGACCGCACGCTGTTCCCGGACGCGGCCGAGGTCGAGCAGAGCTGGCAGGTGATCGACCCGCTGGAGCATGCCTGGGAGGGCACCAAGCCGGAGCCGTACCGCGCCGGCGAGTGGGGGCCGCGGGCGGCTGACGAGATGCTGGCCCGCGAGGGCCGGGCGTGGCGGCGCGCGTGAGCGAGCAGACCAGGAGGCTCCAGTGATCGGGCTGTGGGACACCACCGGCAACGAGGTGGTCAAGGCGCTCGCCGCCGAGCGGCGCAGCGCCGGCGGTGTGGCCAGCGGGATGGCGCTCACCCTCATCGTGGTGGTGGACGAGAAGCGGGTGCGGGAGGCGGAGGCGGCGGCGACGATCGCCGCGGCCGCTCACCCGTGCCGACTGCTGGTGGTGGTCCGCTCCGACATCGAGCGGGACCGCAACCGGCTGGACGCGGAGATCGTGGTCGGCGGCCGGCTCGGGCCGTGCGAGGCGGTCGTCACCCGGATGTACGGGCGGCTCGCCCTGCACGCCGAGTCGGTGGTGATGCCGCTGCTGGTGCCGGACGTACCGGTGGTGACCTGGTGGCACGGTGAACCTCCGGCGGAGATCGCCACCGACTTCCTCGGCGTGGTCGCCGACCGGCGGATCACCGACAGCGCGCAGGCGGCCGACCCGATCGCCGCGCTGCGGCAGCGGGCGCACGACTACGCGCCGGGTGACACCGATCTGGCGTGGACGCGCATCACCCCGTGGCGGACCCTCGTCGCCGGGGCGTTCGACACCACCCAGGCGAAGGTCACCGAGGCGACGGTGGTCGCGCCGTCCAGCGACCCGACCGCGGAGCTGATGGTCGGCTGGCTGTCCAGCCGGCTGGGCATCACCCCCCGCCGGGTAGACACCAACGAGTTCCCCCGGATGCGGGAGGTGCAGTTGAGCTGCGCCAACGGCGACCAGCTCACGCTGACCCGCGAGGACAGCATGGCGGTGTTCCGACGGACCGGCCAGGACGACCGGACACTGCCACTGGTCCGCCGGCCGCTCGGTGACGAGCTGGCCGAGGAACTGCGCCGCCTGGACGCCGACCAGGTGTACGCGGAGGCGCTGGGCGCGACCGTCGGGTTGCGCGGGCTGGAGCAGCGCTCTCCGCAGCGGGTGCACGTCTGGAAGGATCCGGCCACCGCCCAGCGCGCGGAGGCCGGGGTGACCGCGCACACCGGCACGAGCGAGCGCTGAGCCCGGTCGTCCGGAGCACGACAGCGGGGCGGGGCCGGGACGCTCCCGGCTTCCGCCCCGGCACCTCCGGGGCAGACCGCCCCGGCACGATGCGACAGCGACCGCCGCGTGCGGTCGGGAAACGAAGGCACAACCGATGAGTGAGGCGAGTGTCGCCGTTCACGCCGACGCCGACCTGCTGGCGCAGGCCGTGGCGGCTCGGCTGCTGGTGAAGCTGCTCGACGCCCAGGCCGACCGGGGTGAGGCCTCGGTGGTGCTCACCGGTGGGCGGGTCGCCGCGGCCGTGTACCGCGCGGTGGGGCAGCTGCCGGCCCGCGACGCGGTGGACTGGTCCCGGGTCGACGTGTGGTGGGGCGACGAGCGGTTCCTGCCCGCCGGAGATCCGGAGCGCAACGAGACCCAGGCCCGCGCCGCCCTGCTGGACATGGTGCCGCTGGACCCGGCCCGGGTGCACCCGATGCCGGCGTCGGACGGCCCGGCCGGCAACGACCCCGAGGCGGCCGCCGCGCTGTACGCGGAGGAGTTGGCCCGCGCCGCCCGGCCCGCCGCGCTGCCGCACTTCGACGTGCTGATGCTGGGCGTCGGGGAGGACGGGCACATCGCCTCGATCTTCCCGGGGCACCCGGTGCACTACGAGACCCGGCCGGTCAGCGCGGTGCGGGGCAGCCCGAAGCCGCCGCCGGTGCGGACCACGCTCACCCTGCCGACGATCAACACCGCCGAGGAGGTCTGGCTCGTAGCCGGCGGCGCGGACAAGGCCCGCGCGGTGGGCATGGCGCTCGCCGGGGCCGGTCCGGTGCAGTTGCCGGCCGCCGGGGTCCACGGCGTGGACCGTACCCGTTGGCTGCTGGACCGGGCGGCGGCCGTCGACGTGCCCGCCCGCCTGCGCAGCCTGCGCTGAATCGAATCGAAGGGCCCCTCGTTCGCGAGGGGCCCTTCGTCTCACTCGCCCCGGCGGCGGCGCAGCGCGGCGAGTGCCTCGGCCAGCAGCGCCTCACCCTCCTCGGCGGTACGCCGCTCCTTCACGTACGCCAGATGGCTCTTGTACGGTTCGGCGCGCACCCGACCGGGTGGGTTCTGCTCGTCCTGGCCGGCGGGAAGCCCGCAGCGCGGGCAGTCCCACACCGGCGGCGCCGCAGCCTCCGCCGCGATCCGGATGTCGGTCCGGTGGTCGTTGCGGCACCAGTAGGTGACGTCCCGTCGCGGGGCGGGATGGTGTCGCTCGTCCGGGCGGATCGGTGCGGACCCGACCCGGGCGCCTCGGATGACGTTGCCACTTGGCACGGCTGCTCGCTCCTGTCGTCGGAGGGGACCCGCCGCCGTCAGGGATGGGCGGCGGGCGACGCGGTGTGCAGCGGAGAAAAGCCTGCGCGCGGCCCGTCGAGGTGACGGACCGCGCGCAGATTGTACGGCTTGACGAGCCTGCTCAGGCAACGCCGCTCATCTGGAGGCGAAGCCAGAGCCCCAGCCCGACGATGGCAGCGAACCAGACAACGCCCACCAGAACGGTGTAACGGTCCAGGTTCTTCTCGGCCACCGAGGAGCCGGCGAGGCTGGAGCTGACGCCACCGCCGAACATGCTCGACAGACCGCCGCCCTTGCCGCGGTGCAGCAGGATGAGCAAGGTGAGCAGGATGCTCGTGATGACCAGCAACACGATCAACGTGTATGCGAACCAGATCGGCATGGCTGGGGGCAGTCCTCTCGTAGCGATCCTCGCCCGGTCTGATCGGGCACGGCGGCACCGACCGGCGGACGGGCGGTGTCAAGGATAGCGAGCGATCAGCGGGCGATGTGCTCGGGGAACCGGCAGATCTGCGCGAATTCCTCCGCGTCCAGGCTGGCGCCCCCCACGAGGGCACCGTCCACGTCCGGCTGCCCCATGATCGAGGCGACGTTGGACGCCTTGACCGAGCCGCCGTACAGGACCCTGACCTGGTCGGCGGTCTCCTGGTCGAACCGCTCGGCAAGCCGCTGACGGACCGCCGCGCAGACCTCCTGGGCGTCCTCCGGGGTGGCCGTCTTGCCGGTGCCGATCGCCCACACCGGCTCGTACGCGACCACGACCTGGCGGACCTGCTCGGCGGTGAGGCCGGCGAGGCCCCCGTCGAGCTGGTCGGAGCAGTGCGCCACGTGGGTGCCCTGCTCGCGGACGTCCAACCCCTCCCCCACGCAGAGGATCGGGGTCAGGCCGTGCGTGAGCGCCGCCTTCACCTTGGCGTTGACCACCGTGTCGTCCTCGTGGTGGTAGGCCCGCCGCTCGGAGTGCCCGACCGCCACGTACGTGCAGCCGAGCTTGGCGAGCATCGCGCCGGAGATGTCCCCGGTGTACGCGCCCCCGGCGTGCGGGGAGAGGTCCTGCCCGCCGTAGCCGATCAGCAGCTTGTCCCCGTCCACCGCGGTCTGCACCGTGCGCAGGTCGGTGAACGGCGGCAGCACCACCGTCTCGACCTCGGTGAGCTGCTTCTCGTTCAGGCTCGCGGCCAGCTTCTGCACGAGCAGGTTGGCCTCGAGGTGGTTGAGGTTCATCTTCCAGTTGCCGGCCATCAACGGCCGACGGGTCGTGCTCGCCATTCAGTTCTCCAGGGCCGCGATGCCGGGGAGGGCCTTGCCCTCGAGATACTCCAGGGAGGCGCCGCCGCCGGTGGAGATGTGGTTGAAACTCGACTCGTCCAGCCCGAGGGCACGCACCGCCGCGGCGGAGTCGCCGCCACCGACGACGCTGAACGCGTCCGCCTTGGTGATCGCCTCGGCGATCCCCCGGGTGCCGGCCGCGAACGCCGCCATCTCGAACACGCCCATCGGACCGTTCCAGAAGATCGTCTTCGCCTGCGACAGCGCGGCGGCGAAGCCGGCCACCGTCTCCGGGCCGATGTCCAGGCCGAGCCGGTGACTCGGGATGCCGTCGACGCGGACCGTGTCGTGCGCGGCGTCCGGCGCGAACGCATCCGCGACCACCACGTCGACCGGAAGCATGATCTTGCCCGAGGACCGCTCCAGCAGGTTGCGGCAGGTCTCGACCATGTCCTCCTCCAGCAGCGAGGTGCCCACCTCCAGGCCCTGGGCCTTGAGGAAGGTGAAGCACATCCCGCCGCCGATGAGCAGCCGGTCGACCGTCGGCAGCAGCGCCTCGATCACCGCCAGCTTGTCGGAGACCTTGGACCCGCCGAGCACCACCACGTACGGCCGCTCGGGCTCGCTGGTGAGCGTGGAGAGAACCTCGACCTCGCGCAGCACCAGCCGACCGGCGACGTGCGGCAGCCGCGCCGGCACGTCGTAGACACTGGCGTGCTTGCGGTGCACGGCGCCGAACGCGTCGTCGACGTAGGCGTCGCCGAACGCGGCGAGCTGGTCGGCGAACGCGCCCCGCTCGGCCTCGTCCTTGCTGGTCTCACCGGCGTTGAAACGCAGGTTCTCCAGCAGGGCGACCTGGCCGTCGGCCAGGCCCTCGACAGTGGAACGGGCGGAGTCACCAACCGTGTCGGTGGCGAAGTGCACCGGCGCGCCGAGCAGCTCGCCGAGCCGCCCGGCGACCGGGCTGAGGCTGAACTGCGGGGCCGGAGCGCCCTTCGGGCGGCCCAGGTGCGAGCAGACGACCACCTTGGCGCCGGCCTCGACCAGCGCACCGAGGGTCGGCAGCACCGCGCGGATCCGGCCGTCGTCGGTGATGGCACCGGTCTGCTTGTCGAGCGGGACGTTCAGGTCGGCGCGTACCAGCACGCGCCGACCCGACACCCCCTCGGCGAGCAGGTCGTCGAGGGTCCGGATGCTCACAGCGAGCTACCGACCAACTTGACCAGGTCGACGAGCCGGTTGGAGTAGCCCCACTCGTTGTCGTACCAGCCGACGACCTTGACCTGGTTGCCGACCACCTTGGTCAGCGGCGCGTCGAAGATGCACGACGCCGGGTCGGTGACGATGTCGCTGGAGACGATCGGGTCCTCGTTGTAGACCAGGATGCCCTTGAGCGGGCCGTCCGCGGCGGCCTTCAGCGCGGCGTTGACCTCGTCCACGGTGGTCTCACGACCCACGTTGACGGTCAGGTCGGTGACCGAGCCGGTGGGGATCGGCACCCGCAGCGCGTACCCGTCGAGCTTGCCCTTCAGGTCCGGCAGCACCAGGCCGATGGCCTTCGCGGCGCCGGTCGAGGTCGGCACGATGTTCAGCGCGGCGGCCCGGGCCCGACGCAGGTCCGAGTGCGGCGCGTCCTGGAGGTTCTGGTCCTGGGTGTACGCGTGGATCGTCGTCATCAGACCGTGCTGGATGCCGAACGTGTCGTGCAGGACCTTCGCCATCGGAGCGAGGCAGTTGGTGGTGCACGAAGCGTTGGAGATGATGGTGTGCTTCGCCGGGTCGTAGGTGTCGTGGTTGACACCCATGACGACGGTGACGTCCTCGTTCTTCGCCGGAGCGGAGATGATGACCTTCTTGGCGCCGCCGTCGACGTGCGCCTTGGCCTTGGTGGCGTCGGTGAAGAAGCCGGTCGACTCGATGACGACGTCGACACCGAGGTCGCCCCACGGCAGCTTCGACGGGTCCCGCTCGGCGTACGCCTTGATGGTCTTGCCCCCGACGGTGATCTCGTCGGCGGTGGCCTTGACCTCGTGCGGCAGGCGACCGAGGATGCTGTCGTACTTGAGCAGGTGGGCGAGCGTGGCGTTGTCGGTCAGGTCGTTCACCGCCACGACCTCGACGTCGGCGCCCGACGCCAGCACTGCCCGGAAGAAGTTACGGCCGATCCGGCCGAAGCCGTTGATGCCAACCCGGATGGTCACAGGTCCCATCTCCTCGCGTTCTGGTCCGCCGGCTGCGACAACGGGCCGGCGAAGTGGTGTGCGCCGACCGCTGGAGCCGGCCGTTGACGGTTCATCTCGGCCACCCCGCCGCGGTCTGAGGACCTGACCGCCCGAGGCGGTAAGCACGACGAGGAGTGCCTGTGTCGGCCCCCTTGCCGTACTCAGCGACCATATCCGAGCGTGCGGGACCACGCTGCGCCGGGTCGTGCCCCGGACGCACCGTGCGGCCCTACCGCCCTATCAGACCACGAGCATGTCGGGCGTGACGGCTGCTTCGGTATCCGGGATGCCCAGGTCGCGGGCTCGCTTGTCGGCCAGCGCCAGCAGCCGGCGGATCCGCCCGGCGATGGCGTCCTTGGTCAACGGCGGCTCGGCCAGCGCCCCCAACTCCTCCAGCGACGCCTGCCGGTGCTCCAGGCGCAGCCGGCCCGCGTCGGTCAGGTGGTTGGGCGCCTCGTCGGCGAGGATCTCCAGTGCCCGGGTCACCCGGGCCGCCGCGGCCACCGCCGCCCGCGCCGAACGGCGCAGGTTCGCGTCGTCGAAGTTGGCCAGCCGGTTGGCCGTGGCCCGCACCTCACGGCGGACCCGGCGCTCCTCCCAGGCCAGCACGCTGGAGTGCGCGCCGATGCGGGTGAGCAGCGCGGCGATCGCGTCACCGTCCTTGACCACCACCCGGTCCACCCCGCGTACCTCACGGTTCTTCGCGGTGATGCCGATCCGGCGGGCGGCGCCGACCAGCGCCAGCGCCGACTCCGGGCCGGGGCAGGTGATCTCCAGTGCGCTGGAGCGGCCGGGCTCGGTGAGCGAGCCGTGCGCCATGAACGCCCCCCGCCAGGCCGACACGGCGCAGCAGACGTTCGCCGCCACCACGTGCGGGGGCAGCCCGCGTACCGGCCGGCCGCGCACGTCCAGCAGGCCGGTCTGCCGCGCGAGCGCCTCGCCGTCCTTGACCACCCGGACGATGAAGTGGCTGCCCTTGCGCAGCCCGCCGGAGGCCAGCACATGGATCTCGCTGGGATAGCCGTAGACCTCCGCGATCTCCCGGCGCAACCGGCGCGCCACCGCGCCGGTGTCCAGCTCAGCCTCCACCACCACGCGGCCGGAGACGATGTGCAGCCCGCCGGCGAAGCGCAGCAGCGCGGCCATCTCCGCCCGCCGGCAGCAGGGCTTGGGCACGTCGACCCGACTCAGCTCGTCCTTGACCGCGGCCGTCATCGCCATTGTGCGTCCCCTCACGGACCTGTTCCGGCGTGTCGCCGGAGATTACGTACGTGTCTAACGATCGGCACCCAGGACAGGCACCAGCGCGGCGCCCAGGGCAGCCGGATCATGGCGGGGAGTGCCGTCGGTAACGGCGACGGGGGCGAGGACCAGGCGGGCACCCAGCGATTCTGCCGCACGTTCGACCGGTTCGGGGTCACCCACCGCCTTGGCGTCGGCGAGCACGAGATCCACCTTGAGCTCGGGAAGGTACCAGTGCAGCGCCGCGAGATGATCGGCGACGGAGAGCCCGAGGGTCTCCTTCTCGGCAGCCAGGTTCAGGGTGACCAGCCGCCGGGCGGAGCTGGACACGATCGCGTCGGCCAACTGCGGCACCAGCAGGTGCGGCAGGACACTCGTGTACCAACTGCCCGGCCCGAAGATCAACCAGTCCGCCGCGCCGATCGCCGCGAGGGCCTCGGCGCAGGCCGCCGGGGCGGCCGGAGTGAGCCGCAGCGACTCGACCCGCCCGGTGGTGACCGCCACCTGGTGCTGGCCGCGTACCGTGCACACCTCGTCCGGGGCGGCCGGGTCCGCGCCGCGCACCCGCGCCTCGATGTCGACCGGCTGACGCGACATCGGCAGCACCCGACCGACCGTGCCGAGCATCGCCCCCGCGTGTTCCAGCGCCGCCACCGGGTCCCCGAGCAGCTCCATCAGGCCGCAGAGCACCAGGTTGCCCACCGCGTGCCCGGCCAGCCCGTCGGCGCGGGCCGGGTTCGGGTCGGTCGCGCTCCCCTGTGGTACGCCGACAGCCAGCGCGCCGGCGAAGCGGTGCTGGAACAACCCGGCACTGCGTCGGGTGGCCGGATGGTCACCGGCCAACGCGACAAGTGCCTGCCGCAGGTCGCCCGGCGGCAGACCGCCCCGTTCGGCGCGCAGCCGTCCGCTGGAACCACCGTCGTCACCGACAGTGACCACGGCGGTGATGTCCAGGTCGAGTTCGGGGGCGCAGTGGCGCAGCGCCCGCAGCGACGCGGACAGCCCGTGCCCACCGCCGAACGCCACCACCCTGCGCGCCGTCATTCCCGCCCCAGGTCGCGGTGCTGGGCGTTGGCCGCCAGCCCGGACTGACGCAGCCGGCCGGCCAGCTCCTCGGCGATGGCCACGCTGCGGTGCTTGCCGCCGGTGCAGCCCACGGCCACCGTCAGGTACCGCTTGCCCTCCCGCTCGAACCCCGTGGTGGTGGCGTTGACCAGGTCGGCGTACGAGCCGACGAACGCGTCCGCGCCCTCCTGGCCCAGCACGTACGCGCTGACCGCCTCCTCCCGCCCGGTGTGCTCCCGCAGCTCCGGCACCCAGTACGGGTTGGGCAGGAACCGGGCGTCCAACACGAAGTCGGCGTCGGGCGGCAGGCCGTACTTGAAGCCGAACGACAGCACGGTGACCCGCAGCCGGCGGGCGTCCTCGCCGCCGAACAGCTCCTCGATGCGCCGACGAAGCTGGTTGACGTTGAGATGGCTGGTGTCGATGATCACGTCAGCCTGGTCGCGGGCCTCCTCCAACAACCCGCGCTCCACGGCGATGCCGTCGGCCAACCGCCCGTCGCCCTGCAACGGGTGCGAGCGCCGGACACTCTCGAACCGTCGGATCAGCACCTCGTCGTCGGCGTCGACGAAGACCACCCGGGGCGAGAAACCGCGCTCCTTGAGCTCACGGATCGCCCCGACCAGGTCGGTGGAGAAGGCGCGGGAGCGCACGTCCAGCACCATCGCGGTACGCCGGGCCGCGCCGCCGGCCTTGAACGCCAGCTCCGCCATGTCCAACATCAGCGCCTGCGGCAGGTTGTCCACCACGTAGTAGCCGACGTTCTCCAGCGCCCGGGCGACGGTGCTGCGGCCACCGCCGGAGAGCCCGGTGACCACCACGAGGGTGGTCTCCGACTCGGCTGTCGGTTGCCCGTCGGTCGCCGCCGGGTCGTCGATCCGGTCAGCGGCTGTGCGCGCCTCGCTCACCCGTACCCCCAAGCCGTGGCGCCGCGACCGCCATCGGCCGCGAATGGTCAATCAGCGACTCTATCTCCCCGGCCGCGTCGCGACGGGTATGCGTCGCGGGGACGACCGGGAACGTCGGCCGGGGCACCCCGGGTGCGCCGGGCGGGCGGTGTCGGGGTGGGCTCGTAGACTCCCCGGATGGCTTCCCCCACCGACCTGCGGACCGAGGGCGCGCTGCCGGTGCTGCGCCGGGTGTTCGGCTACGACGCCTTCCGCGGCTTCCAGCAGGAGGTCATCGACCACGTCGTGTCCGGCGGCGACGCGCTGGTGCTCATGCCCACCGGCGGCGGCAAGTCGCTGTGCTACCAGATCCCGGCCCTGGTCCGCGACGGTGTCGCCGTCGTCGTCTCCCCGCTGATCGCGCTCATGCAGGACCAGGTGGACGCGCTCACCGCAGTCGGCGTCCGGGCCAGCTTCCTCAACTCGACCCAGACGCTCGACGCTCGGCGCCGGGTCGAGGCGGCCTTCGTCGCCGGCGAGCTGGACCTGCTCTACCTGGCCCCGGAGGCGCTCGGCGTCCGGTCCACCCTCGCCCTGCTGGACCGGGGGCGCATCTCCCTGTTCGCGATCGACGAGGCGCACTGCGTGTCCCAGTGGGGGCACGACTTCCGGCCCGACTACCTCGCGCTGTCGATGCTGCACGAGCGCTGGCCGCAGGTCCCCCGCATCGCGCTGACCGCCACCGCGACGAGCGCCACCCGCACCGAGATCGCCACCCGCCTCAATCTCGACGACGCCCGGCACTTCGTGGCCAGCTTCGACCGGCCCAACATCCAGTACCGGATCGTGCCCAAACGGGAGCCGCGTAAGCAACTGCTGGCCCTGCTGCGCGACGAGCACCCCGGCGACGCCGGCATCGTCTACTGCCTGTCCCGCGCCTCGGTGGACAAGACGGCGGAGTTCCTCACCGCCAACGGCATCGCCGCCCTGCCGTACCATGCCGGCCTGGACGCGGCCACCCGCGCCGCCAACCAGCAGCGCTTCCTGCGCGAGGACGGCCTGGTCATGGTCGCCACCATCGCCTTCGGCATGGGCATCGACAAGCCGGACGTCCGCTTCGTCGCCCACCTCGACCTGCCCAAGTCGGTCGAGGGCTACTACCAGGAGACCGGCCGCGCCGGCCGCGACGGGCTGCCGTCCACCGCCTGGCTGGCGTACGGGCTGCAGGACGTCGTCCAGCAGCGCAAGATGATCGAGACGTCGGACGGCGACCTCGCCCACCGCCGCAACCTCGCCGCACACCTGGACGCGATGCTCGCGCTCTGCGAGACGGTGCGCTGCCGGCGGGTCCAACTGCTCGAATACTTCGGCGAGACCACGACGGCGGCCTGCGGCAACTGCGACACCTGCCTCAACCCACCGGAATCCTGGGACGGCACGGTCGCCGCCCAGAAGTTGCTCTCCACCGTCTTCCGGCTGGACCGCGAGCGCAACCAGCGGTTCGGCGCAGGGCACTGCATCGACATCCTGCTCGGCAAACAGACCGACAAGATCACTCAGCACGGTCACGACTCGCTGACCGTCTTCGGCATCGGCACCGAGCTGAGCGAGGCCGAGTGGCGCGGCGTGGTCCGGCAGGTGCTCGCCGAAGGGCTGCTCGCCGTGGAGGGCGATTACGGCACGCTGGCCCTGACCGAGGCGAGCGCCGACGTGCTGGGCCGCCGACGTGTCGTGACAATGCGCCGCGAACCGGAGAGGCCCGCGTCGAGTCGCTCGTCGAAGCCGCGCGGCGCGGCCACCGTGGTCGCCGACCTGACGCCGGCCGCCGCGTCGCTGTTCGAACGGCTGCGCGCCTGGCGGGCGGCCACCGCCAAGGAGCAGGGCCTCCCGGCGTACGTGATCTTCCACGACGCCACCCTGCGCCAGATCGCCAGCGACGCGCCCGCCTCGCTGACCGAGCTGTCGCGGGTCAGCGGGGTCGGTGAGAGCAAGCTCGCCAAGTACGGCGAGCAGATCCTGACCGTCCTCGCCGCCGAGACCAGCCCGGCCTGATCACACCCGGGGTCTCGTGTCCGGCCCCGCACCACGTGGCCGCCGACGCCCGGCGGCCACGTGGCCCGCGTTCGGCGGCTGACGCTGACCAGTGGGCGTCAACCGGCTCGGCGGATGGGTGTCGGGGCGTGTGCGTTTGTTGTCGGCCGCGCCTCGTCCGGTGGGGCGACCGGGTGACTGCCTGGTCACGGCGTGTCCGCTGTTGGACCCGACCGGATCGGGGCAATGGGGTTGGCGTGCTTTGGAGCTGATGTCGTAGACGAATCATTCGGCGCATCTTCTTCGACGCCGCCCGCGTGCGGCGGGTGCCCTGGCTCGCGTGCGGGCGTGCACCTGGCTCGCGTGCGGGCGTGCACCTGGCTCGCGTGCGGGCGTGCACCTGGCTCGCGTGCGGGCGTGCACCTGGCTCGCGTGCGGGCGTGCACCTCG
>NZ_JBEYTO010000018.1:0-4043 GCF_040643095.1 Micromonospora sp. NPDC047467 | reverse complement strand
GGCTCGCGTGCGATCCCGATCCTCTCGGCTCATGCGAGTCGGACTCACCCAGCGCGAGGCGTTGAATCGTTTACGGCATCAGCTCCAAAGGGCCCGCGGACCGTGTGGTCCCGGCCCGTGCTCGCGGCCGGCTGGCGTGTATGCCGGTGAAGGGCCGGGCCCCGGTTGGGTCCGGCCCTACGGTCGGTAGGCCCCCGGCTCGTCCTGGCCGCTGGCTAATCCCACGACGAAGGGCCGGGCCCTTGGTGGGGTCCGGCCCTTCGGTGGTGCGTGGTGGGTGGGTCAGCTGGTGGCGTAGCCGCGGGTGGCGATCCAGTCGGCGAGGTGGTCGATGGTGACGTCGTAGGAGGCGGTGTTGGGGTTGGCGGAGTCGGCGATCGTGACGGTGTTGCCGTTGTCGTGGTAGCCGACGACGCTGATGTAGTGGCCGCCTTCGAAGGAGTGGGTGTTGCCGTTGGTGTCGGTGGTGGTGCCGGCGATGTTGGCGACGACGGCGCGGCCGTCGTCGACGGTCTTGACGACATCGGTGCGCAGCTTGTCGGTCTGCTTGTCGTCTGCCGTGGGGGTGCTGATCTCCACGGAGCGGTAGGCGTCGTTCTTGCCGGTTTCCTTGTTCAGGACGGGGGTGATGTCGTTGATGCTGTTGGTGCCGTTCTCGGTGGTGCCCATTTCCTTGGCCATGGCGTCGACGCTGATGTCCTTGCCCTGTACGGACAGGGCGTTGCGGGCGGCGGCGGGGCCGCAGTAGTAGAAGTTCGGCTGGGCTTCGTAGCGGACGTCGAGTTGACGCTCGCTCTTGCCCTGGGTCTGGGTGGCCGGCTTGGCGTCCGAGGCGGCGTAGGCGGTGGTGACGGGGCCGGCGATGGCGCCGCCGGTGAAGGCGAGGCCGGCAGCGGTCAGAGCGGTCTTACGAATCAGATCGGTACGCATGATGGCGTGCTCCTCTGCGATTCGGGGGTCCGCGACACCAGCGGGGGCTGGCGCGCTGCGGTGCAAGGGGGGGAGTTCGGGGGGATCTCACCGGCGGCCCGGGGGGCCTGCTCGGGTGGTCCAGGGGATGTAACCGTCGGGGCCGGCGACTCATTCCACCGCACTCCGGGGGATCTCACCCGACGTGCCTGGGGTGTTGCTCGGGTGGTCCAGGGGGATGTAACTGTCGGGGCCGGCGACTCATTCCACCGCGCTCCGGGGGATCTGCCCGGCGGCCTGGGAGGGCTGCTCGGGTGGTCCAGGGGGATGTAACCGGGCCGGTCGGGTGGATGTTCCCCGGCGGCCAACGCGGTCGGGCCGGGGGCCGCGACTGTCGTGGTTACCCCCTGTACAACCACCCGGCCCGGCCCATCATTCCGCCGCCAGCGTGCCACCGACCACGGGACCCCGACCCCAAACCCGACAAACCGGCCCGCCGAACCCGGCGCCGGGCGGTGATCGACTCCGTATCGCCGATATCGCGGTATCAGAGCGTCCCGGATACCCCCACATCGGCGACATGGAGTCGATCAAGCGCTCGCTGTCAGGATTCGGACGCCGCCAAGCGCCCAACCGGACGCCCACCCCAAACGACGCCGCTGCGCGACGGCGACGCTCGCCCGGGAGGGCTGCGGACCGGAGAGGCCGGGAAGCACGGGATTCCACCGGCCGGAACCCCAGGCCGCGCACCAACCAACCCATGTGCTCGAACCAGGAAACAGGGCCCTCACCCAGGGAACGAGGCCGCTACAACCAGGATCGAGCACGATCATGCGAACAACCGACAGACGGAGCCGGGCACACGACAGACCGAGCACACGACAGACCGGGCACACGACAAACCGGGCACACGGACAGACCGCAGGCAGGCAGGCTAGCGGGCAGGCACGGGGACGGGCGGGCCAGCAGGCTACGGACTTGGCGTCGCTGTTGTTTCGTCGTTCGCCGCCGTGTCCTTGTCGAGGGCGGCCAGGATCGCCTCGGCGGTACGCCGACCCACCCCGGGCACCTCGGTGATCTCGTCGACACTGGCGGTGGAGAGTCGCTTGAGCGAGCCGAAGTGCCGCAGCAGGGCCTTGCGGCGTACCTCCCCCAGGCCGGGAACGGTGTCCAGCGCCGACTCGGTCATTCGCTTGGAGCGGCGTTGGCGGTGGAACGTGATGGCGAAGCGGTGCGCCTCGTCACGGACCCGTTGCAGCAGGTAGAGCCCCTCGGAGGTGCGCGGCAGGATGACCGGGAACTCGTCGTCGGGGAGCCACACCTCCTCCAGCCGCTTGGCCAGGCCGCACAGCGCGACGTCGTCGATCCCCATGTCCGCGAGGGCCTGGGCGGCCGCCGCGACCTGCGGCGCGCCGCCGTCGACGACCACGAGCTGCGGCGGGTACGCGAACTTCCGGGGCCGCCCGGTGGTCGGGTCGACCAGGACGCCGACCTGCGGATCGACCGCGCCTCCGGGTGCGGCTGGGTCGTCGGCGGACTCCACACCCACTTCTCCCGTCTCGGCCCGCGCGTCGAGGTAGCGGGCGAAGCGGCGGCGCAGCACCTCGGACATCGCGGAGAGGTCGTCGGTCGCGCCCCGGACGATGAACCGCCGGTACTCGCTCTTGCGGGGCAGACCGTCTTCGAAGACCACCATGCTGGCGACGACGTCGGTGCCCTGGATCTGCGAGATGTCGAAGCACTCGATGCGCAGCGGCGAGGTACGCATGTCGAGCGCCTCGCTGATCTCGTCCAGTGCCTTGCCTCGGGTGGTCAGGTCACCGGCCCGCTTGAGCTTGTGCCGGGCCAGCGCGTCCTTGGCGTTGCGCTCCACCGTCTCCATCAGTGCCCGCTTGTCGCCGCGCTGCGGCACCCGCAGCGACACCCGGCTGCCGCGGTGGTTGGTGAGCCATTCGGCCAGCGCGTCGGCGTCCGCGGGCAGCGCGGGCACGAGCAACTCCCGGGGTACGTCGGTTTCGCCGTGCTCACCGCCGTACACCTGGGTGCAGAAGTGGTGGACGAGGTCGCCGGTGGTCAGGTCCTCGGTCTTCTCCACGACCCAGCCGCGCTGGCCGCGGACGCGGCCGTCGCGGACGTGGAAGACCTGCACGGCAGCCTCAAGGGGGTCGTCGGCGAACGCGACCACGTCCGCGTCGGTGCCGTCGCCGAGCACCACAGTCTGCTTCTCCATGGCCCGGCGCAGTGCGGCCACGTCGTCGCGCAGCCGGGCGGCCCGCTCGAACTCCAGCTGCTCGCTCGCCTCGATCATCTCGCGTTCGATCTTGCGGACCATGGTGTCGGTGCGCCCGGCCATGAAGTCGCAGAACCCGTCGACGATGGCCCGGTGTTCGTCGGCGGAGACGGTGCCGACGCAGGGCGCCGAGCACTTGCCGATGTAGCCGAGCAGGCAGGGGCGACCGACCTGGCCGGCCCGCTTGAACACCCCGGTCGAGCACGTCCGGGCGGGGAACACCCGCAGCAGCAGGTCGAGGGTCTCGCGGATCGCCCAGGCGTGCGAGTAGGGCCCGAAGTAGCGCACACCCTTGCGCTTGGCGCCGCGCATCACCTGCAGCCGGGGGTATTCCTCGTCGAGGGTGACGGCCAGGTAGGGGTACGACTTGTCGTCGCGGTAGCGGACGTTGAACCGGGGGTCGTACTGCTTGATCCAGGTGAACTCCAGTTGGAGCGCCTCGACCTCGGTGCCGACGGTGATCCAGTCCACCGACTCGGCGGTGGTGACCATCTGCCGGGTGCGCTCGTGCAGGTTCCACACATCGCCGAAGTAGGAGTTGAGCCTGCTGCGCAGGTTCTTCGCCTTGCCGACGTAGATCACCCGGCCGGTGCCGTCGCGGAAGCGGTAGACCCCCGGTGACTCCGGGATCGTGCCGGGTGCGGGACGGTAGGTCGAGGGGTCAGCCACGCCCGCAAGCCTAGTCCGCACCACCGACACGCCACCGCGAGCGCTAGATCCACTCGGCGTTTCGGGACGTCGGGGTGTCGGCCGACACCCCCCCGGGCCCGGGCCGGCTGGTTAAAACAGCGGGGGCAAAACCCCATAAAAGCTAACCGCGCACAGGGCGACGCGCAGCGCGCAG
>NZ_JBEYTO010000017.1:0-74340 GCF_040643095.1 Micromonospora sp. NPDC047467 | reverse complement strand
TGCGCCTGGTCGCCGACGGCAGGCGCGACGGGGCGGTGGCGACGGCGGAGGTGCTGGACCTGTTCCCGGCGCTGCGCCCGCTGCTGCGCCGACGGTGCCGGTCAGAAGGAGTACGGGCCGAAGCGGCCCCACACCACCACGGCGGCGAGGACGAGCAGCACCGCGCAGGTGATCGCGCCCTGGATCTCCGTCCGCCGGCCGTCCTGCGTGTCCTGCTTCTTCAGATCGCGCAGGTGCACCAGGATGCCGCCGATCATGACGATGACCAGCCCGAGGGCGGCCAGCGGGGTGAGCACGGTGGCGATGCCGGTGAGGGCGGGCAGCACGAGCCCGAGGGCGGCCAGCACCTCGACGGCGCCGAGCGCCTTGACCTGGGTCGGCGGAACGGGGTCGACCCAGCCCATCCGGTCGCGCAGCTTCTCCTTCGGCTGGGTCAGCTTGGCCAGGCCGGCGCCGGCGAAGACAGCGGCGAGCAGGATCTGGATGATCCAGAGCAGCACGTTCACGGGGGTTTCCTCCAGGGGCACCGCCTCGCGGCGGAGAGGTAGTTGAGGGCTCAAGCGAGACAGTAGCCCGCTGTGCGCGTACATCAATGGCCCCCGCCGTCTCTAAGACGGCGGGGGCCATTGCGGTGGAGCGTCAGGCCGCGGCGAGCGCCGGGCCGTCCAGCGCCTCGACCTCGGCCGGGCGCAGCGCCAGGGCGAGCACGTCGGCCACGTCGGCCAGGGTGTGCACGGTCAGCGCCTCGCGCACCTCGGTCGGCAGGTCGTCCAGGTCCGGCTCGTTGCGGGCCGGGATGATGACCTCGGTGAGGCCGGCCCGGTGCGCGGCGAGCAGCTTCTGCTTCACCCCGCCGATCGGCAGCACCCGACCGGAGAGCGTCACCTCGCCGGTCATCCCGAACTCCGGGCGGACCGGTCGGCCGGTGACCAGTGACGCCAGGGCCGTGACCATGGTGATGCCGGCGCTCGGGCCGTCCTTGGGCACCGCGCCCGCCGGGAAGTGGACGTGGATCCGGCGTCCGGCCAGGACGTTCGGGTCGATGCCGAACCGCCGCCCGTTGGAGCGCAGGTACGACAGGGCGATGTGTGCCGACTCCTTCATCACGTCACCGAGCTGACCGGTCAGGGTCAGCCCCGGCTCACCCTCCATGCTTGTCGCCTCGATGAACAGCACGTCCCCGCCGGCGCCGGTGACGGCGAGGCCGGTGGCCACGCCGGGCACCGCGGTGCGCTCGGCCGACTCCGGGGTGAACTTCGGCCGCCCCAGGTAGGTGGCGAGGTTGTCGGTGTCGACACGTACCGGCGTCGGGTCGGTCGCCAGCGCCACCGCCACCTTGCGCAGGATCTTGGCCAGGCCACGTTCGAGCTGCCGGACGCCGGCCTCCCGGGTGTACTCCCCCGCGATCAGCGCGAGCGCCTCGTCGGCGATGCTGACCTCGTCGGCGGTCAGCCCGGCCCGCTCCCGCTGCCGGGGCAGCAGGTGGTCCCGGGCGATGGCGACCTTCTCGTCCTCGGTGTAGCCGTCCAGCATGACCAGCTCCATCCGGTCCAGCAGCGGGCCGGGGATGGACTCCACCACGTTGGCGGTGGCCAGGAAGAGCACGTCGGACAGGTCCAGGTCGACCTCCAGGTAGTGGTCCCGGAAGGTGTGGTTCTGCGCCGGGTCCAGCACCTCCAGCAGGGCGGCGGCCGGGTCGCCGGCGTAGCCGGCGGCCAGCTTGTCCACCTCGTCGAGGAGCACGACCGGGTTCATCGAGCCGGCCTCCCGCAGCGCACGGACGATCCGGCCGGGCAGCGCGCCGACGTACGTGCGCCGGTGGCCCCGGATCTCGGCCTCGTCGCGCACACCGCCGAGCGAGACCCGCACGAAGTTCCGCCCGAGCGCCCGCGCCACCGACTCGCCGAGGCTGGTCTTGCCGACCCCGGGAGGGCCGGCGAGGGCGAGCACCGCGCCGGAGCCGCGACCACCGACCACGCCGAGGTTGCGCTCGGCCCGCCGGTTGCGCACGGCCAGGTATTCCAGGATGCGGTCCTTGACGTCGGCCAGGCCGGCGTGGTCGTCGTCGAGCACCGCACGGGCCGCGGCCAGGTCGGTGTTGTCCTGGGTACGCGTGCCCCACGGCATTTCGAGCACGGTGTCCAGCCAGGTGCGGATCCAGCCCGCCTCCGGGGAGGCATCACTGGCCCGCTCCAACTTGCCGACCTCCCGCAGGGCCGCCTCGCGGACCTTCTCCGGCAGCTCGGCGCTCTCGACCCGGCTGCGGTAGTCGGCCGAGCCGTCCGGCTCGTCCTCGCCCAGCTCCTTGCGGATCGCGGCGAGCTGCTGGCGCAGCAGGAACTCCCGCTGGGACTTCTCCAGCCCCTCGCGGACGTCGCTGTTGATCTGCTCGGTGACCTCCTGCTCGGCCAGGTAGTCCTTCACCCAGCCGACCAGCAGCTCCAGTCGGGCGGTGACGTCCGGCGCGGCGAGCAGCTCGGTCTTCTGGTCCAGAGTCAGCCAGGGCGCGTAGCCGGCCGAGTCGGCCAGCTCGGAGAGGTCCGTCATGCGTTCCACCGCGTCGATGACCTGCCAGGCGCCCCGCTGCTGGAGCACGGAGGTCACCAGGGCCCGGTACTCGCGGGCGAGTTCCCGGGCGCGGCCGGCGGGCGCGGGTTCGTCGAGTTCGGTCGCCTCGACCCAGAGTGCGGCGCCGGGGCCGGGCACGCCGGAACCGATCCGGGCCCGGGACAGGCCACGGATGACGGCGGCGGGCTCGCCCTCGGGCAGCCGGCCGACCTTCTCGATGGTGGCGACCACTCCGACCGGGCCGTACTCGCCGTCGATACGCGGCACGGCCAGCAGCTTGCGGTCGCCGGTCGCCCGCGCCGCGTCGATGGCGGCCTGGGTGGTCGGGTCGAGGGTCACCGGGATGACCATGCCGGGCAGCAGAACGGCGTCGGTCAGGGGAAGTACCGGAAGAGTTGCCATCGAACACCTGCTATCGCGTTGAGTTGAGCGTGTACCACTCAAGTAACAAAGCGTTCCCCTTGTTCCGGGGTGTGACCCAGACCACTGCCGACGTGCCGACGACGAGTCGGCGTCCGGCGAACTCGGGGCCGGTCGCGCCGCTGCTGCCGTCGTGGCCCGTGCCCGTCGACTTGAACAGCGCGGAGCGCCGGCTGCTGCGGGCGATCGCCGCCGGTCGCAACGCCGCCGACGAACTGCACGCATCGGAGCGGACGGTGAAAATGGATGACCGCCGCACTGCCGCGCAAGCTGCGGGTTTCCACGCGGGCGGAGGTGTCCGTCGCCGGCGGGCTGGCCTGGCCTGCTCACGAATGACATTGCGTCCGCGCCGTCGATTCAGCACCCGATCCCGGTTTTGCTGAGCACTCAATCGCGACGCGCCGAAATGAATGGCACGCATATTGTTGCGGTTTCCCCGGGTAGTAGGTCAGACTTTGGACACATCCCGCCACACACAGGGAGTAATTGGCAATGGCGAGAAAAGTAATCACGGTGCTGACGGACGACCTCGACGGCGGGAAGGCCGACCGCACCGTCGAGTTCAGCCTCGACGGCGTGGCCTACACCATCGACGTCTCGGACGAGAATGCTGGCGTCCTGCGCAAGGCACTGGATCCGTACATCAATGCCGGTCGGCGGATCGGTCGCGGTCCGGCGGAGAGCACGCGGACAGTCCGGCGCCCAGGGCGACCCAGCGGCGCGGGAATGGACCGGGAGCAAAACCGCGCCATCCGGGAATGGGCGGTCAAGAACGGCTACAAGATTTCCGAACGGGGTCGGATCCCGGTCGAGGTCGTCGAGGCGTACAAGAACCGCTGATCGGGCGACACAGGACGGGGTCCCGCCGGTAACGGCGTGACCCCGTCAGTTTGTGTACGGCCGGTCACCCGAGGCTGCTCGCCCCGGGTGACCGGCCTACTCCAGAATCAGTTGACTTCGATACGTACCGCGTCGAACGCCGGGGTCTGGTTGGCCCGCTCCATCATCGGCAGACGGTGTGAACCGTCACCGGCCCAGACCGCGCACTGCGCCGTACCCGACTCCGGCAGACCCGGGATCTGGATGGCCACCTCGTCCGGCTGGGCACCGCCGCGACCGTCCTCGGTGGCGACGAAGAACGCCGGCACCTCCTGCGGCTCCGGCGGCGCGGTCAGGCTGTCCAGCATCCGGCAGGCGGTGTGGAAGTGGCCCCGGACCAGGCCCTGGCCGTTGAGCAGCGAACTCTCCACGTAGTACCCGCCCTGACCGGCCGCGAGGAAGCGATCCCGGACCAGGTTGCGGGTGCTGATCCGCAGGGTGAAGGACTGGTCGCGGGCGACCTGCTGCGGGAACTGGGTGATCAGCAGCGACGGGTTGTTGGCGGCGGCGCCGACCTCACCGAACGCGGTGCTCACGCAGCGGTTGCCGTTCTGGAAACCGTCGTGCGCCTGCAACTGGCTCTCGTCGCAGTTGTTGGCGAGCACGCCGAGCCCGGCGCCGGGGGCGTTCCCGCCACCGTTGTTGCCACCACCGTTGTTGCCACCGCCGGTGTTCCCACCGCCGCCGTTGTTGCCACCGCCGTTGTTGCCACCGCCGTTGTTGCCACCGCCGGTGTTCCCACCGCCACCGTTGTTGCCGCCACCGTTGTTGCCGCCACCGTTGTTGCCGGTCGGCTGCACCTGGCACTCGGCGAGTTGCGCCAGACCCTGCGGGCGAGGCCCGACCCGGTCGATGGCGAGCGTGATCCGATCCAGCACCGCCTTCCGCTTGGAGGCCAACGGCTGCAGGATCGCGTTGCGGATGAACGCCTCACCCTTGTTGCCCTCGGCGGCCAGCCGGCGGTCGGCATCCGCGATCTGGGTCTGCAACTGCGCCAGGTTGCGGTCGACCTCGGCCCGCGCCCGGTCCGGCACCTGCGGCAGCTTGGCCGCCACATCCGGACAGGCGATGGCCGAACCGGTGCCGACCGTGCCGTCCTTGCCGTCCTCGCACTCCGCGACCGTCTGCTGCCCGTCACCCCAGTGATTGCGTACCCATCGGCCGTTCTGCCAGGTCCGACTGGTCGAGGCGCCGCTCGGCGCGGTCGATCCCGGGCTCGGCTCCACGCATTGCCCCGAGGCCGGACGGGGCTTGTTCGTCCGCCGGTCCTGGGCCGACGAAATCTGGGTGACGGCAACTACTCCGCCGAAGACCACGAGCGTGCCGACAACAGCCAACAGACGCTTGCTCCGCGCGATGCCGGATGGCCGGCGCGCCCGAGTGGACCTGCGCATCGAATTGCTCTCCTTCTCGATCCGGTAGTGGATTCCTGCCCTCGGCGGACCGACGGATGTCAGATGGCACGCCACGGCGGCGACCACCGCGACCTACCCGGTAACGTGTCGATGGCCGACGATGCCCTTTCCGCACCGTCTCCCGCGTCCCGTCGACGCGGATGGGGAGATCCTGTTCATTCGCGCAGGAGTACGGGACCGCGCTCGGGAAGGTTCAACCGGTGCACAGAAAATTGGCCCCTACCCGACGCGGATCGGGTGCGGGGCAGGGGCCAACGCGGAAAGTGTTCGGTCAGTCGACGCAGAGGTGGTCGAAGGCGAAACCACCCACCAGTTCGTGACGGCGACGGCTCAACGCGACGATCTCCGCGGTGAGATCGGCCCGCGCCAGCAGTGCCGGGCCGTCGGCCTCCAGTGCGCGCAGCCGCGCACCGACGGCGACCGCCGCGAGATCCTCGGCCAATCGGGCCGCGTCGACGCCACAGGAGAACCGCTGCTCCGTCACGGAGACCCGCTCCACCAGACACACGTCCGGGCGCACCTGCACCCAACCCCACCCCTGCGCCGGGCCGTCCACCCAACGCACGTGCAGCGCGCGGACGATCGGGTCGGCCAGCCGCCCGGCCACGTACGCCTCGACGGCCGCCGCGCGGGTCACCGCGCCGAGGTCGTTGACCGGGCCGGTGCGACCGTCCGGAAGCCGCCCGAGGATGTCCCGGAAGCCCACCGGGGCGGGCTCGTCCTCGCCACCACCCAGCCCGGCGCCCGCCGCGTAGGCCCGCGCGTCGATCACGTACTCGACCAGACGCCGGCCGTGCTCGGCGGCCCGCAGCGTGGGCGACCCGACCCGCAGCACGGGCAGCCCCACCGCGGCGCTGACCGCGTCCGTGAGTCGCTCGGCGCGCTGCTGGGCCGAACCGGGCAGCGCGACCGGGCCGATCTCCACCGCGACGACCGGCCGGCCGGAGTCGGCGGCGCAGACCACGAGGTCGAACGCCGTCCGGCTGGCCGAACTCCACTGGCTGCCGGTCACACCCGGAGGACGACCCTGGACCAGGTCGCTGAGCCGGCATGCCGCGTACACCCAGTGGCCGGCGCGGGTGAACAGCGCATCGCGCCCACCGTCGGCGGGCAGGGCCCGCAGCCAGCCGCGATCGTCGCTGCTCGTCATCTGCCCCATCCCCCGGTCGTCGACCGGGCCGAGTCTAGGTGCCCGATCATGGCGAGCCGAGGCGTGATGTGACGCGGATCACATCGGCGCGACGTTCCAGGGATGGCCGCTCGGTGTATCCAGCGGCATCGCCGGTAGCGCACCGGCCGGGAGGTGACATGTCGCGACAGCAGTTCGGCTTCCTCGCCGGCTTCCTCGGGGTGGCGGTCTGGGCGCTCGCCGGCGTCGAGGTGACCGCCGTCGCCGTACTCGCCGGCCTGCTCGGCTGGCTCGTCGTCCGGGTGCTCGACGGTGACCTCGCGGTCACCGGGCTGGGCGACCGCACCGGCTCCCGGCGCCGCCGATGACCACCCGCCCGTCCACCACGACCGGCGTCGCCCCGACCGACATCGACGTGCCGACCGTCACGCGGATCGCGACCGAAGCGGCCCGTCAGGTACGCGGCGTCTGCGCGGTCAACCCGGCGTCCGTACGCCTGCACGACCGGTCCGTGGGCCTCGACCTGCATCTGATCACCTGGTACGGGCACAGCGTGTCCGCCGTCGCCGAGTCGGTCCGGGCAGCGGTGGCCGACGGGATC
Source organism: Micromonospora sp. NPDC047467 (assembly GCF_040643095.1). Lineage (NCBI taxonomy): Bacteria > Bacillati > Actinomycetota > Actinomycetes > Micromonosporales > Micromonosporaceae > Micromonospora > Micromonospora sp. NPDC047467. The sequence continues at coordinate 67,328 of NZ_JBEYTO010000017.1, read as the reverse complement.
GCCGCCCGCACCGGCCTGACCGTGACGACGGTGACGGTCACCGTGGACGACCTGCTCGTCCCCGGCGTGGACGTCAGCGCCGCGGGGACGACCGGCTGAGATGCGTACCGTCAACCGGGTCGCCTCGGTGTTGCTGGCCGCCGCGCTGCTCGTCGGCGGCGCCCTGCTGGCCGTCCAGGCCCTGTTGGTCAGCCTGCACCGCCCGGCGTCGGTCCTGGACCGGACGGGCTGGTACGACACGCTGAGCGCCGCCCGGTGGCGCGACCCGACGGTCCGGGCGGTCGCCGGGGCGGCCGTGCTGCTCGGCCTGGCCATCCTCGTCGCCCAACTGCGCCGGTGGACACCGGTGCGGCTGCGGGTCGACGAGGCCGACGGCTGGCACCTGCACCGCCGCAGCGTGGAACGGCGTCTCGCCGACGTGGCGGGCGCCGTCCCGGGCGTACGCCGGGCCCGCGTCCGGGTCCGCCAGCGCGGCGGCCGGTGGCGCCCCCGGGTGCGCGCCACCGGCGATCCGGCGGCCCGGGTCGAGGTCGAGTACGCCGTACGCCAGGAGTTGCACCGGCTGGCCGCGCCACGGACCGGCCGGATCGAGGTCCGGTTGCCCCGTCGTGGACGGCCGGCATGACCAACGCCGCGCACCGCCTGCTGTGGACCATCCTCGCGCTGCTGCTGGTGGCGGGCGGCACGACGGCGCTGGCCCTCGGGTTCGGCGGGATACCCGGAGGTGATCCGGGCACGGCGCTGCTCAACGCCGGGCTGCTGGACCGGTGGCGACTGGCCGCCCCGTGGAGCACCCTGGCCGCGGCGGTCGCCGGCGTGCTGCTCGCCCTGACCGGGCAACGCATGCTCGCCCGAGAGCTACGCCGGCCCGGCACCGCACTGCACGGAACGCTCAGCCAGCCCGGTCGACGTCCGGGCCGGACCCGACTGGCCGCCGACGTTCTCGCCCACGCGCTGGAACGCGACCTGACCGCCGCCCCGGGCGTACGCCGGGCGCGGGTCGTGCTGACCGGCGCACCGCCGCACCCCGACGTGTGGATCAGCGTGGACCTGACGGCCGATGCCGGCAGCGTCCGCGAGCACGTCGACGCCGCCGTCCGCCGGTTCGCCGTGACGGCCGACTGCCACCCGGCGCACCTCGACGTGACGGCCCGGATCGAGCCCGGTCGCCCCTGACCCGCGCCTCAGAGGCCCGGGCTGGCGCCTCGCCGAGCTAGCTGGCGGCTGGGACGCCCGAATTCAGCGGGCGCGCCGGGCGGCCAGGATGCTCGCCCCGACGGCTACCGCCAGGGTCAGCACCACCACGGCGAGCGTCAACCAGATCGGCAGCTTGCCCACCGGCGTCTCGGCCAGGATCAGCTTCAACCCCGCGAAGGCGAGCAGCAGAGCCAGCCCGTAGCGCAGGTAGCCGAAGTGCCGCAACAGGCCCGCGAGGCAGAAGTAGAGGCTACGCAGCCCGAGCACGGCGAACGCGGTCGCCGTCCAGACAAGGAAGATGTTGGTGGTGATGGCGAGGATCGCCGCCACCGAGTCGATGGCGAAGATCACGTCGGTGGCCTCGATGGCGACCAGCGCCACCAGCAACAGAGTCGCCACCCGTCGACCGTCGACCCGGGCGGTGAAGTGGTCGCCGTGGAACCGGGCGTCGGTGGGCACCACCCGACGGAACAGCCGGACCACCACGTTGCGGTCCGGGTCGACGTCCGGCTCCCCGCGTACGGCCAGCCGCCACCCGGTCCAGATCAGGAAGGCGCCCAGCACGAACCCGGCCCAGGCCAGCCGCTCCAGCAGCTCGGCGCCCGCCACGATGAACAGCAGGCGGAACGCGAGCGCGCCGACGACCCCCCAGAACAGCACCTTGTGCTGATAGCCCGACGGCACCCGAAAATAGCCGAAGAGCAGGGCGAAGACGAAGACGTTGTCCACCGAGAGCGCCTTCTCCAGCAGGTAGCCGGAGTAGTACGCGATGGCCGCGTCCCCGCCGAGGCCCCACCAGACGCCCAGCCCGAACAGCAGGCCCGCGCAGATCCAGGCGGCGCTCCAGAGCAGCGCCTCGGGCAGTTCGATGACGTGGCTGTCCCGGTGCGACACCAGGTCGACTGCGAGCAGCACGATGATCACCGCACCGACCGCCACCCAGGCCCACAGCGGCACCGCGACCGTCACGTCAGTCACCGGCGCCCACCGCCTCGACCACGGCGCACCGCACCGCCACCTCGCTCGTACGCCGCCGCTGACAGCTGATCTGGCTCGCCGGCGGGCCGTTCCCGAGCCTAGGCGAACGGCCCGCCCGTCGTTGGGGCTCCGGCGAAAGCGTGGCCCGGGCCGTGTGCTGGCGGCCCGGCGGTCCTCAGGCGACCGGCATCACCTGACCCGGATCGGTGACCGTGTCGTCGGCGTTGTAGGCGATCGCGTTGATCACCCGCACGACGCCGCTGACCTGGCCCGCGAGCCGGCCCGCGAGGTCGACGGCGGAACGGCGGTCCAACCTGCCGGCCAGGGTCACCTCTCCGTGGCGGACCTCGACCGTCACCAGGCCGTCCCGCACGGCCAGCACCCGGCGCAGCACCTCCTGCACCACGTCCTCGCGGATCTCGGCGTCCGAGCGCAGGTGCACCCGTAGCAGGTCGGAGCGGCTGACGATGCCGACGAGCCGGCCCAGGTCGTCCAGGACCGGCAGCCGCTTGACCTGCTCACGGTCCATCAGCCGGGCGGCGGCCGACAAGGGCGCCTCCGGGTACGTGCTCACCGCCGGCGCGGTCATCAGGCCGCCGGCCAGCAACGGCTCGCTCTTGTCCCGCGCGCCGCGCCGACGGCGGCTCTCGAAGACCCGCCGCTGCGCCGGCTCACCAGCACGCTCGACCCGGTGCAGCAGGTCGGCTTCGGACACCACGCCCAGCACCCGACGGAACCCGTCGATCACCGGCACCGCGCTGACCCCGCGGCGCAGCACCACATCGACGATTTCCCGGTACGGGGTCCCCGCCTCCACGGTCACGACGTCCCGGGTCATCACGTCGCCCACCTGCCAGGTCCTCATCACGGCCTCCCTCTCAGTCCTCCACCTCGGACGTTAGGGCCGCACAGTGACGGTGGTCAGTGCCGTCGGACCGGGCCATGAGGGGTACAAGGTCCCGGGTCATCGCGGTCCTATCGACCCTGCTCACGCCGACGCGACGAGTGTCCAATGGAGATGCCACCGGGAAGCGCGGTGCGAGGCAACGAAGGGACGTGGAGACCATGACCGCGACGATCGAGCGGAACACCGGCGAGACCACCGCTCCGGCGGCGGGCACCACCCGGGAGAGGGCCGTCCGGTACATCCTGGCCGGCACCCGGATGGCTCTCGGCTGGATCTTCCTCTGGGCGTTCATCGACAAGCTGTTCGGCCTCGGGCAAGGCACCGAGGCGAAGAACGCCTGGATCAACGGGGGCAGCCCCACCAAGGGTTTCCTCACCTTCGGCGTGGCCGGGCCGTTCAAGGACCTCTACACCGGGATCGCCGGCGCGGCCTGGGCGGACTGGCTGTTCATGCTCGGCCTGGCCGGGATCGGCGTCGCTCTCCTGCTCGGCATCGGCATGCGGGTCGCCGCCGTCGCCGGTGGGCTGCTGCTGGTGCTCATGTGGACCGCCGTCCTGCCTCCGGAGAACAACCCCTTCATGGACGACCACCTGATCTACGCCGCGGTGCTCGCCGTCCTGGCGCTGGTCAACGCCGGCGACACCTGGGGCCTCGGCGGGGCCTGGGCGAAGCTGCCGATCGTCCGACAGGCGCCCTGGCTGCGGTGACCACACAGACCGCACCTCCCCCACGGCGGACGTCACCACCGGTGACGTCCGCCGACTCGTTTGCCCGCACCCCCGCAGGAGGCGCGCACTCGCACGGGAAGCCGGCCCTCGCAAGAGGGCCGCACTCGCGAGGGGTGCCGGCGACCCGACCCGGCTGCCGGCCTCCGCCGTCGATCCTGAGGTCGACCCCGGTCACGCTCATGATCGACACGGCGGTCCGGTAGGTCGCGCCCAGGGGTGTTGCCGGGCCGAGCTGGGCAGGTGGCGGGACCGCCGGGCATCGGCGACAGGCGATCCGGCAGGATCGAGGTGACCGGACACATCACCCAACACGGCAGGAGTTCCCGCATGAACCAGGCAGCAGGCGCCCGTTCGGGCAAGCCCGAGGTGGGTCCGATCGAGGGTGCGCCGCCGGCCGACCTCGTGATCGAGGACATCACCGTGGGCGAGGGCCCGCAGGCCGAACCGGGCCAGCTCGCCAGCGTGCACTACGTAGGCGTGTCGCACTCCACCGGCGGCGAGTTCGACTCGTCCTGGAACCGGGGCGAGGCGTTCGAGTTCCCGCTCGGCGGCGGTCAGGTCATCGCCGGCTGGGACCAGGGTGTCGTCGGCATGCGCGTCGGCGGTCGGCGCCGGCTCACCATCCCGCCGCACCTGGGGTACGGCGACCGGGGCGCGGCCGGCGTCATCAAGCCGGGCGAGACGCTGATCTTCGTCGTCGACCTGCTCGGCGTGCGCTGACGGATCATCGGTAGGGTCGTCGGCGCCCGCTGGCGACCCCACCGCTTCGTCTTCACTGGCCAGGCGGCGACCGCAGGCGACCGGGCTGTCAGACGACCGGGCGGTCAGGCGGCGACCGGCAGACGGCCGGGCTCAGGAGGCCGGGCTGTCAGGCTGCCGAGTTGTCAGGCTGCCGGGCGACCGGGTTGTCAGACTGTCAGGAGGCCGGGCGGTCAGGCGGCGACCGGCAGACGGCCGGTGGTCACAGTCGGCGGGCGGTGTGCGGCCACGGCCGGAACCGAGCGACGCGGCGCCCCGACCACCCCGGCGGGAACCGGCCGACGTGCGGCCTCGACCACCCGAGCGGGCTCCAGAATCGTCATCACCCGGTGCAGGCCGGTGACGCGCAGCACCCGGGCCACCACCGGCGTCGGGTCGACCAGGACGAGCTCGCCGCCCCGTGCCCGGATCCGCAGGTGCGCGGCGAGCAACGCGCGCACCCCGGCGGCGGAGAGCAGCCGCAACTCGGACATCTCCAGCTGGACGACCGGACGGGCTGGCGCGGACCACAGCGCGGACCGGAACGCGGCCACCGTGGCGATGTCGACCTCGCCGGCCACCCGCACCTGGACCACCCGGTCGCCCACGATGACCTGCACGTCGATCCGGTCGCTGCGATCTTCCATGCCATGAAATCTAGCCGCCACCACCGACAGTTTCGTCCCTCGACGGGGTGATTCCGGGTACGTCCAGGGTCAACCCCCGGGGTACCCCCTACTCCCTCTCAGGGTGCAGGCCAGCGCTCCCGCCTCGGGCCTTTCGGCCACCGACGGCCATTGATCCACTCGACATCGGCGATATGGGTGTGTCCAAGTCTCGGGACACCCCCACATCGCCGATACGGTGTCGATCACTCGTCGCCTTGAGCACCCCGTCACCGTCGACGGCACGCCGGCCCGGGTCGGCGCCGAACACGCCACCAGGCACGCCGACACAGGTCGCCGAAGCGGCGCGGTCGTGCGCCTCGCGGGCGGTGTTCCGGGTGGAGAATGACCCGATGGTGATTCCCCGGCCCCGGCCGCCCCGGCTGATCCGGCCCGTCCGCGAGCCGGCCACCGTTCCGCCCCCGCTCACCGGAGCGTGGGCCGCCATCGACCGCCGGCTCGACCACGTCGACCTGCTGCCCCTGCCCGACGGCGCCGTCGGGCCCGAGGACGTGCTGGTCGACGCGGCTGGGCGGGTGATCAGCGGCGACGAGGACGGCAACCTCTGGTGGTGGCCGACCGACGCTCCGGCGGGCACCCGACCCCGGTTACTGGCCGAGACCGGTGGCCGGCCGCTCGGCATCGAGGTGGACCCGTCCGGTGAGGCGCTGGTCGTCTGCGACGCGTACCGCGGGTTGCTGCGGGTCACTCCCGACGGGGCGGTTCGCGAGCTGACCGGGACGGCACCCCCGGTGCACCTGGCCAACAACGCGGCGGTGGCCCGCGACGGCACGGTCTACTTCACCGACAGCTCCGACCGGTTCCCGGTCTCGCACTGGAAGCGGGACCTGCTGGAGCACCGCCCCAACGGCCGCGTGCTGGCCCACCATCCGGGCAGCGGGCGCACCGACGTGGTGGTGGACGGGTTGTACTTCCCCAACGGGATCGCGCTGACCCCGGACGAGTCGGCGTTGATGGTGGTGGAGACCACCACCCACCGGCTGCTACGCGTCGAGTTGGGCGGCGGGGTCCGGGTGCTCGCCGACCTGCCCGCGTACCCGGACAATCTCTCCGCGGTGGGCGACGGGACGTACTGGATCGCGCTGCCCAGCCCTCGGGTGCCGATCGCCGAGCGGCTTCTGCCGCACCCCCGGCTGCGCCAGATCGCCGCGCTGCTACCCGACGCGATGCAGCCGCAGCCGCGCCGCTACGGGCTGGTCGCCCTGGTCGACGGGGAGGGCGCGGTCCGCCGGACGCTGCACGGCCCGGCCGGGCACTACTGGATGATCACTGGGGTACGCCAGCACGGCGACCAACTCTGGCTGGGCAGCCTGACCGGGTCCGGCGTGGCCCGCGTACCGCTGGATTGAACGCGCCTCGGCGCTGCGCGCCGGCAAGGGTGGCGGCCTGACGGGCCGGCCCGCCGTGCTGGCGGGCCGGCCTGGTCGACCGTGTGTCAGCGACCGCTGACCGAGGGCGCCGGGGCGGGTGAGCCACCGGCCACCGCGCCCGGGTGCGCCGGGGCGACCGGCGCGGGTTTGAGCCCGGGCGGCACCGGCAGGGCGCTGCCCTTGACGAACTCGTCCCAGCTCACGTTCCACGCCGTCCAGCCGTTGCCTGGCTGCAACTCGACCTCGGTGCCCTTGACGGTGACCAGGTCGCCAACCTGGGTCACCCCCATCAGCCAGTCCGCGGCGGCGGCGGAGACGTTCGCGCAGCCGTGCGAGACGTTGGTGTTGCCCTGGTCCCCCTCCGACCATGGGGCGGAGTGGATGAACTCGCCGCCCCAGGTGTAGCGCTGGGCGTCGTCCACGTCGACCACGTAGCCACCGTTCGGCTCGCCCCGGGTGTCGAAGGTGGTCCGCTCGTGCTTCTCCATGATCACCATCTTGCCGCTGGAACTGGGCGTGCTCGGCTTGCCGAGGCTGACCGGGATCCGGCGGATCTGCTTGCCGTCGCGCAGCACGGTCATCTGCTTGGTGGCGTTGTCGATCTCCAACGCGACCTGCTTGCCGATCTTGGAAGTCGCGGTCCGCTCGGCGTCACCGACGAGTTTCTTGCCGATGGGCAGCCCCTCCAGCCCGGCACGAACGCTGATCGTCGTGCCCGGCCGCCAGAAATCGGGCGCCCGGTAATACACCTGGCTTCCGTCCTCCAACCACGACCAGGCCCCCGGTTGCGGCGGATTCGTCTTTACGAACAACCGACGCTGGACATCCGCCCTGGCCTCTTTCGGAATTGCCGGGTCGAACGCCACGGTTACCGGCATCGCCGTGCCATACGTCCGGTTACCGACGAAATAGAGGGTGCTGGTGATCTGCGGTTTGGTGGACTTGGGCATCGTGGTGAAGGTCGTGGTCCGGGTGGTCGTCGCACCCGAGTCACCGGTTGCGGTGACCTCCGCCGTGTACGTACGTCGGGGTTGCAGCGGCGCGCTCGGCACCCACCCCGAGCCGTCCTCCCGCGGCTCAGCCGAGACCTGCTTACCCTTGTCGTCGGTGAGACGGACGGCGGTGACCCGCCCGCCCTTGACCACCGTGCCCACCTCGGCACTGACCGGAACGTCCCGGGTCTTGTCCCCCGGCGTCACGGTGAGCTCCGGCGGCGGGGCGTGTTCCTTGGCCGTCTTGGCTGCCGAGTCCCGATCGGCGGTGCATCCACCCAGCACGAGCGGTGCGGCTGCGATGGTTACCGCCAACAGCGTCAATCGCCGCCTAGGCGTCATGTTCAGTCCCCCCGTTTCGACTTCCCTCCGCCACATTCTGGCGGCCCGGCCAGGGTCGTCCATGCCATTCGGAAATAATCGGCGGCGCATTTATCGGTGCATTTTCCGGCGCTGTGCCGTTGACGAATAAAGCGCACAACTGCCGCCTGTGGGTCCCGCCCGACCCCCGCCAACCCACCCGGCCCGCAACGTCCCGTCCCATCCTCGGCACGCCGCCGTCGCACCTGTTGCCACGGATGCGCCGCTTTCGGCCGTGCGGCGCGCGACCCCGCACAGCGGGGCGACGAACGACGCGAGATCGACGATGCGGGGCACGGGCTGTGGGCCGTGCGACCGACCACCGCACCTGGTGGGCGCACTTTTGTCAGGTGGAGCGAAACTTCTGCCAATCGATACAAAGCTTTGCCTTCGTCCGGAGGCAAGGGTAGGGTCCCGATTCAGATAGAGGGTTGCCCATCCGTCGATCAGCCTGCCGCCGCCCACACCGGGTCGCCGCGTTCCGACCCACACGGGTCCGGGCCGCACCCGCGCGCCGTCCCGCACCGTCCAGCCGGAGTCCGCCTCCGGCCGGTTCGGCGCGCCCGGACGGCGGCAGCCGGTCGACTGCCGCCGACGGCACACCAGCCGTCAGGAAGGGACCACCACCATGGATCACCAGAGGAACCAGTCGGTGCCGACAACGGCGTCCGAGCCGGTCAGCAGACGCGGTGTGCTCCGCGCCGCGACCGTCTCCGCCGCCGCCGTCGGCACCGCCGGCCTGCTCGCCGGCCCGGCCAGCGCCGCACCGGCGGGGCACTCCCACGGCCGGCGCCGGGTGCCGACCGACCGGATCAGCATCCAGCTCTACACCGTGCGTGACCAGCTCGCCGCCGACCTGCCCGGCACCCTGGCCGCCCTGCGGCGCATCGGCTACCGCAGGGTGGAGCACGCCGGCTTCGTCGGGCGTACGGCCGCACAGTTCCGCGCCGCGCTCGACGCGGCCGGGCTGCGCTCCACCTCCGGGCACGTCGGCATCCCGCAGCCGTTCGACGCCGCCACCTGGGAACGCGCCCTCGCCGACGCGAACGTGGTGGGCAGCAAGAAGATCGTCCACCCGTACTTCGGTCGCGACGCGCAGGGGCGCCCGATCCGGGACCCCGCCGTCTACCGTGCCCTGGCCCGGGACCTCAACCAGGCCGGCCGGCTGGCCGAGCGCGCCGGTCTGGACTTCGGGTACCACAACCACCAGTTGGAGTTCGTGCCGCTGACCAACGGGTCGACCGGCTTCGAGATCCTCGCCGGGCAGACCGATCCTCGGCTGGTGCACTTCGAACTCGACCTCTACTGGACCTGGCGAGGCGCGCACGACCCCGTCGACGTGATCCAGGCCAACCGTGGCCGGATCCGCCAGGTGCACGTCAAGGACCTGGACGTCGAGGGTGGCTTCGCCGACCTCGGCGACGGCGTCATCGACTTCGGCCGGATCTTCGCCCACGAGCGGGAGGCGGGCATCGAGGAGTACATCGTGGAGCGCGACGACGCGGGCACCCCGCCGCGCGCCCCCGCCGACGCCCTGGACACCGCCCGGGTCGGCTTCGACTATCTCGCCTCACTCCGGTACTGACCACCACTTCGGGGGACTACCTGATGAACAGGACCGCTTTCGCGTCCGCCCTGCTCCTGGTGACGGCCGGCCTGGCCGTACCGACGGCAGCGGCGGCAGCTCCCGCGGCGGCCGCCGCGCCGCCGGACAGCAGCTTCCAGAAGGTGACGCTCAACGACTTCCCCGGCGAGCCGATGAGCCTCGCCGTCCTGCCCGACCTGCGCGTGCTGCACACCTCCCGCACCGGTGAGGTCCGCATCCACGACCCGCGCACCGGGCTGAACACCCTCGCCGCCGACATCCCGGTGTACGAGCACGACGAGGAGGGGCTGCAAGGGGTCGCCATCGACCCGAACTTCGCCAAGAACAAGTGGGTCTACCTCTACTACTCGCCGCCGATGAACACCCCGGTCGACGACCCGGCCACCCCCGACGTCAACGAGGGGGACGCGCCGCTGGTCGGCACCGAGGCGGACTGGCAGCGGTTCCGAGGCGCGCTGCGGCTGTCCCGGTTCAAGCTGGAGGGGATGAAGCTCAACCTCAGCACCGAGCAGCAGATCATCGACGTGCCCACCGACCGCGGCATCTGCTGCCACGTCGGCGGTCAGATCGACTTCGACAGCAAGGGCAACCTGTACCTGTCGACCGGTGACGACACGAACCCGTTCTTCTCCGACGGCTACATTCCGATCGACGAACGGGCCGACCGCAACCCGGCGTTCGACGCCCAGCGCACCTCCGCCAACACCAACGACCTGCGCGGCAAGCTGCTGCGCATCAAGGTGAAGGCCGGTGGGGGTTACACGGTGCCGGCCGGCAACCTCTTCAAGAAGGGGACGGCGCAGACCCGCCCGGAGATCTACGCGATGGGGCTACGCAACGCGTTCCGGTTCGCCGTCGACCGGCGCACCGACAACGTGTACCTGGCCGACTACTCCCCGGACGCCTCCACGGCCAACCCGCAGCGCGGGCCCGCCGGGCACGGCCGGTGGATGCTGATCGACAAGCCGGCGAACTACGGCTGGCCGTACTGCGTGACACCGACCATCGCCTACCGCGACTACGACTTCGCGACCGGTCAGTCCGGCCCGAAGTTCAACTGCAAGCGCCCGGTCAACGACTCGCCCCACAACACCGGCAAGCGTCAACTGCCGCCGGTCGAGCAGCCGGAGGTCTGGTACCCGTCCGCCGCGTCGGGTGAGTTCCCGCAGCTGGGCACCGGCGGCATCGGCCCGATGGGCGGCCCGGCGTACGACTACGACGGGACCAGCACCTCGCGGACCCGCTGGCCGGCCTACTACGACGGTGTGCCGCTGTTCTACGAGTGGACCCGGGACTACATCAAGGAGTTCCGACTCGACTCGCGCGGTGACGTCAAGGACATCCGGTCGGTGGTGCCGTCCCTGGTGGTGGACAACCCGATGGACATGGAGTTCGGCCCGGACGGCGCGCTCTACGTGCTGGAGTACGGCGACGGCTACTTCGCCGAGAACCCGGACGCCCAGCTGTCCCGGATCGACTTCGTCCGTGGCAACCGCACGCCGATCCCGAAGATCAGCGCGACCCCGACCGCCGGGCAGGCGCCGTTGACCGTGGCGTTCTCCAGCGCCGGCACCACGGACCCGGACGGCGACCGGCTCAGCTACGCGTGGGACTTCAACGCGGACGGCTCGGTGGACAGCACCGCGGCGAACCCGACCTGGACGTTCCAGGAGAACGGGGCGTACACCCCGACGGTGAAGGTGACCGACCGCACCGGACGGTCGGCCGCGGCCACCCTGCCGCTGCTGGTCGGGCCACGCGCGCCGGTCGTCGAGTTCGTCGCCCCGGTGGCCGGGCAGCCCTTCCAGTTCGGGCAGACGGTCGCGTACGAGGTGCGGGTCACCGACGACCTGCCGGTGGACTGCTCGCGGGTGAAGGTCACCTACGTGCTCGGCCACGATGAGCACGGGCATCCGCTCTCCTCGGCGACCGGGTGCTCCGGGACCATCGCCACCTTCGTCGACGGTGGGCACGGTGGGGCCGACAACCTGACCGCGGTCTTCGTCGCGGAGTACACCGACGCGCCGACCGATCCCGGCGTGCCGGCGCAGACCGGTACGGCGACTGTCGTGCTGGATCCCGACCCGGTGGCCGGCCTGGCCGGCTGACCGACGCGGACTGACGGTGGCGGCGGCCGGACCACTCCGGTCGCCGCCACCGGACGCCCGCTCAGGCCCAGGCTGCCGCCGAGCAGCCCGCCCAGATCCAGTCGCTCAGGCCCAGTCGCTGTCGACGTGGTTGTCGCGCCAGCGTCCGCCCACCGGCGGAGTGTCCAGCCGCATCCCGTCCTCGGCGTTGCCGGCGAGGTCGTTGTCCTCGACCCGGCAGTCCACGCAACTGCCCCGCTCGGTGATCCACAACCCGTGGGTCTGGGTCTTGTCCTCGTGGTTGTCCCAGATCCGGTTGCCGCGAATCGTGGCCGAGTCGAACGCCGCGTCGATGGTGATGCCGGCCCGCCGCCCGGGTGCCGCGGACAGCTCGTACCGGCAGCCCGGTGGCGGGACGTCGCCACTCCACGCGCTTATCGCGTCGGGCCGGACCGGTGCCAGCACCAGCTCCTCGCCGGTGTTCGAGGCGACCACGGCCACCGACCGCCCGACCCGCAGGACCTTTCCCCGGTGCCCGTCGGTTGGCCAGTGGGCGGCCCGGTCCACCACGGACCGCTCGGCGTAGCGGACGCTCTCGCCGGCGCCGCCGGTGCCGTCGGCGCGCTGCTGGCCGTTGTTGCGGATCCGGTTGTTCAGCAGCACCGCGTCGGTCATCTGGTGGTCGATCCGGACGGCGTCCAGCCCGTTGTTCCAGAACTCGTTGCTCTCGATCACCACGTCCCGGATCGGGCCCAGGTAACCACGCCCGAGGTCGTGCCCGTGATAGCCGTGCCGGCCATTGCCGCTGATCCGGTTGCCCCGGATGGTGTACGGGCCGGGGCTGTTGCCGATGCTGACGCCGTCGCGGAGGTTGCCGTCGATGACGCAGTCGCTGAGCAGCCCACCCCGTCCGGCCACGCCCGCCGTGCCCTGCGCCGAGATGTCGAAGCCGGCCTCCAGGTTGCCGACCATCGTGCAGGCGGAGACGATGAGACCGTCGGCGCCCCAGTCGGAGATCCCGAACCGGTTGCCCTGGCTGTGGCAGCCGATAATGCGGTAGCCGCGTGGCGGCGTCCAGTAGTCCTTCTGAAGCTCCAGGAAGATGCCGTTGGTGCCGTTGGCCAGGGTGGTGCAGTTGGCGATGGTCAACCGCTCCATGTCGCCCCACCCGCCGATGCCCACACCGATGCCGGCGCCGCCCATCTGCTCGCCGTTGTCCAGCCGGCCGCAGCCGACCACCACCACGCCGTCGATCAGGCTGTCCTGGAGGAAGTCGCAGCCCAGGCCGGTGGCCGCGGTGTGGTGGATGAAGAGGTTGCGGAAAACACCGCGCACCATGTACTGCAGGCCCAGGCCCTTGGCGAGGTAGTTGTACTCGGCCATCGCCACGCCGGATCCGTCGATCTCGAAGTCGGCGAAGGTGCAGTCGGCGATGTGCCGGTCCCGGTCGGCGCCGTGCTGCAGGGTGGTCCAGAACGCCAACGGGGTGGGGTCGGTGCGGTTGCCCTCGTTGCTGAGCAGGAACCGGGTCGCCGCCGGGCCCGCCCCGATCAGGGAGACGCCGCTGCGCCACACCGTGCCGGCGTCCCGGATCGAGTAGATGCCCGGTGGGCAGTAGATGACCCGGGCTCGCCCGTCCGACGCGTAGCCGGCGCCCAGGCGGTCCACGAGGGCGGCCAGCGCCGGCTGGTCGTTCGTCTCGCCGTCGCCGCGCAGGCCGTACTCCCGCGCGTCGCAGTGCAGTGGAGCGCCGGCCGAGGCGGGTCGTCGCTCCCGGACGGCATTACGAAGCTCCTGGTACGTCACGGACCGACTCCCTTCGACGCGCCTGGTGCGCTCCGGCGGAGCCGACTTCCCGATCCGACGTCCGGGAAACCCCCGGGACGCGGACGGCCCCGGCGCCCGCACAGGGCGGCGCCGGGGCCGGGGTACGTCGTCTCAGACGGCGGCGATCAGCAGCGCCGGGCGCTCCACGCAGTCGGCGACGTGCCGCAGGAAGCCGCCGGCCACCCCGCCGTCGCAGACCCGGTGGTCGAAGGTGAGGCTCAGCTGCGTCACCTTGCGCACGGCCAACTGCCCGTCGACCACCCACGGCTTGTCCACGATCCGGCCCACGCCGAGCAGGGCCGCCTCCGGGTGGTTGATGATCGGTGTGGAGCCGTCCACGCCGAACACCCCGTAGTTGTTGAGCGTGAACGTGCCGCCGGTCAGCCGGGCCGGCGGCAGCGTGCCCGCCCGCGCCTGCGCCGTGGTGGCCGCCAGCTCGGCGGCCAACTCGGCGGTGGTGAGCCGCTGGGCGTCGCGCAGCACCGGAACGAGCAGACCCCGGTCGGTCTGCGCGGCGATACCCAGGTGCACGCCTGCGGACTGGACGATCCGCTGCCCCTCGGTGTCGACCCGGGCGTTGAGCTGCGGGAACCTGCGCAGCCCGCTGAGGCAGATCCGGGCCAGCAGGGCCAGGATGCTCACCGGCGCGTCCGGGGTCGCCGCGTTGATCGCGGCCCGGGTCTCCAGCAGGCCGGTGGCGTCCACGTCGACCCAGATGGTCACCTCGGGGATCTCCCGCCGGCTGCGGGACAGCTTGTCCGCGATCACCTTGCGCACGCCGGTGAGCGGAACGATCACGTCGCTGTCCCCGGCGGTCGCCGGGGCGACGTGCGGGTCCGGAGCGGCGGCGAGCCGGGCCGCGGGCGGGGCCAGCACCGCCTCCACGTCGGCGCGACGGATCACTCCACCGGGGCCGGTGCCGCGTACCGTGCTCAGGTCGACGCCCCGGTCGCGGGCCAGCCGCCGGACGATCGGCGAGATGACCAGCGCCGCGCCCGGCACCGCGGCGCGTGCGGCCGGGCCTGTGCCGTCCGCCGGGCTGCTCCCGGCGGCCGTGTCAGGTGCCGCGCCCTGCGGGGAGTCGGTCGGCTCGGGCGCCACCGCCAGCCGGGGCCGGCGTCGACGGCGGGTCGCGCCGCCGTGCCCGGTGCCGTACCCGATCAGCACGTTGCCGGAGCCGGCCCGCTCCTCCTCACGGTAGGTGGCGTGCCCGGCCGGCTCGTCGCCGTCGCCGTCCAGCGGGGCGATGGTGATCAGCGGCTGGCCGACCGGACGGACCTCACCGGCCGCGCCGTGCAGGGTCACCACCCGTCCGGCGTACGGGCAGGGCACGTCGACGACCGCCTTGGCGGTCTCCACCTCGACCACGCTCTGGTCGACCGTGACCACGTCACCCACGGCCACCCGCCACTCGACGATCTCGGCCTCGCTCAGCCCCTCGCCCAGGTCGGGCAGGAGGAAGACCTGCGTCCGCTCGACCGTGGTCATGCCGCGCTGCCCTGCGTCGACCAGCGCGCGTCCGGCTGGTCGTCCCACTGCAACCGGGCCACCGCGTCGAGCACCCGGTCCACCCCGGGAAGGTGGGTGTGCTCCAGCATCGGCGCCGGGTACGGGATGTCCAGCCCGGCCACCCGCAGCACCGGCGCGTGCAGCGCGTGGAAGCAGCGCTCCTGCACGCGGGCGGCGATCTCCGCGCCGACACCGGCGAACCCGGGCGCCTCCTGGATCACCACGCACCGGCCGGTACGCCGCACCGAAGCGGTGATGGTGGCGTCGTCGAACGGCACGATGGTGCGTACGTCCACCACCTCCAGGTCCCAGCCCTCCTCGCGGGCGGCCTCGGCGGCCTCCAACGCCACCGGCACCGCCGGCCCGTACGCCACCAGGGTGGCGTCGCGTCCCGGCCGGCGCACCACGGCCCGGCCGAACGGTTCGGCGCGCGTCGGCAGCTCAGCCTCGGCGCTGGCGAAGTAGAGCTTCTTGGGCTCCATGAAGACCACCGGGTCGGGGTCGTCGATCGCCTCGCGCAGCAGCGAGTACGCGTCGGCCACGGTCGCCGGGGTGACGACCTTCAGGCCGGGGGTGTGCGCGTAGTACGCCTCGGACGAGTCACAGTGGTGTTCCACCCCGCCGATGCCGCCGGCGTACGGCACCCGGATGACGATGGGCACGCTCAGCGCCCCCCGGGTCCGGTTGCGCAGCTTCGCCACGTGCGAGGCGATCTGCTCGAACGCCGGGTACGCGAACGCGTCGAACTGCATCTCGACGACCGGCCGCAGCCCGGACATGGCCAGGCCGACGGCGAAGCCGACGATGCCGGCCTCGGCGAGGGGCGTGTCGAAGCAGCGCTTCTCACCGAAGCGGGCCTGGAGGCCGTCGGTGATCCGGAAGACGCCGCCGAGCTGGCCGACGTCCTCACCGAAGACGACGACCCGATCGTCGGCCGCGAGGGCGTCGGCGAGCGCGGTGTTGAGGGCCTTCGCCATGGTGGTGGCCATCAGGCGGCACCGTCCTCGTCGCTCGCGGCGGCCAGTTCGGCGCGTACCTGCTCGCGCTGCTCGACCAACTGCGGAGTCGGCTCGGCGTAGACGTGGTCGAAGAGGCTCAGCGGGTCGACGGTGGGTTGGGTGTTCATCCGGGCCCGCAGGTCCGCCGCGTACGCCTCGGCGACCTCGGCGACCTCGGCGACCGCCGCGTCGTCGAGCACCCCGCGCGCCCGCAGGTAGGTCTCCAGGCGGGCGACCGGGTCGCGGTCACGCCAGGCGTCGACCTCGGCGCTGTCGCGGTAGCGGGTCGCGTCGTCGGCGTTGGTGTGCGGCTCCATCCGGTAGGTGTGCGCCTCCACCAGGAACGGCCCGTTGCCGGCGCGGGCGTGCTCCACCGCGCGGGTCAGCACGGCGAGCACCGCCACCGGGTCGTTGCCGTCGACCTGCTCGCTGGGCACCCCGTAGCCGACGCCCTTGTACGCCAGCGACGGCGCGGCGGTCTGCCGGGACAGCGGGACGCTGATGGCGTACCGGTTGTTCTGAACGAAGTAGACGACCGGCGCCTTGAACACGGCGGCGAAGTTGATGCCCTCGTGGAAGTCGCCCTCGCTGGTCGCGCCGTCGCCGATGAAGGCCAGCGCCACGGTGTCGCGGCCCTGGTACGCCTCACCGTGCGCCAACCCGGCGGCGTGCACGCACTGCGTCGCCAGGGGGGTGCACTGCGGCGCGGTCCGCACCTCGGTCGGGTCGTAGCCGCAGTGCCAGTCGCCGCGCAGCAGGGTGAGCACCTCGACCGGGTCGATGCCCCGGGCGACCAGCGCCATCGACTCCCGGTAGGTGGGGAACACCCAGTCGGTGTCCCGGACCGCGAGCACCGCGGCGACCTGGCAGGCCTCCTGGCCTCGGGAGGACGGATAGACGGCCAGCCGGCCCTGCTTGGTCAGGGCGGTCGCCTGGGTGTCGAACCGGCGGCCGAGCACCATCCGGCGGTACAGCTCGCGCAGCGCCTCGACGGGCGGCTCCGGATAGTCGGTGCGGGCGGGCAGCGGCGTGCCGCGCTGGTCGAGCAGGCGGACCGGTTCGGCGGTCGGCAGCAGCGGGCGCGCCGGGTCGGGCGGGGTGGCCGCCCGACGGGTGCGCGGGGATGCCCTGCGGACCGCCTGGGGTGTGGTCGTCACGGCGGGACCTCCTGGGACGTGTGGTGGGCCTATGCTTCCGCCATCGGATGATTGACTCAAGATCCACGGCGAAGGCGGGACGATCGGCATGGAAAGGGCGCTTCGGTGAGCCAGGAGGCCGCCGACGGGGTGGGCCGCGCCATCGGATCGGGACGTTCGGCCCGAGCGCTGGACGAGGTGGACCGCCGGATCCTCGACGAGTTGGCCCGGGACGGGCGGACCTCGGTGCGGACCCTGGCCGAACGGATCCACATCTCCCGCACCAACGCGTACGCCCGGGTGGAGCGCCTGCTGCGCGACGGGGTCATCACCGGGTTCCGGGCCCAGGTGGCGCCCGAGGCGGCCGGGTTGGGCACCTCGGCGTACATCGCGTTGACGATCCAGCAGAACACCTGGCGGGAGGTGTCGGCCGAGCTGGCCCAGGTGCGCTACATCGAGCACGCCGCCCTGCTCGGCGGCGACCACGACGTGCTCGCGCTGGTCCGCGCGCCGGACAATGCCGCGCTGCGGGACGTGGTGCTGGGCCGGGTGCAGAGCATCCCCGGAGTGCTGTCCACCCGCACCTGGCTGGTCTACGAGGAGTTCGACGGGGCCGGCAGCCCCTGGGCGTGACCGCTCAGCGCTCCGGCGGAGCCTCCACGCCGTCCCGGTCGGCCAGCGCCAGCAGCGGCTCCAACGAGTGCCGCTCGCCGTCGAGGCCGGCGTGCGGGTCACCCCGCTCGGCGAACCGGGCCGGCACGGACAGCACGTCGAAGTCCTCCGGCCGGGCGTCGTCCAGCTCCGCCCAGTCCAGCGGCGCCGACACCAACGCCCGGGGCGTCGGCCGGATCGAGTACGCCGAGGCCATCGTGTGGTCCCGCGACATCTGGTTGTAGTCGACGAACACCGGCCGGTCCCGCTTGTCGCGCCACCAGGTGGTGGTGACCAGCTCCGGCAGCCGGCGCTGCATCTCCCGGCCCAGCGCGAGCACCGCCCGGCGGCACTCGCCGAAGCTCCACCGCGGCTCGATCGACAGGTAGATGTGCAGGCCCCGCCCGCCGGTGGTCTTCGGGTAGCCGGTCAGGCCCAACTCGGCGAGGAACGCCCGCACCTCCCGGGCCACCGGCACCACCTGCTCGAAGCCGACGCCCGGCATCGGGTCCAGGTCGATGCGCAGCTGGTCGGGGCGCTCCACGTCGGCGGCGGTCACCGGCCACGGGTGAAAGCGCAGGGTGCCCAGGTTGGCCGCCCAGATCACCACGGCCAGTTCGCTGGGCGCGACCTCGTCGGCGGTGCGGCCACTGGGAAAGGTGATGTGCGCGGTGCGCACCCAGTCGGGCGCGCCCGCTGGCAGCCGCTTCTGATAGAAGGCGTCGCCCCGGTTGGTCTGCCGGGTGGCGATCGTCGCGCCCTCGAAAACGCCGCGCGGCCAGCGTTCCAGCATGGTCGGCCGGTCGCGCAACGCGCGCAGGATGCCGTCGCCCACCGCCAGGAAGTAGCGGACAACGTCGAGCTTGGTCAGCCCACGCTCCGGAAAGTACGGCTTGTCGGGGCTGGAGACGCGGACCAGCCGCTCCCCCACCCGGATCTCCTCCGCCGCCGTGGCCACGCCCCCGAGGGTACGACGCCGACTGCCGGCCGGCGGGCTACCGGCCGGGGACCAGCGTGGCGCGCTGCTGCGGCAACTCCTGCGTCGCGTCGCCGACCGACACCGGCGGCGTCGACGGTGGTTCCTCGGCAACCGCGGTCTGCTGCTCGACCGGCACCGTCTGCGACGACCGGCGGGCCACGAAGCCCGGCGTCCAGTCCTTCAACCGCAACGCCGGCCGCTCGACCAGCTTCCAGGACACGAACGCCGCGGCGAAGGCCGCCGCCACCGACATCGCCGCGAACGGCACGTACCCCCAGCGGCTCCAGCCGAGGCTCGCCATCACCTGCTGGAAGATGAACCCGTAGATGTAGATGCCGTACGAGTAGTCGTTCTTGCGACCCACCCAGTGCAGTTGACGCGGCATCCGCACCGACAGCCAGACCAGCAGGTACGCGAACGCGGGCAGCCCGATGACGAAGAAGCCGCCGAAGAGCAGCGACAGCCCGAGTGCCAGCGCCGAGCCGATGCCGAGCGCGTCGTTGATCGGCACCCGCTCCCGGTAGAGGTCCAGGGTCGCGCCGAAGGCGAACAGGAAGCCCAGGTAGACGATGTAGTGGAAGCTCATGACGCCCACCAGGGGCGAGTCGAAGGTCCAGGCCGCCGTGGACACCGGGCCGCTCACCCGCCCCGAGCTCACCCAGTCCTGCAGGATGCTCAGGTAGAGGGCGACGGTCAGGAACAGCACGAACCGGCGGGCGTTGCGCAGCACCGCCGTCACGGCCAGCACGCCCACCACGACGTAGCAGAACATCTCGTACTTGAGCGACCACAGCGCGCCGTTGAAGACGCTGGAATTGCTCTTCTCACCCCACGGGGTGGTCTCCTTGAGCAGGTCCTGGATGCCGTACTGACGGACGCCGGTCCACCAGTTCGCCTGCAGGTACGCCAGCGGGCCGCCCCGGTCCCAGGCGTTGTCGAAGAAGCCGCCGGTGGTGCCGTGCTCGCGCAGCGCGACCAGCGGGGCGACCACCAACGCGGTGATCAGCAGGCAGACCCAGAGACCGGGGAAGATGCGCAGGGCGCGGTGCCACGTGTAGCGGATGATGCCGGTACGCCGGGCGCTGCGGGTGATCAGCAGGCCGGAGAGCACGAAGAAGCCGTACACGGCCATGGTGCCGACGTTGGTCTGCCGACCGGTGAGGTGGTAGCCGAGGTCGCTGGCGCCGAAGCCGAGCGGCTTGGAGTGCGACAGCACGACGCCCACCGCGAGGCAGAGCCGGATCAGCCCGATGCCGTTGCTGCGGCCGGAGAGCATGTCGGCCAGCGTGCCGCGGGACCGGACGAGGGCGGGGATAGTCATGCGGCCAGGAACCTCTCGACCATCAGGCGGGCACCTCGGCGCCGGCGTGCTCCCACAACTGCTTCATCTCGGTGTGCAGATCATCGCTCGGCGCCCAGCCGAGCACCTCGGCGGCCAACCCGACGTCCAGCCGCTGCCAGGTCGTCTCGGCCGGGCCGGTGCGCTCGCCCTCGATGAGGTCGGTCGGGACCCCACTCACATCGATGAGAAGCTGGACCATATCACGCGCGCTGGCCGCCACCCCCCGACCGATGTTGATCACGCGACCGGCCGCCTGGGGTCGGACCGCGGCCAGCAACACGGCGGCGACGACGTCGCTGAGCCCGACGAAGTCACGGCGGGAACCCAGCGGGGCCAACTCCAGTCGGGCCCGCTCACCGGCCCGCTGGGCATCGCGCAGCTTTCCCGCGACCACGCCGAGCAGGCTGTGCCCGGGCTGGCCGGCGCCGATGACGTTGCCGACCCGCAGCGTGACGCCCTCGATCAGACCCCGCCGGTCGGCCTCGGCGACCGCGGTGGTGCAGCGCACCTTGAACCCGCCGTACGGCATGACCGGGGCGGCGGGCAGCGTCTCGGGCATCGACGTGTCGACCGGGACCAGCCCGTACTCGTGCACGCTGCCGAGCTGGATCACCCGGACCCGCCGGGGCAACCGGCCGGCGGCCTCGATCAGCCGCTCGACCAGGGTGACGTTGACCGCGAGCATCTGCTCGTCGGTCAGCCCCCACATCCCACCCGCCGCGTTGATCACCACGTCGGAGTCGAGCTCCCGCAGCACGTCGGTGATCTCGTCGACGTCGGCG
Organism: Micromonospora sp. NPDC047467; assembly: GCF_040643095.1. Taxonomy (NCBI): domain Bacteria; kingdom Bacillati; phylum Actinomycetota; class Actinomycetes; order Micromonosporales; family Micromonosporaceae; genus Micromonospora; species Micromonospora sp. NPDC047467. The sequence continues at coordinate 46,455 of NZ_JBEYTO010000017.1, read as the reverse complement.
GCGGCCAGGTCCAGGGCGCGGACCACCACCCCCGGGCCGAGGTCCCTCGGCTGGCGCGCGACGGCGACCACGGCGTGCCCCTGGTCGGCCAGCGCACGGCAGATGGGACGACCGAGGAAGCCCGTACCGCCGAGCACCGCCACCCGCAGGGACGGCCCGGCGTCCTCGCCACGGTGCCATGGTCTGACGCTCATGCCGCTCCCCTGGCTGTCGCTCATCGGCCCGGCCCGAACGCGTGCCGCGACAGGCTGCGCACGCCGGTCATCTTGCCCGACCGGACGGCCGCCGGCAGCAGCGTGATGGCGTGCAGTCGCGACGAGGTGTAGCGGCGGGCCGCCCGGGCCGCCCGGGGCCAGCCCTGCTCGTCCATCCGCCGTGCGACGTCGACGAAGTAGGCCCGTGCCTCGGTGAACCGGGAGCCGTTGACCGCGTCGGCGGCGGACTTGCTGACCGCGTGTCGGCGGAACTGGAAGCAGAGGGTGCTGTCGACAGCCATCTGCTCGCCCCGCTGGACCAGGTCGATCACCAGGGCCAGATCCTGGATGACCTGGAACTCGTCGCGGAAGTTGACGGTCTTGAGCGCGTCCGTCCGCCAGCAGATCGACGGGAAGTAGAACCAGCAGCCGCGCAGCAGGCTGGCCGCCAGGTCTTCGCCGCCCATCAGCTCCCGGGTCTCGATCCGGGGGGCGTAGAGCCGCCGCTTGGCCTCGTCGACCATCGTGTTGACCACGTTGCCGTCGGCGTCGATGATCTCGACCCCGGGCTGGATCATGCAGACGCCCGGGTACTCCTCGATCACCGATCGCACGGTCGCGACGTAGTTGGGGTGCATGATGTCGTCCGTGCCCATCATCACCAGGTACTCGTGCTCGGCGAGGCCGACGCACTTGCGGTAGTTGCCGGTGACGCCGAGGTTGCGCTCGTTGCGCTGGTAGCGGACCCGCTCGTCGGTGATGCCCGCGAACCACTCCGGCACCCCCGGCTCCCGGCCGTCGTCGACTACCGTCAGGCGCCAACCAGGGTCACTCTGTGCCATCACGCTGCGTACCGCCGCCTGCATGAGGGGCACACTCCCGTAGTACGGCAGCATGATGTCGACAATCATCGGTCCGCAGGCCTAACTGTGCGTGGTGGAAGTGCGCGACAGGCGCGGGCCACATTATCAGGCATCCCGTCCGGATCGGTGACGGGCGAACCGCCGACGCGACGCGCCGCGACACCGCTGCGGGCCACGCCACGGTGAGGGGTCCGACGGCGGGCCCGGTGACGGCTATCATCGTCGCGCCCGCTCCGCACGCCCCCCGATCGGATGCCGATGTCAGACCGCGCCGTCACCACGGACGCGCCTCCCGCGCAGACCGACGTGGGTTCGCCCTCGCCGACCACCGGACCGGACGGCCGGTCACTGCCACTCCTGCGTCGGCTGGCGCTGAGCGTCTGGTTCTGGCCGACGGCGTTCGCCGCCCTCGCGGTCGGCTGGCGCATCGGCAGCCCGGAGATGTGGCACGACGAGCTGGTCACCGTCGACGTGGCGACCCGCTCCACCGGGCAGATCATCGGCATGCTGGCGAACGTCGACGCCGTGCACGGGGCGTACTACCTGTTCATGCACGGCTGGACCACCCTGTTCGGCACCGGGCCGGCCGCCGTGCGCCTGCCGTCGGCGCTGGCCATGATCCTGGCGACCGCGTGCGTGGCGCTTGTCGGGCGGCGGGTCTTCGGTCAGACGGCGGGGGTCGCCGCCGGTTTCGTCTTCGCCCTGGTGCCCACCGTCACCCGGTTCGGCCAGGAGACCCGCTCGTACGCCTTCGTCGTCCTCGCCGGGGCCGTGGCCACCCTGTTCCTGCTCCGGGCGTTGGAGCGGCCGGGGTGGCTGCGGTGGGCGGCGTACGTGCTCGCCGTGGCCGGAATCGGCCTGGTGAACGTGGTGGCGCTCACCCTGCTGCTCGGGCACGGTGTGGCCGTTCTCCTGCACTGCTGGCGCCAGCGCCGCTGGTGGTCGCTGGCCTGGTTCGTGCTCGCCTCCGCCGCCGGGGCGGGCATCGCCGCGCCGGTGATCCTGCGGGGCATGAAGCAGGCGGGGCGGCAGATCAGCTGGATCCCGGACAGCGCGCCCTGGACGGTCTGGGAGCAGGTCCTCGGCTCGACGTTGCTGGCCGTCGCGGTGACCGCGCTGGCCGTGGTGGGCGTCCTGACCCACCTGCGGCGCGACGCCGCGTCCCGGACCGTCATGGCGGCGGTGATCGCCGTCCTGCCGCTGCCGGTGATCCTGCTGGCCTCGACCGGCGACATCAACTACTTCTTCTCCAAGTACCTGCTCTTCCTCGTGCCGGCCTGGGCGGTGCTCGCCGGCGCGGGGATCGCCGCGCTGCGCCGCGCGCCGCTGGTGGCGGCGTCGCTGGTGGTGCTCGCGGCCCTGTCCGTGCCCGGTCAGCTCGCGCTGCGCGACGAGTTCTCGCATGGCTGGTACACGTACCCCCAGGCGCGGGCGTTCACGCCGCTGTCCTACTCCGAGGCGGCGCGCGTCATCGAAGCCGGCTACCAGCCCGGCGACGGCCTCGTCGCGGGCGGCCCGTGGTGGTGGATGCACGAGCCCGGGGTGCGCTACTACCTCCCTGACGACGTCTCCCCCCGCAACGTCTTCCAGCAGCGGTCGGCGGCCCAGCGCGACGAACTGTTCGGCGCGGACTGCGCCAACCCGGCCCGCTGCCTGCGAGACGAGCCCCGACTGTGGGTGCTGCTGCCGACCGTCACCGACGCACCGCTGACCGGGCTGCCGAAGAAGCAGTCGGCGGCGCTCGCCGAGCGCTACGACGTGGTCCGCGTCACACACGTGACCGGGCTGACCGTGGCACTGCTGCAACGGCGCGGCTGAGCGACACGACGGCCGGCGCGGTGCCGGCCGTGACACGGTTACCGTCGGCGGCACCCGGGTAGGGGGTCGGGCATGGCGGAACTGTCGACGCTCTGGATCATCCGGCACGGGGAGAGCACCGCGAACGTGGCGGCCACCCGGGCCGAGGCCACCGGCGCGGAGCTGATCGGGCTCGGTCACCGCGACGCCGACGTGCCGCTCTCCCCCACCGGCGAGGAGCAGGCCCGGGCGACCGGCCGCTGGCTCGCCGGGCTGCCCGAGGACCGCCGCCCCGACGTGGCGGTGGTCTCGCCGTACCTGCGGGCGGTCTCCACCGCCGAGCTGGCGCTGCACGACACCGGGGTCCCGGTCAGCCGGGACGAACGGCTGCGCGACCGGGAGCTGGGCATCCTCGACGGCCTGACCGGGCACGGGGTGCGTCAGCGGTTTCCGGACGAGGCCGAGCGCCGCGCCCGGCTGGGCAAGTTCTACTACCGGCCGCCCGGCGGCGAAGCCTGGACCGACGTGGCGCTGCGCCTGCGGGGCCTCCTCGGTGACCTGCGCCGGGACCACGCCGGTCAGCGGGTGCTGCTCTTCGGCCACGACGCGCTGGTGTTCCTGCTGCGTTACCTGGTCGAAGGGCTGACCGAGCCGGAGCTGATGGAGCTGACCCGCGAGCACGTCATCGCCAACTGCTCGATCACCGACTGGTCGGCCGACGCCCAGGGCCGGCTGACGCTGGGCGGTTTCAACGAGATCGGCCACCTGCGCCGGCAGGGCGCCGAGCCGACCAGGGAGGACGAGGTCCATGCCGAGCCGGTCTGAGGTGCAGGTGATCACGCCGGGACTGCTGCGGGAGTGGGCGCTGCCGGTGCCGACCGGCGGCAAGGAGAGCCGGGGCACCGTGCTGGTGGTCGGCGGCTCCCGCTTCACCCCCGGCGCGGTGCTGCTCGCCGGGGTGGCCGCGCTGCGCGCCGGCGCCGGGGTGCTCCAGCTCGCCGCCGCCGAGTCCACCGCCGCCACCTTGAGCATCCAGGTGCCCGAGGCGCTGGTGGTCGGACTGCCGGAGACCTCCGACGGCGCCGTCGTCGCCGACCGGGGCGGCCAACTCGACGAGTTGGTCGGCCAGGCCGACGTGGTGGCCCTAGGCCCCGGCCTCACGGGCATCGACGAGACCGTCCAGCTGCTCGGCCTGGTCCTGGGCGCGGCGGGGCCGCGCACCCCGCTGGTGCTCGACGCGTACGCCCTCGGTGCGCTCAGCCACGAGCCGACGCTGCTGGTCGGCTCGGGCCGCCCGGTGGTGCTCACCCCCAACGTCACCGAGGCCGGGCACCTGCTCGGCCGGGACCCGGGCGACGACCTGGACGCCGAGGCCGCCGAGTTGGCCGCCCGGTACGAGGCCGTCGTGTCGCTCTACGGGCATGTGGCCGCCCCGGACGGGCGCGGGTGGCGGGAGGAGAGCGGGGACGCCGGGCTCGGCACCTCCGGCAGCGGGGACGTGCTCGCCGGCCTGCTGGCCGGGCTGCTCTCCCGGGGAACCGACCCGGCGCAGGCCGCCTGCTGGGGGGCCTTCGCGCACGCGGTGAGCGGTCAACGGCTGATCCCCCGGTACGGGCGGATCGGCTTCCTGGCCCGGGAACTGCTCGACGAGATCCCCCGCACCCTCGCCACCGTCTGACCGGACGGCTGCCTCGTCCCCACCGGCTCGGCAGTCGTCCGGGCACCTTCGGTGGTCACGTCCGGAGGCCGGCCGGGTGGGCCGTGGCCGGCCCGGTAGGATCGGCGCGGGCCGTTACTGGCGCGTGGGGATGGACAACCATCAGGGAGCGGCCCCGTCACGAGGACGTTTTTGCCGAGCGCCTGGGCCTTCCGCACGTCTGTAGGAGGTCGTATGTCGCACAACGCCGAGTCCACCGCATTCCGGAGTGCCCTTGAGGTGATCCGGGCTGTCGAGCCGCGGGTCGCCGACGCCATCGGCGCCGAGCTGACCGACCAGCGAGAGTCGCTCAAGCTCATCGCCAGCGAGAACTACGCCTCCCCGGCCACCCTGCTGGCCATGGGCAACTGGTTCAGCGACAAGTACGCCGAGGGCACCGTCGGGCGCCGCTTCTACGCCGGCTGCCAGAACGTCGACACCGTCGAGGCCCTCGCCGCCGAGCACGCCCGCGAACTGTTCGGCGCCGCGCACGCGTACGTGCAGCCGCACTCGGGCATCGACGCCAACCTGGTCGCGTTCTGGGCGGTGCTCGCCGACCGGGTGGAGGCCCCCGCGCTGAAGAAGGCGCAGGTGCGCCAGGTCAACGACCTCACCGAGGCGGACTGGTTCGCGCTGCGCCGTGAGCTGGGCAACCAGCGGATGCTCGGCATGTCGCTGGACGCGGGCGGTCACCTGACCCACGGCTTCCGGCCGAACATCTCCGGCAAGATGTTCGACCAGCGCAGCTACGGCACCGACCCGACGACCGGCCTGATCGACTACGACCGGGTGGCCGAGGCGGCCCGCGAGTTCAAGCCGCTGATCCTGGTCGGCGGCTACTCGGCGTACCCCCGGAAGGTGAACTTCCGGATCCTGCGGGAGATCGCCGACTCGGTCGGCGCGACCTTCATGGTCGACATGGCGCACTTCGCCGGCCTGGTGGCGGGCAAGGTCTTCACCGGCGACTTCGACCCGGTGCCGCACGCGCACATCGTCACCACCACCACCCACAAGTCGCTGCGCGGCCCCCGTGGCGGCATGGTGCTCTGCGGGCCGGAGCTGGCCGACCAGGTGGACCGGGGCTGCCCGATGGTGCTCGGTGGTCCGCTGCCGCACGTGATGGCCGCCAAGGCGGTCGCCCTCGCCGAAGCCCGCCGCCCCGACTTCGCCGACTACGCGTCCCGGATCGTGGCCAACTCGCAGGCCCTGGCCGAGGGGCTGCTGCGGCGCGGCGCGAAGCTGGTCACCGGCGGCACCGACAACCACCTGGTGCTGATCGACGTGTCCGGCTACGGGCTCACCGGCCGGCAGGCCGAGCAGGCTCTGCTGGACTCGGGCATCGTCACCAACCGCAACTCGGTCCCGCAGGACCCGAACGGCGCCTGGTACACGTCCGGCATCCGGATCGGCACCCCGGCGCTGACCACGCGGGGGCTCGGCACCGCCGAGATGGACCAGACGGCGGAGCTGATCCACACGGTGCTGACCCACACCACCGCCGGCGCCAACGCCGACGGCACCGGATCGAAGGCCAAGTACACCCTCGACCCGGCCCTGGCCGACAAGGTGTCCCGCCAGGCCACCGACCTGCTGGCCCCGCACCCCCTCTACCCCAGCATCAACCTGTCCTAAAGCGCTGCCCCAACCAGCCAGTCGCGTCGATCATGGAGTTGTGGTGCCCGATAAGGGCCGGTGGGCGACTTTCGTCCACCACCACAACTCCATGATCGACGCGGGCAGGGGTGGGGCGGGCAGGCGGCGGGGTGGGGCGGGGGCGGTCAGGCTAGGGGGCGTTTTAGGTGGTAGCGGTGGACTTCGGTGCTGCCCTGGACGTTGTTGACGTCCTCGGCGGCGGAGACCAGCTCCCAGCCCTCCCGGCCGGCGCGGTTGAGGTGCGCGATGGCGGTGTCCCCGAAGGCCGTGATGTCCTTGCGTGACCCGTCAGGGCCGTACCAGACGAACGAGACGTGAAAATTGCGGCCCTGTCCCTGATAGCGACGGACGAGCAAGGCGTACTCCCAGGCAACCATGCGTCCCATTATGACCGTCCAACAAGGACGGCGGTGAATCGGCCGTCGCACATTGCTATCCGGTGAACGCGGTGTGTCAATCCGCAGAGCGGGCCAGCACGTCGGTGATCAGGGCGGCGAGGCGGTCGAGCCCCACGTCGATCTGCTCCGGTGTCACCGCGCTGACCGACAACCGCAGCGCACGCACCGGCACGGTGTCGTCGTAGAAGTGCGCCATCGGCGTCCAGAGCACCCCGTAGTCGCGCGCCGAGATATCCAGCAGCGCGTCGTCGACCTCGAACGGCACGGTCACCACCACGAAGAACCCACCGGCGGGCACTGTCCACCGCACCGCCGCCGGCCGGTCCGGGTCGGCCGGGAAGCGCCGGGCCAGGCCGGCGACCAGGTGGCGCATGTTCCGGGAGTACGCGGCCCGCTCCCGGGTGTTCGCCGGCACCAGACTGCACCCGTGCTCCAGCAGACGGCCACCGATCACCGCCTGCGCGATCGGCGAGGTGTTCACCGTGACCATGCTCTTGATCATGGCGAGTTGGTCGGCGAGCGGGCCGACCCGGCCGTCCGTACCCGCCACCCGCTGGTCGGCCACCACGTAGCCGACCCGCGCGCCGGGCAGCACGGTCTTCGCGAACGAGCCGAGATAGACCACCCGCCGGTCGGTGTCCAGCGCCTTGAGGGTGGGCGGGCGCGGCCCGTCGTCGACGGGGAACAGCCCGTACGGGTTGTCCTCCAGCAGCAGCAGGTCCTCCTCGGCGGCCAGCGCCAACAGCCTCCGCCGGTCGGCGGTGTCGATGCTGACCCCGGACGGGTTGGCGAAGTCCGGCATGACGTAGCAGGCCCGCGGCCGGTGGCCCTGCTCGCGTGCCCGGCGCACCTGGGCCCGGAGGTCCGCCAGGTCCACCCCGGTTGGTCCACCGGCGACCGGCCACACCGGCAGGTCCACGAGCCGGGCCGCGCCGGTCAGCCCGACGTAGGTCGGGGCGACCGCGAGCAGCACGTCGGCCGGCCCGGCCCGCAGCGCCCGCAGCACCAGGAACATCGCCTCCTGGCAGCCGACGGTCACCACCACGGCCTCCGGGTCGACCGTGATCTGCTCGTCGACGGCGAGGTTGCGGGCGATCAGGTGGTGCACGATGCCCTTGGTCCGGCCGTACTGCAGCAGCAGCCGCCGGGCCTGCTCGGGCCGGTGGCCCAGATCGTCGACGAGGTGCCGGTGGAACGTCTCCAGGTGCCGGTGCACCGCCGCCACGTCGAAGAACTCCTCGTACGGCCGTCCGGCGGCCAGCGACACCGCCGCCGGATAGCGTTCGGACACCTCGTTGAGGAAGTTCATCGACGTCAGCGCCGGGTCACCCAGCGCGGGGTGCAGGTCGGCGACGAGCAGGTCGACCGCTTCGGTGGTCACGCCCGCTCAACCCGCCCCGAGCGTACGCAGATCGGCCGCCGCCGCCGGGTCGGCGCAGCCGGCCAGGGTGAGGGCGTCGCGCAGTTCGGCGGCGAGCAACGCCAGCGCGTCCCGCGCGCCCTGCTGCCCCCCGACGGCCAGCGCCCAGAGCATCGGCCGGCCGACCAGCACCCCGGCGGCACCCAGCGCGAGCGCCCGCAGCACATCGGTGCCGCCGCGGATGCCGCTGTCCAGCAGCACCTGGCAGCGGTCACCGACCGCAGCGAGGACCTCCGGCAGCATGGTGACGCTGGCCGGCACCCCGTCCAGTTGCCGACCGCCGTGGTTGGACACGACCACCGCGTCCGCGCCGACCCGCACCGCCTCGATCGCGTCCCGGGGGTCCAGCACCCCCTTGACGACCAGCGGCAGGTCGACGTGCTCGCGCAGCCAGGCCAGATCCGTCCACCGCAGGGCCGACTCGAACGACGCGTCGGTGTGCGCGGCGATCGCGGACACGCCGGGCGCGCCGCTGTGCGCCAGCGCGTCGCGGCCCTGCGGCAGGTTCGCGGCGACCACGTCGGGGGGCAACTGGAACGCGTTGCGCAGGTCACGGGGGCGCCGGCCGAGCACCGGGACGTCCACGGTGACCACCAGCGCCCGGCACCCCGCCGCGACGACCCGGTCCAGCAGGTCGCGGACCAGGGCGCGCTCGCGCAGCCAGTAGAGCTGGAACCAGACCTCCGCGCCCGCGCCCGCGACCTGTTCGATCGGCGTGCTGCTCAACGTGCTCGCCAGGTAGGGCACCCCGGCCGCGCCGGCCGCCGCCGCCAGGCCCAGCTCCCCGTCCGGGTGCACGAGCCGCTGGTACGCCATCGGCGCCACCCCGACCGGCATCGCGTACGGGCGGCCGAGCAGCCGGGTGCCGAGGTCCACGGTGTGGCTGGCGCGCAGCACCCGGGGCAGCACCGCGACCCGGTCCAGCGCGGTCCGGTTGGCGGCCAGGGTCACCTCGGCCGCGCTGCCACCGGCCACGTAGTCCCACACGTCCGGGGCCAGCACCGCGCGGGCGCGCCCGGCGTAGTCGTCGAACGACACCGGCGGCGTCTCGGCGCGTACCCGCTCAGGCACCACGCACCCCCGCCGCGTCGGCCGGTTCGGGCGGCAGCCCGAACACCTCGCGCAGGAACGTCGCCGCGACGCGCTGTGCCCGCCGGCCGTCGGTGAACGTGCCGGGCATGGCGAAGAAGCCGTGGATCATCCCCGGGTAGTGGTCGAGGCGGGTGGGCACCCCGGCGGCGCGCAGCCGCTCGGCGTAGCGCTGCCCCTCGGCGCAGAGCGGATCCAGCTCGGCGGTGACCACCAGCGCCGGGGGCAGGCCCGACAGGTCGTCGGCGAGCAGCGGCGATGCGAGGGGGTCCCGGGCGTGCGCCGGATCGGTCAGGTAGTGCGCGCGGTACCAGGCCACCGACCGACTGTTGAACAGCGCCGGGTCGTCGCCGACAGGGCCCTCCGGCTCGCCGCTCTGGTCGGTGTTCGGGTAGACCAGCAGCTGCGCGGCGAGGGCCGGCCCGTCCGCGCGGCAGAGCAGGGTCACCGCGGCGGCCAGGTTCCCGCCCGCGCTGTCCCCGCCCACCGCCAACCGATCCGGGTCCGCGCCGAGCCGGTCGGCGTTGTCGGCGATCCAGGCGGTGGCCGCGTGGCAGTCGTGCACCGCGGCCGGGAAGGGGTGCTCCGGAGCCAGCCGGTAGCCGACGGTCACCACCTGGCACGGCACCGCGTTGGCCAGCCGTCGGCAGATGCCGTCGGCGGTGTCGACACTGCCGAGCGTCCACCCGCCACCGAAGAAGTACAGCAGGGTGGGCAGTGGTCCCCGGCCGGCCGGCCGGTACACCCGGATCGGCAGGTCCCCGGCGGGGCCGGGGATCAGCTCGTCGCGTACCTCGGTCACCGGCTCGACCGCGCCGCCCCCGGCGCGGATCGCCGCCAGGTCCGCGGCGCGTGCCTCGGGCAGGGTCTGGGTGTACAGCGGCGGCGTGTCGGCCGCGGCACGCGCGGCCCGGTAGGCCGCCACCTCCGGGTGCAGGGCCATGCGGGTCTCCTATCCGCCGGTGCTGACCAGCAGCTTGTCGATGCCACGCAGGAAGAGACTGCCGCTGTACGGCGGCTTCTCGGTGACTGCCAGCCGGGGCATCGCGAGTGGTCCCTCCAACCGGGATCCTCTCCCGATGCCGGCACAGGGGGCGGCGCGTCATCCGCCGCCCCCTGCCGGTGTCACAGCCCGAGCAGCCGCAGCGGCACGGAGTCGGCCAGCGCCTTGTTGCCGGCGTCGTTCGGGTGGATGTGATCCCCCGAGTCGTACGCGGGCCGCAGCTGGCTGGGTCGCGCCGGGTCACGCAGCACCCGGTCGAAGTCGAGCAGCCCGTCGAACTCCCGGCTGCCGCGCAGGTAGGCGTTCACCGCCTGCCGGGTGGCCTCCTTCTGCGGCGTCCACACGCCCGGCGCGCCGTGCCCCTCGTACGGCGTCAGCGTGGCCACCAGGCTGGTCAGCCCGCGCTGCTGGAGCTGCTGGTTGATCTGCCGCAGGGTGGCGATGATCGCCTCGGGTGAGTCGTTGGACATCCAGATGTCGTTGATGCCCAAATGGGTGACGACGGTCCGCACGCCGGTCTGGGCGAAGACGTCCTCGTTGAGGCGGGCCGCCGCGTTCGGGCCGAGCTGGAAGTAACCGGGGTAGTTGCCGTCGCCCGGCTCGGTGCCCTCGTGGTTGAGCCGGTTGCCGGCCAGGCTCAGGTTGAGCACGCCCGGGGTGCGCTTGTCCGGCCGGTCGGCGAGCAGCCGGTCGGAGAGCAGGTCGGGCCAGCGCCGGTTGGCGTTGACGGTGCTGCCGTTGCCGTCACCCATGGAGTCGCTGAGCACGACCAGCGCGCCGGGGCTGGCCTTGCGCTGCACGTCGACTCCGGAGAGGAAGAACCAGCAGCAGGTGGGCCGGATGGTGAAGCCCGCACCGTCGGCGGCACCGGTCAGGTCGCCCGCGCCGATGAAGTTGTTCTGCTGGGACTGACCGTGGAAGGTCGTCGGTCCGGTCGGCGTCGGGAAGTGCAGGGTGATCACCAGGTCGCTGTCGTCCGCGACCGGGAAGGTCAGCGGGTCGCTGAGCAGCTCCGCGCCCCGGAGCATGGTCGCCGAGGCGCCGCCGTTGAAGCGCAGCGGACGCAGCGAGGCCGGGTCGATGTCGGAGACGTCGTCGACGGTCGCGGTGTTCGGACGGGCGATGGTGGCCCGACCGACCTCGACCGCCTGCTCGCCGTAGAGGTTGCTCAGGCGGACCCGCAGCGCCGGGCCGCCCACCGAGACGTGCACGACCATCCGGACGCTCTGGTCGTTCAGGCCGGTGTTGGTCAGCCCGACCGAGTTGCCCCGGGTGACCGCGGCGGCCCAACTGCCCGCCCATACGGCCTGGTCAGGTCGGCCGGCGGTCCCGGACGGGCCGGCGCTCGCGACGACAGCGGGTGTTCCGGCGACCAGCAGTACGGCCGCGGCGGCGATGACGTGCCATCTCTTCGGGATTGACATCGAACCTCCATCGTGTGGAAGCCCAGGGCCGTCCGCTGACAGCTCCTGCCTGGACGATGGTCCAGAAACCTAGCCGCCGCCGATGATGAGCGTCAATCGACCTGATCGACGCCATCAAATGTCCGCCGGGCCTGCTGGACCGCCCGTCGGCCCGGTCCCGGGCGGCCCTCGCCGGCCTAGGCTCGCAGGCGACGGTGCGGTCGCCCGAGGGGTGCCCACCGCCACGTCGTCACCGGGGTGCTGCCCGGAGACCGCCGCTTTCGTGGATGGGGGCTGCCGGATGACTGACGGACCCGGGCACGGGACGACCTACGTGGACAGGGCGCTGGACCTCTTCGCCGGCTTCGGTGACCGGGAGGCGCTCGTCGGCGGGGGCCGTCGCCTCACGTACATTGAGGCTGCCGCGCTGGTGCGCGCGATGGCCGCGACGCTGACCCGGCAGGGCGTGCGGCCGGGCGCGGCGGTGCTGGTGACCGTGGCGAACGCCGTGGAGGGGCCGCTGCTGCAACTCGCCCTGCACCTGATCGGCTGCCGAACGATGTGGGTCGCCCCGGTCACGGCCCGCCGGGAGGTCGACGAGTTCATCGGGCTGGCCCGCCCCGACGCCCTGGTCTACGACGCGCGGGACCCGGCCAGTCTGGGTCCGGCGCTGGCCGCCGCCCTGCCCGGCACCCCGGTGTGCTGCCTCGGCCCCGGAGGCGCCGGCCCGGACCTCACCGCCGACGCCGGCGAGGCCGTGGCGCCGCCGGCGCGGGTGCCGGCGCCCGAGTCGTTCCTACAGACCAGCGGCACCACCGGCAGCCCCAAGCTGGTGCACCACCGGGAGAGCTTCTACGACCAGATCCTCACGCTGGCCGCGGACTTCCGCGCCGCCGGGTTCCCGCTGCTGCGGCACCTGTCGCACTCGCCGATGTGGCTGGCCAGCGGCCAGATCACCACCCTGTTCAACCTCTTCACCGGCGGGGTGCTGGTGCTGCGCGACGACTGGGACCCGGTGGCCTTCGTGGACACCGTGCGGCGCGAGCGGATCAACTCCACGTTCGTCACCCCGCCGATGCTCTACGAGTTGCTGGACCACCCGGCGCTGGTCGGCGCCGACTTCTCCGCCATGTTCATGTTCAACGTGGGCGCCGGGCCCGCCGCGCCCGCCCGGCTGCGCCAGGCCATCGCGCGGTTCGGCCCGGTGCTGCGCATCGTGTACGGCCTCAGCGAGGCCGTCGTGATCACCGCGCTGCCCGGCCTGACCGACGATCCGGAGCACCCGGAGCGGCTGCGCTCCTGCGGCCGCCCCTACGGCGACGTACGCATCGAGATCCGCGACGACGACGGTGCGGTGCTGCCGACGGGCCGCGACGGCGAGGTGTGGGTGCACACCCGGCTGAGCTTCGCCGGCTACCACGGTCAACCGGAGCTGACCGCGCAGACGCTTGTCGACGGCTGGGTGCGTACCCGCGACATCGGCCACCTGGACGACGACGGCTACCTCTACCTCGTCGACCGGGCACACGACATGATCGTCACGCATCGTCGGAACTGGGCCATCTTCTGCCGCCCCATCGAGGACGTGCTGGCCGGGCATCCGCAGGTACGGGCCGCCGCCGTCATCGGCGTGCCGGACGACGCGGTCGGCGAGGTCCCGTACGCGTACGTGGTGCCGGCCCCGGGCGCCACGGTCACCGCCGCGGAGCTGATCGACCTGGTCACCACCGAGCTCAACGAAATGTGGGCGCCAGCCGGGGTGAAGTTCACCGACCGGCTGCCGCTGAACCGGTCGGCAAAAATCGACAAACGAGCGCTGCGCGAGGACTACGCCGCCCGTCGGGCGGCGACGGTCGGGGCGTGACCCCCCGTCGGCAGCTGGCCGTCCTGGTCAGCGCGGACCTGATCTCCAACCTGGGCACCCGCATCTCGGTGGTGACCATCCCGTGGCTGGTCCTCGTAACCACCGGCAGCCCCACCAAGATGGGCCTGGTCGCGTTCGCCGAGACGCTGCCGTACCTGCTGTCCAGTGCGCTGGGCACGCCGTGGGCGGACCGGATCGGGCTGCGCCGCACCTCGATCATCTGTGACGCGGGCAGCGCGGTGGCCATGGTCGTCGTCGCGTTGACTCCGTGGCTGGGGTTCGCCCCGCTGGTGGCGCTGGTCGCGGTGGCCGGCGCGCTGCGCGGCATCGGGGACCGGGTCAAGAACGTCATGTTCCGGCCGGTCGCCGAGGCCGCCGGGGTGCCGCTGATCCGGCTGACCTCGGCGTACGACGGGTTGAGCCGGGTGGTGACCCTCTTCGGCGCGGCCGTGGGTGGCGTGCTGATCGCCGCGTTCGGGGTGACCGAGGCGCTCCTCATCGACGCGGCCAGCTTCGGGATCTGCGCGCTGCTGATCGGCGTCCTGGTCCGGCCACCGGCGGCCCCGGCGCAGGCCGCCGAGCCGGTGAGCTACCTGCGCGCGCTGCGTGCCGGGTTCGGGTACCTCGGGCGGGACCGGCCCCTGCTGGGCATGCTGGGGGTCGTCTCGGCCCTGAACATGGTGACCAACGCCAGCGTGGCTGTCTACATCCCGTTCTGGGTCGCCCGGGAACTGCACGGCCCGAGTGGGCTCGGCGTCGTGCTGGCGACGTTCTCGGCGGGCGCGCTGCTGGGCAACGTGCTGTTCACCGCGCTCGGGCCCCGACTGCCGCGCCGGTTGACGTTCCTGATCGGCGCGATGGTCGGCGGCGCACCCCGGCTGGTCGCGTTGGCGATCAGCGACGAGTTGCCGGTGGTGCTCGTGGTGACCTTCCTGTCCGGAATCGGCATCGCGGCCGTCAACCCGCTGCTCGGGGTGGCGCTCTACGAACGGGTGCCGCCGGATCTGCAGACCCGGGTGATCGGCATCTCCGGTTCGCTGGCCTTCGTCGGGCTGCCGGTCGGCGCGCTGCTCGGCGGCTGGTCGGTGGACGCGCTCGGGTTCACCCCGGCGCTGCTGGCCATGGCCGTGGCCAGCCTGCTGGTCAGCGCGTTCTCTCTGCTGACCCGTGTGGACGACTCAAGCCCTCCACGACGCCCCACCCCCGCCACCACCCCGGCTGCGGCGACCGACGGCGGCTGATCGCCGCCGAGGATACGCAGGTGATCGTCGGTTCCACCCCCGTCGCGTCAGCGGCCCGCCGGGGTCGGGACGGCGTGTTCGGCGCCGCAGCGCGGGCAGCGCAGCCGCGCCCCGGCGGCCCGAGGCACCCGGAGCCGCTGGCCGCAACCACAGGTGAACACCGGCCGGGTCGACCGCAGATATTCGTCGCGCTCACGCCGTGGCCAGCTGCCCTGGCAACGGTGGCACCGTTTCGGCGGGTAGCTGTGGTAGTGGGCCAGCCCCAACGCCCCCGCGATCATGACGGTGGCGGCGAACGGCAGACCCAGCAGCGCGACGAGGACGGTCATCGCGCCGACGCCGTCGGACAACACCGCGCCGACCACGACCAGCACCGTCGCCGGCACGCCGAGCAGAAGGGCCGCGAAGCCCCACGTGAAGACCAGCAGGGACGGCACGAAGAGCAGCCGCACCCGACCGGGCGCCCAGCGGGCGACGCCGTACCCGCCGCAGCGCGGGCAGTTCGGCGAGGCGGAATGCGGAACGGACCGCAGCGCCTTCGGCGCGAGCCACTCGACGACCCGCTTGAGGATCTCCTCGACCAGTTTGGTCGCCAAAGACTGCAGGAACGAACTGAGCACGGCTGCCACCTCCGCACCGACGTGACCGGCACGAACGCATCCACGGCGGACGCGGTGCGAGCCCTCTGCACCATCGTGACCGCCCGACACCACCTTCCCCGCTCAGCGCGCCGACACCGTTGGGCCGGCGACGCCTATCCGACAGGCGGGGAGTTCGACGCGCGTTCGTCTCGTGGCCGTGTGGGCGTCGTCGGCGGCGGCTAGCGTCGTCGCGCTCCCCCAGCGCCAGGAGGCAGTCGCCCATGACGTCGTCACCCACCCGCCGCACCACCGCCGAGGTCGCCGCCGTCCACCGGATCGGCGACCGCGCGCCGCACAGCGCGTTCACCGACCTCGTCCGGCACGACGGACGGTGGTTCTGCGCCTTCCGCGAAGGTCGGACCCACCTCCTCGACGACGGCGTGATCCGGGTGCTGACCTCCACCGACGGGCGATCGTGGACCGACGCCACGACGATCCGCCAGGCCGGCGCCGACCTGCGCGACCCGCGTTTCGTCGTACGGCCCGACGGACGCCTGCAACTCCTGGCGGCGGCCGTCACCGGCGCGAGCAGCAGGACGTTCGACACGCTGACCTGGCTCTCCGGCGACGGGCGCGCCTGGGGCGACCCGATCCCGGTCGGTGAGCCGGGTGTCTGGGTGTGGCGGGCCGCCTGGCACGACGATGCGATGTACGGCGTCGGCTACGCCACCCGGGAGCCCCGGCTCGCCCGCCTCTATCGCAGCGCCGACGGCATCGACCTTCAGCCGTGGGTGCCGACCCTGTTCGAGGCCGGCTATCCCAACGAGTCGGGGCTCGTCTTCGAACCGGACGGCACCGCCCTCTGCCTGCTGCGCCGCGACGGGGACAGCGCCACCGCCCAGCTCGGCCGGTCCGTGCCGCCGTACCGGGACTGGTGCTGGACCGACCTGGGTGTCCAGGTGGGCGGCCCGGCGCTGCTCCGGCTGCCCGACGGACGCCTGCTGGCCGGGGTACGCCTGCTCGACGGCGACGTACGTACCGCGATCTGCGCCGTCGACCCGGGACGGGGCGAGCTGACCGAACTCGTCGCGCTGCCCTCCGGCGGCGACACCAGCTATCCCGGTCTGGTCTGGCACGACGACCTGTTGTGGGTCAGCTACTACTCCTCCCACGAGGAGCGGACCTGCGTCTACCTGGCCGAGGTCACCGTGACCGGCTGAGCGGGCCATGGCCGAGGCGTCCCGCGTCGGTTAGCGTGCCGACATGCCATCGACGCTCACCGAATCGACGGACCCGTACTGCCTGCGCCCCGGCGAGGCCGCCGAGCTGCTGCGCGGGCATCCGTGGCGGCGGTTCGTGGCGCTCGGCGACAGTGTGGTGGAGGGCATGTGCGAGCCGACGCCGGGCTACCCGGACGTGCAGTGGGCCGACCGGATCGCCGCCGAGCTGGCAGCCGTCCGCCCCGAGCTGGCGTACCGGAATCTGGGCCGACGCGGGCTGCGCGCGCACCAGGTGCGGGCCACCCAGCTCGCCCCGGCGCTGGCCTTCGAGCCGGACCTGGCGCTGGTGGTCTGCGGCGGCAACGACGCCTTCCACCCGGCCTACGACGCCGATGCGGTGGACGCCGAGCTGACCGCGATGATCAGCGCACTGCGCGGGGCCGGTGCCGACGTCATCACGGTCGGCATGTTCGACGTGTCGCACAGCCCGGCGGTCCCCGAGGCGCTGCGCGCCGGCCTCGCCGAGCGGATGCGCCGACTGTCCGCCCACACCGCAAGGCTGGCCGAGCGGCTGAGCACCCTGCACGTCCACCTGACCGACCATCCCCTGACGGCGGACCCGACCCTCTACAGCACCGACGGCCGCCACGGCAGCGCCCGCAGCGACGCCATAGCAACAGCCGAAACCCTCCGCGCCCTGTCCACCCGCCCCCACCCCACCCCCGGACCCCCCGGTGATCATGAAGTTGTTGCCCCCAACCTCGGCGAGTCGTGGCAATAACTCCATGATCACCGGGGGGCCGGCCCGGGGGTGGGGGTGGGTTAGGTTTTGAGGAGGATTCCGGTTAGGAGGACTCCGTGGGCCAGGTTGAGGATTCCGTCGCAGCCGGGGTAGCCGACCCGGGCCAGGGCGCCGGAGGCTTGGCGGCCGAACAGGTACGGGGCCAGGGTGTACGGGACGTCGGCCGTGACCGTCTCGCCGGTCTCGATCTGCACGAAGTCCATCGGCACCCGGTCGGTCGGCAGGTACTCCTGCAGGATCGTCCCGCCCTGCTCCACGGCGGCGCGTAGGCCGTTGGCCCAGTCCGCCGGGCTCAGCTCCGGGCCGATCAGCACCCCGTGCCCGGCGGAGCCGTCGGCCGGCTTCGCCACCAGCCCGGCCTGCTCGGCCATCGCCCGGTCGAGCGCTGCGGCGGTCAACGGCACGGTGTACGGCACATGACGGCGGATCAGCGCCTGGTCGGCGACGGGTAGTCCGTCCACGTCCTCCCACAGCCAGGCGAACGTGGTCTTGTTGCCGAGCAGCCAGGCCGCCGTCGACACGAACATCGGCAGCGTGCCGGCGGCCAGGGCCCCGGCCACCGCCTCCAGGCCGTCGGTCGGGGTGACCCGGTTGGGCACGAAGAGCCGGAACAGCGCGTCGACCGGCGCGCCGTCGACGACGAGGCGTTGGTCGGCGTCCAGGGTGGCCGTGGACACCGGGGCGATGACCAGGTCGATGCCGAAGTCCCGGGCGCGTACCGCGAGAGGGCTGAGGATGCGGATGAACGTCTCGGGGTCGTCGAGGCCCGGGTAGTCGGCGTCGAAGTCCATCAGCAGCGCCACCCGGGCACCGTCGGGCAGCCGCAACTCCTCGCGGATCGCCACGAACCGCTGGTCCAGCAGCGACGGCGCGGCCCGCACCGGCAGGTCGTCGAGGATGCCCCGCTCCCGGTAGAGCTGGGCGAACCGCTGGATCACGGTGTCCGCGTCGAAGCCGCCGCCGAGGCTGCTGTCGATGTTGTACTCGACGAACTTCGGCACCCCGTCGGTGAAGAGCACGTCCGGCCGGTACGCGGCGAGCAACGCCTCGGTCAGCGGCTCGGACTCGTCGAGCAGCCGGGTCTCCCCCGCCGGTACGCCGAGCAGCCGGCGCAGCTCCCCGGCGGTGCCCACCCGACGGCGGCAGGTGTCGAGGATCAGGTGGGCGAGCCGGTCGCAGACCTCGTTCAGCTCCCGCCACGCGTCGGCGCTGAGCACCGGGGGCCGGGCCAACCGCCACTGCTTGTTGTAGGTCGCCCGGCCGTGGAAGACCGACTCCCAGGCCGCCGCGCCACTGGCCACCATGGCCTGGCGGGCCGGCTCCGGCAGGTCGGCCCAGGCGCGGTCGGCCGGCGGCCACGAGTAGCTCGGGTCGATCATGTTCCGTCCTTCATGGTCAGGTGGATGGCGGTGGCGAGGTGGTCCCGGCCGGGCTGCACCGCCCGGTCCAGCGCCGGGGCGAACGGGAGCACCGCCCCGTCCGGCCGGGTGACCCGGCGCGGCGGCGCGAGCAGCCGCACCCGTTCCACCACCGACGCGATGATCTCGGCGGCCATCCCGCACGAGCGGTTGGCGTCGTCGAACACGACCAGGCGCCCGGTGCGGGCCACCGACTCGGCCAACCCGTCCCAGTCGAACGGGTAGAGCGTGCGGGGGTCGAACACCTCCACCGAGACCTGGTCGGCCAGGTCCTCGGCCACGGCGAGCGCGTCGTGCACCAGGTGCCCGACCGCGACCACTGTCACGTCGTCGCCGGCGCGGTGGATCCGGCCGCGACCCAGCGGCACCGACGCCAGATCGACGGCGTCGACGTCCTCGCGTACGTCCATCGCGCCGGCCGGGGCGAACACCACCACCGGGTCGTCGTGCCGGATCGCCGTGACCAGCAGCCCGTACGCGTCGGCGGGGGTGGCGGGCACGACGGTGACCACCCCGACGTGGGCGAAGAGGCTGTACGGGTGGTCGGAGTGCTGCCCCGCCCAGCCGGTACGCGAGCCGGAGCCGGGCACCAGGTAGGTGACCGGCACGGCGCACTGCCCACCGGTCATCAGCGGGAACTTGTGGGCATGGTTGACGATCTGCTCGAAGACCAGGAACAGCAGGGACGGGATCTGGAACTCGATCACCGGCCGCAGCCCGGCCAGCGCCGCCCCGGTGGCGAAGCTGGTGAACGCCTGCTCCGACAGTGGGGTGTCGCGCACCCGGTCGACGCCGAACCGCTTGGCCAGCCCGGTGGTCACCAGCGAGGCACCGACCTGGATGTCCTCGCCGAGCAGGAACACCGCCTCGTCGCGGGCCAGCTCGTCCGCGAGGGCCCGGGTCAACGCCCGGCGGTACGACAGTCGGGGCACTAGCCACCTCCGGTGCGGGCGGTCAGGCCGCTGGCGTACAGGTACGCCAGCGCGTCGGCCGGGTCGGGTTCCGGGCTGGTCAGGGCGTACCGCACCGCCGCGTCGAGGGTCGCCTCGACCTCCGCGTCGACGGCGGCGCGGTCGGTGTCGGTGAGCCGTTCGCCCTGGATGAGCACCGGGTCCCGGGACCGGCCCCGGGTCACCTCGTCGGGGGCGCGGTAGTCGAGGCGTACCGCGTGTTCGAAGGTGTGGTGGGCGTCGAAGCGGTAGGTGAGGGCCTCGATCAGCTCGGGGCCGCCGCCGGCGCGCATCCGGTCGACGGCGGCGGCCGCGCTGGCGCGTACCACCTCGGGGTCCTGGCCGTCGACCTGGACCGCCGGGATGCCGAACGCGACGGCGCGGCCGGCGATGCTGCCGGCGACCGCGCCGGCGACCGGCATGGTGGTGGCGTAACCGTTGTTCTCGCAGACGAACAGCACCGGCACCCGCCAGAGCGCGGCCAGGTTGAACGCCTCCAGCAGCATCCCCTCGTTGACCGCGCCGTCACCGAAGAAGCTCACCCCGACGGTGTCGCGCCCCCGGCGACGGTGGGCCCAGACCGCACCCGTGATGATCGCCCCGGATGCGCCGACGATCGCGTTGGCGCCGAGCACGCCGAGGCTGAGGTCGGCGGCGTGCATCGAGCCGCCGCGCCCGGCGTTGAGGCCGGTGACCCGGCCGCACAGCTCGGCGAGCATGCGGGCCGGGTCGGCGCCGCGGGCCAGCACGTGCCCGTGCCCGCGGTGGGTGCCGGCGAGCACGTCGTCGGCGCCGAGGGCGGCGCAGATGCCGGCGGCGATCCCCTCCTGACCGAGGTACGGGTGGATGCCGCCGACGATCTGCCCGCCGTGGACCAGCTCCACCGCCCGCTGTTCGAACCGGCGGATCAGCCGGACGGTGCGGTAGAGCCGGACCGGGTCGGCGTCGGTCACGCCGGTCCCTCAATGGCGGCGAGGATGTCGTCCCAGAGTCGGGCGCGGGCAGCGAGGGCGGTGTTCACCGTGTCGGCGCACTCCTGCCACTTGGTGTCGTCGTCGCCGCACAGGTCGGCGAGCATCTGCATGGCCATCGGGGTGTGCTGCTCGCCGTCGACCTCGATGTGCCGTTCCAGGTAGTCGACGAACGTGTGCAGCCGGTTGCTGCGCTCGTTGACCGCGACGACCTGGGTGAACATGTCCGGGATCAGGTCCTCCCGGCCGAACGCGAACGCCGCCGCCTGGCAGTGCACCGGGGTAGACTCGATGATCTGCCAGGTGGTGGCGGCGAACGCGGTCGACGCCGCCGGCACCCCGGCCTCGGCGAGGGCGTCGGTGACGGGCCGGCCGGCGCGCAGCAGGTCGATCAGGGTGTTCACGGCGGTGGTATCCGCGCCGGCCTCGGCCATGCCCTGCACGTACAGCTCGAAGTGGCTGATGTAGCCCCCGTCCAGCTCGTCGCTCTCCTCCACCATGACGATGTCGTTGATGAGGCGGCGGCTGCCGGTCGGGCCGGTCGGGATCCACGGCACGCTGACGCAGGTCAGCTGCCGCTGCAACGACTTCAGCAGGGACATGAAGTCCCAGACCGCGAAGACGTGGTGCTCCATGAACGTGACAAGCGCCTCGTGGGTGTCCAGGTTGGCGTAGAGGGGGTGCTTGACCACGACGTCGCGCCGCTCGGTCACCGCCCGCTCCAACCGCTCGATGCCCGGGTGCGTCTTACCCCAGTCGTACCGTGACATGTCAGCCTCCCTGCTGGGCGCGGTGGCGCCAGATGACCGGGCAGTAGTCGGGGTCCGCGTAGTCCGGCCGCCCGTCGTGGGTGCGGCGGACCAGCACGTCGTGGTTGTACGAGGCGAACGTGCCGTCGGAGAGCGGAAACTCCCGCCAGGCGTTGTCGCCGTCCTGTAGGTGCAGCGAGATCGCCTGTCGGGGGCGACCGCTGACGTTGGGGCCGCTGCCGTGGTAGGTGCGGCAGTGGTGGAAGCTCATGTGTCCCTTGGGGATCACCATCGGGATCTTGCGGATTTCGGCGTCGTTGTGCGCCGCGTTCTCGGCCAGCATCGCCTCCAACTGGCCGTGGTCGCGGTCGGCGAAGTGCCGCACCACTGTGTCGTCCGCGCCGAACTCCCTCCACCGGTGCGAACCGTCGACCATGGTGATGGTGCCCATCTCCTCCCCGCAGTCGTGGAAGGGGATGAACGCGGTGAGCATCTTCTCCGACGACGACGCCGCCCAGTAGTGCTTGTCGAAGTGCCAGGGCACGATGTTGCTCGGTTCGCCGGAGATCGGCGGCTTGTAGATCAGCGTGGACTGGAAGATCCGGATCTCGTCGGCCTGGGCCAGCCGGGCGGCGACCGCGCCGATCAGCGGCTTGCGCAGGATCGCGCCGAACCCGTCGTGCTCGTGGTGGACGTAGTCGTTGTGCCGTTGCACCGGCCCCCGGGACGGCTCCCAGTAGGCGAGCTTCGGCGGCCGGACGGGCAGCCGACGGTCGCGCTCCCCGTCGTAGTAGCGCCGCGCGGCGGCGGTGAGGGCGTCCACCTCGTCGTCGGTGAAGAGCTTCTTCGACAGGTACCAGCCGTGCTCGGCGTAGTGCCGCACGTCGTCGTCGGAGGGCAGCAGCGCCCGCTCCTGCGCGGTCAGCGTCGGCTCGTACTCCGTCGCGGTCATGCCCCCACCCCCTGTGGTGTGGCCGCCGCCGCGGCCAGTTCCCGTTCCTTGGCCTCGTAGAGGGCCTTGATGTTGCCGCTGCCGAAGCCACTCGCGCCGCGCCGCTCGATCAGCTCCAGGAAGAGCGTGCGGCGCACGTGCATCGACTCGGCGAAGATCTGCAACAGCTGGCCGCCGTGGTCGGAGTCGACAAGCACGCCCAGCTCACGCAGTCGGTCCAGCGGCCCGTCGACCCGGCCGACCCGCGCTTCGAGGGAGTCGTAGTAGCTCCCGGGGGTGCCCGCGAAGCGCACCCCGCGCCGCGCCAGCGCCTCGACGGCGGCGACGATGTCGTCGGTGCGCAGCCCCAGGTGCTGCACGCCGCCGCCCGCGTGCTGGTCGAGGAACGCGTCGATCTGCCCCGGCCGGCGGGTGTTGTCCGGTTCCAGCAGCACCACGGTGACCCGCCCGGACGGGCTCTGCACCACCTTGGAGTTCATCCCCTGCCCGTCGACCTCGATGTGCTCCTCGAAGATCTGGGAGAAGTCGAACAGCCGCTCGAAGTGCCGGACCGTCTCGTCGAGTTCGCCGGGCGGCACGCAGACGGCCAGGTGGTCGACCTCGACGAGCACCGGTGGTGGCGCGTCCGTCGTGGACGGTGTGATGACGCCCGGCAGAAAGTCGCTCCGGTCGCCACGACGCTGCACCAGGCGGTGCCGCACGTCGGCGAAGCCGTTCACCTCGGCGGTCACCACCTCGGCGTCCGCGCCGGTGACGGTGGTCGGCGGCGTCACCCCGGTCGCCCCCCGACCCACCAACTCGGCGTACGCGTCGGCGACGTCGTCGACCTCGACCGCGATCACCGCGATGCCGTCGCCGTGCCGCTGCACGTACCGGGCCGCCGGATGCTCGGCGCTCAGCCCGGAGGTGAGCAGCAACCGGATGTCACCGTGGCAGAGCAGCAGTGAGCGCTGCCCCGCCAGCCCGGTCTCCGGGCCGCCCTGGCCGCAGAGCTGGAAGCCGACGGCGGTGCTGAAGTAGAAGGCCGCCTGCCGGGCGTCCCCCACGTAGAGTTCGATGTGGTCAATGCCACGGATGTCCATGTCTCCTGTGCCCTTCCCACGGATCCCCCGTGTTGCCGTCCGGACGCGCCCCGCCCGGGATGCCGCGTCGATCACCTCCTCGGCTCGGCGACGCGCGCGAGCAGCAGGCTCACGTTCTGGCCGCCGAACCCGAACGAGTTGGTCAGCGCGTACTCCGGGTCGGCCTTGCGGGGCGTGCCACGGATGTGGTCCGCCGGGCAGGCCGGGTCCGGGTCGTCGAGGTGGTACGTCGGTGGCAGCAGCCCCCGACCGAGCGCCAGCGCGGTGGCCGCCGCCTCCAGCGCCCCGGAGGCGCCGAGCAGGTGGCCGGTGAGCGCCTTGGTGGAGCTGACCGGCACGCCGCCGACGCCGAAGACGTCCGCGAGGGCGGTGGTCTCCGCGATGTCGCCGAGCTTGGTGCCGGTGCCGTGCGCGTTGACGTAGCCGACCGCCGCCGCGGGCACGCGGGCGCCGCGCAGCGCGTGGCGGATGCACGCCGCCGCGCCGGCGCCGTCCGGGCGGGGCGCGGTCGGGTGGTACGCGTCGGTGGTCGCCCCGTAGCCGGCCACCTCGGCGTACCCGGTGACGCCGCGTGCGGCGGCGTGCTCGGCGGCTTCGAGAACCAGCAGCGCGGCGCCCTCGGCCAGCACGAACCCGCTGCGGGAGGTGTCGAACGGCCGGCTCGCCCGGGCCGGGTCGCCGCCGGCGCGGGCCAGTGCCCGCGCGTTGCCGAACGTGTCGGCGAAGGTCGGGAAGAGCGGGGCCTCGCTGGCACCGCAGACCACCACGTCGGCCTCCCCGGCCCGGATCAGCCGGACCGCGTCGGCGATGGCCTGGGCGCCGGAGGCGCAGGCGGTGCCGACCGACGAGCTGTAGCCCCGGATGCCGTGCGCGATGGCGATCCGCGCCGCCGGCATGTTGGGCAGGATGCCGGTGAGCAGGTACGGGCTGACCGCCGCGCGGCCCCGGGCGGCGCGGGCCAGCACCTGCGACTCCAGGGTGGCCATCCCGCCGACACCACCGACGATCACCCCGATCCGGTCGGGGTCGACGTCGCGGCCCACCTCGATGCCGGCGTCGGCGAGCGCGTCGGCGGCGGCCAGCAACGCGAGCACCACGATCCGGTCCAGCACCCGGGTCTCCGGCCCGGACGCGACGGTGCGCGGGTCGATGTCGGGCAGCAGGCCGGCGACGTCGAGTGACTCGCGCGCCGGGTGCCCCTCGGGTGGGCGGGTCAGCCCGGACCGGCCGGTGGTCAGCGCGTCGAAGGTCTCCTCGACGCCCCGTCCGACCGGCGTGAACAGGCCCATCCCGGTGATCAGGGCGGTCACGACGGCGCTCCGGACCGCCCGGTCACGACGACGCCTCGGTGAGGTAGCGCTCGCGCAGGACGACCTTGCGGACCTTGCCGGTGACAGTGACCGGGATGTCGGCGGAGCGGACCGGCACCACCCGGCGCAGCGTGGCGCCGACGTCCGGGCCGAGCGCGGCGCGAACCCGTTCGGTGCGGTCCTCGGCGTCGTCCGCGCCGGCGGCCAACTCCAGCAGCACGTCGGTGACCACACCGGCGGCCTCGGCGACGATCACCACCGTGCAGTCGGTGACGTCCGGGCAGGCGGCCAGGATCCGCTCCTCCGACAGCGCGGTGTAGAAGCGCCGACCGTCGCCGACGTCGACCGAGTCGACCGCCCGGTCCAGGTGGTAGTAGCGACCTTCGGCGTCGGCGCGGACCAGGTCGCCGGTGAGGTACCAACCGCGCTGGCGGAACCGGTAGGTGGTGACCGAGTCGTTCCAGTAGCCCCGGAACAGCGACGGCGAGTCGATGCCCAGGAAACCCACCTCGCCGACCGGCACCGGCTCACCGTCGGCGTCCAGCACCGCGACCCGGGTGAACCGGTACGGCCTACCGATGCAGCGGCCGTACCGGTCGGTGTCGGCGCGGTGGGTGATGTGGAACATGGAGTGCCCCATCTCGCTGGAGCCCAGACCGTCGATGAAGACCGAGCCGGGCACCCGCACCACACCGTCGCGGGTGACGGTGTCCCGGGAGCCGACCGCGACGAGGCGGCGGATGTGCGGCTCGTGCGAGGCGTCGCCGGTGTTGAACCAGAGCCGCACCGACTCCAGGTCGTACCCGGACAGGTCGAACCGGGCCAGCTCGGCCCAGGTGACCGAGAACCCGAACACCCCGTCGGGACGCCACCGTTGGATCGCGTCCAGCACCCGCTCACCGCCCTGCTCGGACAGCAGGAACATCTCCGCTCGGTTGCCCAGCGCCTGGTTGACCATCAGCACCGTCGCGGTGTGCGGGGCGGGCAGCGCGTTGAGGATCCGGCTGGTGCCCTGCGCCTGCGGCATGGTGAGCAGGTGCCGGGTGGCGGCGAAGAGGCTGGCGTGTGAGTGCAGCACCGCCTTGGGCACCCCCGTGGTCCCGGAGGTGTGGGTGATCACGATCGGGTCGTCGGGGTGGTGCCGGTAGTGCGCCGGGGCGGCGGCCGGGTCGCCCGTGCCGGCCCGCGCGGGCGTGCCGAGCAGCGGTACGCCGACATCGTGCCCGGCCAGCAGCGCGGTGTGTTCGTCGTCGGCGAGCACACCGACGCCCCGCAGGCGGCGGATGTACTCGGCGGCGATCTCCGGACGGAGCTTGCCGTTCATCAGCGCCGGGATCGCCCCGAGCCGGGCCAGCGCCAGGAAGCTGAGCACCATGTCGGCGGCGGCGGTGGCCCAGACGGCGACCGGGTCGCGGGGGCGTACGCCGCGCTCGTGCAGCCAGGCGGCGCGGGCGGCGACCCGCTCGTCGAGCCGGCCCAGCGTGAGCGGCGCCTCGGCCGGGTGCCCGTCGACGGCGGTGTCGAACGTCAACCCCGGTCCGTCCGGGTCGGCGCCGTGCGCCAGCACCCGGGCCAGCATGTTGCCCGCGCCCAGCTCGGTGTCGGCGGCCAACGCGCCGCGTAGTCCCCTGGTCCTCATGGCTGTGCTCCTTCACCCAGCAGCACCGCGACCGCCTCGGTGGGCGTGTCGGGTGCCTGTTCGATCAGGATCAGCAACACCTCGTCGGCGTCGCCGTCGTACCGCAGCAGGTCCGCCTCGGCAGCACCGTCGGCGTACGGGTCACCGGTCGGGCTCAGGCAGACCACCGGACCGCGCAGCCCCCAGCGGGCGGCGATGTGCCCGGCGACGCTGTTGGGCACGGACTGGAAGAAGAACAGCGGACCAACCCGCCCGCCGGTCTCCACCGTGGCCCGCACGTGCTCGGCGCTGACGAGGTCCCCACTGGCACTGACCAGCACGACCCCCGTCCGCACCCCCGCCGGCACCGGCCCAGCTCCGTACCGCCGCCGCAGACACCGCTCCGCCACGGCCACCACCATCGGCGCGAACCCCGAGTGCACGAACCCCGGCACCCCCGGCGCCTCCCCGTCGCCCACCTCAGGCCACCGAGCCCACGCCCGCACGCCCACCCCCTCCCCCGGCGATCTTGCAGTTTCGGTCGCCGAATCGGGGCTTTTGTCGTCTTCGCCAGGGCAGGAAGTGCAAGATCGCGGGGGGTGGTGGGGGGCGGTCACGGGGTGCCCACCAGCAGGGCGGTGTTGGCGCCGCCGAAGGCGGCGTTGAGGGTCAGGGCGTGGGTCGCGGTCGACCGGCGGGACGCGTCGGTGACGACGGTGAGCGGGCACGCCTCGTCGGGGGCCAGCCAGCCGGCGTTGACCGGCAGTTCGCCGTGACGCAGCGCGTACGCGGTGACCACCAGTTCGAGCAACCCGGACGCCTCCAGGGCGTGCCCGTGCACCGACTTCGTGGAGCTGACCGGGACCCGCGCGGCGTGACCGCCGAGCGCCCGGTGCAGCGCCGCCGCCTCGGCCGCGTCGCTCTGCGCGGTGCCGGTGGCGTTGGCGTTGACGTAGCCGACGGCCTGCGGTGGCAGCCCGGCCCGACGCAGCGCGGAGCTGACCGCGTGGGCCAGCCCGGTGCCGCTGGGGTCCGGCTGGCACGGGTGGAAGGCGTCCCCGGCGCGTCCCCAGCCGACCACGGTGGCCAGCGGCTCGACGCCACGGCGGCGGCTGACCGCGCGGGATTCGAGGACCACCGCGGCCACCCCGTCGCCGAGCAGCAGCCCGCGCCGGCCGGCGCTGAACGGGCGTACCGCCCCGTCGTCGGCGAGGGCGCGGCCGGCGTCGAAGAGCGCGAACTGGTCCGGCTCGACCAGGTAACCGGCGGCCACCACCACCCGGTCCAGGTCACCACGGCCGATCAGTGCCGCCGCGTCGGCCACCGCCGTGCTGGCCGACACACAGGCGCTGGTGTAGACCCGGGTACGACCGCCGAGTCCACAGTGGTCGGCCAGTTGACCGGCCAGCACGGACGCCACCGGCCCGCCGTGCACGGCGAGCAGCAGCGCGCACTCGGCCCGTCGCGGGCGGTCCAGTCCGGCCGCCGCGCAGGCCGCGTCGATCGCGGCGGCCAGCTCGTCGGCGAGGGTGCCGACGTCGGGCAGGGTGGCCGCCACGGTGACCCGGCGGGCTGCGGTGTCGAAGCGCCGTACCGGGGCGAAGGCCGCCGCGCCGGCCAGGACGCCGGTGAGCTGCGCGTCCGCGCCCCGACCCAGGGCGCTTACCGCGTGCACACCGGTGAGCTGGGCGACGCGTGCCTCAGCCATCTGCGGGAGCGGTCAACGACGCGCGGAACACCGCGAGGGCGTCGTCGACGGTACGGATACCGGCCAGGTCGTCGTCGGTGAGGTCGAGTCGCCGCTCGTAGCGCTGCTCGACGAGGTGCACCAGCCAGGCGAGCTCCATCGACCCGATCCGGTCGGGCACCTCGGTGGCGGGTTTCGCGGTGAGTTCGGCGAGCATGGTCAGCAGGTCAGCTCGCCCCAGGTCGGGCTGACCGGTCATCAGGCGTTGTCGCTCGTCGCCTCGGCGACACGGTCGGCGACCATGGTGGTGAACTCGCCGACCGTCATCAGGGCCAGCTTCTCCGACTCGTCGTCGGCGAACGTCAGCCCGTAGCGGTCCTCGACACGGACGGACAGGTCGGCCAGGGCGAGCGATTCCAGGTCGACGCCGGACGGGCCGAGCGTGGTGTCGTCGTCGAGCCCTTCGACGTCGTAGTTCATGTCGGCGAGCTGCTCGACGACGAAGGCGCGGACCTCGGCTCTCATGGATACCCTCTCTGCGTGGGCCAGCTGACGATGTCCGGTCGGGACACCGCCTACGTGTGGGTCGGTCGGGACGCCGGCGGTCAGCCGGGCCCGGCCGGAGGGTTGCTGCGGCGGGCGGGTGCCGCGCTGCTCGGCGGTGCGGAGTCGGAGGTGGTGCTGACGCACGACACCGGAGGAAGGCCGCTCGTCCGGATCGACGGGAGGGCGACCCTGCCGGTGAGCGTCAGCCGCACCGCCGGGATCGTGGTGGTCGCCGCCCGCGTCGTCGGCCCGGTCGGCGTGGACGTGGAGCGGGTCCGCCCGCTGCCGGCGCTCGCGCTGGCCCGCCGCTGGTTTCCGCCGACCGAGCTGGCCTGGCTCGCCGGTCGGCCCGAGGCCGGACGGGCGGTGGACTTCCTGCGGCTGTGGACCGCGAAGGAGGCGGTCGGCAAGGCGCTCGGGCGGGGTCTGCGCGACGGCGGGCTGCTCCGGCCGATGCCACCACCAGGGCGGTCGTTGCGGCCGGTGCCCGGTGGCGAGCCCCTGCGGGTCGGCCATCCGGAGCTGGGCGGGGGTCTCGTCGTGGCGGTCGCGGTGCGGGCGCAGGCGTCGGTCGACGTCGAGGTGGTGCAGTGGACTGGTCACGGTGTGGCCGCCGCGCGCAGGGCGTCGATCGAGCGTACGAGCTTGCCGGTGGTGGTGCGGGGCAGCTGATCGAGCAGGCGCAGCACCCGGGGGCGCTTGAAGCCGGCCAGCCGTTCGGCCAGGAGCTTGTCCAGCATCTCCTCGGACAGCGGGCCGTCGGGTTGGACGTACGCGGTGATGCCGTCGTCCCACACCACCACGGCGGCGGTCACCCCGGGCAGCTCGGCGACCGTGGACTCCACCTCGGTGAGGTCGACCTTCAGGCCGCCCACGGAGACCTGCGAGTCGAGCCGTCCTCGGACGGTGACCAGGCCGCTGTCGGGGTCGACGGTGCCGGCGTCGCGGGTGCGCAGCCAGCCGTCGGCCCACCGGGTCTCGTCGCTGAGCCCGACGTACGGCGACGCCGGGCAGGAGACCCACAGCTCACCGCCGGACTCGCGGACCTCGATGCCGGGCGCCGGGGCGATCGACGGACGGTGTGTGCCGTGCAGGTCGGTGCCGATCACCCCGACCTCGGTCATCCCGTACATGTTGCCCAGCGGCACGCCGTACCGGTCGGCGAACGCCCGGGCCACCGCCGCCGGCACCAACTCCCCGCCGGTGGTCATGCGCCGCAGCTGCGGCAGCGGGCCGGCGGGTCGGGTGGAGGCGAGCAGGCCGATGTGGAACGGCACGCCCAGCACGGTGGCGGGCGTCGGGTCGGCGGCGATGGCCGCCAGCACGGCGTCGCCGCTGAGCCGCTGCGGCGGGACCAACTCGACGCCGGCGTGCAGGCCGTAGAGCAGGCCTCCGACCAGCCCCAGAACGTGCACCATGGACGGCAGCAGGATGATCCGCTCGCCGGGCAGCGCCACCCCGTCGATCCGGGTGTAGCGGTGCACCTCGGCGACCAGGTCGGCGGCGGTGCGGCCGATCACCTTGGAGGGTCCGGTGGAGCCGGAGCTGAGCTGGATGACGGCGTGGCCGCTGACCGCCGGACGGTCGGCGTACCGGGTGATGGTCTCGGTGACGTCGACGAAGATCTTCAGCGCGCCGCCGCCGGTCCGCAGGGGCGCGACGACCACCTGCGGGGTGAGCCGGGCCAGCGCCCGGTCCACCTCGTGGTCGGTCAGCCGGTGGTCGAGCAGGATCGCCTGCCCGCCGGCGCGCCAGGTGGCCAGCAGGTTGACCACGTACGCCAGCGAGGGCGGCAGCCGCAGCGCGGCGGCGCCGCCGGGGCGCAGTCCGGCCTCGGTGAGGCGGTCCTGTGCGGCGGTGACCAGCCGGTGCAGGGTGGCCCGGTCGATCGGTTCGGGCAATCGGAGACAAACATCCGTCGGGCGGCCGGTGAGGAGAACTTCGTCCACCCATCCGGGGTCTGCCGCCGGAGGATTTTCTGCCACCACTGTCGATCACCGCCCAGCATCAATGAGGGCAAATCTGCCCATAGAGTGCGCCTGTCGGGGTGTTGCGGGGAACCATACGGTGCCCGCAAAGCCATCGCCAGATGCAAATGGCTGGATCAATAGAGGCGGCTGGCCGGATTGCCGACCGCCCGTTCGACGGGCAGCATCGGGCGGATGTGCCGACACAGTGTGATCGGTGAATGACGCCTCGTACAGACGTCGCGCGCCCTGAGCCGGATGGCCGATGGCGTCGCGGTCGTACCGATCCGGCTCGTACCACGAAGTAGTGGCCTCCACCCGAGGGCGAGGCCACTACATCATGGATCGAGCGCGATCGACTCGGCGGCGTGCGGACCCTCAGGCCAGGGCCGGCGTCTGGGCGTGGATGTGAAAGCGCAGCGAGCGGGCGTCGGTGAAGCACTCCCGCATCGGGCGCACCAGGTCCCGATGCTCGGGGCTGCGCTCCCAGTTCTCGAAGTCGGCGAGACTCGCCCACTCGCTGGTGATCAGCCACTGCTCCGGGTCCGTCGACGAGCGGCAGACCTGGTCGACCAGATGCCCCGGCACACCACCGGCCACCAGATGCCGGACCTCCTCGTACGCGGCCAGGAACGCCTCGGTGCGCGGCACCGGCACCCGCACCAGAAAAACCACCCGCGCCCGCTGCTCGCTCATGACGTTCCTCCCGTCGTCGGCGCGGCCCCCCGCAGGACCAGCGCGCTGTTGAACCCGTCGAAGCCCCGCGCGCAGACCAGCGCGAGCCGACCACGCGGCCGGCGGTGCTCCCGCAGGAAGTCCAGCTCGCACCCGGCGGCCACCTCGTCCGGGCCGGCGGACGCGGGCAGTGTGTCGTGCGCGAAGGCGAGCAACGCGGTGGCCACGTCCAACGCCGACCCGCCCTGGTGCGCCCGCCCGGTGAGCGGCTTCTGCGTGGTCACCGGGGGCGGCCGGTCCGCGAACACCGCACGCAGCGCCTCGGCCTCGCTGCGGTCGTAGCGGGGCACGCCGAGGGCGTCGGGCAGCACCACGTCGATCCCGGCCGCCGCGACGCCGGCCCGGTCCAGGGCCAGCCGCATCGCGCGGGCGTACTGGGCCGGATCGCCGGCGCTGTCCGCCGTGGTGTGCGCGGCGTCGTGGGTGGAGCCCCAACCGCTCACCTCGCCGTAGACCCGGGCGCCCCGCGACAGCGCGTGCCCCAACTCCTCCACCACGAACACCGCGCCGCCCTCGGCCGGCAGGTAACCGCTGGCCGTGGCGTCGAACGGCCGGTACGCCCGCGCCGGGTCGGCGACGTCGCTGAGCAGCCCGGAGCGCAGCTGACAGGCCAGCGCGTACGGGCTCAGCGGGCACTCGGTCGCCCCGGCGATCACCACCGGGGTGCCCCGGCGCACCGCCCGGGCGGCGTGCGCGAGGCTGTCCAACCCACCGGCGGCTTCCGCGACCAGCACCCCACTCGGGCCCTTGAACTGGTGGTGGATGGAGAGCTGCCCGACGCTCGCGGCATAGAACCAGGCGATCGACTGGTACGCGCCGACGGTGCGCGACGTACCGCCCCAGAGCCGTTGCAGCTCCCGCTGGCCGAACAGGTTGCCGCCGGACGAGCTGGCCAGGGTCACCGCGTAGCCGTACGGGTCGGGTGCACGGTCGGGCAGACCGGCGTCGGCCAACGCCAGCCGGGTGGCGGCGAACCCGAGGTGCGTCCACCTGTCGGTCTGCACCAACTGTCGGCTGTCGGCGTACGAGTCGGCGGCGAAGCCCGGCACCTCCCCGCCGTGGCGGGTCGGGTAGCCGGACGGGTCGAACAGGGTGATCGGCCCGGTCCGGCGGGTGCCAGCGAGGACCGTACGCCAGTGCGCGTCCGCGCCGATGCCGCTGGGCGCGACCACCCCGATGCCGGTCACCACCGCTCGGGCGGTCACGCCACCGCTCCGGTCAGGCGGCGGAACACCATCGCCGACTGGAACCCGCCGAACCCGCTGCCCACCGACAGGGCCACGTCCACCGGGACCTCCCGCGCCTCGTTCGGCACGTAGTCCAGGTCGCACTCGGGGTCGCGGGTGCTCCAGTTCGCTGTTGGCGGCACCACGCCGAACTCGATGGCGAGGGCGCAGGCCGCCATCTCGATCGACCCGATCGCGCCGAGCGAGTGCCCCACCATCGACTTGATCGAGCTGATCGGCACCCGGTAGGCGGCCTGGCCCAGCGCCCGCTTGAACGCGGCCGTCTCGTGCCTGTCGTTCTGCCGGGTGCCGGAGCCGTGCGCGCTGATGTAGGAGACCTGCTCGGGGGCGATCCGGCCCTGCCGGAGCGCGTCGGTGACCGCCAGGCCCATCTCCAGCCCGTCCGGGCGCAGCCCTGTCATGTGGTAGCCGTTGCTACGGCTGGCGTAGCCGGCGACCTCGCAGTAGACGTGGGCGCCGCGCCGCCGGGCGTGCCCGGCCTCCTCCAGCACCAGCACCGCCGCGCCCTCGGCCAGCACGAACCCGTGCCGGTCGGCGTCGAACGGGCGGGAGGCGTGCGCCGGGTCGTCATTGTCCGGGCTGGTCGCCTTGATCGCGTCGAACGAGGCGACGGTGACCGGCGAGATCGGCGAGTCGGCGGCCCCGGCGAGCACCACGTCGGCCTCGCCGTCCACGATCATCTGATGGGCGTAGCCGATGGCGTCGATGCCGGAGGTGCAGCCGGTGGAGACGACCTGCGCCGGGCCGTGCAGCCCGTGCCGGCAGGCCACGTCGGCGGCCAGGCTGCTGGGCACCAACGCCTGATAGAGGTACGGGCCACCGAGCGCCGCGTCGACCAGCCAGCGTCGACCGTGCTCGCTGACCCGGACGTACTCCTGTTCCAGGGCCATCGTGCCGCCCACGGCGGTGCCGAGCACCACCCCGGCGCGGTCCCGCTCGGCGTCGGTGAGCACCAGGCCGGCGTCGGCGACCGCCTCCGCCGAGCAGGCCAGCGCGAACTGCACGTACCGGTTGGCCCGGCGTCGCTCGGCGTCGGTCAGCCCGGCGGCGACCGGGTCGAAGTCGCACTCGGCGGCGATCTGCGAGCGGAACGCCGACGGGTCGAAGAAGCTGATCCGCCGGGTGGCCGTACGCCCCTCGGTGATGGTCTTCCAGAAGCGTTCCCGGCTGGCCCCGCCGGGGGCGACCACCCCGACGCCCGTCACCACCGTGCGACGCCCGCTCACGGTGCCTCGACCAGCTCGGTGTCGACGTGCCCCAACTCGGGGCGGGGCGCCAGCGGGCCCAGGTGGAAGACCACCTCGGCCGGTTCGACGCCGGTGTTGCGCAGCCGGTGTCGCACGTTGACCGGCACGAACAGCGCCTCACCGGCGGCCAGCAACGTGGGCTGGTCGTCCAGGTCCACGGTGATCGCGCCGCGCGCCACGTACAGGAACTCCTCGCTGTACGGGTGGTAGTGCTCGGCGATCCGCTCCCCCGGCGCGAGCGTCGCCACCCCGAGGAAGCCCGACGTGCTGCCGACGGTGCGAGGGCCGAGCAGCACCCGCAGCTCACCGCCGCGCCGACGGTCGGCGGGTACGTCCTGGGCGGCGATCGGCCGGGTGCTCAGGTCACTCATCGCCGGCCTCCGTCGGCTCGTCGCGGTCGGTGGGGTCGCTCTGCTCGGCGCGGTGCCGGGCGATCCGCTCCACCCGGTCCTTGATCACCGTGAGTTGGATGACGCTGTTGGTGTTGATCCGCTCGGTCATCGCCGCGTTGTCGACCGGCGCGGTCGGCTTCATCGCGAAGTCCTGCGTCCAGGCCATCCGGGTGCCGCCGGCCTCCTCGGTGTAGCGCCAGTGGATCCGCATGTACTCGAACGGCCCGGTCTCGACCCGGTACGCCCGGACCTGCCGGCTCACCGGGTCCGCGGTTCGTTCACTGACCCAACTCCAGGACACGCCGTTCTCGTCCGGGTACATGGTGAGCCGGAACCGCACCGTGTGCCCGTCGCGCTGCAGGATCTCCACCACGGCGTACTCGGTGAACAGTTCGGTCCAGTTCGCCACGTCGTTGGTGACCTCCCAGACCACAGGCAGCGGCGCGTCGATGACGATGGAGTTCTCGGTGTGCCCGGGCGGGTCGGCGCGGCGGGCCACCAGGTCGGCCACCGCCGGGATGCTCAGCTGCCCGGCCTGCTCCGGGATGCTCACCTGCCACCGGTCGGCGACGACCGCGGAGAGTTCCAGCAGGGCGAGCGAGTCCATGCCCAACTCCTCCAGCGACGCGGCGGGCGCGCGGGCCGCGGCGTCCGCGTCCAGCCCGCAGTGCGCCACCAGGATGTCGGTGATCTCGGCGGTCATCGGGCGACCATGGGTGACGGTCATCGGGTCCTCCTGTGGGGTACGTCGGGCTCCGCGGCGGTCGCGGTGCGGGCTGCGGTGGTGGCCGTCGACCGCTGCGCGGGCGTCGGAGGTGGTGTGGCGAGCAGGCGGTCGACCAGGCCGGTGGTGTAGCGGCCCTTGCGGAACGCGGCGTCGTCGAGCACCCGCCGGACGAACGGGATGGTGGTGTGCACGCCCGGCCCGGCGATGTCGAACTCCTCCAGGGCGCGCTCCAGCCGGTTGAGCGCCAACTCCCGGTCGGGCGCCCAGACCACCACCTTGGCCAGCAGGGAGTCGTACCAGGGGCCGACCAGGTAGCCGGCGCGGGCGTGGGTGTCCACTCTGGTGAACGGGCCGCCGGGCGGGGTGAACCGTTCCAGCCGGCCGGGGGTGGGTGCGAAGTCGCGGTCGGGGTCCTCGGTGTTGACCCGGCACTCCACGGCGACGCCGTGCAGCCGGATCTCCTCCTGCCGCCAGCGCAACGGCACCCCGGCGGCGATGTGCAACTGCTCGTGCACCAGGTCGATCCCGGTGATCATCTCGGTGACCGGGTGCTCCACCTGAATCCGGCAGTTGATCTCCAGGAAGTGGAACGCCTCCTCCGCGTCGACCAGGAACTCCAGCGTTCCGGCGCCCACGAAACCGACCTCCAGCGCACCGCGCAGCGCCGTCCGGGCGATGGTGTCGAGGGTGGCGGCGGGCAGCGTCGGGGCGGGTGCCTCCTCGACGAGTTTCTGGTGCCGGCGCTGCACCGAGCAGTCCCGGGTGCCCAGGTGCACACCGTTGCCGTGCGAGTCACAGAGCACCTGCACCTCGACGTGCCGGGCCGTGGTGAGGTACCGCTCGACGTACACCCGGTCGTCGCCGAAGGCGGCCTGCGCGGCGGCGCGGGTCCGCGCGTACGCCCGGGCCAGCTCCCTCGGGGCGTGCACCACGGTCATCCCCCGGCCGCCACCTCCGGCGGCGGCCTTCACGATCACCGGGTAGCCGATCGCGTCGGCCACCTCGGCCGCCGCGGCGGCGGTCGGCACCGGCGCGACACTGCCCGGCGGCAGCGGCAGGCCGGCCCTGCTCATCAGGGCTCGCGCGGACGACTTGTCGGCCAGCGCCGCCATCACCGCGGACGGCGGGCCGATGAAGATCAACCCGTTGTCCGCGCAGATCTCGGCGAAGTCGGCGTCCTCGGAGAGGAAGCCGTACCCGGGGTGCACGGCCTGCGCGCCCACCTGCCGGGCCGCCTCCACGATGGCGGCGGCGTTGAGATAGCTGCGGCGGCTCGACGCCGGGCCGATCCGGACGGCCTGGTCGGCGAGGCGAACTGCCGCCGAGTCCGCGTCGGCGGCGGAGTAGACGACCGCCGTCCGGACGCCGAGTTCGCGGCAGGCCCGCAGCACCCGTAGCGCGATCTCGCCCCGGTTGGCGATCAGCACGGTCTCGAACATGGTCATTCACCCGCGCCGTCAGGCCGGATCCAGTTCGACCAGCGGCTGGTCGTACTCCACCGGCTGACCGTCCTCGACGAGGATCGCGACCACCCGACCGGCACGGTCGGCGGTCACCTCGTTCATCAGTTTCATCGCCTCGACGATGGCGACCGGTTGTCCCGGACGGACCAGGTCGCCCACCGCGACGAATGGTCCGGCGCCGGGTTCCGGCGCCCGGTAGAAGGTGCCGACGATGGGTGCCCGGACGGCCGTACGCCCGGGAACCGGCGGCCGGATCAGCGACACCGGCGGGGTGGGAGCCGTCCCACTCGGCGGCGGATCCGGGGGTACGTCCGGCCGTGCCGCCGCCTCGCCGGGGTGCCACTCCACCTCCAGCACCGTCGGCCCGCTGCGCAACTGGATGCGGCGCACCGGCCCGGCCAACTCGGCGATCAGGTGCCGTGCCTGCCGGCGCAGCCCGGCGAGCACCTCCTCGCCGTCCACCGCGTCGTCGGCGGATCCGGGCTCGTCCTTCGGGCGGCGCCCGTCGAGGCGGACGCCGCCGTTCGACGTCGTGGCGACGGGGCTCGGGTCGCGCGGCGGGTGGGTGTCGCGACGGGGTTCGTCGTGCCCGCCGAGCCGGTCGTCGAGGCCGACGAGGCTGTCGGTCGCGGCGACGTCGGCGCCCGGTCCGGCGGTCACCGGGCACCCGCCCGGGTGCCGGCGCGGGCCGCGCCGAACCGACGGAACCGCTGCCTGCGCTGGCGGACCAGGATCGCGGGCGGCACGTCCAGCAGCGGCAGCAGGTTGGTCAGCAACGCGGCGCGCAGCCGCTGGGCCGTCTCCGCCGGGTCGTCGTGCGCCGCCGTCGCCGGCTCCGGCACGATCTCGTCGACCACGCCGAGGCGGCACAGCTCGGGCGCGGTCAGCCGGAGCGCGCGGGCGGCCTGCGGCGCCGCGGGTCGGTCCGGCCAGAGGATGGCCGCGCAGCCCTCCGGGCTGATCACCGAGTAGACGGCGTGCTGGAGCATCAGCACCCGGTCGGCGACCGCCAGGGCCAGCGCGCCGCCGCTGCCACCCTCCCCGGTGATCACCGCGAGCACGGGGGTGGGCAGCACGGTGAGGGCGAGGATGTTCTCCGCGATCGCCGCCGCCTGGCCGTGCTCCTCGGCACTGACGCCCGGGTCGGCGCCGGGCGTGTCGACGAGGGTGACCACCGGCAGGCCGAGCCGGGCGGCGAGGCGCATCAACCGCAGCGCCTTGCGGTGCCCGGCCGGGCTGGCCATGCCGAAGTTGCGGGCCACCAACTCTGCGGTGGTGTGGCCCTTCTGGTGGCCGATCACCATCACGTGCCGGTCGGCCAGCCGGGCCACGCCGCCGACGACGGCCGGGCAGTCCCCGCCGAGGCGGTCGCCGTGCAGCTCCACGAACCCGTCGAAGACGGAGTCGAGATAGTCCAGTGTGGTCGGTCGGCCCGGGTGACGGGCGATCCGCACGGTGTCCCACGCGTCCCGTCCCGCCGGCTGCGGGCTGCCGTCGACGGGCGCCCCGCGCGTCGCGTCCACCACCGGGCCGCCGCCGGTCAGGCGCTCGCGGTACGACGCCGGCTCCTGCCGGGGTACGGGCGGACGGGCCGGGCGGCCACCGGGAGCGGCGGCGGCGAGCAGCGCCGCCAGTCGGCCGCGCAGTGAACGGCGCTGCACCACCATGTCCACCTGGCCGTGGCGCAGCAGGAAGTCGGCGGTCTGGAACCCCTCGGGCAGCGCCCGGCCGGTGACCTGGCGGATCACCCGAGGGCCGGCGAAGCCCATCCGGGCACCGCTCTCGGCCAGCACCAGATCGGTGTTGGTGGCGAACGACGCCGCCACCCCACCGTAGGTCGGGTCGGTGAGCACGCTGACCGTGAGCAGACCCGCCTCGCGCAGCGCGGCGATGGCCTGGCTGACGGTGGCCATCTGCATCAGCGACAGCGCGCCCTCCTGCATCCGCGCCCCGCCGGACGCGGTGACGAGGATGAGGGGGATGCGGTCGTCCAGCGCCCGCTCGGCGGTCCGGGTGATCATTTCGCCCACCGCGCAGCCCAGGCTGCCCCCGAGGAAGCGGAAGTCCATCACCGCCAGGGCCGCCGGGTGCCCGCCGATGGTGGCGGTGCCGCAGACGACCGCCTCGGGCAGGCCGGTGCCGGCCCGCGCGGCGGTGAGCCGGTGCGGGTACGGCAGCACGTCGACGAAGTCGATCGGGTCCACCTCGGGCAGCAGGTCGGGCAGGAGGCACAGCGACCCCGGGTCCACGAGCTGCCGCAACCGTTCCGGGGCGCCGAGCCGGGCGTGCTTCCCGCACTCCGGGCAGACGTCCAGGTTGCGCCGCAGCCGCTTGCGGTAGAGCAGGCTCGCGCAACCGGCGCAGCGGGACCACAGCTGCTCCTCCCGAGGCGCGGTGGCGGTCACGAGCGCCGCCCGGCGTCCGCGGCGTCGAACCGGTAGAAGCACTGCGCCATCGCGTCGCGCGGCGAACGCCAGGTCGGCAGGTACGGCGAGACGTACGGCCGGAGCCGATCGCTGACCCGTACGAACTCGGGGTGGTCCCGGACGGCCTCCACGGCCCCCTGCGCCGGTTGCTCGGTTTCGAGCAGGTGCACGTAGAGGTCGTGCAGTCGGTACAGCGAGCGGTGCCGGACGCCGACCAGGCGCGGCAACTCCGTCGCGTCCGACTCGGCGAAGATCTCGGCCACCCGTTCCTCGGCGGTCGGGACGACCTTCGCGACAATCAACGATCGGTCCATGGCTGGGCCTCCCCCCACGGCGTCCGGCCGGCGGGTGAGCCCCCGGGCGCGCTGGACGACTGCCGACACGATGCGGCAGCCCTCGTCACGACGGCGTCACCGCGACCGACCGGCCAGCGACGCCGGATGGTGACGCTGCGTTGATTCAACCTGTGAGTCAGCTATGTGCACGCTGCCCCTCGATCAATGTTTGAGCAGTTCAGAACCGATCTCACGGTTGCCTGCCTATCGACAGAAGGCTGACGCCGCCGTTGACTCACCGTGACCGCGATTGATAATCTTCACCGCGGTCAGCCCGGCGGCTCCGGCGGGCGGCGCCGCGCCCGGGTGGCCGTGGTCGCGCCCCACCGCAGGGGTCGACAGCGGCGTCACGGGCAACCATCCGGGACACAGCAGACAGTCGGGACGAGCGTTCCGCAGGGGGTGCCGCCGTGACCGCTGATCCGTCCATGCCGACCGCCGGAGGTCCTCAAGCCGCCGACGTCTCGCTGCACCTGCTCGGCGGCTTCCGGCTCCTGCGCGACACCACACCGGTCGTCGTGCCGCGCGGTCTGCAGCGCGTGATGGCGCTGATCGGGCTGCGCCCCGGCGCCCCTCGCAGCCAGTTGGCCGGGCTGCTCTGGCCCGACGCGTCGGAGGAGAGGGCGCTGTCGTCGCTGCGCACCGCGCTGTGGCGGCTGCGACAGGACCCGTGCTGCCCGATGACCATCGCCGGCGACACGGTCCGGCTGCACCCGACGGTCCGATTGGACGTCGACGAGCTGGTCGGCACGGCCGCCCGGGTCCGCGACGGCGACGACGTGCGGACCACCGCCGGGGCGCTCGCCGCCGGCCGCCACGACCTGCTGCCCGGCTGGTACGACGACTGGGTGCTGCTGGAACGCGAGCGACTGCGTCAACTGCGCCTGCACATGCTGGAGCAGGTGGCCGCGCAGCACCTCGTCGCGGGCCGGCACGGCGAGGCGTTGCAGGCCGCGCTGGAGGCGATGGCCGCCGAGCCGCTCCGCGAAACGCCACACCGGCTGGTGGTCCGCATCCATCTCGCCGAGGGCAACGCCTTCGAGGCCGTGCACGCCTTCTACGTCTACCGCGACCTGCTGCGCCGCGAGCTGCGGCTGGAGCCCAGCCCGGCGATGAGCGCCCTGCTCGACGACACGCTCGCCCCGATCCGCGCGGCCTCCCGCCCGGTGGGCACCGGCCGGGAGGTCTCCGGCCGGCCGTCACCGGCGGGCCGGCGCACGTGACGGCGAGGTGACACACCCTGCGCGACGGTGGGCGAAACGAGCACGTGACCGCCGGCCCGAGGGCCGGAAGCGGCCACCGGCGGAAGGGGTTCCATGAGTCGTCTGCTGATCGTCAGCCGGATCGTCCCGGGCGCGGAGGGTCGGGTCGCGCAGATCTTCGCCGAGTCCGACGCGACCGAGTTGCCGGGTCTCACCGGTGTCGTCCACCGATCCCTCTACAGCCTGCACGACCTGTACGTGCACCTGATCGAGACCTCGGACGTCGACCCGGACGCGCTCGCCGCCGCCCGCAACCATCCGCTCTTCCGGCAGGTCAACGAGCGGCTCGCCGCGCACACGTCGCCGTACCTGTCGACCTGGCGCTCCCCACAGGACGCGATCGCCGCCTGCTTCTACCGATGGGACGCGGTCGACGCGACCGCGGCGCACCCGGCCGGCTGACGTGTCCGCCACGACGCCCCACGTCCTGATCATCGGTGCCGGCACCGGCGGGCTGTGCCTGGCGCACGGCCTGCGCCGCGCCGGGATCAGCGTCGCCGTCTACGAACGGCACCACCACCGCACCGAAGGGCTGCTCGGCTACCGGGTGGGCATCGGCCCGACCGGTAGCCGGGCGCTGCGCGAGTGCCTTCCCCCGGAGTTGTTCGCCACCTTCCTGGCCACCTGCGCCCGGCCGCCGCGCTACTTCAACGTGGTCACCCAGAAGCTGAGCGAAACCGCCTCGTTCGCGCTGCGACCGGATGCCGACCCGGTGCACACCGAGCACTCGGTGGCCCGGATGACGATGCGCCAGGTCCTGCTGACCGGCCTGACCGACGTGGTGCACTTCGACAAGACCTTCGTCCGGTACGAGCAGCGCGACGACGGCACCGTCACCGCGTACTTCGCCGACGGCACCAACGCCACCGGCGACCTGCTGGTGGCCGCCGACGGCACACATTCGGCGGTACGCCGGCAGTACCTGCCGCACGCGGTCATCCGGGACGCCGGCACCGTCAACATCGCCACGAGGATTCCGCTGACCCCGCACACCCGCGACCTCGTTCCGGAGCGGGTCCGTCAGGGCATCTCGCTGATCTTCGGCACCGGCGGAATGATGGGCGTCCTGCACGTCATGGAGTTCAAGTGGGGCGCCGACCGGGCGATCAAACCTGGCGTCGGTGACGCCGACGCCGCTCTGCTGCGCGGCTGGCCCGGCCTGGCCCACGACACCACGACCGACAACATCAACCTGATCATCTGGAGCACCGCCCGCCGTTTTCCCGCCGATGTCATGCAGTTACGGGGTGACGCCCTGATCGGGCTCGCCCTGGACCTCACCCCGAACTGGCATCCGCACCTGCGGGAACTGCTCAGTCGCGCCGATCCGGGCAGCGCCCTGCCGATCAGGGTGGCCACCTCCGTGCCGGTGCCGCCCTGGAAGAGCACCACTGTCACGCTGCTCGGCGACGCCATCCACACCATGACACCGGGACGCGGGGTGGGCGCGAACACCGCGCTGCGCGACGCCCGCCTGCTCTGCCAGCAGCTCACCCGCGCCGTCGACGGCGACAAGACGCTGGTGCAGGCCGTGGCCGACTACGAGGCAGCGATGGTGCCGTACGGCTTCGCGCGGGTCACCGAGTCGCTCAACCGCAGCGGCACCAACGGCGACGACCGGATGTACCGGCCGGTGGTGGGTCGGCTCGCGCTGCTCGGCGCACGCGGCTACTTCGGAGTGACCAGCCGGGTCCCGCGCCTGCGTCGCCGGTTCGTCGACGACTTCCACACCTACGAGGGCGACCAGGACTGAACCCCGCCGCCACCGACCCGGGCACGGCGTCCCCGCGCCCGGGTCGGTTGCCGCGCGAGGGCGTCCCGGCGCGACGCTGCGTCACCTGTCACGCACCCCGCGAGGTGCTCGTCCCACCCACACCCTCCCCGACCGATCCCTCCTGTCGTCGTCACAGCGCATGTGCGAAGCTGCGGCGAGTTTTTCTCGTGACTTTTCCGACGACAGGAGAGGGAGGTTCGCCGTGGAGTGGTCTATCGGACACTCGCTGATAGTGGTACTGGCACTGGTGCTGGGCCTGGCCGCAGGGTGGTTGCTGCGCGGCCGGCAGGACGCACGGGCCAGCGGGCAGGGTCCGTCGATCGTGGACGGTGACCCGGTCGCCGGCCTGGCCAGGGTGGCCACTCCGGTGGCGCCGGCCACCACCGACGAGGCCCGGCCGGCGGCGACCGTCGACCCCGCCCCGGTAGCGCTCGTCGACGAGCCGGCCCCGGTCGACACGGTCAGCGCTCCGGCCGCGGTGACCACGTCGGACGATCCCGCCCCGGCGGACACCCCGAACACCGTCGACCTGGGCGACATGGCCCTGACCGACGCCCCGCCGCCCGTCCCGGCCGCGACGGCCACGGACGTGGCGGACGTGCGCCCCGAGCCGGAGCCTGCCGCGACCGAGAAGCAGCCCGCCCCGGCGACCATCGTCGCTCCCCGCGAGCCGGCGGACGACATCCCGCACACCGACGCCCCGCCGGCCGAGGCCACCCAGGCCGACGTCACGCCGGTGGAGGTCACGCCAGCCGACGCCACCCAGGCCGACGCCACGCAAACCGACGCCCCGCAGACCGAGGTCACGCCGGCCGAGGTCACGCCGGCCGACGCCCCGCAGGCCGAGGTCACCCAGGCCGAGGTCACCCAGGCCGACGCCCCGCAGGCCGAGGTCGCGTACACCGAGGTCATCCCGGCCGAGACGACGGCTGCGGTTGCGGCGGGCGCGACGTCGGCGGACGCCGACGACGCCGAGCCGGCGCGGGCCACGCCGCCGGTCCGGCCGGCCGCCACGCCGCTGGCGCCTTCGGTCGCCGACAGCGCACCGGATGCCACGGACGCCGGCCCGGCCGACGACTTCCGCCGGATCCAGGGGGTCGGGCCGAAGATGGCGGCGGCGTTGCAGTCCGCCGGAGTCCGCACGTACGGCCAGCTCGCCGAGCTGGACGAGGCGGCGCTGCGGGACCTGATCCGGGCCGCCGGCCTGCGGGCCGCGCCCAGCCTGGCGACCTGGCCCCAGCAGGCGCGGGTGCTGGCGGGTGCCGCGGACGAGGCGGTCGCGGTGCTGCCCGGCGGCGACCAGGGCTGACGGTGACATCGAGCCCCTGGCGGCCGTTCCCACGGGACGGCCGGCCGGGGGCTCGGCCCGTTCGGGCGGGCAACCGCACGCTGCCCGTGATCGGCTCGGCCGCACGACCGTGGACAGTGCGCCGTCCGGACGTCCAGGAGGCCGGAGGGATCACCCTCGTTCGGGGGGAAACCGGACGAGTCCGGGCAGCGCGGCCGTCTGCTCGCTAGCGTCGGTCGACGTGGACCGGATGGTCCGCCGAGTCGACCGGCACCGCAGGAGCGACAGTGCCCCACTCCGCGTCGGAGCCCGGGCCCCGCGAGGCCCGGGTGCGGGCACGCGACCCGGAGGCCTCTCGCCGGGTGACGCTGCTCGAACTCTTCTTCGACCTGGTGTACGTGGTCGCGCTCGCTCTCATCTCCCGCGAGTTGGTCGAGCGGCTCGACTGGCACCGGGCCGGCGAGGCGCTGATTCTGCTGGCCGCCGTCTGGTGGACGTGGGCGATCACCACTCTGGTCACCGACCTGTACGACCCGGAACGAACCGAGATCAAGCTGCTGATCAGCGCGGTGATGTTCGGCGCGCTGCTGATGACGACCGCGATCCCGGAGGCGTTCGGCGCCCGGGGTCTCGTCTTCGCCGGCGCCTACGTGGCGATCCACCTCGGGCGCGGGCTGTTCCTGATGCCGACCGTGCGTCACGACCCGCAGTTCCAGCGCCGGGCGGCGCGGATCTTCACCTGGTTCGCGGTGTCGGCGATTCCCTGGCTCGTCGGCGCGTTCGTCAGTGGTGATGCCCGGCTGGCCTGCTGGGCTCTCGCGCTCGCCATCGACTACGTCGGCTTCCGGCTCGCGTACCCGGTGCCGGGCCTCGGAGTGGTGCCGGAGGCGCAGCGCAACGTCACCGCCGAGCATCTCTCCGAGCGGTACCAGCAGTTCTTCATCATCGCCCTCGGCAACGCCATCCTGACCATCGGCACCATGTTCAGCCTGGCGCACTCCGAGGCGGTGAACATCGGGGC
Source organism: Micromonospora sp. NPDC047467 (assembly GCF_040643095.1). Taxonomy (NCBI): domain Bacteria; kingdom Bacillati; phylum Actinomycetota; class Actinomycetes; order Micromonosporales; family Micromonosporaceae; genus Micromonospora; species Micromonospora sp. NPDC047467. Next base: position 2,064 of record NZ_JBEYTO010000017.1, on the reverse strand, counting down.
GTTCGCGGTGGCGTTCGGGACCACCCTGCTGCTGTGGCGGATCTACGTCCACAAGTCCGGCCAGCTGCTGCCGGTGGCCATCCAGACGGCCCGGTCACCAAGCAGGTTCCTGGTCAGCGCGCCGTACACCCATCTGCTGATGATCGCCGGAGTGGTGGCCACCGCCTCCGGGTTCGAGCTGCTGCTGCGCGAACACCCCGGCCGTACGCCACCGGCCTGGCTGACGGTGATCCTCGGCGGCCCGGCGCTGTTCCTGGCCGGCCGGTCCGCCTTCGAGTACGAGGTGTTCAGCCGGGTGTCGCTGTCCCGGCCGGGCGGCATCCTGGCGCTGCTGACCATCGCGTCGCCGGCGCTGTTCCTGCCACCGTTCTTCGCCTCGCTCGGCGCCATGCTGGTGCTGGCCTTCGTCGCCTACGCCGACTATCGCCGCAGTCGGGGCAGACCACCCGAGGTGCCGGTCCCACCGCACTGAGCCGGGCGGTCCCCCTCACACCAGCGCCCCCGCGTACCCCCGGACCCGCAGCCGCTGCCCGGCGGCACCGCCGAGGCGCACCTGCAGGCCGAGCGGCGCCGCGGCCCGGCGTACGTCGTCCAGGTGCAGCGAGCCGTGCCGGTCCACGGTGAGCACCGGCGGCTCCTCCAGCTCGCCCTCCGGTGCGTGGAAGGAGAGCAGGGTCACCGAGGTGGTGAGGTAGCCGGGGTAGGCGGCACGGGCCGCCGCCTCGTCGCGGTGCACGAGGACCACCAGGTCGTCGAGGTCGGCGAAGTCGGCGGCGAGGGCCCCGGACTTCCAGTGCGCCGGCTCGTCGGTCGCGCCGGTGCGGTGCCGGGACCGGTTCGCTGAGGTGATGTAGAGGTGATCGGAGCCGGTCTCGGCGAGCGCCCTCTCGAAGAAGGCGTTCGACGGGCAGGTCAGTCCGGGCGCGATGACCTGGGTGGTGCGCAGACCGCAGTCGACCTGGGTCAGGTGCTCGGGCAGCCCGTCGGTGGCCGGGCCCCGGAAGCCGAACGGCCCGGCGCCGTAGAGGGCGTCCATCAGGGCCCGCACCCGGCCCACCGGCAACCGGGGCGAGATCCGCGACCAGTCGAACATCGCCGGAATCCGCCCGACGCCGGTGGTGACGCTGCCGACCTGGTTGATCGGGCGGCCCTTCGCCAGGTTGACCCGGCGCACCGTGGCGGCGTCCGGGCGGGTGACGATGGCGTAGAAGTTGGCGAACGCCGCCGCGACGACCGCGCCGCCGGCCAACGCGCGGGCGGCGACCGCGACGTCCTCCGGGCAGTCGATGTACAGGGGCGGTATCGGGGCGTCCATGAGTCCTCCTGGGCAAGGCCGTGACGCAGTTCTACGTCCAGCGACCCGTGCGACGGCGAGGTCCGTCGTCGATCCGATAGCCGGGCACCGGTACGCGGTGCGGGCGGCCGATGCCGGTGCGGTACCGACGGGCCGATGGCATCGGCCGGACGGATGAGCCGGCGGGGTCGTGGGCGACCACCGTTAGCCGCGCGACCCGATTGGGTACAACGCGTACACCTCAGATCCACCACATTCCTTCAGGAGGCAGCGATGCGCGGCACCTCGATACTCGGAGTCATCGTCGTGATCTGGTTGGTGATCGGCGCGGTCGCCGCGGGCCAGCGGGGCTACTACAGCGGAGACGACACCAACTGCGCCGAGGCCGGCACCATCCTGGTCACCATCGTGGCCGGGCCGTTGAACTACATCGGCGCCAACCCCAAGGTCGACTGCAAGCTGCCCGAGCCGTCCAAGTAGGACACCCCGAGCCGCCGGCCCGCGCCCGACCAGGGGCGCGGGCCGTTCGCTGCCCGCCAGTCGTCACTCCGCACACACCGCCTTGGGCGTCCTAGGAGGCTGGCCTGCGCTCCTCCGGATCGCGTTTGTCGGCGCGGAGGGCGGGAACCGTGCCGGCCGCCCGGACGATCGGTGATTGAAGACGAGCGCGGACCGCCACAAAGACGCGGTGTAAGGTGTTGGTGAGGCAAATTCTAGTCAAAAGGAAAATAATGGAAAAAAAAAGAAAAAAAAAAAACAAAAAACAAAAA
>NZ_JBEYTO010000016.1:0-92633 GCF_040643095.1 Micromonospora sp. NPDC047467 | reverse complement strand
GGGGGGGGGGTGCGCCGCCCGGGCGTGGGGGTGTGTGGGGCCGCCGCCCTCGCTCACCTATTCCCCCGCCCCCCGGGCGCCCCCCCCCCCCCGGCGGCCCCCCCCCACGGCGTGCTCAGCGCTCGTCGCCCCCGCGGTCGCGACGCACGGTGGCCTTGCGGCCCTTGATTGTGCTGGACCGAAGCCCGGAGATCACGTCGTCCGCCACCGACTGCGGCACCTCCACCAGCGAGAACCGGTCGGCGATCTCGATCGAGCCGATGTCGCGGCCGCGGATCCCGGTCTCCCCGGTGATCGCGCCGACCAGATCCTGCGGGCGCACCCCCGCGCGCCGGCCCAGGCCGACGAAGACCTGGACGGTGTTGCCGCCGCCTGAACGCGGTCGACCCCCGCCACGCCGATCGCCGCCCCGGCCGCCGGTCTCCGGTCGACCCTCGCGTGGGCCGCGCACCGGCACCTGCGGGATCTCCTCCTCGTCGTCGGAGCCCGGCGAGGTCAGCTCGTGCGCGAGCTTCACGGCGGCGAGGGCGACCTCCATCAGGTCGAACTCGTCGGTCAGCGTCTCGACGATCACCCGGTACGGGTCGAGGTCGTCCTCCAGCAGGCTCTCCCGCAGCGCCGCCTGGGTCAGCTCCAACCGGCGGGTACGCATGTCCGCCACGGTGGGGATCTTGTCGATGGTGATCCGCTGGCCGGTCACCCGCTCGATCGTCTTGAGCATCCGGTGCTCACGCGGCTCGGCGAGGGTGATCGCCACGCCCTCGCGCCCGGCCCGGCCCACCCGGCCGATCCGGTGCACGTACGACTCCGGCGCCGACGGCACGTCGTAGTTGACCACGTGGGTGAGCTGCTCGATGTCCAGCCCACGGGCTGCCACGTCGGTGGCCACCAGCAGGTCGGCGGTGCCCGCCCGCAGCCGGCCCATCACCCGGTCCCGCTGCTCCTGGCTCATCCCACCGTGCAGCGCCTCGGAGCGGTAGCCCCGGCCGTTCATCGTCTCGGTCAGCCGGTCCACCTCCTCCCGGCTGCGGCAGAACACGATCGCTGCGGTCGGCGACTCCACGTCCAGCACCCGACCCAGGGCGGCCGGCTTGTGCGCCCGCGTCACGATGTACGCGCTCTGCCGCACCCGGGGCGCCTCGCCGGCCACCGTCTGCTCCCGGCCGATCTCGATCCGGACCGGCTCGCGCAGATGCTGACGGGCCATCCCGTCGATCCGCGCCGGCATCGTGGCCGAGAAGAGCACCGTCTGTCGCTGCGCCGGGGCGTGCTCCAGGATCGCCTCGATGTCCTCGGCGAAGCCCATGTCGAGCATCTCGTCGGCCTCGTCGAGCACCACCGTGGCCAGGCCGCCGAGGCGCAGGGTGCCCCGGGCGATGTGATCGAGCGCCCGACCCGGGGTGGCCACCACCACGTCGACCCCGCTGTCCAGAGCCCGCAACTGCCGCCCGATCGGCTGCCCACCGTAGATCGGCAGCACCCGCGCGCCCAGGTCCTTGCCGTAGCGGTGGAACGCCTCGGACACCTGCACCGCCAGCTCCCGCGTCGGCACCAGCACCAGCGCGACCGGGTCGCCACCCTGGCGGTGTGCCGTCATGAGGTTCAGCAGCGGCAGCGCGAACGCCGCCGTCTTGCCGGTGCCGGTGGCCGCCTGACCCAGGAGGTCCCGCCCCTCCAGCAACGGTGGGATGGCTTCCCGCTGGATGGGGGTCGGCTCCTCGTAACCGAGGGCGGCCAACGCGCCCAACAGCTCGGAGCGCAGCCCCAGCTCCGTGAAGGCGTTCGCCTCGTCGGTGCCGTCGGGGGTGGTGTCGGTCGGTGCGTCGTGCTGTGCAGGTGCGGAACTCATGTGCCAAGCTTTTCATCACCTCGTCGTGGGCGCTGCGCCGACCGGCACAACGCCCACGGCCGGCGGTGTGCGGGGCCGGCCCACGATCGACCGGCGGGCCGCCCGCCGCCCCGTGACGGCGGGCGGGGCCGGTCAGCCGCCGGTGCTGAGGAGAGCCACCACCATCGATGCGCCGAGGGCCGCGTCCAACACCCCGCACCACTCGGCGAAGGCGCGCGGCACCACCCGGCCGGCGCGGTGGTGGAACAGGTCCCAGCCGGCGTGCGCCAGCCACCCGAACGCCACCAGCCACCCGGCGGTCCGCCCGCCGGCCGCGACCGCGACCAGCACCAATGCGACCCAGCCGGCCAGGCCGAGCAGTTGGGTGGCGAGCACGCCCGGCCCGCGCAGCGTCCGTCGTGCAAGGCCGATCAGCAGGTACGCCCCGGGCAGCACCAGCATCGTCCACGGGCTGAGCACACCCGGGTCGAGCCATATGTCGGCGGTCATCAGCAGCGCCAGGCCGGTCGGCCAGCGGCGGGCGAGCGCTACCACGGCGGGGTGTCGGTCAATCGCCGTCGGTGTCTCGTGCCGGTGCCGCACCGCCACCAGCACCATCGCCGGCACCATCAAGAGGTGGCCGCCGATCAGCAGGGCGTCACCGTCGAGCAGGCCGGCCCGGAAGGGTACGAGCAGCAGCAGGAACGGCACGTACATCGCGGCGGCCATCTCGCCCACCCCTCGCCAGTGGTGTGCCCGGTAGCGCATCCACACCGTCATGCCGGCGGTCATGTTGGTGGCCATCACCAGGGCGGCCACCTCGGGGCGGCCCAGCGACCCGCCGATCCCCAGGGCGGTGCCGGCCATGTCCCACAGCGGGCCGAGCAGCACCATCCCGGCGACCATCGCGATCGCCATCTCACCGAGGTGCCGGAGCAGCCGCCGCGCTCCGCCGGCCGGTGCCGTTCCCGGCGGCGCTGCTGCCGGCGGCGTTGTTTCCAGCGGCGCCGATCCTGGCAGCGTTGTTCCCGGCGCTGCCGATCCCGGCGGCGCTGCTGCCGGCGGTTCGGCGGGTGTGGTTGGCGATGGCCGGTCGACCGGCGGCGGCCCGGTCTTCCGCATGACGAGAGCGTGTGAATTTGTCTGTCCCATGGCGTTCACCCTGCCGGCGTCCCCGCACAGTGGGCAGACTCGCGCGTCACCGGAAAACCGTGCGGATCGCACAGTCCAACCGTGACAGTTCGCGGGGGCGGACCGCGCGTCGACCGGTCCTAGGATCGGTGCGTGGCGAGCGAGGCGGTGACCCCCCGGGCGGACCGTCGACTGCACCGGGCCCGGCAGGCGACCCTGCTGTCACTGGCCACCGGCGTCTGGGCGAGCGTCCTGCTACCGGCGGTCGGTCTGACCCGCGAACCCGACCCGGGCCGGGTGGCGCTCGGCGCGGCCGGCATCCTCGCCTTCATGATCGCCCAGACCGCCGTGCTGTACGCGGCCGTGACGCCGTGGCTCGACCCGCGCTGGCGTCGCCGCGCCCAGCTGAGCCTGGCCGGCACGGCGGCGCTGAGCGTTCCGCTGGTGGGGCCGGTGGCGGCCGGCGCCTGGCCGACCTGGGCCTGGCTGGGCGCCGCACTGATCGGCATGGCGCCGCTGCTGCTCCGGCTGCGGGCCGCCGTCGCGATGACGGCCGGCGTCCTGCTGGTGACGGTGGCGGTCGCCGTGTGGACCGGTGGCTCCATCGCGCGCCACCTCGCCGTGACCGGCGGGATCGGGGTCGCCGTCGCCGCCGTCAACGGGTTCCAGGTCTGGTTCTGGGACCTGCTCGTGGAGGCCCGCCAGGGGCAGGCCGCCCAGGCCCGGCTGGCCGCCGCCGAGGAACGGCTGCGCTTCGCCCGCGACGTGCACGACCTGCTGGGGCACAGTCTCACCGTCATCGCGTTGAAGGCCGAACTCGCCGCCCGGCTCGCCCCGGTCGACCCCGAGCGGGCCGGTCGTGAGGCTGCCGAGGTGCAACGGCTCGCCGCGTCCGCGCTCACCGAGGTCCGCGAGACCGTGCACGGCTACCGGGCCGTCGACCTGCACGAACAACTCACCTCCGTGGCGGGGGTGCTGCGCTCCTGCGGCGTACGCTGCACGGTCCTGCCGCCCCCGGCGGACCTGCCGCCGACCGTCGCCGCCGAACTGGCGGCGGTGTTGCGGGAGGCGGGCACGAACGTGCTGCGCCACAGCCGGGCCGACTGGTGCCGGATCCGCATCGACCGGGAGGACGACGTGGCCAGGATGACGGTGACCAACGACGGCGCCGACGATCGGGGGCCGGACGCACACAGTCACGGCCTGCGCGGGCTGACCGACCGGCTCGCGGCCGCCGGGGGCGAGCTGCGGGTCCGCCGGGAGGGTGCGGTGTTCACGCTTGAGGCCACCGTGCCGGTGCCGGCGTGATCCGCGTCCTGCTCGCCGACGACGAGGACCTGATCCGCGTCGCGGTCGCCGCGCTGCTCAGCCTGGAGCCGGACATCGAGGTGGTGGCCCACGCCGCCGACGGGCCGGCGGCGGTGACCGCGGCACTGGCGCACCGGCCGGACGTGGCCGTGGTGGACCTGGAGATGCCCGGCCTGGACGGCATCGCGGTCGCCGCCGAACTGGCCCGGGCCCGGCCTGACTGCGCGGTGGTCGTCCTCACCGGGCACGGCCGGCCGGGTCACCTGCGGCAGGCGCTGACCGCCGGTGCCCGGGGCTTCCTGCCCAAGGGTTCGCCCGGTGGCGCGCTCGCCGACGTGATCCGCCGGGTGCACGCAGGCGGCCGGTACGTCGACCCGTCGCTCGCCGCGGACGCGTTGACGCTGCCCGCCTGCCCGCTGACACCTCGGGAGCTGGAGACGCTGAGACTGGCCGAGTTCGGCGCCCCGGTCGCGGTGATCGCCCGGCGGGTGCACCTGTCCACCGGGACGGTGCGCAACCACCTCTCCGCCGCCGTGCAGAAACTCGGCGCGACCGACCGGGCCGAGGCGCTCCGCACCGCCCGCGACAACGGCTGGCTCTAACCCCACCCCGGTGGGCCGCCGCCCCCTCGTGATCATGAGGTTGAGGGCGTTCGTACCGGCGTGTCGTGACGCTAACTTCATGATCGACGGGGGTTAGCGTGCGGAGGTGCGTACGGTCGAGTTGATCTGCTCCGCGGAGATGGACGACGCGGTCCGGGCCGCCTGGGGTCGGCTGGCCGCGGCCGGGCTGCCGAGCCTGGCCCGCAACACTCATCCCACCAACCGGCCGCACCTGACCCTCGCGGCGGTGGACGAGTTTCCGCCCGGCGTCGAGCATCGCCTCGCCGTGCTGTTCGACGCCGCGCTGCCGGTGCCGGTCACGCTCGAGCGCGTGGTCGTCCTCGACGGCAGCGCCCCGCTGGTCTGGCTCGTACGGCCCACATCGGCGTTGCGCGCGCTGCACGCCGCCGTCTGGGACGTCCTCGACCAGGCCGACGGACACCGCCCCTGGCACGCGCCCGGAGCGTGGGTGCCGCACCTGAGTCTGGCGCTGCGGTTCCGCAACGCGGACCTGCGGTTGGCCCGCGCGGTCGTCGGCGGGCAGCGGCCGACGGGCTCGTTCGCCTCCGCCCGCAGCTACGACGGCACGGACCGTTCGGTGACGCCGTTGACCCGACTCCGATAGCGCCGTCGCGTCGCCGGCACCGCGTCGGCCCGGACGGCCCGGGAGCACCCGTCGTCCTCCTGCCCGATCTGGGCGAGGGGCTGAGCGAGGGGTGTGCTCGCCGCACAGGGTGGCTCGGCGGGGATCCGCCTGACCGGTGCGTCGGGGGCCGGGGTGATGATGGGGTCATGAGTGGTGGCACCGAGGGACGGGCGATGGCCGAGCTGGCCGCCCTGCTGGCCGACGGCACCCGGGCCGGCATGTGTCTCGCGCTGCTCGACGGCCGCGCCTGGACCGCCGGCGAGCTGGCCCGGCGGGCCGGGGTCGCCCGGTCGACGGCCAGCGACCACCTCACCCGGCTCGTCCGAGGCGGGCTGCTGGTCGAGGAGCGGCAGGGCCGGCACCGCTACCTGCGGCTCGCCGGGCCGTCCGTCGCCCAGTTGATCGAGGACCTGGCCGGGCACGTCCCGGCCGCACCCCCACCGACCGGCACGCTGCGCGCGGCCACCGCCGCTACCGCGATGGCGTACGCCCGAACCTGCTACGACCACCTCGCCGGGCGGCTGGGAGTGCTGATGTACGACGCGCTGCTGGCAGACGGGCGCCTGGACCGGACCAGCGGGTTGGCAGTGACCCCCGACGGATGGGCGTGGGCGGCGGGCTTGGGCGTACCGGTGAACGCGCTGCGTACCGCCCGTCGCCCCGTGGTCCGCGACTGTCTGGACTGGACCGAACGCCGCCCACACCTCGCCGGTGGACTCGGCGCGGCGCTCTGTCGCCGCTTCGCCGAGGTGGGCTGGACGACGCCGGGTGCCGGCCGCGCGCTCCGGCTCACCCCGACCGGCCGGACCGCCCTGGCCGGGGCGTTTGGCGTCCCCGAGGAAACCCTCGCCACCACGGGCTCCCCGGCCCTCACCAGCGGCCGAGCCTGACGTCCGCCCCGCGTCGGGGCGCTCAGGGCGCTCAGGGTGCGCGGGGTGCGCGGGATTGTTCGGTCGGGGGCGAACGGTTCGGGCCCTACGGTCGGGCGGTGACTGAGACCTGGCCCGTTATTGCGCCAGCCGCCGGAACGCCGGCGTGCGGCCCGCCCTCGTTCGAGCCCGTCCGTGGTTGGTGGGTGACGCGCCACGCGGACGTCCGGGCAGCGTTGACCAGCCCGGCACTTCAGGTGCCGGCCGTCGACACCGGCCGGGAGGGCACTCTCGCCTGGCTGCGCGCCGAGGTCAGCAGGTTCAGCCCGCCGGAGCGGCACGCCGCGCGCCGGGCGATCGGGGTGAGCGCGTTGGCCGCCCTGGACCCGGACGAGTTGCGGCACGAGGCGACCCGCCTGACGACCACCGCCGTGGACCGTGCGCCTGGTCGTCTCGACGTGATGCGTGACCTGGCCAGGGCGGTTCCGCTGCGGGTGCTGGCCGGGCGACTGGGCTGGGCCGATCCGGCCGCCGCCGCGACGGCGGTCGAGGTCGTCGCTGCCGCGTACCACCCGGGGGTCGACCCGGCGTTGGCCGCGCGGGCCGATGGGGCGGTGGCGGCGCTGCTGGCGTTCGCGCCGCCGGGCCTGCCGGAGGTACGGGCGAACCTGATCGGCCTGCTGGTCCAGGCGTGCGACGCGACCGCCGGTCTGATCGGCGCGGCCGCCCATCACCTTCTGGCACCGACCGCCGGTCTGATCGGCGCGGCCGCCCATCACCTGCTGGCACCGACCGCCGCCCCACCACCGGTCGCGGCGAGGAGCACCGACCTGCTGGCCGAGGTGCTGCGGCTCGACCCGCCGGTACGGGCCACCCGTCGGGTCACCGTCGCCGGGGTACGGCTCGGCGGGCAGGACCTGCCGCCGGGCAGTCCGGTGCTCCTGCGGTTCGACGCGGCCAACCGGGATCCGCGGGAGTTCGCCGATCCGGAGGTGTTCCGGCCTGGCCGGCCCGGTGTGCGGATGCTGACCTTCGGGGCGGGGGAGCGCGGTTGCCCGGGCGACCGGCACGCCCTGGCCCTCGCCGCCGGGGTGTTCGACGTGCTGCGTGAGCGGTGCCGACGTACCGAAGCCGCCCTGGGCTATGCGCCCCATCCCACCCTGCGCGTTCCGACGACCCTGGAGGTGACCGTCCGATGACCGAGCAACCCGCGATGGCCGAGCGCCAAGATGCGGCCGAGCGCCGTGCGATGTTCCGCGCGCTGCACCGCCCCGGCCGCCCGCTGCTGCTGCCGAACGCCTGGGACCACGCCTCGGCGGCGGCGCTCGTGGCGCGCGGCCACCCGGCGATCGGCACCACCAGCCTCGGGGTCGCGGCGGCCGCCGGCCAACCCGACGGCGTCGCGGCCACCGCCGTGGAGACCCTCGCCCTGGCCCGCCGGCTCGCCCGGCTGCCGGTGCTGCTCACCGTCGACGTGGAGGCCGGGTTCAGCGACGATCCGGCGACGGTCGCCGGGTACGTGGCGGAGTTGGCGGGGCTCGGCGTGGTCGGGATCAACCTGGAGGACGGGCGCGCCGACGGCACCCTCGCCGACCCCGAGGGCATCGCCGACACGATCGCGGCGGTGAAGGCGGCGGTGCCGGACCTGTTCGTCAACGCCCGTACCGACACCTGGTGGCTGGGCGTGGCCGACCCGTTGCCGCAGAGCCTCTCCCGTGCCCGGACCTACCGGTCGGCGGGGGCCGACGGGATCTTCGTGCCCGGAGTCGTCGACGAGTCGACGCTGCGCCTGCTCACCGAGCGGATCGACGCGCCGGTGAACGCGCTGTACCAGCCGGGCGGGCCGGGCCTGGACGAGCTGGCCCGCGCCGGGGTCGCCCGGGTCAGCACCGGCTCCCTACTGTTCCGGGCCGCGCTGGCCGCCGCGCTTGCCGCTGCCGACGAGGTGCGTTCCGGAGGGTCCGTGACCCGCGTCGGGCTGCTGTCGTACGCCGAGGTGCAGGGTCTGGTGACGACGGACGGTGACTGACGGGCACATGCCCGACCTCGGCGGTCCTGTCCGCGCAGCCGGTTGACACGCTCCGTTCGGGGCAGATAGGAGGATTGTTCGGTCCATCCCGGTCCCGATGATTACGGTGTGTTTCAGGGCGATCCGCCAGTGCCGTGACCGGAGAAGGGACCCCGTCATGCGAGTGCCCAGTCGTAGTCCGGGACAGCAGCCCGGCACGCCCGCGTCGCCCACCGCCCCGGCCCGCCGCCGGCCACCTGGCGCCGCCCCCCGCCGGCCCGCCACCACCGAGCCCGACCTCGCCGCCTACCGGGCGGCAGTGGCCGAGCTGCTGGTCGAGGTGGGCGCCCTGGCCGACGCGGCCAGCACCCGGGCCCGCCAGGTGCTCATCGACCAACGGCTGCGCGAGCCGGCCCTGGCGGCGGTGCTCGACGCCACCCCGCAGGGTCTGCTCGGCGCTCGCGAGACGCTGCTGCTGGAGATGGCCCGCTACCAGCCGAACGAGCGCACCTCGGCGCGTGACCTCGCGGCGCTGGTCCGGATCTACCTGCTCTCCCGCATCGACGTGCTGTGGTGGCAGGACGCACCGGCGTTCGTCACCGACGACCAGGTCAACGGCAGCGCCGACCTGGTCGACCTGGAATGGCTGCGCCGCCGCGACCTGCTGCGCTTCCGGTACCAGGAGCAGCCCGCCACCGTGCTGGGCCGCGCCGCACGCGGGCTACGCCGTCGACTGCGTCCGGACGCGACCCCGCGCACCGCGGGACTGCTGTTCCGCCGCGCCCGGCGGGAGGTCGTGGCGCTGCTCAACGACCTCGGACGGGAGTTCGCCGCCGCCGCGCCGCCGGCCACGCCGCCCCTCTGGGTGACCAGCCTCGTCCGCAGCACGGAACACCAGTACCGGCTGCGTCGCCTGGGCTACGCGGCGATGCTGCCCAGCGGGCACTGCCTCGGCTACTCGGTCGACGTCGAGCTGGCCTGGTTCGAACGGTTCGGCGCGCGTGACACGCTCGCCGAGCTGCTGCTGGCCCGGCAGGAGGCCGGCGAGCTGAACGTGATCGACGAGGGACAGGCCTGGCACCTGTGCCTCGCACCCACCGCCCGGCGTCGTCTGCGCCGGGCGTACGAGGCCGAGTTGGGGGTCTGAGCCGGTGTGCGGCATCGCGTTGAGTATCGGCCCCGAGGCCGACCCGGCCACCTTCCGGCGGATGCTCGCCGCCCTCGCCCCGCGAGGTGAGGTCACCGAGACCCGCTCCGAGAGTGGGCTGCTCGCCGGCACCCGTCGGCTGCGGATCGTGGACCGGGACCGGGCCGTGCAGCCCTGGACCTCCACCGACGAGCGTTGGCTGCTCTGCTTCAACGGCGAGATCTTCAACCATCTCCAGTTGCGCGCACAGCTCACCCGCCTTGGGCAGGTGTTCCGCACCCACAGCGACACCGAGGTGCTGCTCGCCGCGTTCCAGCAGTGGGGCGAGGCGGCGGTGACCCGACTGCGCGGCGAGTACGCGTTCGCCGTCGTCGAACGGGCCACCGGCCGGGCGTACCTGGCCCGCGACCCGCTCGGGGTGAAGCCCCTGTACTGGTCGCGGCGGCCCGGCTGCCTCCACCTCGCCTCCGAGGTGAAGGCGCTCGTCGGGCACCACGCCCCGATCGCCGAGGTGCCGCCCGGGCACCACGGCTGGGCCGAGCCGGACGGGTACGTGCGGCTGCGCCCGTACGTCGACCTGCTCACCATCGGCGAGGGACTGCCGGTCATCGACGACCCGGACGAGGCCACCCTGCTCGTCCGCGCCGCGCTGACCGACGCCATCCGGATGCGGGTGGACACCGACCTGACCGTCGGGGTGGTGCTCTCCGGCGGGCTGGACAGCTCGTTGACCCTGCGGCAGGTGCGGGACATCCACCCGGACTGCGTGGCGGTGACGGTCGGTGTGCCGGACAGCCCCGACGTCGCGTACGCCCGGCGGCTCGCCGCCGACCTCGACGTGCCGCACGTCGTGGTCGAGCTGCGCCCGCGTGACATCCGGCTCGCCGATGTGCGCGAGGCCATCCGGATCTCCGAGCTGACCGAGTACGGCGACATCATCAACGCGGTCGTCTCGGTGCCGATCTTCCGGCGGCTGCGGGATCTGGGAGTCAAGGTGGTGCTCACCGGCGACGGCTCCGACGAGCTGTTCGGGGGCTACCCGATGTACCACCAGGTCGGTTCGCTCGCGTCCCGCCGACTGTTCCTGCACCGCATCCGCAACCTGTGTCGTACGGAGTTGCAGCGGGTCGACCGGGCCGCCATGGGCCACGGCGTGGAGGCCCGGGTGCCGTTTCTGGACCTCAGCGTGGTGGAGTTGGCGATGCGGCTGCCGCTGGAGCTGAAGCTGCGCGACGGTCAGGAGAAGTGGATCGTCCGCCGGGCGTTCGCCGACGCGCTGCCCGACTACGTCCTGCGGCGGCCGAAGAACCCGATGTCTTACTCGTCCGGGCTGCACGAGCGGGTCCGCCTGTACAAGCCGCTGTTCGCCCGGATGCACCGCGCGTTCGGCTACGACCTGCTGGAACCGGTCCGCCGGGACTTCGACACGGTGCTGAGCCGGTGCGGCAACGACCTGGACCGCGCGATCGCCGACGGGATGAACCGGCCCGACTACACCGTCCTGGAGCACGCCCGTGACCTGGTCGGTGCGGCGAAGTGGAACGCCGCGCCGATGGTCCGCCGGCTGGTGGGCCCGCGCCCGCCCCGCCGCTGACCGGTGCCCCCGCGCAACCGCCGGCCGGTGCGGCGCGCTTGACTCTGACACGGTGTCAGGGACGAGCGTGGGGGGACCATGTTCACCATCGGAGACTTCGCCAGACTCGGCCGGGTGTCGGTCCGGATGCTGCGCCACTACGACAGCATCGGGCTGCTCCGCCCGGCCAGCGTCGACCCGCACACCGGATACCGGTTCTACCGCGCGGACCAACTGCGCCGGCTCAACCGGGTGATCGCCCTCAAGGACCTGGGTCTCACTCTCGACCAGGTGCGGGCGATCCTCGACGACGCCGTGGACGTCGTCGAGCTGCGCGGGATGCTCCGGCTGCGCCGGAGCCAGCTGGCCGAACAGCTCGCCGCCGACACCGCACGGTTGGCGGCCGTCGAGGCGAGACTCCGGATGATCGAGTCGGAGGGAACCATGACCACCCAGGACGTCGTCCTCAAGGAGATCGCGCCGGTCCGCGTCGCTGAGCTGACCGCCGTGGCGTCGAGCTACCAGAGCGAGGACATCAGCCCGGTGATCCAGCCGCTCTACCCTGAGCTGTTCGGGCGGTTGTCGGCCGCCGGTGTCACCCCGACCGGACCGGCCATCGCCTGGTACGAGCCCGTCGACCCGGGCGGTGACGCGGTCGTCGTACACGCCGGGGTGATCGTCGACGCCGAGCCGTCCGCGGCTCCGGACGTCGCGGTGCGTGACCTGCCGGAGCTGCGCAGCGCCGCGACGATCATCCACCACGGCGCGATGGACGACGTCGAGCCGAGCATGCAGGCGCTCGCCCGGTGGATCGAGGAGAACGGCTACCGCACCGACGGCTTCGCCCGCGAGGTGTACCTGGAGTACTGCCAGGACACCCCGGAGAAGGGCGTCACCGAGCTTCAGCTCGCCGTGTACCGGGACTGACCCGCACAGCGCCAGGTCCGATCGCCGCCAGCGTCCACGCGGTCGCCGGGCCAGGCTGGACGGATGACGAACAGCACGTTCCGCGTCCACGCCCTGCCGGCCGCGGCGCTCGACACCGTCCGCCGTACCGGCCGCGACGCCGCCGACCGACCCGTCGAGGTGCTCGCGGCCGGGGGCGGGGAACCCCTGCGCTGCTGCCTGCGCGATGCCGAGCAGGGGGAAGAGCTGCTCCTCTTCGGTTACGCGCCGCCGGTCGCCGCCGGCCCGTACCGGGAGGTCGGCCCGGTCTTCGCGCACGCCGCCGCCTGCCCGGGCCCGGCCTCCGCGGGCGGCCACCCGCCGGCGTGGCGGGGGCGACCCCAGGTCCTGCGGGCGTACGACCGGCAGGGCCGGATCTGCGGCGGCCGGTTGCACGACGGCACGGATCCGGAGGCGGTGATCGGCGAGCTGTTCGCCGACCCGGCGGTGCACCAACTGCACAGCCGCAACGTGGTCTACGGCTGCTTCATGTTCGCCGTGCGGCGCGCCGCCGAATGACAGCGGGCGCTCCGCGCTCAGCTCACCAGCAGCAGCGCGCCGACCGCGGCGAGCGTGCCGGTGACCGCGAGCAGGATGCTGGTCAGCACGAACCGGCGCACCGGCACGGTCACCCCGGCCGCCCGGCACCGCTCGAACCACAGCAGGGTGGCCAGCGACGCCCAGGGCGCGGCCAGCGGGCCGACGTTGGTGCCGATCAGCAGAGCCAGCAGGCGGGTCTCGTCGCCGGCCGGAAGCACCGACTCACCGGCCAGGTACGCCGGCAGATTGTTGACCACGTTGGCCAGCAGCGCCCCGGTGCCTCCGGCGCGCAATGCCCCGGCGGGCCCGTCGTCGGCGCCGAGCAGCCCGGCGACCAGGTCATCCAGCCCGTAGCGGCCGAGCGTCTGCACCACCAGGAACAGACCGGTGACGAAGAGCAGTAGCCGCAGCGGCACCAGAGCGGGGCGCAGCGTGGCGGGGGAGCGGACGAGGAAACCGACAAGCACCAGCGCGAGCGCGACGGTGGAGGCGACGCCGATCTCCACTCCGGCCACGATGCCGGCGACGAAGAGCAGGCAGGCGGCCAGCGCGGTGCGGTGCAGCACCGGATCGGCGGGCACGTGGCGGGCCGGTGGATCGAAGCGTCCACCGGCCGGCCGGTCCCGCCGCCACCAGGCGTACCAGAGCACCACCATGGTGACCGCCACGGCGGCGGCCTGTGGCAGCGCCATCCGGACCGCGTACGCCAGGGGTGCGAGCCCGACCCGGTCTGCGGCCAGCAGGTTGGTCAGGTTGGACACCGGCAGCAGCAGGCTGGCGGTGTTGGCCAGCCAGACCGTGGTGACGGCGAGCGGGCCGGCCGGGACGCGCAGGCTGCGGGCCAGCGCGAGCAGCACCGGCGTGAGCAGCACGGCGGTGGTGTCGAGGTTGAGCACGATGGTGGTCAGCGTGGCCAGGCCGCCGCAGAGCAGGAAGAGCGCCGCCCAGCTGCCCCGGGCGGCGATGGCCAGCCGGCTCGCCAGCACGTCGAAGACCCCGGCCACGGCGGTCAGCTCGGCCAGCACGATCACGGTGCCGAGGAACAGCAGCAGCGGCAGGACCCGGTGCAGGGTGTCGGCGGTCTCGGCGCGGGGCAGCAACCCGCCCAGCACGCAGGCCGCCCCGGCCACCGCGAGGACGACCGCGACCAGGTCGAGAGGGTGGGGACGCCAGCGCCCGGTCGGCTCGGGCGGGGAGGGCGGTGCGTCGGCGACGGCGACGGCGACAGGCTTCACGGCTGACCACGTTCGCACCAACTCCGGCGCGCCGCCCGCGCTGGCCCCGTCGTGGTGACCAGTCCCACCCGGCACACCCGCTGGTCGGTGACGTACGGCCTGCGCGGCGGCGAGGTCCGGCTGGTCACCGCGACCGGCGGCGGCGAGCGGCGCTATCAGCTGCCGATGAGCTGATCCCCGGACCCTCGTGGAACGTGGCCGGGCCCGGCCCCCGGATTCGGGGACCGGGCCCGGCGCCGTGCGCGGTGCCTACCAGCTCAGTGCGCGGTGCCTACCAGCCCAGGTAGCTGGGCTGGGTCTGCACGTTGAGCTCCTTGTACTTGACCAGCTTGGCCGTCCAGGTGCGCCAGTCGTTCAGCTCCAGGACGTCCAGGCCCTTCACCATGTCGTTGGAGTAGATGTATCCGTTGTAGTAGTACGCGGACCAGGTGCCACCGCCGACGAGCGTGTCGGCCGAGAGCGGGCCCCGCTCCCAGAACGCGATCTCCTTCGGCTTGGCCGAGTCGGTGAAGTCCCAGACCGAGATGCCGCCCTGGTACCACGCCTGGACCATGATGTCCCGCCCGAGCACCGGGATCAGCGAGCCGTTGTGCGCCACGCAGTTCTCGGTGTCGGTGTTGTTGCGGGGGATCTTGTAGTAGCTGCGGAACTTCATCTTCCGGGCGTCACCGCGACCGGTGATGTCGTAGATGGCGTCCGCGCCTCGGTTCGGGCCGATGGCCTCGTTGCAGGTCGCCGCGCCGCCGCCGCCCAGCTCGTCGGTGAAGATCACCTTGGTGCCGGCGTTGTTGAACGTGGCCGAGTGCCAGAACGCGAAGTTGGTCGTGTCCTGCACTCGGTTGATCACCCGGGGGGCCTCCCGGTTGCGGATGTCCAGCAGGATGCCGTCACCCATGCAGGCGCCGGCGGCCAGGTCCTTCTCCGGGTAGGCGGTGATGTCGTGGCAACCGGTGGTCGCCGAGCCGTTCTCGCTGCCCGGGAAACCGCCGTCCGGGAAGAGGTTCGGCGTCGAGATCACCGCCGCGTCGGTGGGCTTCTTCAGCGGCACCTTGACGATGGAGATGGAGTCGTGCGGCGGCTGGCAGTCCGGGAACTCGGCCCGCGGGCTGTACGACGAGACGTACAGGTAGATGGCCTTGCGGTCCTTGCCCGGGACCAGGGTGTGGGTGTGCGATCCGCAGGCCGTCTCGACGGACTTGATGTACCGCGGGTTGGCCTTGTTCTTGATGTCGAAGATCTTGATGCCCTCCCACGACTCCTTCACGGACGCCGGCTGCGTGGTGCTGTTGCAGGAGTCGTCGCTGCGGGACGAGTCGGTGGAGAGGAAGAGCAGGTCACCGTGGACGGAGATGTCGTTCTGCGACCCCGGGCAGAGCACCCGCGACGTGACCTTCGGCGCGCTGGGCCGCGAGATGTCGTAGATGACGAAGCCGTTGTAGTTGCCGGCGAAGGCGTACTTGCCCTGGAAGGCGATGTCGCTGTTGGTCGCGTCCAGAGGCGCGACCTTGGGGACGTTGGCGATCTGGCGGAGGTTGGGGCTGCTCCGGATCTCGTCGACGCCGGGGATCGTGTTCGTGGCGGCGGCCACCGGCGCCGACTGCGACGCGACCTGCGCGTTGCCTGCCGGTGCGACGAAGACGCTGGCGATGAGGAGGCCGGTGGCAGCGAGTGCCACGATCGGGATTTGTCGTAACCGTGGCTTGTGGAGTCTGATCATCGGCGAGGCCCTTCGCAAGGGGGAGACGATGGCCCGCACATTACCGCCGGACGAAGAGCGTCGATGTGACGTGGGTCACTTCCTGTCGTCTTTATCAATGGATAGCATCGCGATGACCTCGACCCCAGGGAGTGGCCCATGACCAGTCGGCGCGCACGGACCCTGACGATCGTCACACTGGTGCTCCTATTGCCGCTGGTGGCGTTCATCGTGGTCCGCGCGGGGGATGACTCCGGCACAAGCGCCGCGCCGCCGGTCTCCACGCCCACCACTGCCGCGCCGACGGTCAGTCCCGTCCCCACCGACCTGACGGTCATCGCACCCGGCCGGCCTGGCGAGTCGGCGGCCACCCGGCTGGCCCACGAGGTCCGCGACGCCGGCCCCGCCCCGCACAACTCGTTGGACGTCTGGTTCGTCCGGATGATGCTCCCGCACCACGCGCAGGCCCTGGAGATGGCGGAGTTGGCGCCGGAGCGGGCCGCCAACCCGGCCATCCGCGCCCTCGCCGACCGGATCCGGGCCAGCCAGGGCCCGGAGATGGGCATGCTGCGCGGCTGGCTGCAGACCCGTGGCCTCGCGGCGGATGCCCCTGGCCACGACCACGGCACGATGCGCGGAATGCAGTCACCGGAGGCGATCAAGCAACTGGCCGCCGCCCGCGGCGCCGATTTCGACCAGCTCTTCGTCCGGATGATGACCGACCACCACGAGGGTGCCATCCAGATGGCCACCGACCTGCTGAAGGTCGGCTCCGACCTGACGCTCAACGAGTTCGCCAACTCGGTCGCCACCGAGCAGGCCGTCGAGATCCACCGCATGCGCCAGGCCCTCGCCGGCTGAGCGAAAGGGCTCGGCCACCCGGCACGTACGCTGGCTGACCGTGAGACGCACGATGTTTGGCCGCCCGCTGCGCGCTGTCGCGTTCGACGTGGCCGTCTCGGCCGCCGTGGTGCTCTTCGGGCTCGCCGGCGCGGCCAACCAGCCGGGCGGCTGGGCCGCCACCGGCGTCGGCGCGGCGATGGCGGTGGTGCTGTTGTTCCGCCGCACGCACCCGGGCGTGACGACCACGGTGGTCGCGGCGCTCGCCCTGGTCCAGGTGATCGCCGGGTGGGGTCCGCTCGCCTTCGACATCGCCGTCCTGATCGCGCTCTACAGCGTCGTCAAATACGGCAGACGTCTGCGCGACGGCCTCCTGGCCGGCGCGGTCGCCGCCGTGGGCGTGCTGCTCGCCGCGGCGCAGACCCCCAGCGGCATCAGATGGTGGGCCACGGCGCTGTGGTACGCGCTCGTCACCGGAGCGGTGTGGCTCGTCGCGCTGAACGTGCGGACCCGCCGGCTGTATGTGCTCAGCCTGGAGGAACGCGCCACCACCCTGGAACGCGAGCGGGAGGCCGAGTCCCGGGCGGCGGTCGCCGAGGAGCGCACCCGAATCGCCCGTGAGTTGCACGACGTGGTGGCGCACAGCATGGCGGTGATGATCGTCCAGGCGGACGGGGCACGGTTCATGCTCGACCGCGACCCCGAGCAGGCCCGCACCGCCGTGAAGGTGGTCGCGGACACCGGCCGGGCGGCGTTGGAGGAGATGCGCCGGCTGGTCGGCGTACTGCGCGACGCGGGACCGTCCGACTCCAGCGACTCCGTGGTGGCCGACCCGGAGCACCGCCGCCTCGCCCTGGCCGAGTTGCCCGATCTGCTGGCCCGGTTCCGCGACGCCGGGCTGGTCGTACGGGACACCGTCACGGGCGACGCGCTGGCGCTGCCGCCCGGTCTGGAGCTGACCGTCTACCGGGTGGTGCAGGAGGCGCTGACCAACGCGCTCAAACACGCCGGCGTCGGCGCCGGCGTCGAGGTGACCCTGGCCTACGTCGGCGACGCCGTCGCGGTCCGGGTGGTCGACGACGGTCAGGGCCGCCCGGTGGTCAGCCCGGCGCCGTCCGGCGGTCACGGCCTGCTCGGCATGCGCGAGCGGGTGACGGTGTACGACGGCACCCTCACCGCCGGCCCCCGACCGACCGGGGGCTGGCAGGTCGACGCCCGGCTACCGCTACCGTCAGAGCCCGCAACGGAGGTGATCGCGGCATGACGGTCCGGGTGGTGATCGTGGATGACCAGGCGCTGGTGCGCGCCGGGTTCCGGATGGTGCTGGACTCCCAGCCCGACCTGGAGGTGGTCGGGGAGGCCATCGACGGTGCGGACGCGCTGCGCGTGCTGGCCCGCACCGAGGCCGACGTGGTGGTGATGGACATCCGGATGCCGACCATGGACGGCGTGGAGGCGACCCGCCGGCTCTGCGCCGAGCGCCCGTCGGGCCCGCCCCGCGTGCTGGTGCTGACCACCTTCGACACCGAGGCCGACGCGTTCGCGGCGCTGCAGGCCGGGGCGAGCGGCTTCCTGCTCAAGAACGTCCCGCCGGAGGAACTGCTGTCCGCGATCCGGGTGGTGGCCCAGGGCGACTCGGTGGTCGCGCCGTCGATCACCCGGCGACTGCTGGACCGCTTCGCCGGTCAGTTCGCCGCCGGCCCGACCGTCGACCCCCGGCTGGCGCAGCTCACCGAGCGGGAGCACGAGGTGCTGCTGCTGGTCGCGCAGGGGCTGTCCAACGCCGAGATCGCCGCGAAGGCCCACGTGGCCGAGGCGACGGTGAAGACCCACGTCGGACGGATCCTGGCGAAACTCCAGCTCCGCGACCGGGTCCAGGCGGTGGTGCTGGCGTACGAGAGCGGGCTGGTCACCCCCGGCAGGTGAGCCGACGTACGACCCGGGTCGTACCTCCGGCGGGGTCGACCGCGACTCAAGCCGTACGCAGGTCGAGCGCGTAGGTGGAGATCAACTAGCCCGCGCCGGCCCTAGCGTTGAGGGGTCCGATCCGCGCCTGCACCGGGAGCCCTTCCATGATCCGATTGACGCTGCGTTCACTGCGTGCCGAGGCGCTGCGGATACTGCTCTCCGCGCTGGCCGTCGTGCTCGGCGTCGCGTTCATCGCCGGCACCCTGATCTTCGTCGACGGGATGCGCTCCGGCGCGTACGACCGGGCCGGCACGTTCGACCGGCACACCGACCTCGGTGTCTACCCGAGCGGCGACACTCCGCTGCCGGCCAGCCTGGTCGAGCGGGTCCGGACGGTCGACGGGGTGGCCGCCGCGGCCGGGGAACTGACCGGCACAGCCGGGATTGTCGGCCTCGACGGTCGCCCGGTCCTCGGCTTCGCGGTGCTCGCCGCCATTCCCACCGAAGCCGCCCTGCGCTCGTACGACGTGGTCGCCGGTCGCCTGCCCGACCGCACGGGAGAGGTGGTGCTCGACGCGCCCACCGTGGCCGAGGAGGGCTTCACCCTCGGCGGCCCGGTCCAGATCGGCGGCACCGGCGGCGCCGCCCGCCCGTACACCCTGGTCGGCACCGTCGACGTGGCCGGCACCGTCCGCGACATCGGCGGACCGTTCATCGGCCTCGTCGGGCCGGACGCCCTCGCGGTCACCGACGAGCAGGGGTACGGCCGGATCATGGTGGCGGCGCGACCGGACACCTCCGATGCGGCGCTGGCCGAGCGGGTGCGTGCGGCCGTCGGCGCCGACGTCGAGGTGAAGGGCCGCCAGCAGATCCTCGACGAGGCCGTCGACGACGCGGTCCGTGATCTCAACCAGTTCACCATGCTGCTGCTCATGTTCGTCGGCGTCGCCGTGGTGGTGGCCGGCTTCGTGATCGCCAACACCTTCGCGATCGTGCTGGCCCAGCGCACCCGGCGGACCGCGCTGCTGCGCCTGGTCGGCGCCACCCGAGGGCAGGTCTTCCGGGCCGCCCTGCTGGAGGCGGCACTGGTCGGGTTGGTCGCCTCCGCGCTCGGGGTGCTGCTCGGGGTGGGCCTCGCCGCCGCGATGCGGGCGCTGATGTCCCGGCTGGACGTGCCGTTCTCCGGCGGCCTGACCGTGGCCGGCTCGACTGTGCTGACAAGCCTGCTCCTCGGTACCGCGCTCACCGTGGCCGCCGCCCTGCTGCCGGCCTGGCGGGGCACCCGGGTCGCGCCGGTGGCCGCCCTCACCGACGCCGCGGTGCAGCCCAGCCGGGGCGCGGGCGAGGTGCGGCTGTTCCTCGGCGCGGT
Organism: Micromonospora sp. NPDC047467; assembly: GCF_040643095.1. Lineage (NCBI taxonomy): Bacteria > Bacillati > Actinomycetota > Actinomycetes > Micromonosporales > Micromonosporaceae > Micromonospora > Micromonospora sp. NPDC047467. Next base: position 72,988 of record NZ_JBEYTO010000016.1, on the reverse strand, counting down.
GGTGCTCGGCCTCGGCGTCGCCGCGTTGGCCGGCGCCGCCAGCGCCGGGCAGGTGCTGCTGGTGGCCCTGGGCGGAGTGCTCGCCTTCTTCGGCATCGTGCTGTTCGGGCCGGTGCTCGTCCCGGCGATGGTCCGCGTGATCGGCTGGCCCGTCCGCCGGCTCGTCGGGACGACCGCCGGGCTCGCGGTCGAGAACGCGGTCCGCAACCCGCGTCGGGTCGCCGCGACCGCGACGGCCCTGGTGATCGGGATCGGGCTGGTGTCGGCGTTCGTGGTCGGGGCACGCAGCACCAAGGACGGCATCGAGCGCAGCGTGGACGACCAGATCGGGACGGACTTCGTGGTCAGCGGCATCGGTCAGAGCCTGCCCGCGCCGCTCACCGGCGAGCTGGCGGCCCGGCCCGAACTGGGCGTGGTGCACGAGCAGCGCACGGTTATCCGCGACGACGTCAGAATCCGCAGCGCCCACCCGGCGCTGGTCGGTCGGACGCTGGGCGGTGTGCTGGGCGGCGACGTCGGACGGCTCGGGCCGGGGCAGGTGCTGGTGCACCGGGAACTGGCGCAGGAACGCGGCTGGCAGGCGGGCTCCCCGCTCACCGTCGAGGGGCGGCAGTTCCGGGTGGCCGCGGTGGTCGCCGACGATGAGGCCGCCATGGTCGCCGATGCCGTGCCCGCAGGTCACGTCATCGACCTGGTCGACGCGGACTTCGCGGCCCTCTTTCCCGACCGGCGGGGTTTCCTGGCCGAGATCGACCCCGCCGAGGGGGTGAGCGCCGAACGCGCCCGGGAGGCGATCGAGGCGGTGCTGGCCCGCTACCCGACGGCCAACATTCTGGACCAGGCCGCGTACAAGAAGATGCTCACCGGCACGGTCGACATGCTGCTGGCGTTCGTCACCGCGCTGCTCGGTCTCGCCGTGGTCATCGCCCTGGTGGGTGTGGCGAACACGCTGAGCCTGTCGGTGGTGGAGCGCACCCGGGAGAACGGGGTGCTGCGGGCGGTCGGGCTGACCCGGAGCCGGATGCGGGCCATGCTCGCCGTGGAGGCGGTGCTGATGGCGCTGGTCGGCGCGGTGCTCGGCATCGGGCTGGGCACCGGGGTCAGCGCGGCGGCGATGGCCGTGCTGAACCGCATCGGTGGCGACTTCCACGTGGTGCTGCCGTTCGGCCAACTCGGGCTGATCCTCGGCGTCGCGGTGCTGGCCGCCCTGCTCGCCTCGGTGCTGCCGGCACGCCGGGCGCTGTCCCGACCCGTCGTCGAGGCGCTCGCCGAGCAGTGACCTCACGGCGGTCTGCCGGGCCGGGCGGCGGTGCCGGTCAGGTCGACATCCGCCGGCCGGCCCCGGCGGCGGGACCGGCCAGCGGTGCCGGGCCTAGAGGCGCTCGACCATCGGGCCGGCGCACCGGTTACGGGTGTCGAAGACGTAGCGGGCGTGCTGGACCACCAGGTCGTAGTCGAAGGTGTCGTGGTCGGTGACCACCACCACCGCGTCCGCGGCCCGCACCTCGCGTTCGGTCAACCCGACGACGGTGACCCCGGCCGGGATCTGGTGCGCCTCGGCGTACGGCTCGACGGCGTGGACCTCGGCGCCGAGCCCCTGCAGGCGGCGGGCCACGTCGACGGCGGGGGAGTCCCGCATGTCCCCGGTGTTCTTCTTGTACGACAGACCGAGCAGCAGCAGCCGCGCGCCGCTCACCGCCCGGCCGTCCCGGTTCAGACCCGCCATGATCCGTTGTGTGACGTGCTCGGGCATCTCGTGGTTGACGTCGTTGGCCAGCTCGATGAACCGGAACTGTCGGCCGAGGCGGCGCTTGACCTGCCACGACAGGTAGCACGGGTCGATCGGCAGGCAGTGCCCGCCGACGCCGGGGCCGGGTCGGAACGGCATGAAGCCGAACGGCTTGGTCTCGGCGGCCTCGATCGCCTGCCACACGTCGATGTCCAGGTGGTGCGAGAGCATCGTCAGCTCGTTGATCAGCGCGATGTTGACCTGGCGGAAGGTGTTCTCGATCAGCTTGGTCAGCTCGGCGACCTTGGTGGAGTCCACCGGCACCGTGCGCTCCACCAGGCGCTGGTAGAAACCGTCCACCCGGGCCAGCGACGCCGAGTCCACACCGGAGACCACCTTCGGGGTGTTCTCCAGGCGCCAGGTCGGGTTACCCGGGTCGATCCGCTCCGGGCTGTAGCCGAGGTGGAAGTCGCCGGGGCTGGTCAGCCCGCTGGCCGACTCCAGCAGCGGGCGCAGCAACTCCTCGGTGGTGCCCGGGTAGGTGGTCGACTCCAGGATGACCGTGCAGCCCGGCCGCACGTACGGGCCGATGCCGATGCCGGCCTGCTCGACAAAGCTCAGGTCGGGGGTGCCGTCGCGCAGCGGCGTCGGCACGGTGATGACGCAGATGTCAAAGCCCTCGGCGTCGGTGTACTCGGTGCTGGGGCGGTATCGGCCGCTGCCCAGCGCCCGGCCCAGCCGATCGGTGGGGATGTCCTCGACGAACGACTCGCCGGCAGCGAGCCGCTTCACGCGGTCGGCGTCCACGTCGAGGCCGATCACGTCGAGCCCGGCCTCGACGGCGCGCATCGCCAACGGCAGTCCGACATACCCCTGGCCGATCACGACCAGTTTCTCAGCGCTCACGCAGGCTCCCGGCAGATGGTGGAAATGACCTGCTGAGAGCCTAGAGAGGATTTCGGCGACGTAAGTCCGTTTTGGGGATAGTGGTGCCGGTGGGACTCAGAGGCCGACCGAGCCTTCCGGTGCCGCCGGGGTGGTCGTGGTAGGCGGCGACGGGGTGTCGGTGGTCTGTGGCGGCGCCGGCGGCGAGCTCGGCGGGGTTGGCGGCGTGCTGGGGGCGCTCGCCGTTGGCGACGGGGTCGGCGACTCGCTGGGCTGCACACTCGGCGTGGCGGTGACCGAGGCCGACGGGGTCGGGTCCGGGACGGGCGGCCGGTTCGGGCGGCCCGGGTCCTCGGTGATCTCCTCGTTGGCCGCCGGCACCTCCATCTGCTCGGTCGGCGCCTGCGTCGGCGCGTTGGTCGGTAGGTTGACCGCCGGCGAGTCGCCGGCGTTGCCCGCCGCGCCCAACGCCGCCCCGAGGCCGACCAGCGCGACAAGCATCGCCGCCGCCGCGCCGACCAACGGCCCTCGACGACGCCGACGCCCCGCCTCTGCCGCGGTCGCCACCGCCGCGCCCATCGGCGCATCGGTGCGGGTGCCCGGCCCGGCTTCGCGCAGCGGGACCGCCGCTGCCATCGCCGTCGGCGGCTCGCCGCCGGTCACCGCGGTGCGGGCAGCCTCGGCCATCGCCGAGCCACTGGTGAACCGGTCGGACGGATCCTTCGCCAGGGCCCGCGACACCAGCGCGCGGACCGCCTCCGGGATGTCGTGCGGCAGCTCCGGCGGCTCGTCGTCCAGGTGCCGGACGGCGACCTGGAGGGGATTGTCACCGGTGAACGGCGGGCCGCCGGTGAGGCAGCAGTACGCGACCGCGCCGAGCGCGTAGATGTCGGTGGCGCCGCTGACCGGGCGCCCGGCGGCCTGCTCGGGCGCCATGTAGAGGGCGGTGCCCGGCACCGCGTTGGTGCTGGTGATGCTTGTCACGTTGGTGGAACGGGCGACGCCGAAGTCGACCAGGACGACCGTGCCGTCCTCCTGGACCAGGAGGTTGCTGGGCTTGACGTCGCGGTGCACGATGCCGCCCCGGTGCGCCGCGCTCAGCGCGTGAGCCGCCTGGGCCACGATCGACATCGTCTCGGCCACGTCCAGTCGACCGGCCGCCTCGATTCGCCTGGACAACGGCTCGCCGTCGACGAACTCCATGACGAGATAGTCCGCTCGACCGCCGGAGGGCAGGTCGTCCTCGCCGCAGTCGTACACCTGCACGATCCCGGGGTGCCGCAGCGCCGCCATGATCCGTGCCTCGGCCCGGAACCGGGCGATGAAATCCGGGTCGGAGACCAGTGCCGGCAGCAGGACCTTGACCGCGACCTGCCGGCCGAGGATCAGGTCGGTGCCACGCCAGACGTCGCCCATGCCGCCGGTGGCGACACGTACGTCCAGGCGGTACCGCCCGCTGAGCACAACCTCCGGTGACAACACAGCCTTACCGTACCCAGAGTGGCGCGCAACGGCGCGCCGCGGCTGACCGGCCAGATGGTCGTACTCGCTGCCCCATCCGGTCTGACCTCTGTGGACAGGCCCCTCTGTGTAACGCCATGGCGACACCGCGTGACGAAATCCGTCACGGCTGCGCGTACCCCCGCGTGATCACCACCGACCGCCGTCACCAGCGCGCGGAGCGTCCGCCGCTGATCGCCCGTTACGGCGGCACGCCGCCCCACTGGCTTGAGAATTGTCACTCATCCGTGACACGGTGCCGACTTGTCGCCCCGGTGGTCCGCTCCTACCGTTAGCCCGGCTCGGGCCGCCCCGGCGGGCAGCGCGTCGAGAGCTGACCACCATGGCGCTGGCCCTGACACTCCGCCCGGCCGACCCGGAGGCAGGCGGGATCGGATTCGGCGGAGGGCGGTGCGGGTGCGGGAGCTGGTCCGGCCGCCGGTTCGCGCCGTACGGGGGGCACGGCAGGTTGGTCCCGGACGACCCGTGAGCCGCGGATGACCGCCGAGCTCTCCCAGACGGTCGCCGCCGCCCAGGCCGGGGACGAGGACGCTTTCCGCATCCTCTACCGCAGCCTCCAGCCGGGCCTCCTGCGCTACCTGACCGCCCTGGTCGGCGCGGATGCCGAGGACGTCGCCTCGGAGACCTGGTTGCAGATCTCCCGCGACCTGCCCAGCTTCACCGGCGGCGAGTTCCGCGCCTGGACGGTCACCATCGCCCGCAACCGCGCGATGGACCACCTGCGTCGGCTGCGCCGCCGACCGTCGCTGCCGGTTCCGGTGCAGGCGCTCACCGAGTTGGCCGGCGACGCGGACACCGCCGAGCGGGCGGGCGAGACGATCGGCACCGAGGCCGCCCTGGCGCTGATCGCCACCCTGCCGCCCCGCGAGGCCGAGGCGGTCCTGTTGCGGGCCGTGGTCGGGCTGGACGCCGAGTCCGCCGGCCGGGTGCTGGGCCGGCGCGCCGGCGCTGTCCGGACCGCCGCCCACCGTGGCCTGCGACGACTCGCCGCCCTGCTGGACCGGCAGGCGGTCGCGGACCTGCCGTCGCCGGGTGCCGACGCCCCGCCGCCGGGCGTCGACGCCCCGCCATCGTCGGGCGTCGACGTCACGACCCCGTTGGCCGGCGCGGACGGCACACGCGTCATCCCGCTGGCCGGCGCGGTCCCGGCGGTCGGCGCCGACGGTGTCGCACCGCGGACCGGTCGCTCCCGCCGGACGTCGCAGGCCGAGCAGGTGGACGGCTGACATGAGGAGATTCCGGATCAACCCGTACCGGCCGGACCGGCGTTCCGGCCGCGCCGAAACCGAACGGCGGCTCGACGCGGCCCGCGCCGACGCGACGGTCGACCAGGGCGGGGCCGGCGGCCCTGCCACGCCGGCCCACCCTCGCGCGGGCGTGGACCCGCCGACGGCCGGCGCCTCGGAGGCCGTGCCGGAGCGAAACTCCGCGTCCGCCGCCGACCCGCTGGCCCGGCTGCTCGCCGCCGCCGCCGCACCGGCTCGACCGGGAGAGCTGGCCGGCGAGGAGGCCGCACTCGCCGCGTTCCGGGCCGCCCGGGCCTCCGCCGCCGCGCCGTCCGTGGCCCGCCGACCGCGTCGCCGCCGACTGACCACCGGCGCGCTGGCCTGGATCGGCGCGCTGGCGGTCACCGCCACGGCAGGCGCCGCGTTCGCCGCCGCCGCCGGCCTGGACCTGGCACCGGATCCGGAGCCGCCGACACCCACCAGCGCGCCACCCACCTCCGGTGGCACCGAGACGACCCCGCCCGCCGCGCCGAGCCGGTCGGCACCGTCAACCAGGCCGTCCGGCACGCCGTCGACCCCCGCCACACCGCCGGCCGGGGCGGCGCCGAACGGCCAGTTGCGCGGGCTGTGCCGTGCCTGGCAGGCCAAGAAGCCCGCGCAGCGGGACAAGGCCCTGCGGACGCCGGCCTTCCAGCGGCTGGTGGAGGCCGCAGGCGGGGCCGGTGCGATCGAGGCGTACTGCCAGCGGCTGGTGCCCGAGGCGAAGCCCGGCCCGGCGAAGCCAGCGCCCTCGGCGGAGCCGTCCGAGTCGTCGAACCCGCCCGGATCGGCGAAGGTCAAGCCGTCGCAACCGGCGGGGCATGTCCCGCACTGAGCGGTGGTCGGCGCGGTTCGTTCCGCCCTGCGGGGGGAAATTCGTCTGTTAGACAGGGGTTGGTGGCGTCGTCGACGCCCCGACGGTGTCGCAGGGCGGGTTTACGGTGGCACAGTGTCTCGGACCTGACGCACGGAGAGGAGGCACCACTGGTGGTGACATCGCCCGAGCTGGACCGCGGCGCGATCCTGCGGGAGTCCGCTGCCGCAGGCCGGCATCTCGCCCGGATCTGCTTCAAGACCGGCCCACCGACACGCACGGGTGTCGAACTGGAATGGACCGTGCACGACGCCGACGATCCCGCTCGGCCCGTCGACCTGGGGCGCCTGCGGGCGGCACTGGGCCGACACAGCCCCGTCACGCTGGACGCCACGAGCCCCGCCGAGCCGCTGCGACACGGCGGCGCGGTGACCCTGGAGCCGGGCGGTCAGCTGGAGATCTCCACCCCGCCGCGTTCCTCGACCGCCGCGCTGATCCAGGCCACCGAGGCCGACATCGCCCAGGTCACCGGCCTGTTGGCCGCCGCCGGCCTGATTCTCGGCCGCAGCGGCATCGACCCACACCGTCGGCCCCGCCCGGTGCTGGAAACTCCCCGCTACCGCGCCATGCGCGGCGCCTTCGACAGGCGTGGTCCGGCCGGCCGGACGATGATGTACAGCACCGCCGGCCTGCAGGTCTGTCTCGACGCTGGGGAGCCCGACCAGGTGGCGGCACGCTGGGCAGCGGCCCACGCGGTCGGGCCGCCGTTGCTCGCGGCGTTCGCCTCGGCCGACCGGCACGCGGGCCGGCGCACCGGTTGGGCCTCCGCGCGGATGGCCGCCTGGTTGGCCATCGACCCGGCCCGCACCCGGCCGGTCTGGGCGCCGGGCCGCGCCGACGAGGACCCGTCGGCCACCTGGATCCGGTACGTCCTCGCGGCGCCGCTGCTCTGCCTGCGTCGCCAGAGCTCCGACTGGGCTCCACCGCCCGGCGTGACGTTCGCCGACTGGCTCGACGGGGCGCTGCCCGACCCGCCGACCACCGACGACCTCGACTACCACGTCAGCACGCTCTTTCCGCCGGTACGCCCGCGCGGCTACCTGGAGTTGCGATATCTGGACGCCCAACCCGGCCGGGACTGGCGCCTTCCGCTGGCGGTGCTGAGTGCCTTGTTCGCCGACCCCGGCACGGTGCGGGCGGCCTACACGATCGGCGCTCCGGCGGCGCACCGATGGTCGGCCGCGGCCCGGCACGGCCTGGCCGACCCCGAGTTGGCCGCCACCGCGGCGGCGCTGCTCGAGCTGGCCCTGACCGCACTGCCCCGGCTGGAGCTGCCGGCCGCCATCCACGACGAGATCCACCGAGGTGTACGGCGGCGGTTGGCCGCCACAGAGAGGGGAGACCGGTGACCGCGAGGAGTGAGCCGGGGTTGCGAGCCCCGCAGTCGGGAGCGGAAGGCGTCGCGGTGAGCGCGAGGAGTGAGCCGGGGTTGCGAGCCCCGCAGTCGGGAACGAGGGAGATCGCGGTGAGCGCGAGCCTGGCGGGGCAGGCCGACGGTGAGCAGTTGCGTGGCCGCATCGCGGCGGAGTTGGCTCGTGCCCGCTCACGTACGGCCCTGTTGACCGAGGTGGTCGACGACGCCGACCTGATGCGCCAGCACTCGCCGCTGATGTCGCCGCTGGTCTGGGATTTGGCGCACGTCGGCAACCAGGAGGAGCTGTGGCTGGTCCGCGATGTCGGCGGCCGGGAGCCGGTCCGGTGCGACATCGACGAGTTGTACGACGCGTTCAAGCAGCCCCGCCGTGATCGCCCCGCGCTGCCCCTGCTGCCGCCCGCGGAGGCGCGTGCCTACCTGGGCACGGTTCGCGACAAGGTGCACGACCTGCTCGACGCGGTGCGCTTCACGGATCGGCCGCTGGTGGCCGACGGGTTCGCCTTCGGCATGATCGTCCAGCACGAGCAGCAGCATGACGAGACGATGCTCGCCACCCACCAGTTGCGTTTGGGGCCGGCGGTGCTGCACGCCCCGCCGCCGCCCGAGCCGACCGCCCGCGTCGGCGGGGAGGTGCTGGTGCCGGCCGGTGAGTTCGTCATGGGCACCGACGCCGACCCGTGGGCGCTGGACAACGAGCGTCCCGCGCACCGCGTCGACCTGCCCGCGTACGTCATCGACGCGGCACCGGTCACGAACGGCGCGTACCAGGCCTTCATCGCCGACGGCGGCTACTCCGATCCGCGCTGGTGGAGTGCGGCCGGCTGGGCGCACCGGGTCCGGGAGCAGCTCGACGCGCCGATGCACTGGCGTCGTGACGGCGACGGCTGGGCGTACCAGCGCTTCGGCCGGTGGGATCCGGTCCGCGCCGACGAGCCGGTGGTGCACGTGTGCTGGTACGAGGCGCAGGCGTACGCGACGTGGGCCGGCAAGCGTCTGCCGACCGAGGCGGAGTGGGAGAAGGCCGCCCGCTGGGATCCGGCGACCGGGCGGTCTCGGCGCTACCCGTGGGGTGACGACGACCCGACCGAGGTGCACGCCAACCTCGACCAGCGCCATCTGCGGCCGGCGCCGGTGGGCGCGTACCCGGCCGGCGCCTCGCCGCTGGGCGTGCACCAGCTCATCGGCGATGTGTGGGAGTGGACGTCGAGCACCTTCAACGGTCATCCGGGTTTCACCGCGTTTCCTTACCGCGAATACTCGGAGGTCTTCTTCGGTGGCGACTACCGGGTGCTGCGCGGTGGCTCGTTCGGCACCGACCGGTCCGCCTGCCGGGGCACCTTCCGTAACTGGGACTATCCGATCCGACGGCAGATCTTCAGCGGCTTCCGCTGCGCCCGCGACGCCGGCCCGGACGAGTCGCGCCGGTGAGCGGTCGCCGGGCCGACCGGGTGGCGGGTGGGGCGCGCTGATGTGTCGTCACCTGGCCTATCTGGGCCCGCCGGTCACGCTGGCCGAGCTGTTGTTCGATCCGGAGCACTCGCTGGTGCGGCAGTCGTGGGCGCCGCGCGACATGCGTGGCGGCGGCACGATCAACGCCGACGGGTTCGGCGTCGGCTGGTACCCGGGCGACGGTGACCCGGTGCGGTACCGGCGTGCCCAGCCGATCTGGAGTGACCCGACGATCGCCGATCTCGCGGCGGTGACCCGCGCCGGCGCGGTGCTGGCCGCGGTCCGCTCGGCGACCGTCGGTATGGCGGTGCTCGACGGCGCCGCCGCGCCGTTCGCCGAGGGGCGGTGGCTGTTCAGCCACAACGGTGTGGTCCGGGGCTGGCCGGACGCCGTGGTGCCGCTCGCCGCCGGCCTGCCGGTGCGTGACCTGCTGACCCTGGACGCCGCCACCGACTCGGCGCTGCTGTGGGCGCTGGTCCGGCATCGGCTGCGCGCCGGTGACGACCCGGCGGAGGCAGTCGCCCGGACGGTGGCCGACGTGGCCGCGGCGGCTCCGGGGTCGCGGTTGAACCTGCTGCTCACCGATGGGCGGCGGGTGGTGGCGAGCGTGTCCGGGCACGCGCTGTCGGTGCGTGCGCAGCCGGGTTCGGTGCTGCTCGCCTCCGAGCCACACGACGACGACCCGGGGTGGCGGTCGGTGCCGGAGGGGCACCTGGTCACCGCCACGGCGGACGAGGTGCGGGTACGCCCACTGCCGGCCCGGTGAGCCGGGCGGTCGGGCACGTGTTGACGAAGCAGAGAGGCAGGACCGATGACCGCTGAGCCGTTGGAGATCTACCTTGAGCAGCAGGATGTGGAGCATGGTCTGCGCGAGGACGTCCGGGCCGGGCTGACCGCCGAGCCGAAGTGGTTGCCGCCGAAGTGGTTCTACGACTCCCGGGGCAGCGAGTTGTTCGAGGAGATCACCCGGTTGCCCGAGTATTACCCGACCCGGGCCGAGCGGGTGGTGCTGGCCGAACACGCCGACGACATCGCGACTCTGACCGGTGCCAAGACCCTGATCGAGCTCGGTTCGGGCTCGTCGGAGAAGACCCGGCTGCTGTTGGACGCGTTCACCCGCCAGGGCGGGCTGGGCACGTTCGTCCCGCTCGACGTGTCGGTCAGCGCGCTGCTGGGGTCGACCGCGCAGATCGCCGCCGACTATCCGGGGCTGCGGGTCCGGGGCATCGTCGGGGACTTCACCCGGCAGCTCGACCGGCTGCCCGCGGGCGGTCGGCGGCTGGTGGTGTTCCTCGGCGGCACCATCGGCAACCTGCTGCCGGCCGAGCGGGCCGAGTTCCTGGCCGCGATGCGCGCCGCGCTGGAGGTCGGCGACTGGCTGCTGCTCGGCACCGACCTGGTGAAGGACCCGTCGGTGATCGTGCCCGCGTACGACGACGCGGCCGGGGTGACCGCCGAGTTCAACCGCAACGTCCTGCACGTGATCAACCGGGAGTTGGGCGCTGACTTCGACGCGGAGGCGTTCGCGCACGTCGCGCGCTGGGATCCGAGCCACGAGTGGATCGAGATGCGGCTGCGGGCGACGCGGCCGATGCGGGTCCGGGTGCTGGACCTGACCGTGGAGTTCGCCGAGGGGGAGGAACTGCGCACCGAGGTGTCGGCGAAGTTCCGCCCGGAGGGGATCGCCACCGAGTTGGCGGGGGCGGGCTTCGCCGTGTCGGAATTCTGGACCGACCCGCGAGGGCTGTTCGGGGTGAGCCTCGCCCGGGCGCGCTGAGGCTGCTCACCCTTCCCGTCGGGTCGGTTGGTGATCGGCTAGGCTGGTCGCGCGAAGGGGAGTAGCCCCCAATGTCGTGGTCGACATACTGGTGCGTTCCGCATCCGGCCACGCGGCCTCGGTTATCCGAGGCGGGCGAGACCTTCGACTCAGGCTGTTGCAGCCGGGTCGAGGGCGCCCCGTACCTCCTCCCGGCATGATCGGGAAAGGACGTCATGGAGGGATTTTTCGCCGCGCTCGTCGTCAGCTTCGGCGTCATCTTCGTCGCCGAGCTGGGAGACAAGTCCCAGCTGATGGCGCTGACCTTCGCCACGCGGTTCAAGACGATGCCCGTGCTGATCGGCATCACCATCGCCACGGCGGTGGTGCACCTGGCGTCGGTCGCCATCGGTTCGGGTCTGGGCGCTGTGCTCCCCACGGAGTGGATCTCCCTGGTGGCCGGTGTGGCGTTCCTCGGCTTCGGCGCGTGGACGCTGCGCGGTGACAAGCTCACCGAGGAGGAGAAGCGCAAGGCCGAGAAGACCAACAAGACCGCCATCGTGGCGGTCTCGGTGGCGTTCTTCCTGGCCGAGTTGGGCGACAAGACGATGCTCGCGACGATCACCCTGGCCACCCAGTACGGCTGGTTCGGCACCTGGCTCGGCTCCACGATCGGCATGGTGGCCGCGGACGCGCTGGCCATCCTCGTCGGCCGGATGCTCGGCCGCCGGCTGCCCGAGAAGACCATCAAGTACGGCGCGGCGGTGCTCTTCGCCATCTCGGGTCTCTGGCTGATCTTGGAGGCGGTGAACGACCTGACCTGAGCACCGACTACCCGCCCCGGTGGCGGGTAACGGCTCCGGGTGGAGCCGGCGGAGCTGCTACGCCAGGGCGACGAGGTGCTGGTCGCTGTGGTGGAGGTCGCCGGAGCACTGGTGATCTTCGTGGGTGCGCTCTGGGCGGCGGTGCGGTTCGTGGTCGAGGGGCTGCGACACCGCACCGCCGCCGTCTTCACCCCGATCCGGCTCTCCCTGGGCCGGTTCCTGACCCTCGGCCTGGAGTTCCAGCTCGCGGCGGACGTGCTGCGCACCGCCGTGTCGCCGTCGTTCACCCAGATCGGTCAGTTGGCGGCGATCGCCACGATCCGGACGGCGCTGAACTACTTCCTGGGCCGGGAGATCCGTCAGGAGCAGCGGCAGGTGGCCGACGGGGAGCGCGGGACGTGATCGCCGTACTGGTCGACGTGGTGACCGCCCTCGCGCTGCTGGCCGGTGTGGTCACGGTGCTCAGCGCCCGCGCGGCCCGCTCCGCCGTCCGGGTGCTGTTGGACCTGCTGACGGCGGCCGGCCTGCTGCGCCTCGCCGGCACCCCGACCTGGAGCGGCCTGGCCGCCGCGGCGGCGATCATCGCGCTGCGCCAACTGCTCGCGGCGGCCATGAGCGCCGCACCCTCGTGGTCGAGTCGAGGATCCGGGCCGGGCAGCGCCGACGATCACCACCGGCCGCCGGCAGCCGCGAAGCAGGGCACCGCCGGGGGATGACCACAACGCCGGTGCCCGCGCGGCGGCGGTCAGCCCCGGCCCGGTTCCTGGAAGACGTCGGGCACCCCGTCGCCGTCGGCGTCCAGCCGTTCCCGCTCGGCCACCCGCCGGTACGCGGCGTTGCGCCGGACCAGCACGATGGCTGCCAGGCCGGCGGAGATCACCGAACCGGCCAGCACGGCCGCCTTGACCCGGTCGTCGGCCGTGCTGCCGGCGCCGAAGGCCAGGTCGCCGATGAGCAGCGAGACGGTGAACCCGACGCCGGCCAGCAGGGCGATACCGAGCAGGTCGGGCCAGGTGATGTCCTCGTCCAACTCGGCGCGGGTGAACCGGGCCAGCAGGTAGGTCGAGCCGAAGATGCCGATGCTCTTGCCGAGCACGAGGCCGGCGACGATGGCGATCACCACGGGTTCGGTCAGCAGGGCGCCCAGGTCGGTGCCGCGCAGCGTCACGCCGGCGGCGAACAGGGCGAAGACCGGTACGGCGATGCCGGCTGACACCGGCCGCCAGCGGTGCTCCAGGCGCGCGGCGAGCCCGCCGACCTGCCCGCTGTCGTCGCCCGCCGGGGCTGCGCCCACGCGTCGGCGGGCCAGCACCGGCACGGTGAAGCCGAGCAGGACGCCGGCCACCGTGGCGTGCACCCCGGAGGCGTGGACCAGGGACCAGGTGGCCAGCGCGAGGGGGATGAGTGCCCACCACCAGGTACGACCGCGCTGCACCAGCCACGCGAAGAGCCCGATCGGCGCGAGCGCGGCGAGCAGCGGCAGCGGGTGGAAGTCGGCGGTGTAGAAGACGGCGATGATGGTGATCGCGAACAGGTCGTCGACGACGGCGAGGGTGAGCAGGAAAGCGCGCAGGCCCTGGGGCAGGTGCGAGCTGACCACCGCGAGTACGGCCAGCGCGAACGCGATGTCGGTGGCGGTGGGAATCGCCCAGCCGCGGAGACCGTCACCGCCCGCCGTCAGGATGACCGTCACGTAGATCAGCGCGGGCAGCGCCATCCCGCCGAGGGCCGCGACCACCGGCAGCGCCGCGCGTCGCGGGTCCCGTAGGTCACCGGCGACGAACTCACGCTTGAGTTCCAGGCCGACCACGAAGAAGAAGATGGCCAGCAGGCCGTCGGCGGTCCAGGTGGCAAGCGTCAGGTCGAGGTGCCAGCGTTCGCCGCCGGGCCAGGGCACCCAGTTCGACAGCCGGGTGTACGACGCGGCCCACGGGGAGTTCGCCCAGACCAGCGCGAGTACGGCCCCGACCAGCAGCAGGGCGCCGCCGACGGTCTCGGTGCGCAGCACGTCGGCCAGGTGTCGGGCCTCTGGCCAGGACGATCGCGTCAGGATCCGGGCGCGCGGACGGTCGGACGGCCGATCGGGCAGCGGGGTGCGGTCGGGCATCTGGCGGGTTCACCTCGGGGCATCGGGACGGCAGGGGGCCAATCGCCGACCAGACTTCCCGGCACACCGTGCTCGACCCTATCCGGGCCGCAGGGGGACGAGGAGCGCGGGCACCCGTGTTGACCGGCGTCGATCGGCCTCCGGTCGTCGGCGCGGATGGGTGCGGTTGCCGTCAGATCGGCTGTGGACTTTTCCGCGCTGTCACCGCTGCCGAATGGTCGTCTTCCGGGTTGGGCATGCGAGCGCACCTAGCGCCGCCGAAAATACGTAACTCCGGACATAAGGCGTATGAGCCGCTTTAATGGTTTCACGAGTTAACAAACGACCTTGGGGGTTTTCGTGAAGTTCTTTGGCGTAACCGGACCGGCACGGAGGCGCACCTGATGGACCTGCTCCGCCAATTGCGCCACGTGCGTCGGCACTGGTGGGTCGTACTGGTCACGGTCATGGTGGCCCTGGGCGTCTCGGCGTTCCTGACCGTACGGGCCCAGCCCCGGTACGTCGCCTCGGTGACCTTCTTCGTCACCACTCCCAACTCGGGCGTCACCGACGCCTACCAGGGTGGTCTCTTCCTGCAGCAGCGCGTCAAGTCGTACGCCGATCTGCTCACCAGTGACCGCCTGGCGCAGAGCGTGGTGGCCGAGACCCCCGTCGGGCTCACCGCGGACCAGGTGCAGCGTCGGGTGAGCACCTCCACCGAGACCGGCACGGTCCTGCTGCGCGCGTCGGTCACCGACACCGACCAGACCCGCGCGCTGCGGGTCACCGAGACCCTCGCCGCCAAGTTCGTCGACCTCGTGCAGAAGGTCGAGACGACGCCCGAGGGCAAGGCGCCGATCAAGATCGAGGTGGTCAGCGGCCCCCGGGTCAGCGCGAGCCCCGTGTCGCCGCAGCCGGTGCGCAACCTCGTCCTCGGTGGACTGCTCGGTCTGGTGCTCGGCATCGGCCTGGCGATCCTGCGCGGCGTCGCCGACATCCGGCTGCGGGACTCCGCCGGTCTGCAACGCGCCACCGGCAGCCCGCTGCTCGGCGAGATTCCGTTCGAGAGCACCGCCCGCACCGCCCCGCTGATCGTCGGTGATGCCGCGACCTCGGCACGCGCCGAGGCGGTCCGCAAGCTGCGTACCAACCTGCGGTTCGTGGACGTGCACGAGCCGGCCCGGGTCATCGCCGTGACCAGCGCGTTGCAGGGCGAGGGCAAGACCACGCTCTCCTGCAACCTGGCCATCGCGCTGGCCGAGGCGGGCTGGCGGGTGCTGCTGGTCGACGCGGACCTGCGCCGCCCGAAGGTCGACGAGTACCTGGGCCTGGACGCCGGGGTCGGCCTCACCGACGTGCTGGTCGGTGACGTGCTGGTCGGTGACGTCGTGCAGCGCTGGGGCGACAAGTCGCTCCTCGTGCTGCCCAGCGGCTCCGCCCCACCGAACCCGAGCGAACTGCTTGGCTCCAAGGCGATGGCGGATCTGCTGCTCGCTCTGCGCGAGTCGGCCGACATCGTGATCATCGACACCGCGCCGCTGCTCGCGGTGACCGACGGTGTCGTGGTGGCCGTCCAGGCCGACGGCGCGTTGCTGGTCAGCCAGCAGGGCCGCACCTCGCGGGCCCAGGTCGCGGCGGCGGCCCGCTCGCTGCACTCGGTGTCGGTGCGGCTGCTCGGCTGTGTGCTCAACATGGCCAAGGTGGCCAAGGCCGAGGCCTACCAGTACGAGGCCTACCGGGTGGTCGCGTCCACGGTCAAGCCGTCGGTGCCGGCCGACCGGGCCACGTCCGCCCGGCACAGCGAGGACGCCGGAGTCAACGGCGTCAGCGACCGCACCCAGGAACTCACCCGGTTGCCCCGATGAGCGCGGCGAGGGGTCGTAGCGACCGTTCGATCTCCTCAGCGCAGCGTCGGAAGTCGGTGGCGGTGCCGCCGATCGGGTCCCGCAGGTCGTCGGCATCCGGGGCGGCGGGTTGCAGCCGTCCCCGGGCGTTGGCGGCGGCGACAATCGCGGCCCGCAGCGGGTCGCCGGCTGGCTCGGCGGGGGTCTCGGCCGCCGCCGCCAACCGGCCGAACTGCCGCAGGGTGAACGTGCGGTGCAGCGCGCCGGGCGCCAGCGCGGTGCAGACGGAGCGTTGCCGGCGGGTCGCGGTCAGCACGAGCGTCGCGTCGGCCAGGTGCTCTGGGCGCAGCGTCCGACTGGCGAACACCGTCGGGTCGGCGCCGTTCTCGGCGGCGATCTCCAGGGCGTACGGATGCATGGCCATGCCGTCCATCGCGTCGGTGCCAGCGCTGGACACCAGCACCGAGCGGTCGGCCAGCAGCCGCCGCGCCAGGTACTCCGCCATCGGTGAACGGCACAGGTTGGCGTGGCAGACGAACAGCACGTGGTCGACCATCGGTGGCCCTCTCGTCGGTGCGGACGCGGGCCGCCGCACCGCGGGGGCGGTGCGTCGACGCCGGTGGCCGCGCGGGGAGGGGTTGTTGGCATCGTACGCGGGCCGGGTGCCCGCCCGGCGCGGTGCCGCGCCGAGCGACGCCGTTGCGCGGCCGACGGCGGTGGCACGGTGAGGGTCGGCATCCTGTCCTACCACTTCCCGCCCGAGCCGGCCTTCATCCCGGGCAGCCTCGCCGAGGAGTTGGCCGCGCGGGGTCACGAGGTCCGGGTGCTCACCGGCTTCCCGGACTACCCCGGCGGCCACGTCTATCCGGGCTGGCGGCAGCGCTGGCACCACGAGACGCACAGTCAACGGTTGTCCGTCCGGCGGGTGCCCCGATACTCCGCCGGCGCCGGCTCCACCGGCGCGCGGATGGCCAGCTATCTCTCCTTCGCCGGCAGCGCCTCGCTGGCCGCGCGCCGGTTCCTGGGCGACGTGGACGTGCTCTACGTCTTCCAGTTACCGGCCACCACGTTCGCCACCGCCGCCGTGCTGCGGCTGCTGCCGAAGGTGCCGGCGGTGCTGCACGTGCAGGACGTCTGGGCGCGCGACGGCGCCGACGAGGCGAACGACCGCCGCTGGTCGGCGCGGATGGGCACCGCGATGACCCGGATCTACCGGACCGCCGCGCGGGTCGCGGTGACCGCGCCCTCGATGCGGGATCTGGTCGTCGCCGCTGGCGCCGACCCGGCCCGGGTCCGACTGGTGCTGAACTGGACCGACGAGCGGATCTTCCACCCGGCGACGCCCGGAGCGGCGGCCCGCCAACTGGTCCGCCGCGACGACCGCTGCGTGGTCATGCATGCCGGAACCATCGGCGCCCGTCAGGGGCTGGAGACGGCGGTACGGGCCGCTGCGGCGCTGGACCGCACGATGGACCTGGTCCTGGTCGGTTCGGGCGCGGACGAGCGGCGGGTGCGGGGGCTCGCCGCCGAGTTGAGCGCGGAGAACGTCCGCTTCCTGGAGCGACGGTCCCCGGTCGACATGCCCGAGTTGTACGCCGCCGCCGACTACCAGTTGGTCATGCTGCGCGACCTGCCGGAGCTTCGCGGCATGGTGCCCGCCAAGCTGCAGGCCGCGCTCTCCTGCGCCGTGCCGGTGGTGGCCTCGGCCGGTGGTGACACCGCCGAGCTGGTCGAACGTGCGCGAGCGGGGCTGTCCTGCCCGCCGGAGGACTGGGCCGCGCTGGCCGACCGGTTCTGGTTGGCCGCCACCATCCCGCCGCCGACGCGCGTCGACATGGGTCGCCGGGGCCGGGAGGCGTACCTGCGGGAGATGTCCCTGCCGGCCGGGGTGGATCGGATCGAGCGGTTGCTGCACGAGGCGGCCGGCCGGGTTCCGCAGCCCGCCGAGGAGCCGCGAGGAAACCTCGCGTAATAGGCCATAAATGCCATAACGGTACGAGATTCCCCTCAGCATGTTAAGAACGTCAGGGAATCAGGCCTACTGTCCGATTCCGCGAAACGGAGTGTGCTTGTGACGGAGAGCGAACGGCCGGGTCGACGGCGAAGCCGATCCCGGCGGCGCCGACGGGCGCGCCTGCGCCGGGCTCTGCTCGGTGCGCTGGTGGTCGGCTCGCTGCTGCTGGCGAGCGGCGGATGGGTCGGCTTCCGTGGCTGGCAGGCGCGTACCCACCTGCTCAACGCCGCCGGCCTGGCGCGGGAGTTGAGCGCGCAGGTGGTGGGCGGGGACACCGACCGCGCCCTGCGCACCCTGGCCGCCCTGCAGGAGCAGGCCGGCGCCGCTCGCGCCGCCACGGCCGACCCGAGCTGGCACGTCGGACGTCGTACCCCGTTCGCCGGCGACGACCTCGACGCGGTCCGGCGGATCGCGGTCGCCATCGACGAGCTGGCCCGGCAGGCGTTCCCCACCCTGCTGCGCGCCGACCTGACCAGCCTGGTGCCCTCCGGAAACCGGTTGGACCTGGCGAAGCTCACCGCGGTCTCCGCCGAGCTGTCCCGGGCGGACGCCGCCGTGCAGACCACACGCCGTGACCTGGCCGCCGTGCCCGCCGACCGCCTGGTCAGCCAGATCCGGCAGGCGTTGACCGACCTGCGTGGCGAGATCGACCGCCTGGCCAGCCTCACCGCCGCCGCCGACCAGGGCGCCCGCCTGCTGCCGCCGCTGCTCGGCGCCAACGGCCCGCGGCGATACCTGCTGGTCTCGCAGAACCTGGCCGAGCTGCGCGCCACCGGCGGCATGTTCGGCGCGTACGCGATGATCGAGGCCGACAAGGGTTCGGTCCGGATGGGTCGGCAGGGCAGCAGTTCCTCGCTCGAGAGGTTCGTGCCGCCGCTGAAGTTGTCCGCCGAAATCCGGGCCCTCTGGACCGATCTGCCCGGCATGTACCCCGCCGACGTCAACCTGACCCCGCACTTCCCGACCGCTGCGGCCCTGTACCGGGAGATGTTCCGGCGCAGGACCGGCACCACGGTCGACGGCGTGCTCGCCGTGGACCCGGTGGTGCTGTCGTACCTGCTCAAGGCGACCGGCCCGGTCACGGTGCCCGGCGGAGTGTCACTGGCCAGCGAAAAGGTCGTGCAGACCCTGCTCAACGAGAGCTACCAGCGGCTGGACGTGAAGCAGCAGGACGAGTTCTTCGCCGCGTCCGCCGCTGCGGTGTTCGACGCCTTCTTTACGAAGAATGTCAACCCACGGGTGTTGTTGTCCGCATTCGACCGTGCTATCACCGAACGCCGGATATTGTTCTGGAGTGCCCGACCGGAAGAACAACGGACGTTCGGCGACAGCCGGATGGCCGGGACGCTCCCGGAACAGGACACCGTGCCGACGGTCGGCGTCTTCCTCAACGACGGCAGCGGCGCGAAGCTCGGCTACTACCTGCGGCCGACGGCGAACCTGACAGTCGGCGAATGCCGGCCCGACGGCCGCCGCGAGCTCCGGCTGCGGGTCACCCTGCGCTCCACGGCGCCGAAGTCAGGACTCAGCAAGTCCGTCCTCGGCCTCGGCATGGCTGGTGATCCGTACACCGCTCGCACGTTGGTGTCGGTCTTCAGCCCGGCAGGGGGCGCAGTGCTCGACGCCCGGCTCGACGGGTCGGACACCGCGCTCGGAAGCGGCACCGAACGACGCCGCCAGGTCGCCACGGCCAACCTCGAGGTCGGCCCAGGCGCCGAGCGGACGTTGGAGATGACGGTCCTGACCGCCAAAACCAGCGTCGGGCAGGCCGAGCTGTGGCTGACGCCGACAGCCAGCCCATGGACCACCCAAGTTCATTCCGCACCACGATGTGACCAGTAGGAGGGAACCAATCATGCGGCTATCCCGCATCATCATGGCGCTCACGGTCGGTCTGGCCGTGGTGGCCGTGCCGACCGCAGCGGGGGCGGCAGCGCCGCAGCCGACGCCGTCCGCGACCACGGACCCACCCCAGCCGCCGCCGTACACGCCGCAGCTCACCTCGCTGACGGTCAACCGGCCGACGATCTACCTCGGCGAGACGGTCGTGCTCACCGGCACCGGCTTCCGCGGGAACGAGACCGTCACGATCTCGGTTACCGTCACGCCGCTGGCGGCCCCGGCCCGCGGCCAGGCACCGGCCCGCCGCAGCGACGGCAGCACCGTGGCCATGGCCCCGGTCGCCTACCAGGCGAGCGCCCCGCTGACCTTCACGGCGCGCACCAACGGCGAGGGTCGCTTCACCAAGAGCTACCGGCCGTCGGTGACGGGTCTGCTGACCTTCACCGCCAGCGGCCGGGACCGGTCCGCCAGCGCCGAGCTGCAGGTGCTGGACAAGAAGCAGCCGCTGCCCGTCACCGGTGACAGCATCGGTACTCCCATGAAGCTCGGCGGCGGCCTCGTCGGCGCCGGCGCGATCATGCTGCTGCTGACCCTGGCCTGGCGTCGCCGCCAGCGCCTCGGTGGAGTCGCGCACTGATCCGCACCCCCAACCGGGCAGTGCCCGGATCGCACCTCAGGCTGGCGCCCGTCGGAGTGTTCCGACGGGCGCCAGCCTCGTCCGTACCCGTCGACCCAGTCGTGTGGCGTCGTCACGGTGCAGTTTGAAGACGACGTCGACGGATCCGACCCCGCACGGCGACCCTCTGACCATCACCCGGCAGCGGCTCCGTACGCGAGATCGTCACCGGCGTCGACCGGCTGTTGCGGTTCGTCGTGCGCGTGCGCGTGGGCGTTGACAGGGCCAGGGCGTGGGCGTGTCCGGGCTCTGCCCTCGTGGGCGGGGCGTGGGCGTGTCCGGGCTCCGCCCTCGTGGGCGGGACGTGGCAGGGGCCCACCGTGTCCGGCTCTGGGCCGGTCAGGCGTGACCGTGTCCTGGCACGGGCCGACCCGTGCGGTGGCTTGGGGTGTTCGGGCGGCTCGGGTTGGGTTGGGGTGTGGGCCGCCCGGGTGGGATGTGTGGACGGCGCGGGCTTGGGGTGTTTGGGCGGGTATCTGGAGATCGCGGGCGTAAATGTCCCCCGTCCGCGCACCGCGCCCAGCGCTCAGCGCCCAGCGGTGGCAAGGCGGGTTGATCGACTCGGCATCGCCGATATCGGGGTATCCCGGTGCCGTTGATACACCGATATCGCCGATGTGGAGTGGATCATCTCCGAGCGGCCGGTCTGGCCGGGCCGAGCCATGCCTGCCTGGGTGATATGTCGCTCGTGGGTGGTTTCTGGGTGTGACCGGCGGCATCCTGGGGCCGGAATGGTGGCGGCCCCGGACGGGTTACATACCCTGACGATCGCAGTACCACCGGCCGTTGGCCGGCCCCGTACCGGGGTTTGGAATGCCAGGCCGCGCCCGGTCGTTGTATTCCCCACGACCGACCGCATGGGTTTCGCCCGTGCCAGCGGATGGGCCGCCTCCGGGAATGACCCCCGGCCCCCGGTCGTTGTATCCCCCACGACCGACCGCACCGGTTCGACGGGCCACCCCGGAATGACCCCCGGCCTGCCGGTCGTTACACCCTCCACGACCGGCCGCACCGGTTCGATGTGTGGATGGGCCGCCCCCCGGAATGAGCCTGGCCTGTCGGTCGTTATATCTGGACCCGGCGCCACGAGCCCCCCGCTCGTAGGCAGCCGACGTTAAGACTTTCCCCCGTTTGTGCAGCGCCGGACGAGGTGCTCACACCCGCGCCACCGTCCCCCTGGTGGGTGGGTGTTCTTACCCCCGAAGGAGCTAACCCTCATGAACACGATCATTCGTAAGAGTGTGTTGTCTGTTGCTGGTCTCGCGTTCGCCGGTGGCGTCTTCGCCGGTCCGATCGCCGCCCACGCCGCCGCGCCGGCTGTGGATGCCAAGCCTGTCGCCGTGGCCGTGCAGTCGGTCAAGCCGCAGGGCGAGCAGTCGCATATCTCCCTCAACGACGAGCAGACCGCGAACGTGAAGGCGATCATCGCCGCGACGAAGAAGGCTGGTCTGCCGGAGCGGGCTGCGGTGATCTCGATCGCGACGAGTCTGCAGGAGTCGAAGCTGGAGAACCTGGGTCACCTGGGTGACCGTAACGACCACGACTCGCTGGGCCTGTTCCAGCAGCGCCCGTCCAGTGGTTGGGGTTCGCCGGAGCAGATCACCGACCCCGACTACTCCACCACCGCGTTCCTGAAGGGTTTGAAGCAGGTTGATGGTTGGCAGGACATGCCGCTGACCGTCGCCGCGCAGACCGTGCAGGTCTCGGCCTACCCGGACGCCTACGCCCAGTGGGAGCAGCAGGCCGCCGACCTCGTCGGCCAGTACTGGAACAGCTGACCCCGCCCGTATGACACCGACCGCTGGCCGGCACCCCGAACACGGGGGGCCGGCCAGCGGCATGTCCAGACCCAGGCGCGCCAGCGCCATGACGGGTTCGACGCTGGCCCGGGCAGCCGGTGGCTCCGGGCAGCCGCCGGGACTGGGGTAACGGCAGGCGCGGGGTAACGGCAGGCCCGGGCTAATGGCGGGACCGGGGCAACGCCGGGACCGGGGCAACGGCGCGACCGGGCTGGCGGCGGGAGCGGGCTAATGGCGGGACCGGGGCAGCGGCGGGACCGGGGCAGCGGCGGGACCGGGCTGGCGGCGGGACCGGGGCTGGCGGCGTACCCCTGAGGTTTTCAGGTTTTGGTGTGGTTGCGGCTGCGGAAGATGTCGATCAGCGCGGCGACGAGCGCCAGCGCGATGATTCCGGTGGCGAGCAGGAGGGACATCTCGAAGGCGGTGGCCCAGTTGCCGTGGTTGTCGGCCAGCGAGGAGAAGAACATCGATCCGACGGCGGCGATGCCGGCAGCCGCGCCGATGCGTTGACCGGTCTGGAGCATGCCGGCGCCGCTGCCGGCCTGGGGTACGGGCACCTGGGCGAGGGTGAGGGTCTGGTTGGGGGCGATGACCAGGCCGCTGCCGATGCCGGCGATGAGGAGCGGCCCGGCGGTGACCCACGGTGCGGGGGCGTGCGGCCAGAAGCGTAGCGCCAGCACTGTCGCGGCCAGCCCGAGCACCACGCCGAGCAGGCCGATGGCGACCAGGGGCCGGCCGAAGCGGTTGACGATGCGTCCGCCCAGCGCGGACGCGGCGGCCGACCCGAGGGCGAACGGGGTGATGGCCAGGCCGGCGATGAGCGCGCTGTAGCCGAGGCCGTTCTGCAGGAACAGCGTGAAGATGAAGAAGATCGCGGTGAAGCCACCGAAGTAGACCAGCGCGATGATCGATCCCAGTGTGTACGACTGGAAGGTGAACAGCCGCAGGTCGAAAAGGGGTTCGCGGTGTCGCTCGTACCACCGCTCCCAGAGTCCGAAGGCGACCAGCACCGCCAGGCCGGCGGGGATGAGTGCCCACTTCCAGGGGGTCCGCCACTGCTGCTCCTGCACGAGGGGCAGCAGGACCAGGACCACTCCGACGCCGAGCAGCAGCACCCCGATCGGGTCGAGCCGCCGCCGGCCAGCCCGTCCCGCGGCGCGTTCGGGCAGCAGGCGCCAGCCGAGGATCATCGCGACGATGCCGACGGGTACGTTGACGAAGAAGACCCACCGCCATCCGTGTGCCTCGCCGCCGATGGCGATGAGCAGCCCGCCGAGCAGCGGCCCGATGGCGGTGGAGATGCCGATGGTCGCGCCGAGCAGCCCGAACGGGCGGGCCCTCTCCGGCCCCCGGAACAGTTCCTGGATCAACCCGGTCACCTGCGGGTTGACCACACCGGCGGCGGCGCCCTGGAGTAGCCGGGCGGCGACCAGCCAGGTGGGGGAGGTGGCCAGGCCGGCGAGGGCGCTGGTCGCGGTGAACAGCGCGATGCCCAACACGAACGCGTTGCGCCGGCCCCGGGCGTCACCGAATCGGCCGGCGGGCACGAGGACCAGGCCAAAGGTCAGCGCGTACCCGGACAGGACCCACTGCAGGTCGCTCGGGGAGGCGTGCAGCGCGCGATCGATGGACGGTACCGCGACGTTGACGATGCTCACGTCGAGCAGCGTCATGAACGCGGCGACGAGTCCGACGCCGACGGCCTGCCAGCGCCTGCGGTTCTCCGCCGCGTCGACCGGCTGGGGCGGTTGTGCCGTGCTCATCGTGCCCCCCGCTGACGGTCGATCACGCATTCCTGACCGCTAGCCGGGCCAGCGGGGGGCGAATCGTCGCGGGTGGAGCGACGGGTCACGCCATCTGGCGGGCGCAGAACCGGGGGCCGAAGTCGAGGCCGGCCATCGGCGAGTCCTCGCGGTGCAGCAGGCCCTTCTCGGTGAGCATGTGCAGCGGTTCGTGCACCTGTTCCTCGGTGAGCCCGGACCCTTCGGCGATCAGATCCGGGTAGGGCACCTGGCCGCGTGCTTCGAGGGTGGTGACGGCCTGGTATACCCGTTGCTCGATCTCCGACAGCGGCACCTGCTGCATGATCGCCTCCTTCTCGACCCGTCCGCCTCAGCGCGGACGGTTGCGCCGCGTCGATTACCCCCTGGGTAGCCGAAGATGCCCACCCGATCGGGCGGTCGGCGGCCCGCCGTGCCCGGGTCGGGGGGGCCGGATGGTGCCCTAGGCTGCATCCGTGATCGTCTGGGATCTCGTCGTCGTCGGCGCCGGCCCCGCCGGGCTCTCCGCGGCACACGCCGCCGCCCGTGCCGGCGTCCGCACCCTGGTTGTCGAGCGGGCCGAGCACCCGCGCTACAAGACCTGCGGCGGTGGCCTGATCGGCACCTCGCTGGCGGCCGTGCGGGACCGGATCGAGGTGCCCGCGAACGACCGGGTGGACCGGGTGACGTTCACCCGCGACGGCCGTCGGGAGTTCACCCGTGGCAACGGCAGTCCGGTGCTGACCATGGTGCGCCGCGAGGAGTTCGACGACCGGCTGCGCGCGGCGGCGGTCGCCGCCGGCGCGCAGATGCGGGAGCGGGTCGCGGTCCGCGCGATCGAGCAGGACCCTGAGGGGGTACGCCTGCGGCTGGCCGACGGTACGACCCTCACCGCCCGTGCGGTGATCGGCGCGGACGGCTCCTCAGGGGTGACCGCCCGGCACGTGGGCGTGCGGTACCGGCAGGTGGATCTGGGGCTGGAGTTGGAGGTGCCCGTGCCGCCCGCCGAGCAGGAGCGCTGGCGGGGGCGGCTCCTGTTGGACTGGGGCGCGATGCCCGGCTCCTACGCCTGGGTGTTCCCGAAGGGCGACCGGTTGACCGTCGGCGTGATCGCGGGCCGGGGCGCGGGGGAGGGGACCCGCGCGTACCTGCGGCAGTTCGTGGACCGGTTGGGGCTGACCGGGTTGCCGGCGGAGCACGACTCGGGTCACCTGACCCGGTGCCGCGAGGAGGATTCGCCGTTGCGGAACGGCCGGGTGCTCGTGGTGGGGGACGCGGCCGGGCTGTTGGAGCCGTGGAGCCGCGAGGGCATCAGCTTCGCGCTGCGCTCCGGTGAGTTGGCCGGCGCGGCCGTCGCCGACGGGGAGCTGGCCGGCTACGAGCGGGCGGTCGCCGAGCGACTGGTGCCGTCGATGCGGGCGGGGTTCCGGCTGCTTGACCTGTTCACCCGTCGCCCGGCGGTGTTCCACGCCCTGTTGGCGACCCCGCCGGGGTGGCGGATGTTCGTCCGGTTCTGCCAGGGCCGGGCGAGCTTCGACGAGATGCTGGAACGCCGGCCGATCCGGGCGGCGCTCGCGGTGCTGGAGCGGCTGCCCGAACCTCGCCGGCCGTCGCTCGCCGACGCCCACAGCTGATCCGCCGTATCCCAACGAGCGCTCGCCACCTGGGCCGCGGCGCCCACCAGGAAATCGACGACCGCAAGCAGGCCGGTCTCTGCGACTCCCTGACCGGGGCGACGCGCCTGATCGACCAGCCTTCATCAATCACCCAGGATCCTAGGACGCATTACGCGGGGTGTGCGGCCGCACCCGAACGGCACGCGCAAACCACAGCAACGTGACAGGTGGCACCGGACCGCTCGGCGGCCGGACAATGACGGGGAGCAGGGGAGGCGCCGATGGCCGAGCAGCCGTTCACCGACGACGAGTACGCGTTCCTGCGCCACATCCGGTTCGGATAGTTGCCGCCCGCCGTCCGTCCGGACGAGCGGGTCGCGCTGACCGAAACCGATCCCGGGCGTGACTGCCCGGAGAAGGCCGAGGACCCGGTGCGCTGGAACGTGCAGGGCTGAGAAACACGCGACGGGCCGCGGGTGTCGCCACCCACGGCCCGCCTGTCGTACCGCGGTCAGAAGACCGGCACGCCTTCGCGTACCAGCCACCAG
Source organism: Micromonospora sp. NPDC047467 (assembly GCF_040643095.1). Lineage (NCBI taxonomy): Bacteria > Bacillati > Actinomycetota > Actinomycetes > Micromonosporales > Micromonosporaceae > Micromonospora > Micromonospora sp. NPDC047467. The sequence goes on along the minus strand of NZ_JBEYTO010000016.1, from coordinate 47,125 downwards.
TTGGGCTGGAAGAAGTCGTCCGGGTTGATCGTCCCGTGCTCCTGCGCCCAGTCGATGAGCAACTGGCGGATCTCCTGCTGCGCGTTGTAGACCTGGCTCTTCACGATGCCCGGGAAGTTGCCGCCGCCACTGCGCCGGTAGTTATTCACCGCCACCACGAACTGCGCGTTGTCCGCGACCGGGGTGTCCGTTCCCGGCAGGATCAGCCGGGTGATCCGCTGACCCACCGGCTTGGAGATGTCGATGTCGTAGTCCAGGCCGGAGAAGACGTCGTAGTTGTAGTCCGGTACCGCCGGGTCGCTGATCTGCTCCGGGTCCACCGGGGCGCCCGGGGCGAGGGTGCGGAAGTACTTCGCCGAGTACTCCAGGTACGCGCGCACCTCGGCGCCGCTGAGCACGACCGCTTCGAGGGTGTTGTCGTACACGTACAGCCCGGCCACGTCGCGGATCTTGACGTCGCCAGCGGGGAAAACCGCGGTACGACTGAACGGCGCCGCGATCGACAGCACCGGCAGATCGGCGTACGCGGTGCCGGCCAGCGCCGCCCCCACCACCTCGGTCTGCACGTGGTTGATGAAGTCCAGGATCGGCGTGTCCTTGTACCGCGACTCGGCCGCCGACAACTCCACCGTGGACTGGGCGACCACCTGGTTGACGTACGCCACGGTCTTCTGGTGTTGGGCCCGCACCGCGGCGAGGACCTTCGGGTCCTCGACCACCGTGTTGGAGTTGAGCATGCTGGCGGCCTTCTTGGTGATCGTCCACCGGCCACGCTCACGGGCGAGGGTGAAGTCCATCCGGGTGAGCCGCTGGCCCCACTTCGACGGCTCGGAGAGCAGCACCTGCGCGCCGGTCCGCTCGTTGGTGACGAACCGCTCCACCACCTCGTTGTGGGCGTGACCGAAGAGGATCGCGTCGATCCCCGGCACCTGCTGGGCGATCAGCGCCACCGGGTTCTCGTTCGGCAGCTCCGGGCCGTAGCTGGAGGTGCCGCTGTCGCCGCCGTGCGCGGAGATCAGCACGAGGTCCGCGCCGCGTGCACGCATGACCGGTACCCACTTCGCCGCGGTGGCGATCATGTCGTCGAAGCGCAGCCTGCCCTCGACGTTGCCTCGGTCCCAGATGGCCACGCCGGGGTTGGTGAGGCCGAGAATGCCCACCCGCAGGGTCGGCGCGGCGAAGCCGAGGGAGACCTTCTTGATGACGTACGGCAGGAAGGCCGGCTTGCCGGTCTTCGCGTTGACCGCGTTGGCGGCGAGCGCCGGGAAGCCGAGCTGGCGGATCCACAGGTCCAGCAGCGGCAGGCCGTAGTTGAACTCGTGGTTGCCCAGCGTCACGGCGTCGTAGTCGATGATGTTCATCGCCCGCGCCATCGGATGCTTCACACCGGTCTCGGTGATCGGCTCCTGCTTGGCGTAGTACGTCGCCAGGGGAGTGCCCTGGATGGTGTCGCCGGCGTCGAGCACCAGCGTCGCCTTGCCGCGGCGCTCCCGACGGATCTGGTTGATGAGGGTCGCCAGCTTCGCCACGCCGATGTCGTTCTGCCTGCTGTCGTCGTACTCGGCGTCGCGGTAGTAGTCCCAGTTGTAGACGTTGCCGTGAGTGTCCGACGTGCCCAGCAGGGTGAGGTCCCAGGTGCGGGGCCGGGCCGGGCCGGCCGCCTGCGCGGGGGCGGCGGCGATCAGCGGCGCGCTCGCCGCCGCGGCCGCGGCGGCGAGCACCCGGCGACGCGACGGGCCGGAGGGAGAGGTCATGTCGTGCCCTTCCATGGGGGTCGATGCGCCTCGTGAGCGCCTCGCGCACCATAACCAGCGCCGCTCGCTGCCGCCATGCTCGCCCCGCCGACCCTACGGTTTCCGCAGGCCACCGCAGGGTAGGGCAGTCAGGGACCGAGTCGCGCCGCAGAAGGAGATGTCGGTGAGCACGGACCAGCACACCCAACAGGACCCGACCAACCAGTACGGCCAGCAGTCCGGCCAGCCCGGCCAGCAGCAGACGCCGCCCGGCTCGACTGGCGAGATGACGCCCAAGCCCGACCACGGCGAGGAGTCGTACCGGGGCAGCGGAAAGCTTGACGGCAAGCGGGCGCTGATCACCGGCGGTGACTCGGGGATCGGCCGGGCCGTCGCCATCGCCTTCGCACGCGAGGGCGCGGACGTCCTCATCTCGTACCTGGGCGAGGAGGAGGACGCCGACGCCCGGGAGACCATCCGACTCGTCGAGGACGCCGGGCGGCGGGGCATCGCGGTACGCGGCGACATCACCGACGAGGCACACTGCCAGGACCTGATCGACCGGACCGTACGTGACCTGGGCGGCATCGACATCCTGGTCAACAACGCGGCCTACCAGATGTCGCAGGACAAGGGCATCCTCGGCATCAGCACCGAACAGTTCGACCGGGTGCTCAAAACCAACCTGTACGCGATGTTCTGGCTCTGCAAGGCCGCCGTCCCACACCTGCCCGAGGGGTCGGCGATCATCAACACGGCGTCGATCCAGGCGTTCGACCCGTCGCCGCAGTTGCTGGACTACGCCACCACCAAGGCGGGGATCGCGAACTTCACCAAGGCCCTCGCCGCCGACCTGGCCGAGCAGGGCATCCGGGTCAACGCGGTGGCGCCCGGTCCGATCTGGACGCCCCTGATCCCGGCCACCATGCCGAAGGAGAAGGTCGAGCAGTTCGGCACCGACACCCCGCAGGGCCGGCCTGGTCAGCCGGCGGAACTCGCCCCGGCGTACGTCTTCTTCGCATCCCAGGAGTCCAGCTACGTCACCGGCGAGATCCTTGGGGTCACCGGCGGTCGACCGACCAAGTGATCCGCCGCCGGGTGGGCGTTCCCCGGGTCGTCCGCCCGGCGGCGCGGTGCCCTTTGGTCCGGCGTTGCGGCGTGCGGGTGGCGTAGCGCGTTCCGTTGGTTGGTTAGTCCGCTTCCGCGTCAGTCTCGGTCTCGGGCCTCAGCCGGAGTCGACGTCAGCGTGGCCAGGCGGCGAAGCGCCGCCGGACCTGGGCGACGTCGGCTGCGCCCAGCCCGTAGCGGCCGAAGCGCTGCTCGGACAGTCGGTCCAGGTAACGGCCAGCGGCCCGCACGTCCGCCGGATCCAGGGCCGGGTCGACCTGCCGGGCCAGCACCAGCAACTCCGTCACGTCGTAGTGCTCCAGGGCGGCTGCCACGTCGATGAAGTCACGGACCTCCCGCCTGTTGACCAACGCCGCGATCTTGTTGGCGACCAGGTCGCGGACGTCCATCACCGGGCCGAGGTCCATCACCACCGGGCTCTGCTGCCGGTCGAGCCGGGCCAGGCTGAGCCGGATCTGCCGCCCGTCACGGCTCACCACGAAATCCTTCATGTCCTGGTCGTACCCGTCGAACAGTTCGTCCAGCTCACTGTCCGGGTCGGCGTCGGTGACGGTGAACCCGGCGCGCTCGAGCGCCACGCGTACTCCGTTGGAGGCGGCCGCGGCGGCACCCTCCACGTCGGCGAAGAGGTCCACGTCTTCCGTCGGGCGGGCGACCAACCCGTGCGCGGCCCAGGCCACCCCGCCACCCAACACGAACCGGTGCGGCCCGGCGGCGGTCAGCGCGACTCGGGCCACCTCCCGGTAGAACTCGTGCAGGTGTGGCGCGATCACGCCGCGCGCAGGCCGCGGTGCCGGCTCTCCCACGCCAGGCGTACGCCTCGCGGCAGGTTGAGCAGCCGCCACACCCGGCGCAATGTCCGCCCGTTGATCAGGACGCGCAGGTCCTCAGCGCGGGTGGTCTCCCGGAGCACGTTTTCGTACATCCAGAGCAGTTGGTCCGGGTCGCCCAGGTCGAAGGTGCGCTCGGCGTTCCACATCAACCGCACCGGCAGCTCCACCACGCCCCGGGTGGGACCGGCAAGCTCGGAGAGCGTCCGCGCCACCACGGCAGGGCGACCCGGACGGGCCAGGAAGGCCACGCCGGTCGCGGTGGGGGAAACGGCCTGCATGGTGTCAGGGTAACGCCCGCCCGAGCCGGTGTCGCTCACCGCGCACCTACCGCCTCGGATCGGCTCCTCGTCGTGCCCGAGTTGCCGGGGCGGCATGTGGCTGATACCGCCCGGGCGGTGCGTGGTTGTCGCTGAGGTTGGCGGGCTGTGGCGGGTTTGTCGTGAATGGGGCCGGCTTCGCCGTGTCCGTCTCTGGACCGGTCACGCGTGTTGTGCGGCCCTGGGTCGTTCGTCGGACGATTGCTGCCGACCCGTGTCGGACGATGCTGCCGACCGTGTCGGGACGATGCCGCCGACCGTGCGCTGGGCACAGGCCGACCCGCGCGCTGGGTCGGGTGTTCGGGCGGCCCGGGTTGGGGTGTGTTTGGGCGGCGTGGTCTGGGGCGTTTGGGTGATTTTCTGCAGATCGCGGGCGTAAATGTCCCCCGTCCGCGCACCGCGCCCAGCGCCCAGCGGCGGCAAGGCGGGTTGATCGACTCGACATCGCCGATATCGGGGTATCCCGGTGCCGTTGATACACCGATATCGGCGATGTCGAGTCGATCATCCCCGAGCGGCCGGTCTGGTCGGTCGAGCCATGCCAGCCTGGGTGAAATGTCGCTCGTGGGTGGTTGCTGGGTGTGACCGGTGGCATCCTGAGGCTGGAATCGTGGCGGCCCCGGACGGGTTACATACCCTGACGATCGCAGTACCACCGGCCGCCGGCCCGCCCCGCACCGGCCCCGCACCCGGGTTGGAATGCCAGGCCCGGCCCGGTCGTTACAACCCCCACGACCGACCGCACCGGCTCGACGGGCCGCCGGAATGACTCCGGCCCTCGGGTCGTTACAACCCCCACGATCGAGGTTCGACGTGTGGATGGGCCGCCCCCGGAATGACCCCGGCCCCCCGGGTCGTTACATCTGGACCCGGCGCCACGAGGCCCCGCCCGTAGGCCGCCGAACCCCAAGACTTTCCCCGTTTGTGCAGCGCCGGACGAGGTGCTCACACCCGCGCCACCGTCCCCCCTTGGTGGTCGGGTGTCCTTACCCCCGAAGGAGCTAACCCATGAACACGATTATTCGTAAGAGTGTGCTGTCTGTTGCTGGTCTCGCGTTCGCCGGTGGCGTCTTCGCCGGCCCGATCGCCCACGCCGCCACCCCGGTGGATGCCAAGCCGGCAGCGGTCGCCGTGCAGGCTGACAAGCCCGACACCGCCAAGCTGATCCCGCACGGCGTGCAGGGCGCCCAGTCGCACATCTCCCTCAACGACGAGCAGACCGCGAACGTGAAGGCGATCATCGCCGCGACGAAGAAGGCTGGCCTGCCGGAGCGGGCCGCGGTGATCTCGATCGCGACGAGTCTGCAGGAGTCGAAGCTGGAGAACCTGGGTCACCTCGGTGACCGTAACGACCACGACTCGCAGGGCCTGTTCCAGCAGCGCCCGTCCAGTGGTTGGGGTACGCCGGAGCAGATCACCGACCCCGACTACTCCACCACCGCCTTCCTCAAGGGTCTGAAGCAGGTTGACGGTTGGCAGGACATGCCGCTGACCGACGCCGCGCAGACCGTGCAGGTCTCGGCGTACCCGGACGCCTACGCCCAGTGGGAGCAGCAGGCCGCCGATCTGGTCGGCCAGTACTGGAACAGCTGACCCCCGCACCACGAGAGAACCGCTGGCCGGCACCCCCACCACGGGGCGCCGGCCAGCGGCATATCCAGACCCAGACGCGCGCCATGACGGGGTTCGACGCACTGGTGTGGGTCGGGTTGGCGCGTGACGCGTTGTTGGTTGGTGCGGTAGGTGGATGGCCTGCCGCACCTGACGTTGGTCGCAGATCTTGGACAGTTTCCGTTAACCGGGCCCGCGCCCCGCTAACGGAAACTGTCCAAGATCTCGTGGCGACGCGGGGCTTGGGCGATGAGGGGCCGCAATGCGGTGCGGTCGGCGGGGTGGGGGAACAAGGTGGGGCGCTTGGTGGTTGTGGACGAGTGTCGGTGTGACTCAGTGTCCCCGGGCCTCACCTAATATCGCCGTCGCGGAATACCGTCAGGCTGGAGCCGCGTCGCGCCACTCGCCGAGAGGCGACCTGCACACCGACACCAGCGCCGCCCCCGACCCACCCGGTCGAGGGCGGCGCTGTCTGTGCCCAGCTGCTGAAACCCTGGTTCGCGAAGATGGCTCGTCTGACTTATGTTCATGAGGTCGCTCGCGTGGGAGGGGGTGTCGGAGATGGGTCTGCGGACGTTCATCGAGGGTTGGCCGGTTTATCGGCAGCTCACCGGCACCGATCCGCTCGGCCGGGGTGCCGCGGCGCAGTCCGCCCGTTCGGCGGGGCTGACCGCCCGCACCGAGACCGCCGACAGTGTCGCGCGGTCCGTGTGCCCGTACTGCGCGGTGGGTTGTGGTCAGCGGGTGTTCGTCAAGGACGGGCAGGTCACGCAGATCGAGGGCGATCCGGACAGCCCGATCTCGCGGGGTCGGCTCTGTCCGAAGGGCTCGGCGAGTAAGAGCCTGGTGACCAGTCCACTGCGGCAGACGAAGGTCCGCTACCGCCGGCCGTACTCGACGCAGTGGGAAGACCTGGAGCTCGACACCGCGCTCGACATGATCGCCGACCGGGTGCTCGCCGCACGCGAGCAGACCTGGGAGGACGTCGACACGCAGGGCCGGCCGCTCAACCGGACGCTGGGGATCTCCAGCCTGGGTGGGGCGACGCTGGACAACGAGGAGAACTACCTCATCAAGAAGTTGTTCACCGCGATGGGGGCACTCCAGATCGAGAACCAGGCCCGTATTTGACACTCCGCCACCGTCCCCGGTCTGGGGGCCAGCTTCGGTCGTGGCGGTGCGACGGATTTCCAGCAGGACATCGCCAACGCTGACGTCATCGTCATTCAGGGTTCGAACATGGCCGAGGCGCATCCGGTGGGTTTCCAGTGGGTGATGGAGGCCAAGCGTCGTGGTGCGAAGGTGTTCCATGTCGACCCGCGGTTAACTCGGACGAGTGCGGTGGCTGATGCGTACCTGCCGATCCGGGCGGGCACGGACATCGCGCTGCTCGGCGGGGTGGTGCGCTACATCCTGGACAACGAGTTGGACTTCCGGGAGTACGTGCTGTCGTACACGAACGCGGCCACGATCGTCAGTGACCAGTTCAGCGACACCGAGGACGGCGACGGGTTTTTCTCCGGCTTCGACCCGGAGACCGGAAGCTACGTGCAGGACAGCTGGCAGTACGCGGGGAGCGAGGATTCCTCGGGCAGCGGCCACACGGCCAAGGAGCGCGACACCGCGGCCGGGTTGGAGCACGAGTCGCACGGCGCGCCGGTGGGCGGGCAGACCCAGCGCGACGAGACGTTGCAGCACCCGCGCTGCGTCTACCAGATCCTCAAGCGGCACTTCGCCCGCTACACCCCGGAGATGGTGGAGCGGGTCTGCGGCATCCCCCAGGACCAGTTCCTGGAGCTGGCCCAGGCGTGGACGCGGAACTCCGGCCGGGACCGCACCGGCATGCTGATCTACTCGGTCGGCTGGACGCAGCACAGCGTGGGCGTGCAGTACATCCGGACCGGCGCGATCATCCAGCTCCTGCTGGGCAACATGGGCCGCCCCGGCGGTGGGGTCATGGCGCTGCGCGGGCACGCCAGCATCCAGGGCTCCACCGACATCCCGACGCTGTTCAACCTGCTGCCGGGCTATCTCCCGATGCCGCACCACGCCGACCACCCCACCTTCGACGAATGGGTGGACAGCATCCGCCACCCCGGCCAGAAGGGCTTCTGGGGCAACGCCGGGTCGTTCGCCGCCAGCCTGCTCAAGGCGTACTGGGGCGACGCGGCGACACCGGAGAACGACTTCTGCTACGGCTACCTGCCTCGCCTGACCGGCGATCACGGCACGTACCAGCAGGTGTTGAGCATGATCGACGGGAAGATCAAGGGGTACTTCCTGCTCGGCCAGAACCCGGCGGTCGGCTCGGCGCACGGGCGGGCACAGCGGCTCGGGATGGCCAACCTGGACTGGTTGGTGGTCCGGGACCTGTTCATGATCGAGAGCGCGACGTTCTGGCAGAACGGCCCCGAGGTGGCCACCGGGGAAATCGTTCCGGAGGAGTGCCGCACAGAGGTGTTCCTCCTGCCCGCCGCCTCACACGTGGAGAAGGAGGGCACGTTCACCCAGACCCAACGCTTGTTGCAGTGGCGGGAGAAGGCTGTCGAACCGCCGGGCGACGCCCGCTCCGAGCTGTGGTTCTTCTACCACCTCGGCCGCAAGCTACGGGAGAAGCTGGCCGACTCGCGGTTGCCACGCGACCGGGCGTTGCTCGACCTCACCTGGGACTATCCCACGCACGGTCCGCACGACGAGCCGAGCGCCGAGGCGGTCCTGCGCGAGATCAACGGGTACGACGTGGCGACCGGCCGCCCGCTGTCCACGTTCGCCGATGCCCGCGACGATGGCTCCACCGCGATCGGCTGCTGGATTTACACGGGTGTCTACGCCGACGGCGTCAACCAGGCGGCCCGCCGCAAGTCCCGCCACGAGCAGGACTGGGTGGCTGCCGAGTGGGGCTGGGCGTGGCCGGCGAACCGGCGGATCCTCTACAACCGCGCCTCCGCCGACCCGGACGGAAATCCGTGGAGCGAACGTAAGAAGTACGTCTGGTGGGACCCGGATAAGGGCGAGTGGACCGGCTACGACGTGCCGGACTTCGAGAAGACCAAACCGCCGTCGTACCGGCCGCCGCCCGGTGCCTCCGGGCCGGAGGGCATCGCCGGTGACGATCCGTTCGTCATGCAGGGTGACGGCAAGGGCTGGTTGTACGCGCCCAGCGGCGTCCTGGACGGGCCGCTGCCGACGCACTACGAGCCGGTCGAGTCGCCGGTGCGCAACCCGCTGTACCGCCAGCAGGCGAACCCGACCCGCAAGTCGTACGCGCACCCGGTGAACTCGGTGAACCCGAGCCCGCCGGAGGAACACAGCCGCGTCTTCCCGTACGTCTTCACGGTCAGCCGGCTCACCGAGCACCACACGGCCGGCGGGATGAGCCGTACCGTGTCGCCGCTGGCCGAGTTGCAGCCGGAGATGTTCGTGGAGGTGTCGCCGGAGTTGGCGGTCGAGCGTGGCCTCACCCATCTCGACTGGGCGCATCTGGTGACTGCCCGCGCGGCCATCGAGGCGAAGGTGCTGGTGACCGATCGGCTCACCCCGCTGCGCGTGGACGGCCGGGTGATTCACCAGGTCTGGTTGCCGTACCACTTCGGTTTCGAAGGTCTGGTCACCGGTGACTCGGCCAACGACCTGTTCGGCATCAGCCTCGACCCGAACGTGCTGATCCAGGAGAGCAAGGTCGGCACCTGCGACGTGCGGCCCGGCCGTCGCCCGCGAGGACAACACCTGCTGGACCTGGTCGCCGACTACCAGCGCCGGGCCGGGATCACCGCGGGCGGGCACGCGCCGGCCGTCACCACGGACAGCGATGGGGAGGGACACGGTGCTTCCTGACCCGAACAGCCTGTACGGGCCGCTTGACCCGGCGCCTGACGCCGGCTATGTGGACGCGCCGCCGCGGATGGGGTTCTTCACCGACACCAGCGTCTGCATCGGCTGCAAGGCGTGCGAGGTGGCCTGCAAGGAGTGGAACCTGGTCCCGGAGAGCGGCCTGGACCTGCTGGGCATGTCGTACGACAACACGGGTGCCCTGACCGCGAACTCGTGGCGCCACGTCGCGTTCATCGAGCAGCCCCGCCCGGCTGGGCAGCACCCGCCGTCGGCGGACGTGCTCGGCGAGCCGGTGAGCGCCGGCCCGCAGCGGTCGGTCGACGCGGGCGCGGGACCGCAGTTCCTGGGGATGCCGGGGGCGCAGCCGCCGGGTCGGGGTACCGGTGCGGAGGGGCGCAGTGATTTCCGGTGGTTGATGATGTCGGATGTGTGTAAGCACTGCACTCATGCGGCGTGTCTGGATGTGTGTCCGACGGGTTCGTTGTTTCGGACCGAGTTCGGGACGGTGGTGGTGCAGGAGGACATCTGTAATGGGTGTGGTTACTGCATTTCGGCGTGTCCGTATGGGGTGATTGATCAGCGTAAGGGTGATGGTCGGGCGTGGAAGTGCACGCTCTGTTATGACCGGTTGGGTGCGGGGATGACGCCGGCGTGTGCGCAGGCGTGTCCGACGGAGTCGATTCAGTACGGGCCCCTCGATGAGTTGCGGGAGCGGGCTGCGACGAGGGTCGCCACGCTGCATGAGCGGGGGGTGCCTGAGGCGCGGTTGTATGGGCATGACCCGAACGACGGTGTCGGTGGGGATGGGGCGTTCTTCCTGCTGTTGGATGAGCCGGAGGTGTATGGGTTGCCGCCGGATCCGGTGGTGACCACGCGGGACCTGCCGGCGATGTGGAAACGCGCCGGCCTCGCCGCACTGGCCATGGCGGCGGCAACCGTCGTCGCTTTCGTCGGGAGAAACTCGTGAGTCCACACCGCCCCCCGGTGGGCGACCTGTTCCGCCGCTTCCGCGACCGCCTCGCCGCCGAGAACGCCGACCGTCTCGCGGCCGAGAGCACCGACCGCGCGGACACGCCCACGGACCCGGCTCCATCGCCACCCGGGGCCGCCCGACCCACCGCCCGAGGTTCCGGCCGGCAGGGCGGTCGGCGCGGTGGCCGGCGCGGTGGCGGCGAGGAACTGCGGGTGCCGGAGGCCGAGTTCACCTCGTACTACGGCCGGCCGATCCTGAAGGCGCCGGTCTGGAAGTGGGACATCGCCGCGTACCTGTTCACCGGAGGTCTGGCCGCCGGTTCGTCGCTGCTCGCCGCCGGAGGGCAGGTCACAGGCCGGCCGACGCTGCGCCGTGCCGGTCGGGTCACCGCCCTGACCGCCGTGACCGCCAGCGCCGTGTTCCTGATCAGGGATCTGGGTCGGCCGGCGCGGTTCCACCACATGCTGCGGGTGGCCAAGCCGACCTCGCCCATGTCGGTGGGCACCTGGATCCTCACCGCGTACGGGCCGGCCGCCGGGGTCGCCGCGATCGCCGAGGGCGCCGGTCTGCTGCCTCGGCGTGGGCTGCTCGGGCTGGCCCGCCGGGCGTTGCCACCGGTCGGGCACGCGGCTGGGCTGCTCGCCGCCGCCACGGCACCGGCGCTGGCCACGTACACCGGGGTGTTGCTCGCCGACACGGCGGTGCCGTCGTGGCATGAGGCGTACCCCGAGTTGCCGATCGTCTTCGCGGGCAGCGCCCTGGCCAGCGGCGCCGGCGTGGGTCTGCTCGCCGCGCCGCCCGCCGAGGCCGGGCCGGCCCGGCGGATGGCGGTGGCCGGCGCGGCCCTGGAGTTGTACGGCGCACATCGGGTGGAGACCCGGCTCGGGCTGCTCAGTGAGCCCTATCGGCGGGGTCGGCCCGGTCGGCTGCTGCGCGCCGGCCGGTGGCTGACCGCCGCCGGGGTCACCGGGGCGCTGCTCGGCCGACGCAGCAGGACGGTCGGCGCGCTCTCTGGGGCCGCGTTGCTGGGCGCGTCGGTCGCCACCCGGTTCGGCATCTTCTACGGCGGTGTCGCGTCGGCCCGCGACCCGCGCTACACGGTCGTGCCGCAACGCGAGCGGGTGAACGCCCGGCGGGCCGGGGCGGATCTGCCGGCTGACTGAGCGCCCACGTCGGCGTTGTGATCGAATGGCCGACGGAGGCGTTCAGGCGGCTGGTGCCCCTCCCGGTCTTCAAAACCGGTGTGGTCCGGGACCCGGGCCAGGCGGGTTCGATTCCCGTCCGTCTCCGCCAACATGGGCAGGAGATGACGCGATGCGCGACGGTGCGGTGGATCCGCGACGCCGGGTGCCTCGCACCGACACGTTGCTGGCCGATCCGCAGTTGGCCGCGGCCACCTCGACCCTTGGCCGGGATCGGGTCAAGGCGCTCGTCGTCCGGACGCAGGAGCGGGCCCGCCGAGGCGAGATCAGGCCCGACGAGGTTCGGGACGCGGCGGTCGCGGCGTTGCCGGCGCCGAGCCCCCGCGCGGTGCTGAACGCGACCGGCGTGGTGCTGCACACCAACCTGGGTCGGGCGGCACTGTCGACCACCGCTGTCGCCGCCGTCGTGGCCGCCGCCGGTCACACCGACGTGGAGTTGGACCTGAGCACCGGGCGACGTGCTCGCCGCGGCCGGGACGCGCTCGCCGCGCTCGCCGCCGCCGTGCCCGACGCGGGCGCCGTACACGTGGTCAACAACGGCGCCGCCGCGCTGGTGTTGGCCGCCACCGCGTTGGCCGCCGGCCGGGAGATCGTCGTCAGCAGGGGCGAGCTGGTCGAGATCGGGGACGGCTTCCGCCTGCCCGACCTGCTGGAGAGCACCGGCGCCCGGCTGCGGGAGGTGGGCACCACCAACCGCACCACCCTCGCCGACTACGCCGCCGTGCTCGGCCCGCAGACCGGCTTCGTGCTCAAGGTGCACCCGTCGAACTTCCAGGTCACCGGCTTCACCTCGGCCACGCCGGTGCGGCAACTGGCCACGCTGGGCGTGCCGGTGGTCGCCGACATCGGCTCCGGTCTGCTCACCCCGGATCCGTTGCTGCCCGACGAACCGGACGCGGCCACCACCCTGCGCGCCGGCGCGGCGCTTGTCACCGCGAGTGGTGACAAGTTGCTCGGTGGGCCGCAGGCAGGGCTGCTGCTCGGCGACGTCGAGCTGATCGACCGGCTGCGCCGCCATCCGCTGGCCCGGGCGCTGCGCGTGGACAAGCTCACCCTGGCCGCGCTCGCCGCCACCCTGCACCAGCCGGACACCCCCACCCGGGCGGCGCTGCACGCCGACCCGGGTGCCCTGCGCCGCCGGGTGGAGCGGCTCCGTGACCGGCTCGGCGCGGACGGCCGCAAGGCGGAGGTGGTGCCGGCCGTCGCGGTGGTCGGCGGCGGGGGCGCCCCCGGCGTGGAGTTGGACTCGTGGGCGTTGAGCCTGCCCGAGCGGTACGCGGCGCCGCTGCGCACCGGAGACCAGCCGATCCTCGGCCGGGTGGTGCGGGGTCGACTCCTGCTCGACCTGCGCTGTGTGCCCGCCGACGCCGACGAGGCCGTCCGAGCGGCCGTGCTCCGGGTGCCCGGGGACGACTGACGTGTTCGTCGTCGCCACCGCCGGGCACGTGGACCACGGCAAGTCGACCCTGGTCCGGGCGTTGACGGGGATGGAACCGGACCGGTGGGCCGAGGAACGCCGCCGGGGAATGACCATCGACCTCGGCTTCGCCTGGACGACGCTGCCGTCGGGCGGCACCATCGCCTTCGTCGACGTGCCCGGTCACGAGCGGTTCGTGCCGAACATGCTCGCCGGGATCGGCCCGGTGCCCGCCGCGCTGATCGTGGTCGCCGCCGACGAGGGGTGGATGCCGCAGTCCGCCGAGCACCTGGCCGCGCTCGACGCGCTCGGCGTCGGGTACGGCCTGCTGGCGGTGACCCGCGCCGACCTGGCCGATCCGGGGCCGGCGACGGCCCAGGCCCGTGCCGAGATCGCCGCGAGCAGCCTCGGCGCGGTGGAGGCGGTGGCGGTCAGCGGTCTGACCGGCGCCGGCCTGCCGGAGCTGCGCACCGCCCTGGACCGGCTCGCCGCCGGGCTGCCGGCGCCCGCCGTGGACGATCCGGTCCGGCTCTGGGTGGACCGCAGCTTCACCGTGCGCGGCAGCGGCACCGTGGTCACCGGCACCCTCGGCGCCGGTCGCCTCCGGGTGGGCGACGAGTTGGAGTTGGCCGACACGCAGGAGACGGTCCGGGTCCGTGGCCTGCACTCGCTGGGTGAGGCCCGACCGGAGGCCGCGGCCGTCGCCCGGGTGGCGGTCAACCTGCGGGGTACGTCCCGCGACCGGATCGGCCGAGGCGACGCGCTGCTCACCCCGGGCCGGTTCCACCGCACCGACGTCGTCGACGTCCGGCTCACCGGCGACCCGGCCGCCGACCTGCCGGCCACCCTCACCCTGCACGTCGGGTCGGCGGCGGTGCCGGTGCGGGTTCGGCCGCTCGGCGTGGACACCGTCCGGCTCCGGCTGGCCCGGCCGTTGCCGCTGCTGGTCGGCGACCGGGCGCTGCTGCGCGATCCGGGTCGACATCACGTCTCCGGTGGCGTACGCGTGCTCGACGTCGCGCCACCACCGCTGGCCCGAAGAGGTGCCGCCGCGGCCCGCGCGCAGGTCCTCGCCGACCTGGACGGTCGACCCGACCTGGCCGGGGAACTGCGCCGCCGTCGACTGATCCGTGCCGGCACGCTCATCCGGATGGGTGTGCCGGCACACGTCGCGCCCGTGGCCGGTGACTGGCTGGCCGACCCCGCGCACTGGCGGCGGCTCGGCGACCAGGTGACCGAGGAGGTCGCCCGTTACGCCCGGGAACACCCGCTGGAGCCCGGGATGCCTGTGGACGTGCTGCGTCAGCGCCTGGCACTGCCCGACCGGGTGCTGGTCGAGGCCCTGATTCGGCCGCCGCTGCGCGTCCACGCGGGTCGGGTTGGTGCGGCGGGTGTGGCCGATCTGCCCGAGCCGGTGGCCCGGGCCGTGCAGCGGGTCCGCGACGAGTACGGCGACCGGCCGTTCCGTGCCCCCGAGGCGGACCACCTCGTCGACCTGGGCCTGGGTCCCCGGGAGATCGGAGCCGCCGTGCGCGCCGGGGCTCTCCTGCGACTGGCCGACAACGTGGTGCTGCTGCCCGACGCGCTCGACGACGCGGTCCGGGTGTTGGCCGGGCTGCCCCAGCCGTTCACCCTGTCGGCGGCCCGGCAGGCGCTTGACACCACCCGCCGGGTGGCGGTGCCACTGCTGGAGTTGCTGGACCGCCGGGGCGCCACCCGCCGACTGCCCGACGACGCCCGGATCGTCGTGACCTGAGCGCTCGTGCGCGCGGTGGTGTCGGGCCAATGGCCTCCCAGGTCAGCGGCGGTCACCTACGGTGACGCCATGGACCCTTCGGCGGTCTGGCGGGACCGGCAGCACCGGTGGCGGATCGAGGCGTACCGCGCGCCGGACCTGCGGTTCGCCATCTACGCGACAAACGGCCCCACCGAGTCGGTTCCGCTGTGGCTGTTCGGCATGTCGGCGCTGGCCCGGTGGCTGATGACGCACGCCATCTCGCTGGACGACCTGGAGGTCGACTGAGCGCCGGAAACCGGACCGGGGCCGGGTCCGCTGCGGTTGAGTGACCTGAGGCGGCGGACGGGGGTGCGCGATGGGCGGCCAGCTCGGGCAGGTGGCGCTGGTGGCCGTGCTGGTGCTGATCAACGCGGCGCTCTCCGGCAGCGAGATGGCCCTGGTGACGCTGCGCGAGGGGCAGCTGCGGCGGCTGGGGCGGCGAACCCGTGCCGGCGACCGGTTGGTGCGGCTCGCCCGCGACCCGAACCGCTACCTGGCCACCATCCAGCTCGGCATCACCCTGGCCGGGTTTCTCGCCTCGGCGGCAGCCGCCGTGTCGCTGGCCCAGCCGCTCGTCGCCCCGCTGGGCTTCCTCGGCGCGGCGGCCCGTCCCGCCGCGGTCCTGCTGGTGACGGTGGCGCTGACCTTCGTCACGTTGGTGTTCGGTGAGTTGGCGCCGAAGCGGCTGGCCATGCAGCGGGCGGAGCGCTGGGCGCTGCTCAGCGCCGGGCCGCTGGACCTGCTCGCCCGGGTGTCCCGGCCGGCGGTCTGGCTGCTCAGTTGGGCCACCGACCTGGTGGTCCGGCTCGCCGGCGGCGACCCACGGGCCAGCCGGGAGGAGATGAGCGAGGAGGAACTGCGCGAGATGCTGGTCAGTCAGCGCGGCCTGTCGGCGCAGCAGCGGGAGATCCTCAGCGGCGCGTTCGACATCGCCGGCCGGACACTGCGCGAGATCCTGGTGGCGCGGCGGGAGGTGACCACGTTGCCGGGCGACCTGGCCGTCGACGAGGGTGTGCGTCGGCTCGCCGCCGCGGGCCGGTCCCGTGCGCCGGTGACCGGCCCTGGTGGGCTGGACGACGTGAGCGGCGTGGTCCACATCCGCGACCTGGTGCGGGCTGGCACGGGCACGGTGGGGGAGTGGTGCCGGTCGCCGCTGCTGCTGCCGGTCACCCTGCCGGTCGCCGACGCGCTGCGGCAGTTGCGCCAGGAACACCAGCAACTGGCCCTGGTCGTCGACGAGCACGGCGGCATCGACGGCATCGTCACCCTGGAGGACCTGCTGGCCGAGGTGGTCGGCGAGTTGTACGACGAGACCGACCGCGACGTGCGCGGCGCGACCCGGGAGCCGGACGGGTCGCTGCTGGTGCCCGGTGACTTCCCGCTGCACGACCTGCCCGACCTGGGGGTGCGGCTGAGCTTTCCACTGTCCCGGGAGTACACCACGGTGGCCGGGCTGGTGTTGGCGCGGCTGGGTCACCTGCCGAGTGAGCCGGGTGAGACGCTGCGGCTGCCCGGGTTGACCATCGAGGTGGTGGAGGTCGCCGACCGGGCGGTGCGGCGGGTACGGCTGCGGGGGTTCGCCACCGACCGGTGACCGTCGCCCGAACGGGGGTTGATCCGCCCAAAACATCCCGAAGTGACGTCGCGCCGCCTAGCGTGCGGTATGTGAAGGACCGAGGGTTTCGCAAGTTCGTCGCCGTGCTCGCCGGCCTCGCGGTGATCTACTTCGGCACCGCCGGCCGCAGCCCCGAGGAGGGCCGTGGCATCTCCGGCGGCTTGGTCGTCCTGGCGCTGCTCGCCGCGCTGCTGGTGTGGCACCTGACCCGCCCGGGTGACAAGACGGTCAAGTGAGCGCCTCACCGGGCGGCGACCCGGGTGACCTCACCGGCGGACTCCTCGCCGAGCGCCACCCGGACCAGCGCCGAGGCCAGGCGACCGAAGTCCGGGCCGTCGACCAGCCCGGCCAGCCGATCCGGTGAGCCCGGCAGACCCAGCCGCTTCGCGCCGGCCAGCGCACGCCGGTCGGCGTACGGGCGCAGGTCGGACCAGACCGTCTGGGCCTCGCGCAGGTAGATGTCCGCGCCGGTGGGCCCGATGCCGGGAAACTCGGTGAGCCGGCGACGCAGCCCGGCCGGATCGCCCTGAGCCTCCCGGTGCAGCCTGCGCAGGTCGCCGTGCCAGCGGTCCAGGCACAGTCGGGCGCCGGTGCCCAGCATGGTGGCGGTCCGCTCGTCGTAGCGGCGGTAGTGACCCCGGCCCAGCGCGTCGACCCGCTGCTGCCAACTGGCCGCCTCCATCGCCTGCGGGGTGCGGTAGCCGGCCGCGAACAGCTCCCGCGCGGCGTCGACGGCCACGCACGCCCGGATCCGGGTGCTCAGCAGGGTGGCCAGCACCAGCAGTTGGTACAGCGGCCCGGGTCGGTCGGAGAGCCGGATCCCGGCCTCCTCCGCGTACGTGTTGCCACGCCGGTCCAGCAGGACCCGCACCACCGCTCGATCGTCGCCCACGCCCGGTGCGTACCCGCCGGGAGGGCGAGTAGCCCTCCCGGCGGCCGGCGGGGCCGGAATGGCGCCGGGTCGGGCGGGTATGCGTGCGGTGGAGGCGGTCGATACCGCCCGCCCTACCTGGAGGGAGACACCCGTGGTCAACCCGCAGCAGGAGGAGTTCCGGCGCAACGCCAAGGGAGCAACCAGTCAGGACAGCAAGGGGCCCCAGCCGACCGGGCACCCGCTCAACCGTGGTTCGTCGCGCGGGGACGCCGGTCGGCCGGTGCCCAAGGGCCAGGTGTCGCCGTACGGCCCGGCGGGTGAGCCGGTCGCCGAGGACGACAGCGACACCCGGGCCTAACGGTCGCGACCTGACGGCCGCCGCAACCTGTTCCAGGTGGCGGCGGCCGTCAGCCCGTACGCCAGGTGCGGAATGATGTCGGAGATCCAGTCGGAGCGCCCCCACGTCCGCGGGTTGCTGATGCCCAGCGCGGTGATCGACCCGTCGGTCATCGCCATGACGCCGGCGCCGAGCACGCCGCTGGCCATCGGCAGCGGCTGCCGCCGTCCGCCCGCGTAGAGCGCGAACGCCATGCCGGCGGCGATGCCCAGCCCATAGCCGATCAGCGGCCCGAGCCCCGAGCGGCGGGTCGCCGCCCGGGGCCCCGACCCCAGGTCCACGTGCGCGATGTCGGCCAGCCGACCGACGGTCTGCTCCGCTGTGGTGCTCGCCGGCCGTGCCCGCAGGGCGATGTCCAGATAGCCGACCACGTTCAGCGCGGTGCTGCCGACCGCGCCCGCGATGGCGCCGTCGGCCAGGTCGACCCTCCTCACTTCGGGTCGCCCGGTTCGCGCTCACCCTTGGGGCCGTAGGTGCGCTCGCCGCGCACGACGCCCCGCTGGCCGCGATCCTCCTGGAGGATCTTGTTGGCGACCTGGTTGGCCTTGCCGTCGGGCACCCGCCGTCCGGAGTCGTCGATCGCGTTGCGCAACCGCGCCCGCTGCTTGTCGTACGCGTTGCTTCCCGGCCGTGGTCCTGGCATCTGCTGCCTCCTTCGTCGCCGTTGGCATACCGCGGCCGTCTACCCGTCTCGCGGCGGGCCAACCCCGGGTATCAGCGCGGGGCGCGGAGCACGGCGACGGGGCAGTGCGCGTGGTGCAGCACCGACTGGCTCACCGACCCCAGCAGCAACCCGGTCACCTCGCCGCGGCCCTGCCCGCCGACGACGACCAGTTGGGCCGAGCGGGACGCCTCGGCGAGCACGGCGCCGGCACGGCCGTGTGTGGCCCGCCAGGTCAGCCGCAGCCCGGGGTGGTCCTCGACCAGCCCGGACAGCCACCCGGTGAGCATCCGCTCCTGCTCGGTGTGCAGGCCGGTCTCGTCGTACACCAGGGGTTGCATGTCGCCGGGGCCGCTGCTGCCCGGATGCCGGTAGGCGTGCACCGCGTGCAGCGGCACGCCGCGCGTCACGGCGGTCTCGGCGGCGAACTCCGCGGCGAGCCGGGACGCCGCCGAGCCGTCCATCCCCACCAGCACCGGCTCGTCGGGGCGGTGCGGGTCGCCGCGGGCCACCAGCACCGGGCAGTCGGCGTACGCGGCGACCTGCACCGCAACCGAGCCGACGATCAGCGCGGAGAAACCGCCCAGCCCCCGGTCGCCGAGCACGATGAGCGCCGCGGTGGGGGATTCGCCCACCAGCACCGCGGCGGCCTCGCCGTCGATGATCTCGCCGGAGATCGACAGGCCGGGCACGGCAGCCTCGGCCTCGGCCACCGCGGCGGCGACCAGTTCCTCGGCCTGGTGGCGCAGCCCGCCGCCGGGCGGCGCGTCCGGCGCGGGGGAGACCGGCACGTGCAGCAGCGGCCAGATGAACCCGTGTACGACCCGCAGTGGCCGGTGCCGACGGGCGGCCTCCATGGCGGCGAGACGCACCGCGCGCAGGGACGGCTCCGAGCCGTCCACGCCGACCACCACCGCCGCGCTGTTCGCCGAGTTCACCGCGCACCTCCCGCCGGGCCAGTATCGCGGGCGGGGCGAGTCGGCGGAGCGATACCGCCCAGCGGGTCCGGGTCGGTACGCTGGGCGGTGATCGCCGGAGGGAGCGTCGTCGATGGGTGAACCGGCCGAGCCGAGCACCGCCCGCATGATCGACTTTTGGTTGGGCGGGGAGCATCATTTCCCGGTCGACGTGGCCGCCGCCAACGCCTTCGAGCAGGCGTACGGGCCATGTGCGCCGGTCTTTCGCGAGCTGCGGGCCTTTCTCGGGCGGGCGGTCCGGGCGATCGCCGAGCAGGGCGTGGACGGTTTCCTGGTCTTCGGCGCGGGGGTGCCCACGATGGGCAACGTGCACGAGGTCGCCGAGGACGCCACCGTGCTCTACACCGACGTGGATCCGGTCACCATCCGGCTGGGGCAGCGCATCCTCGCCGGCAGCGACCGGGCCGGCTACGGGTACGGCGACGCCACCGACATCGGCACCATCGACCCGGCCCAGCTGCACCGCTTCGTGCCGGGCTGGGGGCGGCGGCCGGTCGGGGTTGTCTTCCTGGGTCTCGCCGCGTTCCTCGACGACGACACCCTGACCCGCACCCTCGACGAGTTGTACGCGGCGGCGGCGCCGGGCAGTCTGCTGGCGGTGGATTTCGACACCGAGGAGCTGGCCGGGCATCCTCAGGCGCTGGCGATGATGGGGCCGGCGTTCCGGATGCGCCCGCCGGCGGCGTTCCCGGCACTGCTGGGGCGGTGGACGCCGACGTCGGACGGGATCGTCCCGGTCAACCGGTGGCGGCCGGACGGCCCGCCGGCCGAGGTGCCGGACGCGTTCCACGGGGTGCTGGCCACGCGCGACGCCGACTGACCCGCGCCGACCGGTGGTCCGGCGGCGTCCGTATGATGCTTGCCCTACAGCAAGTTTCTGGAGGAGCAAGCATGGTGGACGCGCCGGACGTGGTGTCGCGGGCGCTGCGTGAGGCGCCGCCGGACCAGTTGGCGGAAGCCGCGGACCGGGCGATCCGCGCAGCGCTGGGCGCCGTGCGCACCGACGTGTTCGTCGCCGACTACCGGATCAGCGGGCTCTGGCCGGTGCTGGATCCGGACCTGCCGGCGGCCGGCTTCCTGGCGTGCCACACCGTGGCGCAGCGCTGCTTCAGCAGTCAGCAACCGGTGCGCGACAACGCCGACGGCGGCGCGTGCCGGCTCTACCTGCCGCTGACGGTGTGGGGGGAGCGGCTCGGCGTGCTGCTCATCGAGCTGCCGGCCGTGCCCGGCCCTGCCGTCACGGGTCGCGCCACCGACATCGCCGGCGACCTGGCGGTGGCGCTGCGGGCCGCGGACCGGGAGACCGACCGTTACCGGCGGGTCCGCCGACGCGAGCGGCTCAGCATGGCTGCCGAGATGCAGTGGGACCTGCTGCCGGGTCGCAGTGTGGCGCACCGCGCGTTTCACCTGGCCGGTCAGCTGGAGCCGGCGTACACGGTGGGTGGCGACCACTTCGACTGGTCGTTGGACGGTGACCGGCTCACCCTGACGGTGCTCAACGGCGAGGGCAACGGGTTGGCGGCGTCGCTGCTGACCTCGGTCACGGTGAACGCGATGCGCAACGCGCGGCGCTCCGGCGGTGGTCTCGTGGAGCAGGCGGAACTGGCGTCGGACACGGTCTTCTACCAGCACCGGGGTCGCCGGCACGTGGCCACCTTGCTGCTGGAGTTGGACATCCGGACGGGGCTGACGCGGGCGGTCGACGCCGGCTCGCCGCGCATGCTGCGGATGCGCGGCGCGACGGTCGAGCCGATGGAGCTGGAGCAGCAGTTGCCGCTGGGCATGTTCGCCGAGACCCGCTACGAGCTGCAGGAGTTCCAGCTCGCGCCGGGTGAGCGGGTCTTCGTCGTCAGTGACGGGGTGTGGGCCGCGGAGCCGGCGGGCCGGGAGCCGTACGGTCAGCGGGTGATGGCGCGTTCCCTGCGTGCCACGCGGTTGCAGCCAGCGACGGAGGCGGTTGGTACGGTGATGCGCGAACTGCACGCCTATCACGCGGATTCCGATTTGCGCGACGACGCCGTCGTGGTCTGCCTGGATTGGCATGGTCCGCGCGAGCGGGACGGCGCATGAGGATCGCCGCCGCGTCGGGCGGGCACCAGCGCGACGACGGCAGGGGACATCGGGTGGAGCGACCTGAGGATCTCGCCTCGGCGATCGACGCGGCCGCCGAGACGTTGATCGCCGTACTGGACTCGGCGGCGTCGCGGCATCCGGTGCCGCCGACCCAGCTGCGGGTGCTGACGCTGATCAGCAGCCGGCCGGAGACCAATGTCAACGGGTTGGCCGAGCTGCTGGATGTGGTGCCCTCGTCGGCCAGCCGGCTCTGTGACCGGCTGGAGGCGACAGGTCTGCTGCGCCGGGTCGCCGATCCGCGGGACCGGCGGGAGGTGCGGCTGGTGCCGACGGCCGCCGCGCAGACCCTGCTGCTGGAGTTGGCTGAGCGGCGACAGCACGCGGTGCAGGTCGTGTTGGATCGGATGCCGCCTCGGATGCAGCACGACCTGTTGCAGGCGCTGCGTGCCTTCGCCCGGGCGGCGACCCAGACGGTGCCGGAGCAGCAGACCGAGTCGGCCGTGCAGACGGCCTGAGGCACCACACCCCTCCACTAGTATCCTAGGACGCCCTACGCGTGGTGACCCACGCCACAATGCAGCAACGCCGCACCGACCCACGCGTAACGGCACCCCTGGCCCGGACGCGAGCCCGATATAGTGGCAGCGCACTTACCCGGCCCGTGATCATCGATCGCGGGCCGCGTCAGGGAAGAGGTCCCGTCCCGGGGCCGCAGGGGAGCCGGTGGTTGCCGGCCCGACAGCGCGTACGACCTCCGCCGCGCCCGACGACGGCCGGGTGCCGGAGCGTGCCGTGAAGGAGGTTCGGTGTCGCGTCGGCCGGCTCGGGAAGAGCACCCACGGGACATCGACGACCAGACTCCTGGCGACCAGGTGCTCACCCTGCCCAACCTGATCAGCTTCGGGCGACTGCTGGGCGTGCCGATCTTCCTCTACCTGTTCCTGGTGGCCCGCGCGGACGTGGCGGCCGTGGTCGTGCTGGCCATCGGCGGCACCACCGACTGGGTGGACGGCTGGATCGCCCGCCGGCTGCGCCAGGTGAGCCGGCTGGGGGAGCTGCTCGACCCGCTGGCCGACCGGCTCTACATTCTCGCCACCCTGATCGCCTTCACCGTCCGGGAGGTGGTGCCGTGGCAGTTCACCGCGGCGCTGCTGGCCCGGGAGCTGCTGCTGCTCGGCTCGCTGGCGGTGCTGCGCCGCTACGGGTACGGCCCGCCTCCGGTGCACTACGTCGGCAAGACCGCCACCTTCCTGCTGCTGGCGGCGTTCCCGGTGCTGCTGTTGGCGACCGCGGCGACCGGCGTGGCCACGGCCGCCGCCGCCATCGGCTGGGGCCTGGCCTGGTGGGGTCTGGTGCTCTACTGGGTGGCCGGCGCGATGTACGTGGTGCAGGCGGCGCGCCTGGTGCGCGCGGCGCGTGACCCGGGAGCGGCGGCGTGAGCGCGACGCCGCCCGAGCGGCCCCGCCCGGATCGGGTGTACGCGCCGGACTTCCTCACCGAGCTGTTCCGCAACCCGCTGGACCCGGGGTACGCCGACGCGGCAGCGGCGCGCCGGCGGAGGGGTTCGTCGGAGCCGTCCCAGGGCTGGCGGGCCTGGTCGGGGCGTTCGATCAGCCTGTTCGTGGTGCTGGTGCTGGGTTTCCTGTTCGCGGTCGCGTACCGGCAGACGATGGCCGACGAGCCGGGGCGCGCGCAGGCGCGCTCCGGGTTGGTGACGCAGATCAAGGATCGGGAGAGTCAGACCGACCGGTTGTCCACGCGTGCGGACCAGCTGCGCGAGGAGGTCAACCGGCAGCGGGACGCGGCGTTGAGCGGGTCGGCGGCGGCGCGGCTGCGGGACCTGGAGGCGGGCACCGGGTTCGGTCGGGTGCGCGGCGACGGCGTGGTGGTGCGGTTGGCGGACGCGCCGGGTAAGGCGGACGCGGTGACCGGTGCGGGCGCGGGGCCGCCGCGGGTGCTCTACAGCGACCTGCAGGGTGTGGCGAACGCGTTGTGGAGTGCCGGTGCGGAGGCGGTCGCCATCAACGGGCAGCGGTTGACCTCGACGTCGACGATCCGTTCGGCGGGTGAGGCGATCCTGGTGGATTTCCGGCCGGTGACCGGGCCGTACGAGGTGTCGGCGATCGGGCCGGGGTCGATGCGGCGCGCGTTCGACGACAGCCGTAGCGCGGCGTTGATGCGGCGGGTGGCGCAGGAGACCGGTCTGTCGTTCGGTGTGCGGGGTGCCGATGACCTCACCCTGCCGGCGGCTCCGGAGCCGCAGCTACGCTACGCCAAGCCGTCGGTCAGTCCGAGCCCGTCCGTGTCGGGTGGCCGGTCCGGCAGTCCCGGCAGTCCCGGGTCGTCGGGTTCCCCGGCGACCGCTAGCCCTTCCGGAGGTGGCCGATGATCGCGGTGCTGGCGTTGCTCGCCGGTGTGGTGCTCGGGGTGTGGCTTGATCCCACGGTGCCGGCGGCGTTGCAGCCGTACCTGCCGATCGCGGTGGTTGCCGCGTTGGACGCGGTGTTCGGGGGGGTGCGGGCGAAGTTGGACCGCATCTTCGACGACAAGCAGTTCGTGGTGTCGTTCATCTCGAATGTGCTGGTGGCGGGTCTGATCGTGTATCTGGGTGACCAGTTGGGGGTGGGCGGGCAGTTGTCCACTGGTGTGGTCGTCGTGTTGGGTGTGCGGATCTTCGGGAACGTGGCGGCGATCCGTCGGCACCTGTTCCGGGCGTAGGTTTGACGCGATGAGCGACGAGCAGACGGAGACGGGGACGGGTTGGCCGCAGCCGGCGGGTCCGGCGCGTCCGGGTGGGCCGGCGGGTGAGCCGGATCCTCGGCCGGATGCGCCGGACCCGGACGAGCTGAGCCCGTTGGCGCCGCACGGCCCGGTGGAGCCGGAGTCGCCGGCTGTGGAGCCCGGGGCGGCGCCGGTCGATGACGAGGGCGCGACGGTGGATCTGAGCGCGGTGTCGCGGTCGGAGCAGCCGGTCGAGCGGACGGACGGGCTGGAGGAGCTGCCGGTGCGGCGGGCCGGGCCGGTGGTGGCGGGCCGGTGGCGGTTGAGTACGGCCGGGGTGATGATCGCGGCGTTGTTGGCGTTGCTGGGCTTCACGCTGGTGGTGCAGTTGAAGACGACGTCGACGGATCCGACGTTGGGGGCGACGCGTCAGGAGGACCTGGTGCGGATCCTGTCGGATCTGGATGCGCGGGAGAACCGTCTTCAGCAGGACATCCGGGCGTTGGAGGACAGCCAGCGGCAGTTGGCCTCGGGTGAGCAGGGTCGTCAGGCGGCGTTGGACGAGGCGACCCGTCGGGCTGATGAGCTGGGTGTGCTGGCGGGCACGTTGCCGGCGGTGGGCCCGGGGTTGACGGTGCAGTTCTACGGTGGAGCCAAGCCGATCTCGGCGAACCGGGTGTTGGACGCGGTGCAGGAGTTGCGGGGTGCCGGCGCGGAGGCGATGCAGATCTCCGGTGGTGACCGGGCGACGGTGCGGGTCATCGCGTCGACGTACTTCCTGGATGGGGAGAACGGGTCGTTGGTGGTGGAGGGGCGGCGGTTGTCGGCGCCGTTCACGATCACGGTGATCGGTGATCCGGCGACGATGCGTACGGCGTTGAACATTCCTGGCGGGGTGGTCGCGTCGGTCCGGGGTGACGGCGGTAACGTGACGTTTGGGGAGCGTGAGGTTGCCGAGGTTTCGGCGCTGCACCTGCCGATCAAGTTGGAACACGCCCGTCCGGTCTCCTGACCGGCGCGGCCGCGCCGGGCCCGGGTGGTCCGGGGCACCGATGGATGAGGACGCGTCTGGTGATTCCCGAGGATCTGCGATACACCGCCGAGCATGAGTGGGTGGCGGGTGACGGCACGGGTTCGGCCCGGATCGGCATCACGCACTTCGCGCAGGACGCGCTGGGTGACATCGTGTACGTGCAGTTGCCCGAGGTCGGTGCGGTGGTAGCGGCCGGTGATTCGTTGGGTGAGATCGAGTCGACCAAGAGCGTGTCGGAGATCTACGCGCCGGTGGCGGGTACGGTGGCGGCGCGCAACGAGGCGCTGGGTGACACTCCTGAGCTGATCAACACTGATCCGTATGGTGCGGGTTGGTTGGTGGAGATCACGCCGAATGATCCGACCGCGGTGGACGGGTTGCTGACGGCGGGTGCGTACCAGAAGATCACCGAAGGCTGAGTGTGCTTGATCCGGCGGGCGTGTTGTCTGCGCGCGTCCGGTTGCCCTGCATTTCGGCGCTGGCTAGGCTCGCCCAGTCGACCGAGAAGAAACCATTAGTTGAGCGTTGCGGAATTGCCTTCCCGGGCACGGGGAGCCAGCCGCCGGGTGTTCGAGTGCCCGGCGGCCAGACCCGCCATTACCCGACGCCGACCGAACAGATCCGTGAGGTGGTCCCATGACGCGGCCAGACGACGAGTTCCCCCCGCTCGACGTCACTTCGACGCTCAATCTCGGTTCGCTCGACGAAGTGCTGGAGGGGCCGGACACCGATGTGGTGCCGAGCCGGATGTCCGGTTCGCTGCCGCCCGGTATGGCGCTGCTGGTGGTTCGTCGCGGTCCGAATGCGGGTGCCCGGTTCCTGTTGGACCACGATGTGACGACCAGTGGCCGGCACCCGGACAGTGACATCTTCCTCGACGACGTGACGGTGTCGCGTCGGCATGCGGAGTTCCATCGGGACGGTGGCACGTTCACGGTGCGGGATGTGGGCAGCCTCAACGGCACGTACGTGAATCGTGAGCGGGTCGAGGCGGCCACGTTGAGCAATGGTGACGAGGTTCAGATCGGTAAGTTCCGGGTGGTGTTCATCGCCGGTCCGCGCCCGGAGGAGGAGGCCGGCCGGGGGTGAACGAGCCTGCGGCCTCCACGCCACCCGGGGCGGCCCGGTCCCAGCCGCTGATGAGCATCGGTGAGGTGCTGGGGCAGTTGCGGGTGGATTTCCCGGATACCACGATTTCGAAGCTGCGGTTCCTTGAGGCCGAGGGGCTGGTTGAGCCGCAGCGGACGGCGGCGGGTTACCGGAAGTACAGCTGGGATGATGTGGCGCGGTTGCGGTTCGTGCTGGCCGCGCAGCGGGACCGGTATCTGCCGTTGCGGGTGATCCGTGAGCAGTTGGCGGAGTGGGATTCGTCCGGTGAGCAGCCGGGGCGTTCGCGGCCGTCGTTGGTCGCGGTGGGTCCTGATGGTGCGGTGCCGGGTCGGGAGTCGGTGGAGCCGGCCGAGTCGTCGCAGGTGCGGCTCGGCCGGCTTGATCTGGTGGCCCGTAGTGGGATCGACGAGTCGACGTTGACGGAGTTGGAGCGGCTCGGTGTGCTCGTGTCGGATCCGCCGGGGTGGTATGACGCGGATGCGTTGATCATCGCGTCGGCGGTGGCGGGGTTGGCGGCGTACGGGTTGGAGCCGCGGCACCTGCGGGGTTACCGGAGCGCGGCGGACCGTGAGGTCGGGTTGTTCGCGCAGTTGGTGGCGCCGTTGGCGCGGCAGAGTGATCCGGCGGCGCGGGCGCGGGCGGCGGAGACGGCGCGGGAGTTGGTGGCGTTGTCCGAGCAGCTGCACGCGGCGTTGGTGCGGGTGGGTCTGCGGTCGACGTTGGGTCGGTGAGGGTGCCCGGTGGGCGGCGGCGGAGCGGAAAGATCTCTGTCGGGAAGCGTGCCGTAGGCTTGCCGGGGTAACCCCTTTCTGGCGCGGGCGTGGTGCTGTAGCGCATGGGACGGCCGTGTCGCGGTCCGTGTACCGTGCAGGGAAAGGCGCGGTGCGGCGTAGGTGACAACGACACGGAGGCGGCGGTGCGCGAGCTGAGCGTGGTCGGAGTTCGGGTGGAGCTGCCCAGCAACCAGCCGATCGTCCTGCTCAGGGAGGTCGAGGGCGACCGCTATCTGCCGATCTGGATCGGCGCGGTCGAGGCCACGGCTATCGCTTATGAGCAGCAGGGGGTCAAGCCGGCCCGTCCGTTGACGCATGATCTTCTGCGGGACGTGTTGGCGGCGTTACAGGCGCCGTTGCAGGCGGTGGAGATCACCGAGCTCAAGGAGAACGTGTTCTACGCGGATCTGTTGATCGGCGATGGGGTGCGGGTGTCGGCGCGGCCGAGCGATTCGATCGCGTTGGCGTTGCGGGTTGGTGCGCCGATTCGTTGTGCGGAGCAGGTCCTCAGCGAGGCGGGGATCGTTATCCCTGACGAGCAGGAGGACGAGGTGGAGAAGTTCCGCGAGTTCCTGGAGCAGGTGCGTCCGGAGGATTTCGCGGGCTGACGGGCTCGGTTCCGGGTGGCTGTCACTGTGGGTGATGCCCCGGGCGGTTGGTGATCTTTCTCGGTGGCTGCGCGGCGTGTCGTGCCGGTTCCTCCGCGGTAACCCCTGAGCGTGGCGATAGGGTTGCCGTGTCGAGGGGTGCGCGTCCCGGAAACGACGCGTCGCCGCACTGACGGGGAGGTTGTCCGGATGCACGAACCGCAGGATTCCGATCCGGGTACACAGTTGAGCGCGCCGGGCGCGTCGTCGCCCGGCGCGGCAACTGAGAGTGACGGTTCGGTGGGCTACCGAGGTGTGACGGCATGTCACGCGGTGGGCATCAGTTATCGGCAGTTGGATTACTGGGCGCGTACGACGCTGGTGGTGCCGAGCGTGCGGGACGCGTCGGGTTCGGGGACGCAGCGGTTGTACTCGTTCCGCGACCTGGTGGTGTTGAAGGTCGTGAAGCGGTTGTTGGACGCGGGTGTGTCCCTACAGAACATCCGTAAGGCGATTGAGGCGTTGCGGTCGCGTGGCGTGGAGGATCTGGCCGGGATCACGCTGATCTCTGATGGGACGACGGTGTACGAGTGCCGGTCTCCGGAGGAGGTGGTTGACCTGTTGCAGGGTGGCCAGGGCGTGTTCGGCATCGCGATCGGTGGGGCTTTCAAGGAGATCCAGGGGTCGTTGTCGCATTTGCCGGCGGAGCCGGCGGTGAGCGGTCCGGTGGAGCCGGCGGTGGCGTCGGATGTGGATCCGGTGGGCGACGAGTTGGCGGCGCGGCGGGCGCGGCGTCGCGCGGGCTGAGTTCACGGGGTTTCGCGTGACCGGCTGGTGGCGGTAGGTCAGGCCGGGAGGCCCGGGTGGTGGTTCCCTGGGCGGTTGATTCCACAGTGGATGCCGTGGGTGGTTGCGCGGTTGCCGCTTGTGGAGCGTGAGCCCACCTTTGGTGACTCTGTGTGTGCGCTCTGGTGAGAATTGGATAGGGGGGGCCTGACCGCTGGTCGGCGGCACGCTATGGTCCGAACGGCCAATTGGCGCGACGTCGTGACTAGCGGGGCCGCTCCGATGGGCCGATGCCCCTCCGCGCTGCCCGGCGCGATTTCTCACCCTGGAAGGAACGACCGTGACGGTTACCCAGGAGACCGCTCCCGTCTCGCACTACGACCGCATCGGCGGTGCGAACGCGGTGAAGGCGGCCGTGGAGCTGTTCTACGACAAGGTGCTCGCCGATCCCGACCTGGCTGACTACTTCGCCACTGTGGACATGGTGGGTCAGCGCCGGCACCTCGCCCTGATGTTGGCGGTGGTGTTGGGCGGCCCGAACGAGTACGCCGGCCGCGGGTTGGCCGAGGCCCACCAGCCGATGGGCATCACGCTGGAGCACTACGCCAAGGTGGGTGGGCACCTGAGCGCGGCGCTGACCGAGTTGGGTGTGCCGGCGGACATCCTGACCGATGTGCAGGCGGTGCTGGCGCAGGTGCAGGACCAGGTGGTGGCCACCGGGACGCGTCCGGGCGCCTGAGCGTGGACGCGTCCCGACTCAAGCAGAGTTGGTCGCTGGTCGCCGCGCACGGCGACCAGGTGCCGCTCTATTTCTATTCGACGTTGTTCCTGGCCCATCCCGAGACGCGGCAGATGTTCCCCACGAACATGGCCGGTCAGCGGGACCGCCTGGTGACCGCGCTGGGGCACATTGTGTCGCATGTGGACCAGGTGGACCGGGTGGTGGGTTACCTGCAGGATCTCGGTGCGGACCACCGCAAGTTCGCGGTACGCGCGGAGCACTACCCGGCGGTCGGTGAGGCGCTGCTGGCGACGTTGCAGCATTTCCTGGCGGAGCAGTGGACCGATGAGCTGGCCCAGGACTGGGCGGCGGCGTACGGGCTGATCGCGCAGGTGATGACGGAGGCGGCGCAGGCCGCGGAGGCGGTGAACCCGCCGTGGTGGGTGGCGGAGATCGTGGCCCATGAGCGGCGTGCGTTCGACGTGGCGGTGTTGACGGTGCGCCCGCAGTACCTGTTGCCGTTCGTCCCGGGTCAGTCGATCGGGGTGTCGCATCCGTCGGTGCGGTCGTGGCGGTACTACTCGCCGGCGAACGCGCCGCGGGCGGACGGCACGTTGGAGTTGCACGTGCGGGCCGCGCCGGGTGGCGCGGTGTCGTCGCGGTTGGTGTACGGCTCGGCGGTGGGTGACGTCGTGCATCTGGCCGCGCCGGTGGGGGAGCGGCTGGCGTTGTGGTCGGCTGGTTCCAGTGATCTGTTGCTGCTGGCGGCGGGCACCGGCTGGGCGCCGGTGAAGGCGTTGGTGGAGCAGGTCGCCGCGGAGGGTTCCCGCCGCCGGGTGGACCTGTATGTGGGTGCCCGTTCGCGCAGCGAGTTCTACGACAGCGACGCGATCGACAAGTTGGCGTCGTCGTGTCCGTGGTTGACGGTGACGTACGTGGAGGGTGCGGACGTGACCCGGCCCGGGGAGTTCGTGCACGCGGTGGATCGGGCGCTGGGTGATGGTGACTGGCGTTCGCGGCACGTGTACGTGTGCGGGTCGGACGAGATGGTGTCGCATTCGGTGCAGGCGTTGGCCCGGGCGGGCTATCAGGCGGGTCAGGTGCACCACGA
The DNA here is from genome assembly GCF_040643095.1 of Micromonospora sp. NPDC047467. Taxonomy (NCBI): domain Bacteria; kingdom Bacillati; phylum Actinomycetota; class Actinomycetes; order Micromonosporales; family Micromonosporaceae; genus Micromonospora; species Micromonospora sp. NPDC047467. The sequence goes on along the minus strand of NZ_JBEYTO010000016.1, from coordinate 16,864 downwards.
GGGCCTGGGTGCGCAGTGGTACGGCGCGTCCTGGCGTACGTCGGTGCAGCAGCAGTCAAACGAAAGGGGTGAGCAGTGAGCGCGACCCCGATCAGCCGGTACGACGGTGTGCAGGTTTCCGGTGGTGTGCAGGTGCGGATGACGGCCGACCGGGTCCGGCGGTGGGAGTTCGGAGCGGCGCCGTTCACGCGGCGTGGCTACGACAGCGCCGACGTGGACCGGTTCCGGGTGCAGGTCGCCGACGAGTTCGATCTGATGGCGACGCAGATCGCGAATCTGCGGGCGGAGAATGAGCGCCTCACCGACCGGGTGGAGTTGCACCGGCACGGGGTGATCCCGAGCGCGGATGCGGCGGCGAAGACGCCGGCGGCCAAGGAGGTGAATCTGCTCTCGGCGGCGCAGCGCGAGGCGGAGCAGATCATCGCGCAGGCGCATGACTACGCGCGGCGGGTCGCCGAGTACGCCCGGGTGCAGTACGAGAGTTACATGCGGGCTGCGGCGGAGGAGGCGAAGCAGGAGGCCGAGCGGGCGGTGACGGAGTACCGCGCGTCGGCCGGGTCGAGCTTCGACGACACGGTGGCGACCCGGGAGGCGCTGCGGATCTTCGGGGAGATGATGGTGTCGCACATGCAGGCGGCGGCACGGCATCTCGACGACGGCAGTGAGCAGTTGGCGCGCACGATGGACCGGATCGCGAGCCAGACGCCGGGGGCGCCGTTCGTGGGCGGTGCGTCGGGGCAGGCGGCGCTGCCGCGTCACCACCAGCGGTGATTGCTTCCCGGGTGGGGTCCGCCACGAGCGGCCCCCACCCGGGGCGGCCCGCTCAGGTGCGGGCGGCGTGGACGGCGTCGGTGATCGGCGTCGAGCCGCCGACGAGTTCCAGGGTCGCGCCGGCGGTGTGGGGCGTGTCGAGGAGCGCGGCGAGGACGTGGGCGACGTCGGCGCGGCTGATCGCGCCACGGCCGGCGTGCCGGGTGAGGGTGACGCGTCCGGTGGGCGCGTCGTCGGTGAGCCGGCCGGGGCGGAGCACCGTCCAGGCCAGGTCACGGGTACGTAGGTCGTCCTCGGCGGCTCGCTTGGCCCGCAGGTACGCCGCCCACACGTCGTCGGTGCCGTCGGCGGGTGGGTCGTCCACGCCCATCGAGGAGACCAGCAGGTAGCGGTGGATGCCGGCGCGGGTGGCGGCGTCGGCGAGCAGCGCGGCGGCGGCCCGGTCGACGGTGTCCTTGCGGGCGACGCCGCTGCCGGGACCGGCGCCGGCGGCGAAGATCACCGCGTCGGCGGCGTCGAGGTGCCCGGCGAGTTCGGTGACGTCGGCGTGTTCGAGGTCGCAGACGACCGGGGTGGCGCTGGCGGCGCGCAGCGCGGGCGCCTGGTCGGGGTTGCGGATGAGGCCGACGGCGGTGTCGCCGCGCTCGGCGAGGTGATGCTCCAGCAGACGGGCGATCTTGCCGTGGCCTCCGGCGATGACGACGCGCATCCGCTCAACCTACCGGCACCAGGCGGCCCGGGCCCGTCGCGCGCCGCGACCGGCGCGAAGGAGGCAGGAGCGCCCGGGCCGGGGGTTCGCCGTCGGCGGGTGCGCTGAGGCAGCATGAAGGGGTGACGGAGAGCCTGGAGGTGTTGGCGTCGCTGCTGGCCGGCGGGCGGGTGGTGGTGCTCAGCGGCGCGGGCCTGTCCACCGAGTCCGGCATCCCGGATTATCGGGGGCCCAGCGGGGTGGCCCGCCGGCACACCCCGATGACGTTCCAGGCGTTCACCGGTGATCCCCTCGCGCGGCGGCGGTACTGGGCGCGTAGTCACCTGGGGTGGCGGTTGATCGCGCGGGCCGCGCCGAACGCCGGACATCGGGCGGTGGCGCGGCTGCAACGCGCCGGCCTGGTCGACGCGGTGATCACCCAGAACGTCGACGGGTTGCACGGCGCGGCCGGCAGCGGATCGGTGGTCGAGTTGCACGGCCGCCTCGACGAGGTGACCTGCCTGGACTGCGGCAACCTGACCTCCCGGGAGGAGGTGGACCGGCGGCTGCGCGAGGCCAACCCGGACTTCGTGGCCCGGGTCGCCGCGGTCAACCCGGACGGTGACGTGGATCTCCCCGACGAGCAGGTGGTGGGGTTCCGGCCGGTGGACTGCGGGATCTGCGGGACGGGGATGCTGAAACCGGACGTGGTGTTCTTCGGCGAGACGGTGCCCCCGCAGCGGGTGGCGCGGTGTTTCGCCCTGGTGGAGCAGGCCAGGGCGTTGGTGGTGCTCGGGTCGTCGTTGACGGTGATGTCGGGCCGCCGGTTCGTGATTCGCGCGGCGAAAGGCGGCATTCCGGTGGCGATCGTCAACCAGGGGCCGACCCGGGGTGACGGGTACGCCACCGTGTGCGTCGACGCGCCGTTGGGTGAGGTGCTGCCCGCGCTGGCCGACCGGGTGGCCGGCGGGCTGCGGGTGTGACGGCGCGGGGGTAGGACATCTGCCGGTAACACCGACGCTGGTAGCGTTGACCATGCCGGTAACACCCACGTGGGAGAGACCGCCCGACAGCATCCGGGGCGGCGCCGAAGGGGCAAATCCTCCCCGGAACCTCTCAGGCAAAAGGACCTCGTGGGCAGGCACTGTGGAGCGCTCTTTTGGGGTGCGACAGAGGGGGAGGCCGACACGTCGACCTCGCCCGGGAGTGCCCCTGATGACCGTAGAGCAGTTCGCCACCCGTCACATCGGTCCCGGACCGGACGATGAGCGCCGCATGTTGGAGGTCGTCGGGCACGGCTCGATCGACGAGCTGATGGACGCCGCGATCCCCGAGGTGATCCGCTGGCACGGCACCCTCGACCTGCCGGAGGCCGCCACCGAGGCCGAGGCGATCGCCGAGCTGCGGGCCCTGGCGGCGCGCAATACCGTCGCCGTGTCGATGATCGGCCTCGGCTACCACGGCACGCACACCCCGGCGGTGATCCGCCGCAACGTCCTCGAGGACCCGGCCTGGTACACGGCGTACACGCCGTACCAGCCGGAGATCAGCCAGGGCCGCCTGGAGGCGCTGCTGAACTTCCAGACGATGGTCACCGACCTGACCGGCCTGGCCACCGCGAACGCCTCCATGCTCGACGAGGGCACCGCCGCGGCGGAGGCGATGACCCTGGCCCGCCGGGCCTCCAAGAGCAAGAGCCGGGTGTACGTCGTCGACGCCGACACGCTGCCGCAGACCATCGCGGTGATCAGCAGCCGGGCGGAGCCGCTGGGCATCGAGGTGCGGGTCGTCGACGTCGACCGTGACGAGCTGCCGGCGGAGTTCTTCGGCCTGCACCTGCAGTACCCGGGCGCGTCCGGGGCGATCCGCGACCACGCGGCCCTCGTCGAGGCGGCACACGCCGTCGGCGCGTTGGTGACGGTCGCGGCGGACCTGCTGGCGTTGACGCTGCTGCGCGCGCCGGGGCAGATCGGCGTGGACATCGCCGCCGGCACCACCCAGCGGTTCGGCGTACCGATGGGCTTCGGTGGGCCGCACGCCGGTTACCTGGCGGTGCGCTCGGGCCTGGAGCGGATGCTGCCGGGCCGGCTGGTCGGGGTGTCGCGTGACGCCGACGGCAACCCGGCGTACCGGTTGGCGTTGCAGACCCGTGAGCAGCACATCCGGCGGGAGAAGGCGACAAGCAACATCTGCACGGCGCAGGTGCTGCTCGCGGTGATGGCCGGCATGTACGCCGTCTACCACGGCCCGGACGGGCTGCGGGACATCGCGACGCGTACCCACGCCATGGCGGCGCGGCTCGCGGCCGGGCTGCGCGCCGGTGGCGTGGACGTCGCGGACGTCGCGTTCTTCGACACGATCACCGCGACCGTGCCCGGCCGGGCGCAGCGGGTGGTCGCGGACGCCGCGCAGCGGGGCGTCAACCTGCGGCTGGTCGACGCCGACCGGGTGGGGATGTCCTGCGACGAGACGACCACCGTGGCGCACCTTCAGGCGGTGTGGGCGGCGTTCGGTGTGCCCGCGTTCGACGGCGACACCGACGCGGCCCTGCCGGCCGAGCTTCGCCGCACGACCGACTTCCTGACCCACCCGGTGTTCCGCAGCCACCACTCGGAGACGGCGATGCTGCGCTACCTGCGGCGGCTGTCGGACTTCGACTACGCCCTGGACCGGGGCATGATCCCCCTCGGGTCGTGCACGATGAAGCTGAACGCGACCACCGAGATGGAGCCGATCAGCTGGGCGGAGTTCGCGCACATCCACCCGTTCGCGCCGGACGCGCAGACCGTCGGGTACCGGGAGATGATCGGCCAGTTGGAGTCGTGGCTGGCCGAGGTGACCGGCTACGACGCGGTGAGCGTGCAACCCAACGCCGGGTCGCAGGGTGAGCTGGCCGGGCTGCTGGCGATCCGTTCCTACCACGCGTCGCGGGGCGAGTCGCACCGCGACGTGTGCCTCATCCCGTCGTCGGCGCACGGCACGAACGCGGCGTCGGCGGTGATGGCCGGCATGCGGGTCGTCGTGGTGGCCTGCGACGACGACGGCAACATCGACCTGGTCGACCTCGACACGAAAATCGACAAGCACCGCGACGCGCTCGCCGGGATCATGGTGACGTACCCGTCGACGCACGGGGTGTACGAGACGGGCATCGCGTCGCTGTGCGCGAAGGTCCACGACGCCGGCGGGCAGGTGTACGTCGACGGGGCGAACCTCAACGCGCTGGTCGGGTTCGCCAAGCCGGGCAGGTTCGGCGCGGACGTGTCGCACCTCAACCTGCACAAGACGTTCTGCATCCCGCACGGCGGCGGCGGCCCCGGTGTGGGTCCGGTGGCGGTGCGCTCCCACCTGGCGCCGTTCCTGCCCGGCGACCCGCTGGGCGCGCACGCCGACGCGACGCTGGCGATCTCGGCGGCGAAGTACGGGTCGGCGGGGATCCTGCCGATCCCGTGGGCGTACCTGCGGATGATGGGCGCGGCCGGCCTGACCCGGGCGACCGGCGTGGCGGTGCTGGCCGCGAACTACGTGGCGGCGCGGCTGCGCGGGCACTTCCCGGTGCTGTACGCCGGCAACAAGGGCCTGGTGGCGCACGAGTGCATCCTCGACCTGCGGCCGTTGACGAAGGAGACCGGGGTGAGCGTGGACGACGTGGCGAAGCGCCTCATCGACTACGGCTTCCACGCGCCGACGATGTCGTTCCCCGTCGCGGGGACGCTGATGGTGGAGCCGACCGAGAGCGAGGACCTGGCCGAGCTGGACCGGTTCTGCGACGCGATGATCGCGATCCGGGCGGAGATCGACCAGGTGGGGTCGGGGCAGTGGCCGGCGGAGGACAACCCCCTGGCGAACGCGCCGCACACCGCGGCGATGGTCAGCGGTGACGAGTGGCCGCACCCGTACCCGCGGTCGGTGGGCGCGTACCCGACCGGGGTGGACCGGGCCGGGAAGTACTGGCCGCCGGTGCGGCGTGTCGACGGCGCGTACGGCGACCGGAACCTGGTCTGCTCGTGCCCGTCACCGGAGGCGTTCGAGGACTGACAACGGCGGGCCGGGGCGGGCGGTGCGTGGCCGCCCCGGCAACCGCGCCGACCTGGGCTCGGACGTCCCGTACCGGGGGACTAGCCTGGGTCGACGGCGGCGATTCGGTAACGCTGGGTGGTCGGTCAGGCCGCGAGGGCGTGTCGGGCGGGGCCGCGGTGCGGGGCGATGCTGCTGCCGTCGGGGAGCAGCTCGCCGGTGTCCTCGAAGACGATGACACCGTTGCAGAGCAGGCTCCAGCCCTGCTCAGGGAAGCAGGCGAGGACCCGGGCGGCTTCCCGGTCGGTGGCTTCAGCGGAGGGGCAGGTCGGTTGGTGCTGGCACATCGGGTTCTCCGGACTGTGGGGGCACTGTGTCATGGTTCACATGACCAGTGACGCACAGTACCAAGCGAATGTGTCCAACGCCGAGCAGGTGTCGGTCTTGGACACGGGAAATCCACTGAACGGATGAGGAAGGTCGGGCCATACGGCGTGGAAACGCTCCCAGAGGTGCTGGTCGATGTACCCGCGGCGCCCGCCGGCTGCCGGGGCGCGCTCGTCGAACGCGCCCGTCTGCACTGGCGCCTCGGCGACGGAGGCGACCCCGCCGCCCTCGCCGAGGAATTCCTCGCCGCGCACGGCCTGCCCCTGCACGACCTGACCCGACCCGCCCCCGACCACCACGACACCGACACCCGGCTCTGCGGCGCCGCGCTCTACCTGTCCGCGGCCGCCGGCGCGCTCCTGGCCGGCGCCCCACCCGCCGCCCCGGAGCCCGCACCGGCCCTGCCCGACCTCGCCGTCGTCGTCTACGACCACCGCCCGACCCGCACCCCCACCGGGGGGCCGCCGACGCCGTGGTGGCTCGGCGAGTGGACCGAGAGCTGGACCCCCGACCAACACGCCGACGCCGTCGACGCGGTCCGCAGCGCCATCGGCCGCGGCGACGTCTACCAGACCAACCTCGTCGGACACGCCGCCGCCCGCTACACCGGCGACCCGCTACCCGCCCTGAGCCGCCTCGGCGCGCTCCCCGGCGCCCGCTACGGCGGCGTGCTCACCGGCGACGGCTGGGCCATCGGCTGCGCCTCACCGGAAACCCTCATCGAGGTCCACAACGGCACGCTGACCACCCGACCCATCAAGGGCACCCGCCCAGCAACCCCCGCCGGCCGGGCCGAGCTGCTCGCCAGCGCCAAGGAACGCGCCGAACACATCATGATCGTCGACCTGGAACGCAACGACCTCGCCCGCATCGCCCGCACCGGCACCGTCGCCGTTGACGACCTCTTCGCCGTACGCCGCTGGTGCGACCTGTGGCAGGCCGAGTCGACCGTCCACGCCGCCGCCGCCGACGGCCTCGGCCTGGCCGACCTGCTGCGCGCCACCTGCCCCGGCGGCTCCGTCACCGGCGCGCCCAAACGCGCCGCCCTCACCCAGATCACCCGCCTCGAACCCGTCGGCCGGGGCGCCAGCATGGGCGCCCTCGGCTGGGTCGCCCCCGGCCGCGTCGACCTCGGCCTCACCATCCGCACCGCCGCCGCCGACGGCGAGAAACTGCACACCTGGGCCGGCGGCGGCATCACCTGGGACAGCGACGCACACGCCGAAGTCGCCGAAGCCGCCGCGAAAACCGCCCCGATCCGCGCCACCCTGGCCGGGCGCTGAACCCACCCCCACCGGCGATACGCTGACCCGCATGACCATGCGGCCCATCCGGATCATCGGCGACCCCGTCCTGCGCACCCCGGCCGAACCCGTCACCACGTTCGACGCCGACCTGCGCGCCCTGGTCACCGACCTGATGGACACCCTGCTCGGCGCACCCGGCCGCGCCGGCGTCGCCGCCCCGCAGATCGGCGTCAGCGCCCAGGTGTTCGTCTACGACGCCGACGGGCACCGCGGCCACCTCATCAACCCCACCCTGGAGCTGTCCGACGAACTCCAGGACGACGAGGAGGGCTGCCTGTCCATCCCCGGGCTGTACTTCCCGACCACACGCGCGCTGCACGCCACCGCCCACGGCGTCGACCAGCACGGCGAACCCCTGAGCATCACCGGCAGCGGCTTCCTCGCCCGCGCCCTGCAACACGAGACCGACCACCTGCGCGGCACCCTCTACGTCGACACCCTGCGCGGCGACGTGCGCCGCCGCGCCCTGCGCGAGATCCGCGCCGGCCGCTTCGACTCACCCAGCCGCCGCCGCTGACCCCTACCGGGCCGTCAGCGGGCCACCCACTGGTCGTGACCCAACTTCGCCACCAACGCCACCACGACCACCAGCAGGACCACCCGCACGAACCCCGACCCACGACGCAACGCCATCCGCGCGCCCAGCACCGCCCCGGCGATGTTGCACACCGCCATCGCCGCGCCCAGCAACCACCACACGTGCCCGGTCACCCCGAACACCACCAGCGCACCCAGGTTCGTACCCGCGTTGACCACCTTCGCCATCGCCGAACCGTGCACGAAGTCCGCACCCACCAGCGCCGTGAACGCCAACACCAGGAACGTGCCCGTACCCGGGCCGATCAACCCGTCGTACAGGGCGATGCCCACCCCGGCCACGCCGATCACCACCGCCACCCGCACCGGGGTACGCCGCGCCGGCTGCGCCACCACCCCCAGCCGCGGACGCAGCAGCACGAACAGCGCCACCGACACCAGCACCACCAACACCACCGGCCGGTACGCCGACGCCGGCACCGCCCCGGCCAACGCCGCGCCCACCCCCGCGCTGAGCACCGCCAACCCCGCCGCCGGACCCGCCACCCGCCAGTCGACCTTCGTGCGCCGCGCGTACGTCGCCGCCGCCGTCGCCGTACCGAAGATCGCCGCCAACTTGTTGGTGCCCAACGCCGTCGCCACCGGCAAACCCGGCGCCGCCACCAGCAACGCCGGCAGCAGCAGCAACCCGCCACCGCCCACCACGGCATCGACCCACCCGGCCATCGCGGCGGCGGCTAGCAGCGTACTCAGCGTCACGGCGTCCACGGCCGGCAATTCTGCCCACCCCACCGCGCCTGACCGGCACTCAAGTGGCCAGTCTCACCTGGTCACCGACCCCGCCGACGCCGCAGCCACACCCCCAACGCGCCGACCGCCACGAAGACCAGCACGGAACACAGCAGCAGTTTCACCACCGGGCAACCATGCCACGGGGACGTAGGGTGCAGGGGTGCGCCTGGCCACCTTCAACCTGCTGCACGGACGATCCCTCACCGACGGGCTCGTCGACCCCGACCGGCTCACCGCCGCCGTCCGCGCCCTCGACGCCGACGTCCTCGCCCTACAGGAAGTCGACCGCGACCAGAGCCGCAGCGGGCACCTCGACCTCACCGCCATCGCCGCCCGCGCCCTCGACGCACCCCACCACCGCTTCGCCGCCGCCGTCGTCGGCACCCCCGGCGAACAGTTCCGCCCGCTGCGCCACGACGACGACGGGCACGGCGAACCCTGCTACGGCATCGGCCTCATCAGCCGCCACCCCGTCCGCAGCTGGCACGTCACCCGACTCAAACCCGCGCCGGTGCGATCCCCGGTCTACGTCCCCGGCCCCGGCGGCGGCCTCATCCTGCTGCACGACGAACCCCGCGTCGTCCTCGCCGCGATCCTGGACACCCCCCACGGCCCGCTCACCGTCGCCGCGACCCACCTGTCGTTCGTCCCCGGCTGGAACGCCCACCAACTCCGCCGGACCATCCGCGCGCTGCGCACCCTGCCCGGCCCCCGCGTCCTGCTCGGCGACCTCAACCTGCCCGCCGGCCCGGCCCGCCTCATCACCGGCTGGCGCCCCCTGGGCCGCCGCCCCACCTACCCCGCAGGGCAGCCCCGCGTGCAACTCGACCACGTCCTCGCCGACCGGCAGGCCCTCGACCAGCTCCCGCCGGTACGGGCCGTGACCGCGCCGCTGTCCACCATCTCCGACCACCGCCCGCTGCTGGTCGACCTCGGCTGAAAACGGACGCTTCGGCCCGGGAAGTCGCAAGATTCCCTCAAGATCATTGCATCGACGTACTCCGACAACCATGCTGAGCGAATCGTGCCCACGATCAACTAGTCGGAGGCCACATGGGACGCCAGCGATCCACGATCATCGCCATATCCACGGTCATCGCATTAACACTGACCATCAGCCCCACCCCCGCCAGCGCCGCGGAAGCGAACCAGGTCGCCAACCTCACCGTCCGCCAGGCCGACGGGTACGCCACCCTCGCCTGGCAGCCGGTCGAGGGAGCGACTGACTACCAGATCGAACGCACCGCCGTCGACGCCAACGGCAACGCCACCGGCGCGCCGACCATCGTCGGCATCTGGCGACCCAACCGCCAGATCAACCAGCAGGCACCCACCTTCGCCGACGCCGGTTTCAACCCCGGGGACACGTTCCAGTGGCGAGTGCGCGCCCGCGCCGGCACCACCGAGCAGCCCTACTCCGCGCCGGTCGTCGCCACGACCACCGCGCCCTGGGGCAACCCCGACACCCCCGGCCAGCAGCTGCGCACCCAGTGGGAGACCACCCGCGGCGCGCAGTACACCAGCGACGTCAACGAGTACGCCTACACCGAGGCCATCGACGCCCTCAGTGACCGCGTCCGCGTCGTCGAGCTCGGCCGCACCCTGCAGAACCGGCCCGTCAACATGATGGTCATCGGCTACCCCGCCCCGGCGGCCACCCCGGAGGCCGTCGCCGCCACCGCACCCGTTGCCATCAACTGCAACGTGCACGGCAACGAGCCCGGCGACCGCGAAGCCTGCCTCATCATGGCCCGGCAACTCGCCTTCAGCACCGACCCCCGGATCATCGACCTGCTCAGCCGCACCAACGTGCTGATCGTCCCCACCATCAACGGTGACGGCCGGGCCAACAACACCCGCGGCAACTCCGCAGGCCAGGACCTCAACCGCGACTACTCACTGATCCGTCAGCCCGAGACCGCCGCGTACATCAAGATGGTCCGCGACTACCGGCCCGTCGCCGGCTACGACGGCCACGAGTACGGCAACGCCCGCGCCGGCGACCTGCCGATGCTGCCGCCCCGCCACCAGAACGTGCCCCAGTCCATCTTCGACCAGTCCCAGGACATGATCGAAGGCCACATGTACACCAAGGGCGCCGAAGACGGCTGGTGGGCCTGCCCCTACGGCTGCGAAGGCGGCAGCACCGTCGGCAACAGCGAGGAAACCATCCTGCGCAACACCCTCGGCCTCAAGAACGTCGCCAACTCCCTGCTGGAGCTGCGCAGCTCCGGCGGGCAGACCCGACCCGACGAGGGCAACACCGCCAACAACCGGCGCCGCAAGACCTACTCCGCGCTGTGGACGTTCCACCAGTTCCTCGACTACCAGCGCGCCAACAAGGCAGAGATCCTCGCCTCCCGCGCCGAGGGCATCGAGGGCCAGGCCGCCAACAACGGCCGTCTCGTCTTCCGCGGATCCCGACCGATCCCCGCCTACCCGGCCCCGCACCCCGGTGACAGCCCGCCGGGGCTCGACGCCCCCCGCGCCGACCTCATCCTCGACAACGCGCCGTGCGCCTACAAGCTCACCGAAGCGCAGTACAACGGCGCACGCACCGACGGCCCGGGCGGCGTCGGCGCCACCGTCGCGCAGCGCATCGCGTCACACGGCTGGAAGGTCGTCAAGACCGCCGACGGCTACTACGTGCCCCTCAACCAGCCCGAACGCGGCCTCATCCCGCTGCTGCTGGACACCAAGGGCGTCGAGAAGCTCGTCGACGGCGAGCGCATCTACCCGAACCTCACCGGCCGCCGTAACGGACCACTGACCGTCTCCGGCTTCACCTGCGCCGCCGACGCCACCATCAACGGCCCGGTCACCATCAAGGCCGGCGCGGCACTCGTCGCGACCGGAACCACCATCAGCGGCCCGGTCACCGCCACCGGCGCAGCCGGCGTCATGCTCGCCGACAGCACCATCAACGGCCCGGTCCAGCTCACGAAGACCACCAACGCGATCTCCATCATCGACGTCGCCATCTCCGGCCCGGTCAACCTGACCGGCAACACCACCGGCGCCGACGTGCCCCTGCTGGCCGGCAACATCATCCGCGGCCCGCTCAACTGCACGGCGAACAGCTCCGCCCCGATCAACCTCGGCGTAGCCAACACCGTGCACGGCCCGCGCAACGCCCAGTGCGCGGCACTGTGACCGTCAGCTAGGTGAACCACCGTGCCGGCGGCGCGGGCGTCAGCCCACGCCGCCGGCACACCCATCGACCCGAGACCCATGGAGAACGCCGTGTCGCAACCCGCCACCTCGAACGGCATCCGACCGCGGCGACTCCGCCTGCTCGTGCCCACCCTGCTGCTCGCCCTCACCGCGTGCAGCGGCGCCCCCGCCGACCCTCGCCCGGTCGCGGTAGCCGAGATCACCGGCCCGCTCTGCGCCGCCCTGCCCGCCGCCGACGACCCCGGCAACCCCACCTTCCTCGCCGGTCAACCCGTCAACGAGGCGCTGCGCTGGATGCCCACCCTCACCACCTTCGAGGCAGCCCTGCGCACCAGCGGCGTCCTCACCGAACTCCCACCGGACGGCCTCACCGTCCTCGCGCCGTCCGACGACGCCTTCGCCGCGAAGTTCTCCGAGGACAACTGGGACGACCTCATGGTCCGACACACCGACCAACTGCGCCCCCTGCTGAAGGCACACCTCATCGCGGGAACCCACTCGATCGACGACCTGCTCAAGGCCGGCACCGCCACCACCCTCGACGGCACCACCATCACCGTCACCGGCGCCGCCCCCACGGTGCGCCTCGCCGACCGCGCCGACACCGTCTGCGCCGACTACCGGGCCACCAACACCCGCATCCACATCATCAACGCGGTCCTCGGCACCCTGCCCACCACCGCCAACGACTCGGACCACAAGGCCCACTGATCACCGCGCCACAGCATCCTGCCGGCCCGCCGGCAGGAGCGCCGCCAACGCGCGGTTCGTCCGGTTGGCCCGCACCGCGTCGCGCTGCTGCCCGGCCGTCACCTCGATGTACGTCTGCGACGACGCCAACGACGCGTGCCCCAACAACCGCATGATCTCCGCGGCGCTCGCCCCGTCCTCGGCCAACCGCGTCGCGAACGTGTGCCGCAACGCGTGCAACCGCGCGCCACGCGGCACCCGGTCACCGATGCCCGCCCGCCGGTAACACGACTCCACCAGATACTGCAGCCCACCACGGCGCAGCGGCTCACCCTGCCGGTCCACCAGCAACGCCGAGTCGGGGCGCACCGACCGCGAACCGAAGCGCCGCCGCCGACTGTCCAGATAGTCCGCCAGCACCCGGTCCAGATCCGCCTCGATCGGCACCACCCGAGGCCGCCCGCCCTTGCCGACGACCTCGATGCGCCGCTCACCCGGCCGACCGGCGAGCGAACCGACCCGCAGCGCCAGCAGCTCCGACAGACGCAGCCCGGCGCACAGCGCCACCGCAAGCACCGCCACGTCCCGCTCCGGCCACGGGTCACGCTGCCGGCCCTCGTCGCGGGCCACCGAGGCCAGCAGCACCTCGGGAGTGTCCGCGCCGCGCAACGGCTTCGGCTGGGGGAGTAGCGCCCGTGGGCGGCCCACCGCCGGCATCGGGTTGCCCGCCACGACCCCGTCGGCCACGAGGAACGTGAAGAAGCTGTTCCAGGTGGACCACGCCCGGTGCACCGACGCGGGCGCCCGGGGCGCGGCGAAGCGGGCGAAGGCCGCCCGCATCACCCGGGGAGAGAGGTCGGTGATCAACAGCGCGTCGAGGGGGAGGGGAGTGGTGGCATCCTCGGCGACCAGGGCGGCCACCGCGTGCAGATCCCGCCGGTAGGCCGCCAGGGTGTGGGGGGAGGGCTTGCGGGTGGCCCGGGCGGTCAGGAACTCCTCGATCAAAACAGCGAGCGATTCGTCCTTTTTGTCATGCATAAGGGATATTATGCATGATTTTCGCGTTGCCTGGAAGGGGGAGGAGAGTGGAGCGGGCATGACCGAGCGGAGGCGTTACGTGCTCACCGGAGCACCGGGGGCCGGCAAGACCACCCTGATCGACGCACTACGCCAACGGGGACACCTGGTGTTCCTGATCGGGCCGCTGGGCTTCGTCACGCGTACGGCCGCGCGCCGGATCAGCTACGCCGAGTCGCTCGCCTTCGCAAAGGTCCACGAACGGGTGTACGAGGCGTACGGGCACCGACTGGTCGACGTACCCGTCGGTCCGGTCCACGAGCGGGTCGCCCTGATCGAGAAGCACCTGACCCCGATCGAGGGGACGCCCAGATTTCCCAACTTTACATAATGTACATTATCGAATCTCTGCCCAGGTCGGTCCGGATTGACAGCTGGCGCATCGGCGACAGTGTTCACACCGCGCCGCCGCCGCACGTCCTCGCGGAACTCAGAGGAGTAGGAAGTGTTCTCTTGGGCGCCGCGGAGGTACAGAAACAGCACGGCGAGGAGCGCGGCGATGGCGTCAGGGTGCCGCGGTCTTCCCTGCTCGCTGATCAGTTGCTTCCAGCGGTTCCACCGCTCGGCGTTCGTCTCTGTCCTCCGGCTGGCCGAGACCGTCGAGCCTCCAGCCGCTGTCCGCACTCATCACGTCATCCTTCCGACTCGTCGTGTCCCGCCGTAGGTGTGACGGGTGCGGGCGCGAAAACTCATCACCAAGCCGTACCCACGAGGGGAGCGCAACCGGCGGTCGGCCGGAAGCGCTCCCCTCGCACAAGTGGTCAGGAGGCCGCTAGGGCACCATCCAGCTCAACACCGGGGTCGCCTGTAGGCCGACCAGCAACGCCATCGCGGAGATCAGAACCACGCTCCAGCCGAACATGCGGCGGAACAGGTCGCCCTCCCGGCCACTCAGTCCCACCGCGCTCGCCGCGATCGTCAGGTTCTGCAACGAGATCATCTTCCCGACCACGCCGCCGGACGCGTTGGCCGCGGCGAGCAGCACCGGGTCCAGGCCGGCGCGCTGCGCGGCGGTGACCTGGAGTGCGCCGAACAGCGAGTTGGACGACGTGTCCGAGCCGGTGAGCGCCACACCCAACCAGCCAAGCACCGGCGAGAGCAGCGCGAACAGCCCGCCGGCACCGGCCATCCAGGTGCCCAGCGTCGCGGTCTGCCCGCTGCCGTTCATCACGAACGCCAGCGCCAGCAGCCCGCAGACGGTGAGGATCGCCCAGCGCAGCGACGCCAACGTCTGCCCGTACGCGACGAGTGCGGCGCGCGGTGTGACGCGCAGGATCGCCATCGTGACCAGGCCAGCCAGCACCAGCAGCGTGCCGGTCGAGGAGAGCCAGTTGAAGCGGAAGACCGGCAGCGACGACGGCGTGCCGGCCACGGTCAGCAGATGCAGTCCCGGCCAGTCGAAGGTCACGGTGACCGCGTTGAGCGCGTCCGCGATCGTGGGCACCTGGGACAGGCCGAAGATCGCCACGATCACCAGGTACGGGGCGTACGCCCGCCAGACCTCCACCGGGGCGTCCGGCTGGTTCGGCGCCACCGCCGGGCGGCTGGCGAGGGCCACCCCACGGTCCGGCTGGCTCACCGACCCAACCGGCCCGCCCGATTCGGCCGTCGGCCGGGGCCCTGCCGGTCCTTCCTGCGGCGGGGCGTCGGACGCGCCACCGGTCACCTGGTCCTCGTGGCGCCGGGGCGGCCACGCCCGCGCGGTCACGGCCACGACCACGGCGCTGACCAGCCCCGCGACGATGTCGGCGAGGGCAACCGAGAGGTAGTTCGACGTGAGGAACTGCGCCAGCGCGAACGACCCGCCGCAGGCGACTGCCACGTGCCAGGTTCCGCGCAGCCCTCGGCGACCGCCGACCATGCCCACCAGCAGCAGCGGAATGAACACCGCGATCACCGGTACCTGACGCCCGGCCATCGCGCCCAGGTCGCCCGCCGGCAGGTCGGTGACCCGGGCCAGCGTGGTGATCGGCAGGCCGAGCGGCCCGAATGCGGCCGGCACGGTGTTGGCCACCAGCGCCACCGTGGCCGCCTTCATCGGACCGAAGCCCAGCGCCAACAACATCACCGTGGTGATCGCGACCGGAGTGCCCTGCCCGGCCAGCCCTTCGAGCAGTGAGCCGAAGCAGAACGCGATCACCAGGGCCTGCACCTGCCGGTCGTCGCTGACCCGGGCAAACGAGCGCCGAAGCACGTCGAAGTGCCCACTCGTCACGGTCATCCGGTAGATCCAGATGGCGGTGCCGAACGTCCACACGAGCGGGAACAGCGCGAACGTGGCACCTTGACTCGCGGTGAGCAGCGCCTGACCGGTCGGCATCGCGTAGACCACGATGGACACCAGTAGTGCGACGGAAAGCGCGCCGAGCGCAGCCAGCCACGCCCGTACCCGTACGACGCCGAGCAGCAGGAACAGCGTGATGATCGGCAGCCCGGCGACGAGGGCACTCAACGCCAGTGAGTCGGCGAGAGGATCCAGAGTCGGACGGTACACGCACACCTCCAGCAGCACGTCGACCAGAGGCCGTCGGATCGAAGGGGCTCACTTTAATGCGGCCGACGGCGGCGAACTTACTTCGAAAATGCGCGGTACGAGGACATGCTGGACCGGGGGCTTGTGTCTCAAGCCGCTTGAGGTCGCATAGTGGGCGTCGTGGACAGGAATGAGCTGTACCCGATCGGGGATGTCGCCCGGCGGACCGGCCTGAGCGTCAGCGCCGTCCGGTACTACGCGGACGCCGGTGTCGTCCTGCCGGCCGCCAGCACCCCGGCCGGCCACCGCCCAGGACGCCCACGGGCTCCCGCGCCCGCCGAGAGACCCGCTCCCGCGGGTCTCTCGTGCTTTGTCGCAATCTTGCGGCGGACGGGCGTGGACGTCGTCGCGTAGTCATCAGCACCGAAGGCCGTAGACCTTCGTGGCCGGCGAGGGTGACATTGCGGCTGTCGGCCGCCGTGCGGGGCGTATGCGGGTGGAGGCAGCCGAACCCGCCGGTGGCGTAGTGCGTGATGCCACCGACCGCCACTGCGAAGCAACTCCCACCAACCTTTCGAACTCATCCCGTTAGGAGCCACAATCCTCGCAATTCACCACACTTGCTCCAGTCGCACAGGCAGCCCTGCTCCCCAGAGAGGCCAAACCCGTTCAATGCGAAGCCCTGGACTCGAAGTCCGCGTTTGGGCCCGAGATAATGAGAAGGCTTGCACCTGGCCCGAGATAATGAGAGCCATGACTCTTCATGGATTCTCACTAACTTGGGCCACTGCAGATCAGGAGCCATCCGTTTGGCTCAGGTCAACTGAGAAATGACAAGTGTTCATGGTCGATGCGGGCTAGTGCCTCGTCTTTGAACGTTGATCGTGTAATCCGTTGGTTCTGAGGATGTGTCGGGCAGGCTGTCTCCCATCGTTTCTGGTCTGGGAGGTG
>NZ_JBEYTO010000015.1:0-96850 GCF_040643095.1 Micromonospora sp. NPDC047467 | reverse complement strand
TGTTGGTTTGGGGGTTGTTTTCGTGGGGGGGGGCTTGTTTCCCCCCCCCCCCCCCCCCGCGCCGGGGGGTTTATTTATTTCTGCGGGCCGGGGGGGGGGGGGGGGGCGCCCCCCCCCCCCCCCCCACCGATCCACAGAGTTATCCACAGCTTGACCGGTATCCACAGCGGTTATCCACAGCACGAAAACGACTTTGAGTCTGATAAGGGTATACAGTGACCGATTCTCCCGAGTCCACACCGAACGAGCCCGAGGTCCCCGCCGAGGCCATCGCCGCCGTGGTCGCACACGACCGGATCGAGCCGGTCGGGCTCGAGGTGGAGATGCAGCGCTCCTACCTCGACTACGCGATGAGCGTCATCGTCGGTCGTGCGCTGCCGGACGTCCGGGATGGGCTCAAGCCGGTCCACCGCAAGATCCTCTACGCCATGTTCGACTCCGGCTACCGACCGGACCGGGGCTACGTGAAGTGCTCCCGCGTCGTCGGCGACGTGATGGGCCAGTTCCACCCGCACGGCGACTCGGCGATCTACGACGCGCTGGTCCGGATGGCGCAGCCCTGGTCGCTGCGGTACCCGCTTGTCGACGGCAACGGCAACTTCGGCTCGCCGGGTAATGATCCGGCCGCCGCGATGCGCTACACCGAGTGCAAGCTCGACCCCCTCGCGATGGAGATGCTGCGGGACATCGACGAGGACACCGTCGACCTGCAGGACAACTACGACGGCCGGGCCAAGGAGCCCACGATCCTGCCGTCGCGGATTCCGAACCTGCTGGTGAACGGCTCCGAGGGCATCGCGGTCGGCATGGCCACCAAGATTCCGCCGCACAACCTGCGGGAGATCGGCGCGGCGGTGCAGTGGTGCCTGGAGCACCCGGAGGAGGACGAGGAGACCACCCTTGAGGCGCTGCTCGGCATCGTCAAGGGTCCGGACTTCCCGACCCACGGTCTGATCGTCGGCACCACCGCCATCCAGGACGCGTACCGCACCGGTCGCGGGTCCATCCGGATGCGCGCCGTGGTGGAGGTCGAGGAGGACAAGCGGGGTCGGCCCTGCCTGGTCGTCAGTGAACTGCCCTACCAGGTCAACCCGGACAACCTCGCCGAGCGGATCGCCGAGCTGATCAAGGAGGGCAAGCTCGCCGGGATCGCCGACATCCGCGACGAGTCCTCCGGGCGTACCGGCATGCGGATCGTGCTGGTGCTCAAGCGCGACGCGGTCGCCAAGGTCGTGCTGAACAACCTCTACAAGCACACCCAGCTTCAGGAGACCTTCGGCGCCAACATGCTGGCCCTGGTCGACGGGGTGCCGCGCACGCTCAACCTGGCCCAGTTCATCCGCTACTACGTCGAGCACCAGATCGACGTGATCCGCCGGCGGACCGCGTACCGGCTGCGTAAGGCTGAGGAGCGGGCGCACATCCTGCGCGGTCTCGGCAAGGCCCTCGACGCGCTGGACGAGGTCATCGCGCTGATCCGGCGTTCGCCAACCGTGGACGACGCCCGCCAGGGCCTGATCCGGCTGCTGGAGATCGACGAGATCCAGGCGACCGCGATCCTCGACATGCAGCTGCGCCGGCTCGCCGCCCTGGAGCGGCAGCGGATCGTGGACGATCTGGCCAAGCTCGAGATCGAGATCGCCGACCTGAAGGACATCCTCGCCAAGCCGGAGCGGCAGCGCAGGATCGTCTCGGAGGAGCTGGGCGAGATCGTCGCCAAGTGGGGCGACGACCGGCGTACGCAGATCATCCCGTTCGACGGCGAGGTCTCGATGGAGGACCTCATCGCCCGGGAGGACGTGGTCGTCACGATCACCCGGACCGGGTACGCGAAGCGGACCAAGGTCGACCTCTACCGCTCGCAGCGGCGCGGTGGCAAGGGCGTCAGCGGCGCCACGCTGCGGCAGGACGACATTGTCAGCCACTTCTTCGTATGCTCCACCCACGACTGGATTTTGTTCTTAACGAACAAGGGCCGCGTCTACCGGGCCAAGGCATACGAGCTGCCGGAGGCCAGTAGGGTAGCCAAGGGCCAACACGTGGCCAACCTGCTCGCCTTCCTGCCCGACGAGCAGATCGCCCAGATCATCGAAATTCCGAACTACCAGGTAGCCCCCTATCTGGTACTGGCCACGAAGAACGGCCTGGTGAAGAAGACGCGGCTCGAGGAGTTCGACTCCAACCGTTCCGGCGGAATCATCGCGATCAACCTGCGCGATGAGGACGAGCTGGTCGGTGCTGCGCTGGTGGCACCGGAGAACGACCTGCTGCTGGTCTCCAAGAAGGCACAGGCGATCCGGTTCAACGCCTCCGACGAGGCGCTGCGGCCGATGGGCCGGGCCACCTCGGGCGTGATCGGCATGCGCTTCACGGACGACGATGTCCTGCTCGCCATGGAGGTCGTCCGGGACGGTCGGGACGTCCTGGTGGCCACGAACGGGGGATACGCGAAACGCACCCCGATCGAGGAATACCCGGTGCAGGGCCGGGGAGGTAAGGGCGTGCTGACTGCGAAGATCACCGAACGGCGCGGTGGTCTGGTCGGTGCCGTGGTGATCGACCCGGACGACGAGCTGTTCGCGATCACCAGCAACGGTGGTGTCATCCGGACTCCGGTGAAGCCTGTACGCCGTACACGTGACCGGAACACAATGGGGGTCAAGCTGATGGACCTCCCGGACGGCGTGACTATCGTGGCGATTGCTCGCAATGCCGACGAGCCTGACGAACAGGACTAGTTGAATGACGGAGACACAGGCGAAGTCGGGGAACACGGGGACCTCGGCCAACCCGGTCGACGAGGAGGCCGCCAAGAGCGGCACACCAGCGACCGGCCGCGCGGCCGTGGGCCGGGCTACGGTTCCCGCCGACGCGCCTGCCCCGAAATTCACCCGGGCTCCCGGTATGACACCACCACCGGAGCAGCCCGGCGAGGACGGCGGCTCGGGCGACAACAAGGCGGAGAAACCCGCTGCCGAGGCGCCGGCGTCCGCCGGCCCAGCCCCGGCGGCGGCCGCCCCGAGCCCGGCTCGACCGACGACCACCCAGCCGATCAGCACCCGGCCGGGTCAGGCGACCTCGACCGGTGCCACCGGCACCCAACCCCGGATCATGCCGGGCATGACGCAGCCGCAGCCGGATTTGGGTCGTACCTCCGCTGCCGGCCGTCCGGCGAGCGGCGGCGGCCTGCCTCCGGGGATCGGCAACGCGTCCGCCGTCGGGGCCGCTCGCGTCGGTGAGGCGGTACGCGCCGCGCGTAGCTCGGTCAGTTCGGCGGCGTCCCGCGGGCCGCGCCGGGCCCGGCTGAACCTCAAGCGGATCGACCCCTGGTCCGTGATGAAGTTCGCGTTCGCCGTCTCGGTGGTGCTCTTCATCGTCGTGGTGGTCGCCACCTCGGTGCTCTACCTGGCGTTGGACGCGATGGGTGTGTTCCAGAGCGTCAACGACAGCCTGAGCGACCTGGTCAACGCCGGTGGTGGGCAGAGCACCAGCGGCTTCCAGATCACCGCCAAGGGCGTGATCCTCAGCTCGGCGCTGATCGGCCTGGTCAACGTGGTGCTGTTCACCGCGCTGGCCACGCTGGGAGCGTTCGTCTACAACGTCTGCGCCGACCTGGTCGGCGGCATCGAGCTGACCCTCGCCGAGCGGGACTGAGTGACCGGGACGCCGGGACACCGCAAAATTGCGGTCGCTCCGGCGTCCCGTACTCGGGTAGGTTTCACGGTGTCGACGGCCCGGCTCGCGGGGCCGACCCCGATTTGGGGCCGGCCAAGCGGATGGGTTAATCTTGCTCGTCGCAACACGGGGCTATAGCTCAGTCGGTTAGAGCGCAGAGCTGATAACTCTGAGGTCGCTGGTTCGATTCCAGCTAGCCCCACCGAATGTCGTCCGACGGTAGTCGAGCGCGAGGGGTCGCCCCATGATCAAGAAGCTGCTGATTCTGGCTGGCGTCGTCGGCGTGGCCGCCGTCGTCTACAGCAAGGTCAAGGCCTCCAACGACGAGCGTGCGCTGTGGCACGAGGCCACCACCTCGCCTGACCTGCGCTGACGCCCGGCCTGCGGCGAACGGTTCATCGACTGCCGCGGCCACCACGGGGCCCTAGCTCAACTGGCAGAGCACTGCCTTTGCAAGGCAGGGGTTAGGGGTTCGAGTCCCCTGGGCTCCACCAGCACTTTCCTTGGTTGACCTCGGCCCCGAGTACAGCCAAGCGGTCACACCATCTCCTCTTGGCCGAGAATCCGGTCAATGGCTGAGGCAGCCTGACGAGCCCGCGTCGGCAGGACATGGCCGTAGGTGTCGGCCGTCATCCGGATCGTGGAGTGCCCGAGCAGTTCCATGACGGTCCGCAGATCCTCCACCTGGTCGAGCAGGAACGTGGCGAAGGCGTGCCGCAGGTCGTGCAGGTGCGCTCTCGCCGTGCGGGAGCTTCGAGCCGCCGACATCGACTGGTCCACCGAGGAGGACGACCTCGCAACCGCCGTCGAGGAGTTGCGAGTCGATCTCGCCAACTCCCTGGCCGGTGTCGTGGACATCAGCAGGCTCGCGGACGGCATCCCGGGGGTGGAGTTCCGCGGCGGCCTCTGCTGGGCAGAGCAGGCACCGGCCCGCGACCCGTTCCGGACGATGGGGTAGTCGCGGCCGAGCCGGTGGGCCCGATTTGCCGTTGGCGTGGGGTCGCCCCGAAAAGCGTGATGCCTCTGCGGCATCAATATGTCTCTGAGACATCACGCTCGAACCAGCGACAGCCACAGCCACAGCGGCTCCCTCCAAGCGGCCGGGCGATGGTCAGCCCTGGGATTCGGCCGGTTTGGCGTCGCCGGCCGCCGGCTCCGCGTCATCGCCCGAAGGGTGCCCGTCCCCCGCCGACGGCAGGTTCTCCATCAGCCTGGTGAGCGCGCCGTTGGCGAAGGTGGCGCCGAGCGCTGACCCGGCTCCGATGGTCCAGCCGACCGGCCCGAGAGGCGTACAGCCGAAGAACTGACTGAGCCCCGGCGTCTGCACCACCACGACCAGCACACCCAACGAAGCCGCCGTGGACGCCAGCACCGCGGGGCTGGTGCCGCCCGCCAGGATGGTCTGGCCGAGTTGGGTGCCGACCAGCGAGACGAGAGCGACCGTTCCGGCCCGCTGCCGGCGGCCGGTGTACCGGGCCAACGTCCATCCGGCTGTCGCGCCCAGCGTGGTGGCCGCCGCACGCAGCCCGATCTCCCGGGTGAGAGTCGCGCCGAGGGACGCGTCCGGACCCTCCTTGAGTAGTCGGTCGGCGCGGTCCGCGGCAGGCGGACGGACCGCGATGGCCAGCGCCGGTGCCAGGTCGGTGAGGAGGTTGACGAGCAGGAGTTGTCGTCCGGTGAGCGCGGAACGGCCGGTCGCGGCGGCGCTCAGGACGCTGAACGCGATCTCGCCGAGGTTGCCGCCGACCAGGATGCTCAGCGCGTGCCGTACCGACGACCACATGGCCCGACCTTCGACCAGGGTGGCGATGATGGTCTCCAGCCGGTCGTCGGTGACCACCAGGTCGGCGGCGGCTCGGGCTGCTGGCGTGCCCCGCTTGCCGAGCGCGATACCCACGTCGGCCAGCCGGATCGCTGGCGCGTCGTTGGCGCCGTCGCCGGTCATCGCCACGGTCCGCCCGCACTTCTGCAACGCCTGGATGATCCGTACCTTGTGCGCGGGGGTGCAGCGGGCCACCACGTCCGTGCTCGCCAGCCGTTCGGCGAGCGCCTCGTCGTCCAGCTGGTCCAGCTCACCTGCGGTGACCACCCGCTGCACGTCGTGCTCGCTGATGGTGGCGGCGATCGCCTCGGCGGTGGCCGGGTGGTCGCCGGTGATCATGATGGTGTGTACGCCGGCCTGCCGGATGCGGCGTACCGCTGGCGCGGCGCTCTCCCGAACCCCGTCGGCCATGGCGAGGAAGCCCACGAAGGTCAGATTCCGCACGTCGCCGTCGGTGACGTCCGGGCCGTCGACGGTGCACTCGGCGACGGCCAGGATCCGGTGCCCCGAGCCGGCCCGATCGGCCAGCATCTGGTGCAGCTCGGCGCGGCCGGCGTCGTCCAGCGGCTCCTGACGACCGTCGGTGCGTCGGGCCGCGCAGCGCGGCAGCACTGTCTCCGGTGCGCCCTTGACGCTCAACAACAGGTGACCGTCGGTCTCCCCGACGCTGGCGTGGTAACCACGGGACGGCTCGAACGGCAGCCCACCAGCCGCTCGCCAGCCGGCGGCGCCGGTCTGCTCCACCACCCCGGCCGTGGTGGCGCCCCGCCGGACCGCCCGGTCGGTCTGCAACGCCAACTCCTCCGGGTTGGCCGCCGCGGGTGTCGCCCGCAGCGCCGCAGCCAGCGTCAACCGGAGTCGGTCGTCCAGCCGGTCCACCGGCGCGTACAGGTCGCCGACGCCGTCACCGACCCCGGCGAGCAGCAACTGGCCCTCGGTGAGGGTGCCGGTCTTGTCGAAGCAGAGCACGTCCACCCGGCCCAGCGCCTCGATCGTGCGCGGATTGCGGACCAGGGCCCCGTGCTCGGCCAGCCGTCGGGCGGCGGCCAACTGCGCCGCGCTCACCAGAAACGGCAACCCCTCCGGCACCGACGCGACGGCCAGGTTCGCGGCGGTCGCCGCCGTCTCCCGCAGCGGTACGCCGCGCAGCAGGCCCGCGCCGGCCACCGCGATCGCCGAGCCGGCTGCCAACGGAATGGCGGCTTTGGTCAACGAGCCGAGCCGGGCCTCCACCCCGCTCGTCGGCGGCGCCTGCCGGACCAGCGCCAGGCTGCGACCCGCCTCCGTGCCGGTGCCGGTCGCCACCACCACGGCAGTGCCGTGGCCGGCGGCGATCGTGGTCCCGTCGTAGAGCATCGAGTGCCGGTCGGCGACGTTGGCGGCCACCACCGGGCGGTCGGTCTTCGCCACGGGCAGCGATTCACCGGTCAGCGAGGACTCGTCCGCCTCCAACCCCACCGATTCGAGCACCCGGCAGTCGGCGGGCACCGAATCCCCTGATTCGACGACGATGACGTCCCCGGGCACCAGGTCCTCCGCGGCGATCACCCGCTCGGTGCCGTCCCGCCGGACCCGGGCGGTCACCGCCGAGCGGGACAGCAGCTCGGCCAGTGACCGTTCGGTGTTGCGTTCGTGCACCGCCCCGATCAGTGCGGAACCCCCCACCACGCCGCCCACCAGCGCGGCGTCGACCAGTGAGCCGAACGACGCCGAGAGCACCGCCCCGGCGGCGAGCACCGGGGTGAGCGGATTGGCCAACTCGTCCACGAAGGCGCGCAGCAGGCCGCCGGACGGGGCGTTGTCGCCGGGCGTACCGTCCCCGCTCTGCCGGCGGGACGCCTCCGCGCTGCCCAGACCGTCCGGCCCGGTGCGGAGCCGTTCCAGGACCGCGTCGACCGGCATCAGGTGCCAGGCTGTCTCCACCGGCGCCGGGGTGTCCGTCTGGTCCGGCACCCGGCCGGCCCGCCACACACCGTGGGCGAAGGCGAGCGCCGCCGCGCCGTTCACCGATGCCAGCGACCGTAGGGGCAGCTGGGTCGGTGGGGCGGTGAGTGCCCCCAGCGTGCCGAGGCCGGCGCCGGCCAGGGCCAGCCGGATGTTCTGCCCGGCCATCCGTCGGGCCACCCCGGCCGCCTCCACGAGCAGCGCCACCACCCGCAGGTCGGTGCCGACCAGCAGGTGTGCACCCCACGGTGGCAGGTCGTCCGGCCCGCTCAGGCCCAAACCGCAGTCGGAGGCGGCGAGCCCCGCCCGGTTCGCGGACACCAGCATCACCACCGCGCCGTCGCGTTGCAGTGTCCGCACGGAGTCGGCCACCCGGTCACCGCCGGGGAGCACGGCGTCGGCGAAGCCGTACCGCTGATCGTCCGGGCCGGCGATCACCAGTCGCAGCCCGGCGTGCCGGGCCGCGGTCGGCAGGCCGTCGACGCCCGGCGCGGGTTCCGGTTCGACGCGCAGCAGCGCGGCCAGCCGGTCGCCGTGCGCCAGGCCGAGCAACTGACCGCCGGACGATCGCAGCCGGCCACTGTCCGGTGTGTCGCCCGGATCGGCGGCGTGCAGCTGCTCCAGTGGGCCGAGTCGCCAGCCGTCGGCCTCCCGTGACCCGTCCGGTGCGCTCGGGTCGAAGAGTGTGAACGCCCGCTCCGCCACCTGGTCCACGTCGGCTCCCGGCAGCGGTGCCAGGTCGGTGAGGACACCCCGGTCGGAGCCGAGTACGGCGGCGTCGAGCACCAGCGTGTCGATCCGGTCCAGCTCCCGCAGCACGCTGCGGTCCATGGCGATCACGCCGCGGCGGGCCAGGATCCGGCCGAGCTGGGCGGCGTACCCCTCGCGGCCACTGCCCGGGGCCTTGGGCAGTGCGGAAAGGCCGACCGAGGCGGCGCGTTTGTGCCCGGCGAACGGCATCGCCGCCACGCCGCCCGCCACGCCGGCGATCAGCGAGCGGTTGACGTACCGCTCGATCGGGCCGTCCGGCTTTGGCCGGGGACGGTCGCTGACCTGCCACCGTGCGCAGGCCCGGTCCGGGTCGCCGGTCAACCGTGGCTCGGCTCGCTGCCAGGCCTGCAACTGTGCTCGGGCCTCGCCCCACTGCACGATCCGCTGTGCGCCGTCCAGCACGATGCCGATCCAGCCACCGGTCAGGCCCTGCACCACCGCCTCGGTGAGTGGAAACAGCACTTCGGCGCGAGGGTCGGCGCGGAGCCCCCGGT
The DNA here is from genome assembly GCF_040643095.1 of Micromonospora sp. NPDC047467. Lineage (NCBI taxonomy): Bacteria > Bacillati > Actinomycetota > Actinomycetes > Micromonosporales > Micromonosporaceae > Micromonospora > Micromonospora sp. NPDC047467. The sequence goes on along the minus strand of NZ_JBEYTO010000015.1, from coordinate 88,144 downwards.
CGGCCAGCGCGTGCAGCTTCGGATGCAGGTCCACGGCGCCGACCAGCCCGACCACCTCACCGGGCACCGGCGTGAGCGGCAGGATCCGGGTCGCCGCGGAGATGGTCAGCCCCAGCACGTCGGAGGCCAACGCCCCGAGGGTGCGCGGCGTACGCGGCCCCTCCGCGGGCGGGTGCGGCGGTGGGACCTCCGGATCGGGTTCGTGATCGCAGGTCCGTTCGATCCGTTCGATCGCCGTGATCAGGTCGCGCAGCTCGGGCTCCGGTGTCCGCACCGCGACCACCACCCGGCCCGAGGGCGCGTTCACCCGGGCCCAGGCGACCCCGGGCAGCCCTTCCAACGCGTTCTCCACCTGCCGGGCCAGCTTGTCGCCGCCGGGTTGGCAGACGCCGTGCACCTCGATGTGGTGCCGGCCGGGCAGGGAGCGCACCTTGCGGCGGGTCAGGCCGGTCAGCCGGGCCAGCCGGGTCGCGGTCGGGCCGACGGTGCGGGACGCCGCACCGACCAGGTTCGGCACATTGACGGACGGCAGCAGGCGGCCGGCGGCGCGACCCACCGCCGTCATCGAGGCGTACGGCCGGAGGGGTGCCGACCCAGCTCCCTACCGCCGCTGCTTCTGCCGTCGGCCATCTTCGCCCTCCCGCTGCCTCGGATACGGGCGGCTGGCTTCCCGACGTGGCGTCCGTTATGCCCTGCGAGGAGGGGAAGTTTCCGCAGCGCGGCGTCGGGGCGAGAGGCGGGTCACCCCGGTTGACCTCAATCCGGGTTGAGGTCGCAGGCTTGGTCCATGCCGAGTAGAACGCCCCCGACCCTCTGGACGACCGACGATCCGACGGCGGGCCGCCGGTGACCGCCACCGCTGTTGCGCCGGAGTCGGGACTGTGGGCACCCCGGCTGCGGGCCATGACCGTGGGCAGCGTCGCGCTGATCTCGCTTGTCGCGTTCGAGGCGCTCGCAGTCGGTACGGCGATGCCGACGGTGGCGCGCAGCCTGGACGGTCTCGCGCTGTACGGGATCGCGTTCGGCGGGGCGTTCGCCGCCAGCGTGATCGCGATGGTGGTGTCCGGCATCTGGTGTGACGCGCGGGGACCTCGGGCGCCGATGTGGCACGGCGTGGCCTGGTTCGTCGTCGGATTGGTGGTGGCCGGAACGGCACCGGTGATGGGTCTGCTGGTCGTCGGCCGGGTGGTGCAGGGCTTCGGCTCGGGCCTGCTCTCGGTGGCGCTGTACGTGATCGTCGCTCGGGCGTACCCGGAGGAGTTGCATCGGCGGATCTTCGCGGCGTTCGCCGCCGCGTGGGTCGTGCCGTCGCTGGTCGGCCCGGCGCTGGCCGGTCTGATCGTCGAGCACCTGGGCTGGCGCTGGGTGTTCCTCGCGGTGCCGGCGGTGGCCGTCCCAGCGGTGTTGTTGATCCACCCCGGCCTGCGGTCGTTCGGCAGTACGGCCGTGAGCCGGGTGCCAGCCGGGGCGGTGGCCCGGATCGCCTGGGCGTGCGGGGCGGGGGCGAGCGCCGCGCTGTTGCACATCGGGGGACAGCAGCGCGGCGTCACCGCCCTGGTGTTGGTCACCCTCGCCGTGGCCGGCCTGCTGGTCAGTGCTCCCCGTCTGCTGCCTGCCGGGTTCCTGCGGGCCGCCCGAGGGCTGCCCACCGTGATCGGCCTGCGCGGCCTGGCCTCGGCGGCCTTCGTCGGCGCCGAGGTCGTCATCCCGCTGCTGCTCTCCCGGGAACGCGCGTTCTCGCCGACGGCCGCCGGGCTGGTCCTCACCGTGGGGGCGTTGGCCTGGTCGGTAGGTTCGTGGGTGCAGGGCCGTGTTCCGGTGCCCGCCTCCCGGGCGAGCCTGCCCCGCGCCGGGCTGACCTTCATCACGGTCGGCATCGCCACGGTGGCGCTCGCCGTCCAGCCCGAGGTGCCGGTGGCCGTGGTGGTGCTGGGCTGGGCAGCGGCCGGCGTGGGCATGGGTCTGCTCTATCCCTCGCTGTCGGTGCTCACCCTGGAGTTGTCCGCCCCCGGCGAGCAGGGCCGCAACAGTTCGTCGCTGCAACTGGGCGACTCGCTCTTCGCGGCGACCGTGCTGGCGCTCACCGGCGCCGTGCTGGCCTCCGGAAGCGCGCCGGGCCGGGGCAGTTACACGGTGACCCTGGTGGTGGCCGCCGGCCTGGCGTTGGTCGGTGCGCTGTTGGCCGGCCGGGTGGTGGTGGGCGGACGTACGCGGCCGGGTGGGTGATCCACCCGGATTCGACGGTGTGACGCCCGGTCGGGCCGGGAGGATGGCGGGCGATGAGCTTCCTGACCGTCCTGCCACTGGCCGTGGTGGTGGCCGCCGGGACGAAGTTGGTCGTGGCGGTCTTCCTCGCGTCGTCGGACCGGCCTCGGGCCGCTTCGCTGGGGTTCCTCGCCGGTGCGGGGCTGGTGGTGGCCGCCGGAGTGACGGTGAGCTGGCTGCTGACCCGGTGGCTGGGTGGGCTGGCCGCCGACGCCAGCGCCGTCGCGGGCAGGGCCGACCGCGGCCGTGTCATCGACGTGGTGGTGCTCGTCCTGCTGGTGAGTCTGGCCGTGGTGGTCTGGCTGCGCCGAAACCGGGCCGGGTCGGGCCGGTGGCTGGGCAGCATCGGGCACGCGAACCCGCGCTCGGCGCTGCGAATGGGCGCGCTGCTCGTCGTGGTGGCACCCACCGACGATCTGACCCTGGCCGCCGTCGGTGCGAGCGTGGCCCGGCGTGACCTGCCGTGGTGGCACCTGCTGCCGTTCGTTCTGGTCACGGTGTTCCTGCTGGCGTTGCCGCTGCTGGCGTTGCTGGTGCTCGGCGATCGGGCGACCCGGGTGCTGATGGATATGCGGCGGTGGGCCGAGGGGCACGCGTGGGTGGTCAACGAGGTGGTGATCGCGTTCTTCGGGCTGCTCACCGTCCTGGACCTGGTGCGCTCGGGATGAGCCGGGGCGAGTCGTGGAGTGAGCCGCCGCACATCAGGTCACGTGTCGTCCCTGAGCGCCGTCATCTGCCATGGCGAGGGACGGGAGGACGAAGATGAGGGTTCTGGTCACCGGAGCGGGTGGTCATCTGGGTCAGGCGGTGCTGGCCCGGCTCCGCGACGACGGGGTGGACGTCCGGGCCACGAGCCGGCGGTCGCGTACCGCCTCCGACGTGCAGTGGGTGGTGGTCGACCTGGCCACCGGGGACGGGTTGGCCGAGGCGGTGGCCGGGGTGGACGCGGTGCTGCACCTGGCGTCCTCGCCCCGAGGGAAGACCCACCAGGTGGACGTGCTGGGCACCCGTCGGCTGGTGGTGGCCGCCGCTGCGGCAGGCGTCCAGCACCTGGTCTACATCTCCATCGTCGGGGTCGACCGGGTGCCGATTCCGTACTACCGGCACAAGCTCGGCGCCGAGCAGGTGATCGCGGCCGGGCCGGTGCCGTGGTCGGTGCTGCGGGCAACCCAGTTCCACCAGTTCCTGGACGACATGTTGGCGACCAGCGCACGGCTGGGCCCGGTGATCGGTGACCGGGCGGTGCTCGCCCAGCCGGTCGACCCGGGCGAGGTGGCGGCCCGGCTCGCGGCCCGGCTGGTCGCCGGCCCGCTGGGCGGCATCGAGGAGTACGGCGGCCCGCAGGTGCTCCGCTTCGACGAGGCGGCCCGTGCCTGGCGAGAGGCCCGGGGCGGACGCCGGCCGCTGCTGCCGGTGCGGATTCCCGGCCGGCTCGGCCGTGAGCTACGCGCCGGTGGCCTGGTCACCGAGGCCCTGCCGCGCGGCGTACGGACCTGGGCCGATCACCTCGCCGACACGTACGGGGGAACCGGGCAGAGATGAGACGGATACCGGTTCACGTTCGCCTTACGGTGACGCCATGTTCTCCGTCGTCATCACCGTGATCCTTTATGTCGCTGGCTTCGTCTTCCTCTACGGCGTGATCCGGCTGGGTGTCCGGCACGCGTTGGAGGACCTGGAGCTGCAACGGGCCAAGGCCCAGCGCGAAGAGGAGTTGGCGGCAGCCCGTGACCGCTCCTTCATGCGCGATAACGCCTTCCTGTCCGGCAGCTGAGTCGCAGCCCGGTGCAGTCCGACCAGGTGGCGTCGTGGGACGGCTCGGAGGTCGCAGGGCCGTCTGACGCGACGGGTGCGAGGATCGCACCCGTGATGGGAACGCTGAAGACTGAACCGGCCCGTACCCGCCTGGACCTGCTCGCCGCGCCGGTGGCGGAGGCCATCGCCCAGTGGCCCGCCGAGGCGCCGGTGGACGTCGACGACGTGCTTGTCGCGCCGATCGACGCCGACCTCGCCGACACCTCGGCCTTCTGCGCCGCGTACGAGGTGGGGCTGGAGGTGTCGGCCAACTGTGTCGTGGTGGCCGGCAAGCGTGAGGGTGTGGTCCGCTACGCCGCCTGCGTCATCCTGGCCACCACCCGGGCCGACGTGAACGGCGTGGCCCGGCGGGCGTTGGACGTGCGCAAGGCGAGCTTCGCCCCGATGGACGACGCGGTCGAGTTGACCGGCATGGAGTACGGCGGCATCACGCCGATCGGGCTGCCGGCCCAGTGGCCGATCCTCGTCGACGCGCGGGTGATCGCCACGCCGCATGTGATCATCGGTTCCGGCGTACGGCACAGCAAGATCGCGCTGCCGGGGCCGGCGCTGGGCGCGCTGCCCGGCGCGCAGGTCGTCGAGGGCCTGGCCAGACCCGCCTGACCAGCCACCGGCGTCGATACCGTTGCACGTGAAACATCGCGTCGGTCGATGCGCCGGCTGCCGGCTCAGTGGGCTGCGGACTCCCGCTGCTCGACCTCGGCCAGCGCGGCGAGCAGCGTCTGCGTCTCCTGTGCGCCGGAGACCGCGTACTTCCCGGCCAGGACGAAGGTCGGCACGCTGCTGATGCCCAGGTCCCGCGCGGTGGCCAGCTGGGCGGTGATGTCGGCGACGCGCTCGTTGGATTCGAGGAACCGGCGTGCGTCGGCGGCGTCCAGGCCGATCTCACCGGCGAGGGTGGCCAGTGCCTCCCGCGAACCGATGTCGACGCCCTGGACGAAGTGCGCCTGGTAGAGCGCCTCCACCATCTCGGCGGCCCGCCCGTGGTCGGTGGCGTAGGAGACCAGCCGGTGCGCGTCGAAGGTGTTGGCGATCAGCGCGCGGTCGAAGTCCAGTCGCAGCCCGTCGCCCGCCGCGACCTGGGTCACGTGGTCGAACATCTGCCGTGCCCGCTCCGGCCCGCCGAACTTGGCGGCCATCGCCTCCACCGTCGGGCGGGGCTCGGGCACCGGTGACGGGTCGAGCTGGAACGGCCGGTAGCGAACCGTCACCTCGCCCTCGTACTGGGCGAGAGCCTCATCCAGCCGGCGCTTGCCGATGTAGCACCACGGGCAGACGACGTCGGCGTAGATCTCGATCTCCATGATCGGTGACAACCGCCCGATCAGCCCAGTTGTTCCCGGACCTGCCGCTTGAGCCGGCCCAGGATCGCCGTGCCGCCGCGTACGCGCAGCGGGCTGATCGCCTGCGCCAGGCCCATCCGCTGATAGAGGTCGTCCGGAACGGCCAGCACCTCCTCGGCGCTCGCGCCGGCCAGTCCTTCGGCGAGGATCCCGGCGAACGCCCGAGTGGTCGGCGCCTCCGGCGGGCAGTCGAAGAGCGTGTCGACGACCCCGTCCGGCGTCACCCGGGCGCGCAGGAAGAACGCCGTCTGGCACTCCGGCACCTGCTCCATGCCCTCGCGCTCGGGGGCACCCTCGGGCAGCGGCGGGATGACGTCCGCGTACTCAAGCAGCATCTCCAACACCAGGTCGCGGGGCGCGGCGGCGAACTCGTCGACGATCTCGGCCAGTCGGGCCGGCATGTCAGCCATGCGTCGAGGCTACCGCCGCCAGGGTGGGAGCCCTTGCGCTACCCGAGACGATCGGAAGGGCCCCTCCCCGGCAGGTCAGGCGGTCGAGGACTGCTCGCTGATCTCACTGAGGGCGCTGGTGGGGTCGAGCTGCATGGCCAGGTCCCCGAGCGAGACGATCCCGACGAGCTTGCGGTCGCTGTCGCAGACCAGCACCCGCCGGATGCCCCGGTCCCGCATCAGCGCCGCCGCCTCGCCCGCCGTGCAGTGCTGCTCGATCATGACCACCTCGCGGGTGACGATCGAGCCGATGCTGGTGGCCGCCGGTGAGCTGTTCTCGGCCACCGCCCGGACCACGATGTCCCGGTCGGTGAGCATGCCGGCGAGGGTGGCGCCGTCGGTGACCACCACGTCGCCGATGTCCGCCTCCTTCATCACCTTGGCCGCCTCGTCCAGGGTGGTCTCGGCCGGCAGGTACACGACCTGCTTGGTCATCACGTCACTGACCCGGTAACCGGTCATGAGCTCCTCCGAAGACGTTTTCACCCGATCGAACTGCGGTACCCCGTCACGTGGTGGCTACACCAGGTTCCCACGTTCGCTGTGTACTTCGTGGACGATGCGTTCCACCAGTCCTTCCAGCGGCAGTTCGACGCGGCTGTCGCCGACCCGCTCACGCAACTCCACGTACCCGTCGCTCAGGCGGCGACCGACCACGACGCTGCGCGGGATGCCGATCAGCTCGGCGTCGGTGAACTTCACCCCGGCCGAGACGTGCGTCCGGTCGTCGACCAGCACCCGCACGCCGACGGCGGCGAGGCGTCCGCCGAGCTCCAGCGCCGCGTCGAGCTGCGGCCCCTTGCCCGCGACCACCAGGTGTACGTCGCACGGCGCGACCGCCGCCGGCCAGCGAAGCCCTCGGTCGTCGTGGTGCTGCTCGGCGATCGCCGCAACCGCCCGGGACACCCCGATGCCGTAGCTGCCCATGGTGGGCCGGACCGGCTTGCCCTCCGGGCCGAGCACGTCGACCGCGAACGCGTCGGTGAACCGGCGGCCAAGTTGGAAGATGTGCCCGATCTCGATGCCCCGCCGGATGGTCAGCTCGCCGTCGACGCAGTCGGGGCAGGGGTCGCCGGCGCGTACCTCGGCCGCCTCGATTGTGCCGTCGGGCGTGAAGTCCCGCCCGCAGACCACGCTGGTCGCGTGTCGACCCGGCTCGTTCGCGCCGGTCAGCCATGCCGAGCCGGGCACCACCCGAGGATCGACAAGGTAGCGGACGCCCAGCTTGTCGAGCCCCTGCGGGCCGATGTAGCCGCGTACCAGCTCCGGATGCTCGGCCCACTCCTCGAAGACGGCGACCTGGGCCGGGTGCAGCGCGGCACCTACCCGCTTCAGGTCGACCTCCCGGTCACCGGGCAGCCCGATCATCAGGGGTTCGGCCCGATCGGCGCCCGGCTGGCGCACTGTCAGCACGACGTTCTTGAGGGTGTCGGCGGCCGTCCAGTCGTCGCGGCCGCCCAGCCGTCGGGCGTTGGCCAGCTCCACGAGGCTGGCGATCGTCGGGGTCTCAGGGGTGTCGTGCACCTCGACGGCCGGCTGTGCGACCGGATCGCCGGCGGCCGGCGCCCGCGTGACGACCGCCTCGGTGTTCGCCGCATAGTCGCAGGCGGTGCAGCCGACGAAGGTGTCCTCGCCGACCGGCGTCGCCGCCAGGAACTCCTCCGACGCCGAACCGCCCATCGCGCCGGACATGGCGTGCACCACCGTGTAGTCCAGGCCCAGCCGGTCGAAGATCCGCTGGTACGCCGCCCGGTGCCGCGCGTACGCCTCCCGCAGGCCCGCGTCGTCCAGGTCGAAGGAGTACGCGTCCTTCATCAGGAACTCTCGCCCGCGCAGCAGACCGGCCCGGGGCCGCGCCTCGTCGCGGAACTTCGTCTGCACCTGGAACAACGTCAGCGGGAAGTCCCGGTACGAGGTGACCAGGTCCCTGACCAGCAGCGCCGCCAGCTCCTCGTGGGTGGGTGCCAGCAGGTGGTCGGCGCCGCGCCGGTCGGCGAGGGTGAAGATGTCGTCGCCGTACTCCGCCCACCGGCCGCTCGTCCGGTACGGCTCGGCGGGCAGCAGGGCCGGGAAGTGCACCTCCTGGTCGCCGATCGCGAACAACTCGCTCCGCACCACCTCGGTGATCCGGTCCAGCACCAGCTTGCCCAGCGGCAGCCAGGTGTAGCCGCCCGGTGCGGCGCGACGGATGTAACCGGCGCGCAGCAGCAGCCGATGGCTCGGCACCTCCGCGTCGGCCGGATCCTCGCGAAGGGTCCGCAGCAACAGGGTCGACATGCGTAGCAGCATCCGCGCAGCCTAGAACGGGTGCCTCGAAAACGGCGATCCAATTCGTTGCCCGGGATCACCCCTCGCCGGGAAGTCGGCCCGCGCAGCGCACGTCCGGATCGGTCAGCGGTCGCCGGGGCATCATCCAGTCCAGGGCGGTCTCCTCCACGGGCCAGCCGCGCACCGACACCAGGCTGTAGGGCACCGCCGCCGCCTGCGGGCAGAGGACCTGCGACCGGACCTGACCGTTCGGCAGGAAACGTACGCCGGCGGTCTGGTCCAGCACGATCGTCGACGTGTCGGTGACCGTGATGAGCGCCCCGAGCACCACCTCCGTGCCGACCTCGCCGGCCGGGGGCGCGGCGGGCGCGGTGGCCCCGGCGTCCGGGGCGACCTCGACCGCGTCCGCCTCCTTCGGCGCCACCTCGATCGCGGCCGTGGGCAGCAGCGGCACCCGGAGGAAGACCGCCCCCATCACCACCGGGAGCACGGCGGCGACCGTGAACGCCAGGCCGTGGGTAAGCGCCGGGGCGATCCAGCCGGGGATCGGGCCGGTGAGCAGCACGGTGGCGGCGGGCGGCACCGCCAGCAGTGCGGCCGTGGCCAGCTCGCCCTCCTGCACCGCCGACCAGATCGCCGGGCCCAGCACGCTGTACGCCAGGACCGCCGCCGCCAGCGGCAGCGCCACACTGACCAGCAGGATGCGCGTCGGCTCCTGCGGGTGCAGGTAGCGGGTGCGCAGCGCGAGCAGCCAGAGACCGAGCATCAGCAGCGATGGCAGGAAGCGGAGCTGCCAGGTGAGCGCGCCCAGCGCGACCGCCGCGGTGAGCACCCAGCCGGGGGTACGGGCCGTTCCCGAGGCCAGCAGCGAGCGCTCCGGGTCGAAGCGGTCAGGGGCGCTGAGTCGGAGCAGCCGGCCGAGCACGCCGAACGTGAGCACGACCACGGGGAACGCCCACACCAGGGCGATCAACAGGGCGCTGAGCAGGCCGAGTGGGCTGACGTACTGCACCAGCAGCAGCATCGTGGACATGTCCTGTCGGCTGAGCTGCCACAGGCGCAGCACCAGGAGCAGGACGGGGAACGCGGGAAGTAGGGTCAGCAGCCACTGCTGCGCCTGCCGCGCCCCCGCCATCCGGCGCGGTTGGCCAGCGTCGGCGGGGTCGCTGGCGATCCGGGGTGCGCCGGGGTGGGCAGCGCGATCCTCTCCCACGGCCACTGTCGCACCTCCACCTTCCGCGCCTCGGGCTGCTGCTGTTCCGCGACCGGCTGCGGGAGGTTGTATCCCTGCTGCCAGCGGAGGTTGGCGTTGTACGCGTTCTCCCAGGTCGAGTCCTTCTCGTCGTGGGCCGAGACGTAGAGCGCGAGGTCGACCAGGTCACGCAGCGCCTTGTTGGGGCCGGTGTTGACACCCCACCTCTCCTGCGGGGACGAGCCGATGTCCCAGTGCTGTAGCGGCTTGACGTTGCGGAGCGTGACCGGGAAGCGCTGGCCGTCGTCGTCCGGCTGGTCGCCGGTGACGAAGCCGGCGAGGATCGCCGCGTCGGTGGTGACCGCCTCCACCGTGCCGTCGTACAGCATCTGGATGCACTCGCTGATGCGGTTGCGGCCGGTCGGCTTGGCACCGGCCTCACCGAGGCGCTGGATGGACGTCGAGGTGGTGAGCGAGCACACCGTCCGTCCGTCCAGGTCCTCCAGGCTGCTCACCTGCCCCTTGAAGCTCTTCAACGTCACCACCGACTGCTCGGTGTGCAGGTACGAGGAGGAGAACACCGCTCCCTCCTCCTCGCGCTTGGCGTTGATGCTGTACGAGGCGATGACCAGGTCGACGGTGACGAAGCCGTCGTTGTCGCGGGCCTGTCGACGCGCCCGGTCCTCGCTCTCGATCGGCAGGAACCGCACCTGGGAGTGGTCGAACCCGAGGAAGCTGGCGATCATGTAGGCGATGTCGACGTCGAAGCCCTTCCAGACGTTGTTGCCGAAGCGCTGGGAGATGCCGGGCTGGTCGTCCTTCACCCCGATGACGAGCTGCTGCTTTCCCTTCATGCCGGCCTGCTCCAGCAGTTCGTCGCGGGTCGGGGGGCCGGCGGCGAGCGCGATCGGGACCAGGGCCGCCGCCAGGACGGCCAGCGCGACCGTGAGCCCCACGAGGCGGATCTGGCGGGTCCGGGTGGTGCGCGGCGAGGTGGTCGTCGCCGGGGCCGGCCCGTCGGGGCTCGGCTCGCTTGCCTGACTCAACTAGGCCTCCCCTTGCGCGGCCCGGTGACCGGCCCTCCATTGTGGGGCCCGCAGGCGAGCCGACGCGACCCTTACCGAGCCGGATATCCGACCGCCGGTGCTGTCGTGGTCGACCCGGTCGGTGCGGTCGAGGGGATGGGCATCGGCCCATGATGTCCACCACGTCGTCCGTCCGGGGGCACCGACGACTGCCGCATCTGGTGACAGACTGATCGCCGCAGGCAACGGGTGGCGTGAGGGGGGCGCGGGTGCGCTGGCGCAGTTATGTCGCGGTCGGGGACAGCTTCACCGAGGGAATGGACGACGCGTACCCGGACGGCACCTACCGGGGCTGGGCCGACCTGGTGGCGACCCGGCTCGCCGCCGAGGCCGGCCCCGACTTCCGCTACGCCAACCTGGCCATCCGGGGTCGGCTCTTCCCGAGCGTGGTCGCCGAGCAGGTGCCCGCCGCGGTGGCGATGAAGCCCGACCTGATCAGCTTCGCGGCCGGCGGCAACGACGTGCTCCGCCGCACCTTCGACCCGGACAGGCTGGTCGCCCGTTTCGACGACGTGGTTCGCCAACTGCGCTCGGGCGGCGCGGATGTCCTCCTCTTCCGGTTCGCCGACGTGATGGCCCGACTCCCCGGCCAGCGCCTCGTCGCACCCCGGGTGGAGCTGCTCAACCAGGCGGTCGGTGAGACCGCCGAGCGGCACGGCGCCACCCTGGTCGACCTGTACGCCGACGACACCTTCCTCAACCCGATGCTCTGGAGCACCGACCGGCTGCACCTGTCCCCGGCTGGGCACCGGCGCGTCGCGGGGCAGGTGTTGAACGCGCTCGGCGTGGGCTGCGACGAGGAGTGGCTGATGGTTCCGCCGCATCCGGCGCCGTCGCCGTGGCTCGCCGCCCGCGCGGCCGACCTGCGCTGGGCGGGGCGGTACCTCGCCCCCTGGGTGAAGCGGCGGCTCACCGGCCGGTCGTCCGGCGACACGGTGACCGCGAAGCGTCCGCTGCTCGGGCCGATCGTCGACTGAACGTGCGAACCCTGCACACCGCGCCACTGCTGCGGCGCACCCCCGGCGGTGAGCCGGCGCCGGGCCACGCGGTGCTGGTCGGTGGCGACCGCATCGAGGCCGTGGGTCCGCTGACCGAGCTGACCGAGGCGTACGCGGGTGTGCGGGTTCGCCGCTGGCCCGGCACGCTGGGGCCGGGGCTGGTGCACGACGGCCCGCTGCCAGCGGCGCCGACCCCGCGCGAGCGGGTGCACGCGCTGCTGCGGCGCGGGGTGACGGCGGTGCTGGCCGAGCACCTGACCGACCCGGCGCTGCGGGCCGCCGTCGACCGGAGTGATCTGCTGGTTCTGCTCGCCTCCGTGCCGCCGCACCTGCTTGCGGGCGGCCGGGCCGACCTGGCGGTGCACGACGCCGACGGCACCTGCCTGGTGACCGTGGTCGCGGGCCGGATCGCCCACCGTCGCGCCTGAGCAGCCCTCACGTGCGCCGCGTCGCACCCGATGGCCCGCTGCGGGGCGGTATCGCGGCGTACCTTGGGGATCATGTCTGTGCCGAACGATCCTGATCCCCGCCTCCAGTCGTACGCGGACCCGCAGCGGCTGGTCACCACCGAATGGCTGGCCGAGCATCTGGGCGACGAGGGCCTCGTCGTGGTCGAGTCCGACGAGGACGTGCTGCTCTACGAATCCGGTCACATCCCCGGCGCCGTCAAGGTCGACTGGCACCTCGACCTGAACGACCAGGTGACCCGGGACTACCTCGACGCCACGCGCTTCGCCGAGATGTGCGCCGCCAAGGGCATCGGCCGGGGTGACACCGTCGTCTTCTACGGCGACAACTTCAACTGGTGGGCCGCGTACGCACTCTGGGTGTTCTCGCTCTTCGGCCACGTCGACGTACGACTGCTCGACGGCGGCCGGCAGAAGTGGATCGCCGAGGGGCGCGAGGTGACCCGCGACAAGCCGAACCGGCCGCGCGCCGACTACCCGGTGCCGCTGCGCGACGACGCGCCGCTGCGGGCGTTCCGCGAGCAGGTGATGGCGCACATCGCCGTCGGGCGGCCGCTTGTCGACGTCCGGTCTCCGGGCGAGTACACCGGCGAGATGCTGCACATGCCGGACTACCCGCAGGAGGGCGCGCTGCGCGGCGGGCACATCCCGGGTGCGGTGAACAAGCCGTGGAAGTCCGCAGCCAACTCCGACGGCACGTTCCGGTCCGCCGACGAGCTGCGCGCGATCTACGCCGACCAGCTCGGCCTCAGCCCGGACGACGACGTGATCGCGTACTGCCGGATCGGCGAGCGGTCCAGCCACACCTGGTTCGTGCTGCGGCACCTGCTGGGCTACCCGCAGGTGCGCAACTACGACGGTTCGTGGACCGAGTGGGGCAACCTGGTCCGGGCGCCCGTCGCGAAGGGCGACCAGCCCGGCGGCATCGCCGCCTGACGGTCCCGCCGGCACCGGCCGGTTGAGCGTCCGAGGATGCTCAACCGGCCAGGGCCAGGACGCCGGTCAGGTTGTCGACCACGCCGGTGATCTCGCCGGTCTCGGGGTGCCAGCGCGCCAGGGCGGCCGGCTCCAGGCGGAGCAGCACGGCACCCTTGTTGTCCCAGCCCAGCACCGGACAGCAGCCCTTCGCCCGGTCCCGGCCGAGGTCGAGCACGTGCGCCACGGCGCCGGTCCGGGCGTCCAGCACGGCCACCCCCTCGGCGCCGTCGATCTCGCCGTTGGTGATCCAGGCCGCCTGGGCCAGCCGTTCGCCGTGCAGCCACCCCCGGCCGTAGAACTCGTTGACCTGGTACGGGGCCGGCAGCAGCTCACCCGTGACGCGTTGTTCGGAGCGGAGGGTGCCCTCGCGGGCGGTCCGGCTGCGCACGATCAGGCCGTCCCGTTGGCCGCTCGTCTCGATCAGTGCCGCCTCGCGGCCCGCCTCCGGGTCGGGTGTGACGACCTCCCACGCCGACACGTCGATGGTGCTCGCCGCTTCGGTGTCCCGCTCCACCGCGTACGTCCGGTCGTCGCCGCCGACCAGCACCCGGTCGTTCGCCCAGACCACCAACTCCAGGTAGCCGTCGAGCGGGATCCGGCGCACGCCCGCCTTGGTCAGGTCGACCATGATCAGCTCATTGGTCTGCGCGAAGGCGGCCCAGCGGCCGTCCGGCGACAGCACGCCCGGCTTCAGGGCGGGCGCCTCGTTACCGTCCTGGTCCCGGGTGGGCGCCAGCGTCACCACGTCGAGACTGCGTACGACGCCGTCGTCGCCGAGGACCCGGACCGGGCCGTCCGCGCGGTACTCCTCGTCCACGGGTTGGAACAGCGCCAGCGCCCGCTGGACCGGTCGCTCGGACAGCCGCACGGTCGCCGGTTTGCTGAGCCGGGCCAGCGGATCGGGTGGGAAGGTCAGCTGGGCCGGTGGGTGCTGCACGGGATCGGCGTGGGTGGGCTCGACGGTCGGTGCCACCGGATGGCCCGGCGGCGGCCCGGCGGGCGGGCGCAGGGCGGCCACCGTGCCGCCGCCGACCAGCACCACGGCCAGGGCGACCGCTCCGACGGCTCGACGGGTACGTCGGGTGCGCCGGGCTCGCTCCCAGCCGGCCGCCGCCGGCTGGCTCGGCCGGATGTCCTCGACGCTGACGGTCAGCAGTTGCCGCAGGTCCTGCTCGTTCATGGGTTCACCTCCAGGCCGGTGGCCAGGTCGCCGGAGAGGGCTCGGCCCGGCCGCTTGCCCGGGGCGAGGTCCGGTGCCACCTCGCGGAGGCGGCGCAGCGCGGCGTGGCACTGGCTCTTCACGGTGCCGACGGTCACGCCGAGCGCTTCGGCGGTGGCGACCTCGGTCAGGTCCTCGTAGTAGCGCAGGACCAGGACAGCCCGCTGCCGGGGCGGCAGTTGGCCCAGCGCGTCGTGCAGCGTCAGCCGCAGCGCGCCGTCGCGGTCGACGGTCACCCGGTCCGGTGGTGCTGCGCTGAGCCACTCCCGGCGTCGGCGACGCCACCACGACACCGCGTCCCGGTAGAGGATGGCCCGTACGTAGGCGGCGGGGTCGCCGTCGCGGACCGAAGCCCAGCGCAGCGCCAGTTTCAGCAGGGCCTCCTGGAGGAGGTCCTCGGCCTGGTGCCGGTTGCCGCAGATCAGGTATGCCGCGCGGAGCAGCCGGTGTTGGTGGCTCTCCACGAAGGCGAGGTAGCCGTCGCGTCCGTCGTTCGCCGTCGGTGCCATCCGCCCCCCTCCCGGCCGTCTCGGTGCGCGTCACCTGGCAGACGCACGGGGAGGGGTAAAAGGTTGGGTCAGTTCTCGGCCAGCCCGGTCAGGTAACGCTGGAGGGTCGGTGCGATCCAAGAGACCAGCTCCTCCGGTTCCACGTCCACCATGGGCGGCAGCCGAACGATGTAGCGGGTGAAGGCGAGGCCGAGGATCTGGCTGGCGACCAGGCCGGCGCGTCGGGCGGTCGTCGTCGGGTCCGTGCCGAAGGTGGCCACGGTCGCGGTGAGCTGGTCGGCGAAGATGCCGCGCATGCGTTCGGCCGCGCCCGGGTTGGTGCTGGCGGCCCGCAGCAGCGCCACAAGCGTCTCGTCGCCCTCCCAGCGGGTGAGGAAGTGCCGGATCAACGCCTCGCCGCGTTGCCGGGGCGGCACGGCGGCCAGGTCCGGCAGTCGGAGGTCGAATTCGGCCGCCGCCGCGAAGAGCCCCTCCTTGCTGCCGTAGTAGCGCATGACCATCGACGGGTCGATCCGGGCGTCGGCGGCGATGGCCCGGATCGTGGCCCGCTCGTAGCCGTCGGCAGCGAAGCGTTCCCGGGCGGCTCGCAGGATCGCCGCGCGGGTGGCGTCCGAGCGACGGGGCTGGGTCTGGTGGGCGCGCGCTGTCATGTCAACGACCGTATGCCAACGCATGTTGACACTCAACGAGTACCCGCCCTAACGTTGCCAACAAGCGTTTGCCAACGAGTGTTGGCATTGGTCGAACCGGAGGTGGCCATGCTGCCCAGGAATACCGACGTTCTGGTGGTGGGAGCCGGCCCCACCGGCCTCGCCACCGCACTGACACTGGCCCGACGCGGGGTCGACGTGACAGTGCTGGACCAACTGGCCGAGCCACCGATCACCTCCCGAGCGGCAGTCGTGCACGCGTACACCCTGGAGGTGCTGGACCTGGTCGGCGCCGCGGCCCCGCTGGTCGCCCAGGGGGTGCGGTCGCCGGGCTTCACCGTGCGCGACCGGGACCGGGTGCTGCTGAGGGTTCCGTTCCACGACCTGCCGTCCCGCTTCCCCTACGCGCTGCTGGTCTCCCAGGCGGTCACCGAGGCGGTGCTCGCCGGGCAGTTGGCCGACCTCGGTGTGCGGGTACGGCGGCCGTCTCGGCTGACCGGCCTGAGCCCGACCGGCGACGGGGTGCTCGCGCAGGTCGACGGGGAGGCGCTGCGCGCCCGGTACGTGGTCGGTGCCGACGGCCTGCACAGCACCGTGCGGCAGGCGGCCGGCATCGGTTTCACCGGCCCCACCGACCAGGAGTCCTTCGTGCTCGCCGACGTGCGGGTGGACAGTGCGCTGCCGTGCGACGAGGTGGCGCTCTTCCTGGCGCGCTCCGGACCGCTGGTCTGGGCGCCGCTCCCGGACGGGGTGGTCCGGCTGGTCGCCGCCGTGCCGACGGCACCGGCCGACCCGGACCGGGCGTATCTCCAGGCGCTGCTCGACGAACGTGGCCCGGCGCGGCGGCCCGACCGGGTGACCGACGTGCTCTGGGGCTCCCGCTTCCGGGTGCACCACCGGATCGCCGACACCTACCGAGCTGGGCCGGTGCTGCTGGCCGGCGATGCCGGGCACGTCCACAGCCCCGCCGGTGGGCAGGGCATGAACCTCGGCATCTGCGACGCGGTCGCCGCCGGCACCGCGCTGGCCGACGTGTTCGCCGGTGGCCCGGAGACCCTGCTCGACGACTACAGCACCCGCCAGCGTCCGATGGCCGAGGACGTGCTGAGCCTCGCCGCCAACCTGACCCGGCTGGCCAGTGCCTCCCCCGTCCGCCAGCCGGCCCGCGACGTGCTGCTCCGGCTGATCGGTCTGGTGCCGCCGGCCCGCCGGAAGGTCGCGCTGCGCCTGTCCGGGCTGTCCCACCGGGAACTGACCCCGGGCTAGGCTGCGCCGATGGATCAGGTCTGGTGGGACTGGGCCGCCGTGCTGTTCGCCGTGCTGGCCGGCCTCGCGCTGCTGGCTCTGGTCATCGTCAGGCTCGTCCGTGTCCGGCGCGAGGTGCCGGCCGGCGCGGCACGGCGACGCGGTGTCGCCGAGGTGGGCGCCGTCGCCGGCACCCTGCCCTGGGTGTGGATGACCCTCGCCCCGCGTCCCGCGCCGCGCGACGTCCATCTGGTGCCGCTGCGCGACCTGGCCGACCTGCTCACCGCCCCACCGGCGACCGCCGTGGTGCAGGTGGTCGGCAACCTGCTGGTCTTCGCCGCGCTGGGCTTCTTCGCCCCGGTACGCTTCGCCGCGCTCGCCGGCATCGGCCGGCTCTTCCTGCTCGGTGCCGCCGGTTCCCTGCTGATCGAGTCCCTCCAGTACGTGCTGCACCTCGGTCGGGTGTCCTCGGTGGACGATGTGCTGCTCAACGCGACGGGTGCGGCGCTGGCCGGGCTGCTGTCGCGCCGCTGGTGGGCGCGACCGTCGGCGTTGGTGCGGCCGGTCGCAGTGCCCACCACGCCGCCAGCGTGACAAGCGCGAACGTGCCCGCCGCAGCGCCCGCCACCGGCACCGTCCCGTAGCCTGCGGCGACCAGCCCGGCCAGTGCCGCGCCGACCGGAGCCGTGAGCATCCCGAGCATCCGCTGGGCGGCACCCACCCGGCCGAGCAGTCCACTCGGCACCTCACGCTGCCCGTACGACGCCCACAGGCTGTTCCACACCACCGTGCCGGCGGCGAAGACGGCCAGCGCGATCCCGCCCGGCACCGGATGTCGGGCCATCGCGAACCCGACCAGCGCGACGGTCTGCGCGGCGAGCACCGCGCGCAGCGCGGACACCGTGCCGAGCCGCGCGGCGAGCCGACCCGCCCCGAGCGCCCCCGTCAAGCCGCCGACGATGGCACCCGCCGCGAACAACCCGTACCCGGCAGGCGGCACCCGCAGTACGTCCAGCGCGTAGAGCACCTGCACCGCCAGGAGGCCGCTGATCGCCAGGTTGCTCGCGGCCGTGAGCAGGGTGACCCGCCACAGTGTTCGGTGACCCCGCAGCCATCGCACTCCCTCGACGATCTCGTTCCACACCGAGCCACGCCGCGGAGGCGTCGCCACGACCACGGCGGGAGGCGGGCTGAGAGCCAGCACGAGCAGGGCGGCCAGGGCGAAGCTGACGGCGTCGATGGCGAACGGGAGCGCGGGGGCGAGGGCGAACAGGACGCCAGCGGCCGGCGCGCCGAGGAAGCCGCCGGCCACCGCGCTCCCGGCCTGGAGACGCCCGTTCGCCCGGGGCAGTGCGGCCGGCGGCACCACAACGGGCAGCAGCGCGAACGAGGCCGAGTCGAAGAGGGTGCCGAGTGAGGCGAGGAGGAACGCCGCCACCAGCAGCACCACGATGGGCGCCCGGTCGAGGGCGACAGCCACGGCCAGGGCCGCCACCACCACGGCGCGTACCCCGTCGACAAGGGCCATCGTCCGTCGCCGGTCCCAGCGGTCCGCGTACACGCCGCCGAGCAGACCGAACAGCAGCGGCGGCAACTGCCCGGCCACGGTGACCGCCGCGATGACCCGGGGGTCGCGGGTCAACGTCGCGGCCAACAGCGCCAGAGCCGGGGTACGCAGCGCGTCGCCGAACCGGGACGAGACGGCGGCGGACCACAGGAGCCGGAAGTCCCGGCCCAGAGCGGAGGAGGTCATGCCGGCGACCGTGCCGGCTCGACCCGGTCGAGGGTCAAGCCGCCGCCCGAAAGGGGGGCCACGCACGTCGGTGGTCATCGGTACGGTTGGCGCCGGCATCGGGACCGGGGAGAAACCAAGCGTGGACCACACTTTCCAGGTCGACCTTCGAGGCGTGGTCGACCTGCTCAGCCATCATCTCTACGGCAGCCCACGGGTCTACGTCCGTGAGCTGCTGCAGAACGCGGTGGACGCGATCACCGCCCGACGTGCCGTCGACCCGGACGCGCCAGCGCTGGTACGCATCGAGCCACCGGACAGCACCGGCGACGGAACGCTGCGCGTACACGACACCGGCATCGGCCTGACCGAGGCGCAGGTGCATGAACTGCTGGCCACCATCGGCCGCAGTTCCAAACGCGACGAGCTGGGTTTCTCCCGGCACGAGTTCCTCGGCCAGTTCGGCATCGGCCTGCTCTCCTGCTTCCTGGTGGCCGACGAGATCCAGGTGCTCACCCGGCACGGCGACGACCCCACGGTCCGCTGGACCGGCTACGCCGACGGCCGCTACGCGGTGAGCGTCGCGCCGCCGGAGGCCGCCCGGGCCGAGGTGGGCACCACCGTCACGCTGGTGCCCCGCCGCGACGCCGACCAGTGGTTCAGCACCCCGACCGTCACCGACCTGGCAAGACTCTTCGGGTCGCTGCTGCCGGTCACCGTCCGGGTCGGCGACGTGGTGACGACCACCGGCGAACCGCCGTGGTCGACCGCGCCGGGCGCGCCGCTGGACCGCGCGGCGTTGATCCGGTACGCCCGGGAGACACTCGGCGTGGACCCGTTCGACGTGCTGCCGCTGGCCGTGCCGGAGGCCGGGCTGACCGGTGTCGCGGTCATCCTGCCCACCCCGGTGAACCCGGCGGCACGGGCCGGGCACCGCGTCTACCTCAAGCGGATGCTGCTCACCGAGAACGCCGACGGGCTGCTACCGGACTGGGCGTTCTTCGCGCACTGCGTGGTGGACGCGACCGAGTTGCGCCCCACCGCCAGCCGGGAGGCCCTCTACGAGGACACCCTGTTGACGGCGACCCGGGAGGCGCTCGGCGACCAGATCCGGGGTTGGCTGGTCCGGCTGGCACGGCACGACCCGCGCCGGCTGGCCGAGTTCCTCCAGGTGCACCACCTGGGGGTGAAGGCACTGGCACTGCACGACGACGAGATGCTCCGGCTGGTCGACCGGTGGTGGCCGATGGACACCAACGTCGGCACGCTCACCCTCGCCGAGTTCCGGGAGCGCTACGGGGTGGTCCGCTACGCGGCCAGCCTCGACGAGTTCCGTCAGCTCGCCGCGGTGGCCGCCGCGCAGGACCTGGCGGTCGTCAACGCCGGCTACACGTACGACACCGAGCTGATCGAGCGGCTGCCGGTGGTGGACCGCTCGGTGCTGATCGAGCGGCTGGAGCCGAGCGACCTCACGACCCGCTTCGAGGCACTCGACCCGCAGGTGGAGTTGGCGCTACGGCCGTTCCTCACCGCCGCCCAGCGGGCCGTCGAGCGGTCCGGCTGCGAGGTGGTCGTGCGGGCGTACGATCCGGTTTCGCTGCCCGCGCTCTACCTGGTCAGCCGGTCGGCGGCGTTCAACGACCAGCTCGCGGCGAGCCGGGACCGGGCCGACGAGCTGTGGGGCGGGGTGCTCGACGCGCTCGCCGCCACGGCCCCGCCGGACCGCCCGCAACTGGTGCTCAACCACCGCAACCCGCTGGTGCGCCGGGTGGCCATGCTGAGCGACCCGGAGTTGGTCGGGCTCGCCGTCGAGGCGCTGTACGGGCAGGCGCTGCTGCTCGGCCACCACCCGATCCGCGCGGCCGACGCCGCGTTGTTGAACGATTCCTTCCTCGGCCTGCTCGGCCGGGCTGTGCCGGGACGGGAGTGAGCATGAGCGACGAGGATCTGTGGCGGGTGCTGCGCGGCATCGCCGACATGCCGTACGGGGCGGGGCAGATCGCCGCGCTGGAGCAGTTGCTGCGCCGGGTGGACACGGCCGACGACCGGCACCTCGCCTTCGTCACCCGGATGCAGGCCACCACCGGGTACGTCTACGGCGGTGAGCCGGCGAAGTCGTTCGTGAGCTTCTCCTGGTGCCTGTCCGAGTTCGACCGGGACCCGCAGCCCTACCACCAGGGCCACCTGCACCAGTTGCTGTGGCACTTCAAGTACATGGTGTCCGGCCTGCTGAAGTTCCCCGAGGTGCCGTTGGACCGCACGTACGCGGTGCTGGACGACATGGAACGGCGCTACCGGGCCGGCGGGCACAGCCTGCAGACCGTCCACAAGCACCGGTTCCGCGTGGCCGACCACGTGGGCGACGCCGAGGCCGCCGCGCACTGGTACCGGCTCTGGCAGACCACCCCCCGCGACGACCTCTCCGACTGCGCGGGCTGCGACCCGACGAGTCAGGTCGGCTACCTCGCCGAAACCGGGCGGGACGCCGAGGCGGTGGCGCTGGCCGAGCCGGTGCTCGCCGGCCGGCTCACCTGCACCGAGCAGCCGCAGGCGATCCTCACCGCGCTGCTCCTGCCGTACCTGCGCACCGGCCGGGGCGAGGCGGCGCGGGACGCGCACCGCGAGGCGTACCGCCGGCTGCGCGGCAACCTCGCCGACCTGTGGGACATCGGCGACCACATCGAGTTCTGCACGCTGACCGGCAACGAGGGGCGGGCGGTCGAGCTGGTCGAGCGGCACCTGGACTGGCTGGACCGGCCGCCGTCCCCGGCCGCCGCCATGCACTTCGCGGCGACCGCCGCCGCCGCGCTGCGTCAGGCCGGAACGGCGACCCTGTACCGCCGTGCCGCCGAGGGCCGGCCGGCCGCCGAGGTGCCGGCGTCGGCGCTGGCCGACGAGTTGACCGAGACCGCGACCGGGCTGGCGGCCCGGTTCGACACTCGCAACGGCACCACCTGCCAGTCGGAGTGGATCGGCCGCCGGCTCGCCGTGCGGTCGAGCGGCGAGCACCTGCCGCTCTCCGCGAGCGTCCGCCGCCGGCCGGCCCGCCCGGTCAGCCCGGCGCGACCGGCCGGGGACGAGCCGGCCGCCAGTCAGGGTGGGTCGTCGTCCGGCGATCGGGGCGAGGGTGTCCGCGCCGGCACCGGCGAGCCGCCGACCGTGACCCTGCCCGCCGACGCCGGCCCGGACGACCTGCTGGATCTCGCGGAGATGAGCTGGGGGCGGCACGACCGGGCCACGTTCCGGGCGGCGTTGGTCGCCTTCGACGACCGGTTCGGCGCTGACGACCTGCCCGCGCGCACGGCCGCGCACCGGTTGGCGCTGCGCGCGGCCGAGCATGGCGACGAGGACGACATCGCGGGCGCGGTCGAGATGAACCGGGCCGCGCTGGAGCTGTACCGGGAGGCGGCCGACGAGGTTTCGATCCAGGTGGTCGCCGGGCGGCTCGGCGTGCTGTTGACCCGGTCCGACGAGGCCGCCGAGGAGGGGCTGACGCTGGTCCGGGAGGCCGCCGAGGCGCTCGATCGGCTCGGCGACGACCGGCAGCGGGCGGCCGGGCACGACCGGGTGGCGTTGGCGCTGCTGCACCGGGAACGCTGGGCGGACGCCCTCGCGGCGCTCGACCGGGCACCGGCAGACGCGGGTGGCGACCAGCACCTGACGGCCCGGATCGCACTGCACCGGGCACACCTGCTGGAGCAGTCGGACCGCGCCGACGAGGCTCGCGTCGCCGCCGGTGAGGCCCGTCGGCTCGCCGGTGAGCTGGGCATCGGTGAGTTGGTCACGGCGGCCTGCCTGGCGTACGCGCGGCTGGTCGACGATCCGGCCGACGCCGTGGACGCCTGCGACGAGGCGCTGCGATCGGCGCCCGCGGAGGCGGAGTTGCCGGTGCGGGTCGCTCGCGCACGGGCGCTGCTCTCCGCCAACCGGGCCGCCGACGCGGTGGACGACTTCGTCGAGGCGGTGACGCTCTGCGTGGAGCGGGGCGCCGAGGGGGACGCGTTCCTGCGCTGGGAGCTGGCGAATGCGTACCGGATGGTGGGCCGGCTCGCCGAGGCGGCCGAGGTCGCCGAGGAGGCCGTGCTCGGTTTGGACCGGTTGGGTGCGCAGGCGGAGGCGGACCGCTGCCGGCATCTGCTGGCCGGCGTCTACGCCGGGCTCGGTGAGATCGATCCGGCTGTGGCACTCCTGGAGCAGTTGGCCGAAAACCTCGATGGACCGGACAATCTCCCGCATCGGGCGCAGGTGTTGGAGGAGGCCGGCGGGATTCTCTACGACGTCGACCGGGACGCGGTGGCCGCCGAGCGGTTCGCCGCAGCCGCCACCGCGTACCGGCTCGCCGACCTGCGGCTGGACGAGCTGCGGGCTCGTCGGCGGGAGGCGTACGCCTGGTTCTGGTGCGACGACCGGCCAGCGGCGCTGCGCGCCGTCGAGCAGGTGGACGAGTTGGCGGCGACGCTGGCCGAGATGGTGGAGCCGGCGGCGACGTACGAGCTGGCGATGGCGGCCGAGGCCGGAGCCCGGGTGCTGACCGTGGAGGACCGGCCGGACGAGGCCCTGCGGCGGCTCGCCGGGGTGCCTGACCGGCTGCGGTCGATCGAGGCGTTCGGCGAGGCCGCCCAGGTGGAGATCCTCGCCGGTGAGCTGTTGCTGCGCCTGGACCGGCCGGCGGAGGCGGAGCCCTTGCTGCGCCGCGTACTCGGTGGGCTCCCGGCCGACTCGCGGCCGGTCCGTCAGACGGCCTGGCTGCTGGCGCGTGCGCTGGACCTGCTGGATCGACCGACGGAGGCCGCCGCGCTACGCGCGGAGCACCACCTGGACGAGGACCACTGACCCTCGTCGGCCGCCCTCTGCCAGGCCAGCGGGCGGCCGACGGTGGGGCGGGCGCAACTGACCGGTAACCATCTGGGGCTGATCGCGGTCTACGCTTGCCCGGTGAAGGTGGAACAGCAGGCACGGGGTGCGGTGGGTGCGGGTCGACGCCGGTCGCGCAAGGACGAAATCCTGGAGATCGCGGTGGGTCTGTTCGCCGCCCGCGGCTACCACGGTGTGTCGATGGACGACATCGGCGCGGCCGCCGGGGTCACCGGTCCGGCGCTCTACCACCACTTCGCCGGCAAGGAGGCCATGCTGGCCGCCGCGCTGATCCCGGTCAGCGAAGGGCTGCTGGCCGGCGGGCGGGAGCGCTCAGCCGGGCACCCGGACGACCCGCGCGGCGTACTGGAGTCGTTGATCGACTTCCACGTCGAGTTCGCGTTGGCCAATCCGGCGGTGATCGCGCTGCACCTGCACGAGCTGGACCGCCTGCCGGAGGAGCCGCGACGGCGGATCCGCCGCCTGCAAAGGCTCTACGTCGAGGAGTGGGTGACCGTGCTCACCGCGCTGCACCCGGGCATGCCCGACGGTGAGGCCCGGGTGCTCGCCCACGCGGCGTTCGGCCTGATGAACTCGACCCCGTTCCTCGGTGGTGAGGTGGACCGCCGGCGCCGCGCCGAGTTGCTGCGCGGTGCCACCCTCGCCGCGTTGCTCGCCTGAGCCGACTCGTCAGAAGCGGTCCGGTCATGGTTCCCTGAGGCGTCCCGACATTCGGACACCTGGAGGAAAGATGATCGAGTCACTGCTGGTCGCCAATCGGGGCGAGATCGCCCGCCGGATCATCCGGACCGCCAAGCGGCTCGGCATCCGAGCGATCGCGGTGTACTCGGAGGCCGACGCCGACCTGCCGTTCGTCGCCGAGGCGGACGAGGCAGTGCTCATCGGCCCGCCGAACCCGACGCAGAGCTACCGCAACACCGAAGCGATCCTCGCCGCCGCGAAGTCCACCGGCGCGCAGGCCATCCACCCCGGCTACGGCTTCCTGTCGGAGAACGCCGAGTTCGCCCGTACCGTCGAGTCGGCCGGGCTGATCTGGGTCGGGCCCGGCGCGGACGCGATCACCGCGATGGGCGACAAGATCAATGCTCGGAACCTGATGGCGGCGGCCGGCGTCCCGGTCGCGCCCGGCACCACCGACCCGGCCGCCGACCTGGAGGCGGCGGTGACGGCCGCTGCCGAGATCGGCTATCCGGTGATGGTCAAGGCCGCCGCTGGTGGTGGCGGTATGGGCATGGGCGTGGCCGTCGACGAGGCCGCGCTGCGCACCGAGTACGACAAGGTGCGCGCGTTCGCCGAGCGGATGTTCGGCGACGGTTCGGTGTTGATCGAGCGGTACTTCCCCCGGGTACGTCACGTCGAGGTGCAGATCCTCGGCCTCGCCGACGGTCGGGTGGTGGCGCTCGGCGAGCGGGAGTGCTCGGTGCAGCGGCGCAACCAGAAGTTGGTCGAGGAGTCGCCGTCCCCGGCGGTCTCGCCCGAGCTGCGGTCGCGCCTCCTGGCGGCGGCGGTACGCGCCGGTGCGGCAGTCGGCTACCGCAACGCGGGCACGGTGGAATGCCTGCTCGATCCGGCCACCGAAGACTTTTTCTTCCTGGAGATGAACACGCGGTTGCAGGTGGAGCACCCGGTGACCGAGTACGTGTACGGCGTCGACCTGGTGGAGGAGCAGTTGCGGGTGGCGTCCGGGTTGGCGCCGACGTTCGACCCGGATGCGTTGACCCCGCGCGGGCACGCCATCGAGCTGCGGATCAACGCCGAGGACCCGAAGCGTTTCCTGCCCGGCCCCGGCAAGATCACGACCTGGGTGGAGCCCACGGGTGAGGGTGTGCGGGTGGACTCCGGCTACACCGAGGGCAACACGGTCACCCCGTTCTACGACAGCCTGCTGGCCAAGCTGATCATCAGCGGCGACACCCGCGACGAGGTGATCACCCGTGCGCGGGCCGCGGTCGCCCAGTTCCAGATCGTCGGCCCGAAGAACAACGTCCCCTTCTTCGCCGAGCTGCTGGAGAACGACGAGTTCCTCTCCGGCGCCTACGACACGGCCATCGTCTCCCGCATGCGCTGAGCCGGCCGCGCCGTCGACGGCCGGTGGTTGCCGGGCCGGCGGGTTGCTGCCCCGGCGGCGCGGCGACACTGGCATCCGCGCCCTTTGCTCTGCTTACCTGGACGCAACACGGGATGTCCGGATACCGGACGATCGGTGTTGCGTCCGTTGAAGCAGTGCAAAGGGGGCGTGCACCCGACCTCCGTCCCGATCCGACGTCACAGCGAGGTGACCGATGAGCCAGTTGCCAGATTCCGTCTCGATCCGCGAGGTCGGGCCGCGGGACGGGTTGCAGAACGAGGACCCGATCCCGACCGACGCCAAGGTGCGGCTACTCGACGCGCTCTCCGGCACCGGCGTACGCCGGATCGAGGCGGTGTCGTTCGTGCATCCGAAGGCGATCCCGCAGATGGCCGACGCCGACGAGGTGTGGCAGCGTGCGGCGAAGGCCGACGGGGTGCGCTACTCGGCGTTGGTGCCGAACACGCGGGGCGCGCAGCGGGCCCTGGCCGCTGGGTTCACCGAGATCGAGGTGGTGGTGTCGGCCAGCGACACGCACAACCGGCGCAACGTCAACCGCTCCACCGACGAGTCGCTGGACGACATCGCCGAGCTGATCGACCTGCTGCACGGCGCCTCCGCGCGGGTCGAGGTGATCGTGGCGACCAGCTTCGGCTGCCCGTACGAGGGGGACGTCGACCCGGAGCGGGTGGCCGGCATCGTGGACCGGGTCGTCCGCGACGGCGCGGACCGGGTGGCGTTCGGTGACACCACCGGCATGGCCACTCCGCGTCGGGTCCGCGAGCTGCTGACCGCGGTACGCGACCGCAACGCGCACGTGCCGGTGCTGCTGCACTTCCACAACACCCGGGGCACCGCGCTGGCCAACCTGCTGACCGCCCTGGAGCTGGGGGTGACCGAGTTCGACGCCAGCGTGGGCGGCCTGGGTGGCTGCCCGTACGCGCCGGGCGCGAGCGGCAACCTGGCCACCGAGGAGGCTGTGCACATGCTGCACGACATGGGCATCGACACCGGCATCGACCTGGCGGCGCTGATCGAGGCGGCCGAACTGGCCGAGGAGTTGCTCGGCAAGAAGCTTCCCTCCGGGGTGCTGCGGGCGGGTCCGCGTACCCGACTGACGCCGATGCCGAGCTGACGCGCCGCGACGTGGTGGAGGGGCCGGCAATCGCGCCGGCCCCTCCGTCGTTCCCGGTCGGTCAGCTCACGGAGGTGAGCATGCTCGGCCAGCTGTCGCGGAAGATGTCCGCCCCGGCGCGGTCCGCGCTGCGCTCGGTGGCGGCGAAGGTGCCGGCGAAGAGGTTGCTCACCCGGTTCGCCTCGGCGGTGCTCGGGTACGCGTTGGTGCAGCTGGTGCCGGCGCTACCGCCGGACATCAGGAGCGAGCAGTTGCCGTTGTAGTTGTCCGGCAGGCCGAGGATGTGCCCGATCTCGTGGGTCATGATCCGCAGCACGCTGTACTGGGCGGCCTGCTGGGTGTCGATGTAGACCCGGCCGTTGCCGAGGCTGGTCCGGACGGCGTACGAGCCGCCACCGGTGATCCGGTAGATCCGCAGGTTCGAGCCGCAGTTCGCCGAGAGTGTCAGGTTGACGGTGGCGTTGTTCCAGATCGTGGCGGCCTGGTTGGCGACGCTGGCGTAGCTTCCGGCCTGGCTGGTGTTGTAGCAGATGGTCATGGCGGCGGACGCGGGCGCGGGGTTGGCGACCGTGATGCCGAGGGTGGCGAGTGCCGTCGCGAGCGACGCGACCGCGAGCCGCTTGAGTCGTGAGGTCATCGCTGACTCCAATCTGGGAGGGGGTGCCAGGAGCCTATCCACGGACATCTATAAACTTCAATGCCCACTTCGCTGGCGCCTGGTCATCCGCCTGTCGTCACCTCCCGGATTGGTTGCCGGCGCGCAGCCGCTACTGCGACCACCAGGTCGGCTGGCGGGACCAGCGGTGCCGACGCAGGGTCGACAGCACATCCGGCTCCAGCGGCTTCCCGTCGCTCACGGCGATGTTGCTCTCGACGTGCGTGATCCGCCGCATCCCCGGAATGGTGGTGCAGACCCGGGGGTCCGCCAGGATGAAGCGCAGCGCCGCCTCCGGCATCGGCATCCCGGCCGGCAGGTCCCTGCTGAGCGCCTCTGCCCTGGCGACGCTCTCGGCGAGGTTCTCCGGCACAAAGTACGAGTTGCGCCAGTCCCCCTCCGGCCAGGTCGAGTCGAGGGTCAACGTGCCGGTCAACGTGCCCTCGTCGAACGGGACCCGCGCGATGACCGCGACGTCGTGCGCCTCGGCCACCGGGAACAACTCGTCCTCGGGATCCTGGTCGAAGATGTTGTAGATGACCTGGACGGCGTCGACCAGCCCGGTCTCGATCGCCCGTACGCCGTTCCACGCCTCCCAGCGGTTGACCGAGATGCCGATCCCACCGATCAGGCCACGGTCCCGCAGCCCGGTGAGCGTGTCCCGCCAGCGCGGGTCGTCCGTCCAGGAATCCTCCCAGACGTGCAGGTGCAGCAGGTCGATCGACTCCAGCCCGAGATTGTCCAGGCTCTTGTGGACGTACTCCTCGATGTGGTCCGGCGGGAAGACGTCATCGAGGGTCGATTCGCGGGTCGACGGCCACCGCATGTCCTTCGGCGGGACCTTCGTGGCCACGTAGAGCCGGGTGCCGGGGTTGGCCCGCACCAGGTCGCCGAGCACCTGCTCGCTGTGCCCGCGCCCGTACACCCAGGCCGTGTCGAAGAAGTTGCATCCCAGGTCGACGGCCCGCTGGAGCGCGGCCAACTTCTCGTCGTCCTCGACGCCGGTCCAGCCGTGCAGGCCGCCGCCGACCCCCCACATGCCGTACGAGATCTCACTGACCTGCCAGCCCAGCCGGCCGAACCTGCGGTATTGCATGGTCACCTTCCTGCTGCGAGGGGATGGCGGAGACGGGCCCGCCCCAGGTCCGCACCGCCTGCCGGTAGTCCGAACCGGTGATCGCGAAGGCCCGCACGAGCTCCTCGGGGACGCCCGCCGGAGGCCGGACCAGGCCCGCCGTCCACCGCGGCTCGGCACCCCGGGCGCGCTTGGCGCCGTACGTGCCGGCGCCGAGGTGCACCACGGGCAGGCCACGCTCCGCCGCCAGATCCCGGGGGCGGTACATGGTCAGGTTGAAGTACGAGTACGCCGCGGCCCGCTCCTCGAAGCCTGCCGCGCGGACGTACACCCCGTCCGGCCACAGGTAGTTGAGGCTGAACCCGACCACGTCGTCGCCGGCGTGTTCCAGGAGCACCAGGCTGTACGCGTCCAGCGCCGGGACCTGGGACGCGAAGTAGCGCTGCATGTCGGCGTCGGTGTCCGGGCCGCCGTACTTGCGCTGCGTCGCGCCGAGCAGCGGCGCGATCACGTCCACGCACTCGGAGAGCCGTACCGACTCGACCCGGTCGACCGCGTCGTCGTACCGCCGGCGTTCGCGTCGCCACTCCCGCCGGCCCGCCGCCTCGGCGGCCCGGTCGGAGACCTCGCCGCCCGGCGCGGGCAACACCGCCTCCGCGGACAGCATCGACGGCACCGGACCACGGCCGGCCGGGCCGACTGCCCGCTCCCAGGCCGCCTGGTACGCGGCCACGTTCTCCGTCGGGGTGTAGAGCAGGGCGACGCTGGCCGCACCGAGCCGCGCGGCGAGCGCCTCCACCTCGGTGAAGAGCGCGGTCAGCACGGCGTCCCGCCGGTCGCCGGTCAGCTCCTTGGAGATCGCGACAGCGCCGTGGTAGCCGGCCCGTGAACCCACCAGCAACGCGGGCAGGAACGCCGCGTGCTCCTCGGGCGACAGTGGCCGTTCCAGATTTTCCTCGGCGATGTGACTTGGGCTGTACGCCAGGTTCATCGACGGCACGCTCGCGCCGCCCCAGAGATATGTCGCCACCGCCGCCACGACGGATCCCGTGGCGTCCCTGGCCACCAGGTAATTGGTGACAAACGACGGGTCGGTCTCGGCCCAGGCCATCCACGGGTAACCGAGGTAGAACCCCTCACCCTCGGCGAGGCCGTTCCACACCTGCTCGCCGATCTCGCGGACTGATCGCAGGGCCGTGACCGACACGTCGCCGTTCATCAGCCGTCCTGGTCGCGGCCGTCGTCGAGCAGCTCCAGGGCAACCAGGTCGTCGTACGTCTCCCGCCGCCGGATCAACGAGACCTGGTCGCCGTGCACCAGCACCTCGGCGGGCCGCAACTGACTGTTGTAGTTGCTGGTCATCGTCATGCCGTAGGCGCCCGCCGTGAAGATCGCGAAGAGAGCGCCGGCCTCCAGCACCGGCAACGACCGACCCCGGGCCAGGTAGTCACTCGACTCGCAGATCGGACCCACCACGTCGTACGTCGTCAGACCCTCGAGGCCCGACACGTCGCGGGAGGACGGGACCGCCCCCGCAGCGGGCTGCACCGGCCACATGAAGTGGTAGCTGTCGTACATCGCCGCGCGGGCGATGTGCGTCATGCCGGCGTCGATCACGGCGAGTTGGTGGTCGCCGGCCTGCTTGAGATAGCGGACCGTGCTGAGCAGGATCCCGGCATTGGCGGCGATGGTACGGCCCGGCTCGAAGATGACCTGACCGCCGTCCCGGGTGAACCCGGTGAGCCGGTGCACGATCACTTCGGCGAAATCGTCCCAGCTCGGTGCGGTGCGGTCGATGTACTCGGCCGGAAAACCACCGCCCAGGTTGAGCGTCGTGATGCGGTGCCCGACCGCCTCCAGCCGCGCGACGAGGGCGAGCAGGCGATCCAGGGCCACGGCGTACACCTGCGGGTCGAAGATCGGGCTGCCCAGGTGGACGTGGAAGCCCTCGATCCGCAGCGCCTCGTCGGCGGCGGCACGCGTGAACAGCGCCTCGGCCCGCTCGATGTCGACGCCGAACTTGCCGCCCCGGGTGCCGGTGGTCGTGCGGGCCGGGGTGCGCTGGTCGGGCGCGACATCGGGGTTGACGCGGATCGCCAGCCGAGGACGTGCGCCCTCCTCACGGGCGATCCGCGACAGCAACTCCACCTCTGCCTCGGACTCGACGTTGATGCAGCGGATGTTGCGGCGAACAGCCTCCCGAAGCTCGGCCTCGGACTTGCCCACCCCGGCCAGCACCGTCCGCTCGGGGTCGATCCCCGCCACCATCGCCCGGTGCAGTTCACCCCCGCTGACCGCGTCGATGCCGGCGCCCTCCCGGCCGAGCAGCCTGAGCAGGTGCACGTTGCCCAGCGCTTTCGCGGAGAAGCACACCAGTGGGCTGATCGCGTCGAAGGCCTTGGCGAACCGGCGGTAGTGATCGATAAGGGTGCTCGCGGAGTACACGTATGTGGGTGTGCCGAACCGCTCGGCCACCGAGGTCAGCGACACCCCTTCGCACCAGAGGGAGCCGTCGCGATAGGTGAACTCATCCATCAAATCCTCATTCGGGAGATCAGCGATCAGGATATCGCCCACTCAACGAAGAGCTACCCCTATCCGTACTCGTACAGGCCGTCCTGTTCGAGGGCGCGGATCCGCTGGTAGTCCTCCTCCAGCCGGCCCGGATCGTCCGCGATCAGGTAGAGATGGCCGGGCGAGGTGAACAGGTCGACGGTCCGGTGCACAGGGGTGCCGGGCACCAGGTCCAACGCCGACCCGCAGAAGATTGAGGGGATCTCGGTCAGCCGTTGGGCTGCGCCCTCGGCGACCATGCCGTCGTAGGGCGCCACCAGGCAGACCACCATCAGGGCCCGCTGCCGCCGGTAGCCGGCGCCGATCCGCCGGGCGAAGCGATCCGGGGCGGTGTACCGCTCGACGGTCAGCGACAACTGGCTCACCCCCGTCGCCTGCGCGGGGCCGGCCGGGGTGACGCCGCCCTCCAGCCGTGCCCCGGACTCGATCAGCACCGGCCCCCGGTCGTCGACGAGCAGCTCGGTGTGTGCCGGGCCGGTACGCACGCCGAGCGCGTCCAGCACACCCTCGACGAACGGGCGCAGCACGTCCTCGATCTCGCCCGTCCCCTCCAGCAGGACCTGCCGGTCGTACACCGGTCGGCCGTCGACGAAGAAGCGGTCATCGCGCCAGATCTCGTGGATGTGGTGCCGGCCGTCGAGACTCACGCTGTTGACGAAGTACTGCTGGCCGACGAGTTGCTCCTGCACCAGCAACGAGTCGTTGAGCTGGCCCATGGCGTTCGTCGCGCCGAGCAGCTTCGCGGTCGCCGTCTGGGCCCGGGCGGCGTCCGCGCAGAAGTACACGCCTTCCGAGCCGGCGCTGGCCGCAGGCTTGACCACCACCGGCAGCACCTGGCTGGCCGCCAGCCAGTCGTCGAGCTCCTCCACGCTGCGCACCCGCGCGCCGAGCGGCACCCGCAACCCGGCGCGGGCGACCGCGCTCATCATCGCGGGCTTCTCCCGCCGGGGACGGTCGGCCGAGTGGACGTTGCCGGGCAGCCCCAGCAACTCCGCGAGGTCGTCGGCCACGTTGACGCCCCACTCGCTGCCCGCGATCACCTCGGTGGGTCGCATCGGCGCGAGCAACTCGGCGGTGGTGCTGAGGGCCTGCGGGGATTCGCCCCGCACGGTCAGCACGGTCAGGAAGTCGTCGCGGCGCAGGCCGGCGGCGTACCGCTCGTTGATGGTGCCGGTGAGGACCGCGACGCAGCGCCAACCCTGCCGGTTGAAGGCGGGTGCCAGCAGCGCGCCGGTCGAGAACGGGTCGACGATCACGATGACCCCGCCCTCGGCCACCCCGGCGGCCGGGGGAGCCACGACCGTCTCCGTCACGAAGGAGGCCCGGTATGGACGCAGGTCGAGGCCGTGGGCAGGGCTGAGCACGTCCAGTCGCATCGGCAGCGGAGCCGCCCAGGTGGCCAGCCGATCCGGTGGCCGGGCGTAGCAGAGGCTCATCGCCGGTTCGCTGAGCCGTTCGGTGCTGAGCACCAGCTCCGCCTCGTCGCAGCCGTCGTCGTCGGGGTCGAGGTGGTGCAGCGGCACCGGCACGAACCCGAGCCGGCTCTTGAAGGTGAACAGGCCAGCCTGGGCGATGTGGCCGTACAGGGTGGGGTCGGTGCCGAGGGAGATCCAGGCGAAGTCGCGCCGTCGGGCCTCCTCGAACGCGGCGAGGTAGAGCGCCCTGTTGATCATCGCGTTGCGGACCTGCGGCCGTGCGGCGGAGAAGGCCACCCGCATCGCCTCGTCGGTCGCGGCGACGCGGCAGACGACGCCGGCGATCAGTTCGTCGCCGGAGCGAGCGGAGACGAGGAAGAAGTTGGCGAGCCCGGCCTCGGTGGCGACCACCGCGTGCGCCGCCGGCAGACCGTGCGGCATGGCGGCGATCTGCGCGTCGTACACGGCGAGGAACTCGGCGAACAACTGTGGAGTGAGTCGGGCGTGCACCTCGATGGTGAGCCCTTGCGCGTCGACGTGCCGCTGCACGTCCCGGAAGTTGCGCCGTTCGGCCTTGGAGAGCCCGGCGAGGAACTCCTCCTGATCGGCCGGGGTGCGGCGTCCCCACGTCACCCACCGTGGCTTGATCCGGAAGCCCGCGGCCTGAAGGTTCGCCCACTGCTCACGGGGCGGGTCGGTCACGACGACCAGGTCCGCGTCGTCCGCCCACCGTCGGTCCAGTGCCTCCTGCGTCGTCACCGTGCATCTGCGCAGGCCGTAGTAGTCTTTCGCGCCGTTTCCGGACACGCGTCCCCTCGCTTTTCTGATCCCAGCCCGGGCGCTGTTCGACCGCGTTGTCCCGTCATGCCCCACTGTCGACTGTGGTCGACGAACCGGCGTTGCTCAGCGTAGCCCGCATCGACAAGACGGCCGCGAACGCGATCAGGGCGGCAGCCGGAGACAGCAGGCGCGCCTCGGTGGGGCCGAGCCAACCCAGGACCGCGCCCGCCCCCAGCGTTCCGACCGCGCTGCCCACCGCCATCATCGTCGCCGCCAGGGCGAACGACTCGTTGATCACCGTCTTGGGCACCAGGCTGCCGAGCAGCCCGAACTCCTCCGAGCTGAGCGCCGCCAGCGGCAGGCCCGCGAGGAACAGACACACCGCGAGCACCGCGACCGACGTGGCGAAGACCAGCGGAACCATGCACGCGACCGCCACCGCCAGCAGCACGAGGTAACGGTTGACCGGCAACCGGGTGTGCTGCCGTGCGCCCCAGACCAGACCGCCGAGGACGCTGGCCGCCGGCGGCAGGGACAGCAGCGCCACGCCGGTCGCCGCCGCGTCGCCGTTCGCCGACACGGTCGCCGGCACGGTGACCTCGAGTACGGCGAACGCCGCGGCCGCCCCGCCTGCGGCCACCAGGATCGCCACGACGCCCGGAATGCGCCACGGCCTCCGCTCGCCCCGGGCGTGGCTCTTCTTTCCACCGTCGGCTGCGCCCGGCTCGACCCCGTCGGTCTCCTTGCGCATCGTCGAGACAGCCGGTGCGGTGCCGTACAGGAAGGAGCCGACCACGAGCATGCCGCCGGCCAGCAGTGTCGTGGTGAGCGCGCTGAAGGTGCCGGTCAACAGGCCGGTCAGGGCCGGGCCGATCACGAAGAAGACCTCGATCAGCACCGCTTCCAGGGCGTTGGCGGTGTTCAGCGAAGGCCCGGGCGGGAGGATCAGCGCCCACGCGGCGCGGACGGTCGAACCCACCGGGGCCATGGTGAGCGCGACGGGCGCCACCGAGGCCACCAGCAACCAGGTCGGGCCGCTGCCCGCGGCGACGAACACGGCCAGCGCCACCGCGTGCAGCACCGCCAGTGTCAGCAGCACGACCCGCAGCCCGCGCCGGTCGATGAGCCGACCGTGCAGGGGCCAGGCGACGGCCAGCGCCGCCGAGAACAGGCCGAGGGCTGTCGCGCCGGCCGTGTAGGAGCCGGTCTCGGCGCTGATGTGCAGGAAGATCGCGAGCGGTTCGATGGCCACCGGCAGCCGGGCGAGCATCGCGGGCAACATCACCCGGGGAACGCCGGGCGTACGCCAGAGTGCGGCGTAGCGCCCGGCGGCCTTACCCAGCGACATCAGTCACCAGTTCAGACAACGGGGACGGACTCCTTCTGCACGCCCGGCCGGTAGATGCCGTCGTACTGGTCGATCAACGAGCCGTTCAACGCCTCGGTGAGTCGGAGGCGTTGCTCGAACAGCTCGTAGTAGGAGAGGTGGTTGGACGGCATGGGTGAGAGGTAGACGCTGATCACTTCCGGCGTCTCCTCGATGTCGAACGATAGTCGATCCGCCTTCTTCCGGAAGTCTGCGGTGCCGGGGAGCAGAGTCCGGTTGAAGACATTGAAGTAGTTGGTTGCCTCGGTGCTGGCCTCGTTGAGCCGGGCCTTCAGTTGCAGGCACCGGTCGAGGTACATGTCGATCGTCGGCAGGTCGTCGTCGTCATGCCCGATCAGCATGTTGAAGGTCAGGTACCGGACGCCGAGGTCCAGCATCGACGTGACGATCTGCAACTGCTCCTGGAACGGCCGCAGCTTGTTGAACTTCTTGGTGGGCTCGTCACCGAGGTACTCGAGCGGGATCTGCACCCGGTAGCAGCCGATCCAGCGGTCCCCGCTGGTGTCGTTCCAGAACAGGGTCTCCATCAACTCCCGGTCGACCTCACCCAGGTCGAGGAACTTGCCGAACTCGAGCCCGTTGGCGAACTCCCAGGAGAAGCCCATCTCGCGGGCCATCCGGAAGATCTCCAGAGTGTCCTCCCGCCCGCTGTCGTGCAGCAGCGTCCCCCGCCCCGAGCGCTGGATCCGGGACAGCGTGTTGTCCTCCTGGAACAGGATGTTCGAGATCCCCATCGACTTCAGGTACTCGAAGTGCCGCCGCACCACGTCCGGTTTCATGTAGCGGTAGTGCCCGCGCATCGGGGTCGCGCAGAACGAGCAGGTCCGGTAGCAGCCGCGCGAGGTCTCGAAACAGGTGAACGGAGCCCGCACGGTCATCGGCGGCTGCCCCTCGCCGGTGTCGTCGTACACCGACAGGTCGTCGATCAGGTCGAGCGCCATCGGCGGCAACTCGGCCAGGTTGAGCTGGGCACCGCCCATGATGACGAGCCCGTCGCCGACCTGCCGGGTCATCACCATCGACTCGATGGGCTGGCCGGTCGCCCGTGCCTGGACCAGCTTGGCGAAGGTGAGCTCACCCTCAAGCTGGATCACCACGTCGAAGCCGTTGGCCAGATACCACTCCGGCCGGGCGGTGACGTCCATCCCGCCGCCGACGACCAGCGCATTCGGGTTGACCTGCTTCAGGAACGTGGCGAACTCGGCCACCACCCGGGCCGAATTGGTGAAGTTGTTGGAGATCCCGATGATGTCGGCGGCGCGTGCCTCGTCGGCGTACGCCTCGAACGGCCCGCCGTAGCGGTGGCAGTCGATCGTGCGCGGCCCGTACTGGAACGAGGCGTAGTGCTCCGGTTCGCCGGCGTCGACCTGGGTGTCGACGATCTTGAACTCCGCGTCGACCCCCCACTCCCGCAGGTAGGCGCGAGCGCCGGCGGCCAGCGTGACGAGGGCGCTCTTGGGGTTGCGGACGCGCACCGGACTGATGGTGGTGTCCTCGTCGCGGAACGACTGCCCGGGGTACGGGGCGTACAACAGGGTGACGCGCATGTCCGAAACCTCCTGGTCAGCCCGCGTAGATGCCGTCGTAGAGACGGTGCATCTCGCGATCGTTGAGCATGGTCGTCATCTCGAGACGCTTCTGGTAGATGTCCCAGTACGTGAAGTGGTCGGTGTTGATCGCCGACAGGAAGATCCCGATCACCTCGGGGTTCTCGTCGATGTCGAACTGGAGCAGGGAGTGCAGGGTCGTCCAGTCCCGGGCACCCGGCAGCAGCGACAGGTTGAACACGTTGAAGTACGGCTTGTACTTCCCCTGCCCGACGGCCGTCAGCTCCTCCTTCAGCCGCATGCAGTAGTCGGTGAACATGTCGATGCCTTCGCGGTCGTGCTCGGGGTAGCCGATGAACAGGTCGTACGTCTGGTGGCCGACACCGTGGTCGGTGAGCATCGTCGCGAGGACGTCCACCTGCTCGTCGAAGCCGAGCAGCTTGGGGAACCGGCGCTTCTTGACGTTCATGTTGTCCAACGGGATCTGCACCCGGTAGCAACCGACCCACCGGCCGTCGACCATCTTGCTGCCGAGCAGGGCGTCGGCGAGTTCGTGATCGAAGCGGCCGTTCTGCATGAACTTGCCGAACTCGATGCCGTTGGCGAACTCCCAGGCGAAGCCGTAGTCCCGGAACATGTGGAACATCGCGAGAACCTCTTCGCGCCCGGAGTCGTACAGGTAACGGCCGGCGCCGTTCTGCTGGATCCGGGACAGGGGGTTGTCCTCCTGCCACACGATCGTCTTGATGCCGTACTCCTGGAACGTCTTGAGGTGCTTCTCCATGGTCGGCAGGCCCATGTAGCGGTACCCGCCACGGGACGGGGCCGTGCAGAACGAGCACCGCCACGCGCAGCCGCGCGACGTCTCCCAGCAGATGAAGCTGCCCTGTACGCCCTCCGGCGGCGGCCCCTCGGCCGTGTCCGTGTAGACCGAGAGGTCGGGGATCAGGTCCAGGGCCATCGGCTCGATCGAGTCCATCGGCACGGTCTCGGACGTGTCCACCTTGGTGGGGATCAGCTTGCCCCGCAGCGAGATGTTCGGGACCGTTCCCAGGTCCTGCTGGCGGTTGAGCGCGTCGATGATCCGCGCGAAGGTCAGCTCGCCCTCGCCGCGCACCACCACGTCGGCGCCCCGGGCCAGGTAGTACTGCGGGCGGGCGGTGCAGTCGACGCCGCCGACGACGACGAGGGCCTTCGGGTTGACCCGCTTGATGTGCTGCGCGAGGTCACTGACGATGTGCGCGCTGTTGGTGAAGTTGCAGGTGATCCCGTGCACGTCGGCCGAGCGGATCTTCTCGTCGGCCTCCTCGAACGGCGTGCCGTACCGGTAACAGTCCATGATCCGGGGGCCGTACGGCAGCGACTTGTACTTCACCCGCTGCCCCCCGAGTTGGAGGTCGACGATCTCGATGTCGCAGGAGTAGCCGAAGTGCGGTGCGTACGCCCGCAGCCCGGCGGCGATGGTGGTCAGCGCACTCTTCGGGTTGAGCGGCCGCTCGGTGTTGATCGGCTCGCTCTCCCCCTGGAAGATCTGCGAGGGGAACGGGGCGTAGTAGAGGTTCACCTTCATGGCATCTCCCGGGCCGATAGATCGCAGTTCACTGGACTGTCGCGGTGGACAGGTGCGGGCTATTTACCGACAGGAAGGTCCTCGCGAGACGGTCGATCATGGTGTCGACCTCCGTGTCGCGGCCCGTGCCCCAGGTGAGGGCGAGGTCCCGGGCCATCCGGGCGGCGTGGTTCGTGTCGGTGCCGACCAGGGCGTTGTGGCACACCCCGGTCAGTGCGTCGGTCGCCGCGGCGCTGCGGGGCCGAAGAACAGCGAGACAGCGGGCTGTCTCGTCGTCGCCGACGAGGTCGGCGGCCCGGTCGAGGAACCGGTCGTACGAGACCTCCGGCAGCGCCACCGCGTCGGCGCGGAGCCGGGACAGCAGATCGGTCACGGGCACCGAGGCGGGTGCCACGACGTTCAGGACGGTGCCCGGCCGCACCGGGTGGTGCGGTTCGGTGAGCGCGGCAACCACCCGCGCGACCACGTCGACCGGAGTCCAGTCCACGTGCAGGCTGGTCGGTGGCCGTACGCCGAGCCGCAGACAGAGCCGCAGGATCATGGTCACCGAGGACCGGGGATTGGCGTGGCCGGTACGCGAGTGGGCGGCGACCTCCCCCAGCCGGACGACGACGGCGGGGACACCCTGCTCGGCGGCTGCCCTCAGCAGCTGCTCGCCGACCCACTTGGACTGGCTGTAGCCGTCGGCCGGCAAGGTAGACCAGGGCGGCAGGAACGCCTCGGCGAGTGGCGTGCCGGGGGTGTGGCGCACGGTGGTCGTCGACAGCGAGATGATCCGCTTGCGGACGTGGGTGCCGGCGAGGTGGATGAGGGTGCGCAGGCCGTGGACGTTCGTGGCGCGTAGGTCGGCGTAGTCGCGGAGGGTGTCGACGCGGCCTCCGGCGTCGACGATCGCGCCGACCTGTCGACAGAGCCGCCGCCAGTCGGCGGCTGGCAGACCGAGGTGGGGCTTGTCCAGGTCACCGGCGAGGGCGGACCACCGGATCATCTCCGCGGGCCCGTAGCCGGCGGCCGACAGCGCCGCCCTGACCCGGTGCCGGGCCGCCTCGTCGTCGGTGGCGCGGACCAGGCAGACGACCGGTCGGTCGCCCTGCGCCGCGAGGGCGGCCAGCACGTGCGAGCCGATGAAGCCGGTCGCGCCGACCAGCAGGATCGTGCCCGGGTCGTCGGGCCGCCGCACCCGCGTCCGGCCCAGCTCGCCGAGGCGCAGGTCGTCGGCCAGATCGTGCGGCGTCACGTCGGGCGGGGGGAGGGAACCGCCCCGGCGGACCAGTTCGGCCTGAGCGGGGATGGTGGCGCAACGGATCAGGTCGCGCACGTCCAGCCGTATCGCGAAGGTGCGTTCGAACTCCACCGCGAGTCGGGCGGCGCCGAGCGATGTCCCGCCGAGGCAGTAGAAGTCGTCGTCGTAGGCGCTGATGCCCAGCACCCGCGTCCAGATCTCGGCGATCCGCGCTTCGACGCTGTCCGGTGGGTACGCGGCCTCGGTGTCGGCGGTCTTCGGCGCGGCGCCTGCCAGGCGGCGGCGCAGTCGCTCCTGGTCGACCTTGCCGTTGGAGAGCAGCGGCAGGGTGGCGAGGCGGACGAACCTGCCGGGCACCAGCGCGGCGGGCAGCGCGGCCCGGGCGTGGTCGCGCAGCGCCTCCTCGGTCACCCCGCGCTCGGCGGAGTAGAAGCAGACCATCGTCGCCGCGACGCCGGCCTCGTCGACGACCACCTTCACCTGGTGGACGCCGGGCAGCGTGGTGAGCGCATGCTCGATCTCGCCCAGGTCCACCCGTATCCCGGCGATCTGGACCTGGGCGTCGCGGCGGCCGCTGAACATCAGCAGGCCGTCCTCGCGTACCCAGCCGAAGTCCCCGGTGCGGTAGAGCAGGTCGCCGGCAACCTCGTCGTACGGGTTCGGAACGAAGACCTGTCGGGTCCGTTCGGCGTCGCCGTGATAACCGGCGCCCAGGCAGACGCCGGCGAGATGGATCTCCCCGATCTCGCCACGGGGTGTCGGGTGACCGTGCTCGTCGAGGAGCAGCACCGACGTGTTGGGCAGGGGCAGACCGAGGGGGATGACCTGTCGGTCGCCGTCGTTCACGGCGTGGAAGACCGAGCCGATCGACGCCTCCGTCGGACCGTAGGTGTTTGTCACGCGGATGTCCGCGAACATCCGCCGGAAGGCCTGCACCGTGTGCGGTTTCGCGGCCTCGCCGCCGATGAAGACCTGGCGCATCGACGCCAGCAGGTGCCGGTCCTGTGGACGGTGCTGGAGGCGTTCGACCAGCAGGTCGAAGATGCTGGGGACGAAGTCCGTCATGGTGACGCCGTGCCGGTGGATCTGGGCGAGCGTCGCGTCGAAGTCGAGGATCCCGGTGCGGTCCGGGATGACCACGGTGCCGCCGCGGGTCAGCGGCCACAGCAGTTGCCAGATCGACGAGTCGAAGGTGTGCGCGGAGTTCTGTAGGACCACCCCGCCGTCGGCGGCGAACCGTTCCGTCATGGACAGGAAGCGGTTGACCAGCCCATGGTGCAGGTTGATCGCGCACTTCGGCAGACCCGTGGAGCCACTGGTGAAGAACGCGTAGATGGGGTCCTGGGGCCGGGGACGATCGGCGGCGGGTGCGGGAACCCGGGTCGTGGCCGGCTCCGTCCGCACATCGATCACCGGCAGGGCGAGGGCCCCGTCCGGCGGCGGCGACCCGAGGGCTGCGACGGGGGTGAGGCCGTCGAGCATCCGCACCTGGCGAAGGGCCGGCCAGGCGCGGTCGAACGGCACGAACGCAGCGCCCGACCGCATGGTGCCGAGCATGGCGACGAGGAGCCCGACCCGGTCGTCGAGCAGGAGCGCGACGAAGTCGCCCCGCCCGGCACCGACGGCGAGCAGATCGGCGGTGACCGCGTCGGCCAGCCGGTCCACGTCCCGGTAGGTCAGCGTGCCGGTGGGATGGATTATCGCGGTGTCGTCGGGGTGTCGGCGGATCGTGTCGTCGATCAGGTCGACGACGGTCTCGTGGATCGGACGTGGCCGGATCGGTCCGGTGAGGAGAGCGCCGACCTCGGTGGGGTCGGGGCGCACGCGCTCTGTCCTGGCGACGGTCAAGGTGTTTCTGAGGACACCACGGAGGCACCTCTCCCGAGCAGTTCCACAATATGCGTAGCGAAAGTCCCGTTGATGGGATTGGCAGTCAACGTTGACTGCGTCGCATCGTAACTACAGTCTTTTGAAATTGTCTACACATCGATAATGGCAATTAGTCGCGGAGAATAGGGCATAGTGTCGATTTCGGTCCACATCGAACTGACGCGTCGTCGGGTGCTCGCGGCGAGCCGACCCGTCCGGTCGTCGGCTGCCACCTGCTAGCAGCTCAAACTCGGTAGGGGCAAGGTTTCTCAGCACTCGGGATCGGTGGCTTCGCCGTCCCGTCAGCCGGCCTGCGGCGACGCGCCACTGGGGACCATCGGATCTATGCGGCAATCCCAGAATCAGGTACGGTCCCTCTGCCGTCACTCTGTACTCCCGTTATCCCGGGGAACAAAGGGGCATTACTGTGAATACATATAAGCCGGCCCGAACCGTCGCCCTTGTAGTCACTATCGGTGCACTCATCCTCAGTGCCGGATGTGCCAAAAAGGACGAGGGTGAGGTTCAGGCCAGCGGGGTCAAGCTGGTCAAGGCGGGCACCCTGACCATCTGCACCCACCTGCCGTACCCGCCGTTCCAGTCCAAGGACGCCAGCGGCAAGGTCGTCGGCTTCGACGTCGACGTGATGGACCTGGCCGCCAAGAAGTTGGGCCTTGAGCAGGCGATTGTCGACACGCCGTTCGAGGGGATCAAGTCCGGTCAGGACCTGAACACGGGCAAGTGTGACGCCGCCGCCGCGGGCATGACGATCACCGAGGAGCGGCGCAAGGTGATGGACTTCTCCGATCCCTACTTCGACGCGACGCAGGCGATGCTGGTCAAGATCGGCAAGCCGTACAAGTCGCTGAACGACCTGAGGGGCAGGAAGGTCGGCGTTCAGGCGTCGACCACGGGCCGTGACTACGCCCGCAAGTTCGAGAAGGAGTTGAGCCTCCAGCTCGTGGAGTTCGAGGACCTCGCCGCCGAGCAGCAGGCTCTCGCCAACGGGCAGATCGAGGCCGCCATCAACGACCTGCCGGTCTGGGCGGAGTACATCAAGAAGAACCCGGGCGGGTTCGAGGTGGCGGCCGAGTTCGACACCGGCGAGCAGTACGGGATCTCGGTGCGCAAGGACGGCAACCCGGAGCTGCTCAAGGTGATCAACGAGGAGTTGGCCAAGGCGAAGCAGGACGGCACGTACGACGCGCTCTACGAGAAGTGGATCGGCAAGAGGCCCAGCGTCTGACCCGACCCGCACCCTCTGCACGACACTCGGCGGTTGGTTCGCCGCCGCACGCCCGGGTACGTTAGCCTAACGATCGTTTAGGTCGGTCGGCGGGCCCGTGCGGCTAGCCGGCGTGGGTGGCGGCAGTAGGGGGTCGGCGTGACGCTCGACGGTGAGGCGCTGGAGCAACTGCGCAAGCGGGCCCGGTCCGGCGGCGCGGACAAGTACCACGCGGCCAACGCGGCCAAGGGCAAGCTCTTCGCCCGCGAACGGGTCGCGCTGCTCGTCGACGAGGGCTCCTTCGTCGAGGACGGCCTCTACGCCAACGCGCTCGCCGAAGGGCTGCCCGCCGACGGCGTGGTCACCGGCACCGCCACCATCGACGGCCGGCAGGTCTGCCTGATGGCCAACGACTCCACCGTCAAGGCCGGCAGTTGGGGCGCCCGCACCGTCGAGAAGATCATCCGGATCATCGAGCGGGCGTACTCCACCAGCGTCCCGATGGTCTACCTGGTCGACTCGGCCGGCGCCCGAATCACCGACCAGGTCGACCTTTTCCCCGGCCGGCGCGGCGCCGGCAAGATCTTCTGGAACCAGGTGCGCGCCTCCGGCTCGATCCCGCAGGTCTGCGCGCTGTTCGGCCCGAGCGCCGCTGGTGGGGCGTACATTCCGGCGTTCTGCGACGTGGTGGCGATGGTCGACGGCAACGCCAGCATGTACCTCGGCTCCGACCGGATGGTCGAGATGGTCACCGGGGAGAAGACCACCCTGGAGGCGATGGGTGGTGCCAAGGTGCACACCGCCGAATCCGGCGTCGGGCACTTCCTCTGCAAGACCGAGGCCGACGCGCTCGACGTGGTGAGGACCTACCTGTCGTACCTGCCGGCCAACTGGACGCAGTCGCCGCCGACCGCGCCGGCCGTCGCCGCGCCCGCGAAGGCCGACCTGGCCGCGCTGGTGCCGGCCAGCGAGCGGCAGGCGTTCGACATGCGGCGGTACGTCAAGGGCCTGCTCGACGAGGGTTCGTTCTTCGAGATCCAGGCGCTCTGGGCCAAGGAGATGACCATCGGCTTCGGCCGGCTCGACGGCGAGGTCGTCGGCGTGCTCGGCAACAACTCGATGTTTAAGGGCGGGGTGCTCTTCGTCGACTCGGCCGACAAAGCGACCCGGTTCGTGCAGCTCTGCGACGCGTTCAACGTGCCACTGCTCTTCCTCAGTGATGTGCCCGGCTTCATGGTCGGCAGCGCGGTGGAGAAGCAGGGCATCATCCGGCACGGCGCCAAGATGATCACCGCGATCTCCGAGGCGACCGTCCCGAAGATCTGCGTGGTGGTCCGCAAGGCGTACGGCGCCGGCCTGTACGCGATGGCCGGCCCCGGCTTCGAGCCGGACGCCACCATCGCGCTGCCCAGCGCGAAGATCGCGGTGATGGGGGCCGAGGCCGCGGTGAACGCGGTCTACGCCAACAAGATCGCGGCGATCGAGGACGAGGCCGAGCGGGCCGCCTTCGTGGCCGCCAAGCGGGCCGAGTACGAGCAGGACATCGACGTCGTACGGCTCGCCAGCGAGTTGGTGGTGGACGCCATCGTCGAGCCGCACGACCTGCGTACCGAGCTGGTCCGCCGGTTCGCGGCGGCACGTACCAAGGACCGCTCCTTCTCCCGGCGCCGCCACGGCATCACCCCGGTCTGATCCCCGACCACCCGCAGCGACCGTCCGGCGTCACAAGCGTAGGGCGGTCGTCCACACAGGAGGACTGAGATGGACTTCCGGCTCACCGACGAACAAGCGGCGCTGCGGTCCAGCGTGC
Organism: Micromonospora sp. NPDC047467; assembly: GCF_040643095.1. Taxonomy (NCBI): domain Bacteria; kingdom Bacillati; phylum Actinomycetota; class Actinomycetes; order Micromonosporales; family Micromonosporaceae; genus Micromonospora; species Micromonospora sp. NPDC047467. Next base: position 44,701 of record NZ_JBEYTO010000015.1, on the reverse strand, counting down.
GGGACTTCGCACGCGAGGTGGTCGCCCCGGTCATCGCCGAGCACTACGAGCAGCACACCTTCCCGTACGAGGTGATCCGGCAGATGGGCAAGATGGGCCTGTTCGGCCTGCCCTTCGCCGAGGAGCACGGCGGCATGGGCGGCGACTACTTCGCGCTCTGCCTGGCCCTGGAGGAGTTGGCCCGGGTCGACTCCAGCGTGGCGATCACGCTGGAGGCGGCGGTGTCGCTGGGCGCGATGCCGATCTACCGGTTCGGCACCGAGGAGCAGAAGGCGACCTGGCTGCCGAAGCTGCTCAGCGGCGAGGCGCTGGCCGGCTTCGGGCTCACCGAGCCGGGCACCGGCTCCGACGCCGCCGGCACCCAGACGCGTGCGGTGCTGGACGGTGACGAGTGGGTCATCAACGGGTCGAAGGCGTTCATCACCAACTCGGGCACCGACATCACGGCCATGGTCACCGTCACCGCGGTGACCGGCACGAACCCGGACGGCTCGAAGGAGTTGTCGACCATCATCGTGCCCACCGGCACGCCGGGGTTCACCGTGGCGCCGGGCTACTCCAAGGTGGGCTGGACCGCCTCGGACACCCATGAGTTGACCTTCGACGACTGCCGGGTGCCGGCGGGCAACCTGCTCGGCGAGCGGGGCCGGGGCTTCGCCCAGTTCCTGCGGATCCTCGACGAGGGCCGGATCGCCATCGCCGCGCTGGCCGTCGGCCTCGCCCAGGGCTGCGTCGACGAGTCGATCAAGTACGCGAAGGAGCGGCACGCCTTCGGCCAGCCGATCGGCGCCAACCAGGCGATCCAGTTCAAGATCGCCGACATGGAGTTGAAGGCCCACACCGCCCGGCTGGCCTACTACGACGCCGCCGCCCGGATGCTGGCCGGCGAGCCGTTCAAGCGGCAGGCCGCCATCGCCAAGCTGCACGCCAGCACGATCGCGGTGGACAACGCCCGCGAGGCCACCCAGATCCACGGCGGCTACGGCTTCATGAACGAGTACCCGGTCGCCCGGTTCTGGCGGGACTCCAAGATCCTGGAGATCGGTGAGGGCACCAGCGAGGTGCAGCGCATGATCATCGCGCGGGATCTGGGTCTCTGAGCGACCCCGCACCAGGCACCGTCACCGCCGCGCCTTCTCCGGGCGATCCCGGGAGCCGGCCGAGTTGGCCCGCCGGCACGCCGTGCGGCCCACTCGGTCGCCCAGCCGTGCCAGGCCGGGTTGTCCGTTCGGCTGTCGGATATCGGCGAGCGGGCGTCGGTAGCCCGACGTTCGACTGCCGCTCGTCGGAGCCGAACCGTACTCTTCGTGCCCATGACTCCGGATCAGGAGTGGTCGCGGAGCCCGGCCGGTCGTCCCAGGTTGCCGGAGCTGCTCCATCGGCATCGACGTGCCGCCGGCCTGACCCAGGCGGAGCTGGCGTCCCGAGCCGGGGTGGGCGTGCGGACGGTGCGCGACCTGGAACGGGGCCGGTCGGTCCGGCCCCAGCGCACGACCGTCGAGCTGCTCGCCACGGCGTTGGAGCTGACCGGTGCCACCCGGGCGGCGTTCCTGGGCGCGGCCCGCGGCACCGCCGGTGGTGAGCCTGCCCAGCCGGACGGCGTCCCCGGTGTGCTCAGCGGTGACACCGGGCCAACCTGGTCCGCCCCACCGGTCGCCCTGCCGCCGCCGGTCGCCCTGATCGGGCGCGACCGCGACGTCACCGAGCTGGCCGAGATGCTGATCGCGGAGCGGGGGCCCCGACTGGTGAGCCTGGTCGGGTTGGCAGGGGTCGGCAAGACCGCACTCGCGCTGGCGGTGGCCCACGCGGCAGCCCGGGCGTACCCGGCCGGCGTCGCCGGGGTGCTGGTCGGCGAGGGCTCGGACGGCCCGGACGTGCTCGCCGGCACGATGACCGTGCTCGGCGTGGCCCGGCTGCCGGAGCTCGTCGCCCGGTTCGCCGGACGGCCGGTCCTGCTGGTGATGGACGCGGTGGAGCGATCCCCGGGCCCGGTGGCCGAGACACTGCACCGGCTGACCACGGTGCTGCCGTCGCTGCGGGTGCTGGTCACCGGGCGGCATCCGGTCGGGCTGCCCGGCGAGCGGGTCTGGCCGGTAGCCCCGCTCGAGGTGCCGCCGCCCGACGCCCAGCGTTCCGGACCGGCCGCGCTCGGGTCGTGGCCGGCGGTCGCACTGTTCATCGCCCGGCTCGCCCAGGTCCGTCGGGAGCCACCCACCCCCGAGGAATTGCCGGCGTTGGCCGCGCTGGTTCGCCGACTGGGTGGGCTGCCGCTGGCCATCGAGCTGATGGCCGCGCGGGGACGGCTGCTCGACCTCACCGAGCTGCTCGACCGGTACGGCGACCGGGTGCTCGACCTGGCCACCCCCGCCGACCCGGGCTGGGACGCGCCGGAGTCGGCAACCCGCCGCCGGTACGGCACCGATGCCACCCGGGCGGCGGGGGCGGTCACCCTGCGGGATGCGGTGGCGAGCAGCTACCGGCTGCTCGCGCCCGATGAGCGGGACGCGCTGCGGCGGCTCGCCATGTTCGGCAACCGGTGGTCGGTGGAGCTGGCCGAGGAGATGCTCGCCGACGAGGCCGACCGGGACGGCACGGTGGCCGTCGACCCGGTCCCGCTGCTGGACCGGCTCGCCGAACTCGGCCTGTTGAGCGTGCGCGGCACCGGACCGTTCCGGTTTCGCCTGCTCGACGCCGTCCGTGAATTCGCTGTCGAGCAGGCGGTCGGCGGTGGCGAACTGGCCTGCCACCGCCGACGGCATGCCGAGGTGGTCGCTCGCCTGGTGGCGCGGACCGCCGGCGACCTGGCCGGTCCCCGGCTGCTCGACGCGGTGCACCGGCTCGACGAGGCGAGCAGCGACATCAGCTCGGCGCTGGCGCACGCCGCCACCGACGATCCGCTGACCGCCCTCCGCCTGGCGGCCTGCCTGACCCGCTGGTGGCGGTTCCGGGGGCGCGACGTGGCCGGCCGGCAGTGGCTTCGGCGCCTGTTGGCCGATCCGAGGACCGCCGACGCCGGCCCGATCCTGCGCGGTTGGGCCAGTCTCGGGGTGGCGCGGCTCGCTGCCGAGCATGGCGCGGAGGCCGACGAGCTGCCGACCGCGCGGGCCGCGCTGGCCATGTTCCGGAAGGCGGGCGACGTGACCGGCGAGTTGGAGGCGCGCAACGTGCTCGGCGCGCTGCTGACCACCGTCGGCGCGCACGACGAGGCCCGCGAGCAGTCGGAGGCGCTGCTCCGACTGGCCGTCCGCAACGGGCGCACCCGGGACATGGCGGTGGCACAGAACAGTCTCGCCTGGCACGAGATCCGGGTCGGTGACCTGGCCGCGGCCCGTCGCCGGCTGGCCGCCGTGGACCGGCTCGCCGCCGAGGGCGGTGAGCCACGGTTGCGGGTGCTGGCCTGGGCCAACCGGGCCGAGGTCGCCCGCCTGGAGGGCCGGTACGCCGACGCAGTCGACGAGGGTCGGCGGGCGGTGGCGGCGCTGTCGGAGTTGGGTGATCCGGGCCATCGCCGCCGAGTGCTCGGGACGGTCGGGCTGGCGTTCGCCCAGGACGGGCGTGCCCCGGAGGCGACCGAGGTGCTCACCGAACTGCGTACAGGGGTGGCGGTTGCCGTACCGGGGCGACGCTGGGCCGAGCGGGCCGGACCGCCCCGACCGCGCTCGGACGGGGCCGCGCTGTCCTGGGGCGGGCCGGAGGCGGGAATCTGCGCGTTGATCGAGGGGAACCTGGCCCTGCACCGGGGTGACCGGGAGTTGGCGGCCGAGTGGTTCGCTGCCGCCGTCGAGGCCGATCACGATCGGCGGGGCGTGGTCGAGGCGCTGGTGGGGCTGGCCGCCAGCACCGGGGACCCGATCGTCCTCGATCGTCTCGACCGGGTCTGCGAGGAGAGCGGCATCCGGTTGTTGCCGCAGGAGTCGGGCTTGCTCTATGCGCTGACGGCCGGGCGGGGTGGGCCCCCGGGCCGGTAGTCGGGCGGGGAGTGGCGCGAGCGAAAGCCCCCTTGGTGCTACCCCTCGCTGTTCGCCCGCGCCGTCACCCCCCGGTGATTCCCCGGTGGAGCCAGCCTGCCACCGCCGCTGGGGCGGAAAGTGCCCTTCAAGCGGTTTGTCCGGCCGGCAAGGTCAGTTCTGCCGGTCTTTCTGCCGGTGCTGTTTCGACACTGCTCCGCGCGCGTTCCGCCCGCGCGGGACGGCTGGCGGGGTCAGGCCGCGCCGGTGTCCTCGACCAGCTCGTGCCCCTGGTCAGTGCTGCCGGCGGTGGCACCGGGATGCACGGCGTCGCGCACCCGGCGCAGGCCGTCGAGCAGCGCTGCCAGGGCCTCGGGGTCGAGTTGGCCGGTGAACCACTGCTCGATGATCCGCAAATGCCCGGGTAACGTCTCATCGAGCCGTTGCAGGCCGGCCGCGGTAACCACCGCGTACGAGCTGCGTCGGTCGTTCGGGCAGGCGCGGCGGGTGAGCAGCCCGTCGCGTTCCATTCGGTCCACCACGCGGGTCACTCCGCTGGTGGACAGGGATGTCTGAGCCGCGAGGTCGGTCATCCGCAGTTGGTTGCCCGGCGAGCGGGCCAGTCGGGTGATCACCTCGAACTCGACCGAGGAGAGGCCATGCTCTTCGAGTTGGGCGGAGAACCGGGCCGACAGCCCGGCGTGTGCCTCGTAGAGCAGGCCAACGGCGGTAATCCGGGGGTCGTCGAACACGTTGGTCACTCGTTCACTCTACCAGTACTTGACACGGGGAATATTGTCGCGGTTATAGTTGCTCAGGCAGTTGTTGGGCTACTAAACAATTCTCCTGGAGGAACAGCATGACCAGCAGCACCGATGCGGTTACCCGCGACTGGGACGGCCTCACCATCCCGGCGCCCGGCACCTACGTGCTGGACGCGGCGCACAAGCGGGTCGGCTTCGTCGCCCGGCACATGATGGTGAGCAAGGTCCGCGGCGAGTTCAACGAGGCCACCGCCACCATCACCATCGCCGAGGACCCGCTGCAGTCCTCGGTCGTCGCGACCATCCAGGGTGCCAGCATCGACACCACCCAGGCTGACCGGGACGGGCACCTGCGCAGCCCCGAGTTCCTGGACGTCGAGAAGTACCCGACCCTGGAGTTCCGCAGCAACGGCGTCAAGTCCCGCCGCGGCAACGAGTTCGTCCTCACCGGTGAGCTGACCATCAAGGACGTCACGCGTCCGGTCGAGCTGGAGGTGGAGTTCGAGGGTGTCGGCCGCAGCCCGTTCGGGCAGGACATCTTCGGCTTCTCCGCGAGCACCGAGATCGACCGCGAGGAGTTCGGTCTGACCTGGAACGTCACCCTGGAGACCGGTGGAGTGCTGGTCGGCAAGAAGGTCAAGATCGAGATCGAGGGCGAGGCCATCCGCCAGGCCTGATCCCTCGGATCGCCGGTACGCCGGGCCCACGCCGCAGGTCGGTGTGGGCCCGGCGTCGTCTCCGAGCGCGTGTGAATTGTCACGAGCTGTTCGCACTGTCATCGGGTCCGATCCGGCCCGGACGGGGTAGAGACGGCGCCACGAGTGCGTCCGCTCCGGCCGGCATCGGATCACCGCCGTCGGCCTCTGGCCCTGGCCAGGCGAACGCTCCTAACGTGGTGGTTCACAATGCGCTTTCCGGGACGGCAGGATCCCGACCGCGCCGGCTGTCGGGAGGACACAATGGGCAGGGACGTCGCGCAGGGCGCCTTCACCCGGGAGGACCGCGTCCGTTACCGGCAGAAGGTCCGGCGATGTCTGGACGTCTTCGCGCTGATGCTCGACGACTTCGGGTTCGACGCCGACCGGCCGATGACCGGCCTGGAGATCGAGCTCAACCTGGTCGACTCGGCGGCCGAGCCGGCGATGCGCAACGAGGAGATCCTCGTCGACATCGCCGACCCGCTCTTCCAGACCGAGTTGGGGCAGTTCAACCTGGAACTCAACGCCGAACCCCGGCTGATCGAGGCCGCCGGTTTCGCCGACTACGAACACGACCTGCGCAGCAGCCTCTCCCGGGCCGACGAGCGGGCCGCCAAGTCCGACGCGAAGATCGTCCTGGTCGGCATCCTGCCCACCCTCACCGAGCGCCACCTGGTCGAGGACAATCTCTCCACCAACGAGCGTTACCGTGTGCTCAACGACCAGATCGTCGGCGCCCGGGGCGAAGACATCGAACTCGACATCCGTGGCGTCGAGCAGTTGCGGACGCACACCGACTCGATCGCCCCCGAGGCGGCCTGCACCAGCCTCCAGTTCCACCTCCAGGTCGCACCGGACAGCTTCGCCGACTACTGGAACGCGTCCCAGGCCATCGCCGGAGTGCAGGTGGCGGTCGGGGCCAACTCGCCCTTCCTGTACGGCCGCCAACTCTGGGCCGAAACCCGGATCGCCCTGTTCAAGCAGGCCACCGACACCCGCCCGGAGGAGCTGAAGGCCCAGGGCGTACGCCCCCGGGTCTGGTTCGGCGAGCGGTGGATCACCTCGATCTTCGACCTCTTCGAGGAGAACGTCCGGTACTTCCCGCCGCTGCTGCCGATCTGCGAGGACGAGGACCCGGTGGAGGTGCTGCACGCCGGTGGGGTGCCCCAACTGGGCGAGTTGCGGCTGCACAACGGCACGGTCTACCGGTGGAACCGCCCGGTCTACGACATCATGAACGGCCGCCCACACCTGCGGGTGGAGAACCGGGTGTTGCCGGCCGGCCCGACGGTGGTCGACATGCTGGCCAACGCGGCCTTCTACTTCGGTCTGGCCCGCGGCCTGGCCGAGGCGGACCGGCCGATCTGGAGCCAGCTCACCTTCAGCTCCGCCGAGGAGAACTTCCATTCCGCCGCCCGGCGCGGCCTCGACGCCGTGCTGCACTGGCCCCGCCTCGGCGACGTACCGGTCACCAAGCTGGTGCTGGACCAGTTGCTGCCCGTCGCCGCGACCGGCCTGGACGGGTTCGGGGTCGACCCGGCGCAGCGGGACCGGCTGCTCGGCATCATCGAGCAGCGCTGCCGCACCGGCCGCAACGGTGCCGTCTGGCAGACCGAGGCGGTCTGGGCGGCGGAGCGACACCGGGGGATGGACCGCGCCGCCGCACTGCACCACATGGTCCAGCGCTACGCGGAACTGCAACGCGGCAACGAGCCGGTCCACACCTGGCCGGTCGACTGACGATCCCCCGGTCGTGCTGCTCGCGGGCCGGGATCAGTCGGTGGTGGGGCGGGCTGGCCGACGGCGCCGGCCAGCCGGAGCAGGGCTCTCCGTCGGTTCGCCGCCGGTGGGTTCAGCCGCATCCGAGAGATCCGGGTCCGTGCGCGGCGACGGCACCTGGGGTACGCCGGCCCGGTCGCGGCGCGGGGGAACGGCGACGCCCCGCGTCGGGGCCGCGTCGACGTCACGTGCGCGGGGAACGGCGGCGTCGCGGGCCCGGGACCGCGTCGCCCGGCTCGTCGGCGGGGTGGAGTCGGCCCCGCTGTCCTCAGTGGAGGCCCCGCTGGCCGTCAGCGCCCCGGATCGCGCCTCGTCGGTAGAGGTCACTTGAGCGTCGGCACCCGGGGTCGGGCCGGGGGAAGCTGCCGGTGCGGTCGCCGGCCGGTTGGCGGCCCGGGTCCGCTCGACACGTTCGGCGAGGACGGCGACCAGCACCGAGCCACCGATGCCGGCGATCACCGCGTACGGGGCGATGAGCTGGGTGGAGAACTGCGCCGGGCCGAGCGTCGCCCAGCGCGGCACGGTGGTCAGGTAGGCGAGCGCGACGAGGAGTGGGCCGGCCGCGCCGGAGGCCGCCGCACCGACCCGGTGCCCGCCCGACCGCGCGGCCCGTCGGGCGGCCAGCGCGCCTATCACCAGCGCGGGAACAAGTGCCAGCAGCGCACCGGGCCAGTAGAGCTGGCCCCCGATCCAGTACCGCGCGTGGTCCGGGTCGAGCTGCCAGGTGCCGAGCTGGGCGCCGGTAAGCCCGCGTCCGACGCGTACCCCGTCGATCACCGAGACCACCGCGAGCAGCCAGAGCCAGGCGGCCGTGGCGGTGACGTTCAGCGCGGCGGTACGCGAGCGCAGCGCCCAGAGCGCGACGAGGACGCCGATCAGGATGCCCAGCGCCGCGTGCAGGGCGGCGACCCGCTGCGGCACGCTTGTGTCGGCACCCACCGCGACCCGCGCCGGCACGGCGACCAGCAGCACGGTGACCAGCCCGCCGAGCCCGGCGGCGAGCGCCAACGCCAAGCTGCGGAGCAGGCCGTCGCGTTCGCCGGGCAGCGTTTCGGCCACCTGCGTCGGCCGGCCGGCCGTCGCGCTCGGTCCGTCCTGAACCGCGTCGGTGCCCGTGCCCGCCGGACCGGCCACGAGCGCCGTCGGCTCCGGTGCGTCGGCCTTGTTCCGCGGGGCCGGTGCCGGCTGAGTGGGCGGCGTCGGGTCCGGCAGGGGTACGCGCCGGTGGTGCAGCCGCTGCGCGCAGACCGCACCCAGCACCGTTGAGCTGGCGGCGAGCCAGGTGGCCCAGGCGAGGCCATCCGCCCAGGCCGTGTCGTTGGCCCCGGCATCGGTCGGCGTCCACGTGATGACGCCGAGCCCGTAGCCGAAGCCGAGCTGCGCGGCGCCCGCGCCGGCAGCGACCCCGATCGCCGTCACGATCGATACTCCCCAGCCCCGTCTGGCCATGCCGGGCAGCGTAACGTCCCGTCGTCGGCGCGGCGAGTCGCAGCGACCCGCCGGATTGAACGGTCGGCACAACGAGGTTGGGCGGCGAACGGTACGGTCGCCGGTGATGAGGCGGTGGGCGGTATGACGGACGCGAACACGGGTCGGCAGGATTCCGCCGGCATCCGGGGCGGCGGTGGTGCGGGTCGGGCCAGCGTTCTGCTCGGTGGCGGGCTGGTCGCCGTGCTCCTCGCGGTCGTCGGTGCGACAGGCGGCTGGCTGCTGGCCGGCGAGGACGACGGAAGCACGGTGGATCCGCAGGCGGTGGCGAGCGCGACCGCCACGCCGACAGGTCGGGCCACCCCGTCCCGACCGGGTACGAGCCGGACCACTCCCGCCGCACCCCGGACATCCGCCGCACCGACCAAGGGGGCGGGGCTGACCGTGCCACCGGTCGTCGGCATCGACTTCGAGAAGGCTCGCGACACGCTGCGCAAGCAGCGGTTGGGCTGGCGGCTCGTCTTCGGCAACGGCAGCGGCCGTACGGTGGAGAGCACCTTGCCGGAGGTGGGCACCGAGGTGGCCCGGGGCACCACGGTGCAACTTCAGGTGGCCGGCCCGCCGCCGCCCGCCGAGGTGCCGGACGTGATCGGCGACGACTGCGCCGAGGCGGCGGACGACCTGGTCGATGCGGGTCTCTACCCGCGTTACCGCAGCGGGCGCAACGGAGAGGTCAGCCGGCAGGAACCGGCCGAGGACGGCCCCGCTCGCTGGAACGACGAGGTCAGCATCTGGTGCGGGTCGGATCCGCCGAACCAGCCGACGACGAAACCCCCCGCCTGACCGGCCGCGCGCCGATCCCACCGCCGGCCCGACCGTTTGGCCCGTCACGCCCGCCCGACCCGATCGGAGCCGGCCGGGCGCCCTGCGGCACGCGGTTCGCGTCGCTGATCCCCGCCCAGGTCGACCGGGGCGGTTAGGTTGGCGGTCGAGGGCCATGGTGCCCGCCCCGGTTCGGGAAAGGACGTGCGATGAGCGACGACCGCCAGGAGCCGCCCACCGGGGAGCCCGACGACGACCGGACGCGCGCTCTGCCACCCCCCGCCGACCAACCGCGGCCACCGGTGCCCGCCGCGTCGCCGGACGAGACCATGCCCATCGACCGCTCCGCGTCGGCCGGGCGCACCGCGTCGCCGGACGAGACCGCCCCGATCGACCGCTCCGCGTCGCCGGACGAGACGATGCCCATCGACCGCTCCGCGTCGCCGCACGAGACCGCGCCGATCGAGCGGGCCGCGTCGCCGGACGAAACCATGCCGATCGACCGGACCGCGCTGGGGCAGCCGGGTGACCGGACGGCTCGGATGCCGGTGGAGCGGTCGACGACGCCGCCGTGGGCCGGGCGGGCCGAGGTCCGGGCGCCCCGACCGGCCGAACCCGCCGAGGGCTGGTACGTCGAGGAGCAGAGCGGCAGGCGCTGGTGGCTGCCGATCCTCTGGGGGGTGCTCGCACTGCTCTTCGCCGGACTGCTCGGGGCGGCGCTCTGGGTGGTGCTGAGCGCGCGGGACGACGACCCCGACGGCCCGGGGTCGACTCCGTCGCTGCCGCCGGCCAGCGCCACCACGGCGGCGCCGACCAGCGCCGCGCCCACGTCGGCGGCGCCGACCAGCGCATCGCCGAGCAGCCCGCCGACCAGCGCCGCGCCGGAGGAGGTGCCGATGCCGCCGCTGACCGGCCTGCCGCAGGCCACCGCCGAAGGGCTGCTGGACCGGCTCGGCCTGACCTACCGGGTGGTGTACCGCCCGTCCGAGTTGCCGCCGGGGACGGTGGTGAGCACCGAACCGGAGCCCGGCACGCCTGTGCCGACCGACGAGGAGGTGCTGCTGGTGATCTCGCAGGCCCGGTCCTCGACGGGCAGCCCGGCCAGCCCGAGCCCGACGGTGACGGGCACGCCGTGACCGACGCTCACCACATCCGGCGGCGGGTGCCGACCAGGCCGAGGCCGGCCAGCGAGATGGTGAGGCCGAAGATGCCGGACCAGAACAGTGAGCGGCGGACGTCCGTGGCGCTGTGCCCGGCCGGAGCCGCCTCGGCGGTCTCCTGCTGGCCGTCGGACTGACCGCCGGCACCGGCGCCGGCCGCCGGGCCGGTCGGGTCGACCCGCCCCTCGTCGGCGGTGATCCAGTCGGGTTCGGAGTACGTCGGGTCGGAGTCGACCACGGTGATCTCGGGTGCCGGCACCGGAGTGACGAGCCGGGTGGACGACAACGCCGGGTCGCGGGCCAGCACCACGAGGGTGGTCACGGCCCCGAGCAGGGCGAGGAGTCCGAGAGCATAGGTGATACGGGAGCGGTTGTGCCGCCGCACGGCGGGCTGATTGACCATGACCATCCCAGGCTCAGGGTCCTGGACGTGCGGGTGGAACGGTGCCGGGGTGGGCGTACCAATTCTATGGCGACGGCACGCCTACCCGTGGCGGTTCGCGCTGGTCAGCCAACTTTGACCGGAGTACGGGCGACCGGTCGCCGGGGCCGCACGGTGTGCTGGCGGGGCTGAGGTGCGGCCTGCACCTGCCGCAGCCCGTCTCGCTGCACGAAGATCGACCGTCGGTTGACCGCGTCGCCCGCGGTGTTGAGTTCGTAGCCGTCGAGCCAGAGCCAGCCGTCGTAGGTCGGCCATTCAAGCACCCGGATCACCCGGAACATGATGGGCCTGAGGAACTGGACACTCGCGGCGCGAGTCACATGCAGTACGTCACCGGAGCGGGGAAGCACATGGGCTCCTGGGGAGGGTCGGCCGGCGACGTGCCGGCGGTGACTTGTCGGGGACGTCTCGGCCCGGTGACGGGGTCGCTCCTCTTGGGCCGCTGGTGCGAGGTGGCGGTGGTCGGGCCGTACCCGCTGGTGGCGTGCCGCCACCCGACCATCACCTGACTGCTTCCGGGGAACCGCGCCCACCGCCACAGCCGGCTGGCTTGCAGCGGTGGGGTCTTCACCCCGGGGCAGGTCTGTGCGTCGCTGGCCGGGCCCGTGCCCCGAGAAACTCTCCGAGATCGGTGGGGTCACCACACCCGGAGAGCGGATCGAGACGCTGAGTGATCCATGCCATACGGACAGAGTGCATCAGCGACGTGCTTCATGCAAGTTGCACGTCGACTTTTGCCAATACGTGAGTCCGACACGCAAATCGCCGCTTGAAGCCATCCGCGTGCGGACGGCACACTGGGGGCCGGTTTCGCCCGTCGCGGCCGTCCGATGCCGGCACCAACCCCTCGCCGCGAACGCCCGCCGGCCGACCATCGCGCCCCCGGCGGGCGGCAGTCAGCGGCGCGTCAACCGGAGGTAGCCCGCGTGGGGTCGAGCAACCAGCGGTGGGAACCAGAAACTCAGAGGTCGCGATGAGTGAGCGACGCAGCCCGACGATCAGACGGCGAAGGCTCGGTGCGGAGCTACGCCGGCAGCGGGAGTCGGCGGGGATAACCATCGAGGTGGTCGCCGAGCAGTTGGAGTGCTCGGCGTCCAAGGTCTCCCGGATCGAGACCGGGCACACCACGGCCACGCCGCGCGACGTGCGGGACATGCTGCGGATCTACGGCGTGGTGGGTGCCGAGAGCGACGAGCTCGTGCAGATCGCCCGGGAGGCACGGCAGAAGGGCTGGTGGCACCCGTACAGCACGGTGCTGGTCGGGGCGTACGTCGGACTGGAGGCCGCCGCGAGTTCGATTCGGGCGTACGAGCAGCAGGTGGTCCCCGGTCTGCTGGAGACCGAGGAGTACGCCGGGGCGATGATCCGCGCCGCCCGCCCCGATTTCACCGCCGACCAGGTGCACCAACGGGTGCGTGTCCGTCTGGGTCGTCAGTCGTTATTGACCCAGGACGATCCGGTCGATCTGTGGGTGGTGCTCGATGAGGCGGTGGTAAGCAGGCCGGTGGGCGGGGACGAGGTGATGCGCGGCCAACTCAGGCGGTTGGTCGAAGTGGCCGAGTTGCCGAACGTGACGCTGCAGATCCTGCCGTTCGAGGTGGGAGCGCACGCGGGCATGGACGGGACCTTCACGATCCTCAGCTTCCCCGAGCCCGGTGATCCGGATGTCGTGTACGCGGAGAACGCCACGGGTGGGCTCTTCCTCGAGAAGAGCGACGAACTACAGAAGTACAGCTTCATCTTCGATCACATCCGTGCTGCGGCCATTCGTCCGGAGGAGTCCGTCGCACACATCGCAAAACTGGCAGAGGAGCCGAGATGGCGACCAAAGGGTTCCCCGTGGACCTGACGCAGGCAACGTGGTTCAAGAGCTCGAAGAGCGGGCCGAACTGTGACAACTGCGTGGAGGTGGCGTACGTGACCGGTGCTGTCGGAGTTCGGGACTCGAAGGACAAGGCCGGTCCGGCTCTGGTCTTCGCGCCCGGCGACTGGCACGCCTTCGTCGCCGGTGCCCGGGGTGGTGTGTTGAGCACGTCCTGACCCAGCGGTCAGGTGAGGTCCCCGTCCGGCTCGACCGGGCGGGGACCTTCCGCGTCCCGGTTTCGGGCTGCCCCGGGGTCGGATCGGCCGGGTCCCGGTGAGGTTCCGCCGGGATTCCCGTCGCCACAGCGCGCCCGCCTCGTTGAACCGGTCGGTACGGCGCTGGATCACGACCCGCCGCACCGACCGCACCCGAACGAGGTAGGCGATACGGATGACGACGATCGGTTCAGACAACCTCACCAACGGTCCGGGCAAGCCGGAGCGGTTCGGTGGCAAGTACCGCGGGGCGCGTCGGGACACCGTACTGACCGAGGTGGTCTCGACCGAGCAGGAGTTGAACGGCCGGGAGTCGTCGGACTCCGAGGCGGCCGACGCGCCGCTCTCGTTGCCTTCGCTGGACCCGAACCCGCTGGTCGAGCCGTCGTTCCCGCCGACCGGCTGGCCGATGGAGCCCGCCGGTTCGCTGGCCGACCACCCGCTGCTGCGCGGCCTGCTGATGGAGTTGCCCCCGAAGGGCAGCGTGCCGCCGCCGGGCTGGCTGGACCGCTGGTTCGAGGCCACCCGGGCGATCCTGGAGCTGCTATACGTGCAGGGATCCGGTCGCTCGCGCTGAGCGTGGCGCATTCGGAAGCGCCCGCTCGGCGAGCCGGCTGTGCCGGAGTGCGTGCCGGACGCCGATGGCGGCCACCGCGAGTGCGCCGACGGTGATCGCCGGCCCGGTGACGCCGGGCTCGGCGCCGAGGTCCGCCCCGGCGGCCGCGATGACCGCCGGCACGGTCGCCAGGGCTGTCACCTGCAACGGCAACCCGACGAGCGGGTGCGCCGCGGCGGCGCGCAGCCCGTGCGGGGCGGGCGTGCCGGGGGCCGTCTCGAACGCGCCGGCGCCGGCCCGCAGGCGGCGGATCCGTCGTACGGAGCAGACTGCCACCACGAACGCCGGCCCGATGGCGAGGGTGAGCGCCGCGGCGGCCTGGTCGACCGGCGCGGTGCCGGCACTGAGCAGCCCGCCGATGGCCGCCGCCGCGACGAGCGCCACGCCGGCCAGCGCCAGCGCCAGCAACCATCCGGTACGCCTGCGCAACGCGGAGGTGTCGCGCAGCCGGGGCAGTCCGTCGGCCAGGACCCCGGCGGCCAGCCAGACCGCGGCTACCGGCAACAGGATGGCGAGCTGACTTTCCATGTTCGAGAGTCTTTCCCGATCCGGAGCTCGGCGAATCCGGGTCGGTCCCCGGTTCCCCCCGGAAGCCAGCCCGTAGGGGCCATCCCATCGAGGTGATGGACGTTTCGACATGTTTCTCAACCCGACTTACCGATCTACCCTCGGCTAGATCGGCAAGTGTCGATCGAGTTGATCGGTGGTAGTGGTTTCGCCGCCGGTCGGAGGGAGGTAGGGAGATGGGTCTTCCACGCAGGTCCGTACTGGTCGGGGTGGTAACCGCGACCGTGCTGGCCGTCGGTACCCCGGCCCTGGCCGCCGAGCCCGTCGGCGTGGTCCGGGAGGCCGGCGGAGCCACCGCCGTCCAGGACAGCTACATCGTCGTCCTCAAGGACAGCGCCGTCGCCCGCAACCGGGTCGGCGACGCCGCGCAGCGGCTGACCGGCCGGCACGGCGGGTCGGTCGCCCGCACCTACGGCACGGCGCTGCGTGGCTTCGAGGTCACCGTCAGCGCGAAGGCGGCGGCTCGGATCGCCGCCGACCCGGATGTGGCGTACGTCGAGCAGAACCACACCGTGTCGATCTCCGGCACGCAGGCCAACCCGCCCTCCTGGGGTCTGGACCGGATCGACCAGCGCAACCGGCCGCTGGACAGCTCCTACACCTACCCGAACACGGCGAGCAACGTACACGCCTACATCATCGACACGGGCATCCGCTTCGCCCACAGCGACTTCGGTGGCCGGGCGACCTCCGGCTTCGACGCGGTGGACGGCGGATCGGCCGACGACTGCAACGGGCACGGCACGCACGTCGCCGGCACCGTCGGCGGTTCCGCGTACGGCGTGGCCAAGGGCGTCCAACTCGTCGGCGTACGCGTGCTGAACTGCTCCGGCAGCGGCACCAACGCTGGTGTGATCGCCGGCGTCGACTGGGTCACCCAGAACGCGATCAAGCCGGCCGTGGCGAACATGAGCCTCGGCGGTGGGGCGAACAGCTCGCTGGACACCGCGGTCCGCAACTCGATCGCGTCGGGCGTGACGTACGGCCTCGCGGCCGGCAACGACAGCGGCGCGAACGCCTGCAACACCTCGCCGGCCCGTACCGCCGAGGCCATCACGGTCGGCTCGACGACCAACACCGACGCCCGTTCGTCGTTCTCCAACATCGGTACCTGCCTGGACATCTTCGCCCCCGGGTCGTCGATCACGTCGGCCTGGCACACCAGCAACACCGCGACCAACACGATCAGCGGCACCTCGATGGCCACTCCGCACGTGGTCGGCGCGGCTGCCCTGGTGGCCAGCGCCAACCCGAGCTGGACCCCGCTGCAGGTCCGTAACGAGCTGGTCGCCAACGCCACCCCCAACGTGGTGACCAGCCCCGGCACGGGCTCGCCGAACCTGCTGCTCTACGTGGGCAGTGGCGGCACCACGCCGCCGCCTCCCACCGGCTGCACCGGCACCAACGCCACCGACGTGACGATCCCGGACGCCGGGTCGGCCGTCACCAGCTCGATCACCATCGCCGGATGTGCCCGCAACGCCTCCTCGTCCTCCACGGTGGCGGTGAACATCGTGCACACCTACCGCGGCGACCTGGTCATCGACCTGCTCGCCCCGGACGGCAGCGCGTACCGGCTGAAGAACAGCGGTTCGGACAGCGCCGACAACGTGATCGCCACGTACACGGTCAACCTGTCCAGTGAGGCCGCCAACGGCACCTGGCGGCTCCAGGTGCGCGACGTGTACTCGGCCGACACCGGCTACATCAACAGCTGGACCCTGACCGTCTGACCGATCTTCCTACTGGACGAGGCCCCACCCGTTGTCCCGGGTGGGGCCTCGTGCCGCGCTAGTTCGAGGGTCAGACCGCGAAGGTGGCCGGTCGCTCGGTGGCCGGAGCCGGCGGGCGGGCCTTCCACAGGCCGGTCTTCTGCCCGGCCAACCGGGCCAGGTAGGCGGGGTTGAGGATCACGTAACGCTTCCAGAGGCGCTTCGGCTCCAGACCGAGCCGCCAGAACCACTCCAGGCCGGCGCGCTGCATCCACGGCGGAGGCTGACGCAGCAGCCCGGCGTGGTAGTCGAAGGCCGCGCCGACCGCCATCAGCGGCATGTCGAGCAGCGGGCGCATGGCGTACGTGAAGACCTCCTGGCGCGGGCAGCCGAGCCCGACCAGGACGAGCCGGGCACCACTGGACCGGATCCGGTCGGCGATCTCGGCGTCCTCGCCCGGCTGGGCCGCGCGGAACTTCGACGGCTCCACCCCTGCGATCTTGAGCGCGGGGAACATCCGCTCCAACGCCGGGATCAGCTTGGCCAGCGTCTCCTCGGTTGAGCCGTACAGGTAGACCGGCAGCCCTTCGTCCGCGAAGCGGGAGAGCACGTGCAGGGTCAGCGTCGGCCCGTAGACACGGTCGGTGAGCCCGGCGTGGTGCAGCAGGTTGAGCGCCCAGCGCACCGGCTGCCCGTCCGGGGTGACCACGTCGAAGGAGTTGAGCCGGGCGTTGTGCGCCGGGTCCAGCACGCCGGTCATCACGCCGTGCACAGCGAGTGCGGTAAGCGCGAGCGGACGCCGCTCGTGCGCCGCGGTCACCACCGCGTCGGTCGCCGTGGTGTAGTCGGTGGCGTCGACGAGGACGCCGAGCACGTTGCGCTTGGTCTGTGCGGTCATGACTGCGGCACCCACTTGTCCACGTTGGCCTCGTAGATCTCCCGCAGGATCATCGGGACGTCGTACGTGATCTTCCAGTCCGGGTACTGCTCCTCGAACCGGCCCATGCTGCTCACGTACCACTGGTGGTCGCCGGTGCGGTTCTGCTCGACGTAGTTGATCCGCGCCTCGCGGCCGGTGATCTCCTCGGCGATCCGGAACGCCTCGATGTGCGAGGTGTTGGAGTGCCGGCCGCCACCCAGGTTGTAGACCTCGGCCGAGCGGGGCGCACGGAAGAACGCCTCGAACGCGGTCAACACGTCGTGGGAGTGGATCGCGTCGCGGACCATCTTGCCCTTGTAGCCGAACAGGTTGTACGTCCGGCCCTCCATGACGCAGCGCATCAGGTACGCGAGGAACCCGTGCAGCTCGGCGGCCGAGTGCGCCGGGCCGGTCAGCGTGCCACCCCGGAAACAGGCGGTCTTCATGTCGAAGTAGCGCCCGTACTCCTGCACCATCACGTCCGCGGCGACCTTCGAGGCGCCGAAGACCGAGTGCAGCGAGTGGTCGATCGACATGTCCTCGGTGATGCCCTGGTACCAGCGGTGGTCCTCGGGCAGCTCGTACCGGGTGTCCAGCTCGATGAGCGGCAGGCTGTTGGGCCGGTCGCCGTAGACCTTGTTCGTCGAACAGTGGATGAACGGCGCGTCGATCGCGTGCCGCCGGGTGTTCTCCAGGATGTTGAGCGTGCCGCCGGCGTTCACGTCGAAGTCCGTGTACGGCTCCTTGGCCGCCCAGTCGTGACTCGGCTGCGCCGCGCTGTGGATCACCACGGCGATGTCCGGGCCGTACTTCTTGAAGACCTGCTCAAGACCGTCGCGGTCCCGGATGTCCACCGCGAAGTGGGTGTACGAGTTGCCCAGGTCACGGCTCAGCCGTTCCAGGCTCCACGAGGTGGAGCCGTCCTCGCCGAAGAAGTACCGGCGCATGTCGTTGTCGATGCCGACGACGTCCAGGCCGAGGCCGGCGAAGTGTCGGACCGCTTCGGAGCCGATCAGACCACCCGAGCCGGTCACCAACGCGACAGTCACACGCCACTCCTGGTCCATCGGAGGCAGAAACCATCGGAGCATAGCGTGATGCCCGGCACGCCCCGATACGACGGAAGGGCCCCGCATTTAGCGGAGCCCTCGTCATTTTGGTGGGGATGGGGGGAGTTGAACCCCCACGCCCTTTCGGGCACACGGACCTGAACCGTGCGCGTCTGCCATTCCGCCACATCCCCGTGGCACAACCCGGACCACTCTAGCCGCCTCGGGCCCGCTGTCTCCAACAGGCCCCGGTGAGACTAGGCTGTTCCGGGCGCTCGCCACGAGCGGTTACCGTTCGTGGCGGACGAAAGAGTAGCACGGCAGTCCCGGCCCTTCCGAACGGACCGGGAGCAGGCCGGCCGAGCGGCGTGTGAGCTGCGCGCGCCCCGGCCGGATACCATCATGGCCTCGGGACCCGAGGAGGAGCCGGTGAGCGTGCTGCAACGCTTCGAGAAGCGTCTGGAAGGCCTGGTCGAAGGGGCCTTCGCCAAGGTCTTCAAAGGGGTGGTCCACCCCGTGGAGATCCTCAATGCCATGCAGCGGGAGGCTGAGGCGCACAAGGCGATCCTGGCCGGTGGGCGGACGTTGGTGCCCAACCGCTACGTGATCGATCTCTCGCCGTTCGACCACGGTCGGCTGGCACCGTACGCCGCCGCGCTGGCCCAGGAACTGGCCCAGTCGCAGGCGGAGTTCATCGGCGAGCAGGCCTGGACGGTCTACGGCGACGTGATCGTCGAGATCGAGCGGGGCGAGGGCCTGGACACGGGAATGTTCCGGGTCACCGCCGAGGTCTACACCGGTGGCGAGGTCGCCCCCGTGTCGGCACCCGGCTACGACGCCGGCCCGCCCGCCTACCCCGCGTACGACCAGGGCGGGGGCTACGGCCCGCCGCCCGGGCACGGTGGCGGCCGCAACGTGCGGCTGGTCTCCGGCGACGGTCGCACCTACCCCCTCCAGATGGGGTCGACGGTGATCGGTCGCGGTGACCAGGCCAACCTGCGCCTGCCCGACGTCGGCATCTCCCGGCGACACGCCCGGCTGGATTTCGACGGCGGCCAGGTCGTGCTGACCGATCTGGGTTCCACCAACGGCACCATGGTCAACGGCCAGCGGGTCTCGGCCGTCGCCCTCAACCCTGGTGACATGGTCCAGCTCGGCACCACGACGCTGACCTTCCGCGTGGACGGCTGAGCCGCCTTGCCGGCACTGGTCATCACCGTTGCCCGGTTCGGGTTCCTGATCCTGCTGTGGATCTTCGTGTTCACGGTGGTCGGCGTGATCCGCCGGGACCTCTTCGCGGGAGCCCGGTCCGGTCGCCTGGTGGCGGCACCACGCGCGGTCGGCGCCTCGACGGGGCAGGCGGCCAAACCGGCGAAGGTGAAGCGGGGGCGGGCGGCCCACCAGTTGGTGGTGACCGCCGGTCAACTGGCCGGCACCCGGATCACCCTCGGCGAAGCGCAGATCACCATCGGTCGAGCCGAGGATTCCACGCTGGTCATCACCGACGACTATGCCTCCGCGCGGCACGCCCGGCTCATGCCGCGCGAGGGGCAGTGGTTCGTCGAGGACCTCGGCTCGACTAACGGGACTTACCTCGATCGCGCTAAGGTCACCGGACCAACCCCCGTCCCCCTCGGCGTGCCGATCCGGATCGGCCGCACTTCCCTCGAATTACGGCCATGACTCTGACCCTGCGCTATGCGGCCCACAGCGACCGCGGTCTGATCCGTGACGGCAATCAAGACTCCGTCTACGCCGGGCCGCGGCTACTCGCCGTTGCCGACGGCATGGGCGGCATGGCCGCCGGTGACGTCGCCAGCAACATCGTCATCGGTGCCATGGCGCCGCTCGACGAGGACGTCCCAGGGGACGCACTTGTCGACGCGTTGCGTTCGGCCGTGGGCACCGCCAACCAACAGCTCCGCGACACGGTGGACGCCAACCCGCAGTTGGAGGGGATGGGCACCACGCTGACGGCGACCCTCTTCTCCGGCAGCAAGCTGGGGATGGTCCACATCGGCGACTCGCGGGCCTATCTGCTGCGCAACGGTGAGTTCGCCCAGATCACCAAGGACGACACGTACGTCCAGATGCTCGTCGACGAGGGCCGGATCAGCGCCGAGGAGGCCAGTAGCCACCCGCAGCGCTCGCTGCTGACCCGCGCCCTGGACGGCCGGGACATCGACCCGGAATATTCGGTGCGCCAGGTGCTGCCCGGCGACCGCTACCTGATCTGTAGCGACGGCCTCTCGGGCGTGGTCAGCGCCGAGACCATCGGTGAATCCCTCCGGGAGTACACCGACCCGCAGCAGTGCGTCGAGCGGCTAGTCCAGCTCGCGCTGCGCGGCGGCGGTCCGGACAACATCACGGTGATCATCGCCGACGCCACCGACCACGACATCGTCGAGGCGACCCCGATCGTCGGTGGCGCCGCCGCCCGGGACCGGGGCATGGCCACCTCGGCCGACAACTCGACCCCCGCCGCGCGGGCCTCGGCGCTCTCCGCGCCGCGCCCGGCCGTGCCGGAGGAGCCGGCGGCCTCGGACGACGAGCCGGAGCGGCGCAAGCACCGGCCGGTGCGGGCCACCGCCATGGCGCTGGCCCTGCTGGTGATCCTCGCCGGTGGGCTCTTCGCCAGCTGGACGTACACCCAGCGCCAGTACTACGTGGGCGCCACCGAGGAGGGGCAGGTCGCGGTCTTCCGGGGCATCCAGGGTCAGATCGCCGGGATGGACCTCTCCACCGTGCACCGCACCAGCGGCACCCGGCTGGACGACCTCACCGTCGCCGCTCAGGACACCGTCAAGGTGGGCATCCGGGCCAAGAGTGAGCCGGACGCCGAGCGTCAGCTCGCCGAGCTGACCAGCGACACCCCGAGCAACCCCAACCTGAAGCCGATCTGCCCGCCCGACCCGACGGTGGTGGACGGCACGCCGACGCCCACGCCGACAGCGGCCCTGCCCGGGACGACCCCGAGTCCGAACGGCAGCCCCAGCGCCGGCCCACCGGCGACCCCCAACGGGGTCGTGAGCCCGACCATCGCGGCCACCGCCGATGCCGGCGCAACCGATCTGACCTCCCCATCCGACGCCACGCCCTCCGACTCGACACCGCCGGCGCTCGACCCGGCCGGCTGCCGGTCTCCTGAGTGAGCGTCGGCTGAGATCCCAAGGACTCCACCCGTGACCGTAGCGGCCACACCGGCACCCTCGCCCGCCACCACGGGCGGGGATTCCGGCGTACGCCTGGCCCGGTCCCGCCGCAACGCCGAGCTGTCCCTGCTGCTGCTGGCCATGGTGCTGGTGGCCGCCTACATGGCGACCGTCGAGGCGAACCTGCTGGACACGGTCACCCCGGACTTCTGGATGCCGGCCGCAGCGGTCGGCGCGGTCTTCCTCGGCCTGCACCTGGTGATCCGGTTCCTCGCCCCGTTCGCCGACCCGGCCCTGCTGCCGGCGGTGGCCCTGCTCAACGGCCTCGGGGTGGGCTTTCTGCGCCGGATCGACCTGGGCGAGGCAGCAGTTGCCGACCGGGAGGGCCTGGCCACCTTCGCCGGTATCGGCGGCCGGCAGTTGGCCTGGACGCTCGTCTCGGTGATCCTCGCCGCCGTCCTGCTGGCCATCATGCGCGACCACCGTTCGATCTCCCGGTACGCGTACACCCTGGGGCTTGCCGGCATCGTGCTGGTGATGCTCCCGGCGGTGCTGCCCAGCAGCATCTCCGAGATCAACGGCGCCAAGCTGTGGATCCGGGTCGGTGGCTTCTCCATCCAGCCGGGCGAGTTCGCCAAGCTGGCGCTGCTGGTCTTCTTCGCCTACTACCTGGTGCGCAAGCGCGAGGTGTTGTCGCTGGCCAGCCGGCGCTTTCTCGGCATCGACTTCCCGCGCGGGCGCGACCTCGGCCCGGTGGTCGTGGTCTGGCTGATCAGCGTCCTGGTGCTCGTGTTCGAGAAGGACCTCGGCACCTCGCTGCTCTACTTCGGCATGTTCGTGGTGACGCTCTACATCGCCACCGAACGCGTCAGTTGGCTGCTGATCGGTCTGATCCTCTTCTTCGGGGGCGCCTACCTCGCCTACGTCCTCGGCTCGACGGTCGGTGGGCCGTTCGCCAACTTCTACGTGCGTGCGGAGATCTGGCTGGACCCGTTCGCCGATCCGCACGGCAAGGGCTACCAGCTCGTCCAGGGCCTGCTCGCCCTCGGTACGGGTGGGCTCTTCGGCGCCGGTCCGGGCGGCGGTCAACCGGACATCCTGCCCGAGGTGCAGAACGACTTTATCTTCGCCGGCATCGGTGAGGAGATCGGCCTCTTCGGCCTCTCCGCGCTGCTGGTGGTGTATCTGCTGATCGTGGAGCGGGGCCTGCGCGCCGCGCTCGCGGTGCGCGACTCGTTCGGCAAGCTGCTCGCCGGCGGTCTCGCCTTCACCCTGGGCCTGCAGGTCTTCGTGATCGTCGGCGGCATCAGCAAGCTCATCCCGCTCACCGGTCAGACCACCCCGTTCCTGTCCGCCGGTGGCTCGTCGCTGATGGCCAACTGGCTGCTCATCGCGGTGCTGCTGCGGGTCTCCGACGGTGCCCGTCGGCCGGTGACCGGCGGTGGCGGCAAGGCGGCCCGACCGACGGGCGGCCCGCCCGAGCAGTTGCATGGTGCTCCCACGGAGGTGATCAGGCCGTGAACGCACCCCTGCGCCGGGTCGGTGTCGTCGTCATCGTCCTGTTCGGTCTGCTCTTCGCGAACCTGAACTGGATCCAGGCGTACAAGGCCGACGAGTACCGCACCAGCGACTACAACGGTCGGGTCCAGGTCGCCGACTACAAGCGCAAGCGCGGCAACATCGAGGCCGGCGGCACCGCGCTGGCCACCAGCAAGGAGACCACCGGCAAGCTGAAGTTCCAGCGCAGCTACCCGGGTGGCGCCAAGTACGCCCACGTGCTCGGCTACAAGCCCGTCAACCTGGCCGATCAGGGCATCGAGCGGGTGGAGAACGACTTCCTGGCCGGCACCAGCGACCAGCTGATCGGCGACCGGTTCAAGGACCTGTTCACCGGTGACGAAACCGGTGGCGGCAACGTGCTGCTCACGCTCTCCAAGCAGGCTCAGGACGTGGCGTACGACCAGCTGCGAAACAACCAGGTGGGGGCGAAGAGGGGCGCGGCGATCGCGATCGACCCGCGTACCGGTGCGGTGCAGGCGCTGGTGTCCATGCCCAGCTTCGACCCGAACCCGCTGGTCAGCCACAACACCACCGAGGCGGCCGCGGCGTTCAACAAGCTGGAACAGGACCCGGAGCGCCCGCTGAACAACCGCGCGCTCGGCGAGACGCTGCCGCCGGGCTCCACCTTCAAGATCGTGGTCGCCGCGGCGGCGCTGGAGAACGGCATCGGAAAGACCACCCAGATCCCGGCGGGGTCGAGCTACACCCCGCCCACCTCGGGCAGCCCGATCCGCAACGCCGCTCCGTCGATCTGCCCCGAGCGGCAGGTCACCCTGCTGGACGCGGTCACCGAATCGTGCAACACCGGCTTCGCCCAGCTCGGCGTGCGGCTCGGCGCCGACACGCTCAAGGAGAAGGCCCGGCAGTTCGGCTTCGAGCAGGAGGACCTCACCGTCGGCCAGCTCGGCGAGGGCGGCCTGCCCACGGCGGCCAGCCGGACCGGAGACATGCAGAACCCGGACGGCAGCACCGACCCGGCCGCACTCGCCCAGTCCTCGATCGGGCAGAACAACGTCCGGATGACCCCGCTGGAAGGCGCCATGATCGCTGGCGCGGTCGCCAACAACGGCAGCCAGATGCGGCCGTACCTGGTCCGGCAGTTGCTCGCTCCGGACCGGACCACGAGCTACTACACCGCCAAGCCGCGGGAGCTGCGCCAGCCGGTGAACGGCCAGGTCGCCGGTGACCTGCGCGAGATGATGGTCAGCGTGGTGCAGAACGGCACCGGTCGGAAGGCCTCGATCAGCGGTTACACGGTCGGTGGCAAGACCGGCACCGCGCAGTCCGCCCCGGACCGACCCGACCACGGTTGGTTCATCGGCTTCGCATTGGACAAGAACGGCAACCCGGTCTCCGCGGTCTGTGTGGTGCTGGAGCAGGCCGGGAGCGGCGGCAGCGCCGAGGCCGCCCGGATCGCCGGCCAGATCATGCGGGCCGCCATCGCCGACCCCGGGGGTCGCTGACATGCTCAGCCCCGGCGTCCAGCTCGGCAACCGCTACCGTCTCGACGAGCGGATCGCCAGCGGCGGCATGGGCGACGTGTGGCGCGGCACCGACCAGGTGCTCGGCCGGACGGTCGCGGTGAAGAGCCTGCTCCCCGCGCTGCTCGACGACCCGGACTTCGCCGAGCGGTTCCGCGGCGAGGCCCGGACGATGGCCACCATCAACCACCCCGGCGTGGTGGACGTCTACGACTTCGGCAACGACCAGCAGATCGCCTTCCTGGTCATGGAGTACGTCGAGGGCGACGCCCTGTCGTCCACGCTGAGTCGGGTCGGTCGGCTCACCCCGGCCCGCACGATGGCCCTCGTCGCGCAGGCCGCGGACGCGTTGCACGCCGCCCACGAGAAGGGCATCGTGCACCGCGACGTGAAGCCGGGCAACCTGCTGGTCCGGCCGAACGGCACACTCGTGCTGACCGACTTCGGCATCGCCCGCTCCGATCTGGTCGGCCAGCTCACCGCCGCCGGCTCGGTGCTCGGCACCGCCTCGTACATCTCCCCGGAGCAGGCGACCGGCGGGGTGGCGACCCCGGCGTCCGACGTGTACGCCCTCGGCGTGGTCGCCTACCAGTGCCTCGCCGGCCGGCGACCGTTCGAGGGCGACAACCCGCTCGACATCGCCATGCGGCACGTCCGGGAGAAGCCCCGGCCGCTGCCCGCCGACATCCCGCCGCAGGTCCGGGCGGTGGTGGAACGTGCGTTGGCCAAGGACCCGGCCGCCCGGTGGCCCAGCGCCGCCGCCCTCGCCGGGGTCGCCCGCCAGCTCAAGGCCGCGCTGTCCCAGCAGGCCAGGGCCGGTGGCAACCCCGGGCCGGTCTCCGCGGCACCGGCGTCACCGGCCGCACCCGGCCGGGCGCAGGTGCCGGCGGCGCAGCAGATGCGGCCGCCCGGCGCCCCGCACCGTCCGGTGCCCGTGGCGCAGCGGCCGACCTCGGTCCCGCCGGCGCAGCAGCTCCGCCCCACCACCGTCGCGCCGGCCGTGCCATACGCCCGGCCGCCGGCCGCCCCGACCGGCTACCCGCGTGGTGCAGCAGCGGTGCCGCCGGCACAGACCCGACAGGAACACCCTCCGGCGTACGTCCACCCGGCCGGCCCGACGCCGTCCGCGCCGGACGCCCACCGGTCGCGGCCCGGAATGGTGCTTCTCGCCATCCTGCTGGCCGTACTGGTCCTGGTTTGCTCCGGCGTGATTTCCTACAACCTGCGGAAGCAGTCGCAGTCCGGTGCCGCCGGTGCGCTGGCTACACAGACTGCGACGTCCGGCGCGCTGGGGCTCGACGGACGAGACGATGCGACCCGGACGTCGTACCGTCGTGAGGTACGACTCCAGCCGGGCGACGGCGGGACGACGACGAGCGAAGGACGACAGACGCGATGACAGCGCAGGCCCGCCTGCTCGGTGGCAGGTACCAGGTCGGCGAGCTGCTCGGCTATGGCGGCATGGCCGAGGTGCACCGCGGTCGCGACCTCCGGCTTGGTCGGGATGTCGCGATCAAGATGCTCCGTACCGACCTCGCCCGGGACGCGACGTTCCAGATGCGGTTCCGTCGGGAGGCACAGAACGCCGCCTCGCTCAACCACCCGGCGATCGTGGCCGTCTACGACACCGGCGAGGAAACCGCGCCGACCGGTGAGACGCTGCCGTTCATCGTCATGGAGTTCGTCAACGGGCGGACGTTGAAGGAGGTGCTCGGCGCCGAAGGGCGACTGCAGCCCCGCCGGGCGCTGGAGATCTGCGCCGACATGTGCGCGGCGCTGGAGTTCAGCCACCGGCACGGCATCATCCACCGGGACATCAAACCGGGCAACGTCATGCTCACCCAGACCGGCCAGGTCAAGGTGATGGACTTCGGCATCGCGCGGGCGCTGGCCAGCGGCGCGACCACCATGACGCAGACCAGCGCGGTGATCGGCACGGCGCAGTACCTCTCCCCGGAGCAGGCGCGCGGTGAGGCCGTCGATGCCCGCTCCGACGTGTACGCGGCCGGCTGCGTGCTCTTCGAGCTGGTCTGCGGGCACCCGCCGTTCGTCGGGGACAGCCCGGTCAGCGTCGCGTACCAGCATGTGCGGGAGACGCCGCCGACGCCGAGCGACATCAACCCGGACGTCAACCCGGCCGTCGACGCCATCGTGCTCAAGGCGCTGTCGAAGAACCCGCTCAACCGCTACCAGAGCGCCGGGGAGATGCGGGCCGACCTGCTCCGCGCCGCCGCTGGCCGGCCGGTGCTGGCCACTCCGGTGCTGCGCGAGGCCGAGACGGTGGCGATGGCTCCGGCCGGCGGTGGGGGCGGCTACCCGGCTGCCGCCGCTGGGGCGCAGACCCGGCAGATCCCGGCCCGGGTCGGCGACCCGCGCCAGCGGAAGGCATCCTCCTGGCTGATCGCCCTGTTCAGCGCGGTCGGCGTGCTGGCGGTGATCGCCCTGGTGGCGGCGCTGCTCTGGAGCCAACAGCAGGACAAGAACCTGAAGTCGGTGCCCACGCTGGCCGGTAAGACGCAGGACGCCGCGTTCAGTGAGATCCGCAACGCCAACCTCCAGCCGGTGCTGGGTGACCCGGTTTCGAACAGCACCTGCAAGGAAGGCACCGTGGTCGGCCAGAACCCGCAGCCGGACACTCGCCTGAAGGCGGCCAGCACGGTCACCATCCAGATCTGCGCCGGCAAGCCCGAGGTGACGATTCCTCCGGGTCTGGTCAACTCCCAGGCCGAGAACGTCGAGCCCCAGCTCAAGGCTCTCGGGCTGGTGGTCGAGCAACGCCCGGTCGACAACCCTGCCCAGAAGGGCATAGTGGTCAGGGTCAACCCCCCGTCCGGGACCACCGTCGCCCAGAACAGCAAGGTGACGCTCGACGTCTCGCGGGGCAATGTCAACAAGGTCCCCAACGTCGTCAACTCGACCAAGGATGAGGCCGCTCAGGAGCTCCGCGCGGCGGGTTACGAGGTCAGATTCCGTGATGGTGACGAGGTGTCGCCCGACCGGGCCGGCCGCGTCCAGTCGCAGAACCCGAAGGCCGGCACCGAGTTGGCCCAGGGCAAGACGGTGACCATCGAGGTCAGCATCCCGGAGAAGGTGGACGAGACGCCCAGTCCGCCGCCGACGACGCCGACGCCGACGACCACGCCGACCACGCCGGGCGGCGGTGGCGGCTCGGGTCTGCCGTTCCCGCCGATCCGGCTCCCCGAGGAGTAGGCCGTCGCACGTCGGAGCGCCCCGGTGGGCAGCGGCCCCAGCGCTGGCCGGTGGCGACGGAACCTGCTCCGCGGGGCCGCCGCTGGCCTGGCCGCGCTGCTGCTCGCCAGTGTCCCGTGGCTGTGGACGACGATCGGTGCGCGCGGGCACGTACACGACGAGGCGGATGCGCCGGCCGCCGACGTGGTGATCGTGCTCGGCACCGCCGTGGCGGCGGATCGACAACGGCCGGGAGAACGGCTCGCCGGCCGCCTGGAGACCGCCGCCGAGTTGGTGACCAGCGGACGGGCCAAGGTCGTCCTCGTGTCGGGCGACGGCGGCGGCAACTCGGGTGACGAGACGGCGGTGATGACGTCGTACCTCGCCGATCTCGGTGTCGACCCGCGTCGCGTGGTGGCCGACCCGTTCGGCCTCGACACCTACGACAGTTGCCTGCGAGCGCGTGAGGTGTACGGCGTCGAGCGGGCCCTGATCGTGACCCAGTCCTACCACCTGTCCCGGGCCGTGACGCTGTGCCGACATCTCGGCCTCGACGTCGACGGCGTGACCGCACGCTGCGACGGTTGCGGTCGCGCGCTGCTCGCCGAGAAGTCGGTCCGGGACTACTTCGCCAGCGGCAAGGCGGCGTGGGACGCGGTCCGAGGCCGGGCACCGGCGGTCAGCTCGCCCGCGGATCCGGCGGTCCAGAACGCGCTGCGCGGCTGACCTCGCGGCGCTGGGCGGTGGCCGCTGTCGATCCGCTCCCAGACAGCTTCAACGGCCTGCCCAGGAGGCCCGGTGGAGTCCTCGCGTCGTCCAGCCGCCACCGATTGTCGAGCGCCCCGTCGCAGGCCCATCGACCGTGAGCGACCAGGGCTCGTCGGTCCCACCCTCCAAAGGGGACAGCGCGGCCGCCCTCGGCCAACTATCATTCGTGTTTCTTGATCCTTGGCTGCGGTGAGGGAATCAGCGGGCGCCGTATGTCCGCCGACCAACCTTGGAGGAAAAACGGTGAAGCGTGTCGCGTTTTCGGTAGCAGGGGCTGTGGCTGCTACGGCTTTCATTCTCGTACCGGCTGGGGCCGCGCAAGCTGCGGATGGCGGTGATGGAAGCGTTCTCTGCAACACGGGCGAGATCTGCTTCCGCAAGGACACCTACGGCACCGACCAAATGCGCAAACAGTTCTGGAACGGCGCCAACCATGGCGCGAACTCCAAGCACGGCGACTACATGTGGTTCTATGTTTCGGGTGGCTACACGACCACCGAACGAGTTATGGACAGCGCTCGGTTCCTTACCAATCGTGACACCGAGTGCACTGTCTACGTATGGGACGTCGACAGGTACGGCAACTGGTTCACGTACGCTTCCCAGGGCGCGAACAGTGGCGGTACTTCTCGTAGCATCGACCCATACAACAACGGTCACTCCCGCTGCGGCGGCTCGGCGAGTTACAACCCGAAGAACCTGTAACACCCAGGGCGTGCGTCCTGGAAGAATCATCTTTCCTGCGTCCATCGCTCAAGTTGAACAGGGTCTGCCAATTTCCGCCAACCCCACCTGGTCGCAGCAAGCGGCGTGGCTACGGCGTGCCAGCGCCGTGGCAGTGGTGTTCTTACATCTAGCAACGGAGGAAAGTTTCCATGAGGACAGCTCCAGCTAAATCTGCCGGCCGAAGGATCGCCAGCTTGGGCTCCGCCGCAGCGCTAGTGGCCGCCGGTGTCACGATCCCTGCCACGGCGGCGCAGGCCGATGACAGTGGTAACGGAACCGTTGTGTGTGTCGTCGGCGAGATCTGCTTTAGCAGCGACAAGTATGGCGGCAACACCATGCGGAAGCAGTTCTATAACGGCGCCAACCATGGCGCGAACTCCAAGCACGGTGACTACCTGTGGTTCTACGTCCCCGGTGGCTACACGACAAACGAACGCGTTATGGACGGCGCGGAGCACCTTAATAATCGCGATACCGCGTGCACGGTTTACGTGTGGGACGTTGACGGTTACGGCAACTGGTTCACGTACGTGTCGGTTCAGAACGACGGAATGCCTTTCCCCGTCAGATCCGCTACGCCCCGTAACAACGGCCACTCCCGCTGCGGTGGCAGTTCAAGTTACAACCCCAAGAACCTCTGATACTTACCTGACCGTATGCGTGGGCGGACGGGACGTCCGCCCACGCATAATTCCTCATAAACTCCTCTGGAGGTGTTCCCGGTGTCCGCGCTACGCCGCGCTGAGCCCCGTCGCCTGCTGACTGTCCTGCTCGCGCTCGCCTTAACGACGGCCGGTTGCGGCAGCAACGGAGGAACGCCGTCGGGTTCGGGACCGACCGGCGTCGCCGGTCGGACGGCAGCGCCCAACCAACCCTTCGACGCCCTGCTCGGCGAGGAGTACAGTTCGGTCGAGTTGGCCAGGCTTCGCATACGCGATAAATGCCTTGCCGACGCTGGTTATCCGCAGAACCGTGACAATTTCAGCACGTGGCGTCCGCCGGACCCGTTCGAGCCACTGCTGCTGTCGGCCCAGAACCTGGGGCCGACCAGTGAGCAGGAGGCACGACGTCTCGGCTTCGGTGCAGACTTCCCCGGCGAGCCTGCTCGAATCGTCAGCCTTGATGCTGGCTACGACACGAACCTCAAGCGGTGCGAGGCTGAGGCGTGGACGCGGTTCGGCCCTAAGGCCAAGCAGACGATGACCGACTACTTCGACTTGTTCAACGTGCTCGGGCCGTACCGGTACGAGGTCGAGCGCGAGATGCCCTCGGATCTGGCGTCCAAGCTATATGACTGCATGGCCACGAAGAACTACCGGGCAGACCGCGATGCGTTCCTCAGGACACCGAACTACACCCTCTTCGGTGTGCAGTTCGGCGCCAGCGAGCGCGGCCCCGAGGAGGACTGGCAGCCGGCTAGCCGACCCGGAGTGGTCCAGGTCGGTCCAGCCATCCCCGCCCGGCGGTATGTACCCACGCCGGCCGAGTCGGATCTCGCGGTGGCCTGGTTCCAGTGCAGTAAGGACGTCGGACGGGTCGAGGCTCATCTCGCTGCCGCGTTCCGGGTGCAGCAGCGCTACGTGGACCGTTACGAGAGCCGCATAACGGAGCTCAATGAGCAGATCAAGACCCTCGCTCGCCAGTCGGCCGGCCTGCTGGCCCAGAATTAATGCGGCAGGCATCGCGTGTGTCTGGCGCGTCGGTGTTGTGGCAGCCAGGTCGTCGAGTTGCTGCACACCACGCACGCGCTTACGGGTCGGTGACATCCACGCCGCCCAGAGATTGCTGCCTACGACGATGATGACGACCATGTGCCACGGGGAGAAATTCTTCCGTCGCGACGTGAACGGTGCGGTGACGCGAGAACTCCCGCCGGCCAGCGCTGCGAACGCAGATGCAGCGCAGCACAATCGGCTTCGGCTTTGATCAGGAGAACAATGTGACTGGCGTGTCGAGATGGCGCTCGCGGCGCGGCCTCCAGGCCGTGATTGGGACGGTCGGCGCTGTGGCGCTGTTAACCGCCATGTCGCTGGTGTTGGGATCGCAGCTTCGCTCGCCGGAGCAGGCTGCGGCCGACGCCGCACCACCCACGGCATCCCTGATTACGGTCCCGGCCGAGCTGCGCGTGCTCTCCCAGCCGGTCGTGCTGCGCGGTCGCGTGGTTGCCGGCGCGAGTCGGAAGATCAAGCCTCCGGGACCCGCTATCGGCCCAAATAGTGTCGTCACGTCCGTCCCGGTGAAGAACGGGCAGTCCATTAAGGAAGGCAAGGTCCTGCTCGTGGTGACGGGGCAACCGGTCATCGCGCTGAACTTGGCCTTCCCGCTCTACCGGGATCTTGTCGGCGGCGTGCGTGGTCCGGACGTGTCCGAAGTTCAGCGCGCTCTTAGCCGACTCGGCTATCGTGTCCGCGTTTCCGGAACATTCGATAGGTCTACTCAATCAGCGGTCGGGCGACTATTCAAAGATCGCGGGTTCGAGGCCAGCCCTGGCAAGGCCGAGGCGGCGGCCGCGTTGCCCGCTGCGCGTGCCGCCGTCGGGCAGGCCCAGGCTAGCTTGGAAAAATCGGTAGCGGCGAATACCGGCGTGGCCGATGCCAAGGCGGTATTGAAGGCCGCACAGACGACGCTGGCCACCACGGAACGGGAGGCTGGTCCAAGTCTGCGGCAGGCCGGTGTGATCCGGATCGGCTCGGCCGGCACCGTTACCAAGGTGCTGGTCCGCGTCGGACACCTACTTGATAAGCCGGACGCAGCTTTGTTCGAGGTGGATGGTAGCGCTGCATATGTCGTTGCCGCAGCCAGCCGGGACCAGATCGACCTGATCACCGCTGGCCAGCCGGCGTCTATTGCGGATGAAGCCACCGGTCGTACTGCTGCCGGGACCATCAGACAGATCGCAACCGAGCCCAGCAACGACCAGGAACTCGGCCTGTCCGGTTTCATTATCAGCGTTACCTTCACCGGCGAGGCGATGGCGCCGATCGCCGACCGGACCGTCCGGGTCGATCTCGCCGCAGCCGCGAGCGACACACCGGTGCTCGTCGTTCCTGTCGCGTCGGTTTATTCGCGCGCCGACGGCAGCACCTTTGTCACCGTTCTGCGGCCCAACAACACCATTGACGACGTCACGGTCAGCGCGGGGCGGGTGGCTGGAGGTTGGGCCGAGGTGACGCCGCAGGGCACCGGCACATTGACCGCCGGGGACCGGGTCGTGGTCGGCCAAGGCAACCAGGGCTAGCAGCGGTGCTGGAGCTGACCGGCGTGAGCCGAACCTACGATGATGGGCATCCAGTGCACGCGTTGCGTCCGACCAATCTGCACATCGCGCCAAACGACTACGTCACGATCACCGGCCCCTCTGGATCCGGAAAGTCGACTTTGCTCAACATCTTGGGACTGCTTGACGCTCCCAGTAACGGCAGCTATCGAATCAACGACGTAGAGATGACCGGTTTGCGGGAGACCACCCGCGGCGCCGCTCGGGGGCAGCTTTTCGGCTTCGTGTTCCAGGCCTTCCACCTGCTGTCGGGTCGGACCGTGGTGGAAAACGTGGAGCTTGGCATGCTGTACGGCCCGCAGACGCGGCGTGAGCGGAGGCGGCGCGCTGAGGAGGTGCTGGAGCGGGTTGGACTCTCCCACCGGGCCACGGCTGACCCACGGACGCTATCCGGGGGCGAGCGCCAGCGGGTGGCCATCGCTCGGGCGGTGGCCTACCGGCCGCGGGTGCTGTTCTGCGACGAACCGACCGGCAACCTCGACTCAGCCAACACAACCACAGTGCTGGAGTTGCTGCGGGAGCTGCACACCGAGGGCCAAGCCGTCATCGTCGTCACCCACGAGGCTAATGTGGCCGCCCAGGGCGCTCGTCGGCTCCGGGTCGACGATGGGGTGGTGTCAGAGGAGTGAGACGCATACCGCGTTTTGCGACCCGTCGGACCGACGAGTCGCTGTGGGAGACACTCGGTGTCCGGCCGTCTCACATGGGTCTGATCGACTGGGCCAGGGAAGCGACCCTGTCAGTGATGCGGCATCCGGGACGCGCCCTCATGACTGCGGTGGGCACCGTACTCGGCGCGGTGGCGTTCGTAGCTACCCTGGGGATCTCCTCCACCATAAGTCAGCAGGTGTCGAGCAGCTTCGACATCAGGCGCGCCACCGAGGTCGTCGTCTCTCCGCAAAGTAAGGGTTTGGACATCAGGTGGCAGGACGCCGAATCCCTGACCCGACTGCGGGGACTGAACGGCGTCGTCGATGCGGGCTCGCGCATCAGTCTTGGTGAGCAACCCATTGCTCGCGGGCTCGGTGCCCCAACAAGCCCATTCGCAGTATTCGGGGTCGACCCGGGTGCGCTGGCCGCGATCGAACCCCGGCTCACCGTCGGTCGCTCCTTCGATGCATTTCATGAATCTCGCGGGGCGAACGTCGTCCTGCTGTCGCAGCCGGTCGCAGATTCCCTGGGCATCACCCGGGTCGGCGCCGCCGTATTCATCCATGACCGGGCCTTCACGGTCATGGGCATCTTCTATGACGTCGGCCGGCGCCAGGACTCACTCACCGGGGCGCTCATGCCAGCCTCGACGGCTGAGATCCTCCTAGAGTCGTACCGTCAGGGAGCGGAGGAAGACGCTAACCGCGAGGTTCTGATCCGGACCTCTCCCGGTGCGGCTCAACTGATCGGGTCGCAGGCTGCGACCGCGCTGCATCCCGAGAGCCCGCAAGACCTACGAGTCGTCGCGCCTCCCGACCCGCGACAGCTGCGCCGGGAGGTGGAAGGCAACGTGGCGCTGTCGACCGTGTTGCTCAGCATCGTCGCGCTTGCCGTAGGCGCGGTGACGATCGCCAATGCAGCCGCAGCCTCCGTGACGACGCGGGTCGCGGAGATCGGGCTACGTCGCGCGTTGGGAGCTCGCCCGTCACACATCTTCGCGCAACTGGTCGGCGAGACCACGGTCTTAGGCACCATCGGTGGCGCGGTCGGCGTCCTTATTGGCGTAGCGACCGTTGCCACCGTCAGCATTGTGAACCGCTGGAGCCCGGTGCTCGATATGCGCGCCGCGATGATAGCTGTAGCGGCAAGCGCGGCGACAGGACTGGTAGCGGGCCTTTGGCCTGCCGCTCGCGCGATCCGGATCCAACCGGTGTCCGCGCTTCAACGGTGACCCACTTGGCGAATCGCTAACGCCGGGCGTGGTCCCGCGCTCTGGACACCCGCAGCGGGCTTTGTGGCCCGAGGACAGGCAGACGGGGCGTAGGACGATCGGACGGGCTCCTCCCATAGGGAGGAGCCCGTCCGTGTTGCCGCATGGTGTGGTCCGGAGCGCCTCGCCCTGTTCGGCTGGCCCAGGTCAGCGCGGGCGGGGAACCCTCCGCGCCTTCTCGCGGCGCGCGGGCATCGCCGGGTCGGCGACGGTACCAGCGGTCTGCAACCGGAACTCGGTCTGCCTACCGATATCGAATCGGGCGGCGACGCGGGCCAGGACCTTGTCGGCCGGCCGGGCGGCGATTTCGAAGTGCGAGGTCTTCACCGGGGTTAGGTCGCCGCCCCACACGACCGTGCCCTCGCAGTCGGCGAGAATGTCCCGCACGATGGCCTCGTGGTGCGGCCACAGCCGCTCGCTGCCGGCCACCGGGTAGGCGGTCGGGTGCAGGGCGATGGCGGTGCCGGACAGGTAATTCGACTCGAATTCCGCCTGGACCGCGCGCTCCGTCATATGCCCCGTGATTCCGCCGCCTTCACCCGTGTCCAGCGGCGCGATCTCGTAGTGCCAGCGGCGCGCGACGTGCAGCAACATCGCAGCGGCGCTGCCCTGTCGCACTGCAACCGTGGCGTTCGATCCCTCGACCCGGTAGGTGGTGATGGCGGCGGGGTCGATCTTCCAACCATTGGCGGAGACACCACGTGTCCACCGCGCAGGGGCTTTGCCCGCAGCGTTGGCCGGCAGGCTGGGCGCGAGAGCGAGGACGCCGCTGCCTGCGGCAGCCCCGAGGAGACTGCGTCTGGTAACCATGTGGATTCCTAACTAGTCGCTGAGGGCGGATACGCCGGGGTCACTTCCATCGCGCCAAACGTTGTGGTCCAGTCCCCAGTTCGACTGGAACATGTACTCCTTGATCTGGTTGAAAGACCAGTTCGCTGGCAAGGGGTAACCCAGGTTGCCGGAGAAGCCCCAGGACATGCCGGAGACCAGGGACCAGCGGGCGCCGACCTCGTGCGAGATGCGACTGCACACGTTGCGGGACCCGTAGACACCGAAGGTGT
The DNA here is from genome assembly GCF_040643095.1 of Micromonospora sp. NPDC047467. Taxonomy (NCBI): domain Bacteria; kingdom Bacillati; phylum Actinomycetota; class Actinomycetes; order Micromonosporales; family Micromonosporaceae; genus Micromonospora; species Micromonospora sp. NPDC047467. The sequence goes on along the minus strand of NZ_JBEYTO010000015.1, from coordinate 9,584 downwards.
ATGGGTTACCGTGATTGGAGAGCAGCGCCTTGACGCCCTCGAAGTACGGTTTGATGTTGCTGTCGATCTCCGAGTCCATCGCGTCGTAGTCGACTGCGAAGTAGATGCAGGTGCCGGCCGGGATCCTGTGTTCGAGCGACTTCTGATAGGCGGCCCAAGCCTGGTCGAACCCCTTCTCGTATGTGAAGTTGAACAGCTCTCTCCCGTTGTACTGAAAGATCGGGAAGAACCGCAGCCCAGCGTCGATGATTGTCTGGGGCTCGCCGGGCTTCAGCGCTTTGCCGAGGTAGTACGGGTCCGTCGGCGGCAGATGCTCGTCGAGGTAACGCCCGACGATCCGGTAACCGGCCGACTTCAGTGCGGCTGCGCGGGCGGCGGTGATCTCGGTGATGCAGTCGCAGCCGGTGGCGGGTCGATCCGTGTCACCGCTGGAGACGAGTAGTTGCGCCCACGTCGTGTAGTCGTTGTGCCCTGTTACGGGAATTTGCGAGAAGCGCTGGAATGCCTGCACCCAATTAAGGTGGGTGCTGGTCAGCGTGTCGGTGCCGATGTCCTCCGGGCGGTACATCAACGGCACCTGGGGGTTTCCCGGAAGCATTGTCGGCGAATTGAAGTAGCATGCCGACCGGAACAGATACCTGAGGTCGCCGGTGAGCGTCCCCGAGCCCCTTCCTCTGAGGCCGGACTGGGTGCCGGGACCGAAGTATCCGTTGATGGAGTTGAGCGCGATGCCAATCTCGTACTGGACCGCCATCATGAAGCCCTGCTGGACATCCCGGGAGTAAATGCCGTCGCAGGGGACTAGGCCCATCGCTGGGATGCGGATTCCCGCGACGTAGCGCGAGTTGAGCCTCTTCTGGACGTTCTGGATATTGATGTCACCACCCGGCACAAGCCGGAACTGGTCCATCCGCATCAACGCCTTGACGATGTGCGGCCACATACCAGTCTGGGCGTATGTCAGTCCGGCGTCCCTGTAGAGCTGCTCAAGGGATGTCTGTGAGGCGGGCCCCCAGACGTCGTAGAGCGTGGATGCCCAGTAGCCCTTGCAGAACAGAGCGCTGTTGTAGATGCGAACAAGATTCGGCCGGCCCAACTCTTCGCTCGGCATCTTGTTGCGCAGCCGGACAGCGTCGAACGTGCCGGGTCCGAAGCTCTGGACCGTTGGGGAAATGCCGAGCTCGTGTTGGAGCGCTTGGGTCAGGGAGAGCGCCGTGGACCATCCGGTCTTCCCGTTCTCGGGGCACCTGATGTATCCCGGAGCGTTCGCGTACGTGGCGTTGACCCACTTCTGGGCCGCGTACACGTGAACGTCGCCGGCGCCGATCCACGGTGCCGCCGGGTCGATGGTGGATCCCGGCTTGGCGTACATGTGGAGGTGGCCCGGGCACTGGGTGTCGTATTCGTGCGAGTGCGGATAGATCTGGAGGCCGGTCCTTCTGGGAGCCTCCTCGCGAAGATGCTTGATGAGCGCCCGGTACGCCTGCAGCATGGGCTCGCTTGCGGTGTGGTTCAATCGCATTAGGGCGCAGATCGAGTAGAACCCCGCGTTGCGCCCCAGTCCGTTGATATATCCCGGAGCGTTTGCCTCGCCTCGCTCGTAACCCCGGCCCTCGTAGATGTTGCCGTGTTTGCAGATGAGGAAGTTGTAGCCGATGTCTCCCTCGAACTCGTCGTTGCTGGTGTGATTGTCGTATACCTCGGCCACGTCGCGGCGGCAGTCTTCCTCCGTCGGGTAGTCGTTCTCATCGCCACCGCCTCCGCGATAGTGGATGAACACCCCGCCGACCGGGTTCCATTGAGGGTTGCTGCTCGGTATGGGCCCAAAGATGGCGTGGTCGCGCTTTTCCGCAGGTACGTAGGGGGCCCAGGTGGCACGACTGTGGATGGTAATCGGCATTGCTCCTCGTTTCACCCGATGAATCGAGTTGGTAGGGGCAGGGAACGCGACGGAACCAGTCGCACGCGTAGGTCATTAGTTGCAGATCCGCAGGCGGTGCCGGCCTGTTGATCCGCAAAATGGCACCTCAATGCACCACGCAAGGGTTGCCCGAAAGCGAATTATCTTCGGCGCGCTAAGGGAATGTTAGTGCACGATCCACTACGGTGGGGGGCGGCAGATCGGACATAATTCACATTCACGTGAGCTGATCAAACTTGTAGGTGCTCCGGTCGCGGGAGGTGTGCGAGGCCACAGGGTTGAAGAGCGTGTTCGATATGATTGGGATCACGTCCGGGTGGTGGTGCGTCGGGCTTGACGGGCATCTGGGTTGATCGTGGCTGACGCGGCGGGTCGTGTCGGCGATGGGCGTCCCAGGGCGGATGAGTGCCCCGGGAGCCTCGGGGTGGCGTTCGTCGCGGACTTCCGCCGCTCCACGGTGGAATTCACCGTGTTTGTACAGCGGTGCCCATCGCCCTATCATCTGCCCGATGAGCGTCGAGATCGAGCGGGGCAGTTCGAGGCTTCGCACCTGGGTGACGGCTACCCGAGTCGCATGGGTCGGGACCGCCCTGGTCGTGCTCCTGCTGGCATTTCCGATCTATATCCTCGGGCCGGGAGATCACGAACAGAAGGCCTGCGGGAACGCGTTGAGCCTGGATCTGGACCTCTGGGTGGGCCCATCGGACGGGAACTACTGGGAAAGGGCGTACCGGACGTGCAACGCGAAACGTATCGATCGGCTCGGCCAAGCCCTCGGCGTCGTCTCGCTGACGGTCCTCACTGTCACGCTGCTCGGTACGGGTACCCGTCGCAGAGGTGGTAAGGAGTCCTGAGCCGCCAGGACGCGCCAGATCAGGTGGTGGCGAACGCTGCCCGGCGGCGGGTGTCGACCTCGGCTGCCAGCGCCGGTGCCCGATCCAGGGCCTCCGGGTGACCGCAGCCGGCCAGCCAGTTGGCGAGCATCAGGTGGCCGCCCTCGGTGAGCACCGACTCCGGGTGGAACTGCACGCCCTCGATCGGCAACGTCCGGTGCCGCATCGCCATCACCACGCCGGACTCGGTCCAGCCGGTGACCTCCAGCTCGTCGGGGAGCGTCTCGGGCAGCACCGCCAGCGAGTGGTACCGGGTGGCGGTGAACGGGTCGGGCAGACCAGCGAGTACGCCGACCGAGTGGTGCCGCACCTCGGAGGTCTTGCCGTGCAGCAGCTCGGGAGCCCGCGTCACCGTCGCCCCGAACGCCTCACCGATCGCCTGGTGACCGAGGCAGACGCCGAAGATCGGTAGCTTGCCCGCGTACTCCCGGATGACGTCCAGGCAGATGCCGGCGCGGTCCGGGCTGCCCGGCCCGGGTGAGAGCAGGATGCCGGCCGCGCCGACCCTGCCCACCTCGGCGACGTCGATCTCGTCGTTGCGGCGGACCTCGCAGTCCACGCCGAGCTGGCCGAGGTACTGCACGAGGTTGAACACGAACGAGTCGTAGTTGTCGATCACCAGGACGCGCATGGTCACCTGCTCGGGGAGGACGGTGCGGGGTTGTTCTGGTCGGTGTCGTACGGCAACTCGTGCTCGTCACCGGCCGGGGTCTCCCCGGTCACCGCGTCACCGCCGCCCGTCTCCGCGGGGACGCCGGACTCGACCTGCACGTCGTCGAAGGGCAGCAGCGGCTCGGCCCAGGGGAAGGCCACGAACCAGAGCAGGGCCACCGCGGCGGCGGCGAGCAGCACCGAACCGGTCAGCTTGCCGACCAGCCCGAAGGGCAGCTTGCGCCAGATGAACGCGTACATCGGGTCAGCCTCCCAGCTCTGCCGGGCGGCCCGCCGTCTTGGGTTGGGTCCGGTCCAGCTCGGCGTGGATGATCAGGCGCTGGTAGTTGTCGAACTTCGGGTTGCAGGTGGTGAGGGTCAGCATCCGCTTGGTCGGCTTCTTGTCCGGCTGGCCGGGGACCGGCGCCACCACCTCGACCTGCGTCGGCTTGACGATCCGGGACTGCGACACCTTGTAGACGTACCACTCGGTCTTGCCCTCGACCACGATCGCGTCACCGTCGTCGAGTTCGTCGAGCCGCCAGAAGGTGGCCCGGTTGCGGTGGCCGGCGACGGAGAAGTTGCCGACCTGACCGGGCAGCGCGCTGGCCGGGTAGTGGCCAGGGGCATACCGGATGTCGGCCTGGGTGACGCCCTCGACGACCACCCAGTTCTTGTCGAGCTTGGGGATGTAGAGGCCCGCGATCGGCTTGCCGCGCACCGGCGGTGACGGCTTGACGCTCGGGACGGCCGATGGCGCCACCGTCGGGTCGTCGGTCGGGCCCCACGCCTGGGCGAGTTCGTTGCTGAGGTCGTTCTGATGGGCGTCGACGATTGCCGACTTGCCCCAGATCTCGTAGCCGGCGAAGAGCAGCACCACGAGGCCGAAGGTGATCAGGACCTCGCCGGTGATCCGGATGCCGCTACGGATCCGGGAGCCGAGTGACGGGCGGGTGAGTTCCGAGTAGACGCTCTTGTAGCCCTCGCCGGTCTGGTGCGGCCGGAGTTGGACCACCCGTTCGCCGCGCCGGGGGCGGGGAGGTTCGGCGGCGCTCTCGTCCGCACCGGCCGGATCGTCGGTGGTCGGGGTGCGGGGGACGGCGCCCATCAGGGCCGTGGAGTCCATCACCGGGGGCCGGGGCGCGGGCCCGGAGGGCACGGCGGGGATGAGTGCGGTGGCGCCCGGGTCTGCTGCGCGCTCCGGGCCGCGCTCCGAACCGCGGCTGGGCCCGGCCGGGGAGACCGGCGCGCCGCCCGGAGAACCGGTCGGGCGGGTGGAGCGCGGACCGACCTGCGGGAGGAACGCGGTCGGCGCGTCGCCCCCGGACGGGTTCGAGGCGCCGGACGGGTTCGGGTTCACGTCAGGTGGGTTCGAGGCGCCAGGCGGGTTCGAGGGACCGGCGGATGCCGTCGGCCGGGCCGGGGGGTAGGAAGTCGGCGGCGTCGAGGGACCGGACCCTGCCGGCCGCGTCGGAGCGCCGCCGGGCGTACCCGACCAGGTCGGAGCGCCACCGGGACGGCCCGGCGCGGTGCCCGGCCCGGTCGGTACGCCGGGCGGGCCGCTGGGGGCAGGCGGGCGGGTGCTCGCGGTGCCGGGCGCTGGCGGGCGGACGGGGACGTTGCCGGGGACGGCCGGCCGGACCGGCCCCTGATCGGGGGAGGCGGTCGGTCGGCCGGGGCCGGTGGGGGGACGGCCGGACCCGACGTGCGGGCCGGGGCCGGTCGCTGCGGCGTTGGCCGCTGCGGCACCGGGCCAGGGCGGCGGCGCGGCGGGGCCGGGGTGGCCCGAGGCGCGCGACGGGTCGGGTCGGCCAGCGCTCGGCGGGGCCGAGTGATCGGTCCGGGGAGGGTAGTCGGTCCGGGGAGTGTGGTCGGTCCGGGGAGTGTGGTCGGTCCGGCCAGGGCGCGGCTGGGAGGCGCGGTCATCCCAGGGTGCACCGGTGGCGCGCGGCGGCTCGGGAGCGGTCGGCGGGCGGGCCGGGCCGGGCCGGGTGGGCAGCACCGGCTCAGGCCAGTTGCCGGCGGGGGCCGGCCGGCCGGGAGTCGGCTCCGGGCGGCCAGGGGTCGGCTCGGGCCGGCCGGGAGTCGGCTCCGGCCGGTTGACCCTGGGTAGGATGTCGGTCGGTTCGTCGGCCTGGTCCCGGTGTCGCCCGTCGCGCCGCTCGTCCGGGCCGCTCACCTGGGCACCGTCGCCGAGCGCAGGGCGGTCGAGTCCTCGAAGGCCGGGACCGTCACGGTGGAGACGGACTCCTTGTAGCCGAGCTGGTAGTCGTCGACAGCGCCCTTGAACAACCGGACTCCCTCAGAGCTGGCGAGGGCCTGCTGGAGGGCAGCGGGATCGCCGATCGCTACGATCTTGAACGGTGGGGAGTACACCCGCCCATGTAGCAGCAGGGTGTTACCGACGCAGCGTACCGCGCTGGTCGCGAGCACGCGGACGTTCATGATTGACATGGCCTCCGCCCCTCCGGCCCAGAGTGCGTTGACCACCGCCTGGACGTCGCCCTGGTGCACGACCAGGTCGTCGTTGCTGGCGTCGGAGTGAGCCACGTCGTTGTGCTGGGGCGCGTCGTTCAACTCGACCGTGACACCGGTGCCGGTGAGCGCCGTGAACCCGGCCGACTGGAGGCTGCGCTGGGCACGGGTCTGCTGGGCCTGGATCGGGGCGTCCGAGTCGGCCAGGGTGTCGGTGCGATCTTCGATCTCGTTGCGCAGCGTGGCTGCCCGGCGTTCGCTCGCCGCGACCTGCTCCCGGCGCTCCTCGATGAGCTGGTTGAGCTGGGGCCGCCGGTCTTCTCGCAGTGCGGTGCCGCCGGCCGTGGTCGCGGTGGTGGTGAAGAGCAGCCCCGCTGCGGCGGCGATCAGGGGCACGCCGATCGACCAGCCGGGTCGACGTTGCCGTGGTCGCCGGGGCAGCAGTCCGGCGACGGCCCGTCGGAGGACCTTCTGCCAGGAGGCCGCGCCGGATGTGTACTCCACCGAGCGTTCCTTCCGCGTGTCGGGGGCCGGTCCGCCCCGGTTGGGCCGGGTGATGCGAACAGTCCCGCCTTTTTCGGTCACTCCGCGCACCGGCCTGACCCCATTCGTGGTCCAGGCGGCCGATCGGGACTACGCTAGCTGTCGAACATTATTGGCCATGACCGTCGCTTCCGCGCCCGGTTGTCAGGCCGGCCGAGGTCGTCACCCCCTCTGGAGAGCGTCGTGCCCAAGTCCCAGGTCCGCAAGAAGAAGGTGTACACCCCGCCGACGGATGTCCGTCCGACGACGGCGGCGTCGACGCGCAAGCCTAGCCCGGTGTGGTTGCCGGTCACCGCGGTCGCTCTGATCGTCGTGGGTATCGGCTGGCTGGTGGTCTACTACCTCTCCGAGCAGCAGTACCCGGTCGCCTCGTGGCAGTACTGGAACCTCGCCGTCGGCTTCGGCGCGATGGTCGGGTCGTTGGCGCTGCTCTCCCGCTGGCGCTGAGCCGGCGCGGCGCCCACCGCGTCGCAGAGGATTTGGTCATCCCGACGCGCCCCTGCCCGGCACGACCGGGCGGGGCACCCTATGGTGTCCGCAGGCGGCGTGGCCTACTGCGAGATGACTCACGTTACCGCTGGGTAACCTTGCGCGTAGGCTGCACTGTATGACCGAGCGGAGCGAGGTCATCGACCGGTCCGGTCGCAGGTGCGGCGGCGGCGCGATGCCGGCTTCGTCCTGACCCGGCCCCGGTCGCTGTACTGCTCGACAGCAAGCACACCGGGGAGGCCAACTCGATGGGCAGCGTCCAGATCGTCACCACGATCCTCGCGGCCGGCATCACCGCCGTGGCGGTGTGGCTGGCGGTGCGTGCGGTCCTGAAGATGACGGCCGTCATCCGACTCGGGCAGCCCGCCCCGGAGCGGTTCGACGACAAGGCCACCCGCACGAAGACCATGCTGGTGGAGACCGCCGGCCACACCCGGATGTTCAAGTGGGGTGTGGTGGGGGCGGCCCACTGGTTCGTGATGGTCGGCTTCATCGTGCTGTCGCTGCTCGTGCTCGAGGCGTACTTCGAGGTCGTCACCACCGATGGTGGCCTGCCGATCATCGGGCACTGGACGATCTTCGGCCTGGTCACCGAGATCATCGGTGTGCTGGGCCTGGTCGGCATCCTGGTGCTGATGGCGATCCGGCTCCGCAACCGGCCGAGCCGGCCGGGCGGCCGGTCCCGGTTCACCGGCTCCAGCATGTGGCAGGGCTACTTCGTCGAGTGGATCGTGCTGCTGGTCCTGGTCTTCGGGTTCGTGATCCGGGGCTTCAAGGTCGCCACCGACCACTTCGAGTTCCCGTTCTGGGCGACCCCGGTCAGCCACGCGGTCGGCGCGGTGCTCCCCGACTGGCAGGACGGCGTGAGTGTCGCCGCCGCCATCAAGATCATGATTTCGATGACCTGGCTGATCGTCATCTCGCTGAACGTCACCATGGGTGTCGCCTGGCACCGCTTCCTGGCGTTCCCCAACATCTTCTTCAAGCGTGAGCCGGCCAAGCCGGCCGGCTCCGGTCTCGGCGCGCTGCGCCCGATGACGAGCCAGGGCAAGCCGCTCGACTTCGAGGAGGCCGACCCGGAGAAGGACCAGTTCGGCGTCGCCCAGGTCGAGCAGTTCAGCTGGAAGGGTCTGCTGGACTTCAGCACCTGCACCGAGTGCGGTCGCTGCCAGTCGCAGTGCCCGGCCTGGAACACCGGCAAGCCGCTGTCGCCCAAGCTGCTCGTGCTGAGCCTGCGCGACCACGCGTACGCCAAGGCGCCCTACCTGCTGGCCGGCGGTGGCAAGGACCTCACCGGCGAGGAGAAGGCCACCCAGGCGCAGCTCGCCCACCTGGACGTGCTGTCCTTGGCCGAGGGTGACAAGCCGTTGATCGGCACCGCCGAGGAGGGCGGCGTCATCGACCCGGACGTGCTCTGGTCCTGCACCACCTGCGGCGCCTGTGTCGAGCAGTGCCCGGTGGATATCGAGCACGTGGACCACATCGTCGACATGCGCCGCTACCAGGTGCTGATCGAGTCGAGCTTCCCCTCGGAGGCCGGCGTGATGCTGCGCAACCTGGAGAACAAGGGCAACCCGTGGGGTGCCCCGCAGAACACCCGCGAGGACTGGACCAAGGGCCTCGACTTCGAGGTGCCGCGGGTGGGCGAGGTCGACGACTTCGAGTACCTGTTCTGGGTGGGCTGCGCCGGCGCCTTCGAGGACCGGGCCAAGAAGACCACCCGGGCGGTGGCGACCCTGCTCAACGAGGCGGGCGTGAAGTTCGCGATCCTCGGTGAGGGCGAGACCTGCTCCGGTGACCCGGCGCGGCGGATCGGCAACGAGTTCGTCTTCCAGATGCTCGCCCAGCAGAACGTGGAGACGCTGAACGAGGCGTTCGAGGGCCGCGAGAAGACCAAGCGCAAGATCGTGGCGACCTGCCCGCACTGCTTCAACACCCTGGGCAACGAGTACGGCCAGCTCGGCGGCGAGTTCGAGGTCGTCCACCACACCCAACTGCTGGCCCACCTGGTGTCCATCGGCAAGCTCACCCCGGTGCAGCCGGTCGACGGCGGTGTCACCTACCACGACCCCTGCTACCTGGGCCGGCACAACCGCATCTTCGCCGCTCCCCGCGAGGTTCTCGGTGACGCCATCCGGGGCGAGCTCACCGAGATGCCGCGAAACAGCGAGCGCTCCTTCTGCTGTGGCGCAGGCGGCGCCCGGATGTGGATGGAGGAGAAGATCGGCAAGCGGATCAACGTGGACCGGGTCGAGGAGGCCATGGCCACCGGGGCGAAGACCGTCGCCGTCGGCTGCCCGTTCTGCTCGACGATGCTCAGCGACGGGGTCAACGGCAAGGGCGCCGGCGAGCAGGTCGAGGTGATCGACGTGGCGACCGTCCTGCTGCGCTCGGTGAAGCCGGAGGCCCCGGCCGGTGAGCCGGCGGTCGTGCCGACCGCAGGCTGAGGCGTACCCCCGGCGGAAGCTGGACCACGACGGCGGCGGCCCCCCGGCGGGGCCCCCCCCGCGCGGTGAGCTGTCCGGGGGGGTGTCGTTTGATAGGTAGAGCCCACGTCTGAAAACCACAGACATATAACCGCCGCGGGGTTTGCCGGGTGAGGGTGTTGAGAG
>NZ_JBEYTO010000014.1:24881-125111 GCF_040643095.1 Micromonospora sp. NPDC047467 | reverse complement strand
GCGCAACCAACACGCCCAACCCAAAACCGGATACGCGATCAACTCCAAGATCCGCCATCCCGATTACCCGTTCAAGGCCGCATGACGAGGCACTAAGGGACGTCTCGTAACTGGGTGAAGGCGTTGCCCGGCACCGGCCCGGTGGTCAGCCGGCGAGGATGATGTTGTGGAGGTTGGCGATGCCGGAAGCGGCGTCGGCCAATGTGTGGGCGGCACGGCGGTAGTCGCGCAGGATCTTGAAGCACTTCATCCTGGCCAGAGCGTGTTCAACCCCTGCTCGGACGGTCCGGTGTTCGACGTTGAGGGCTTCCTTCCAATCCGGCAGTGAACCGCCGTCGGCAGGCTTGCGGTACGGCATGATCACCTCCGGGTTGCCCCGGTAGCCACCGTCAGCCATCACCGGCCGCCCGTCCAACGTCTCGGCAATGCCCGAGGTGCGGTAGACGATGGTGTCGTTGCGGTTGCCCGGCTGCGGGTCACCGACGGCGATGACCAGGCGGGTGGAGGCGTCGATAGCGACCTGCAGGTTCGTCGAGTACCGGTAGTTCTTGCTCCGGGCCGCCAGGCGGTGATCACGGGTCGGGACCAGCGTCCCGTCGACGATCGCGATCTGCTCGACCGGCCGCTTGCGTACCGGCGCCAGCGCCAGCAGCGGCGCGAGGGTGTCGATGACCCGGTGCGCCGCGGAGTGCGACACCCCGAACAGCGGGCCGATCTGGCGCATCGTCAGATTCGTCCGCCAGTACGCCGCCACCAGCAACACCCGGTCAGCGAGATCCAGCGCCCACTGCCGGCCCGGCCGGCCGTCGGCGATGCCGTCACCGCCACGCTCGCCGACCAGCCGGACCAGCTTGCGGAACTGGTCGGGCTGCAACCCGGTGAAAGGGAATATCCACTCCGAGCGAGCTGCCGAGATCACCTGCACCCAGGCATCCTGCCCGACCATCCTCAACAGACAGACACCAGGGTTACGAGACGTCCCTTAGTTCACTGGGGGTCAAGGGGTCGTCGGTTCGAATCCGGCCGTCCCGACGCAGGTGAGGGGCCATCTCGGAAGATCGAGACGGCCCCTTTGTCGTACCTGGGTGACTAACTGAGTGACTACGCCTCAGCGTCGAAGATCCGGTCCATGGCGACTGCGGAAAGCCCAAGGGGCCGCCGCAGACGGGAGAGTCGAGAGTGGTGGAGGTCCGTCGCCGGCAGCCGGCCGCGCCGCGCCCAAGCAGCGCGGCGCAGGGAGGGCGCGTGCCGGGTCCGCGCGGCAAGCCCCAAGCATGGGGGCGGCGTCCGCGCGGCGGCATGCCGGTCGCCCAGGAGCCGGCTTCGCAGCCGCTCAGGGTCAGGTCAACCCCTCACCTGGGAGGGGAGGGGTGGCCGCCGGTGGCCAGCTCCGACCCCGGGAGCCGGGTCCGTGCTGGGCCAGGTTAGGTCAACTGCGCCACTGTGGCGGTGTTCGCCGGGGGCGCGGTCCGTGACACGAGAGCCGACACCCGACTCCGGCTGCTTCGGCAGCGTCCGTCCGTGCGTCAAGGTTCGCTTGACGTGCCGGCCGGACGGATTCAGTTGAAGGGCAGGTCTGGCGAGAGGGACCGATACCAGAGGCAGGGAGCGCAGCACAGGAGAACAATGAGTGCCACGATGGCGACCAGAGCGATACCGCTGAGACTGCCGATCGCCAACATGCTCTTGAACGCGTTCCGTGTGTCGCCCGCTTCATCTTCGGCTCTGGCCATGACACTCCCGTGATCAGCAGGACTGGTTGATCAATATTCTGCCGAAGGCGGCCTCGGCGGCGTGCGGGGGTCTGGCGCTCTGGCTTATCGAACATCGCGTGGGGGACCAACTGAGTGACTATCTGGGTGACGATCGCGACGGACGCCGGTGGACGAGGATGCACGGCGGGGGACCGCCACAGGAGATGAAAGCATGTGAAGCAGCAGGTGGCGGGGTCGTGTTGGTTGCCTGGGGGTCAAGGGTCGTCGGTTCGAATCCGGCCGTCCCGACCGGTTGACCTGGGGAGATGAAGATCTTCTCGGGTAACGGCGGTAACATCCGGCAACGGATGATCTTTGTTGGCGGTAACCAGGTGCATGGTTGGCCGCCGGCCTGCTCGGCTTGTAACGCTCTGACCTGCCGCTCCATCTGCGTCTTGGATGAGGCGGCATCTTGGTCTCTTGATTCCGCGTCAAGTGCTGAAGCTGCTGCCAGATGTCGCGTCGTCGGGTGGCTCGGCAATCCTCCTCTCGCAGCAGGGCCGTCGGCTGGCGCCGCATCGTGAGCCGGTGAGCCGGTGAGCCGGTGAGCCGGTGAGCCGGTTGGCAGGGGGTCAGATCCCGTGGATGCCGTGTCGTGGTAGGAACAGGCCGTGCCGGTCACCGTTGATGATGATCTGTTGAATCGTGCGGGTGAGCTGAAGCAGCAGCTGGTGGCGTTCTCGCAGCAGCGACGTTATGAGCGAGGGTTCGACGATGTGCTGGCGGATCAGCATGACGAGCGGTTTTCGCTCGACGAGCACACCTTGATGATTTTGTGGGACTACTTCGTTTTGGAGCATCGGCTGCGTAACGGCCGGACGGTGGTGGAGCAATTCGTCGCCGCGCACCCGGAGTTGTCCGAGCCGGAGCGTCAGATGCTGCTCGGATGGCGGGACGTGGTGCAGGGGCCCTTCGAGGTGCAGGGGCGCGACGGGCCGGCGCTGGTCGTGGTGAACCTCGTGGATGAGTTGACCTACCGGGTGCGTTCCAACATGGGTCCGTCGGTGTTCCGGCGGTCACCGCGTCGGTCGTTCCTGCTCGCTCGGCTGGTGGCGGTGGGCGAGGAGTGGATGATCAGCGGCCCGATGAACGTGTGGCGGGCGCAGGAGCGGGACGTCGCGTACCAGATGGCGTTGGAGATGTCGCTGCGCGCACCGGAGGCGGTGTACCGGAACCCGGAGAAGCTGGCCCAGGCGTGGAAGCTGCAACGTCAGGATCGGGACCGGTTCGTAAGTTTTTTCGGCAGCGACCTCATGGTGGTGGCCAGTGATCAGGTCGTCGGCCGGATGGCCGCCTACCACGCGTTCTGCCGTGCGGAGGTGTCTGGCACGCCGTCCTCCGCCCCGGCCAGTGACGAGGCGGCGGTGTTCGAGTTGCCGCCGGATGTCCTGGACGCGGAGACGGTGGCGATAATCTACGACGAGATTGACGGGTTGGGTTTCTACGCCGAGTTCGGTCTGGTGGAGGCGGCGTTCGCGGATCCGGACCTGCTGCGCCGCCGCCGCTACCGGGAGCACACGCTGGCGTACCTGCAGGATGACAGCGTCGGCCCGCTGGTGCTGCGTCGGCTGGCCGCGCGTGATCCCGAGCGGGCCAGTGTGGTGTTCCGGCGGCTGCTGAAGAAGCCCCGTTTCGACTGGACCCGCGACGGTGAGGAACTTCTCCGCGCGTACAAGCCGGAGCACTTCCGACGGGCGCCGCGACCGCGGGTCAGCCCGGTCAGCGAGCGGCTGGCCGCCTACGCCCGCCGACGCTGAGGCACCGTCAGGTGCTGGGCAGGTTCACTCGGGCCTCGGCCGGGCCGGGAACGGCGTGAGGCCGAGGTAGCGCCGGTAGGCGGCGTGGATCCAGGCGGTGACCGTGTCCGGCGGGAACGCCAGGTCGGCGAGGGTGACCTCGCCCGCGCCATCCGGGCCTTGGCAGGCGGCGACGAGGCCGCGTGCCTCGTTCGTGTAGTCGATCGAGGTGACGGTGACCGGGGTGCCCAGCAAAGTGGCTGCGGTGGGCAGGAGTGTTTCGTCCTCGATCACGGCGAGGAACGCGCTGTGTTGCTCGTCGGCGCCGTAGGCGTCGACGACGATCGCCTCGATTGCGTTGTCCAGATCCTGGTCATTCGGCACGCCCCACACGGTAGGGCGGCGCGTTCCCGACGCCGGGTCGTGGTCTGCTGAGATGGACAGATGACCGGTGACGATCTGACGGTGTTGGTGGACCGGCTGCGCTGGGACCGCCGGCGGGATCCCTACCGGGGTCGACGGGAGTACTCGCAGACCGCCCGCCAGGTGGCCGAGGAGTGTGATCGGTTGGTTGCCGACGGTCGGGCGGATCTCGCGGTGCCGATGTTGCGCAAGGCCGTCGGCCGCATCACCCGGGCCCTGATGTACCTGGATGACTCCTCCGGAATCATCGGAGACGACCTGCAGGAGCTCATGGACCTGTACGCGAAGGCATGCGTGGCGGCACTGCCGAACCCGCTCAGCCTGGCCGGCTGGCTGGTGAAGCTGGAGTGCGACGGTCCCGGCTGGCCCCGCGTCCGGCTGGCCGACTTCGCTCCGGCGCTGGGGAGGCGGGGGATCGCGGAGGTGGAGCGGCTGGTCGCCGAGCGGGCACGTGTGGCCGACCCGGAGTCGTGGACCGGCGCGTTCGCGGTGCGTGACCTGCGCGAGCAGCTCGCTGAGGTATCGGGAGATGTCGACCGGTACGTCGCGGTGCTGGCCGAGCACCTGACCAACGCCGTGCAGTACCAACGGATCGCCGAGGCGCTACATGCCGCCGGACGCCGGGACGAGGCGATGGACTGGGCCCGGCGGGGCGTGGCCGCCAACGCGGGCTCGCCCTACACCGACCGGCTCCGCGACCTCCTGGTCGACATGCTCGTCGCCGCCGGCGACCCGCCGGGTGCCGTGCGGGTCCGGCGGGAGGAGTTCGCACGACATCCCACCGCTGGCGGGTACCGATCGTTGATCGACACCGTGGAGGCAGCCGGCGGCGACGATCCGACGGCGTGGGCAATGGAGGTGCTGCGCGACCGGATCACCCAGCAGCCGGCGTACGCCTCCGAGCTGGTCGACATGCTGCTGGCGGTGGGCCGTGACGACGAGGCCTGGCAGGAGGCCCTGCACCACCGGCGGTGGCTCGGCGGGCCGCAGTGGCAGACCCTGCTGGAAAGGCGGGTCGCCACGCATCCGGAGGAGGTTATCCAGCCGTACCGGGACCTCGTCGACCAGGCGATCCTCAACTCGGCCGACAAGCGGCGCTACCGGCGGGCCGTCGCGTTGCTCCCCGCCCTGCAAGCGGCATACCAGGCCACCGGAGAACATGCGGCGTTTGGGCAGTACCTCGCCGAGCTGCGGGTTGAGCACAAGCGCCGGCCGACGTTCCTCAAGACCCTCGACGCCGCTGGGCTGTAGCTGACCGGTCTCCCGATTCCAGGTTGCTGGAGCAGTAGTCACCTCATGGCCCTCGGTCCCCGTGCTGATAATCGGCCGGGCCGGCAGTCTCGCGGCCGAGAGGGAAGCGGACCTACCGTGGTTGCCGACGACCACGGCAACGGGAGTGGACACCATGCTCGACGTACGCCACCTCGATCTCGAGGAGATCGCCACGGCGCTGCAGGACCAGAGCGCAGACGAGTACCGCTGGCTCATCGACCCGGTCAGCGGCGAAATCATGATGTGGACGGCTGACGGCGGCATCGACGGGAAGACACCGGTGGACCTGGATGAACTCGACCTGGTTCCGATCGAGGCGTTACCGCCCTCCGTCTGGCACCGCGACATGGTCGACTTTGCCGAGCGGGTCAGCGACGAGCAGGCGGGCCGCAGACTCTTGCGGGCCGTCCAAGGCAGGGGTGCCTTCCGACGGTTCAGGGACGAACTGCACGACGAGCATCCGCACCTGCTGACGGTCTGGCACGCCTTCCACCAGGCTCGGGCAACCCGCCGGGCCATTGACTGGCTGCTCGACAGCTCCCTGATCGATGACGCTGCCGCGAGCCGCTGTCGGACCGAGCACCCTGACCCGGACGTACCGTGATCGGTGACGTGTAGCCGAGCGAACGTGTCGAGCCGCAGGTCGATGTCGACGCGGAAGCCCTCCGCACGATAGGCGGCGATCACCTCGTCGACGGCGGTAGGGAAGTCGGCGCGGCGTTGCCAGTCGGCGAACAGATCGACGTCCTCGCTGGGGCGGACGAGGATCCCATGGGCGGCGATCGCGTGCCCACCGGCCAACGCGAACCCGTACTGGCCGCCGACCTGCAGAGCGATCTGCGCGGGCCTGTGCCGAGTCGATCGCCCAGCAGAACAGCGGTCATCAAGTGAGCGTCGTGTGGCATGGGGGCGAACCCACCGCCACACCCATCGGGCTGTTCCGGGGCCTACTGGCCCCGTTCGAGGAGCTGCGGCGCGCGGGGATGGTGCGTCACGAGATCCAGACGAACGCCACTCTGATCAACCGACAGTGGTGCGAGCTGTTCACCGCTTACGGCTTCGAGATCGGGGTCAGCATCGACGGACCGGGCGCGTTGAACCGGAACCGCCTCGACCGGGCCAGCAACGCGACGGACGCCCGGACCCTGCGCGGCATGCAGACCCTGGCCGACGCAGGGGTCGGGTACTCGGTGATCTGTGTAGTCACCCCGGAAACCATCGACCACGCGGGCGCCCTCGTCGACTTCTTCACCGGCCTGCCCGGCTGCGAGTCGGTGGGCTTCAACATCGAAGAGCAGGAGGGCGCCGATCGGGCAGTGGTGTCGGAGGATGCCGCGTACCGGTTTTGGCAGCACGTCATCGAGCGTCGTGTCGGCGGCAGCCCGCTGCGGATCCGCGACGTGGATCGGCTGGCCGACTATCTCGCCGCCACCCGCGCCGGGCTCGTCGACCACGCCCTGTACGAGCCGATCCCGACCGTTTCTTGGGATGGGCAGGTGGTGCTGCTGTCACCGGAACTGCTCGGCATCACCGAGCCGCGATACGGCGACTTCATTGCCGGCAACGTCCTCCATCAGCCGATCACCGCCATGCTCGCCGGCGCCGGCGACCTGGGCTACGTCGCCGAGTTCGTCACGGCACTCAACGACTGCGCCGACCACTGCGCCTTCTACGACTTCTGCCGTGGCGCCCAGGCCGGCAACCGCTACTTCGAGCACGCGACGTTCACCGCCCGAGAGACGACCTACTGCCGGACCACCCGACAGGCCCTCGTCCGCGCCGCCGCGGATCACCTCACCCCTCAAGGAGGAGCACCATGACCAACGCACTCGCGACCCTCATCAACGCGGCACCCGAGCAACTCGCCCGCCTCGGCGTCGACCCGCAGCGGTCGGTAGCGTCGATCGACGCGGCGAAGTTCGACAACCGCCCCGCCTGGGCTAACAAGGGTAAGTTCGACAGTCGACCCGGCTGGGACAACTGGAACAAGAAGAAGTAGCCCCACCACGGGACGCGCGGGGGTGCGTGCCCACCCCGCGCCCACACAGGTTGAGGACACATGCGCACCACCACGATCGGCGACGTGAAGGTCCTGCTGCCGGACCTCGAACCGGACGACCTCGACACCACGACGGACCTGGACGGTGGCCTCACCGAGGCCCTCGTCGAGGGCGCCGCGTGGCACGGCTCGCGCCTTGAGGACGCCCGCATCCGCAGCAGCCTGATCATCGGCGTGGACCTGAGCGCGAGCACCTGGGAAGCGGGCAGCCTGTACGCCTGCGAGATCACCCGCACCGACTTCTCCGGCGCGACCCTGACCGGCATCACCATCGAACGCTGCGCCATCACCGGCTCCCGGTTCACGGGCACCAGACTCACCGACGTACGCCTCAAGGACGTCCTGTTCGACGGCTGCCGCTTCGACTACGCGACCCTCCACCGCGTCACCGCCGCCGGCTCGGTCGCCTTCACCGACTGCACTCTCACCAACGGCGCGTGGTCTTCCTGTCGACTACCTCGCATCGCGCTGCGGTCATGTGACCTCGCCGGACTGGAATTGGACTCATGCCACCTCGACGGCACCGACCTGCGGGGCAGCCGCCTTCAGGGCCTCAAGACGCCGCTGGACAACCTGCGCGGCGTCACCATCGGCGAGGACCAGCTTCCCGACCTCACCCAGCTGACCGTCGCAGCCCTCCACCTCACCGTGCGCAACGACTGAAGCCGAGGAGGCGTCGTGGTCGCTGAACCCACGGGCAGCCCCGACACGATCCTCGTCTGCATCCGGGGCAACTCCGGCTCCGGCAAGAGCAGCATCGCCCGCGAGCTACGACGCCGGCACGGCCGGGGCTGCGCCTTGGTCGAGCAGGACTACCTACGCCGCATCGTGCTGCGAGAGCGTGACAAGCCCGGTGGCGCGGCGCCGGCGTTGATCGGGCAGTCTGTTCGGTTCGCGCTGGACCACGGGTACCACGTGGTGCTGGAGGGCATCATGCACACCAGCCGCTATCGGGCGATGCTGACGGCTCTGCGGGATGGCCACCGCGGGCGGTCGCTGTTCTGCTACCTCGACGTGTCCCTGGCCGAGACCCTGCGCCGGCACCTCACGCGCCCGCAGGTCAGTGAGTTCACGGCCGAGGACATGAGCGGCTGGTACGCCGCGCATGACGTCCTGGGCTGGTCCGACGAGCTCGTCCTTCCCGAGACCACCGGGCTGGACGACGCCGTCGAGGCCATCGCCGTTGTGGCTGGGCTATCCCAGACTGGACGCGACGACGACCGACTGCCGAACGTTCCGTCCCCGTAGAGCAGCTCAGCCGGCTACCGGTGCCGTTCCGGCGCACCGTTCGCCACCGTCGGTCCCGAGTAGCCAGACAGCCCGCCCAGCACGGCGACTGCGACGACGTGCAGCTCGCCCTACCGCGCCCGCCTGAGCCAGCTCTCGATGACAGTGAAGGCGTGCTCGGTCAGCCCGCGACGGGGATCGACCCGATGCAGCAGGGCTCGACTTGGATGATGAGTCGACACCCACTGCTGATCGGCGTCGGAGATCTCGTCGTCGACCCAGACGAAGGGGCGTCCCTGCGCCCACTCGACCAGCCCACGGGTCTTCCAGTGCAGGACGCCCATCTCGTCGGAGTCGGGCCAGTGCACGACCGGCAGGGTCGGTAGCCCGAGCAGGGGTGCGAGTACGTCGTTCGCGTCGCTCATCCAGGTCGTCGCCCACACCAGATCGCACGATAGGGCCTTCAACCAGCGGCCGTGTTCCGGACTGACCTTCGATGCTGCCGTGACAATGCGCTCGGCTCCCGGTGCCCCTTTCGGGTCGGTCATGCGACTCCTGCGCGATTGCGACCCCACGCCTGCGTCATCGAGTTCACGCATAGTTCATCGCCGATGGGCCTGCGCCTGCGGTGTTTCCGCAGGCAGCGGCACGCTTGGCCGGTCGGCGGTGGCGCTTACCAGGTGAACGGACCCGTGATCAAGATGCTTCGGAGCGTCGGCCGGTGTTCATCCGCGAACCGCAGAGGGTCCCTAGGGTCTTGCGCCGGCACGCCTTGTAGCTGTTCGCGACACCCGGGAGCCCTTCATGAGTCAGGCCATCGACATCCGCACATCGCCGGTGGGGGAGGGGCCACTGTGGCAGGCGATCCTTGCGCAGGCCCAGCACCTGCCCTCGGCTGCGGCACTGGTCGATGGCGCGGGTGACCTCACCTACGCGGAACTGGTCAGCAGCGTCGAGGAACGGGCGGCGGAGTTGACGGTGGCCGGGGTGTCGGCCGGTGACCTGGTGGGGCTGCGCATGCCGCGTGGCCGGGACGCGGCCGGGTTACCGCTGCGTTGGCCGGGCTGGGCGGAGGTGGCCGACGCTGGTGGGCTGCCGACTGCGGGCGTCTGAGCCGGTCAGCCTGCTGGGCAGCTTGGCGTTTGGAGGGGGCCGCGCGTCTGGTGAGTGCCGGGTGGCGAGTCGGTCGAGTAGCTCGCGAATGTCGAGCCGGCGTAGCTGGTCCAGGAGTCACTGTCCGCGAGCCAAGACGGCGCGACCGTGACGCTCGTCTACGCCGGTTCAGCGCGAGCGCACCAGATCGATGCGCGCGCCGCAGGCCATGCGGGAGATCAGTGAGCCATTCCGAGCAACCGTTTGATCACTAGGGGTGATCATGTGGCGCGAGAGTGCTCGACGTGCAGCAGGACGAGCGCTTCGGTTTCTTGAAGGCCACGGTGATGGTGTCCGACTCGCCCTCGTAGCCCAGGTCCCCGAGGGTGCGCGGGTAACCAGCGGCGTCACGGAGCGCTGGGAGGATCTCGGTGTGGGTGCATGCGGCGGTGGTGTCGTGCTCGCGGCCGGGTCGTACCTCGGAGGTCCAGATCGGCCAGCCGTCCGCGACGGTGATGATCTGAATGTCGCCGTCGTGGTTGTCGCGCTTGGCCGACCACCATAGATCCACGCACGGGGTGGGCCCTGGGGTGCGGCAACTACGGTAAGCGCTGTCTTCCTCAGTCCTCATCGATGTTGCGGACGTGGCCGTAGTCAGAAGGCTCGCTCTTCCTTGATCAGCTCGACTGAGGTGCGCGACCTTCAGTCACCCTTCGAAATGCCGGATATCGCCTGCTTCGTCCTTGTGCATGGAAGAGTAAGCATCGTGACGACGGATCATCCGGCATTTGCGGCGACAGACCCGGGGTACGCCGCCGCCCTGGACACGGCTGAGCGTCTGCTGGGCTTCCGCTTGGAGCGCTTTCTTGGCGCCACCCCTGGTGAGCCAGCTAACGGCGCAGACTTCAAACGGATCGCGACGATGCACGCCTTTGGCGACGTCTGGCCGCGCACCGAGCACCTAGATACACGGACGCGGGCACTGGTGTCCGTCACCATCGCGGCGACACTCGGCGTCCTGGAGCCCCTCCGTGGTCAACTCCGCATCGCGCTCAACGCCGGCGCTACCAAGGAAGAGATCGCCGAAGTCTTTCTTCAGGTCGCGGCCTACGCTGGCGTAGCACGCGCGTTCGACGGCTACCAGGTCGCGGCCCAGGTCTTCGCAGAGAACCCGGAACGCTCAGACCCTGGTAAGTAAGGGTTTCAGGGGTGTTGGTGGTGTGCGGGGCGGCGGGTCCGGGGGCCGCAGTGCGCCCGACGGGCGGTGGTCGAGGCGGTACGCGCCCCGACGGGGCCCTGAAGCCTTGAACTGGCATGATGATGAGCCATTCCGAGCAAGGGGCTGACTACTGACGGTCGTCATGTGGTGAAATCATGATCGATATGGAGGATGGTCAGCGCGACAGCGACGATCTTCCCGATCCGCCACGGGTCGCGGCTGACGTTGCGAAGCGCTTTAAAGGTCATCTGGAGTAGCGAGTTCCCGCGTTCGCCGATCGCGCGCAGGCTGCTGTGTGCCTTGTTGAACTGCTGCTGGACGAGGGTGAGCCGACCGTTCTTGGGCTTCTTGAAACGCGACGGTGACAATGTTGGCCAGCCCTTCGGAGCCCAGATCGCCGAGGGTTCGCAGGTCGGCTCCGTCCGCGGTCAGGGAGGGGCAGGATCTCGGTGTGGGCACGTACGGCGGTGGTGTCGTGTTCGCGGCCGGGCCGACCCCGCCTCGTTGGTGGCACGCCCAGGCGGAGCGCAACGCCCGGGGTGGTTACCGCTAGACCCAACCGGTCGCCGGCCCCGCCGCCGAAGCGGTTCGGACAGTGCCTGCCCGTCAGCTTCGCCCGATGCCGCGCAACAGCGCGTCGACGACCAGGTCGGCGGCGGGTGCGGCGGCCAGGTCGGGAAAGTTTTCCGCGGCGGCGTTCACGAGTTGGTCCAGCAGCGTCCTGGCCCAGCCCGGTGGCAGGTCGGCGCGGAGTAGCCCCTCGTCGGTGGCGCGCTGGATGAACCGGTCGAGCCGCTCGCCGAGTTGCTTGCTCCGGGCCGCGGCCTCGACGTCCATGTTCATCATTGGCTTGAGGACCTGGATCGACCAGCGCCGGATGACCGGGATGACGCCCTCCACATAGCGGTGCAGGGCCACCGCGACCGGCGCCTCCGTCAGCCGGGCGTCGTCGAGCGCGCGCTCGGAGGCGTCGAGCTTGGCCTGGTAGACCCCGGCGAGCAGGGCCTCCCGGGTGGCGAATCGGCGGTAGACGGTGCGCCGGTCGACGCCGGCCGTGGCAGCGATCGTGGCGATGCTCGTGGCCGGATCCTGCGCGAGTAGTCGAGCACCCACGTGGAGGACCGTGTCGAGGTTACGGGCTGCGTCGGCTCTCATAGTGCCGTCAACTCTACCCCTGTGTGGCAGGTCACGCGGCTAGCTGCACATGCTAGTGGCGGGACCCAAGTTAAGTGCTACGTTCGTGTGGTGCCTAGCCGCACAACACGCCACAACGTTGTGCCCTTGATGATCGCGACGCGGAACGCGTACGCGGCGGGGCCGCAGTCCAGACGCCGATTACGAATCGGCGCAAAACCAGCAATAAGGGAGTAATCGCCGTGATTGTTCACGACAAGCTCTACGTTGGTGGCCAATGGGTCGCGCCCGCCGAGGGCGGCCTGCTCGACGTCCACTCGCCGCACGACAAGTCGCTGGTGGGGCGGGCCGCCGAGGCCTCACCGGCCGACGTCGACCGGGCGGTCGCCGCCGCGCGCAAGGCCTTCGACGACGGGCCGTGGCCCCGGATGACGCCGCAGGAACGCCAGGCGGTCATCGCCCGATTCAACGAACTACACGCGGCGCGGGCCGACGAACTGGCCGCGTTGATCACTTCGGAGAACGGCTCCGCGTCGTGGTTCACCCGGTGGACGCTGCACGCACTGGCGGAGCAGACCGGCGCCTACCTGCGGGCCGCCGAGGCCTTCGGGTGGGAGGAACGGGCAACCGAATCCGGCCCGCTGATCCGGCGCGAGCCGGTCGGTGTGGTCGCCGCGGTCATCCCGTGGAACGCCCCGCACCAGTCGGCCCTGGTGAAGATGATTCCGGCGTTGCTGGCGGGCTGCACGGTCATCCTGAAGGCCTCGCCCGAGACCGCGCTGGACGCGCTGGTGCTGGGCGAGATCTTCGAGCAGGTTGGGCTGCCGGAGGGCGTGGTCAGCATCCTGCCGGCGGGCCGGGAGACGAGCGCGTATCTCGTCGCGCACCCCGACGTAGACAAGGTCGCCTTCACCGGATCGACCGCCGCCGGGCGCACGATCGCGTCCGTGGCGGGCCAGCAGCTCAAGCGGGTGAGCCTGGAGCTGGGCGGCAAGTCCGCGACGATCATCCTGCCGGACGCGGACCTCGCGGCCGTGGTCGAGGGACTCAAGTTCCTGTCGTTCGGCAACAACGGCGAATCCTGCGTCGCGCACACCCGGATCCTGGCCCCGCGCAGCCGCTACGAGGAGATCGTCGAGGCCGTGAAGACCATGACGGAGAGCCTCGTCGTGGGAGACCCCGCCGACCCGGGTACGTGGATCGGCCCGATGGTCCGCGCCGACCAGCAGCAGCGGGTCCGCAGCTACATCGAACTCGGCATCTCCGAGGGGGCGCGTCTCGTCACCGGCGGTCCCGAGGTGCCGGAAGGGCTCGAGGGCGGTTACTACGTACGGCCGACGGTCTTCGCCGACGTCGACAACGGCATGCGCATCGCCCAGGAGGAGATCTTCGGACCGGTCCTCGTCGTCATCGCCTACGAGGACGAGGACGACGCGGTACGCATCGCCAACGACTCCCCGTACGGGCTCGGCGGTGGGGTGTGGACGGCCGACGTCGAGCGTGGCCTGGCGCTCGCCCGCCGGATCCGTACCGGCTTCTTCACCGTCAACGGCGCCGACCCGGGCTTCGACGCGCCCTTCGGCGGCTACAAGGGCAGCGGTGTCGGCCGCGAGTTCGGAGCCGTCGGCCTGGCCCAGTACGTGGAGCACAAGACCATCGCGGTCTGAGTAGGAGCGCTGTCCGCTCCCCACCACCGAGAACTGGAGTCTTTTCGTGGCTCGGACCACCACCCGTACCCCCTACCGGACCACATTCGCCATCCTCGCGGCCGGCGCCGGCTTCTTCGCGATGCTGCAGTCGCTCGTCAGCCCGGTGCTGTCGACGATCCAGCACGACCTGCACACCTCGCAGAACACCGTGACCTGGGTGCTGACGGCGTACCTGCTCTCC
This sequence comes from Micromonospora sp. NPDC047467, assembly GCF_040643095.1. Classification (NCBI taxonomy): domain Bacteria; kingdom Bacillati; phylum Actinomycetota; class Actinomycetes; order Micromonosporales; family Micromonosporaceae; genus Micromonospora; species Micromonospora sp. NPDC047467. Next base: position 111,305 of record NZ_JBEYTO010000014.1, on the reverse strand, counting down.
GCGTCGGTCTTCACGCCGATCCTCGGACGGATCGGTGACATGGTCGGCAAGGAGCGGATGTTCGTCGTCTCCCTGGTCGCGCTCATCGCCGGCTGCCTGCTGGCCGTCATCGCGCCGAACATCGGCGTGCTCATCGTGGCCAGGATCGTGCAGGGTGTCGGTGGTGCCGTCTTCCCGCTGTCGTTCGGGATCATCCGGGACGAGTTCCCGGCGGCCCGGACCACGTCGGCGATCGGGGCGATGTCGGCCCTGCTCGCCGCCGGCGGAGGACTGGGCACCGTGCTCGCCGGGCCGATCGTCGGCGCCTTCGGCTATCGTGGGCTCTTCTGGATCCCCATGGTCATGCTGATCGCGACGGCCGTGGCGGCGCACTTCCTCGTGCCGGAGTCGCCCGTACGGACGCCGGGCCGGATCAACTGGCTCGCCACCGTACTGCTGTCCGGGTGGCTCGTCGCGCTGATGCTGGCGGTCAGCAAGGCCCCGGCGTGGGGTTGGACCTCGGGTAAGGTCCTCGGTCTCCTGCTCTTCGCGGTGCTCGTCCTGGTCTCCTGGGTGATCACCGAGACCCGTTCGACCAACCCGCTCATCGACATGCGGGTGATGCGCCTGCCGGCGGTGTGGACCACCAACCTGGTCGCGCTGCTCTTCGGCGCGGGCATGTTCGCCATCCTCGCGTTCCTGCCGCAGTTCGTGCAGACCCCGACGGTCGCGGGCTATGGGTTCGGGGCCAGCGTCACCGAGGCGGGGCTGTTGCTGGTGCCGATGCTCGTCGCCATGTTCCTGACCGGCATCGTCAGCGGCCGGATGGAGCGGATCCTCAGTGGTAAGGCACAACTCGCCGCGGGCTCCGCGTTCAGCGTGGCCGCGTGCGCCCTGCTCGCCGTGGCCCACGACGCACGCTGGCAGATCGTGGTCGCCTCGACCGTGTTCGGGATCGGCATCGGCCTGGCATACGCGTCCATGACGAACCTGATCGTGCAGAACGTCTCGGCCGCGCAGACCGGTGTGGCGGCGGGGATGAACGCGAACATCCGGACCATCGGTGGATCGATCGGAGCGGCCGTGATGAGCAGCATCGTCACCGGCCACCTGCGCCCGGACGGTCTGCCGTACGAGTCCGGGTTCACCCACGGGTTCGAGATGCTGACCGTCACCTCGCTCGCGGCAGTGGTGGCGGCGCTTGTCGTGCCCGCCGTCCGCCGAGCGTCCCGCACGGGCGCGAGCGGTGTGGCACCGGCCCCGCTGGTCGCGCGGCGTGCGTAGGCGAGGGCGCGTCGGACCAGGGGGCGGCGGACGGGATGTCACCGAATCGGCCCTGGTCCCGTACGCCGACCAAGTAGCGTGAGCCGCGGTTCACGTGGAATGAGATTCGATAATTGAGCACCCCCCGACGCGCGCCACGATTTCGGCGATTGTTTCCCGTCGGATTCGCAGGCGGCGACGGTGGTCTCGTCCAGTCGCAGGAAGATGCCCTCGCCGCGATCCTCGGTGGCTGGCACCCAGGTGGGGCGGCTGTCCCGGGTGAGCTTAACGAGAGCCAGCAGTTGGGCCAGCAGGACGGCGACGGCGACCATGATTGGCGCACGTTCCAATCGCCGAGTCGAGGGCCTGCGGGTCGGCGTTGGTGCAGACCCGCCAGATCGTCGAACCGCTGTATCACTACTCATCCCCGCCGCCGTCGCCGCAGCGAGCGCCAGGACGACCGCTGTCGACCCCGGCCCGGCGGCGACCGGTTTTCCGACACCCGACCAGCAACGCCAGTGGGCTACGGCACACCCGTCACCTCGCCAAACGGCACCGCCGATAACGGACCAGCAACTGGGAATGTCAAACTGAACGACGACGAAGCGCCGGCAAGGACAAGGTCCGTGAGAAGACCTCGTCCTGCCGGAGCTTCTCGCTCAACACGCCGAAGCAGCCGTACCACGACAGGTCGTTCTACAGCAACGCTCTTGAAGTGGTCGTGCGGTGAGGGGTGACCCGTAGGGCGCCTAGCGTGCCGCCGCAAACCGGCCATGGTTGCACACCGAGGAGTATTCGTGTCGGTACAGGACAAGCTTGAGTCGATCTTCACCTCGGTGGTGCGGCGCAACCCTGGCGAGTTCGAATTCCACCAAGCGGTGCGGGAGGTGCTCGACAGTGTGGCGCCGGCCCTGGAGAGGCATCCCGAGTACGCCGACGCGAAGATCATTGAGCGGATCTGCGAGCCGGAGCGGCAGATCATCTTCCGGGTGCCATGGGAGGACGATCGCGGTGAGGTCCGCATCAACCGCGGCTTCCGGGTGGAGTTCAACAGCGCACTAGGCCCGTACAAGGGAGGTCTTCGCTTCCACCCGTCGGTCTATCTGGGGATCGTGAAGTTCCTCGGTTTCGAACAACTGTTCAAGAACGCGTTGACTGGCATGCCGATCGGCGGCGGCAAGGGGGGGTCGGACTTCGACCCCAAGGGCCGCTCCGATCGGGAGGTGATGCGGTTCTGCCAATCGTTCATGACCGAGCTATACCGGCACATCGGCGAGTACACGGACGTGCCAGCCGGCGACATCGGAGTCGGTGGCCGAGAGATCGGTTACCTGTTCGGGCAGTACAAGCGGATCACCAACCGGTACGAGTCCGGGGTGCTGACCGGCAAAGGCCTCAGTTACGGCGGTGCCCAGGTGCGCCGGGAGGCTACCGGCTACGGTGCGGTGTTCTTCGCCGAGGAGATGCTACGCGCCGATGGCGGCGACAGCCTCGACGGAAAGCGGGTGGTGGTCTCCGGCTCGGGCAACGTGGCGATCTACGCGATCGAAAAGGTGCATCAGCTCGGTGGCATTGTGGTGGCATGCTCGGACTCCTCTGGCTATGTCCACGACGAAAAGGGAATCAACGTCGAGGTGCTTAAGCAGGTCAAGGAGGTCCGCCGGGCACGGATCGACGAATACGTCGAGGCCCATCCGCACGCCACGTTCGTCGCCGGTCGCCCGATCTGGGAGGTGCCCTGCCACGTGGCGATCCCCTGTGCGACGCAGAACGAACTCACGGCCGCCGACGCGCTCAGCCTGATCTCGGGTGGCTGCACCACCGTGGTGGAGGGGGCTAACATGCCCACCACGCCGGAGGCGGTGCGGAGTTTCGCCGAGGCCGGGGTGCGGTTCGCGCCCGGTAAGGCGGCCAACGCCGGCGGAGTCGCGGCAAGCGCGCTGGAAATGCAGCAAAACGCCAGCCGCGACTCGTGGACCTTCGACCATTCTGAGCAGCGGCTGCGGGAAGTCATGCAGACCATCCACGCCCGCTGCTACGCCACCGCCGACGAGTACGGCATGCCGGGCAACTACGTCGCTGGAGCCAACATCGACGGCTTCCGGCTCGTCGCCGAGGCGATGCTCGCCCACGGCCTCATCTGAGACGGCGGCGTACCCGTAGCGAGGATGCTGGGCAGGGCCGGGGAATCCCGCGCCCTCATCCGCCGATCCCGCCCATTACGACGATTCTCACCCAACGCCGTTAATTCCGATCTCCTGCCGGAGTATTAGGAAAGCGTGGACGAGTAATGGGTCGAGGATCTGCTGCTACCGACGTAGACGCTGCGCAGATGGTCAAAGCGATTGGTCGTCGTCATCGCGCTGTCGGTGCGGTGGTAGCGGCCGAGAGGCTTCCCGTTCTTCAGCCGCCCGTCCGGTCGGTGAGGCGGCGCAGCGCTGTTCCTGGCTGGGGGAAGGCGAGCCGCAGGGTGTGTGCGGTGAGTCGGATGCCCCACCAGGTGAGGGCGGCCAGGTAGCCGACGATGAGGGCGCCGGTGGTGTCGACGGTGAAGACGAGGGCGTAGCCGATGGCGAGGCCGGGTGCGGTGATGGCGCGGATCGTGCGGCTGCGGCTGATGGTGAGGGCGGTGGCTATCCCGAGGAGGGCTGCGCCGATGCTGCCGGCGATTGCGGCGGTGGTGTTCGTGGAGATGGGTGTGGTGAGGGTGAGTGCGGCGCGCATGAGGTAGATGCCGGCGGTGGCGGTGATCGCGTGGGTGATGGCGGGGCGGGTCAGGGCGAGCCAGGTGGGTAGTGCGTCGGCGGGGATGCGGGGTGCGGTGGCGGCGATGAGGGCGGCGCAGGCTGCGAGGGGTAGGGCGGCGCCGAGGGTCCATGTGAGGTAGGGGGTGTAGTCGTATTCGACGGCGGTGCCGGTGGCGAGGCCGTAGAGCGCGGCGGTGATGGTGCCGCCGACGGCGGTGGTGAGGTATCCGCGTCGGATGAGGCTGCCGGTGGTGGGTTCGGGTGTTGACGCGGTGGGTGTTCCGGCGAGCCAGGTGGTGGGTGCCAGGTGCGCCACGGCGAATGCGGTGAGCATGACGAGTGCGCCGGCGGCGCCGAGTTGCGGTAGTGAGGTGCGGACGCCGACGACCCAGGTGCTGTAGGTGGAGATGTAAGCGGTGAGGACGGCTTGCAGGAGCAGGGCCAGGGAACAGGCACCGAGGAGCAGGGCGCCGGTGAGGTCGCTGATGCGTAGGCGGACGCGGGGTAGCTGTGCGGCGGCTGCGGGGCCTGATTGGTGGGTGGTGGTGAGGCAGAGCGCCCCATCGGCGAGGGCGTGGGGGTGGTCGATGAGCGTAGGGGGTTTGCCGGCAGCTGCGGTGAGCGCTTCGGCCAGCGCGGGTACGCCGAGGGCTGGTCTGAGGACGACGGCGGCGAGGTGTGTGGTGTCGACGTCGGCCGCGTCGAGGAGCCCGTCGACTGCGCCGGGGATCTGGTCGAGGAAGGGCTGCGCGGCGGCCGTGACGTCGTGACGGGTGATGACGGCGGGTGAGCGGGGCGCGGGCAGCAGGATCGCTGCTTGGTCGTGGGTCGCGAGCAGGCTTCTGGCGGCCCGAACAGATTCCAGGAGAACACGCCCGTCGCCCGCTTCATCGCTTCCGGCTGCGGTCATCGCCGCTCGGAGCGGGTCGGCGTCGATGGTTGCCATCGCGACGACGCGTTGGGCGATGAGGTGGTCGAGGCCCTGGTCGAGGCTGATCTGATGTGTCGCGAGTTCGCGGTAGCCGTCGGTAGCGGTTTGCAGGACGGTGAGGGTCGCCGGTTCGCGGTCTGCCTGGCATACGAGCACGCAGGAGCCTGCCGGCACGGTGGCGCCGAGCATTGTGGCGTATGCGGCGAGGGCGGCGGGTGCGGTGACCAGGGCCGGAGGTGGAAACCCTGCGCGGGTTGCAGCCTCGTTGACGTGTCCGCAGCGGCGCGGTCCCCAGCTCGATGGAACGGTGACGGTGAGCGCGGTGATCGGCCCGTTGACGTGGACGGCAGCGTGATGGGTGACGTGGCGCAGCACGGTGGCGAGCAGATCCACCGGGTCGGGTTGCGCCGCGTCGGCGGTGTTGGTGGGCCGGCCGAGGAGGTCAGTCGGGTTGTCGACGAACCGGTGGTCGGCGGGCAGCGACATCGCGGCCGTGGCGTCGAGGCCGAGGTAGATCTCCCCTGTGGGGCCGATGGCGGCGCCGGGCGGCATGACGAGGCGACCGTCGATGAGGATGGGGATCTTCAGGCCGTGGCGGCTGACAGTGGCCGCGATGGCCGACGAGCTGAGGTCGATCGACAACACAGTGCCCCCGCTTGGCATGAGGGGCAGTCTCGCCGGTGAGGGCGACCGGGTGTCAACCATGATCCGCTGAACGTGACTCGTTGTACGCGGATGGTGAGAATCTCTCCCGATGGGATAGCCAGAGACACTCACCCTCGTGTATCCGAAGAAGATCGGGGGATCAACCGCAGGGGGACAGGTGCCGCAGACGCGCCGGGGCAGAGACGACAAACTCGCCGAGTACGGTGCACGACCCACCGTCCGCATCCCCTCAGAATCGCTGCCGCGACGCGCGAGACCATCCCTCGGCGGGGCTGTTCGCGGCGTCATCGGCGCCGGCCTCTTCCTGGTCGCCGTTCCCGCGCTGCTGTGGACCGCGGGTGGGAACCCGCTGCGCCGGCTGCCGGCCTGGTCGCAGATCCCCGACTGGTTCGCGCGCTCCAGTGGACGGTTCACCCCGGACTTCCTCATCGGCGCGGCCCTCTGGGCGATGTGGCTGCTGTGGGGCGTGTTCACACTGCTCCTGCTCGCCGAGATCCTCGCGGCGGTGACCCGGTGGCGCATCCCCCTACTCAGGCTGCCAACCCCGTTGCACCGGCTCGTGTTCGGTCTGGCCGGCACCGCCGCGCTCGCCGTCACCCCCGCCGGCTCCCTCGACGCGGCGCCACACTCAAATCGACCCTCCACGCCCGTCGCTGCGACCGAGCGCGCCGATGTTCCCCGGCAAGCCGCAGCCCGCGGACCCGCCATCATCCACGTCGCCGACCAGCGCTACCTCTACACCGTCGAGCGACACGACACCCTGTCCAAGGTCGCCAAGGAGTGGCTCGGCGACGCGAGCCGGTGGCCGGAGGTCTGCCGCCTGAACAAACACCGCCACTTCCCAGTCGGCGGTGTCCTGCGCGACTGCGACCTCATCTACCCCGGCTGGGAGCTGCGCCTCCCTACCGACGCCCGCCCACCACAAGCCGCCACACCCCCCACCCCCCGGTCGGACCGGCCTGCTACACCACCCTCATCGCCGAGCGCCGCACCGGACCCGCCCGATCCCGCCGTTGCGCCACCCGCGCCCCCGCCATCGGCCGGCACTCCCACCACCACGCCGTCCGCAGCCCCAAGCGGGTCCGTTTCGTCGCCGGCGCCGTCGTCAGGGGTCTCCAACCCCGCCACGTCGCCGCCCGCCACGAACAGTCCTACGGCCACAGACGACCAGGGTGTGGATCTGTCGGACTCCGGTTGGCTGCCCTGGTCCCTCGCCGCCGCCATCAGCGCCGCCGCCGCAATGGTTTGGCTCCAACGCCGCCGTCGATACACCTCCGAGCCCGACGATGATCCGCCCACCGAACTGCCCCCGACCGTCGTCCAGGTCCGCCGCGCTGTGGCCGCCCATGATCCCGAGCCGGCGGATGCGAGCAGCGACGACAGCCCGCCGCTCGCTCTCGCACCCGACCTCGGGTTACTGCCGGGCGGCGGAACCGGAATCGTCGGAGACGGCGCCCACGCTGCCGCCCGCGCCGCCCTCGTCGCCGTGCTGGCCTCCGGCGGCCCGCACCACCCCGACGCCCGCGGCGAGGTCGTCATCGACGCCGCCATCCTGACCACGCTGCTCGGACCGGACGCGGTGACCCTCAACCCATGGCCGCGCCTGTACGTGACCGACAGCATCAACGACGCGCTCACCGTCATCGAGTCCCAGCTGCTGCACCGCAGCCGCATCCTCGATGAGCACGCCCTGACCGACCTGGACGAGCTGCGACGGACAGCGCCCGACGAGGAAGCCCTACCGCCGGTCGTACTCGTCACCGGAACCCCGCCAGCCAGTGCCCGCATGCGCGCCAAGGTCGCCCTCGCCCTGGGCGAAGGCCTGCACATGTCCGCGCTGCTACTTGGCGAATGGGCCCACGGCGCCACCGTCGAGGTCACCCCGGACGGACACGCCACGCTCCTCTCCGGGCAGCCCGCTGACCCGGTGCCACCGCGGCTGCCCGTGCTCGAACCGGCCGCCGCCCTCCAGATCCTGACCACGCTCCGCGAGGCGCAGACCGGCGAACAGCCCGCCAGCACCTCAACAGCCGTACCGGTCACGATCGTGCCCCTACACGCCAGCCGCACCGAGACCATGGCCACCGCCACGGACCCGGCTACCCCGACCGTCGTCACACCCACCGCCGACGCCCTGTCGGGACGGGCGCGGCTGCGCGTGCTCGGCGCACCGCGCATCGAAGGCATCACCGCAGAAGGCCGACCGCTGCGAGCCAAAGCCCTGGAACTCGCGGTCTACCTCGCCGTGCACCCCGACGGAGCCAGCACCCGTGACATCGGCGAATACCTCGAACCCGACGCCCGCATCAGCCAAGCCGACCAACGCGTCCACACCAACGCCTCGAACCTACGACACGTCCTCGGCCGCGCCGGAACCGCCGCGACAAAGAACGCCTACGTCATCAAATCCGCAGGACGCTACCTACTCGACCCGGCGAGCGTGGACGTCGACGTGTGGACCCTGCGCGACCTGATGCGCAGCGCCACCATCGCCACCGGACCGCGCCGCCGCGAACTCCTCACCGCCGCCTGCGACCTCTACACCGCACCTCTCGCGGAAGGTCAGGACTACGAATGGCTGCAACCCCACCGCGAAACGGTCCGCCGCTGGGGCACCGAAGCACATCTCCTGCTTGCCGACGACCTGCTCGACAGCAACCCGCAGGCCGCATCCGACCTGCTCGCCAAGGCCATCGGTCTCGACCGTTACAACGAGGCCCTCTACGTCAAGGCGATGCACGCCCGACACGCCCTCGGCGACGCCGACGGCATTCGAACCCTGCTGCGCGCACTGACCAAAGCCCTCGCCGACCTCGACGCCGAACCGCACGACGACACCATCGCGCTCGCCACTCAGCTGCGAAGCAGCTTGGACGAGAACTGACTGTCTCCGCCTGGTCGTCCCGTGCACGTTTCAACGCCGTTTGCCTGGTCCGTTGGCTGCACCTCGTACGGCCTGCGCATCGGCACGCTCCCGTAAAGCTGGTTTTGGCGACAGATCGTCGTAACGTTTGCGACAGGCCGTCGCATAAAGGAGTATGGCGTCGTGACGAAGCAGGCAATGACCACGGGTACGGGCGGCGAAACCCAGAAGCTGGTCGTCGTGACCGGAGCCTCCACGGGCCTGGGCGCGGCAGCCGCCCACGAACTGGCTCGCCGGGGATTCCACGTCCTGGCTGGCGTACGACGCGATCGTGATGGCGACGCCATCCGGGCGGCCGGCGTTGAACCGGTCATCCTTGACATCACCGAGTCCGAGCACGTGAACGCGCTCGCCGCCCGGGTCGCCGCAGACCCTCGCGAGTTGCACGCGCTTGTCAACAACGCCGGCATCCAGGTGAACGGGCCGGTCGAAACATTGCCCATGGAGCAGTGGCGGTGGGTGTTCGAGGTCAACCTGTTCGGCCACATCGCCGTCACCCAGGCGCTCCTGCCAGCCCTGTTGCGCAGCAAGGGTCGAGTGATCAATATCAGTTCGATCGGCGGCCGGGCCGCCATGGCCACCTACGGCGCGTACGCCGGCGCGAAGTTCGCCCTGGAGGCGGTCAGCGACTCATTGCGTCGGGAGGTCGCGCCGCTGGGCGTACACGTGGTCGTGGTTGAGCCCGGCGGCGTCCGCACGGAGATGGCCACCCGCGGGGTCGCCACGGCAAACGACCTGGCCGCGCGGATGACGCCAGAGCAGGTCGAGCGCTACGGCGGTCTGGTCCAGGCGAACAACGCCCTGATGGCCTCGGGCACCGCATCAGGCCTGACCGCCGATGCCGCCGCCCGGATCATCGTGAAGGCCGTGACGACCCGCAAGCCGCGTGCCCGCTACACCGCCGGCCGGGATGCCGCCATGATCATCCCTCTGACCCGGATACTGTCCGACCGCACGCTCGACCGCATTCTCGCCGCCAACCTGCGCCGCCATTACCCGAAGCAAGTCACCGCGTAGTCACCGACCTCCCTTGCGCAACGAGCACGACACACTCGGGGCAGGCGCGACTCCAGCGAAGGAGGATGATCGGATGCCGCGTATCCGGGGAGTCAACATCGAGGAGCACCACGAACTGGTGTGGGCCAGCCTCGCCGAGGCGATACGGGAATTGCTGCTCGAACGCGACTACGAATCGATCAACATGGGCCACATCGCCGCCCGGGCCGGGCTCGCGCGCAACACCCTGTACAACTATGCGACCGACAAGAGCGCCCTGATCCTGGCGTTGTCCGAGCGTAGAGGCCGGCCCACGGTCGAGCGGGTAACCGCAATCGCCGCGCGTACCGCGGAGCCGGCAGCGCAGCGCATGCTGGAAATCATCCAGGAGGTCCTGGAGGCGTTCACGGATCCGGCCATGCACCTGATGTTCCGGCCGGGTACCCGCATGCCGACCGCCGAGGCGCCCAAGGGGCCGGACAACCCGTTCCACGCCATCGTGGTCGAGGTGGAATACGTTGTCCGGGACGGGATGGCGCGCGGTGAATTCCGCGACGTCGGCGACCCGCACCTCGCAGTGGAGTTGCTGTCCGGTGTCATGCGCGCTGGCGCGGAACGTATCGGCCGGGATCCGGCCGCCTTCGGGGCTACGGTCCGAGCAGCCCGAGAGATAATCCTTGCCTCCCTGGCTGCTTAGCGTGGCAGGCACCGTTCGTGAGGTGACCACCTCGATCCCGCGGGAATAAGGGCGGCCACCGCATGATCATCTGTGCGTTGCGGACACAACCAGACGATCGCCGGCTTTCCTCGCTTCCGACAACGAGGGGGTGGGCTATGAGCCAGAGCTGCTATGCGGTGTACCGATTCGAAGGGTTGGCGAGAGTCGCCGTGGCCGTCGCGTGAGGTACCGCGCTGTGGAGCGCGATTGCGGCTCCTACAGCCCAACCCGCCTGATGGCGGCGATCTGGCCGGACCAGTTGTTCAGTCGCGAGATCTTGACCGTGTCGCCGGTTCGTGGCGCCTGGATGATCAGTTCCTGCCCGATGTACATGCCGACGTGGCGGGGGTTGGCCATGGTGCCTCGGCTACCGGGGATGAACACGAGGTCGCCCGGCAGCAGGAGCGTCGGGTCAGCTACCGGCTTTCCGGCGTTGACCTGGTCGGTGGTGACGCGTGGGATGGGGATGCCGGCGGCCCGGTAGGCCGATTGCATGAGCGAGGAGCAGTCGCATTGTTTGTCGGGGTCGCCGGAGTGCGGGTCGGTGCAGGTGCCGCCGAAGTGGTAGGGCGTGCCGAGTTGGTTCACGGCCCAGGCGATGGCGGTCGCTGCGGCGGGTGGGGTGTTGGCGGGTAGCGCGAACCCGGAGGGGAGCGCGTCGAGGGCGTCGACGGTGCAGTCGGCGAGGGTGTTGGTCAACTGCTCCACGAGGTGCAGGGCGTCGTCGGTCCATGTGGCGTAGGCGTCGGGGAACGCGGAGGACTGGACGGCTTGCGCGGCCCGGGTGAGGGGCATCGTCTGCCAGCCGGGCACGGTCTGGAGTTTGTCGAAGAACGTGCCGGCCTGGTAGGCGGGATCGGACAGTTGTGCGATGGTGCCCCAGCCTTGGCTGGGGCGTTGCTGGAACACGCCGAGGGAGTCGTGGTCGTTGCGGTTGCCGAGGTGGGGCAGGTTGCGTAGGCCGGATTCCTGCATGGCGGTGGCGACCGCGACGATCCAGCCCCAGCGGGGGACGCCTTTGGCGACCCCGACGTCGATGATCGTGGCGGCGATGTCGAGGTGCTCGGTGTCCCATCGGCCGGGGCCGGGCGGCTGCCCGGAGGGGCGGAGGGCGGGCGGGGCAGCGATGGCGCACCCGCCGGGACCGCCGCCGGTGACGGAGGTCAGCAGCAGGAGGGGCAGGCCGAAGCAGGCGATGACGACGACGGTGACGACGCCGATGATGATCTTTGTCGTGGCGATGACCTCTCGGGATAGCAAGAAAGGGCTGGTCTGCGTGCGGTGTCCGGCCGGTGGCCGCGACGCGCGTTCTAGAGGCGGTAGTGAAGGGGGAGTAGTCCGGCGTGGGTCTCGCGCAGGAGTCCGGTGATCAGGGTGCTGGCCGGGAACAGTGGGTGGCCCACGTCGACGCAGGTGGCGTAGCGCCAGTCCCAGTGGCCGGGCTCCAGGCGTACCAGAGGGCCCGTCGAGGTCGAGGAACGCGGCGCCGTTGATCTGTGGGGCAAGCAAGGTCATGGGTTGGCTGGCGCGGGTGGCCAGGCAGTGGCAGTCGGGGTTGTTGTAGTCGAGCGCGGCTGGCCGTGGTGGGATCGGGCAGCGGCAGCGGCAGTCGCAGGTGCGCTCGCGGGCGTTGCGGTAGGTGCGGTGTGCGTAGATGTCTCCTCTGGTCGTGAAGCACGAAAAGGTCGTGGGCCGCCCACGAGGGCGGCCCACCTTGAGCGGTCACTGTTAGTCGGGCAGTGCGCCGAGGACGTTGGCGGCTTGGCGGAGCAGGTGGTCGATGACGAGGCCGATGCTGTAGACGTCGGCCCGGGTGTCGATCTCGGTGGCGCGGTCCCAGTCCCAGGTGCCGTTGGCCATGGCGGGGACCTGCCAGAGGTCGCCGCCCTGGTCGGGGAACAGTGCGCGGCCCCATTGGTTGGTCAGCAAGGTGATCGGCTGGGTGGTGCAGGTGATGGTGCAGGCGCAGCCGGACTCGTTGTAGGTGGTGCGCGGCTGGCGGTGGTGAAGGATGCAGCGGCAGTCGCAGACCCTGCGCCACGGTGGCGTGTGCGTCACGGGTTCCTCCGCAAGGGGTGGATGGGCGTACGCCTCGGTCGCCGCCGGTGTAGGGCGGCTTCCGAGGCGTACGAGGTGGGGATGGGTGGTGTCAGGCCGTCATCGGTTCGGCGGTGGGATGGTGGACGTTCCGCCTGGTCCGAGGAGCCGGTCGTCCTGGATCTGGCGGGTCTCCTCGACGGTGAGCACGTAGGCCGGCAGCCGCGGTACGTGCTCGCGCCAGGCGCGGTAGAGGCGGTGGGTTCCGTCGATGAGCAGCGGGCCAGGCGGTGCTTTGTTGACGCTGATCTGCGCCACGATCAGCGGCTGGGTCAGGTCGGTGGTCATGGCGTAGGTCCGGTTGACGGCGGTGTCGGTCGGGCCGATGAGGCTGGTTAACCACGGGTTGGGGTTGTCAAGATGCGTAAGGCCGTACGCGGCGGCCCACGCCGGCACGTCCAGGGGGCGGGTGTCGTGGGGTGAGGCCGCGATCAGCGCTTGCGCGGCGTCGATGGAGAAGACCCACGGCCCGAAGTGGAACCACTGGGGTCGGCGGGGGCCGGTCACTGGTGGTCCTTCTTCGCGGTGACGCGGGTGTAGATCGCGGTGCAGCGCAGGATCAGCTCGTGTGACGGCAGGGTCAGCAGCTGTTGCCGTTTGTCGTCGCGGAGGTGGTCCCAGATGAGGACGGTGACGCTGGCCGACCACAGGTCGACGAGGACGCCGTCGATCTTGGCGTGCTGACGGTTGGCGACGATGCGCCGCAGCGTGTCGATGAGTGTCGGGTCCCCGGGTGGGTGGTTGGCGTCGTCGGGTCGTCGCGCTTCGGGGAGCAGGGTGTAGCAGTCCTCGCAGGTGACCTCGACGCGCGGCGGGTCATCGGTCTCCCACCGCTGCACGTCGGCAGCGGGCAGGCCGCACACCGACTGTCGAAAATCGCGGGGGTGACGGATGTGGCGGATCATCGGTGGCCCGTCCGGTCTGATCTGCGCTGGGTGGTGCTCGGCTGTGCCATGGGTGTGTCCGTCCTGTGCGGGCCGGGGCAGCGGCCGGCGGACCGCTGCCCCGAGGGGTCGAGGTGCGGTCAGACCTTCAGCAGGTCGAAGGCGGTCACCTTCAGCTCGCCGACGTTGCCGGTGAGCACCCGGTTGGCGCGGGCGGTCTCGTTCTTGGCGGGCTGGTAGTGGTCGAGGTACTCGGTGATGGCCTGGTAGCCGGCCCACCGGGTGCCGGTGATCGCCTTCTGGGTGTCGGCCTCGCGGATCAGGTACTTGAGGGTGCCGAGGCGCTGCTTGGCGTTGTTCTTGGTTTGCTCGGACGCGTTGTCCTTGACCGGCCACACCTCGGCGACGACCTTCTCGAACTCGCGCATGGTCAACTCGGTCTGCAGCATCCGCTCGGCGGCCTTCTCGAAGGTCTCCATGTACGTCCACATCAGGCCCAGCGCCTCACGGGCCTGGCTGATCTGCGAGTTGACGTTGGAGGTGTGCCGGAACGTGTAGTGCCCGGCGGAGTGGGCGAACGCGGCGCGTTGGGTGTGTCGGGTAGGCCCCTGCCCTCTCAGGCAGAGGCCCCCCTCAGAACCGGACGTGCGACTCTCATCGCATCCGGCTCAAGCGGACCCCTGGGGGCGGCACTTGGGAATCATGACTGTCAGCGGAAGCGTGGTGCTTCCGGTGGCAGTCGGAGTGGATGAGTACACGGTTGGAGTTGTGATCTGATCCTCCGCGTGAGCGGTAGGTCAGGTGGTGCGCGTTGACAGTTCTGGCGGTCGCGAGGAACCAGTCGGCCCACTCGCGGACGCTGTCGGGCTCGTATGCGGCCCCTTCGATCAGGTCCAGCCCGCACAGCGGGCACAGGCCTTTCTGCCGGGCAGCCAGGTAGACGTTCAGCTGCCGGTCTGTCTGGGGGTACGTGCCCTTCCTGGTGCGCTCGGCCCAGTACGTTGACAGTGCCGGGTCGTCCTTGGAGGCCGAGTCCTTCACCATCACGTGCCTGCGGATGTGCGTCCAGGAGAACTTTCGTAGATGCGCGCCGGTCTCCTTCTCGCCGAAGACCCACTTGTCCTGGCGGGTGGGATTGAAGCGCCCGAAGTAGTTGTGCACGATCCAGTCCGTGCTCTTCATCGGGTGCCGCCGTTTGGCCCACCGCATCATCCGCCAGTACATCCAGTTCTCCAGACCGTCGAAGGTCCAGCTGGACACAGCGTGGCAGTAGTAGGTGGTCCATCCCTTGATCAGAGGGTTGAGACGCCGGATGAGATCGCCGGTGGTGGCTGTGGCCATCTCCTTGACGATCTCCCGGATCTTTGTCTTGACCCTCTTGACCGCGTCCTTGCTCGGCTTGATCAGGAGCTTTCCGTCGTACCGCCTGACGTTGAAGCCCAGGAAGTCGAAGCCTTCATCGAGGTGGACGACCTTGGTCTTCTCCTCGTTGAACGCCAGACCTCTGGGTTCCAGCCAGGTGGCCAGGTTCGCTTTGATCTTCAGCGCCTCCTCCTGCGTGGTGCACAGCACCACGAAGTCGTCGGCGTACCGGATCAGGAAGGGGCTGTTCCTCCACAGCCGTTGCTCTGTGGTGAGATTAGGATCATCCCCTGCGGCCGTTCCCATACCGTGTAGTGCGATGTTGAGCAACAGAGGGCTGATCACGCCGCCTTGCGGAGTGCCGTCCTCTGTAGGGGCGAAGCGCCCGTGCTCCATCACCCCAGCCTTGAGCCAGCCCTCGATCTCCCTGCGGGCAGGAAAATCGCCGATGGCCTCCAGCAGGCGATCGTGGTTGATTCGGTCGAACGCACTCGACAGGTCCGCGTCCAGCACCCACAGTCTGCGGGCGTCTTTCCGCGACACCGTCTTGAAGATCCGCTCGACCGCGTCGTGGCACCCTCGTCCGGGCCTGAAGCCGTAGCTTCGCCCTTCGAAACGCGCCTCCCATTCCGGCTCCAGGGCGTTTTTCACCCTGGCCTGCTCGACCCGGTCCCTCATGGTCGGGATGCCGAGTGGTCGCATCTTGCCGTTCGCCTTCGGGATGTGCACCCGCCGCACTGGCAGCTTGCTGAACGTCGGTTTCCCGGAGAGTTGCCTGAGCAACCTTCCCCTGTCGATGTCCCGCAGTGCTGTGAACCCGTCTACGCCGGGTGTGCGGCGGCCCATGCTGCGTTGCGTTACCCGCCTGATGGAGACCACCAGGTTGCTGCGGGAGCGCAGCATCAGCCTCTGCAGATTCCTGACCTTCTTCAGGTCGTTTTCCTGTGTCGCCTTGAAGATGCGTTGCCTCAGCCGCCGTACGTCATCCTCGGCCTTGGCCCAGTCGATGCTGTGCCAGAGCTGGGTGTCGTTCAAGTCCTTCTTCACTCCAGAGGCCTCTACGGCCACAGCTGCGGTCATGTCGACCTCCTTTGCGTCTAATCGGGTTTCTTGATGCTGACTGCTGTGCGTTGCCCTCTTCAAAGGTCCACCAAGTCCGCGTCAGCTCCCTTTCGGGCCGGGCAGTTGCCCGTATCCACCGGGTTATGGACGGAGGGCCAAGGTGCCCTGCGTTCCGTCGTTTTCCCTGGGCTTTCGCCCCAGTGGCGTTCGCTTCTCGGACTCTCCTTCGCCCGCAGCGGATTTCGGCCTTCGTTGCCTCCGGCTTACCAGGCTGACCTGGACCACTACGGGGTTGTCCTGTTCCACTCCGTCCAGATGCGGACCGGGAGGATGCCTCCTATACCCCGGGGCCGTGGTGACCGTCCGACCGTTGCGCTAGTAACTGGCCGGCACGTCGGCTTTGCAGCCATAGCCCTACCGCCGTGTTCTGCACCATGCGGCGTAGTCGTTGACGAGGCCTCGTCAGAGGTTCACTCTCATTCATCCTTCGGTCCTTCCCCTTACCTTGTGCCAGGTGATGGCCCACCCAGCCTTGAGGTCTCTTTATCGGAGGGCTCCGCACGGCTCCGTTACCAGAACCGCACGCCTCCTAGTACTCCAGCAGGAGATCTGTTTCAGGGTTCGGTGAGGGCTTGTCGGGCGTAGTGGCTGATCTTGGCTTCGGCTTGGTGTTGGCGTCGGAAGATGGACCAGGCGATGACGTCGCCGACGCGTCGGGCGGGTTCGATGATCAGGGCGTGGAACAGCCGTCGGAGTTCGTTGACGGTGATCGGGATCAGGCCGTCTGGGCTGGTGGTGCTGGCCGCTGCGGCGGCGGCGAGGAACGCGTGGGCGGCGATGACGAGGGTGGTCCAGCGGTGCCAGGCCCGCCAGCGGCGGTGTTGGTGCTGGTCCAGGCCGAGGCCGGTTTTGGTGGCCTGGAACGATTCCTCAATGCTCCACCGTTTGCCGGCGACGGCGACCAAGTGGTGCAGGGGGACGAGGTGGGGCGACCAACAGCGGTAGAACGCCAGCTCACCGGTGGTGCGGTTGCGGCGGATCAGCAGCCAGTGGTGACCGTCGTGCTCATCGGCGGCCAGGGGCAGGGTGATGAACGCCCAGTCGTAGTAGCGGTGGCCCTTCGCCCCCTGGCCGGCCGAGATCCGCTGCCACGCCCGTGTCGGCAGGTCGGCGGCGATCTGGTCTGCTCGCTGGATGCCCAGTCCGGTCGGGACGGGGTGCGAGCAGGCGACCGCGAGGACGTAGCCGAGTCGATGGTCGCGTAACGCCGCGGCCAGGTGCGGGTCACCGCCGTAGGCTTCGTCGCCGGCAACCCACCGGCATGGCAACCCGCCCGCGAGGGCGGTGTCGATCAGCCGGCGTGCCAGCTGCGGTTTCGTGGCGAAGCCGACGGTGTCGGGCACCCCGGCCTCCGTCCGTCGCTCGGGGTCGTCGGTCCACGATTTCGGCAGGTAGAGAGCGACGTCGAGCAGGGTGTGACCTTGTGGTGAGGCATAGGACAGGTGCACCGCGAGCTGGCAGTTCTCGATCTTCCCGGCGGTACCGGAGTACTGCCGTTGCACCCCGACGGTGTGCACGCCCTTCTTCAGGTCACCGGTCTCGTCGATCAGCAGCACACCATCCGGATGCCCGAGTTTGACCGCGACGAAGTCCCGCACGTCGGCGCGGACCTGCGCGTCGTCCCACCTGGCCCGACCGATCAGGTCCTGCATTCCTCCTGGCCCGTCATCACCGGCGTGTTCCGCGATCGTCCAACAGTTCTTGGTCGGCAGCGGTGCCAGCAGCCCGGCCATGAAGTCCCGCACCCGCCGGCGGGACTCAGGCCGACCGAAGCACGACCCGACCACGTCCATCAGCTCGTCGAACAGCCCCAACCATCGCTGGGCGTCTACTCTGTAAGCGGCAGCCACCGCCGAATCTTTGGTCCACACAACCACGAGACTCAGCGGTGGCTGCTCCCTACCCACGGACAAAACCACACTGCTCCAGCAGGTCCGAACAGATCTCCTGCTGGAGTACTAGGGGACTCGCCCTTGGTCACAAGCGAGGGGATAGGCGTTCCTTATTTACCTATCCCACTGGAGTAGAGCGACTTTCAGGCCGCACTCGCGCACACCACCCGGATCGGGCTGGCGTCGACCCGCAGCGCGGCGGTGCCGTCGTGCGAGGTGGTGCCGATGAGGTAGAGGTCCAGGCGGTCCACCCCGGCGATCTCCATCGCCGAAGGCAGCTTCATCGTGACGAACACCGACTTGCCGCGGCGCAGGCTGCCGGCGGTTTCGAAGTGGGCGCCGCCCACCTGATCGACCAGGCGGTCGAGCATCTCGGCGCACTGCTCGTTCTGGACCACGGTGTAGTCAGTGCCGACGATGCCCAGGTACTCGGTTGCGCCGGTGACCGGGTTGCGGCGCACGGTCATGCGTTTGTCGTCGGCGGGGATCTGCACCTCGACACCGCCCACGATGTCGATGCCGACGGTGCGGATGGTCCGTACGCCCCAGTCGCCGAGCCGGGCGGCGGCCATGATCTCCTCTGCCTTCATCGTGTGCTGGGTGACGGTGCCCAGCTGGTGCCAGGCCGACAGGCGGGCGCTGGCGAAGGCGGTCGTTCCGTCGGTGAACGTCTCAAGTTCGTGCGGCACAGGGGTTCTCCTCTTCGATATGCCGCGGGGGCCGAGCGCATGCGCTCGGCCCCCACGATGGGTTGGGGATGGTGCGGGTCAGGACTGCTCGGCGTCGTTGTTGTCCTGGCCGGGGTTGTCCGTGCTGGTGCTCGGGGTGGGGTTCTGGTCGGGCTGGGCGGGGTAGGTGAAGGTCAGCGGCGTGTCGGAGGCCAGGAGGATCCGGCCGGCGGCGGCGGCCTTGGTGCAGTTGTTGCGCACCGCCCCGGAGCTGACCGCGCGGCCGAGCTGCCCGCTGATGGCGGTGGCGATGTCCTGCGGGCTCATCGCCCGGCCCGGGTTCGCGGCCAGGACGTCGAGGGTCAGTTTCTCCAACTCGCCCCGGCCGAACGGCTGGCTGCCGTCGGCGTTGGCGGTCCCGTCGCTGCGGCGGCCCACGCTCGCGGTGATGCCCGTCGCGCGCGGCGGCATTCTCTGGGGCAGGGTGACGACGTGGGTCTCGCCGTCCGGCGCGACGACGTGCAGCGTGCCGTCCGGCCGGATCAGGGGCAGCACCGCGGCCGTGGCGCTCGGCGCGGTCGCCAGGCCGCGGATGACCTGGTAGCACAGCGGGCAGCGGGGCGGCTGCGGGTTCGGGTCGACCTCGCTGGCCTTGGTCGGGCCCGGGATCCACCGCTGCGGCAGGCCGGGCAGCCGGCGGGCGGCGTCGGCCTGCTCCATCGCGGTCAGCAGCCGCGAGGCGGTCGGGTGACTGATACCGCTCTCGCCGACAATCAGGTCCAGGGTGGCGCCGATGTCCCCGTAGTCGGCCAGGACACCCTTGATGGCCATGACCTTGCGGTCACCAGGGCGAGCGGGCTGCACGGCCGCGACGATCGGTGCCTGCTCGTCCTTTTCACGGTCGGCGTTGTCCACGGTGGTGCCGTCGGACTCGGTCGCGTCGTCGCTGTCGACCTGGCTGCCCGATTGGTCGGCCGTCTCGGTGTCCGGCGTGTCGACGGCGTCGTCGCTGCCGTCGTCCGGTCGGTCGTTCTCGGCGTCGGTGTCGGCGACCGCATCGGTGGGCTGGTGGCGTACCTCCATGTGCGGCTGGTCGGCCGCGTTGTTGGGCTCCGGTTCGCCGATGTCGGTCTCGCCGGCGGGGTCGGCGGGCGAGAGGGCGTCGGCGTCGCTCGGGGTGGCGAGGGTCCACCGGGCGGGGGTGCCCTCGGCCGGGTCGGTGTCGGGGTCCACCGCGACGATGACACCGGCGTCGGCCAGGGTCTTGATCGCCTTGTCGGTGGTCGAGCGGGCCTTGCCGGACTTGTCGGCCAACTCGTGGACGTCGCCCTGACCGAGGTCGGTCAGGGCGTCGAGGACGGCCTGCGTGGCAGGCGTCAGCGACAGCTGTTCCATCAGGATTTTCCTTTCGTGGGAACTGGTGAGGGCCGCCGGGCACGGTGGTGTGCCGGGGCGGGTGGTGCGCCGGGGGCGCGGGGCAGCGGCCAGTGCGGCAGGCGCGTGACGTCGTGCGCCGCCGAGGGGTGCCGCCCAGGCGTGGCCCGGTGGTCGTGGCGGTGAGTGGTGCGGCGTCGGCCGGTCAGTGGCCGGGGATGGCCTCGTCGGCCTGGAGGATGTAGAGGCGGTCCTCGGTCGGATCGCGGTAGATCCCGGCGTCGGCGTGGGACAGATACAGCGGGTTGACGCTGCCGGGCGGGCGGAGCTTGGCGTCGGATGTGCCGACCTTGATGGGGGTGGCGTGTCCGGCGAGGTTCTGTCGGCGGCAGGCGTCGGTGTGCGGCAGGACGACCAGGACCGTGTCACCGGGGTTGACGTAGCGCCGCCGCACCGACCGGCCCGGGTTCGCCTGCGCGTATGCGGCCCGCGCCGCGTCGCCGATGAGGGTGTCGATCCAGTTGCGGGCATACCGGTACTCCCGGGCCAACTCTTTGATGGTCTCTACCGGGCCGGCGACCATACTGGTGGAACCGTTCAGGTCGTCCTCGTTGATCAGGAGGGTGCGCAGCTGGTCGACTGCGTGCAGCAGTTCGGTGCGCAGGTGTCGCAGGTTGGCGGCGGCTTCGGGCAGGTGCGCGGCGGCGGGGATGGGGTCGGTGGCGTGTTGGTCGAGGGTGCGCTCGGTCGTCGCGGTGATCCAGCGGCTGATCGTGTCGAGGTGCGGCATGAGGTCCCCGGCTTCAACTGGTGAGGTGGGCGAGTTCGGCGGGGTCGAGTTGTGCCGGGGTGCGGTTGCGCCAGGTGTCGGAGTGGCGCAGGTGCCACCAGCGCAGCAGGGACCGGCAGGCCGAGGCGAGGTCACCGCAGGCGGGTAGTGGATACACCGTGGCGAGCGGGGCCGGGTGATTCGGGCGGGCGATGTAGGCGGTGGGCGTCCACCCGTGATCGGTTTCGGTGACCTCGCCGACGACGCGATCCGGGTAGGGGATGTCGAACGTGCCGGCGGCCTCGACGTCGGGTACCACCAGCCAGGTGTGCGGGTCGTTGCGCCGTAGCGTCGCGACGCCGCGCGACGGGTCGCAGCGCCGCAGGAGTAGGTACCGCTCGTCGCCGTCGTTGATGGGCCGGTGGTGGCGCCAGGCGTGGTAGCAGGTGACGAGCGCGGTCCCGAGGACGGTGTGCCGTTCGCGGGCGACCAGTGCGTCGGTGAGGGTCTGCCGGTAGCTGGCGATGTGCAGGTCGGCGCGGGCGGTCAGCGCTTGCCGGGCGGTTTCGGCGAGCACACCGGCCCGGGCGAGGGCCTGGTCGAGGCCGGTGGTGCTGTCGGTGAAGTCGCGGGCTGTCTGGTGCAGGATGCGGGCGAGGTCGCCGAGTGGTTCGGGGGTGGCGGTGTCGTGGCGCCACAGGTGTTCGGGCAGGACGTCGTTGGTGTCGGCGGCGATGCGGCGCAGCGCGGGATCGGTCAGGAACACGAGAGGTCTCCTTTGCAGACGGTCGGGTTGTGGGCATGGCGAGGACCGGTCGCAGCGGGGCTGCGACCGGTCTTCGGTGCGTTCGGGCGGTAGGTGGTTAGGCGATGGCGACGGCGCACAGTCGGGCGCTGGAGCGCAGGCCACGTAGGTAGGCGCAGGCTTCGTTGAGGAAGCGGAACCGGTCAGCGAAGGAGTCACTGGCCGGGATGAGGAGCCGGCCGTCGGTGGTGATGAGCGCGTCACCGATCAGCGCGGTGCGCCAGTGCAGTCCGACGTAGGTGGCTTCGCCGGCCTGGTAGACGGACAGCTCGTACGGGTCGAATTGGTGGGCGAGCATCGCCAGGACGCGGGGCTGCTGCTCGAAGCGTCGGCGGGCCTCGGCCAGGCGGAGCTTGGTCGGGTCGGCGTCGTGCTGGGCGAGGTAGTCCTCCCACGGATGGGCTGGACGGGTTGTCGCGGCGATGTGGGTGTTCCAGGCACGCCAGCGCAGGGCGGCGTGGTGGGAGGCCTTCGCGGCGGTGCCGGTCAGGTCGAGGCGACCCTTGCGGCCTCCGGCAGCCATGGTGACCGCGCCGAAGCGGCGGGCGGCGTCGAGGAGGTAGTAGCCGAGGAAGCGGGTCAGCCAGCCGATGAGGCGGCGGTGGCGGACGTGGTAGCGGCGGGCCGGGGTGCCGTCGGCGTGCAGCAGGTCGTTGACCTTTTCCGAGGCGGCGAACCAGTCGGAGTCGTCGCCGGGGGCGAAGCAGACGGTGACGACGACCTGGTCGAACAGCGGTGTGGGCATGGCAGGGTGCTCCCTTTGGGCAGGGGTGGGCGTTGGGGTGTGCTGTCACCGGGTCGCGGCGTCTGTGCCGGGAAGCTGCCGTGCAGGGGCGCGAGGCGTGGATCACGAGCCGACCTCGACGGTGGGCTGTGGGTGATGCCGCTGGCGCGGGCAGGTCCAGGGGGACAGACGGGCGGTGGTGCGAGCAAAAGAAGAGGTTGCACCGTAGCGTCGTGACCTGACAGCAGCCGCTCTGTCAGGATTGCCGATTGCGCCTCTGAGCTGCGCTGACAGGATCTGCCGTGAGCCTGTCAGGGTCTGTCAGAGCACGAAGCCGCTCTCGTCGTAGTTCGGGTTGTCCGCCACGGGCTGCCCGTGGTCGCTGGGCAATCCGGTGAGCCGGACTCGGCCGGAGGCGCCGTCAGGAAGCCAGACCGCTTCGGCGGGGTCCGTGGCGTGGTTGGCGGTCGCGAGGGGAACACTGTCGCGGCGGCCGCGCAGGAGCCGGTGCAGGTGTTCCTCCCGGTGTTCGCTGCCGAGCCAGAACAACACCGGGTAGCGGGGGCCGCCGCGGCGGATCAGCTGCGCGTACCGGTCGAGCTTGGCCACCACCCGACCCAGCGGCTCGGTGCCGGTGTCGGCCTCCAGGAAGAACCCCACCGTGGTGTCCGCGACGCTCCACAGGCCGTGCCCGTCGGCGGTGATGGTGCGGAACTGCCTGGTGGTCATCGTCTCGGACCACCACCGGTCCAGCCGCGCCTGCGGGTGCTGGCGGGCGTACACAGTGAGCCGGACGAAGAACTCGTTGGCCATCAGCAGGTGGGTCAGGTTCGGGTTCGCCGAGAGCCGGTCGACGCCCTGACGGCTGGTGCGCACGGTGGGCTCGGGCCGGCGGTGAGCGGCGGCCTGGAACCGGTGCCCCTGGTGGCCGAGCGTCCAGTGCCACGGATGGCTACCACCCCCGGCGCGGGCGAACCGGAACCGGTCCAGCAGGCCCAGCGCGGCCAGCTCACCGAGGCGGATCTGACAGGTCCGTCGGGCGAGAAACAGCATGCGGTGGATCTGATCGGTGGTGAGGACCTGGTGGTCGTCGAGCAGCTGCAGAAGCTGACGGTCACGGCTGGTGATGTGGGGATAGATGGCAAGGAGGCTGGCCGATCGTGATTGCGGCATGTGGATACACCCCTGGAGAGAGAGTCCCGTAGGGAGTCTGGATGAGTCGATCTCGATTCCGGTCCTGGCGTCGGGCGGGTTGGGGCAGGTCAGGCACCTGACAGGCCAGGTGCGCGGGGCTCGTGTGGGGTCTCGTATCGCGGACACCCCCAGACGAGCCCCCGGTGCCGTACCCCGCCGAGCCCTCGAACGCGCGGCCCGGGTCAGCGGTCGCGGTCGGTCATGCGCCGCTTCATCGCGGTACGGGCGAGCTGCTGCATCGGCGGCTCACCACCGGTGCGGCCATGCGCGGCGGCGCACTCCTGCCGGATCGCGGTCGCTTCACCCACCGGCGGCGCCGGCGGGTTGGTCACGAAGGTGAACGCCGGCAGCTCCCGGTTGCCGACCAGCAGCCGGGCGGCGGCGGTGTAGACGTCGAGGTGAGCGAGGTCGTGCTCATCCAGCTCGGGTTTGGTGTGGCGGGACAGGTCCCGGGCGTCGGTGGGGTCGACGGTGAAGAACAGCTTCGTTCGCGCGTTGGCCGACACCGCCGCGGCGATGTCGTTGGGCAGTTGCGCCAGGTCCTGGTGGGCCAGGACGAGCCCGAGCCGGAACCCGCGCGCCTCGGCCAGCATGTCGCCGACGCTGCCGGGCAGCGTGAGGAAGTTGTGGCACTCATCGACGTAGAGGTTGGCGTCTTTGCGCTGGTCTTCGGGGATGCTGGCGCGGGCGATGGCGGCCTGCCATACCCGGGCGACGATCATCGAGCCGAGGATGCGGCTGGTCTCCTCGCCGAGGATGCCCTTGGGTAGCCGGCACAGCAGCACCCCGCCGTCGAGGACCCGGCCCATGTCGAACGACGAGTGGGCGTTACCGATGACGCTTTTGACGAAGTCGCGCAGCAGGAAGGCCCGGAGCCGGGCGAGGACGGGTGCGATGACCTGGCCCCGGAACTGCTCGTTGATGCCGTCGTACCAGAGCCAGAACCCGCCGAGGCCGTCCGGGTCGTCCAGGCCGTGGGTGAACCGGGCCCGGAAGTCCCGGTCCTGCAGCAGCGACGGGACCAGACTCAGGGTTGGTTTCGCATGGCGCATCAGGGTGAGGCAGGCGACGCGCATGGTGTCGTCCATGCGTGGCCCCCACTGGCCTTGGAAGATCTTGGCGAAGATGCCGACGAGGTTGTCCACGGCCAGGTGCGGATCGCCGCCGTCATCGAGGGGGTTGAAGCAGCCGGGGTTCTCCTGGTCCGGGTCGATGATCACGATCTTCTTGGCATACGAGGCGGGCAACCGGTCGAGGATGTCGGTGATCAAATCTCCGCGGGGGTCGATGACCACGGTCCCGCGCCCGGCCTTGATGTCGCCGAGGATCATGTTCAGCAGCAGCGTGGACTTGCCGACGCCGGTCTTACCGACGACGTGCACGTGCTGCCGGGCGTCAGTCACGCGGAGGCCGATGCTGTGGTGGCCGATCTGCGAGCGGCCCAGCACCTTCACGCTCCGCCCGCCGGAGGGCACCTGCACGGGCGCCGGCACGGCCTTGGCCCGCGCTCGGTCCAGGCCCGGGACGGCGAGGTCTTGCGGCAGCGCGGCCAGGGCGGCGAGTTCCGGGACGGTGGCGAGGAACCCGCGCTGCAGTCGCCGTCCGGCGATCGTGGCCACCGGGTGGGGCATCTTCATCCGGCGCAGCCGGTTCGGGCCGGTGTACGCGGCGGCGGCCGAGGCGATGGTGTGCCTGAGCTCGCCGAGGCGTGAGCGGACGTGGGCGGCCCGTTGCGGGTCTGGTGGTGACGTGCCGGCGTCAGCCGCGACGGCGAACCGGACCGCGATCTCGTAGTGCGGCACCCGCACGGCCTTGTCCACAACGGTGCGGGCCTCAGCGGTGGCCACCGGGTCCCGCTCGGCCGGACGCACCGGGGCATGGCCCGAGGTGCGGGGCCGCGACGAGCCAGGCGTGAACGCGTCGAGGAACCACAGCAAGGGCTCGATAGCTAGCCGCACCGTCCCGATAACCACGCGGGTGGCCAGGTCAGGCTGCCCGTGGCGATGATTGCCCGCCGCGGCCCTGCGGGCCGAGCGGACCCGGCGGGTGGGCGCCGGGCGGGCGAGGATCTGCACACACGCGTGTTCGCGGTGGCGTACCTCGGCCCCGGCGGAAAACAGCGCCCGCAGCGGGTCGATGTCGTGCTCGCTGCGCAGCGGCAGCCCGTCGGTGCGCTGCGGCCAGTGCGCCCCACCCACCTCCTCGGCGACGGTGCGCGGAATCGGCGGCGCGGCATCCGCGGTGATGACGGTGGCCGCAGGCCAGGCCGCCCGGACAGCGGCCTCGACCGCGCCGCGCGGCACCGTGCCGGGCACCCAGACCCGGATGGTCAGGGACCGGCCGGTCCAGATGTACTCCCACCCGACGTGCGGGATGCCGAACAGGCGCTGCTGCCACACCGACGGCGTCAGCACGCCGACCAGCGTGGTCCAGAACGCCGCGGCAGCCTCGGCGGTGACCTCCGGCGGGGCGGCGATGGTCAGCCACCGTGCGCCGGCCGTGAACCGCTGGTGCCGCCAGGCGAGCAGTCGGTCGTGGCCGAACACCGCGCTGACGATCGCGGCGGCGGCGATGAAGCCCAGCCACGGCCGGGCGATGATCCAATGCCCCACGTCGGCGGGCCAGGTCGGGGTGGATGTCATTCGGCCTCCCCGATTCCCGTCACGGCAAGCTTGTGCTCGGCCGCCGATCCGACACTGCGGAACGGAATCCGGCTACGACCAGCGACGAGCAGTCCCTCGCCGCGGGGCGCCGACAGCAGCAGCCGCGACTCCCCGGCGGTCAGGCCGAACGCCTCGGACACCGCGTCGATGGACTGTGTGGACTGGCGCATCAGGACCTGCGTGGCGGCGTTGGACACCACCGCCAGGCCGAGGTCGGTCGACAGCACGTCGGCCGCGTCCTGCGTGATCACGCACAGCCCGGCGGAGCGCTTCCGCGCGGCCTTGGCCATCCGGAACAGAAACCTGCTGCCTTCGCCGTCGCGCATCAGCAGCCAGGCTTCGTCCACCACGACCAGCTGCCGCTGCCGGCGGCTGCTCGTGGCCGGGGTGTCGATGCCCGACCAGATCGAGTCGAGCGCCAGCAGCGTGCCCACCGTGCGCAGCTCGTCGGGCAGGTGCCGCAGCGACCACACCACCAGGTGCCCGGTCGGGACGGTCGTGGTCGGCCCGTCGAACAGGTTGGCGAAGTTCCCGACCGTCCAGGGGGCGAGCCGGGCGGCGAGCTGCCCGGCGGCCGGGTCGTCGTCGTCGGCGAGCGTGTCGGCGAGGTCCCGTAGCAGCGGCGCGGGTTTCGTCCAGGTGGCCGGGTCGCCGGTGATTCCGGCGCGGGCGTAGGTGGCGGTGATCGCCCGGTCCAGCGCGGCGCGCTCGCCCGGCGGCGGGGCCGCCCCGAGCATGACCGCGATCAGGGTGTGCAGGTACAGGCCGCGTCGGGTGAGGGTGTCGGCCCGGTGGTCGGCGGGCAGATCGAAGGGATTGACCCTGACGCCCGGCTGGCCGAGCTGCACGACCGTGCCGCCGACGTGCTCGGCCAAGGGCGCGTACTCGTCCTCGGGGTCGATGACGGACACAACATTGCCCTGGTAGAGGTTGCGGAGCACCTCCAACTTGACGAAGTACGACTTACCGGCGCCGGAGCGGGCCAGCACGACCGAGTTGTGGTTGTCCTGCGCCCACCTGTTCCAGATCACGACCCCGTTGCTGGTCGTGTTGACCCCATACAGCAGCCCCTCGGGTGCCGCGACGGTGCCGGGGGACGGGGCGGCGAGGTCCGCCGAGGCGAGGGGAAACGCCGCCGCGAGGGCGGTGGTGTCAAGGATGCGGCGCATCCGCAGCGGGTCCACACCGACCGGCAGCGTGGAGATCCAGCCCTGGTGGTGCCGGAACGTGGCCGGTTGCAGGTCCAGCAGCACGCTGGCGGCGGCCGCCTTCACGCCCGCGGTGACGGTGCGCAGCTCGTCGAGGGTACGGGCGTGGATGGTGACGTAGATGCCGGTGTCGAAGAGCTTCGCCGCGCCGCGAGCGACGCGTTCAGCGAGGTCGGCGGCGTCGGCTGCGGCCGCCTCGACCATCGGATCGCCCAAGCGTCCCTGGTCGGCGTCCAGGCGGCGCGAGGATTCGAGGCGGGCGCGTTGGCGCTTGAGCATCGGCGCGGCCAGTTGCGGCGCCACCGGGTCCAGGTGCACCGACACGTCGACCCGTGCCGGGTAGGACAGCAGCGGGTCCAACCAGGCGGGGCCGACCTCGGCCGGATAACCGCACACCACGTAGGTGGCGGCATACCCGTCGCCGACCTGCACGTGCCACGGCGTGACCGACAACGCGGCGGGGGAGGGCATCCCCTCCCCGCCCGCGTCACTCGTCTTGGTCTTTCTCAGCAGGTTCATGTTGTGCTCCGCAGGGTGATCGGGGTGCCGGGCACCGCACGCGGGCCAGGCACCGGCGGGGAGAACGGATCGACCGCGCCGGCCAGCGCGGAGGCGACAGCCGGCCCGTCCAAAAGGGCGGCTTCGACACCGAGCCCGGACAGCGCGCGCACGCCGGCGTCAGCCCCAAGCTCTCCGGTGACGATGACGACCTGGCGGCGTAACGGATCGCGCTGGCTGTCGAGGTCGAGCAGGAACTCGGCGTAGTCGTCGGCGGCGGCCTGCAACGCCGGGTGCGGCAGGCGCGGCGCGTGGTCGACGACTGCTTGCGCGTAGACGGTCAGGTCGTGCCGCTGCGCAGCCACGACGATCTGCGCCGGCCCGGTCAGGCTGTTGAGGAACCGGCCGAACCCTTCCAACAGCGCGCCCTGCTCGCCCCCGGTGCGCAGGTGGATGTTCGTGGTGCCGCAGGCGATCAGGACCTTGCCGCTGCCCTCACTGGTCAGGACTCCGGTCGGGCTGAGCGCCGTAGCCGGAGAGCGCAGCGGCGCCGGAAGGCTTGGGTTGCCGGCCACGACCGCGACCGCGCTGGTCCGAGCTGAACCCGGGGCGAGGGTGTTCGGTCTGCTGCTGAGCGCGAACCCGTGCCGCAGCCACACGTCCAGCGGCAGGCCGTCACGTCGGCCGAGCGCCACCATGACCGCCACGGCGAACACGAGCGCCCCGGCGACGATCCACACCGCCTGTGGCAGTAGATGCCCGAACGTGTCGTAGACCCCGAGGCCGACAAGGCCGGCACCGCCGATGATGCCCAACTGCCGGAACGTCAACCCGAACGCGATGCGGTCAGGCTCGTTGACGTTGGCCGGGACGACGGCACGCGGGGCACTGTCCTCGATCGTCATCGCCCACCTCGCAAGGCGGCACGCCCGAGCCCGCCGCGCGGGAGACGGCGGGTGATGCCCTGGATGACCACTGCCCGCAGCAGAACCGCGCCGACGTTCGGTGACCCCTTGCCCGTCGCGTAGCGTCCCACCATCGCGGGGATCCTGACCGTCATCCACAACACCACCGCGACCAGCAACAGGTTCAACACGTCCGAGCCCGGCAGGCCGATCAGGACCGGAATACTCGCGTCCGGGTCAGTGAGCAGGTGGATACCGGTGGAGAACGCGATGGCCTGCAGCACCGCCGTGCCGAGACAGCCCAGCAAGCTGCGCCACCACAGGTCGGCGGTGGGTTGCGTCCAGGGCAGGCAATAGCAGGCCAGCGCGAGTGGGGCGAGCCCAGCCAGGATGACCAGCACCGCAACGCGGACGACCCAACCGGTGACCAGGGCGAACATCAGCCCGACGATCAGCAACCCGATGACCAGCGCGATGAGGGCGCTGGATGGATCGGTGAGCGCGGCAGCCACGTGGGTACGAGCCATCGTGACCGCCTGCGTGGTCGGCGCCGCAGTGCCGACCATGGCCACCGTCAACGCGTTGGCGACATCGATGAGCACGGCACAGAGTGCAACCGCGAAGTTCGACAGGATGAACCCGACAACGAGGCGTGGCACGAGTTCCTTGACGCCGTACCGCATCTCGACCGAACTACTGGTCATCGTCACGATGCCGGCGGTCACCAGCGCGAGGATGTAGCAGGCGTTGACAACCAGCGCGCTTTTCGCGGCGATGGTCTGCACCTGCGGCAACACGGTGACGTCCGGCGACAGGAACATCGACGACGTCAGATAGGCCAAGAGCCCGCCGAGGAGATCTTGCAACCGCTCGGCGAGCCATTCCACCAGGTCGTCCATCATCCAGTCGACCATGACCGGTGTCCTCAGCCGCCGATGATGCCCTGCAGTACCTGCAGGATCACGGGGGAGAGAACCGCCAACGCGTAGCCGATCAAAGCGGATTTGAAGTTGCCCTTCGCCTGCTCGACCTGGGCCGGGTCACCACCGGCGGCCATGTAGCGCAGGCCACCGATGGCCAGGAACATCGTCGCGGCCAGCGCGATGATGCCCATGATCCACGCGGTGATCGAGGAGATGACCTCGTTGATCGATTTTGGAGCCGCCAGTGGCTGCGACGCGGCGGCAGCGAGATCGGACAGGACTGACAGAGTTGTGTGCATTGCGACGCTCCACAGGACTTCTGCGGGCCGCCGCGGTGGGGACCAGGGCGAAGCTTCGACTGGGCCGGTGGGGGCGCTCCTCCCTTGCTTCGGCGAGGGTTGCGGTGTCAGTACGCCGCGCCAGCCGTGCCGGACCATCAGCCTCGCCGGATGAGGGTCCCCACCGGGCGGGCATGCCGTGGATGACATGCATCGCCCAGATCTCGGCTGTCAGGCCGATCGAACTCGCCCGACACCCGTCACAACCTGACAGGACCAGTCAGCGACACACGTAGTCCCCAGGGACCGCGAACCAGAAAGGTCGGCGCGGACCGAAACGCAAGAGAGTACTCGGAGTGAACTGGGACAGCAGGTAGGACCTCCTTCAGAAGGCAGCTACTTGACGTCTGCGGGATCTATCACTCAGCACGGGTGGACGACCCTCGTTGTCAGATACCCCTGGGCTGACCGCGTAACGCCTGCCCGGATCTGCCGAGTTGAGTTCGTCGAGTTTGTGTTGCACGAAGACCGCGTCGGAGATCGTTATCCGTCGAGCGGCTGAGACTTGCTCGGTCGGAGGAAGACCAGCGGCATCCGTTTGTATCGCTTTAGCGAAGCGTTCATCTGAGATCTAGGTATTGCAACGCGCTAAAGCCAGTGCTGGCCTGGATGATGTGTTCACCGTCGGCAGGGAGGTACCGATGAGCAGGATCAGGAGCGCCCTCGCGATGGCCGCCTGCCTCGTGTTGCTCGCCCCTGCGGCCGGATGCTCCAAGAAAGACAAGGGAGAGGCCGTCGAGCCGCAGCCGTCCTCCGATTTGCCAAGCCCGACGGTGCGGACGGAGGGCGACGCCATTGTGGTGGCCGTTGCGCCGGATCGCCCCCTCGCGGTCGCGGTGCCGGGGCTCGGGCACCTCACCGCACCGTCGGGTGCGTTCGCCACGGCCGGCAAGGTCGTCGTACACCGACTGCGATCCGACAATCCAGACGGCTCGCTCGTCGTAGTCGGAGGCATGGGTGTTGACGTTGCGTTCGAGGGCACGTCGCTGGCATCGCCGATCACCATCCTGTTCGACGACCCAGGCGCGATGCGTCAGCTGCCGAAAGCTGCGCTGCCGGTGGTGCTGCACAAGCCCGACGGTGGGGGGTGGGAGGCCAAGAGTGTGTCGCGAACTGCGGACGGGGTGCCCTACATTTCGACCAAGGATTTCTCACCCAACCTGTTCGGGTGGATTCCGGTCCCGGACTGGGTCCGCGAGCTCGCCGATTCGTTCGCGGACTTCACCACCCAGCGCACCGACGCCCGGCCGTGCAGCGGCCTGTCCGCTCCGAGTTGGAGCAGCATCGACAAGCGCACCACGATGGTGCATCTGTGCGCCATCGCCAACGCCGACCGAGCGGAAATCCAGGTGCAGTCCAACCGCCGGTTTTACCAGTGGGTGGCGGTGCCCGCCGGTGCGGACTATGTGTGGGTCGAGGGCCAGCCTGACCTGCTCCGGCGGGTCGTTGCCAACGTCACCGGCCACGACGCAGGCAGCAACGTGCTGCTCGCCGGCAACGGCTGGTTCACCGCCGGGTACAAACAGCCGGAGCAGACGCAGAGAAAGAACTTCAACGCCTATCTCGATCCATGGAGCGCTGGGCTCAGCGTCGGGATGAGTGTGCTCGGACTCGATCCCCGCCAGAAAGTGACCAGCGCCGCGTGGATCGTGGGGATGTGCATCAATAAACTCTTGCCGTTCCCGTCGGCCGACGGCGCCGAGGCGTTCCTGGGATGTTTCGTCACGCAAGCGCTGAAAAACCTTGACAACCCTGATGTAGCGTTTAAGTCGGCAAAGGACCTATACGGCGAAGCCGCCTACGCCAAGGAAGCCGAGGAGGGTCTGAAGCAGGCCAGCGACCGGCTGCGCTACCTCGGCAAGCTCCTGAAGGTTCTTGGGATCATCACCTCGACGTTCCCGCAACTACCTGACCTCTTCTCGTCCTGGGGCAATGACCAGCCGGGCCGGTTCATGCTGCACCTGACGGCCAAGCCCACATCCCCAACGGGCGGCACCACCACCCAGCCGCCGCCACCGAGAACCCAAGCACCGCCACCGAGAACCCAAGCACCGCCACCGCCACCAGCCGGGAGCCCGCGCATCGACCTCGCCCGGGGCGGCGCGGCTCCATTCGGCTCCTGGTACAACGTCACCCTCTCCGGGTTCACGCCCGGTGCCGCCGTCACCGTCACCTGCCGCGATTCTAGAGACCCCGGCGGCTTCTACAGCCAGAAATTCACCATCGGCGGCGACGGACGAGCAGCCGACTCCACCTTGTGTTACTCCGCCGACGGACCCGACCACTGGGTCACCGGCGGCGGTATCGAGTCCAACCACGTGTCGTGGGGCAACGCCC
Source organism: Micromonospora sp. NPDC047467 (assembly GCF_040643095.1). Taxonomy (NCBI): domain Bacteria; kingdom Bacillati; phylum Actinomycetota; class Actinomycetes; order Micromonosporales; family Micromonosporaceae; genus Micromonospora; species Micromonospora sp. NPDC047467. Next base: position 79,319 of record NZ_JBEYTO010000014.1, on the reverse strand, counting down.
CACCACCCCCGCCAGCCGGGAGCCCGCGCATCGACCTCGCCCGGGGCGGCGCGGCTCCATTCGGCTCCTGGTACAACGTCACCCTCTCCGGGTTCACGCCCGGTGCCGCCGTCACCGTCACCTGCCGCGATTCTAGAGACCCCGGCGGCTTCTACAGCCAGAAATTCACCATCGGCGGCGACGGACGAGCAGCCGACTCCACCTTGTGTTACTCCGCCGACGGACCCGACCACTGGGTCACCGGCGGCGGTATCGAGTCCAACCACGTCGCCTGGTAGTAGAGGTCCAGAAGGGAAGCGCCACGACCCAACAAAACCGAAGGTCATGCCGCCCAAGTACCGCAGGATAGGCGCCCGCGCCGTTTCAGGATCGGCCTCACAATCGGCGCTGCCCTCATACTGCTGGTCGGCGTCGGGGTCGCCGGCACAGCCCTCGCAAACCTCCTCCGCAGGAAGTCGCCGTCGTCGCCGGCTTCGACCAGCATCGCCAGAAGCGTCTGGAAGCCCTTGACGGACTCGGTGATGCGGGCCTTCGCTACCAGAGTGCCGTTGTCGTCGACGAGCGCGATGTCGTGGTGTTTCGCGGCCCAGTCGATGCCGCAGGTGACCTTCAATATGTCCTCCATGCCGGGAGTTGGGCTGGTCTCTGCCCTGATCGGGATCATGCGGCGCCCTAATGGAAAGGCTCGATGGCCTGACATCCGATGAGCCGTCCTTGATCCCAGCGACCGGCACGGCTCCCCGTCTCACGTCGAGGGCTCCTGGCCCCGGATAACCGAGGGATGCTCCGTGCTGGCGGGCTCGAACCACGAACAGATCCAATCGGACCCGAACCTGCAGAGCGGGCCGAGCCACGCAGCAGCTCCCGCCTTATCGTGAGGCGTCGAACGCCGGGGATACCAAAGGAGTCGCGGCAAGGCCCGACCCGCTCTGCACCCATTAGGGCTACCAGGGCGTCCGCGGCAGCGTGCGCACCCCATTTAAGCGGCGCCGCTTCCGGCCGAAGCTGTCATCCAGGCACGAGGCCGTCAACCAAGCCCGCGCGAAGATCCCGCGCCCGCGGAGAACGGGCGATCGCCACGTTCAAGACCTGGAAGATCCTGACCAAGCTGCGCTGCTGCCCACGGCCGAGCCACGGCGATCGTTCAAGCCATCCTCGTCCTGCACCACGTCGAAACCAACCGCTACCCAGGATGAAAATGTCTCAGAGGACGCTAACGGCGTCACGCATCAAAGCCGTCAGGAACCGCCATCGCCCGGATCCCGCTGATGCGGTGGTAGATGCGGCGGACATCAGCGATCAGCTTGACGACGGGCGTGACAGGCTCGCCAGCCACCCACTCCCGCTCGAACTTCGCCCGCAGCGCCGGCCACAATTCTTCCGCCAGCCGGACCTTGGGATTGCCGAGCTTCATACGAACCAAGCACCACCTTTACGTCGTCATGGGCGGCGCGCGCAGTTTCCAGTTGGCTGCGCAACTCCTGCTGCCAGGCTGACTCGACGTCATGGCGGCGGGGAGCAGTTGCCCGTCGTACCCCATCGGGTGCGACGGGGCAGGATCACCCCCGCATGCGCGGGGAGCAGATCCGGCAGAACATCAAGGGCAACGTCGTCGCGGGATCACCCCCGCATGCGCGGGGAGCAGGTGCCATCGGGACGCTTACGCGCGGGCCACGCCGGATCACCCCCGCATGCGCGGGGAGCAGGGTCCGGCGTTGCGGCGGAAGAGGCTGCGGAGGGGATCACCCCCGCATGCGCGGGGAGCAGTCTATGGGCCGTCCGGCTCGGGCAAGTCGTACTGGATCACCCCCGCATGCGCGGGGAGCAGAGGGCCTGCCACACCGACCACAACTCGATCGCGGGATCACCCCCGCATGCGCGGGGAGCAGCGCTTGCTACCCACCACCCGACCGTCGATGACCGGATCACCCCCGCATGCGCGGGGAGCAGATTGCAAAGCTGGCACCGAGGTAGACGGTGCCGGGATCACCCCCGCATGCGCGGGGAGCAGGTAGCGGGTTGTCGTCGATCTCGGGGTCGTAGGGATCACCCCCGCATGCGCGGGGAGCAGTGAATACCGCGCTGCGCCAGATGTTGCCGACGTGGATCACCCCCGCATGCGCGGGGAGCAGATCGTCGCCGCCGCCGGAATGATCCGGTGGACGGGATCACCCCCGCATGCGCGGGGAGCAGATGGCTCGGCCCCGCCCGAACCTGGGTACACCGGGATCACCCCCGCATGCGTGGGGAGCAGAGCTTCCGATCTGAGGAGATCACCATGTTCGGCGGATCACCCCCGCATGCGCGGGGAGCAGGCTGTCACCGCGTCGACCCACATCGACAACTGGGGATCACCCCCGCATGCGCGGGGAGCAGCAGACCTCGACGTACGTGTGACCGTCGGTGTCGGGATCACCCCCGCATGCGCGGGGAGCAGGCCATAGCCGACGCCGACCTGGAGCCGTTCCCGGGATCACCCCCGCATGCGCGGGGAGCAGGCGGGCGATGGCCTTGCCGGTGCGGTGCTGGAAGGATCACCCCCGCATGCGCGGGGAGCAGATCCCCAGCGGGGGATACGTGAAGTATGTCGACGGATCACCCCCGCATGCGCGGGGAGCAGAGGGCCCCGTCCTGGAAGTCCCCGCCGGAGGACGGATCACCCCCGCATGCGCGGGGAGCAGTCCGCCAGTCGGACGACCCGGCCGTGATGCCTGGGATCACCCCCGCATGCGCGGGGAGCAGTGCTGCTCTCCATCCTGGTCAGTCTTCGTGCTGGGATCACCCCCGCATGCGCGGGGAGCAGATCGAGGATCGGTTGGCCGATCTGGATGAGAAGGGATCACCCCCGCATGCGCGGGGAGCAGCCCGCACATCCTGCTGCTCGTCGACGAGGTGTCCGGATCACCCCCGCATGCGCGGGGAGCAGTCGGCGTACGCCTGCCCGAGACTCCGCAGCGCGGGATCACCCCCGCATGCGCGGGGAGCAGGGTGGCACCCTGGTCAACATCTACGGCAACCACGGATCACCCCCGCATGCGCGGGGAGCAGTCTGTAGCCGTCGACAGGTAGAGGCATCCCTCGGGATCACCCCCGCATGCGCGGGGAGCAGGCGTTCGTGAAGGCCGGCCAGGGTGGTGCTCATGGATCACCCCCGCATGCGCGGGGAGCAGCGCTCCACTTCGGCCTCCGCTTTGATCCCCTCGGGATCACCCCCGCATGCGCGGGGAGCAGGCACAGCGTAGAGCCCAGGCGACTACTCAGTAGGGATCACCCCCGCATGCGCGGGGAGCAGACTTCCTGACCTGCAGCGTTAGAGATCGACTTCGCAGTCTTTGTTCACTAGCTTCCGCAAGATCATCCCGCTCGGTCTCGGTTCTGGTTGGTACAAGGACGTACGTGGAGGGGCAAGCGAGCTCGGCTACAGCGTAGTTGGTGAGGCTCATGTCGGGGTACGGCCTGGAGTGCAGAGCTAGGTACAGCTGATCTGTGAGTGGGGTTGTCAAGGGGTGCGGTGGTGGGTGGTGATGGTGCGGTAGAGCTGTCGGGCGATGTAGCGCTTGAGGCAGCGGGTGATTTCTCTGGTGGTGCGGCCTTCGGCGCGGCGGCGGGTGATGTAGTCGCGGGTTTCGGGGTGGATACGTCGGCGGGTTAGGGCGATGGTGTGCAGGGCGCTGTTGAGGGTTCTGTCGCCGCCGCGGTTGAGGCGGTGTCGGTCGGTGCGGCCGCTGGCCACGGGGATGGGGGCGGTGCCGGCGAGGGTGGCGTAGGCGGCTTCTGATCGGATGCGGCCGGGGTGGGACCAGGCGGTGAGGGCGATCGTGGCGGTGACGGGTCCGACTCCGGGTTGGTCGAGCAGGGGTGGGCAGAGTTGGCCGACGAGGGTGCGTAGGTGCCGGTGGTTGTCGGCGAGTGTGGCGTCGAGGGTTTGGATCTGGCGGGCCAGGGTGGCCAGTTCGCGGCGGCGGGTGTGTTGCTCGATGGGCAGGTCGGTGGTTTCGGGCAGGTCGAGGGCGGCCAGGCGGGTGACCTGAGTGGTGGTCGATAGTCCGTGCAGGGTGTGGCGCAGGGTGTCGTCGGCGGTCAGGGATCAGCGCTTTGGTCAGGTTGATCGCGGCGGTGCGGGCGTCGCTGTGGTGCCGGCGGCAGACCAGCAGCAGGCGCAGTGCCTCGCGTGGTCCGTCGCTTCGGGGAGCGGCGATGCGCTGCACGGGTAGGGCGAGCACGGCGTGGGCGGCGGCGACCGCGTCGAGTTGGTCGGACTTGCCGCCTCGGCGGCGGGCCGCTGCGGCGGGTTTGGGTGCCTCGCAGACGGCGACTCGTTCGACAATGCCCTGATGGAGAACTTCTGGTCCACGTTGAAGATCGAACTCGTCTACCGCACGTCCTGGCGGACCCGCGACGAGGCCGAGAACGCGATCTTCGCCTACCTTCACAGCCCTTTTCATCCTGCGTAGCGGTTCGCTTCGACGTGGTGCAGGACGAGGATGGCCTGCACGATCGCGGTGGCGCGGCGCGGGTAGCAGCGGAGCTTGGTCAGGATTTTCCAGGTCTTGAGCGTGGCGATGGCCCGTTCGCCGCGGGCTCGGATCTTCGCGTGTGCCTGGTTGACCGCCTTCTGCCGGCGCGACAGTTTCGGCCGGAAGCGGCGCCGCTTGAACGGCGTGCGCGCGCTGCCCCGGGCGCCCTGGTAGCCCCCTTGTCGGCGAAGGTCATCACGTCCGCGCTGGTCAGCGCTTCGATGATGCCGTGGATACGGGCGGCGGTGAGGTCGTGCGCCGAGCCCGGCAGTGCCGGTGAGGCCCATATGAGCCGGCCGGCGGCGTCGGCGATGACCTGCACATTTACGCCATGGCGCTTGTGCTTGCCGGAGTAGTACGGCTTCTGGTCAGCGACCCGGTCTATCGGAATCAGAGTGCCGTCCAGGATCGCGTACGCCAGTTGCCGGATGCGCCGCATCGCCGTGGCCAGGTCCTCGGCGACTGCTGCGAGCAGCACGATTGCTTCCTGTACGTAGCGCCAGGCGGTGGCGATGCCGACGGCGAACCCGGCGGCGAGCCGGGTGTAGGTGTCGCCGTTGCGCAGGTGGGCCAGGGCGAGCAGCGCCTGCCGGCCCGGGTCGAGGTGCCGCCACCGGGGTCGATGCTGGTTGCGGTGGCGGCGGATGGGGTCGGCGAGGTGGTTCAGGGTGCGGCTGGACAGCGAGATCGTGGAAGGGTAAGACAGCACAGGCGAGGCTCCCGGTCGGGGCATCGGATCTTGGTCGACTGCTGTCTTACCTGGAGCCTCGCCCTCATCGATCTCCGGGCTCGCCGCATCCACCCTGAGCTGCAAGATCAGCTTGGAAAAGGCTCATAGACGGCTGGTACAACACCCACCGCATCCAACGCGAGCTGGGCTACCTCAGCCCTGACGAGTACGAGACCGCCTGGCACACCCGCCAGACGGAGCCAGCCGAACCAACTATCGCCGCCCCTGCACCAGCCGGCAGCAGGTAACCACCGCTCCGTCAAGGCGGGGGGAACTCAAATCCCTGCTCAGAGGTCCGCCAGTGGGATCTGGGTCTCAGCTCGCGGGACCTGGACCGACGTCACCACTACGACAGCATGAGCCGCACATCAATGCGTGATGGGCTTGTGATTGGCGTCGGCAGGCCGCAGTTCGACAGCCGGCCAGCCAATCGGGAAGCCGGCCGATGTAGTCGAGCCGCTAGGCCCTCAGCGCCGTCTCTCGCCGTGTAATAGCCACAAGGTAGGTGCCCTCCGCAAACGTTGCGCGCCACACAGCCGCTACCTCCTGGCCGAGCGCCGATCACCAGCGATCAGGGTCGCCGGCATCTGGCGCGGACCCGGTCGGTATGGGCAGAACCAGCGGTTCTAGGTCGATGGTGAGCCTGGCCCCGTCACCCGCCCCGAGGGCGACGTTGGTCGCGGCTGCCCTGCTCAGGGGATGGTGGGAACCGTACCGGGTGGCCAGCAGGCTGTGGACATGCTGGTCGAGGCGTCTCGCCTCGTCAGCGTCACCCAGGGCGGTGGCGTGATTCAGTTGAGCGACCAGGACGTAGGGGTGGCGCTCGTCGAGCCGACCGCGCAGACGCCGGACGCAATCCGCCAGGACCGGGCGGGCCCCGCCAGGATCGTCAGCGCCGAGCAGCACCACGCCCAGCGTGTTCGCGACCACTTGGGTCAGCGGGTGGTCCTCGCCGTACGTGTCGCGATACACCCCGAGTGCCGCCACCGCGTGGTGCTTCGCGTGGTCACTGTCCTGCTCAGCGGCGCAGATGCAGGCCAGTTCGGCGTCGCACGCGGCGGTCTCGGGGTCCCGCGGACCCCGCGTCGCCGCCCAGCGGTCGCGGGCGAACGTGATCAGGTCGCGAGCGGCAGCGACGTCGCCGAGACGGCGCAGACTCACGGCGAGATTCCGGCCGACGCGCAGGCTCACCGGATGCTCGCCGCCGAGCACTGCACGGGCGGTCTCCAGGGTCCGGACCAACTGGTTCCGGGAGCCCTCGTAGTCGCCGATCTCGCGTAGGTCCCGACCGTAGTTGTCCTCGCTGAGCAGCGTCGCCGGGTGCCGCGGGCCGCGGGTACGCAGTCTCCGGCCGTAGGTGTCCCAGTCCCGCTCGGTCGCCTCGGTGAACTCGCCGAGAAGCAACTGGACGATCGCGAGGTCGTGGGCAGCGTCGAGCGTGCGGGGGTCGTTCGCCCCGACGGAAGACCGACGGTCGTCCCACGTTTCGCGCGCCACCTTCAGGGCGCGTGCGAAATCGCCGGACAGGTGCGGCGCTCGGTCCGGCGCAGCGGCGGCAGACAGTCGTCGAGCGAGGCTGCGGGTGGCGACAAGCCGCTCCTCGGGCATCGTCTCCCGGATGGTGCGCTGCAGGAGCCGATGCGTGATGGCCGTGTCGGCGTCGGTGTCGATGCGAACCATGCCGAGCCGGGCGATGTCACGGACCAACGCTGCGGGGGAGCCACCGAGGTCGGGTTCGTACTCGTCGAGTTCGCGCAACACCGCGGGCGACGACAGCGTCCGGATGGCAACGGTCTCCTGCTCGAAGCAGGCGAGGATCTCCAGGAGCCGGTAGGCGGCCGGTCGTTGCATGCGCAGCCGCTGGACCGTCAGCCCTACGAAGAACTCGCTGTGGGTCTCCGAGCGGTCGAGGCCCTCCAGGTACTCCGGCACCGTCATATCCGTTGTGGCGAGGAACGCGCCGGCGAGGCTCAGGAAGAGCGGGTGGCCGTCGGAGCGTTCGGCGATGGCCGTGGCATCGCCGGGCGCGATTCCGGGCACCCGCCGCCTCACCAGCGCGATTGACTCGGCCCGTTCGAGCCTGTCAACGTGCAGGGCATCGACGGCGTCCGTCCAGGCCGCGCTGCGCGAGGTGATTAGGACGCTGCCGGGGCCGTGGGGCAGGTAAGCGCGCAGGGCCTCTGGGTCGTCGGCGTTGTCGAAGATGATAAGCCAGTGGTCGGTCCGCTTAAGGTGGTCGAGGGCATCGACCGTGCGGCCCAGGTCGAGGCTCGCATGGAGCTGCGCGAGCTGATCGGGGATTGCCAGCGGGCTTGCGGCGTCTACCCACCAAACGAGCCGGTACGCGGCCGCGAATCGGTGGGCGTACTCCCGCGCCACCTCGGTCGTGCCGATGCCGGCCCTGCCGATGACCGCCGTGGCGCGGTGCTCGGCCAGTCGGCCGTGCAGCGCTTGCAGGATCGCGTCGCGTCCGACGAAGTTCGGGTTGCGCGCCGGCACGTTCCACACTTGCGGTGCGACGGTGGGCAATCGCGGCCAGGCGCCGGCGATTCGGGGGACAGGGTTCGGCGGCTGCAACGCGGCGAACAACGCCTCGCGTGCCTGGTCCTCGGTCATGTCGACCAAATCGACGGTCGGGACGACGGCGAAGGCACGTGTTGGCCGCACCCGGCCGACCTGCACCGGAACCAGGAACGGGTCAGGCCCTTGCGTCAGTCGTTCGCCTCCGACCCGCGCGACATCGGTGGCTTCCGCCGCGTCCAGGTATGCGCGTGTCAGCACCACCAACATCCGGTCGGCACCGTCCATCGCCGCCACCCAGTCCCGGATCTCGAACAGCACGCTGGGCTGCCCCGCCGAGTTGAGTTGGGCGCCGATCCACTCGGCCCACATCCGGTCCGGCGCCGCGTAGCTGATGGTCAGCGAGGTCGACGTGGGCGCGATCCGACTTCGGTCGAAGTCCGCGAGCCAGCGGACGCGTTCCCGCTCGTCGATCGGCGGAAGCTCCATGCCGGTGCCGGTGATTTCGCTCGTAAGCCGCTCGTACGCCGCGAGCAGGGAACCCACCGACCCGGGTCGGTCACCGAAGACCGCAAGGATCTCCTCGTAGGCGTAGAACTGCCGGTACGGAATCTCCACCGCTGCCCAGTAGCGGTCGAGGTCGCTTCGTCCCGACGACGTGAGCATCGGGTCGAATCGCGCGCGGACGTAGTCGCGGCCGGCCTCGAGCTTCGCCAGTTCGCCGGACTCGACGCGCATTGGCACGGGCACCATCCGCACCGGGTTGGCCGGCCGCTGATCGCGGATCGAACGGGCGATGGCGACCGCCCCGTCTATCCCCGTCTGGCTCACCGTGAAACAGTTGACCACCGTGTCGGGTAGCTGCACGGTGGCGATGGAGGCACCGTCGCCGATGCCCGTCCGGCTGTCGAGCAGGACAAAGTCGTAGCGCCGACGCAGGTCCGCGCGGAGCGCCTCGAAGAAATCTTTGCCGCCGAGGCGCTCGTAGAAGGCTTTCCAGTCGAACGTCGCGACGGATCTCGAGTACCCGGAGTTCTGCTGTCCGGCCGAGACGAAGTCGATCAGGCCGTTGTCCGGGAAGGTCCAGCCGAGTCTGGTGGCGTAGGGGCTGACGTCGACGGCCGCCTCGGCCGCTTCGGCACGATCACCGCCCGCATCCATCATCGCCGAGACGTAGTCGCGGAGCATATCGATCAGGCCGGGCGACGACCTCAGGTCCTCGTCGAGCAGGAACGGTAGGTAGTACCGGTGCAGGCCGGGCGAATCCAGATCCCAGTCGAGCACGGCGACGCGGTAGCCGTTGCTCGCGAGGATCCAGGCGACGTTCGCCAACGCCATCGTCCTGCCGGTGCCGCCCTTGTAGGAGTAGAAGGTAATGATCTGGCCGGACCCCGTCGTCTGCTCGACTTGGGAAGCGACGTCGGGTGCTAGGTGTTTGCCCGGAGCACGTAGCCGCACCTCGTCGAAGCGGTCGTAGCCGCTCCGGCCGGGCCGGGCTGTCGGGTCAAGCGCGACGCGCATCGCTGGCAGCCGACTGGCGAGCGTGTCGTCCAGAGCGGCCAGTTCACGGACCAGCCGCTCGGCGTCGTTGTCGTCGACTTCGAGCAACGCGGTCGCCGCGGCCGCTCGGGAGTCGGAATCGAGGTGTTCGTTGGCGGCTAGGCCGCGGAGCCAGTCGAGGTGGTCGGCGGCGGCGAGGCGCAGCAACGCCCGGGCCGCCTGCAACCGCAGGTCGACTCGTAGCCCGCGGTCGACGCAGCAGCCGCGGAGCGCCGTCACACCCGGCGGATCGCCCGAGCCAGCGAGTTCCAGCGCGACCATGAGCCGGTAGCCGGGCTCACTGTGGCCCTCGTTGAGGGCTCTGCGGTACGCGAACGCCTGGAGGTGGCTCGGCACCGATGCCGCAGCGGCGTCGGGCGCGGAACGGGAACTGCTTGGCTCCGACGCGGCTCGCTGCACCCAGCGGCGGACGTTGCTCGGTATCGACGGGTCCACGACGAGCCGCTGGACGCCGCCCGCGGTCACGGCGGCCTCATCGAGTGCGTCAGCGACCAGCAGACGAACCCACGGCCGCGCGGCGACGTCCGCGGTGATCGCTTGCAGCGCGGCGGCGACACGGTCGTCACGGCAGAGCGCGACCAGCGCCTGTAGCGCTTCGGGTGCGGTCGGATCCTCAGCCCGGAGTTGGGCGAGCAGAGCGTCGATGACCCGCTGACGCAACGGGCCGGCGACGTCGATGCCCTCGGCGAGGATCTCGCCGGCGATGGCGACATCGGCGTCCTGGCTGTTCAGCAGCGTCTCGACGAGAGGATCGGCCGGTACGTGCTGCCGGCGGCCCAGCACGAACAGTGCCAGGTTGCGGCGGTTGGGGGCCCGCACGTCCGCCAGCCACGCAGCTTCGTCGAAGTGCCTCGCCCGTTCCCCTGCGGCGAGGAACTCCGCCAGGCTGCGGTGGGTGAAGGCAAGGCCGGGACCGCGTTCGACGAGCACCGAGGTGCTGGTCAACATCGCGCGGACGTGCCGGTCCCAGTCGGGGACCGCGTCGAGCGTGTCCCGCGGCGCCTGGTCGCGCACCCAGGTGCGGGTCTGCTCGACCAGCGACAACGTGTCGTTGGTCAACTGCGCGTCGGCGAGGTTCTCCACCAAGTCCTTCAGGTTCCGGTCGAGCCACGCCCAGAACCGCCGGCCCGAATCGCCGTAGCGCTCGAACTCGGCGCGGATCCGGGCGCGCTGCTCGACGACTGACGGCCTACCGGCGAGCAGATGCCGAACGAACTCCGCGTACAGCTCCGTACGGCTACTCGGCAGCGGCCGGTGCTGATCGTGCTCGAAGACCAGCGCGGCGATCGTGGCCAGCAGTGGCACCTCGACGACGGCACCGAGTCGGGCTGCCGCCACGGCGCGCAGATATCGTTGCGCGTCGGCTGCGCCGTTACCGTCGGCGGCTCGGGCCGCGAACCATCTGCTGGCGAACGTCTCCAGGTCCGTGGGATCGAACCGGCGCAGCGCGAACTCCGCCACCGAACGGCCCTTCACCTCAGCCAACTCGCCGAAGAGTAGCGGACGGGTGGCCACCAGGAACCGTTGCGCCGGGCTGGGACTCTGCAGCCAACTCGCGATCCTGATGACGACATCCGAGCGGTCGTTGCCGCTGAGCACCTCGTCGACCCCGTCGATGAGGACCAGCCACCGCGTGCCGGGTAGCGGGGGCGCATTGAAGAGCACGGCGTCAACGTCGACGCCGCTCCGGAGCCCGTAGGACTCCGCCAGCGCGTCGGAAAGTCGCCGGTCGACCAGCGCTCTGGCCGGCACCGCGACCGGCACGACCGGGCCGAATGGAGCGCGGCTCAGCCGGGTGCCGCGCTTGGCGTCGAGCCACCACCGCGACTGGAGATGCTGAATCAGAGCCACCATCGTGGACTTGCCCATGCCCGGCTCCGCTACCACCAGAGCGTCGTCGAAGTTGGCGAGCATCTGCGGGACGGTCAGCACTTTGGGATGCGCCTTGCCCGCGAGGTCAGCCGGCGTCATCGCCCGCTGCTCGACGTAGACCTTCGGCAGCGCCGGAGCATGGCCAGCGAAGAACTGGTACCGGTGCGTCGCCGCGTCCTCCCACTGCGCGGCCAGGAGCGCGCGGAGCGGATGCTGGTCGGCGAGCAGGGGTCGGCGTCGGTCGACGAGGTACATGGTCGCGGCGGCGGCGCCGAGGACGAGCGCCGCCACGGACATCGGCACCGCGAGCCCGACTCTCCCCCCGCCGAACAGGTGCAGCGCGGCGGCGACGACCGCGAGCAGTCCCGAGACGACGCTGACCCACAGCCAGCGCGACGGTGCAGCGACCGATCGGGACATCGTGGACGACGACCGGGCCCGCCGCAGGACGAGGGCGACGCTCAGCACGCCTGCTGCCGCCCCGACGATCGAACCGAGTTGATCGGCGAACTCCAGCCATGGCGGCCCACCCATGCCGCCAGGTTAACCGTGAGTGCGCAAGGCCGGGATCGACCTCAAGGCTGGCGCGGGGCGGCCACCGGGTCGCCGGGGCGAAGCGCCACGCGATCAATCGTCCTCGCGCAGCATTGACCTACCGACCGCGACCTGTCCGGCCCTCTGGTCGAAACGGAGATCCTCGGCCGGCAGGACTTCAAAAAGTCGCTCGAGAGGATCGAGTACCTGGAAGACGAGCCGCTGGTGGTCTTCGCGGCCGAGAATCAGGGCGTCTGGGTGGCGTTGATCGACCCCACCGACGATGATCCGGTGGTTTGGTACGACGGCGGCCCGGAGCGGCTGCGCGAGCGGGAACAGCTCAGCGGCTTTGTGTTCCAGTTCGCCCTCAACGAAGCGGCGAGCACCTCACCGTTCACCGGTTTCGCCACGGTCACCACGGAGGTGCTGGACTGGTTCGTCGAGGATCTGGTTCCCGTCCCGCCGCTGCAGCCGATGCGGGTACCGGGCAACCCGACGCCATTGGGTGGCTCCCGGCTTGGTCGCCGAGGCCGTCGACTATGGCGGGAGTGGCATCTGGCTGAGCGTCGGCAGCCGGCAGCCGGCAGCCGGCAGCCGACGCTCAGCCCTGCGGCCCCTACGCTCTCGCCTCGAATGGGAGCAGTTTAACGGCTAGCCAACAAGGTCCTTCTGGTCTGAGCGCAGCTCTCCCGCGGCGAGTTGGGCCGGTATCTATCGCTGGTCGGCGGTCTACCCAAGACCGAGTGCACACATCTAGCCGCTGAGCGGATGCTCGGTCACGCGTTTCTCCGAGATTCCTCGACAGCGGTACGCGGACCGTACCGTGTTCGCCACCCCCACACGTCCAGGACGGTGACCTCGCACTGGTCGCGGCGTCGGTGAAAGACTTCGGCCAGCTGCGCCACAGTGCTCACCGTCGGCCCATCGTGGAGCGGGCGATGCCATGAGCAGTGAGAAGACTGGCAGCCAGACGGACTCGGGTCTGCGGACCTCTACGGTTCGGACGTTTCCATCGACGACCCGATCTGTACGCCCGAGACACCTGGCCCCGCCTGCGCCACGCGATCAGAACGCGTGGGACCCGCGTACGGGAAGCCACCTCGCCGTGGGTGCGTCAGGCGGGAGGCGCCGCCCGCCAGAACCCCGTGCCGACGGCCAGCATTCTGGCCTTGGCCGGGGGCGTCGTCGCGGCGCTGATTGTGCGCCGCCGGATCGCCGTGACCACGGTCGCCCGGGCCCGCAGGCGGTGGGTGCCTGCCCGCTTTGAGCGCTGAGTAGCGCCGAGAGTCAGCGTCTGCGTGGGTGTTGCCGAACTCACGGGGACTGACACGCCCGACCGCGAAGTGTCGGCTCGGCGGCTCAGGCCGGGCTGAACTGGATGAGGACCGACGCGGTCGGCAGCTCGTCCGGAGCGGGCGGCGCCTCGGTGCGCCAGGCCAGCCGCACGCTCCATCGGCGGCCCGGCGGAAGGCGGTAGGCGTCGGCGATGCCGCCGGCCGTGCCGCTGGAGAACCCGAGGATGCCAGACTCGAAGACCACCTCGAGCACGTGGCTGCGGTCCCAGTCGGCCGGATCGAAGTCAGCCGGCCCGTCCCAGGTCTCCAGCCGGGTGTCGCTACCCAGCACCACGGCGTCGTCGATGTTCTCGACCACCACGTAGCCCGACGCCGAGCTGACCCATTGATCGAGCTCGTGCGGTGGGGGCGGAACGTTGCGCCGGTCGTTGCTGTCGTCGATCATCGCGAACAGTCGATAGTCGACATCGACGTACAGCTCGGTGTGCTCGACCAGCGCCGCCATGCTGACCCCTCCCCGCTCGGTCGACTACGAGGGTAGCGATCTCCCGCCGACTGTGAGTGTCCGCATGCTTACTCACCCTTGCATCGACCAGCATCGTTGACTGAACTACTCCCACATCACCTATCCACGGGGGAGTTGCGCTGATGCGACGATGGTTGCTGCCTGTCACAATCCTGATGTCGATGTTCGTGGGCCTGATCCCCGGTTATCCGGCCCACGCCGAGCCGAGCCCGGACCAGACGACCCGCAAGCTCGTTGCGTACGTCATCTCCGACCCGGATCTCATCGAGCATCCCGAGCGGGTGAGCGAGGAGTTCCGCAAGAACCTGAACCTCGATAACCTCGGCGTCAAGCCGGCGACCGCCGACGGGCCCTCGGAGTCGACCAGGGCGCGGCCGCGAGCCGCGGCGGCCGGTCCCGAGAGCTACGTGGTGGACTCCGGGCGTTTCCCGCGCGGGTCGCTGCCGGACGACGTGTACGACTACGCGACGCGCGAGCAGTGCGAGGAGCACAGCGACGAGGCCAAGCGCGAGCAGGGCTGGATCAAGAACCGGTATTCCTACTGCCAGAGCCACATGGTGTACATCGGGGCGATCGAATGCGGGCTGTTCCCGCCGTCGTGCCGGTTGAGCGGTGAGTACCTCTCGCAGAACATGCTGCGCGGCGAGGGCAAGCAGGGCGGCCACATCAACGACCCGAGCAAACTGCGGTGGGCAAGCTTCACCCTCGAGGTCGAGGTGCTGTGGGCCCGGGGGGTGTTCTCGGCGCCGACGGCGAAAATGAAAGCCACCATGGAGTGCGACGGCGGCTATCGCGACCCCGTCTTCGACGTCGACGACGACTACGCGTGCTTCCCGGGGCCGGACGACGACACCGAGAAGACGATCCCGGGCTGGCGGGCCAACAACTACGCCTTCTTCGAGCTGATGTCCGATGCCCGTGAGCCGGCCGCGGCGAACGGCGAGCAGATCGCGACGGGCGTGTTCCACATCGAGTACGACTTCGACCTGCCGGGCTGGTACTTCCAGTTCGTCGACACGGAGAGCGAAGAAGGTGGGATGCGCTTCGACAGCGCGTGGTATCTGAGCAGCGCCCGTGCCCGGCAGCTCGGATCGGTCTTCGACCGCGCCGTCCCGGGCATCTTCCTCAGCACGACCGACCCGGCCATCAAGGGCGCCGCCGTGCACATCGAGGAGGCCCGCGCGAACCCGTCGGCCAGTTGGCCGCCCAACCCGAACAAGGTCCTGCGTGGGGCGACCGCGAGCGACCCGCTGCACCGGATCCCGCGCGCCAAGAGCGCCGAGCACCGGTTCCGCGCGGACCGCAACCGGACCGTCTCCACCAACACCTGCGCCCGCACGTCGATGCCGCCACCGCCGGCCGACCCGACCGTTCCCAACTGGGACTGCGACGAGTACCCGATCGCAGCCACGTACGAGGGCTCGGCCGGACCGGAGTTCCACGACGAGGACCTCGAGCGCGGTCGGCCGGTGCAGCTGCCGGACAACTACTCCGTCCGGTTCGTCGCCCGCGCCGAGAACCAGGAGGCCGGTGGCCGCATCGGCATCTGGATGGAGAACGACCGGCTGCTGGACTACGACAACTTGTTCATCCCGGTCGGCGACGGCAACGTCAGCAACCCCCCGCCCGACAACCCCGACGTTGACGACTCGCCGGTGGTCAGCGCCGGTCCCGACCGCCGCGGCAACGAGGGCAGCCCGGTCGGCTTGAACGGCTCCGCCCGCGACGACGGCGGCGCCCCGAGCACCCGGTGGTCATACACCGCCGGTTCCGACGTGGACGCGGGCGCTACCTGCGCCTTCGAGGACGCCGGCACGCCGGTCACGACGATCAGCTGCACCGACGACGGCACCTTCACCGTCACGCTCACCGCCGACGACGGCGTCAACGGAGCGGTCAGCGACAGCGCGACGGTCACGCTGAGCAACGTCGCTCCGTCGCTGCGGGAGACCCCCGCGCCGAGCCCGCTGCGCGCGGCCGCCGCGGCCGTCGCGCCCACCCAGTGGCCCGTACATCGGGCCCGTACGGCGTTCGAGCTGAAGGTCCCGTTCAACGATCCCGGCACCAACGACACCCACACCTGCACCGTCGTCTGGGACGACGGCCGTACCGAATCAGTGACTGCCACCAACAACGTCTGCCGGGCCACGCACACCTTCACTGACGCCGGCATGTACACCATCGACGTCACCGTCCGCGACGACGACGCCGCCATCGACACCTCCGGCAGCATGATTGTGGTCTACGACCCCGACGCCGGCACCGCGAACATCGACGGCTCCACCGCCACCCCGGCCGGCGCCCTGGTCAGCGAGCCGAACGCGGCCGGCCAGACATGGCTGCACAACACCGCCCAGTACCAGAGCAGCAGTGCCACCACCCCGGTCGGCCAGGGCAAGGCGTGGACGGACGGGACGAGCTTCCGGCTCGAACCCAGCTCCCTGGAATGGCTCGTGCTCACCAAGGACGGCAAGGTCGCCTCCCGTGGTACGGGAACCCTCAACGGCCGATCCGGCTACACCTGGGTGATCTACGGCTGGGACGCCTGTTCGTCGGGCCGCACCGACTGCGTGGCCATCCCCACCGACCGGGCCCGCCTGGTCGTCTTCGAAACCACCACCGGGACGGTCATCTACGACCACAGCCCCGGCAGCACCGAGTTCGACGTCGACCGGATCGCCCCACGCGATCTGACCTCCGGCGCCGTCCAGCTGCACCGCACCGCAACGCGCTGAACCGGCATCCGGCGCCGGCCGATCACGGCCGGCGCCGGGCCGGAGCAACTTATATCCGGGCCCTCGGCACTCCTGCTTCCGCGACTCGCGTATGCGGGCGCCGATCAGGTGCCGACGCGGCGTGTCTCGTAGGCCCACATCACGATCTCGACGCGGTTGCGGGCGTTGAGCTTGCGCATCAGGGAGGCGATGTGGGTCTTGACCGTGCTGAGGCTGATGGACAGCTCATCGCCGATCTCGCTGTTGGTCCGCCCGCGAGCGGCAGCCAGCAGGACCTGTTCCTCGCGAGCGGTCAGCGGCTCGACAGGCTCAGGTGGCACCGAGCGCGAGCGGCTGTTCGCGAAGGAGGACAGGAGCCTCGCGGTGATGTTCGGTGCGATCAGGGCGTCGCCCCGGGCGGCGGCATGGATGGCCTGGGTGAGCATCTCGGCGCCGGCGTCCTTGAGGAGGAAGCCTCGGGCGCCTGCCTTGAGCGCGCCGTAGACGTACTCGTCGAGGTCGAAGGTGGTGATGACGACGACGGCCAGAGGATCGGCGACGTCGGCCCCGGCGAGCTGGCGGGTGGCTTCGATCCCGTCGACCTCGGGCATGCGGATGTCCAGCAGGCACACATCGGGACGCAGCGAACGGGCCATGGAGATCGCCCGGCGGCCGTCGGCGGCGTCGCCGACGACGACGATGCCCGGTTGGGCGTCCAGGATCATGCAGAGCCCTGCCCTGGCGATGTCCTGGTCGTCAGCGACCAGCACGCGGATGGTCATGACGCGCGCACTGTCCGAGGAAGCGAGGCGTCGACGCTCCAGCCGCCGTCCGGGGCAGGTCCCGCCCGGAGGGTGCCGCCGAGCAGGCTCGCCCGCTCGGCCATGCCGCGCAGCCCGTAGCCGGCGTGCGGGGAGCTGGTCGTGGTGGCCTCGCCGTCATCGCGCACCCGCAGGTGCACCTGGCCGCGGGATGCGGTGACGTCGACGGTGACGTGGGTGGCGCCGCAGGCGTGGCGGGTCGCGTTGGTGACCGCCTCGGCGGCGATCAGGTAGAGGGCGGTGCCGACTGCCGGCTCAACGGCCTCGGCGTCACCGGAGACCTGCACGCGGACGCCCAGCACCTCGCCGCCGGGACGAGCGAGTCGTTCGATGTCCACCACTCCTCGCCGAGGGGCGAGATCGGCGTCCGTACCGTCGCGCAGCACGCCCACGAGGGCTCGCATCTCCCTGAGCGTCCGGGACGCCTCTTCCTCGATGGTGACCAGGGTGGCCAGCGCACGCTCCGGATCCGTGGCGGCCAGCGCGCGACCTGCCTGTGCCTGGACGGCGATGGCCGAGACGTGATGGCCGACCGTGTCGTGCAGCTCGCGGGCGAGTTCGTTGCGCTGGTGGAGCCGGACCTGCTCGACATCGCGGTCGTGGCTTCTGGTGCGGTAGCGCACTGCCGCTCCGAGCGCGGCCGAGCACAAGAAAAAGCCGTAACCGGCGACCTTCTCCGCGGGTGAGGTCGACTCCGCGACGAGGGTGACGGGTAGCCAGACGAGGATGATGCCGAGTCCGAGGGCAACCTCGCGACCTGCCCCCCAGCGCAGCAGGGCGTAGGGCAACACGAGCAGCCCTGCGATACCCAGCAGGCCGGTGGCGTCAATGACCGCGATCCTCGCGATGTCGAAGACGAGAACGGCTCCGAAGGCAACGGTTACTGCGGCCAGCGGTCGCGTGCGTCGATACAGCAGGCACGCCGCGACCACGACGCTGACACCGACCAGCAGCGGCGCCCATGCCCTGTCGTCGCGCAGCAGCAACTCGACGACCGAGATCACGACAAGAGCCGAGGACAGCGCCCAGTCCCGCCACACCCGCACCGGCGGACGTGTGGGGCGAGGCTCAGCCCAGAGCTCAGCAAGCATGCTTCCCCCCTCCCAGAGAACGTAAGGGGGCCGCCCCTCAGGGCGGATCAGCCGAAAGTACGGCGAGTGTCCCGCGCCTGGGGCCAGGACAGCCGGAGCCCGCAAGCGGATGTGGCGCCCGCCAACGCTGGTCATGGTGGAGACATCGAGTGAGCCGACCCGGCTGACGCCAGCAAACAGGAGACGTGATGACCAGAACCGGCAGACCAGCCGGTGCGCTCCAGCAAGCGCACATCCCGGTCCAGGCGAAGCTCGCCGCGGCCTGGGCCAGCTTCATGTTCCTCTACATCTACGTCGACTACCTCGCCCTGTACAAGCCCGGCTTCATCAACCACATCCTGGCCGGCGCCGTGCACGAGTTCGACACCGGCCCAACCTTCGTCGCCCTCGCGCTCACACTCATGGCCATCCCGATCCTCATGATCCTGCTCTCCACGACACTCCCCGCCCGCGTCAACCGCGCCACCAACCTCGTCGTGGCAACGCTCTACATCCCCGTCACGGTGTACAACGCGGACGGCGAGTCCTGGACCTACCTCTACTTCTACGGCTTCTCCATCGGGCTCGAGCTGCTGCTCCTGGCCTTCATCCTGCGAGCCGCATGGACCTGGCCCCGGGCCATTCCAGCCACCGCCAGCCGCGACCTCGCCCAAACCCGGGTGTGACGCTCGAGGCAGGCCCCGTCTGCGGGGTCGGTTACAGCGGCTCCGGCAGCAGCGACCGCGAGCAGCAGCACGATCCAGAGCGGGACGGCACCGACGTCGCTCAGCTGTTGCCGACCGGGTGGTGCTCTCAGGCGGCTATGGCGCCTTCGCGGCGGCTGGCCGAAGAGCTCGGACCGGACAGGTCGCCGCGCGTGACCGCGTCGGCCACGATGCGTTCGGCGCGGCGGCGGCGCATCCGCAGGGCTGGTCCGGTCACGCCCTTCTCGGCGGCCAGCTGCTCGATCAGCGCGTCGCCGAACCGGGTGGCGCTGATCAATTCAGCGGCCTCGGCCGTGATCAGGCCGGCGGCGGCTGCCCGACCGAGCAGCAGGTCCGGATGCCCGTACGGCATCCTTGGTGAGCGCGACCCGGTGGGCAGGTCCAGCGGCAGTTCCTCGCCGTCGTGGGTCTTGATGACCGCGGTTCCGGCGCGCCAGGCTGCCCAGCACAGCCGCAGCCACAGTCGGGGCGGGGCGAGATCCGCACTGCGCAACGATTGCAAGAATCCGGCCAGGACTTCGGAGTCCACGTCGTCGGCGTGACGCGCGTAGCCGCGGCTGATTTTCGCCGCGAGGTGCGTCAGCGCGGGCAACGCCACGCCGATCGCGCCGACGACCCAGGCCGGTCCCCATTCGCGGGCGTGGTGGGCCAGCTGCCGCCACAGCTCGTCGGTGGTGTCGCTGTCGTAGCGCTCGACCATGAGTAGCTTGCGGAGCTCGTCCAGCGCCATCGTGGTGTCTGGCAGGCCCGGCACCGGCCGGGCGTCGAACACCAGCGGTGCGGGTTCGCAGGTCAGCAGTGCGAAAGCCTTCTCGGCGGTGGTCAGAGCCGTGTTGGCCGTCCTCGTGCGCGTGGTCGTTGCCATGGTGATGTCCCCCTTGCCGGGAGCGCTTCGCCTCGTGCGAAGACTCCGAGACCTCCGATTGGGACAGCGCGACCTGACACAACGAGTGTTTGTCAGACCCGGATAGGTCGTGACCGGGCGTGTCAGGTTCGCCGCTGTGCTCAGCACCGCCGGTTCGCTGATGCCGCTGTCCGACCGGTCTGGTGACCGGTGCTGTCAGGTCAGGGATGGGTTCGATCGGCCTGTCAGCGGCGCACTGGGAATCGTCAGTACGCCCGCCGGTCCGGGGGCCACCGTGCCCATGACCGACAGAAACCATCACCGTGCACCGGTTCCCGTGGGGGACGTGGTGCCCGGCGACCCGCCTGTGCCGATCACTGTTTGGCCGGTCCCCGCCCCGCACGAGGGCGAGGCCATGTCCAACGCGATGGGTGTGCGATTGGTCCACAACCTCACCCACCCGTCCGACCTCATCATCGACCTGGCCGAAGGACCACAGTTGGCGCGCGCGATCATCGCGGCACACCGCCGTAGTCATCTGCACGCGGCGCGCCCGGTCGGGTGGGGCCGTGAGTCGGCGACGCTGATCGTCACTGGCTGGCCGGTTGCCGACGCCTCTCCGGTTGAGTTTTTCCTTCGCTGCCGCGCCCATCTCGTGCCGGGCGGCTGCGTGGCGGTGGTGCTGGCGCACGGCGACGTCGCCCTGCCGGTCGACGTCGTCATCGCCGCGAAGCGGGCCGGGCTGGCGTATCTGCAGCACATCGTGGCGGCCGACCGGCTGCCCCGACGCGGCGAGCAGGCGCAGCTGGCGATCCACACCGATGTTCTGATCATGATCCGTAGCGCTATAGAGGGCGGGGGAGTCGATGGGTGAGAGCCTGTCGATCACGTCGGTGTGGCTGACCTGCCAGATACCCGCCCGTGACCAGCGGCGAGGCCGCTACGTCCGGCAGACCTCCAGCCATCCGGCCAAGATGCTGCCTCACCTGGCCGCGCACGCGATCAGTGCGTACACCGCGCCGGGCGATGTGGTCTTTGATCCGATGTGCGGGTGCGGCACCACGTTGGTGGAGGCCATGCACCTCGGCCGGCAGGGTATCGGGATCGACATCGAGCCCCGCTACACCGCGCTCGCCGATGCCAACGTCGCCCTCGCCGCGTCGCAGGGTGCGGCCGGTACGGCGACGGTGTTCACCGGGGACGCCACCGATTTGCTCGACCTGGTGCCCGCGTCGGCGGTCGGCCGGGTGAGCCTTGTGCTTACCTCGCCGCCGTACGGGCGCGGGACGCATGGCCTCGTGCAGACGACGAGGGCCGGGGTGCGTAAGCGGGACCACCTGTATGGGGACCGGGAGCGTGGCAACCTCGCCTACGCGGGGTGGTCCCGCCTGCTCGACGGGTTCGCCTCCATCCTGTCCGCCAGCTACCAGCTGCTGCGTCCCGGCGGGACCGTGGTGATCACCTCCCGGCCGGTACGTCGCCAACGCGATGACCTGATCGACCTGCCCGGCGAACTGCTCGCCGTCGCACGGTCAGCCGGGCTGGTCCCGGTGGAGCGGACGGCGGCGATGCTCGCCGCCGTCCGCGACGGGCAGGTCGTGCACCGCGCCAGCATGTTCGCAATGATGGCGGTCCGCCGCAGCCGCGACGACGGCATCCCCGTGCACCTGGTGGCGCACGAGGACGTGCTGGTCCTCCGCCGCCCTTGAGACTTGCCGGAGTTCAGGAGTATCGAACCCGACGAGACCGACGCCGGAGGGCTTGACCACGCCGCCGACCGAGATCAGCCAGGGGAGCCTCAGTTCCGGCGAGTCCCGCCGCGGGCCAGCAGACCCGACAGGGTTGCCGGGCTGTCAGGTTCTGTCAGGAGGCCGAACCCGACAGCTTCGTCAACGGCGCTCCCGGACCGGCTAGCTTGAGGACTCTCCTTACCTTTCACGTGCCTCTGATCTGACGCCTCGCGACGGCATCGCGCCCACCAACCCTGGTCGGCTGCCGCCGCCGGCCTCGGATCTGGCACGCACCAATCCCCCACCCTTCGCCCCCGCGCGACCAGGGCGCGGATCCACCAGCCCTTCAGGCGGCCACCAACCGGTGGCCGCCTCCTTGCTGTCCTACGGAGGACAACATGCGTCGCCCCACCCTCGGGTGGCACCTGCCTGCGGATCGGCGCGATGCGCGACGACTGCGCCGTCCCGCCGGCTTTCCACTCCTCTACCGACCCCACTCTGACGGGAGATCAACGTGTCGTTCCCCGAGAACCAACTGACGGTCCGATCCTCGGCCGACCTGGCTGCCGCGGTGCCGTATCTCATCGGCTTCCATCCCGGCGACGGCAGCATCGTCGTGATCGCCTGCCGAGACCGGCGGATCGTGTTCGCCGCCCGAGGTGACCTGCCGGCCCCCGCATCCGCCGCACATCACCTGCGCGATCTCACCGCTCACCTCGTTCCGGTCGTGCAGCGGCAGCAGCCGATCAGCGACCTCGTGATCGTCGGCTACGGCACCCAGGGACACATCGACCCGGCGCTGCGTGTCGTCGGCGAGGCGTTCACCGCCACCGGCCTGGCCGTGCGGGAACTGCTGCGGGTCACCGAAAGCCGCATCTTCAGCCTCACCTGCGACGATCCCGGCTGCTGCCCACCACAGGGAACCCCCGTCGACCCCACCACCTCACTCGTCGCCGTCCACGCGACCGTCGCCGGGCTCGTCGCAAGGCCGGACCGGGCGGCAGTGGCCAGCCGCTTCACCACCGTCGACAGCACCGGCGAGGGCATCCGACACGCCACGACCGAGGCGACCGCCCGCATGGCGGCCTTGAAGGCCAGCGGCAGCGCCACGGTGTACGAGGCCGGCGTCCACACGG
Organism: Micromonospora sp. NPDC047467; assembly: GCF_040643095.1. Lineage (NCBI taxonomy): Bacteria > Bacillati > Actinomycetota > Actinomycetes > Micromonosporales > Micromonosporaceae > Micromonospora > Micromonospora sp. NPDC047467. The sequence goes on along the minus strand of NZ_JBEYTO010000014.1, from coordinate 56,725 downwards.
TCCGCGGCGCGCTCCGACAGCACGACGACGGCACACGTCTCACCGACCACGAGGTGGCCCGGCTGACCGTGCTGCTGACACACAAGCCCGTGCGGGACCTCGCCGTCGACCTCACCCAACCGCACGACCAGCACGTCACCTTCTGGGCCGAGGTCACCCGCCGCGCCGACGAGCCGCTCGTGCCGGCGCCCGCGACCGTCCTCGCGCTCACCGCATGGCGCTGCGGTGACGGCGTCCTGGCCGTCATGGCCGCCGAGCGTGCCCTGCAGATCGACCCCGACTACCAGCTCGCCGACCTGCTCCTGCAGGCCCTGCACGCCGGCGTGCCGCCCTCCGCTGTCGAACAGGCGATCACCAGCACCCACCCCAACCCATCCATCCCGAGCCCGAACACCGCCTCAGTACAGGAGTAACCACGGTGGATCCCATTCGCAGCATCCTGCTGTCCCTCGCCCGCACCGCCGAAGAGGCCCGACTGCGCTGGCACGCCGAACGCGCCGCACTGCGCGCCCGCGGGGAAACGCCCACCCGCACCGAGGCGTTCTCCTACGACGTCCAAGCCAACCTGTGCCTGATCACCGCGATCACCGCAGCCGACCTTCCGGCGAACTTCCGCCTCTACGACACCACCCTGTCCCGAGACCCGCTCACGGCAGCCGCGCAACTTCGCCAGGTCACCTCCGCCTACGACCACAGCGGCCCGATCGAGGCCGCACACGAGGCAGCGCGCCTGGCCTACAAGGCGGCGTTCGCCGAGCCGCTCACCGCGCAGGAACAGCACTACGCCGACCTGCTCGCCGACCTGCCCGCCGCGCGACGCGACAAGATCCTCGAAGTGGCAGAGGAACGCGCCCGCCACCTGCCGGCATGAGCACCGGCCCACCTGCCGGCGGCACCCCCCCGCTCGCCGTCTGACCCGGGGCGCAACAGCACGCCGCGCTCCCTCGCGGCTGTGGCAGACCAGACCCGGTCGGCGCCTAGCAGCGCGGCTCACGACGGGGGAGTGGGCCCACGACGACGGAACCTCTCACCCGGCAGAACCATCCAGGTCATCGGCCGCTGCCGCACAACCTGCTACGGGCGCAGGACGCGCCGGGCATAGGCAGCAACCCAGGAAAGGAACCCATGAGCCTGTACACCCTCACACCCAAACCCGGATTCGAGCGGTACACCATCCAGGTCGGCTGGAACCCCCACCGCACGTACGTCGCCACCGTCGTCGACTTCACCTGGGACCCGGTCACCGAACCCCACCACCAACCCGACACCATCCAGCTCGGCCGGATCGAGACGATTCTCGACCCGGCCGAGGTGCTCATAGCCGTCGCACCCTACGCCGAGATACCAGCCGACCTACCCGCCAAACTCCGCGCCGACCAGGCCGCGCACCCGCTGCGCCGCTGACACCAACTCCCGGTCGGCCGACGTCACATCGCACGCCGATGCTCCAACCCACTCGCAGGCACACCATCACGAGCACTGCTGACTGAACCGACCCGATGACGCCTCCTCGGGACGTCGTCACCGATGCCGTGAGCCCGAGCGGCACGAACCCGTAAACCCGGCCCGCCCCAGAGGCGGGCCGTCGTCGTATCAGGACCCGGGACGCGCCGCCTACCAAACGTTCGCGTCCCGGGTTCTCCCGCAAAGGAGGAACCCAGTGTCCCTACCACTGATCATGATCGCCACCGCCGCGGTGGCGCTCGCCCTGGGCAGGCTCACCGCCTGGCCGACAATTCACCGCCTCCGCACCCACCTCGCCGACGCCACCCGGTCGATGCTCCACGACCCGCTCACCGGCATGCTCAACCGCGCCGGCCTGCACGCCGCGCACGCGACCTTCGCCGAAACTGCCCCCGCGCAGCCCTTGATCGTCGCCCTGATCGACCTCGACGACTTCAAACGCGTCAACGACACCCACGGCCACCGCCGGGGAGACGACCTCCTCATCGACATCGGCCAGCGCATCACCGACATCGCCGCCCTTCACGGAGGCACCGCCGCGCGGCTCGCCGGCGACGAATACGCCGCAATCCTGCCGGCCCGCACCGACGACCTGAACCGCATCGCCGACACCATCACCACGATCATCGCCCAACCCGTCGCGTCTCCCGCAGACGGCGGCCCCGCCACGGTCACCATCACCGCCAGCGTGGGCCTGGCGCTCGTCGACACCAGCGACCCCTTCACTGACGTGGCCCTGCACCGCGCGGACATCGCCATGTACCACGCCAAGCGAAACGGCCGGAACCGCCACGCCATCTACCAGCCGGGCATGACCATGCCGCCCGCACAGCACCGTCGCGGGCCTCGCCTGCGTGACCGGCGCCAGCCGACCGGCGGGGCCACGGCATGACCGCCCCGCACGAAGAGATGGCCTGCCAGACCTGCCTCGCCCCGCTGAACACCCTCGGCATGCCACCCACCTACGTACACCCAACCCACCTCGCCACCGACGGACACCAACCCGCGCCCGTCCCGGTCAGCCAGCTCGACACCGTGCGCCGAAGCTGCGACTTCTGCGGCGACCCCTACCCGATCTGGACACTGCGCGGCGGCGACGTGACCGCCATCGCCATCGGCCCCACCGCAGGGCTCGTCCAGGACTTCGGCCACTCCTGGGCAGCATGCGCGGCCTGCCAAACCCACATCGACGACGGCCGCAACGACAAGGTCATCGACCGCGCCGTACAGGCACTCGGCCTCGCCAACCATCCCCAGGCACGACAACGAATCGAGGAGCTGCACCAGGCGTTCCTCAACGCCCGACTCCCCGGCCGAACACTCATCACGACGACCGCCTGGCCGGCCACCACCATCACCGCCGCAGAGCTGCCCAAGGTCCGTGACCGGCTCACCCGCTTCTACCGAGGCACCGACAACCTGCCCGCCACGCTCGCAATCACCGACGCACGTCAGCAGATAGCCGCCGGTCTCGAGCGATCACACCTGTACTGGATCGACAACGACTTCACCGACCTGGCCGAGCACGCCGCAGCCCAGCTCCCCGACGTACACCTCAGCCGCGACCTCACCCCCGCGACCGACGGAATGCTCATCTGGCCCCGACCAGTCACACACCGACAGCTCACCGCCGCGTCCTGGACCAACACCATCCACGGTTTGCGCGTCGTCCTCTACCGCACCGTCGGCGCCGGACTGCACGGCAAGCCGCTGCAGCGGCTACGCGAACAGGTCGGCTGGCTCGCACCGACGAGCGCAGCCCACCTCCCCGAACAGCACCTGATACCCGGTGACCATCCGGCGGCAGCGCTGGTCGCGACGTGGCTGCTGATCGCCCAGCAAACCGCAGACGTCACCACGGCACGAGTCGACAAAGCCGTCGCCAAGACCTACGCCCGCACCAACCGGCCCTTACCCGAGCTGCGCATCGTGCGCATCCGCGGTCGCCGCACCACCCCAGGCCCGGACGAACCGACGCCAGGCAGCCACGAGCGCTCTCAGACCAGCCGGTCCTGGGTCTCCGGCCACTGGCGCAACCAAGCCCACGGCCCCGGCCGAGCGCTGCGCCGCCCCGTCTACATCCACCCCTTCCTCAGAGGCCCCGACGACGCGCCGATCAAACTGAGCACCACCGTACGCATGCTCAGCAGCCGCCGTCCGAGCCCGGAAGAGCAGTAGCAGCAGCGATGCCGGTGGTGGCGTCGGTCACCGAGTTGCGCCACCACCGGCCTCGAATGCAAACGTCGCAGATAGCTGAACGGCCGCCGCCTCGCGCGTCCCTTCGCCTGAGGTTGCAATTGTTCCTTCAGGAACGTGGGTAAGCGGGGGACCTCGCACCCTCGGCGCGGTCTCAACGGAGCGTCAGACGTCGACGACAGGCAGGGGCAGGACCAGAAGGTCCATGGGCGGCCCCACGGGAGCACCGATGTCGCAACCTGTCTCCATCCGGCTCGTTCGTACATGGCTCGGGCGGGCGTCCGGGGATCCGAAGCGAGGGTCGCCCAATGTTCGAGCCGGTCTGCTAGCAATCGCCGCATCAACTCCGAACCGACGCCCTCGCCTCGACGCTCGGGATGCACGATCCACTCCATCACTGCGAACTTGTCCGCGTCGAGCACCTCGCGGGAGGGTTCCTGCTCGGCGCGGGACCACCAGGTGCCAGCGGGCATCGTCCACCCGTACGCCGCTCCGATCACATGCCCACCCTCATCCGCAGCAATCAACGTGAACCCGGGCCGGGTGGCTTCCCCAGGCAGGCCCTCGCGAAATCTGGCGACCTGCTCCGGCCCCTCGTTGTAGGGGGGCTCCGCATACACGAGGGCGTACAGGCTTTCGAGAGGACCGAAGAGATGGCTGACGGCCGGGCCAGTCTGGGCGGTGTAGCTGAGCATGACCGGATGTTACGGGCCGATCCCTGTGCGGCAGCGCCGGCGAGTTGTGCTCGTGTTGCAGTCAGAGCCGTACCCGGCTGAGCAGATCGTCGTATAGTGGCCGGCTTCGCTCGGGCTCGGGCACAGCTGCAGCGACTTGGCGGGCGACGCTACGAACTATTTCGTTGTGCTGATCGGCCGGTAGCCCGTCCATCAGGTCGGCCGCCAGACGCAGCCCGTCCGGCACATGCCCATTGCGGATGAGCGCCGCCGCTTGGTGTAGCTGCACCTGAGTGCGTAGCCGCGTCTGCGACGCGGGATACAGCTTGAGCGCGCGGTCCTGCGCTTGCTCTGCCCTTCGATAGTTGCCCGCGTGCGTGTACACCCACGACTCGGTGTGTCGAAGCCGGTGCTCTGGCCAGCCCCACAAGCTCCGTCGTCATCGGGTTCTCGTCGTAGTCGACGCTCATCCGCTCCGTCCCTCCGGTGGTCGGGCGGGCGGGGCGTGGGGCTGGGCCGGGTCCTCTGCGTCGACGGCCGGTCAGCACTGAGCGGACGCGGATGTGCAGAGTGGCGGCACCTATCTGCCTCGCCTGCGGGACGGGCGGCTTTTGCATGGCGCGCTGGTCGCGACCGGTGTGGTCGCCACAGCGGTCCTCGTCATCACCTCCGGCAGGGGGTGCTCCGCCCGGTTCAGGCCGAAGCTCAGGCGGCGTCCGTCGGATGCGAGGTCCGCAAACGGACCGAGACGTTCCCGGCCAACGCGCACCCGGCCAAGGACTTCTTCGAGCCCGGCGAGACGGCCCCGGCCACCTCGTTCGGCCATGTCATCGGCGACGGGTACGTGATGTCAACTACCGGTCCGACCTGCCCGCCGACCAGCTCGCCCAGGTGCGCGCGTTCGTCACCGACCCCGCCGCGCCGGAAGGTCGTCGGCGGCCCCGCGACCGGCCAGAAAGAGGCCGTCAAAGCAGTCCACGCCTAGGCACCGTCGCCTGCCAGGCCGTCAACGCCGACGCGCTGCGCCAGTTCGCCCGTGACTGGTTTGCCGACCCGCGCTTGAAGCTCATCGACTAGCCTGTCGGCTCAGGTCGTGCTCGGGGATGCCCTGGACCCGGTGCGACGCGGCCTGCAATACCTCCGTCACGAGCCGACGCACGTGCCCGCCTCGGGCCGTGTAGAGGGCGCGGCGGCCCTCCCGCCGTACCGTGACCAGCCCGGCCAACCGCAGCTTCCCGAGATGCTGTGACACCGCCGGCCGCGCCGGGCGGTGCTGGTCTGGTGGAAGCCGAGCGCGTCGGCTACCACCGTCGCCGGGGCCTGCATCCGAACTGCCGCCGATCTGCGTGGTTGCCAACCGCTGGCGGCTGACATTCAGGATCCCCGCAGGAGGACCGCGTGTCGCAGTGGTGGACATATGTTCTAAGCCGGACACTGTGTGGGGCCGGTGGCGGACCACTCACCACGCTAGGCTGCGATGTCGCTTTCCTGGGGAGGATGAAGCGTGATGCGCACTGATGAGCATCGGTCGGGGTTGTGGTCGGATGAGCCCCACAACGTTGACCTGCTGGCGTTCTCCGCCGTGGCGACGACCGTGATCGACGCCGTCCTAGACGAGACCCTCGACCCCCTGGCCATTGGCGTCTCCGGGGCGTGGGGCAGTGGGAAGACCACCGTCCTCAAGCTCATCGAGAGCGGTCTCAGGGAGCGCAATCTCGGCCCCGACAAGCAGATCCTCATTGTCAGTACCGACCCCTGGCGCTACGACCCGGCCGCCGGGGCGAAGGAAACCCTGATCGGTGAGATCCTTGCCGCCGTCATCGGCAAGCTGCACGAGTTGCACACCGACACCGGGTCGCGTGTCGCGCTGGAGCTGGCCAAGAAACTCGCCAAACGGGTCCAGTGGGCCAAGGCGCTGAAGCTGACCGCCCGTACCGGCCTGACGATGCAGCTGCCCAAGGTCGAGGAGCTGCTGGAGCTGGTCGCCGAGCCCTCCGGTGATGGGGCCGGCGCGCCGCGTGGTCTCGACCAATTCCGAACCGAGTTCGGCACGCTCATGGCGTCCAAGGATCTTTCCGGGGTTGAACGCGTGGTCGTCCTGGTGGACGACCTCGACCGGTGCCTTCGCGACACGGTGATCGAGACCCTTGAGGCGATCCGCCTGTTCCTGGCCGTGCCCAAGATGGCGTTCGTCATCGCCGCCGACGAGGATCGGGTCGCCGACGCGATCCGGGAGCGCTTCCCGAAACCCGGCGGCACCCTGGATCCGGCCGACGAGTTCGGCCCGGAGGAGCCGGCCAGTCTGTACCTGCACAAGATCGTGCAGACCACCGTGCCGATTCCCGCGCTGAGCAGGTTCGACACCGAGGCCTACCTGGTCCTGCTTCAGCTGTCACACTCCATCGAACGCGAGGAGCTGGACTTCTACACCCGGCACTGCGACGAGCAGCGGCGCGCGGGCGGCAATCTCGACGATCTCGGCACAGTGCTCAAGGGCCGCAACGTCACCACGGAGATGGCGTTCGCGGCTCGGTTGACCCCGATCCTGTACGAGAAGTTGCGCGGCAACCCACGCCGGATCAAGCGTTTCCTCAACGACCTGCGGGTGCGTCAGTCGGTGGCCGGGCACCGAGGGATTACCCTGGACGGGGACGTCGTCGCGAAGCTGATGGTCCTGGAGAAGCTGATCAAGGGTGGGTTCACGAAAGTTCTGGACTGGCTAGCCAAGGGCGAGCTGCGAGACCAGATCCGCGCGCTGGAAAAGGCGGCCGGACGGGCGATCAGCGACCCGACGCCGCAGCCGGACACCAGTGCGGAACCGGCGCCGAAGCCTGCCGGCAAAAAGCGGGCCACTGCGACAGCGCCGGCAGGAGTTCCGGCGGCGGAGTTCGACGATGACCTGCTGCGCTGGGCCAAACTCCCGCCTGCGCTGGCCAACAACGACCTCGCCCCGTACCTGTACCTGGCCGCATCGTTCACCGGCAGACCGCTGTTCGACACCGGCTTGCCGAGCCGGCTGCGCGACCTGGCCGCGAACCTGCTGTCCCGTTCGCGGACCGAGCAGAAGTCCGTGACCGACGAGGACCTCGACGCGCTCGGCGTCGCCGACGCCACCCTGCTGGTCGACTACCTCACCCGGGTCGGCCGGGACCAGCCCAGCAACCAGCTCACCGTGGTCAGCGCCATCCTGCGGCTCGTCGCCCGGCACCCGCAGCTGGCCGGCCCGGCCAACGAGACGCTGATGACCTTGCCCGCGGACGACCTGAAGCCCTCCACGATCCTCGCGTTCGAGAAGGACACCGAGGCCTTCGCCCCGCTGCTACGGCATTGGCGTGACACCGCGACAAACACCCAAGTGAAGCGGACGCTCACCCTCCTACCAGGCCTCGCGGAGTAATCCGTGGGCACTAAAGGGTCTTACACCGGCGGGGGCGGCAAGGCGGGCAAAGACCTGCGCGACGCCGTCTCGAAGTGGGCCGACATCGCCGCGGCGGCCGGCAACAACCAGCCCCGCCCGGCGCTACCGCCGGCCGCGCTGCGTCCGGCCCTGCGGCTGTTCCGCAGCGGCGCGGACGGCCCCGGAGGAGGCGGGCGCGCCAGCGGAGCCGGCGGGGGTGGCGGTGGGGGAGGTGCCCAGCGATCCGTCGCCGCCTCAGCGCGCGCGGCAAGCCGGGCCGCAGCCGCTGCCTACGGCCTGCGCACCGGCGACGCGCAGGCATTGGCCGACCTCGGACTCGACTACAACGCGCTGCGCGCAAACCAGGATCCGTTACAGGTCACCAAAGCCATCGTCGACGCGGCCTGCGGCCCCCTGGCAGACGGCACGATCGAGGACCACGAGCAGCGGCTGGTGGCCGCCGAGATCGCCGGCTGGATCCTGGACGCCCACTCCGGCGGGAGCCCCCCGACCCCCGACGAGATCGTCCGCGAGACCATCGCACTGATTATCTTCGAGGCCGCCTGCACCGAGACGGCCGCCCGCCTGCAGCAGGGCGACCCGTCCGCGACGGCGATCTTGGCCGCCGAGGATGAGATGCGTGCCACCGCGCGCGTGCTGGCCGGGAACGCCGAGCTGAGTGCCACCGGGGCAACCGAACAGGAGCTGAACACGGCCATCGCGAAAGGCATCGAGTCGCTGCGCGTGATCTGGGGTGACGCATGACCACCTTCACGATGAAATTCCAGCTTCCCGAACAGCTCACGCCGGCACAAGCCGGGTCGACCTTCTACTGGACACCGAATGGCACCGGCTCCTTCACCACCCGTCTGCGCCCCCGGCTCGGCCTGTTCGGTCCGGTCAGACCCGCCAACGCCGACCTTGTCCGGCTTGCCGTGCTGGTCTACGCCGCCGACCGGTCGGTGCTGCGCCGAGCTAGCGGTGCCAGCTGGTCGCGCCGCGACCTGCAGCTGGACGTGCCGGTCACCGACCCGGCGGCCTGGCAGGGCACCCAGGCCCGCTGGGAGGCCCTGCTGGGTTTCCTTTCCGGTGACTCGTGGTCGTTGACCTTTCGCCGCAGCCGGCTGCCCGCCGAGCCGCTCTCCCCATACCGCTACCCGGGCTCTGAACGGGTGGTGCTGCTCAGCGGCGGCGCCGACTCGGCCGTCGGGGCCCTGCTCAGCCAGCACGAGCTCGGCGGCCGTCGGCAGCTGCTGTTCTCCCATGTCGGAGCGACCACCATCGCCCCGCTGCAGCGCGACATCGCCGCCCGCATCACCGCCCTGACCGGCGCCGCCGACCTGCCGCATCAGCAGATCCGCTTCAGCCGCAACTTGAGGCAACCGGGCGGCCACTCGTTCCCGGACGAGCGATCCACCCGGACCCGCTCGCTGCTGTTCCTCGCACTGGGGCTGGCCGTAGCGTCCATCGAAGAGCTCGACCTGCACATCCCGGAGAACGGATTCGCCTCCCTGAACCTGCCGCTGAGCGCCGACCAACGCGGCAGCCTGTCTACCCGCACCACGCACCCGTACTTCCTGCACGAACTGAGCCAGGTTGCCGCCGCCAGCGGAGCGCACGCTTCCGTGATCAACCCCCTGGCCGCCATGACCAAGGGCGAGATGTTCACCCGCACCGGCGAGCTGATCGGCGTTCACGCCGCCTCCGGATTCCTCTCGGGCACTCACTCCTGCGGCCACACCGGACACCGCAGTCACCACTACCCGGTGATGTCGCACTGCGGGGTCTGCTTCGGCTGCCTGCTGCGACGCGCGTCCTTCAACGCCAGCGGCATCCGCGACCAGACCACCTACCTGAACGACGCCGGCGACCCGAACCTGGCCGGCTACCTGCGAGACAAATCGATGGAGACTGCGCTGCGGGGCTTCCTGGCCCGCGGCCTGCGGACCGCCGACCTGTTGAGCCTCACCCTGCCGGAGCACTACCCCCTGGCCGCCGCGAAAGCCTTGATCGAGCGGGGCATGCACGAGCTGGAGACCGTCGCCCGATGAGCGCCCGCCAGCCCGCCCTCGACATGCACGCCCACATCGATCCCGCCATCGACCCGGCCGACCTCATCACCCTGCCCGGCGTCGTCTTCGCGGCCTGCCGCACCCTCGCCGAGTCCGACACCGCGCTGCGGCGCCGTGATGCTCGCGTCATCTGGGGCGCCGGCTGCCACCCCGGCCTCGCCCGCAACCACAGCAGCTTCGATCCCGGCTGGTTCGAACAGCTCGTGGCACAGACGCCGTACGTGAGCGAGATCGGCCTCGACGGCAGCAAGGCGAACCTGCCCCGGCAGACTGCCACTCTCGACACCATCCTTGAGATCTTGCAGCAGCACCCGCGCCTGACCAGCCTCCACTCGACCGGCGCCCACGACGAGCTCTTGGCCGCGCTGGCCCGCCGGCCCATCCGCGGCGCGATCCTGCACTGGTGGCTCGGCACACCGGACCAGACCCGCCGCGCCGTCGACCTCGGCTGCTACTTCTCGATGAATCACAGCGCCGCCCGGCGCCTCTCCGCCATCGGTGAGATTCCCCGCGAGCGGATCCTGCCCGAAACCGACCACCCGTTCGGTGACCGTTCCGCCCCACCGCCTCGGCTGCCGGGCAACACTGCCAGCGTCGAAACCGCTCTCGCCGCGCACTACCGCATCACGCCCGCGCAGTTGCGCGCCGTGACCTGGCAGAACCTGAGTCGGCTGGTCACGTCGACCGGCTGCGCCGCTTTGCTCAACCGGACTCTGATCACTCACCTCGCCGCCGCCGGATGACATCCGCCGATCACGGCGGCCGGATACCCTCTGACCCCCAGCAGCCGCGCTCATTGAGCGCGGCTTACTTCGGCGGTTACCGTGAGCCCACCTTGAGCTTGGTCGACCAGATGCGGCCGCGCCGGACGCCGTATCGCTCGGACCAGAACTGCTCGCCGTTCATGATGATGGTCAGGCCGTGGTGCCAGCGCAGCTGGACCTCACCCAGTCCGAGCTGGCCGGTCAGTCGACGTGCGAGCCCAGCCAGGGGGTCCTCCGATGGGTGCTGCTGGAGGCGATCCAGCCAGGCGGCAGGGCCGGGGCAGGTCAGGATCGGGAGGCGGCCGAATCCGTCCCAATCGACGTGGGTGTAGTCGGCGGCCTGAGCGATCCACTTGGTGTAGCCCTTGATCCCGGAGTCCCGCCCCGGGAGTTTGAACTCCAGTCCGAAGGTGACATCGTCGTCTTTCCAAGCGGTGGAGTCATGGCCCTGGATCACCGCGTCGATGCGCGCCTGTCGTCCTGAACAGTCAGTTCCCCGGCGTTCTCGGTGGATCATGAAGGTCCCGCTGAGCCGGTTGAGGACCGCGTCCGCGAGCGCGGTTTCGGAGGGGAAGCCGGTGAGGTCGAGTTCGTAGGGGATGTCACCGCGGGGAACAGCCGGGGTCCTTGGGTCCGGCTCGCCGGCGAGGGGATCGAAGTTTGCGCCGGATCCGACGCCGCGGGTGCTGTCGTGGGAGGTCAGCGACGCCGGGCAGCACTACACGCTGACCCTCACCACGGGCGTACTTGGACAGGCTGTACTCGTCGTAGAGCCGGATCACAGCCCTCGCGATGCCCTTCTTCATGCCCTTCGGGATGGACTTGCCGTACCGACTGGTCCAGTAGGCGACCAGCTCGCCCGGCTCGTCGGCGCGCTGGAGCACCGCGTCGACCACCGTGGTGACGAGTTGGTCCGGGTCCTGCATACCACGGCGCGCGGCGGTGAACTCGGCCGCGGCGACAAGCGGCGCGGTACGCAGGTTTCCCTCGACGCGCAGCCAGCGCAGGAAGTCGATCAGCCAGGCCGGATCGTTCACGGCCAGGTCACGGACGAGGACGCAGAACCGGTCGACGCGGTGGCCGGCATGACCTGGGAGGCCGTCGCGGGCTGGCTGCATGGTCCGATGGATGCCGCCGCCTGGTCGGCCGTCATCCCGGTCCTGGGGTACGGGGCGCTGCTGAAGGACCTGCGGAACTTCGACGACTCCGGCGTGCCGGACGACGTCGCCGACCGGGTAGCGCGCGGCTGGCCGACCCGGCGCGGGTCGCGAAGTCGCGGTTGTTTCCGTTCAACTTCTACGGTGCCCACAAGGCCGTCGGTTCGCTGCGCTGGGGCGCCGCGCTGGAGAAGGCGTTGCAGGCTTCACTGGGGAACGTGCCGGCGCTGCCCGGGCGCACCCTCGTGGTGATCGACCAGTCGCCATCCATGTTCCCAGGCCACGGGTACTTCGACGAAGCAGGAGCGAGAGTACATTACCAACGCCGATCTGGCCGCGCTGTTCGGTTCGGCGGTCGCGCTGCGCGCTGACGACGCCATGCTGGCCGGGTACGGCGGTGCGTCGTACCGGGTGGACTTCCGCCGTGGTGACGCGCTGCTGAAGGTGATGGAGCGGTTCCGCATCGAGAACTACACCGACACGCTCGGCGCGGTCGCCGCGCACTTCGACCGTCACGACCGGGTGCTGATCGTCACCGATGAGCAGCACAACACCGGCCGCTACCGCACGATCGACCAGATCGTGCCGAAGGACGTCCCGGTCTACACCTGGAACATCGGCGTTACCGGGTCGGCGCGAACGCGTCCGGAGCGGGCACTCGGCACACGGTCGCCGGCCTGACCGACCACGCGTTCCGGCTGGTGTCCCTGCTGGAGGCGGGGCGCAACGCGGCCTGGCCGCGGTTGGTCGCGTCGGCCGGGTAGGCGGCTCCACTGGATTGCCGACAGCGCGGCGTACGAAGCGAAGGGCCCGGAGGTCACCCCTCCGGGCCCTTCGTCGTTTCCGGTAACGGATTCGTGGGAGTCCCTTGACGCGCCGCCCTGCCGCTGCAATGGTTGGTATGAATCCAACGTTACTTAGCGTTGAGGCATGATCACTCCGGCGATCTCCTGCGGTTCGGGGATCGCGGCGGTGCCACCTTATCGCCGACAGGGGATGGAGTATCCACGTGAGTACAGGCCACGACGGGACCGAGGAACAACGACAGGCCCACGCCTTCCGCCACAAGCTGGTCGACAACCTCGTCGCCGACGGCACCGTCCGCACCGAAGCGGTCGAACACGCGCTGCGCACCGTACCTCGGCACGTGTTCGCCCCCGAAGCCACGCTCGCGCAGGCTTACGCCGACGAGGCCGTGGTCACAAAGCGCGACCAGCACGGGCTAGCCATCAGCTCCGTGTCCGCTCCACAGGCCATCGCGATGATGCTGGAGCTGCTCGACGTACGCCCCGGCCACCACGTCCTCGAAATCGGCTCCGGCGGCTACAACGCGGCCCTGCTGCGCAAGCTGGTCGGCGACAACGGCCACGTGACCACCCTCGACATCGACCAGTACGTGGTCGACCGTGCGAGCCAGTTCCTCACCACCGCCGGCTACCCGGACGTCCGGGTGCTGTGTGCCGACGGAGAGTACGGGGCACCCGACGGCGCTCCGTACGACCGGATCATCGTCACCGTGGGCGCGGCCGACATCCCGCCGACCTGGATCCACCAGCTCGCCCCGGACGGGCGGATCGTCGTGCCGCTGCGGCTGCGCAACCTGACCCGTGCCATCGCCTTCGACCGCAGAGGTGACCACCTCGCCAGCGACGGATACGGGCCGTGCGGCTTTGTGCCCATGCAGGGCGCCGGGGAGGACCGGGAACAGCTCGTGCTGCTCGCCGGCCGGGAGGTCGGCTTGCGCCTCGACGGCGGCATGCAGGTCGACGCGGAAGCCCTGCGGACGGCGCTGACCCAGACCGGCACGGACCTGTGGACCGGCGTAACCGTGGGCCAGCAGGAGCCGCTCGACGACCTGGAGCTTCGACTGTCCACCGCCCTGCCCGGCTTCTGCCAGCTCGCCGCGCAGAAGTCGGCCTTCGACAGCGGTCTCGTGAACGCGCCCTGGCGCGCGGCCAGCCCGGCCGTTGTCGTCGGTGACAGCTTCGCCTACCGGATGCGACCCCGCCCGGTGGACGAGGACCACACCAGCTACGAGTTCGGCGTACGCGGCCACGGCCCGCGCGGTGCCGAGCTGGCCGAGCAGCTCGCCGAACAGATCCGCACCTGGAACGAGTGCCAGCGCGGCGGACCGGGCGCATGGATCACCGCCTACCCGGCCGACACCCCCGACTCCCACCTGCCCGAGGGGTTCGTCATCGACAAGCCCCATACCCGGGTCACGATCTCCTGGCCCTGATGGCGAAGGCGCCCGTCATCAGCGCCGGACCTGAAACATCCAACCCTTTACCGAGGAGGTTCCTCCATGTCCAACGACGTCCAGATCGTCGAACCGCCGGACCTCAACCTCGATCCCGAGGTCATTTCCAACGCCCCTGTCGTGCCGGAGCTGATGCGCGCCACCGACGACGGGTGCGGCTCGACCTGCTCCAGCGCCTGCACCAGCTGTAGCTGACGACGACGGCAACCCCGGTGCCGCGCCCGCTCCTGCTGGGCGGGTACCGGGGTTGCCCGATTTCCGGGGAAGGTGCCGCTGATGTTCAAGACCCTCGACGCGGCGATGTTGCGGGCCGCCGCGCACCCGCTCGAACCACCCACGACCTGGCCCGACCTCACCCACGACGATGTCGACCAGTGGCGCGCCTGGCTGACCGAAGTCTGGTCGCAGCACGACGTCTCCGACGCCATCGCCCTCGCCAGCCCCGTCCTCGCCGACCGCGCCCAACGAGAGCTGTGCGACGGACCGCTCCTCGACACGCGGCACGTACGCCGACTGGTCGTCTCGACTATCCGCTACCTGCTACGGATGACCAGTCGCGCCACGCCATTCGGCCTCTTCGCAGGCGTCGCGCCGCTTCGCCTGGACGCCGCCAGGACCTCCGTTCGCTGGGGGACCAGTCACCGGACGGTGGCCCGGCCAGAGCCGGCGTGGATGGCCAGCCGCGTCGACCAGCTCGAATCCTTGCCCGAGGTGCAGGACCTGGTGCCGGTCGTGACCAACGACCTGGCCTTCGTCCGCGGTGACCGGCTGGTCGTGCCCTGCCAGCCGCACCCGGACGGGCCCTCGGCCGAGGTGACCGTCAAGCACTCCCCGGTCGTCGCCGACGCGATCCGGATCGCGCGGACTCCGCTGCCGCTTGGCGAACTGGCCGCCCGCGTGGCCGAGCGCTACCCCGGGTGGGAGCAGGGCATCCGCCGGCTGATCGGTGACCTGCTGACCCGCAAGGTGCTGCTCAGCGCCCTCCGGCCGCCGATGACCGCCGTCGACCCGCTCGGGTACCTGGTCGACCAGCTCGCGCAGACGGGCGTGGACAGGCACGAACGACTGGCAGCGCTCATCCCGGCGCTGCACGCGATCCGAGACGACCTCGACCAGCCGCGCGATGGACGGGCACGCGCCGCCCGTCGAATGACCCGGGTCGCCGCCGAACCGGCGGCCGTCGCCGTCGACCTGCGCGTGGACTGCGCGGCCGCACTTCCGGCGCGCGTCGCCCGCGCCGCCGAAGAGGCCGCCGCCCTGCTCGTGCGCCTCAACCCGGCTGCTCGGGGGGAAAGCGCGTGGGTGGACTACCAGGCCCGGTTCCTCGATCGGTACGGGCCCGGCGCTGTGGTCCCGGTACGCGACCTGGTCAGCGACGGCGGGCTCGGCTTCCCAGCCGGATACCTGGGCAGCCAGTACGAGCAGCGCCCGCCGGCGATGACCGGCCGAGACCGACTGCTGCTCGCGCTCGCGCAGCGGACCGCGATGCGCGACGCCGACGAGATCACCCTCGACGAGCAGCTCGTCGACGCGCTGTCCAGCGACCCGGCCACCACGCAGGTGCCGCCGCACACCGAGCTGAGCTTCCAGGTGCACGCGCCCTCGCGAGACGCGGTCGACCGGGGCGATTTCGACCTGGTGGTTGTTGCGGTTCACCGCGCCGCCGGCACCAGCACCGGCCGGTTCCTGCACCTGCTCGACCCCTCCGAGTTGGAGCAGGTCCGCCGCGCGTACGCACACTTGCCCACGGTCGACCCAGACGCGCTGGCCGTGCAGATATCCGCCCCGCCGCTGCTCCTGCGCACCGAACAGCTTGCCCGCACCCCGGCAGTGCTGCCCCGGCTGCTGTCCCTCGGTGAACACCCCACGCCCGGGACGGAGCGGATCACGCTCGACGACCTGGCCGTCACCGGTGATGCCCGGCGGCTGCAACTGCTCTCCCTGTCGGCTGGCCGGCCGGTCGAGGTCACCGCACTGCACTCGGTGGAGTTCAGCAACGCGACGCAGCCACTGGTGCGGTTCCTGTGCGAGCTGAGTCGGGCGCGCACCGCAGCGTGTCGACCGTTCGTCTGGGCGGCGGCGAGCAAGCTGCCGTTCCTGCCGCGCATCCGCCATGGGCGGCTGGTGCTCTCCTCGGCGCGGTGGAACCTGACCCCTGCCGACGTCGCCCCGGCGGCGGCGAGCTGGCCGCAGTGGCGAGAAGGCCTGGCCCGTTGGTCCGAGGAAGTGGGGCTTCCGGCCACCGTGTGCGTCGGCGGGGACGACCAGCGGCTGCGGCTCGACCTCGGCGAAGACGCGCACCTGCACCTGCTCCGCGCGCACCTCGAACGGCGAGGCCACGCCACCCTCCACGAGACCCCCGCCCCGGCCGCGTACGGCTGGATCGACGGGCACGCCCACGAGGTCGTCGTGCCGCTCGCGTCGACCGTCGCACTGAGCTGGCCGCCCATCCCTCGGCCCCGCGACGCCCGGGCCCGCGTCATCGACCGGGACCACGGGCACCTTCCGGGCTGCTCCACCTGGCTGCACGCGAAGCTGTACGGCCACCCCGACCGGCAGACGACCGTGCTGACCGACCGCCTCCGGGAGCTACTGGACGACTGGCCGGCACCGCCCAACGGATGGTGGTTCCTGCGCTACAGCGACCCGGAGCCGCACCTGCGGCTGCGCATCCGTCTGCCCGACCCGGACGGGTACGGTCCGGCCGCCGCCCGGGTCGGCCGGTGGGCCGCAGAGCTGCGCCGCGTCGGGCTGATCAGCCACCTCACCCTCGACAGCTACCAGCCCGAGACCGGCCGGTACGGCACCGGCCCGGCCATGGCCGCCGCCGAGATGGTCTTCGCCGCTGACTCCGCCGCTGCCGTCGCCCAGCTCACCGCCGACCGCATGGACACTGTCACGCCCGAGGCGATCGCCGCGGCGAGCATGACGGCGATCGTCACCGGCCTGACCGGCAGCGTCGCCGACGGGATGCGCTGGCTCGTCGACAACGTCCCCGCGCACTCGCCCACCCCGCTGCCCCGCGACGCGCAGCGCGACGCCGTGCGCCTCGCCGACCCGGCCGACGACTGGGCTGCGCTGTTGAGCGTCGGCGGCGGCCGCGCGGTCAGGGAGGCGTGGTCGGAGCGCCGGAAGACACTCGTCGCCTACCGGCAGCAGCTCGCCCAGGGCGAAACCGACCCGCACGCCGTGCTGGCGTCCCTGCTGCACCTGCACCACATCCGAATGGCCGGCATCAACCGGGACGCCGAGCAGACCGTGCACCGCCTCGCCCGCGCAGCCGCCCTTGCTTGGACGGTCCGGACCGGAAGGACCCTGCGATGACCACTGACATCAGCACCCTGCCTGGCAGCACGCTCACCGCGCTGATCGAGCCGCTGACCATCCCGCCCACCGACGAGCCGATGCCCGGCTGGCATCAGTCCCTCGGCAAGGGCGCCGCCGGGGTCGCCCTGCTGCACGCCGAACGCGCCCACGCTGGCCTCGGCGACTGGGTGACCGTCCACACCTGGCTGACCACCGTCATCAGCGCCGGCCTGTCGTCCGGGCCCGACGCTGGCCTGTTCTTCGGCGCGCCGGCCGCCGCGTACGCCATCCACACCGCTGCCGCCGGCGAGCCGGGCCGCTACAGGCGGGCCCTGGACACCATTGACGACGCCGTCGCCACGATGACCGTCGACCGGCTCGACCAGGCCCACGCCCGCATCGACCGAGGCGACCTGCCAGCCACCACCGAGTTCGACCTCATCACCGGCCTGACCGGCATCGGCGCGTTGCTCCTGCGCCGGGACCCGGGCGGCCGGCTACTGAGGGAGGTCCTGACGTACCTGGTGCGGCTGACGGAGCCGCTGCCTTACCGCGGCGCAACACTGCCCGGCTGGTGGACGTACCGGAGCCCGCGCAACCGAGTGACGCCCGACTTCGCGCAGGGGCACGGCAACCTCGGCATGGCCCACGGCATCACCGGCCCGCTCGCCCTGTTCGCCCTCGCCGCCCGCGCCGGTGCGCTCGTCGACGGCCAAGCCGCCGCGATCCGCCGGATCTGCACCTTCCTCACCGACTGGCGTCAGCCGCACGACGAGACGCCGTGGTGGCCGCAGTGGCTCACCGTCGACACTTCCGGGCGGCTGCGACCCGGCCAGCAGACACCCGGCCGGCCGTCCTGGTGCTACGGCACCCCCGGGATCGCCAGGGCGCTGCAACTGGCCGGGATCACGCTGCACGACGCCGCGTTGCTCGACACCGCCGAGGACGCCATGACCGCGTGCCTGACCACGCCAGGCCCGCTCGGGTTGATGGTCGACAACAGCCTCTGCCACGGCTGGGCGGGTCTCCTTCAGGTCGCCGCCCGCTTCGCGGCGGAGGCCCGTACGCCCTGTGTCGCTGAGCATCTGGCCGAGCTGGTCGGCCGGCTGTTGTCCGGCAGCGGCCCGCATGGCAGCCCGCCAGGGCTGCTGGAAGGCGACGCGGGTGTCGTGCTGGCGCTGCACACCGCCGCGCACGGTGCACCCGTGTCCGGCTGGGACGCCTGCATGCTGCTCGCATGACCTGCTGGGAGGAAAGCGCGGTGGACACCGATCTGGACCTGTGGGGGCAGCTCAACGCGGAGCTCGCCGACAGCCCGGAGGCGGAGCTTGCGGTGGCGAGCACGCTGGCTCGGCAACTCGCCGAGGCCGAGCAGTACCGGGTGATCGCCGCCTGGTTCTTTGTCCGCAAGCAGGGCCACTGGCGCCTGCGCTACCAGCCTGGGCCGGACGTGCCGATGGAGGCGGCCACGTCAGCGATCACCGCCTCGCTGGCCCGCCTTCGGGCCGAGGACAGCATCCGGGACTGGGCGCAGGTCATCTACGAGCCCGAGGTGCACGCCTTCGGCGGGCCGGACGGGATGCGCGTCGCGCACCGCCTCTTCCACCACGACAGCCGAGCGGTGATGGCGTACCGCGCCGACACCGGCGGCCAGCGCGACCACCGACGTGAGCTGTCCCTGCTCCTGGCCACGGCGCTGCTGCGCGCCGCCGGGCAGGAATGGTTCGAGCAGGGCGACGTGTGGTCGCGGGTCGTGGCCTGCCGGCCGGTCGAGCAGCCGCCCGGGCCGCCTGCGGGCCTCGCCGAAGCCGTGCTCCGTTACCTGTCTGTGGACACGTCCCCGGACGGGCCGCTGCTCAACAGCGGTGCGCTGGCGTTCGCCAGCGATTGGATGACCGGATTCCGGACCGCCGGCGCCGAGCTGAATGCCCTGGCCCACTCAGGACGGCTCACCCGGGGACTCCGCGCCGTGCTCGCGTACCTGGTGCTGCCCGGATGGAACCGCGCCGGCTTGCCGTATCTCGAGCAGCACGCTTTGGCGGCGACGGCCCGGGACGTGATCCTCGCCGACTGAAGGCCAGGGATCAGCTCGCCTCGGTCTTCAACCGGTGGCCGGTGTAGCGCTGCGCCGGCCGCTGGAAGCAGGCACCGGACACCCGGGACTCCACCGTGCGGACGTGCCGGAAGCCCTGCCGGCGGTAGTAGTCGTGCAACCGGTGGTTCGTGGTCCAGGAGTCCAGCCGCAGCCACGTCAGCCCGGCCTCGTACGCTCGGCCGCCGGCCCAGTCCAGCATTTCGCCGCCCAGGTTCTCGCCGGCGTGGCGCAGCGGGATCATCATCTTCGCGGCGTACAGCGCGTCGGCTGGGTCGTCCTCCGGGTACCACAGCGCCTCGGGATCGCGGTCCGGTTTCCACAGGCTGTCGACGTCCACGTAGGCGGTCAGGGTGATCGTGGCGATCGGATCGTCGCCGTCCCAGACCATCCACGTCTGCCCGGCCGAGACGGTCGACGCCACGGCGGAGCGCGGCAGCGGGATGGACCACTGCTCTTCGCCTCGGGCGGCCAGCCAGGCGGCGCGCTCGCGTCGCCAGCTCATGATGACGTCGACGTCGCTAAGTCGGGCAGGCGTGATGATCATTGGGGCTCTTCCTCCGGCCGGAACTTCGCGATGACGGCAGCGTCGCCGTGGGTGCTGACGATCCGGTTTCGGTCGCCGGCGAACGCGTTGATGGAAACCCGGACGGGACGGTTCTCGGTGTACCCGGTGCGGATGTGGAGCAGGACAGGCGTACCGCGCTGCAAGCCGAGCAAGGCTGCTTCCTCGGGGTTCGGCATCCGGGAGATGTACTCGTCGAAGTAGCCCGTCTGAACGAAGCCCCGCTCGGCGAGCAGCCGAGTCGTGCCCTGCGGGATGTCCTTCGGCGACAACAACTCTCGGACCTCGTTGGCGAGGTCCATCGGGTAATACGTGTCCTGGACGGAGGACGGCTGCCCGTTGATGAACCGCACGCACCGGCGCAGCACCGCTGCTGATTCCGGCTCCACGTGCAGGCGCTCGGCCATGTCGCGCGGTAGCACCTCGATCGTCAGCTGGAACTCCTGTGACGCCTCGTACCCCTGCTGCTCGACCTCGGACCGCCACGCGTCCGTCTCGCTCGTTGGGCCGGCCGGCATCTCCGCGCGGTGCGCGTGGAAGGTCAGCGTCACCTTCTCGCGGACGACCATGCCGCCGCTGCGGCCGGGCACCCGCTCGACCAGTCCTTCGTTCACGAGCACGGCGGTTGCGTCGCGGACGGTGTTGCGCGAGGCGTCGTACTGCTCCTGAAGTTGAGGCTCGGTAGGGAGCCGGTCTCCCACGCGCAGCATCCCGCCGACGATCTGATGACGTAGATCGTCGGCGATCCTCTGGTACTTCGGCTGCGGCACGCTCACACCTTCCGTCATGTCGTACCAACCAATCTAGGGGATGGTCTTGACTGTGTCCCAGTCCACTGCAATGGTTGGTATGAATCCAACGTTACCGAACGTTGGATGGTGATCAACAAGGAGCAGGGATGAGCACTCCGGGCGAGATGTCTCGGGAGATGGAGACCGTCAACCGGGCGCTCGAAGAAGTCCGCATCCTCTTGACCGGCCTCGACCAGGTCGACAGGGCACGCGAGCTGCGGCGCCCGGCCAATTCGCCGCTGCGCACCCTCGTCGAACAGGCCGAGGATTCGGCCGGCCGGGTCACCCGATACCTGCGGGCCCAGCCCCGCCCATGATCCGGGTGCAGAGCCGCCCGGTCCCCAGGGACGGCTCTGCACCCAAGCCGCCGGGGAGCGCGGTCGAAGCCGGGGAGGGCCCGGCCGCGCACCCCTCGGAAGGAGGGTTACGCCCATGCGGCGCATCAAATGGTTCGTCCCGGCCAGTGACGACGACCCCTACAACGCCTTCGGCGTCGCCGACCTGCGCGCGGCCACCCTCTACAGCCGGCAGGACGGGTTCACCGCGCCGGCGGGTTCGCTCGCCGAGTCGCCCGACGAGTTGGCCCGGCGCAACCAGGCATTCTGGGAGGCCACGCAGCGCCCACTGGCTGCTGGGCGCGGGGATGGCGGTGTGCAACATCTTTCACGAACAGCAAAGGGCTGCTCCACACGCTTCTACGGCGCCGCCGGAACCACGGATGAGCGGCCGAGACGAGAGCGTGCGGCTGGCCGACCGGCTCGAATCCGCACTTCTGACGGACCTTCAGCACCAGAACGGCGGCCGCTGCCTCAACTGCACCCCGGACGGCTGCAAGCAGAACGACTGGGCACAGGCCGAGCTGGCGGCGCACTCGGAGATGCAGCGGCGCAGCGCTACCCCTCAGCTGACGACCGAGCACGAGAGAGGCGACCCCCGGTGAGCACACCCCCGGCGTTGCTAACGCGCCCGGCCAGGAGTCACCAGCCCATACGACCCGCCGTCACCGTCCGCCGCGCCATCCCCGACGACGAAGGCCCGCTGCTCTTCGCGCTCGCGGAATCGTTCCTCCAGGTGCCCCTTGTCGCGTGGCTCGTTCCCGACGAGAACGACCGGCGTCCCGTCTGCTACCGCTACTTCCGACTGGTGCTTCAACACGCGCTCAAGCACGGCACCGTGGACACCAACGCCGATCTGTCCGCCGTAGCGGTCTGGTACGGGCGCGGCGAGGTTCCGCCGGCGGTCGAACCCGACTACCAGGACGCTCTGGAGCAGGCCGCCGGCAGGGCCCTGTACCACCATCGCGCAGGGCAGGCGTTCTACATCTGCGGCTCACCGCGGTTGATCGAGGTCGCCCGGGAGCTCCTGCCCGTGGCAGGGGTCGCCCCCGACAGCCTGCACCTCGCCGCCACCTTCGAGCGCGCGCTCGATTCGGCGCCGTGGGTGTCCCGCCAACGGTCAGCACGCGCCGTGGAGTCCACGTTCGGGCTGGACACGGTGGCCGAAGGCCCCGGCCCCGACCGCACACCGAGGGATGCGCCATGAGGCTGGTGGAAGCGGCGGTACGCCCCGCAGTCGAAGAGGACTTCCCTGCGCTGTCGACGGTCATGGCGGACGCGTTGGTCGCCCGGCCCATTGGAGCCTGGCTGGTTCCGGACGTGGCCCAGCGACCGGCCCTCTTGCACCGCTATGCGCATCTCGTGCTGACGCACGGGTTCGAGCACGGCCAGGTCGACACCACCGACGACCTGGCCGCCGTGACGGTTTGGTACAGGCGGCTGAAACCAGCCCCGCCGGCTGCGACGTGGATGTACGACCTGGACCGGCTCCTCGGGCCACACGCTCCCCGGTTCGCCCTGCTGCACGCCTACGTCGACGCGGTGCTGCCCCACACACCACACCACCACCTCGCGCACGTCGTGGCCCGTCCAGGGCGGGGCGGTGCCGCGAGAGCGTTGCTGGTCAGCCACCACCAGAGGCTGGATGCGGAGGGGTTGCCGGCGTACACGGAGATCAGCAGCACCCGTCCTCGAGAGGACCTGTTCGCCTGGCTCGGTTACGAGCCACGCTCACCGATCCTGCTGGAGCCGGGCGGCCCGACGCTGTGGCGGATGTGGCGGCCCCACCCAGGCGAGCGGCTACCCGTCGGACTACCGCGCCGGGTGCGCCTGCATCGCGCCGCGACGCCGTTTTGAGGTCGGGCCGCAGCGGCGGCAGCACCTTGTTTTCCCTGACCGTCCGGTCGAGCACCACTTGTTGATCACCTGTCGGCGCTGACCTCACGGCAGTCCACCCTTGCACCCCTGATCGATGGAGGTACCCCTCATGCTGTCTGCTCTCACCCGATCCCTCTCCACCTTCCCACCAAGGCGGCTGAGCACCGGGCGGTGGTCGGCCCGGTTGCCCACCGCGCCTAGCGCCGCCGCAGGCGTGGGAGACGTGGCGCCGACGGAGTACGCGTGGGGGTACGCGGTTCGACGGCAGTGGCCGGACGGCGCTCACGACCTGTTCGGGTTCACACCTCGGGCCGACCTCGCGCAGCGGCGGCTCGACCGGGACCGGGACTACTGGCGTAGCGGGCCGATCAGGCCCACAGCGGTGTACCTCGTGGCCGCCAACGCCGCCGACGTGAACCGTCATCCGGTGAACGGCTGCCGCCACTCTGGCTGCCCGGACTCCACCCAGCGGGGGCAGCGGTGAAGTCGAGACACATGCAGGTGGCCCTCGCACGGCGGACGCTGACTCCGTTCGGGTTGTGGGTGTTCGGCGCGGCGGCGTCGGCGCCCATGGTGGTGCTCGCCGGAGGCATCGTGGCCACCTACGCGACCACGAGGGCGACGGCCCTGCCGCTGACCTTCGTGCTGGTGGCGGGCACGGTCGCGGTGCTTGCGGTCGGGTACACCGCGATGGCCCGCCAGCTCGGCCACCCGGCGGCCTACTACGGCATCCTCGCCCACGGTCTCGGCCGTGGCTGGGGTGTCGCCGCCGGCCTGGTCGCCCTCGTGGCGTACAACGCCATCCAGACCAGCCTGTTCGGGCTGTTCGGGGCGACGATGACCGCGCAGTTGGGCGGCGCGTGGTGGGTGTGGGCGGGCATCGCCCTGGCCGTGGTCGGGGTGTTAGGGGTGCGGGCCATCGTGCTGTCCACCCGGGTGCTGGCCGCCGTCCTGACGGTGTCGCTGCTGATCGTCGCGGCCTTCGTGCTGGCCGGTGCCGGACAGCCTGCGGCCGGTGGGCTGTCCTGGGAGGGCTTCGACGCCTCGGGACTGGCGGTCAGTGGCATAGGAGGTGCGGTCGCGTTCTGCGTGGCCGCGTTCATGGGAGTTGACGCCCCGGGGTCGTTCGTCGAAGAGGCCATCGACCGCCGGTCAGTTGGCCGGGCCACCATCGGGGGAGTGGTCGTCCTGGGCGGGGTCTATGCGCTCGCCGCGTGGGCGATGGGCGTGGCGGTCGGCCCCGGCTCCGTTGCCGAGGCGGCCGCCGACCCTGCAGCCGGGCTGCCGTTCGCGGTGTTGGAGCGCCTCGGCGGCTGGTGGGTACCCCTCGCGGAGCTGGTCCTGATCTTCGCAATCGTCACCTCAATGCTGGCCTTCCACAGCGTTGCCGCCCGGTACGTGTTCGCGATGGCCCGCGAAGGTGTCCTGCCCGCCGGCCTGGCGCAGACCGGCAGCGCAATGAGGGTCAGCGCGCCGCGCGGCGGGTCGCTGACGCAGACCGGCACTGCGACCGTGGTGGTGGGCGCGTTCGCGCTGGCCGGCGCTGACCCGATCGCGGTGATGTTCACCTGGCTGTCGACGCTGGGAGCGATGGGCCTGCTATGCCTGCTGCTGGCCGCCTCGGTGGCCGCGATGACGGCCCCGGCCAGCGTGCGCGGCCCGCAGGCCGGTGCGTGGGAGTGGCGACTCGCCCCCGCCTTGGGCGTGCTCGGCGGCTCGGTGGTGCTGGCCCTGATGGTGGGCAACGTCGGTTCCCTGCTCGGTACCACCCCCGGGTCGATGTATCCGTTCTTCCTGCCCGCGATCCTCGCCGCCACTGCCGTCGTGGGCGGGGTGTGGGCCGGACACCTACGGCATACCCGGCCGGAGGTCTACGCCGCCATCGGCCGTGGCAGCCCGAAGACACACGCCGTCCCCGACGCCATCAACATCTCGATTTGAAGGGCGCGACGATGATGACCCACGCTGCAGTACCGCCTCCTGGCAGGCATTACGACCTCGATCCCGTCAACTCGGGCTGGCGGCCGGATCTCGCATCGACGGCACCGCCCGCCGCTCCGCCGGGGTCTGCGGCCCCCGTGCCGCCGCCGGGTTACCGAGGGGCTCGTGTGCCTCCCGTCTACCCGCGACCGCCTGAGGCCAAGGTCCCACCGCCACCGCTTCGGCCCGCGCCCTCGTCGGCGTTCGAGCAGGTGCCGGTCGGTGATGGGATGCCGCCGGAGGTCCACCGCTGGGCTGACCTTCGCAAGCAGGTCGCGTACCGGTGCAAGCGGATCAACACCGGCCACATGGTGGAGGCGGATCAGCGCTTCGGGCAACGCCACGCGATCGGCCCGCACGGGGTGGTGTTGTTCTTCGTCTCTGACGTCCCCGCCGAGCCGTACGGCTACCAGCTGCATACCGCCTACCGGCTGTGGCTGGCCTCCCCAGAAGCCGACGACCTTCCTCGGCTGCTCGCCGACCTCGCCGAGGTGGCCAGCGAGAACATCGCGCGCGCGGCCTCCATGCGGCGCCGCTGGCATCCCCTTGGGCCGGACGGCTCGATGGTCAACGGCGGGGACATGAGCCTGCCAAATGGGTCCACCTACGTCGGCGTCGGCGTCAGCACCCTCGACTCCGACCAGGGCCGCTGGTACCAGCTCGCCCACACGCTGCGAGACCTGCCGACCACCGGTCGCCGCCGGTCCGTCTTCGACCTCAAAGGCCAGTGCTACGTGCTGCTGACCGACGGCACTGCGATGCACATCGACCGGGACCCGCACGCACGCCTCGGCGTGGATGGCATCCGCTGCAACCGGACCCTCGACCCGGACCGGGTCACCTACTTCAACCGGCACGAGAACCTGACCGAGGACTGCGACGATGCCACCCGGCACGTATGGCGGCAGCTGGGCGCGCTGAACCACACCCTCACCACCCATCTGCACTCCGGGCGGCCGGTGTGACCCACACCCTGAACCTTGCCGACGCCGTGGACCTCGGCCGTGCCCCGATCGACGTCGCAGCTGCCCTCGACCACCTCGTCCGCGAGGCCGACGCCGCCGCGGCCACGAGCATCGGGTTTCCCGGCGCCGTGGACCTCGACCACAGCGAAGTCCTGGCGCGCCTCGGCAACCGCCTGTGGAACAACATCGGCGACCCGGCCGACACGGGTGGAACCGCACACACACGAGTGCTGGAGCGGGCCGTCATCACCTGGCTCGCCGACATCCTCGCCATGCCAGCCGACGACCGGTGGGGCTACGTGACCACCGGTGGCACGGAGGGCAACCTGTCCGCCCTCCACGCCGCCTACCGACGCCACCCCACAGCCCGGATCTACCACTCGAGCGCCGCGCACTACTCGATTCCCAAGACCGTCGGACTGCTCGGCGCGCGGGGAGTCGTCATCGACGCCCGCACCGACGGGGAGATGGACTACGCGCATCTAGCCGCGCAGCTCCGCACCCGGCGCCGCTGGCCCGCCATCGTCGTGGCCACCGCCGGCACCACCATGACCGAGGCGGTCGATGACACCGCCCTCATCCGCGCCGTCCTGGACGAGCACACCGGTGGCGGACACCTGCACGTCGACGCAGCCCTGTCCGGCATCCCCCTCGCCCTCGACGGGCGGCTGCGCCTCGACGACGCCAGCGGCATCGGCAGCATCGCCATCAGCGGCCACAAATTCCTCGGCGTGCCGACACCATGCGGAGTCGTCCTCATCCGCGACCACCTGCGCACCCACCACCGCCACGTCGCCTACACCGCCACCGCCGACACCACGATCACCGGCTCGCGGTGCGGCCTGGCCGCCGCGCTGCTGTGGCACGCCATCGCCACCCACGGCCGGGAAGGACACCGCTGGCGGGTCACCCACGCCCGCCGACTCGCGGCCTACACCGTCGAGCAGCTCACCGCCGTCGGCTGGCCCGCCTGGCGACACCCGCACGCCTTCACCGTCGTCCTGCCCACCCCACCCGAGCAGGTACGCAAGAAGTGGCTGCTCGCCACCGACGGCGACACCAGCCACCTCATCTGCATGCCCGGCATCACCCACGGCCAAATCGGCGCCTTCGTCGCCGACCTCACCGCCGCCGCACCGCCACGATCGATCCCACGGCCCCAGCCCGCGACCGCAGCACCGGTCAGCACCTCAGCGCGCTGACGATCCTGCCCTGAGCTCCCCCTACCGACCAACGGAGACAATCACCATGAGCACCGGCTACGTCTTCCACCCCGAATACCTCTGGCACGACACCGGCACCAGCGCCGGCCTGCTGCCCGCCCACCCGACCGCCGGCATCCAACCCGCCGTGCACATCGAGAACCCCGAAGCCAAACGACGCGCCCACGAACTCATCCACGCCTCCGGGCTCCTCGCCGAGCTGGTGATCATCGAGCCCCGGCGTGCCACCGTGACGGAACTCCTGCGCGCGCACACCGGCGAGCATCTCCAGCACATCAAGGCCCAGAGCGAGCTGCGCGGGAGAGGGGACGCCGGGGACGGCTTCTCCCCGGTCGGTCACGGCAGCTACGACATCGCCCGCCTCGCAGCCGGCGGCCTGATCGAACTCGTCACCGCCGTCGCCCAGGGCGACATCACCAACGGATACGCGCTGACCCGCCCGCCCGGACACCACGCCACCGCCGACTCCGGGATGGGCTTCTGCCTGTTCAACTCCATCGCCATCGCGGCACGCCACGCACAGGCCGAACTCGGCCTTGCGCGGATCGCGGTCGTAGATTGGGATGCCCACCACGGCAACGGCACTCAGTCAATCTTCTACACCGACCCGACCGTACTCACCATCTCCCTGCACCAAGCCGGCTGCTTCCCACCCGACTCCGGCTGGACCCACGAGAACGGCGCTGACGACGGCACCGGTTACGCCCTCAACGTGCCACTACCGCCCGGCAGCGGCCACGCCGCCTACCTCCACGCCATGACCGAGGTCGTCCTGCCCGCACTGGACCGCTTCGCACCGAACCTGATCCTGCTCGCGAACGGCTTCGACGCGGGCGTGTTCGACCCCATGGCGAGACAGATGCTCACCTCCGCCTCGTACCGCGACATGACCAAGCTGCTCGTCGACGCGGCCAACCGGCTCTGCCACGGGCGGCTCGTCGGCGCTCACGAAGGCGGATACAGCCCCTTCTACACCCCCTACTGCGTCCTCGCGTTCCTCGAACAACTCGCCGGCACCACCACCCACGTCACCGACCCACTCGCCGCCGTCGTCGCCGGATACGCCGCCGAGCCGCTCACGCCCCAGCAGCAGGAAGCGATCAACGAGGCCGCCCAACTTGTGGCTGGGATCCGCACCGCCGCCTCTCCGGCCACTCGCTGACTGGAACGCCTTGTCTAACCGGCGTTGCTGCCCGAGCCGTATCCACATCGACACCGGACGACGGAGATGGTGCGGAGCGATTACCGCCCACCTGGCCCAACTTGTCGGCACCTATGGCGCGGTCAGCGGGGTCAACCAAGGACACCAGCTACCTCAACCGACGCCCGTCATCGACGCCCTTAAGAAGCTGATGGTGGGGTAGTGCGCATGTCCCGCTCACCGTGTCCGAACCTTGAGCGGCCCAGGTGATGACCTGCTTCTGCGGCGGGTCCTCGCCTGCCTCGGGCGGACGTCGCTGACCTACTCGACCCGATGCCGTGCTCGACCTGATCGCCCATTGAGTTTTCGTGGACATTTCAGTGATCAGGAGTTACTGCGGGCACGTTCGGTCGGCGGTGCACGGCGTCGCGTTCGCGGACTAGTAAGCCGGACCATCATCCGGCGGCTCGCCGTGCCGCATGGGCGGAGTTCGGCGGTGTCGCCGAACTGCCCCCGTTAGGCGCTGGGATCAGTTGATCTAGGAACCTCTGGCGATGGTGGGTTGAGCTTGGGGTTCCGAACTAAGAAATCGGACAATGCGGCAACTTCCGCCCAAGTGGAGTGTCTAGTGATGCTCGAAGTTGATGAATCTATGCTGTTGAGCAACTGCTGCGCCCGGTCTTCGGACCGGGCGAGGATCGCAACCACCGTCGTGGGTGGGCTGGCTGGTCTGGGTGGCTGGTCGCTGCGCCCGGTCTTCGGACCGGGCGAGGATCGCAACAGCGCCAGGTTGATCGTGCTGTCCCCGTCGGCGATCGCTGCGCCCGGTCTTCGGACCGGGCGAGGATCGCAACTACATCAACGGAAAGCAATTCGGCCGCACCGTTCTAGGCTGCGCCCGGTCTTCGGACCGGGCGAGGATCGCAACTTTGACAACGTCAACGCCCGGATCAGGCCGACGGGGCGCTGCGCCCGGTCTTCGGACCGGGCGAGGATCGCAACGTTGTTACGCAAAGTAGTTTCGGCCGAATCATTGACAGGCTGCGCCCGGTCTTCGGACCGGGCGAGGATCGCAACGGGGCCTCTGGCTTGGAGGAGCCATGCCCCGCGAGCGCGCTGCGCCCGGTCTTCGGACCGGGCGAGGATCGCAACAGCTCGTCGTCGTGCTGGCTGGCGATCAGCGCCAGGCTGCGCCCGGTCTTCGGACCGGGCGAGGATCGCAACCTCCTGCGCGGTCGCCGGACGCCACTGGCGCGGCGGGCTGCGCCCGGTCTTCGGACCGGGCGAGGATCGCAACCACACCCGACGCAGCCCGGTCTCGTCGGTGGCCTCGGGCTGCGCCCGGTCTTCGGACCGGGCGAGGATCGCAACCCGGGGTGACCGCGCAGGTCTTCCCCGGCCGCAGAAGCTGCGCCCGGTCTTCGGACCGGGCGAGGATCGCAACACCGGCGGCACCTGCTCGGTGGAGCTGCACACGCGGGTGCTGCGCCCGGTCTTCGGACCGGGCGAGGATCGCAACACCGACCGCAGCTTCCCGCCCGAGATCAGGTCGTAGATGCTGCGCCCGGTCTTCGGACCGGGCGAGGATCGCAACTTCGACTCCCGAGAATCCGCAGTGAGTGGCTTGGTGATCGCTGCGCCCGGTCTTCGGACCGGGCGAGGATCGCAACGACTGCTCCGACTACGGCGCCCTCGGTGTTCTTCCAGGCTGCGCCCGGTCTTCGGACCGGGCGAGGATCGCAACACCGGTCAGCCTCAGCTTGGCTCCGGCAAGCCCGGCGAGCTGCGCCCGGTCTTCGGACCGGGCGAGGATCGCAACAGTAGCCATGGAGCCCACCAAAGCAGGCGTATAACGTGCTGCGCCCGGTCTTCGGACCGGGCGAGGATCGCAACGGGTGGCAGGGGCGGCGCTGGCGGTCGCGGCGGCCGGGCTGCGCCCGGTCTTCGGACCGGGCGAGGATCGCAACACCACGGAGCAAGCCCAGTTCGTCCTGGAGTATTACGCTGCGCCCGGTCTTCGGACCGGGCGAGGATCGCAACTTCGCGGTCCCGGCGGTGAACCCGCCCGCCTTGTCGAGCTGCGCCCGGTCTTCGGACCGGGCGAGGATCGCAACGCGTGGTGGGAGCAGTACCCCGACGAGTACGACCGGATTGCTGCGCCCGGTCTTCGGACCGGGCGAGGATCGCAACCTTGCCACGTAGTTGCTGCATGGTGAGGTTGGCGGTGCGCTGCGCCCGGTCTTCGGACCGGGCGAGGATCGCAACCGTTGCTCTGTCATCTTCTGCTCCCCGCGCATGCGGGGGCTGCGCCCGGTCTTCGGACCGGGCGAGGATCGCAACACGCGCATCCGCGTCGACATCGAGCTGGGGTTTCCGCTGCGCCCGGTCTTCGGACCGGGCGAGGATCGCAACCTGTTGATGGGTCGCCGACCAGGGCGGCCGTGCGTCTGCTGCGCCCGGTCTTCGGACCGGGCGAGGATCGCAACAGGTACCCGATCGCGTCGTCGAGCGCCGCGCCCGGGTGCTGCGCCCGGTCTTCGGACCGGGCGAGGATCGCAACTCGGTGCAGACCAGCGCCATGCCGCCGGCGACGTCGGGCTGCGCCCGGTCTTCGGACCGGGCGAGGATCGCAACGATAGCCATCGCGCGCCCCTCGGTCTCGGGGTGGTCGCTGCGCCCGGTCTTCGGACCGGGCGAGGATCGCAACTGCTGCCCGTCGAGTTGGTGCACCGGGACGGCCTCGGCTGCGCCCGGTCTTCGGACCGGGCGAGGATCGCAACTCGAACGCCTCGGTCCACCGGCGCAGGTCGGGGTCCAGGCTGCGCCCGGTCTTCGGACCGGGCGAGGATCGCAACGATCTCCTGGTCGATCGCGGCGAGCACCGAGCGCCGCTGCTGCGCCCGGTCTTCGGACCGGGCGAGGATCGCAACCCTGACCCCCCGTTGACCTGGGGATTTGGGGGGGTCAGCTGCGCCCGGTCTTCGGACCGGGCGAGGATCGCAACGGGGGCATCGACCGGGTGGTCTACTTCGACGACCAGGGCTGCGCCCGGTCTTCGGACCGGGCGAGGATCGCAACGCGCGAAGGCACCGCTGCCCGGTGGGGATAGGAAATGGCTGCGCCCGGTCTTCGGACCGGGCGAGGATCGCAACGCTGATGTGAGTTGACAAGCAAACCCATCCGTGCATAAGCGCTGCGCCCGGTCTTCGGACCGGGCGAGGATCGCAACAGGCGCACCGGCATGGCCACGCCGCGGAACTCGTCGCCGGCTGCGCCCGGTCTTCGGACCGGGCGAGGATCGCAACCCAGACCTGCCGGCCGTCGGCGCGAAGCTCGATCCGGCTGCGCCCGGTCTTCGGACCGGGCGAGGATCGCAACAACTGGCTGGCCCGCAACTACCCGGACAGCCGGGAGAGCTGCGCCCGGTCTTCGGACCGGGCGAGGATCGCAACTCGGTCACGCGGGGCTCGACCGGCTTGCCGTCCTTGGCTGCGCCCGGTCTTCGGACCGGGCGAGGATCGCAACGTCGCCTTGTTCGGCGTCGGCGGACCGGCCGGACGCGGGCTGCGCCCGGTCTTCGGACG
>NZ_JBEYTO010000014.1:0-24790 GCF_040643095.1 Micromonospora sp. NPDC047467 | reverse complement strand
CTTCGGACCGGCCGGACGCGGGCTGCGCCCGGTCTTCGGACCGGCCGGACGCGGGCTGCGCCCGGTCTTCGGACCGGCCGGACGCGGGCTGCGCCCGGTCTTCGGACCGGCCGGACGCGGGCTGCGCCCGATCTTCGGACCGGGCGAGGATCGCAACTCCGGGCTGTCCCCGATCACCGTGGTGGCGTACCGGTAGCTGCGCCCGGTCTTCGGACCGGGCGAGGATCGCAACGTCACCGCCGCACTGCACGCCATCGAGAAGGCCCACGCTGCGCCCGGTCTTCGGACCGGGCGAGGATCGCAACTCGTCCTGGCGCAACTGCATCACCAGGTACATGCCCGCTGCGCCCGGTCTTCGGACCGGGCGAGGATCGCAACTCGTGCCGCGGGTACGCCTCCCAGTCGGAGGTCTGGCTGCGCCCGGTCTTCGGACTGGGCGAGGATCGCAAGCCCGACAACTACCTCGTCCTCGGCGGCAGCGGCGAGCAGGCTGCGCCCGGTTCCCGGACCGGGTGAGGATCGCTGCTCCTGCTTGAACGGCGGGTCGGAGGCGGTCTCGGGGCCGGCTGCGCCTGGTCTCCAGACGGTGCGAGGGTCGCAACACCGTGATGGTGTCGGATGTAGGTGCTGACACGGTCAGATCCGGGGGTTGGGCCGGTCCCGGCCCCGGACGCCGAGACAACTATCTGACAGATAGTGAACTCGGCGTTGACTCCTCCGAGGGCGCATGACTCGATGGGTCGGTGATGGGGTCACTTGGTACGAGTTCCAGGGCTACGTGTGGGAGTTGAGGTTCCGCTAAGGGCGCATAGTCCCGCTTCCGGTACCGATGTGTGGCACCTCCTTGAGGACCACCTGCGTGGCACCGCCACCCTTGCTCGGGGGTTCGCGGCTCCCTTTGGGGGTGGCGATTTGGCGTACTGGCTGGGTCTGCTGCATGACTGCGGCAAGGCCAGTGATGCCTGGCAGGAGCGGTTATCAAAGGTTGCCGCTGGCGGCGGGCGAGTCGGCATCGACCACAAGGCGTTCGGCACTCGCGTGGCGTGGGACCGTGGTCTGGGCAGGTTCGCTGTTGGCATTTTCGGGCACCACGGTGGGCTCCTGGACCAGGGCGACTTCAAGAAGAAGTTGACGTCTGCGTTGAGGGATAACCCGCGAAACGTGGTGTCGGCGGAGGCCGCTCTGTCCCGTCTGCTGCCGGACTTGCCCGCTGACCTGAGTGCCGCGTTGCCGGAGCGTTGGCAACGGGATCCGCTGGTGGGGGAGATGGCGTTGCGGCTGTGCTACAGCGCTCTGGTTGACGCCGACGGGTTGGATACTCAGGCGCATCACTATCAGCTCGCCGTTCCGAGGGTGCGTCCGGATGCCGATTTCGGCCACCTGTTTGCGCTGTTCGAGCGACGTCGGGCAGAGTCACTTGCGAAGCGTTCGCCGTCGCCGATTGATGGGCTGCGGGAGCAGGTCTACGCGGAGTCTCTCGCCGCTGCGGAGCGGCCCACCGGGATGTTCCGGTTGCACGCGCCGACTGGGGTGGGGAAGACCCTCGCCGGGGCTGGCTTCGCGCTGCGTCACGCGCAGCGGCACGGTCTGCGTCGGGTGATCGTCGCGGTGCCGTTTTTGACCATCACGGAGCAGAATGCCGATGTCTACCGGCGGATGCTCGATGAGGATGGTGCGGAGCCGGTGGTGTTGGAGCATCACAGCCAGGTGGATTTCGATGCTCCTGGGGGTGGGCGTTGGGCGCGTCAGGCCGCGGAGAACTGGGATGCGCCGTTCGTGGTGACGACGTTTGTGCGTCTGTTCGAGTCTCTCTATGCGCGTAAGCCGTCGGCGATGCGGCGGGTGCATCGGCTGGCGGGGTCGGTGATCGTGCTGGACGAGGTTCAGGCGTTGCCGCACGACATGCTCGTGCCGATCCTGGATGGCCTGCGTCTGTTGGTGGAGCATTTCGGGACGACGGTCTTGTTGTCGTCTGCTACCCAGCCTGACTTTTGGGCGTTGCGGACCTTCGAGGATCTGGACCGGTTCGAGTTGGTCTCGGAAGTGTCGGTGCTGAACGAGAAGATGCGGCGTGTGTCGTACGAGTGGCGGCTGGACGCAGATCTCACATTGGGTGACATCGCTGATGACGCCAGCGTCGGGTCGGTTGACAGCGGCGCCGTTGGCGGATCCGCGATGGTGGTGGTGAACACGACCGCGGATGCCCGGACGGTGTATGTGCGGTGGCAGGAGGAAGGCTTCGGTGATGTCGCCTGGCATCTGTCGACGCGGATGTGCCCGGCGCATCGGCGGCGGGTGCTGGAGGTGGTGATCCGGCGGTTACGTGCCGGTGAGCGGGTGCTTCTAGCCGCGACGCAGCTGGTGGAGGCGGGCGTGGACCTGGACTTTCCGCTGGTATATCGGGCGATGGCGCCGGCTGATTCGTTGCTGCAGGCTGCCGGTCGGGCCAATCGGGAGGGGCGCTTGGACCAGGGACGGGTTGTCATCTTCGCTCCGTCAGACGGAGGGCAGCCGGGCGCGTACAAGAAGCTGGTCGGTGTTGCGAAGACCTGCTTCGGGCCCTGCGTGGCCGATCCGGATAACGCGTCGGCGTTGTCGGACTACTACCGTCGGGTCTATGACGCGCTCGATCTGAAGGACCCGGATCACGTTGGTCAACGCATCCAGCAGGCCCGTGAGCGGTGGGCGTTCCAGACCGTTTCCGACGGCCCGCTGATCGATGTGAAAGGCGACCGTCGTGATCACAAGCAGGCGTTCCGGCTCATCCGCGACGAGGGCATCTCCGTGGTGACCCCGCAGGGAGCGTCAACGGACGCGGAGTGCGCCGCGCTCATCGACCTGGTTGAAAAAATCCGCAACGCACCTGTGCCGGACCTGCGTGACCTGCGTCAGCTTCAGCCCTACACGACGTCCGTGCACAGCGGTGTCCTCGCTAACCCGGAGGTGAAGGCGCGGATGCGACCGATCCTCGGCGACGAGGCTCAGGTGGGTGCGCTGGTGGAGTGGATCGGCGACTACGACAGCGCTACCGGCATAACCTTCGATCCGAACCTTGAGGAGTTCGTGCTGTGACGACGGATGTTGTCGACGGGGTGAGCCTGCGGCGCAGCCGCGAGGGTGACTTGCCTGTGGTGGTTCAGGTCGCCGGCGAGGCGGCCCTGTTCTCCCGCCCGGAGCTGAAGGTGGAGCGGGTGAGCTACCCGGTCATGACGCCTCCCGCCGCGGTGGGCGTGTTGGAGTCGATCTATTGGAAGCCGGAGTTTCGCTACGAGATCGTCGCGATCGAGGTGCTCAGCCCAATCCGGCAGTTCACGATCCGCCGTAACGAGACCACGGACGTGGCGCCGTTGGCGGAGGCGATCAAGGGCACCCGCCGGGTGGACACGGTGGCGCATCGCGATCAACGCAACGCGGTCTGCCTGCGGGACGTGGCGTACCGTATCCACGCGCACATGGTGCCGGTTTCGCATGCGGACAAGCCGGCCTCCGCGTACCGGGATCAGTTGCGCCGCCGGGTCCGCCGGGGTGCCTGCTTCCAGCGTCCCTACCTGGGTACGCGGGAGTTCAGCGCGGAGTTCGGTTGGCCGGACGACAAGGTCGAGCGTCAGCACGATCTGCATGAGGACATCGGCATCATGCTGCACTCGATTCACCGCGACGGTGGGGGCAGTCCTCGCATGGAGTGGTTCTCCGCCCGGGTGCAGGCCGGGATTCTGTACGTGCCGCAACGGGGAATGGAACTTGCCCTCCCCGGCGGGGGCGCCTGATGCTGCTGCAGCGGCTCGTCGAGTACGCGGAGTCCACTGGGGAAGTGACTCCACCGTTCTATGCACGGAAGCCGGTACGGTTCCTGCTCTACCTCGCCGCTGACGGCACGCCCACCAACACCGAGCTGGTCGATTTCGCTGATCCGGGAACACCCGGGCAGCGATTCGGGATCAACCGGTGGATGCCGAATGTCACCCGGACCGTAGCGGTCGCGCCGACGCTGGCCGCCGACACCGTCGAATACGCGCTGGGTTGGGTTGCCGAGGACGGCAAAGCCGACCGGGTGGCCAAGCAGCACACCGCGTTCCAGGAGCTGATCCGGGACTGGGCTGCCGCGGAGCCGGATGGCCCAGCTCCCGCCATCGCCGCCTTCTACGCTGGCGGTCACGCACCGAAGGTCGTCACCGATCAGACGTGGAGCCGCGCCGACGTGGTGGCCTTCGTCGTCGACGGGCAGATCGCCACCGAACACGAATCAGCGAAGCGGTACTGGGCGGGCGTCGCCGCCGGGCGTAAGGGCCTCGGCCGGGCAGGCTACTGCCTGGTCTGCGGCCACGTCCGCGACCTGCTCAAGACGATCCCGCAGCAGATTCCGCGGCGGTGGCTGCCCGGCGCCACCCAGAACGCCTCCCTGGTGAGCGTCAACGAGGCATCCCACGGCTACGAGCTGACGAAACTTCTCGCCCACACCCCGATCTGTGTCACGTGCGGCTTGACGTTCATGTCGTCGTTGACGGCCGTGCTGTCCGATGAACGGCACAGCACCGCGCTACCCGGGCAGAACGCCCGTCTGGCCTGGTGGCTGGTCGGCGGCTCCCGCTTCGACCCCATGGCCCCGCTGGACGCCCCGGACCTCGACGACGCCCGCGCCCTGCTCGCCACCCCCGGCGACGGCATCGAACCCGGCGATGACGACCTGTCCACCTTCTGCTCGGTGACCGTTGGCGGCAACGTCGCCCGAGTCGTGATCCGCGACTGGGTGGAGATGCCGCTGCCCCGGGTCAAGGACCATATTCGTTCGTGGATTGACGATCACGAGATCGCCGACTGGTCCGGTGAGGTCACCCAGGTCCGGCTGACCCAGTTGGTCCGCGCGGCGGGCCGATGGCAGGTCGGGCGAGGCGGCGCCCCCGGCAGTTGGGTCAAGCTCGGCGCCAGGGGCGAGGACCGGCCGGCCGGCCTGCAACACGCGCTGCTACGGGCCGCGCTACTACACAACCCGCTGCCGCCGCGACTGCTCACCCATGTGCTCAACCGAATCCGCACCGACGGCCGGGTCGACCCGGCACGCGCGGCCCTGATCCGGCTCGGCCTGCGCCGCCGGCCAGACCGAATCGACGAGTCTGAAAGGCTGACACCCACGTTGAACTTGGACAACAACGACCCCGCCTACTTGTCCGGCAGGGCCTTCGCCGTTCTCGATGACCTCCAGCAGACGGTTTTCCGCGCGGCGAACCAGCCGCTGAACACCACCTTCGCCGAGCGGTACATGGGCCGCGCCATCACCAACCCGAGAGTGGTCCTGGTCAACGGGCAGCGGACCTCGACCGCCTGGTTGCGCCGCCTACGCGGACCGTTGCGCAAACCGGGCTGGGCCAAGGCTTACGCCACCCGACTTGACGACATCTTCGCCCAGATCGACACGAGCCGGGACTCGATCCCGAGCACCGCCGTCC
The DNA here is from genome assembly GCF_040643095.1 of Micromonospora sp. NPDC047467. Taxonomy (NCBI): domain Bacteria; kingdom Bacillati; phylum Actinomycetota; class Actinomycetes; order Micromonosporales; family Micromonosporaceae; genus Micromonospora; species Micromonospora sp. NPDC047467. The sequence continues at coordinate 19,346 of NZ_JBEYTO010000014.1, read as the reverse complement.
TGGCGCAGAAGGCCCAGTTCGTCCTCGGCTTCCACCAGCAACGCGCCGCCATGCGCGCCGAGCGCATCGAGGCCGCCGCCAAGAAGAAGAACACCGACCTGCCGCCCGCCTCAGACGACCAGCCCACCACCGAAGGAGACGCCGAATGAGCGACACCCACCTCGACCCGGCCCGCCGCCACGACGCAGTTCTCCTGTTCGACGTCACCGACGGCAACCCCAACGGCGACCCCGACGGCGGTAACCAGCCGCGCACCGACGACGAGACCGGCCAGGGCCTCGTCACCGACGTCGCCATCAAACGCAAGATCCGCGACACCGTCGCCCTGATGCGCGGCGACGACCCAAAGTTCGGGATCTTCGTCGAGGCCGGCCACGCGCTGAACACCCGCATCGAGGAAGGACTCAAGGCCAACCCCGGCCGCGCCGACGAGGCACAGCGGTGGCTCTGCGAGCACTACTTCGACATCCGCATGTTCGGCGCCGTACTCAGCACCGGCACCACCAAGGGCGGCGCCGGACAAGTGCGCGGTCCGGTACAGCTCACCTTCGCCCGCAGCGTCGATCCGGTCCTTCCCACCGATCACGCCATCACCCGGGTCACCCAAACCCGCCAGGACGACATCGACAAGGGTGAGCGGACCGAGATGGGCTCGAAATGGACCGTGCCCTACGGCCTCTACCAAGCCCGCATCTTCTACTCCGCCCCCCGCGCCGGGAAGACGGGTGTCACCTCTGACGACCTCGCCGTGTTCTGGCGGGCGATCACCCTGATGTTCGACCACGACCGCTCCGCCACCCGCGGCGAGATGAAACTCTGCGGCCTGTACGTCTTCAGCCACCCCGACGCCCTCGGCGTCGCACCGGCGGCCAGCCTCACCGAACGCGTATCCCTCAGCCGCGCGAACACGGAAAAGCCCGCCCGGCACCACCTGGACTACCAGCTGACCCTCGCCACCGACAACCTGCCCGAGGGTATCGACTTCACCCCACTGGTGAACCTCTGGCCGTGACCCCGACGACCGATGGCGACAGCACCCTCGCCGAGATCCCGCTCTCCGCACTCGAGCACTACGCCTACTGCCACCGACAGACCGCACTCATCCACGTCGAGGGCATCTGGGGCGACAGCGCGCAGACCGTACGCGGCGATCTGAGCCATCGACTGGTGGACCTGCCCGGCGTTACCCGGCGGGCAGGTCTCACCACCATCCGCTCCCTACCCGTCGGCAGCGCCGTGTACGGCCTCAGAGGCATCTGCGACGTAGTGGAACTCTCAGGCACCACCGCCATCCCAGTGGAATACAAAGTCGGCCGCTATCAGCCAGACGGGCCCGCTGACCTGCAACTCGCCGGTCAGGCCCTCTGCCTCCTCGAAGCCGGATTCGACGTGCCCCTCGGATACATCTACTCCGTCGCCGAACGCCGCCGCCACCCAGTCAGCATCAGCCCCGACCTCCTGCACCAGGTAGTGCAAGCGGCCGAGGCCATCCGGCGCCTCCTCGCATCTCAACACCTACCAGCGGCACGTAACGACACCCGATGCCGCAAGTGCTCACTGCGCGACGACTGCCTACCCGACGTGACCGACGGTCGACGGACCCGACCGGCAGCCGACCTCTTCACCCCAAGGCCGTTGGGACAGTGGCGTGACTGAACTACTCAACACCCTCTACGTACAAACTCCCGGAACCAGCCTGCACCTCGACGGCGACACCGTCCGCGTCTACCACCCTGAACAAACCGGACGACGCCTGCTGCCCCTGACCAGAGTCGACCACCTGGTGCTCTTCGCCGGCGTGACCATCACCGACGACCTGCTGCTGCGCTGCGCCGACGACGGCCGATCCGTCAGCTGGCTCACCGGCATGGGCCGATTCAGAGCCCGCGTCGCCGGCCCCACCAGCGGCAACCCACTCCTACGACAAGCCCAGCACCGCGCCGTCGACAACCACGAGCACCGGATCAAGATCGCCAAAGCCATGGTCGCCGGCAAGATACACAACTCCCGCCAAGTTCTGCTCCGCGCCGGCCGCGACACATCCGGTCACCGGCAGACCGCGTTGCGAGCATCAGCGGAACTCATTGGTCAACGACTGGAACTGCTCAAGAGCGCCGAGAGCATCGACGGCGTGCTCGGCACCGAAGGCATCGCCGCACGCGACTACTTCGCCGCCCTGCCATACCTCGTCACCGACAAGCAATGGCGAAGCACCGGACGAACCAAAAGACCACCCACCGACCCCATCAACTGCCTCCTGTCCTTCCTCTACGGCATGCTCCGAGTCGCCGTGCACGGCGCACTCGAACAAGTCGGCCTCGACCCCTACATCGGATTCCTCCACGCCACCCGCCCCGCCAAGCCGGCACTCGCACTCGACCTGATGGAAGAATTCCGCCCCCTCCTCGCCGACCGACTCGCCTTCACCCTGCTCAACCGACGAGAACTTTCCACCGACGACTTCGAACTACTCCCCAACGGCGCATACAGGCTCACCGAAACCGGCCGAAAAAACACCCTCAACGCATGGCAGGCCGCCCGACGACGAGCCTGGCCACACGCCCACCTCAACCGCGAAATAGAAGGCGCCGTCCTCCCGCTCGTGCAAGCACGCCTGCTCGCCCGGCACCTCCGAGGAGACCTCGCCACCTACCGCCCCTGGACAGTCAACTGACGTGGACATCCTCATCACCTACGACGTAGAAACCATCACCCCAGCAGGCCAGAGGCGGCTGAGGAAAGTCGCCAAAATCTGCGAAGCGTACGGACACCGCGTCCAGAAATCCGTCTTCGAGGTCGTCTGCCGCGACGCCGACAAGGTGAAACTCGTCGCAGCCTTGCAAGATGCCATCGATCCCGCCCGCGACAGCATCCGCATCTATCGCCTCCCAGCCAACGCACTCGACAACGTCGAACACCTAGGGCTGCCACGACACGTCGACCCCCGCGGTCCGTTCGTGATCTAGGAACCCCCAGTGGTCCCCCGGAGAGCCTGACGTTCCCAACTAATAAACCATACTAATTGGGACTTTCCTGGCGCGGCCACGGATGTCTAGCTAGTGACTAACTTGAATAACGGCTGCTCACGAGCCGCTGCGCCCGGTCTCCGGACCGGGCGAGGATCGCAAGTTCGACGTGCTCGCCGCGCCGTGGGTCGGCGCCGACGGGCTGCGCCCGGTCTCCGGACCGGGCGAGGATCGCAAGTTCACCAACGCGCAGGGCCTCGCCCTGGGTTTCGGCGGCTGCGCCCGGTCTCCGGACCGGGCGAGGATCGCAAGCTGCGCCCGGTCTCCGGACCGGGCGAGGATCGCAACACTGGGCACCGCCGAGCAGGGACTCGGCGACCGCGGGCTGCGCCCGGTCTCCGGACCGGGCGAGGATCGCAACGCCGCCCTCGGCACCGCCAGCACCTACCACGAGAGCATGCTGCGCCCGGTCTCCGGACCGGGCGAGGATCGCAACGGTTGTTTGGTCGACTACTTCCGTTGCCGTGTCGACTGGCTGCGCCCGGTCTCCGGACCGGGCGAGGATCGCAACTACTTCACGCACTGCTCGTTCGACTACCAGGCGCAGGGCTGCGCCCGGTCTCCGGACCGGGCGAGGATCGCAACCGACACGTCCGGGCGTGCTGCGTGGATATCCGCAGGGCTGCGCCCGGTCTCCGGACCGGGCGAGGATCGCAACTGGGGCGGGTCGTGGACGGGCGGCGCCGAGAACGTGCTGCGCCCGGTCTCCGGACCGGGCGAGGATCGCAACGGGCCACGCTCCCCCGGCCGGTACATGATCGCCGAGCTGCGCCCGGTCTCCGGACCGGGCGAGGATCGCAACCGCTTCGGACAGGAGGCGGCCCGGTGAAGCCGACGAAGCTGCGCCCGGTCTCCGGACCGGGCGAGGATCGCAACGGGGTGTCCGCGTATGCGGGCGAGAGCGACACGGAGGCTGCGCCCGGTCTCCGGACCGGGCGAGGATCGCAACTGCTGCTCCTTGTCGAACCGGGTGGGGGTCGACGCGGCTGCGCCCGGTCTCCGGACCGGGCGAGGATCGCAACAAGCGGCGCCGGGACATGACCCGCATCGACATCACCGCTGCGCCCGGTCTCCGGACCGGGCGAGGATCGCAACTGCGCCTTGTTCGGGTGGAACAGCTTCTTCTCCCGGTGGCTGCGCCCGGTCTCCGGACCGGGCGAGGATCGCAACTCGTGTGGCCCCGGCAAGACGACGGCGACCAGATGGCTGCGCCCGGTCTCCGGACCGGGCGAGGATCGCAACGCCTGCAACACGTCGCGGCACTCCGACACTGTTCGCGCTGCGCCCGGTCTCCGGACCGGGCGAGGATCGCAACCATGAAGGGCGATCTATACGCGCGCAAGTCCACAAAAGGCTGCGCCCGGTCTCCGGACCGGGCGAGGATCGCAACTCGACCCACACGGGTGTTAGCCGGCCCGGCGCTGGCGGCTGCGCCCGGTCTCCGGACCGGGCGAGGATCGCAACTGGCGCGTGTCGGTCGCCCCGCCGGCAAGCCCATCATGCTGCGCCCGGTCTCCGGACCGGGCGAGGATCGCAACTCCGTGTTCGCCGACCAGATCGTCGAGCAGGCCAGCGAGCTGCGCCCGGTCTCCGGACCGGGCGAGGATCGCAACATGGTGTGCGGATCCCCAAACGGAGCATGTCTGCCCGCTGCGCCCGGTCTCCGGACCGGGCGAGGATCGCAACACCGGCGCCGCCCTGCGCAACGTCGAGACCGCCCGCCGCTGCGCCCGGTCTCCGGACCGGGCGAGGATCGCAACACCGATGACGGCGGCGTAGAGCAGGGTCAGGGCGTCGGGCTGCGCCCGGTCTCCGGACCGGGCGAGGATCGCAACGCGAGCAGGTCGTACAGCACTTTCGCCGAACGCTGGTCGCTGCGCCCGGTCTCCGGACCGGGCGAGGATCGCAACAGGGTGTGGGCGCCGGGGGTGGCGAAGTCGCCCGAGCGCTGCGCCCGGTCTCCGGACCGGGCGAGGATCGCAACATCACGGTCCTCTGGTCAATGCGAATGGAATCTCCGCGCTGCGCCCGGTCTCCGGACCGGGCGAGGATCGCAACGCCGAGCTGGTCGCGCACGACCTGTACCACCTCGGACCAGCTGCGCCCGGTCTCCGGACCGGGCGAGGATCGCAACTCGGACGTCTACACCCACCTGCCGACGGCCCTGCCGCTGCGCCCGGTCTCCGGACCGGGCGAGGATCGCAACTGGTACGGCAAGCCGGACCCGTACGGCCGGCAGCCGGCTGCGCCCGGTCTCCGGACCGGGCGAGGATCGCAACTCTCTCGAGGATGGCACCTGCGATCCGACGCTCTAGCTGCGCCCGGTCTCCGGACCGGGCGAGGATCGCAACTCCGTGGCGGCGCGGTAGGCGGCGACCGGCGGCGTGGCTGCGCCCGGTCTCCGGACCGGGCGAGGATCGCAACGTCGGCGAAAACCCATGAGTTGCCGTCGACGTAGCAGGCTGCGCCCGGTCTCCGGACCGGGCGAGGATCGCAACACGATCAACAATCGTTGTCGTACCCGTCCCGGGGCATAGGCTGCGCCCGGTCTCCGGACCGGGCGAGGATCGCAACCGATCAGCCGAAATGGAGTTAGCCCCCGGTTGCGCCGGGGCTGCGCCCGGTCTCCGGACCGGGCGAGGATCGCAACCGGTCGTACGTGATCGACCGGCTACGCGCCACCGGCAGGCTGCGCCCGGTCTCCGGACCGGGCGAGGATCGCAACCCGGAGCCCTTCGCCAACGAGATCAGCGCGAAGGTGCTGCGCCCGGTCTCCGGACCGGGCGAGGATCGCAACACCATCGTCGCGATGCCCGTCGAGTTCGGCGGCGAGCAGGCTGCGCCCGGTCTCCGGACCGGGCGAGGATCGCAACACTGCGGCGAAGAAGCGGTCAGCGAGCGCCGTGACGGCTGCGCCCGGTCTCCGGACCGGGCGAGGATCGCAACTTCGGCCGCTGACGCCCCCCGGCCCCCCCGGCCCCCGTAGCTGCGCCCGGTCTCCGGACCGGGCGAGGATCGCAACCTCGCGTGCATCCGCAAAGGGAATGACGTTGGCGGCGGCGCTGCGCCCGGTCTCCGGACCGGGCGAGGATCGCAACCTCCAAGACCCGGCCACCGGCACGCGGGACCCGGGCCAGCTGCGCCCGGTCTCCGGACCGGGCGAGGATCGCAACTACCCGGCCGACGCGGTCGCTCTGCCCGTCGCCCTGGAGCTGCGCCCGGTCTCCGGACCGGGCGAGGATCGCAACGCACACTGGCCGCCGTAGCGTCGAGAGTTTCGGTAGCGGCTGCGCCCGGTCTCCGGACCGGGCGAGGATCGCAACCCGCCACCAACTCCTTGGCGGCCAGCGTGATTGAGGGCTGCGCCCGGTCTCCGGACCGGGCGAGGATCGCAACTCCGGCAACGCCGCCAGCCGCGCCGACGCCCGCGAGCAGGCTGCGCCCGGTCTCCGGACCGGGCGAGGATCGCAACCTGGGCCCGTCGGGCAACCCGTTGGCGTGCCGGTAGCTGCGCCCGGTCTCCGGACCGGGCGAGGATCGCAACTTCCTCTGGCACTCGTCGACGTACCCCCCGAGTGCTGGGGCTGCGCCCGGTCTCCGGACCGGGCGAGGATCGCAACCCCGGCGTGACGCGACTCCGGCCGGCGCACGCCGAGCTGCGCCCGGTCTCCGGACCGGGCGAGGATCGCAACTCCGACGCGCAGTTTGACGAGATCATGGCCGCCGGCGCTGCGCCCGGTCTCCGGACCGGGCGAGGATCGCAACACGCCGTTGACGCGCACGGTGATCGGCAGCCACTCCCGCTGCGCCCGGTCTCCGGACCGGGCGAGGATCGCAACCCTTCGGCTGGCAGGGGTTGAGGGCGGCGGCGGCGCGCGCTGCGCCCGGTCTCCGGACCGGGCGAGGATCGCAACCTGTGGTGGCGCTGATGCCGCGTCACACCGTGCCCGGCTGCGCCCGGTCCCCGGACCGGGCGAGGATCGCAACGGCTACTCGTCGCCGCTGGTGACGACGGTGGCGCAGGCGCTGCGCCCGGTCTCCGGACCGGGCGAGGATCGCAACCTCGGCGGGCTGGGCCTGCTGATCTGGTCGCGGTGGCTGCGCCCGGTCTCCGGACCGGGCGAGGATCGCAACAGGTCTCCGGTGCTGGTCCAGCCGACCGTCCCGGAGAGCTGCGCCCGGTCTCCGGACCGGGCGAGGATCGCAACAACCACACGTCGCCGAGGTTCGGCACAACCGACCCCGAGCTGCGCCCGGTCTCCGGACCGGGCGAGGATCGCAACCCGTCTGTGCCTGAGGAGGCCACTCGTGCCCACTGGCTGCGCCCGGTCTCCGGACCGGGCGAGGATCGCAACACCGAGGCAGTTCGAGATCCGGTAGTCGGCGTGGCCGGCTGCGCCCGGTCTCCGGACCGGGCGAGGATCGCAACGCCCGGGGGATCGGCAAAGGGCTCGGCAAGGTCGCCGGCTGCGCCCGGTCTCCGGACCGGGCGAGGATCGCAACGCCTCGTAGTAGTTGAGGGTGTCGGTGTACCGGCCGGCGCTGCGCCCGGTCTCCGGACCGGGCGAGGATCGCAACTCACGGCGACGCCACCCGGCGGCGTGCGCGGCCGCGTTGCTGCGCCCGGTCTCCGGACCGGGCGAGGATCGCAACGGTTTGGGATCTTGCGGCGTCCGGGGTGGGCCTCCGGGCTGCGCCCGGTCTCCGGACCGGGCGAGGATCGCAACCCGAGTTCGGCCAACTCGGTACGGATCGCGGCCCGCGGCTGCGCCCGGTCTCCGGACCGGGCGAGGATCGCAACACCTTGGTCTCGACCGGCGCGGCCGGCGTCGGGGAGCTGGCTGCGCCCGGTCTCCGGACCGGGCGAGGATCGCAACGACCTGGTGAAGCGCGACGCGGCGGCGGTGGCGGTGTGCTGCGCCCGGTCTCCGGATCGGGCGAGGATCGCAACCTGGTCCTGACCGCCGTTGCATGCGTCGGCACCGCGCGCTGCGCCCGGTCCCGGACCGGGCGAGGATCGCAACGAAAGGGTCGCTCGGATTGAATAGCCCGGTCGATACCGCTGCGCCCGGTCCCCAGACCGGGCGAGGATCGCAACATCGAGCTGTACGTACCCGAGCCGAAAACCGTCCAGGTTGCTGCGCCCGGTCTCCGGACGGGCGAGGGTCGCACATCGACGGGTCGTTGGCGAACTCGCTGTGTAGGACGGCTGCGCCCGGTTCTCGGACCGGGCGAGCATCGCAACATCCGGCAGGGTGGTCGCGATCTGCATGTACGTTCGGTAAGGGGCTGCTGTCGTCCGAACCATCAGTAGGCCGTGATCTCGATGTACGACCTCACCCGCGCGTGCCTGGAGTCACGATCCCGAGTGGCTCGGCTGGGCCTCCGAGGCGTAGAGCCGCCCGCCCCTGCTGACCTACCTGCTCGGCCCGGTACTCGGTGTCTCGGCCCGAGGTAGCACGTCCCGCGGGTCGGCGTAGTGCGACGGCGGCGCGGTGCCAGGCTACACACCTGCCTACGCTGCGCCACTGTGGTCGGGCAGCCACTCTCGTCCTGCGCCATGGCAAGCGACCCCCGAAGCCGTGGCAACGGCCGTTGCAGGACGGCGTTCAGTTTGTGGGGGATAGCCGGCCTGTCTCGTCGCCGTGGGCGTTGAGAAGCACGAGGGCCTTGCCGTCGAGACCGGCTCGTCTGGCCGTGGTGACCCATTGTTCGATCGGCACGCTGTCGGCGCAGAACGCCAGTGTGGTTGCTCGTGCGGTGGCGAGCAGGGTGCCGTCGGCGGCGGTGATCCACCGACCGCTTTGGTCGTTGCAGCCGTCGGATCCGTGCCACTCGCCGTCGGCTGTGAACTCCAGGTAGGCCGCCTTGTGTCCGCTCTTGGGCACCCAACGGCCTATCGGCTGGCGCTGGTCTGCGGAAACGAGTGTCGCCGGTAGTGCGACGGCTGGTGCCAGGGCCCGTCGCGCTTCGTCGGTGACCACCGGCGGCTTCAGCACGGAGTCGGCCTTGTCGGGCTCGGGGGTCGGTGTCGCCCCGGGGATCAGCCGGGCGACCGCTTGCCCTCGTCCGTCCAGGAGTACGGGCAACCCCGCCCTGTCGAACTGGTAGGCGGTTACGCTCCGCAGCCACCCAGGTGTCTCCTGGCTAGCTTTCTCGCAGCCAGGCGTGCTTTCGACGACGGCCGTGGAAGCCGACCAGACGTCGGCGAGGAAAACACCTTCATCGTTGGCCCGCCAGGACCCGCCCAAGGTGCCGCAGTGGCTGCCGATCAGGTGCAGTTCACTGTCAGCGAGGCGCAGGATCGTGCCCGTGCCGGGGTCGGCAACGTCAACGAGCGTCCAGGAGCCGATCAGCATCTCCGGCGCCAGCGGTACTACGGCCCCCGTGGTGCCCGTGACCGGCGGGGTTGGGTCTGCTGCCTCCGGGTGGCCCTGCCTCGCGCATCCGCTGAGCAGCATGCCCATCACTACCATCGTCGCGAGGCGGCCCTGATGCGCCTTTGGGTTTCTCATCCTGCGGTCTCCCGGCTCCTTCAGGCACCGTCGCCGCCGGAGTTAGGCGGCGCTCGGCGAACGACAGTTGCGCTTCTTCGGTCAACGGCTGGTAGGAGCGTTGGATGCGCCCGCGATCTCGTCGGATCACGACCCGCCGCACGGGCCGCCCCTCGAACGGGGGCGGTGCGGCCGCTGCCGCGGTTTCCTAAAGACGTGCCACCGCGCAGAACACCCGCGCACGTTTCTCTCCCGCACCCAACCGCCGGTGCCGCATCGACCTGCTGGTAGGCCCTCACCAGCCCCGCGGACGAGCAGTTCTGCCGATGCCGCCGTCGAACATGCCAGCTTCCGTTGCCGGGAGGGACCGGTTCTGCTGCTCTGACCGGTGCTGGCGGCGGCTTCCAGAAGACCTTCGGCCACGTAGGGGTGGCATCCGTACCGCGCCCCGCTCCACGAACGTAGATCGCAGTGTCGGCTCCGCCTGAAAACTGACCCCGTGGTTCCGGCTGAATTTTGACCCCTTCCGGAAGCATCGGGAGGTGCTGAGCGTGGAGGACTGGGCGGAGATCCGTCGGTTGCACCGGGCGGAGCGGATGGCGATCAAGGCCATCTGCCGCCGGCTGGGGGTCTCGCGGAATACGGTGCGTAAGGCCTTGGCCAGTTATGAGCCGCCTCGCTATCAGCGGGCGGCGAAGGGCTCGATCGTGGACGCGGTCGAGCCGCAGATCCGGGCGTTGTTGGCGGAGTTCCCGGACATGCCGACGACGGTGATTATGGAGCGGGTCGGGTGGACTCGCGGTAAGACGGTGTTCGCCGATCGGGTGCAGCAGCTGCGGCCGTTGTTCCGCCGCCCCGACCCGGCCCAGCGGACGGAGTATCTGCCGGGTGAGCTGGCGCAGTGTGATCTGTGGTTCCCGCCGGCGGACGTGCCGTTGGGCTTCGGGCAGGTCGGCCGGCCGCCGGTGCTGGTGATGGTGTCGGGGTATTCGCGGTGGCTGTCAGCAGTGATGATCCCGACCAGGCAGTCGGCGGACCTGCTGGTCGGGCACTGGACGTTGATCTCGGGCTGGGGTCGGGTGCCGAAGGCGTTGGTGTGGGACAACGAGTCCGCGGTCGGGCAGTGGCGGGCCGGCAGGCCGCAGCTGACGGAGGCGATGAACGCCTTTCGCGGCACTCTCGGCATCAAGGTGATCCAGTGTCGGCCGGCGGACCCCGAGTCGAAGGGCCTGGTGGAGCGAGCCAACGGCTATCTGGAGACCTCGTTTTTGCCCGGGCGTCGCTTCGCCTCACCCGGCGACTTCAACGCCCAGCTCACCGAGTGGTTGGTGCGGGCGAACAACCGTCAGCATCGGGTGCTGGGCTGCCGGCCGGCTGAGCGGTGGGACGCCGACCGGCAGGTGATGCTGCCACTGCCGCCGGTCGCGCCGGTGGTCGGCTGGCGGCAGGCCACCCGGCTGCCCCGCGATCACTACGTGCGCTTGGACGGCAACGACTACTCGGTGCACCCGTCGGTGGTCGGCCGGCGGGTCGAGGTCACTGCAGACTGCGACCAGGTGACGGTGTTCTGCGACGGTCGGCCGGTGGCCCGGCATGACCGCTGCTGGGCAAGCCATCAGAGCATCACCGATCCCGCCCACCGGCAAGCCGCGGCAGACCTGCGTGTCGCTGCCCAACGCACCCCGACGACCGCCGTCGACGCTCAGGTCGAGCGGCGGGCGTTGAGCGACTACGACCGGATGTTCGGCCTGGACGTGGAGGTGGCTGCGTGATGGCCACCAAGACCAACAGCCGCAACGTCGCATCCGAGATCGCGTTTCTCACCCGCGCCCTGAAGGCGCCGTCCCTGGCCGCGTCGGTCGAGAGGCTGGCGGAGCGGGCCCGGGCGGAGTCGTGGACGCATGAGGAGTTCCTCGCCGCCTGCCTGCAACGCGAAGTCGCCGCCCGCGAAGCCCACGGCGGTGAGGGACGCATCCGCGCCGCCCGCTTCCCGGCCCGCAAGAGCCTGGAGGAGTTCGACTTCGAGCACCAACGCTCTCTGAAGCGGGAGACGATCGCCCACCTGGGCACCCTGGACTTCGTGGCGTCGAAGGAGAACGTCGTCTTCTTGGGCCCGCCCGGCACCGGCAAGACGCACCTGTCCATCGGCCTCGGGATCCGGGCCTGCCAGGCCGGGCACCGGGTCGCGTTCGCCACCGCCGCCCAGTGGGTGTCCCGCCTCGCTGACGCCCACCACGCCGGCCGCCTGCAAGACGAACTCGTGAAGCTCGGCCGGATCCCGCTGCTGATCGTCGACGAGGTCGGCTACATCCCCTTCGAAGCCGAAGCCGCGAACCTGTTCTTCCAGCTGGTCTCCAACCGCTACGAACGAGCCTCGCTGATCGTAACCAGCAACAAGCCCTTCGGCCGCTGGGGCGAAGTGTTCGGCGACGACGTCGTCGCCGCCGCCATGATCGACCGCCTCGTTCACCACGCAGAGGTCATCTCGATGAAGGGCGACAGCTACCGCCTCAAAGACCGCGACCTCGGCCGCGTCCCCGCAGCCACCAAGACCAACGACTGAACATCAACAACCAGCGAGGGGGTCAAAATTCGGCCGGAACAGAGGGGTCAAAGTTCAGCCGGCGTTGACACGCAGTCGCGCCGGGACCGTGAACAGCAAGGCGAGCTCGGGCACGCGTCGGCCGACAGAGAGCGTCGATGGCCGCTTTCAGCGGGCGAGGTCTCGGCTTTGAGGCTTTCGTGGCCGGTTCGCCGCCACTTCACCAGCGACATAATTGATGGGCATGACGGTCGGGGGCGGCTGCCATCCACCAACGCCGAGGCGGCCGCCATGCCGATCTCCCAAGCCCCTGCTCACTTCCCGCGCGCCGTGCGCTACGTCGCCGCAGCCGTCCTCGCTGGAGCCGGTCTGGTCGGTGTCAACGCGCAGCCTGCGTCGGCCACGCCTCCCGGGATCCCATCGAAGGCGACGGCGCAGTCACAGCTCAACGCCCTGACCGGGGCGGCGCAAGGCGCGGCCAGTGGCTACTCCCGTGACCTGTTCCCGCACTGGATCACCATCAGCGGTACCTGCAACACCCGCGAACAGGTCCTCAAACGCGACAGCACCTCCGTCGTCGTCACCAGCTCCTGCACGGCCACCTCCGGCCGCTGGTACAGCCCGTACGACGACAGCGACCTGGACGGCGGCGTCCGACGCCGACCAGCTTCGCTGAAGCCGAAGACTGCGGCCAGATGCAGCGGGTCGCCGCCAGCGACGAGGGATTCCTCGAGTTGGCGATTGATACGTAGCCGTTCGAGGCCGCCAAGCAGGCAGCGCAGGTTCAGGATCCAGGTGGCTGACCGTTGCGTGGCCCAGCGCGCTCGTGCCGCTGACCAACAGGTGCGGGTTGGCCGTGTCCGGCCACCGCTCGCGCCGGTAGGCCAGACAATCGAGCAGGGCTTGGGTGGTGAAATCGTCGAGCGGGCCGACTGGTACCCGCGACGGTGATCCGCCGCTTGCCGAGATCGACGTCGTCCAGGTGCAGAGCGCGGATCTGGCCCGGTCGCGCGGTGTCGGCCAGCCCTCGGGCTTACCTGCGGCGCATGAACGCGTGCAGCGCCCTGCCGCTCCCCACCTGCGTCACATTGATCAGTTCCCACCCCGTGTGGCTGAGGTGGTCGGCGGCGGCGAGGGCCTGGCTGACACTGTCCCCGCCAGCGGCGTAGGCGACCACGGCAAGGTGCCGATGGGGGTAGGCGCGCAGATCGACCAGTTGCTGCAGAACCGCCAACGCGGTGATCGCGCGCGAGCGAGCGACAGATTCAATGGTCTCGTGGGGCATACCTCGACGATAAGGGCAACCGGCACGGACCATCCCCTGGCCCAGCTGACGGTATGTTCAACCTCGTGGACCCTCGATCGCGGAATCGGTCGCTGGCTGTCGGCCTTCTCGTAACGCTCGCGGTTGCCGGAGGCTGTGATGACGGCGGATCCGCGACACCTCGTGCCCGCACCACCCCGCCGGCTGCCACCGCTTCCCTCACGAGCAGCTCATCACCCGCCGCCAGTTCCTTGTACGAGGCCGCCAACCTCGACCTGTGCCAACGCACCGACCTGGCACCCCTGGCGGACCTATCGGTGCGGGTCACTCGTACCGATCCGAAGCCGCCGCTGGCCCGGCAGGGCTCATCGTGCCTGTTCGAGATGCGCACCGCAGACGACCACCAGGCGAACCTGCTGGTGGAGGCATCCTCGCTGACAAACGCCGAGGAGGCCGGGCGGCTCTACACGGCGACCCGACAGGTGACCGGCATGACGGCAGACGGCCCTGTCGCCGAGGTCGGCGAGGAGGCCGAGGGATTCGTCAAACGATCGGACCCCGGCTTCAAGTACACCGAGTACATGCTCCACGCCCGTAACGCCAACCTGGTGGTGAAGGTCTGGCTCGCAGTGGGCGCCGACTCCTACCTGCCCACAGAGGTACTCGCCGCGAAAGCGCTGACCATCCTCAAGGCGACCTACACCGCCGTGCCGCACGCCTGACGACAGGCTCTACCCGCGCACGGCCTCGGGCCAACGGCCACCGGGAAGCTTGGAGTGGTCACCGACCTGCGTCGCGATGTCCCGGACGTTACCCAACGCGTCGACGAAACGCTGACCGACCGTCAAGAGGGTGTCCAGCCCCGCGGCGACGATATCGCCGACCGACTCCGCCAGCGTGTCGATGGCCCACGGAATGTTGATGACCGTCGTCGCGTCAACGGCGGCCTGGGCGAACTTACCCGCCAACTTGGTGACGATCTTCGCCAACTCCACCGCATAGTCGACGTTGGCCTTCGCGATCTTGAACAGCCACTGGCTGACGAACTCCGCCTTGACGACGGACTCATCAACCGCAGCCCGCTGCTTGACAGCCTTGTCGGCGTACGCGCGCGCCGCGTCGCCGGTCCACTTGACCAGGTTCTGGTCGACCGGCTCGCTGATCGTGAACGACAACTGGGAGGCAGGTGTCTTCACCTCGCTGACCCACCGGAAACTCATCGAAATCAGCGACAGCACCGGCAGCTGGTGCTCCACGGCGTGATCGACCCGATCCATGACCTCCCGCAGGCCGCGACGCACGGCATCAATGTTGCGCTTGATCCACAGCAACGCCGCCGGCCCGAGAATCCACGCCCACTCGTTGACCTGCGCGACGACGTCGTTGAACCCCTCGACGGCAAGGTCCACGCCGACGCGGATCTGGTCAAAGGCCTTGTTGAACGCCTCGCCATACTCCAGGTCCGGCGGTGCGGGCTGCATCAACTGGATGTCCTTCCGGGTCGTGACGCCGCTCAGGCCGTGTAGATCGTGTTGAGGTCCAGCGAGACCACCTCGTCGGCCCGGTCGTACGCGTCAGCGACGCGACGAAGCGCTTCACCGACCTGCTCAAACTCCGTGGTCGCACCCGTGAGGAGCCCGACCATGAAGGCGTGGAAGTCGCGGTACGCAGCCGAGTGCACGCCGACGTTGGCGTCGCCGATGTAAAACGCGGACGCGTCCAAGCTCAGCCCCTCCGCGGCTGCCTTGATGACGGCAGCGCTGTCGGACAGCTGCAACCACTTGCCGCCCTCGGCACGCAACGCGTCGGTGATGACGTTCAGCTCATCCACCTGGACACCCCTCACGGTCGTGTCGAACTGCCTCTGCCAGGTCGAACGCACGCAGGACAGACCGTGCTTCGAACTGCAGCTGACCGGCGTCGGCACGGGCGATCCGACCCGTGTCGCCGGTGATGCCGACAATGCTGCCCGCACGAACCCGCAACGTCAGACAGCCATTGGGGCTCGACATGACCTCCTCGACCGGGGACACACGCACCTGTGCCACCCGATCCAACTCGACGTCAAGGCCCTCCAGCGTGCGCCAGGTCTCCCGCGACCACACGCCCTCAGCAAGCTCCGGCGACTCCGCCACGGTCTGGTGCGGCGGTGTCGGCGGCGCCTTCGCCTCCTGAAGTTCGGTCAGTGCGGCCCGGTCCAGTGCGGCGCCGACCGCGGCGTTGTAGGCGTCGAAGAGCGCCGTCGGAAAACGAGCTACACCAACACCGCTTCGCCACTCACGGCCGACCATCACGGTGTCGACCCGGCGCTGCGCATCAACGACCACCGAAACCGCCCCCGTGGCATCGGATCCGCAGAAGCCATCGGCTTCCGAGTGCTGACCAGCATCCCGCAGCGTCTGCTCGACCCGTTGCGCAAGTGCGACCTCGTCACCGAGGAAATCGAGGCTTGCCAGCGACAGGCGTGGACCGCGTCCGTCCCTCATCCGTCCCTCAGTTCCCTCACCTCAACCAGCGGGTGCCCAACGGCCCGATCTCCAGAAGGCACGACCACCGTACGTGAATCCTCGCGAGCCCGCGGTACCGTTCCCCACCCATGGATGCGACACCGCTACCCGGCCTCACCAGGCCGTAGCACTGCCTCCAACCTGTACAGCCACATCGTCGATCTAGCCAACGTCGTTCCGCCCAGGCTGCCGCGGCGGATGTATCGACACCCAGTGAGTCGTTCAGCGGGCTGACAGTTCCACTGTTCGGCGGAGCGTAAGCGGCCGCGACGGTGCCGACAATTGCTGGTACGCCTCTCATTGGAGCTGCCGTGCAGCAGACACCCGATCCGCGAGATCCGTCCGCTCAGCCGCCTGGAACCGACGCGTCGCCGCCCGCACGGCGACCCCCGGTGCACTCTGCGGCCCCGGCCGCTCCTCCGGGAACAGGTGTGAAGGTCGGGATCGTCCTGTCGGTGGCAGTCATCGGTGGGCTCTTCATGTGCTGCATCGGCGGAGGCACTCTTGCCACTGTCGGCCTACTCCTCGGCGACACGTCACCTTCTCCACCCGCTCCAGCCTCCTCTGCCGCCGAACGAACGCCATCACCGAGTACCCGCACGCCTGAGCCGACTCGCACCACCGCTCTGCCTACCCCGCCGACCACGCCACCCGCAGCGACGGCTCGCCCAACGACACCGGAGCAACCCCTGCCCGCCTACGACATCTTTGAGCGCCGGGACGTCAGCTCCGGATCCGGCGCTCGCCGTCTAGCCCTCCGGGTGGAACTCCGCGTCTACCCCGTCAAAGTTCAGCAGGTCACCGACGTCGCGACGCGCATTGTGGAGAACCATCGAGGGCAGGGGTGGCAGGCGCTGTCGATCGTGATCACGTACGACCGACGTGAGGTGTTGCCCAGCTACGCGGCGTTCGAATGGGCACCCGAGGGGCGCTGGGCGGACGCTGCCAAAGGAGATGCCGCCTCCTGGCAGGGCTACCGGCTCCACGAGGCCGTCGTCCGCGACAAGCTGACGCAACCCGACAAGTGCCAGGTCCCGTCCGAGCAGGCGTACAGGCTCAACAACGAGTTCAACCAAGCGACAGAGGACAACGTCGAGGTCAGCGAGGAAACGGTGCTGGCAGATATCGCCAAACGGGGACACAACATCTCGACCGCCCGCGCTGAAGAGCTAGTCCTGACCGTCGAGGACTGGACGATGTGCTGACAGGGCCCTGCTTCCCTGCCCCGACATCGCCGTCGGCCGCATCCCGCTCGACCGTGCGCCGGGGAACCAACGAAATATCGGCCCTCAAAGTTTTGTGACTGCGGCATCACCCCTTCACAAACATGGCCTTCGATGGACATGATCCTCAGGGACGGTTGCCGTCCACCCCGTGTCGAGGAGGCCCCCATGCGGGTAACCCGAGTCTCTGCCCGTTTTCCACGCGCCACGCGCCACGCCGCCGCAGTCGTCCTCGCCGCGCTGGCCGGCGCCGGCCTGGTCGGCATCAGCGCGCAGCCCGCGTCGGCCGCACCTCCCGGGATCCCGTCGAAGGCGACGGCCCAGTCGCAACTCAACGCCCTGACCGTGGCGGCGCAAGGCTCGACCAGCGGCTACTCCCGTGACCTGTTCCCGCACTGGATCACCATCAGCGGGAGCTGCAACACCCGCGAGCAGGTCCTCAAGCGGGACGGCACCTCGGTGGTGGTCAACAGCTCCTGCGCGGCCACCTCCGGACGCTGGTACAGCCCATACGACGGGGCGACCTGGACAGCAGCCTCCGACGTCGACATCGACCACGTCGTGCCCCTTGCCGAGGCGTGGCGCTCCGGCGCCAACTCGTGGACGACCAGCCGCCGGCAGAGCTAAGCCAACGACCTCACCCGCCCACAGCTGATCGCAGTGACCGACAACGTCAACCAGTCCAAGGGCGACCAGGACCCCTCCACCTGGCAGCCGCCTCTGTCGTCGTACCGCTGCACCTACAGCAAAATGTGGATCACCGTGAAATACAACTGGAGCCTGACCCTGCAGTCATCGGAGAGGTCCGCCCTGCAAAGCATGCTCAACACCTGCAGCTCCTGACCTCGACCTTGGCCTGCGGTCTGCGGCCCCCCAGGGGCCGCGGATCGCAGGTCGAACGCTATGCCTGCTGCGGCGGCTGGCTATCGCCGGACTGCTTGCGCCACTGGCCGCCCGCGTCGGCGGCGAGCAGACGCTTGACCATGGCGTGGACTCGTCTTAGGTGTCGAATTCCCACCGAAGGACCCGGACCCGGACGCTGTCGCGGGCTGTGACCTTCCGCCGGGCCCGGGCGGGATCACCCCCGCGTGCGCGGGGAGCAGCCGCGCATACCGACGCCGGATGAACGCGTCGACGGACCACCTCGTCCGCCGATCCGCACGGCTCCCATACCGCCGCCGTTGGTCCCGAGGACCGAAATGTGTGTCTGGTCGACTGCGCGGCCTGGCGCTTCTGTGCCGCCGAGCTCTGCTACATCCCCGAGGAGGCGGAGATGTTCTCTTTGACTGGGGCCTGCCCGACAGGCTCTCGTCGCGGCCGAACTGGCCACGCCACTCGAGTGCGCGGCTGGCCCCCCCCAGACTTCATACGCAACGACGGAAGACTACGAGACGTCCGGCAGAACGCGACCGAGCGCGGCATCTACCTGCCGTCGTCCGTATGTGTTGACCAGGGTCAGGTAGTACAAGGCGGGCGCGGCGGGCGTCCAACTGTTCCGTCGGTCAGTTCGTAGGAGGTAGCGAAGTGCAGGCTCGGGCTCAAACGCCACATAATCGATGGCCCGGTGTTCCCAGCCGTCCTCGACGCCTCTGGACACGTGCGCCTCGAATTCGGCCCGAGACATTGCGCTGAGGCGGGCGAGGAACATGACGCCCCACTGCGAAAGGGACGTGGCGAGGTGGAAGGCTAGCAGGCGAAGTTCGTACTGGTCCTCTCCGATGTGGAGCTCCTCCCGCACGCCGCGGCGAGCAGCGCTGAACAGGTCCGGAGGTGCTCCGTCCACGGAGTCCTTGTCCGGGGACAGCGACTCGTTGACCGACGGCGCCCACATGTCCTGACCGGTCGCCGTTCGCGCGCTTCGACGGGACACGACGAGCCAGTTGTCTGAGGTAACGACTGCGACGTTCATTCCGAAGCTTGAGCGCATGAAGTCCGGGATCTGCCTCGGTTCCCGCCCGTCGAGATAGAGGCCTCTAAGTGTTGCGCCGCCCGGGAGTCTACGGTCGAGGCGTTGAGTTGCGAGAAATGTGTAGTAGTCGGAGTGTTTCAAGATCAGAGTTACATCTGGTTCCTCCTTCGGCCCGCTACGAGAAATGACTAGGTCCTCAACGGCGTACATCGCCCCGTTCCAGGCCGACTCCTCGCCAGTACTGCTGCGGCGCTCCTGCTCGGCAGCTATCTCGGCTCTCCATCGTGCTAGTGCCTCGTCTTTGAACGTTGATCGTGTAATCCGTTGGTTCTGAGGATGTGTCGGGCAGGCTGTCTCCCATCGTTTCTGGTCTGGGAGGTG
>NZ_JBEYTO010000013.1:0-157896 GCF_040643095.1 Micromonospora sp. NPDC047467 | reverse complement strand
TGGTGTTTCGGGGTGGGTGTGTGTTTGTGGCCCGCCCCGGGCGGGGGCCTGCGGCTTGTTTTTTTTTTTTTTTGTGGGGGGGGGGGGGGGGGGCGCCCCCCCCCCCCCCCGACCCCGCCCGAGAATTAGCAGTACAGACGACGACATAGGGGACATAGTGCTCGACGTCAACTTCTTCGACGAGCTGCGCATTGGTCTCGCCACCGCCGACGACATCCGTCAGTGGTCGCACGGCGAGGTCAAGAAGCCTGAGACGATCAACTACCGCACCCTGAAGCCGGAGAAGGACGGGCTCTTCTGCGAGAAGATCTTCGGTCCGCAGCGGGACTGGGAGTGCTACTGCGGTAAGTACAAGCGCGTCCGGTTCAAGGGCATCATCTGTGAGCGCTGCGGCGTCGAGGTGACTCGCTCCAAGGTCCGTCGTGAGCGGATGGGGCACATCGAGCTCGCCGCTCCCGTGACCCACATCTGGTACTTCAAGGGCGTGCCGAGCCGGCTGGGTTACCTGCTGGACCTCGCCCCCAAGGACCTCGAAAAGATCATCTACTTCGCCTCGTACGTCGTGACGAGCGTGGACGCGGAGTCGCGTCACCGTGACCTCTCGACGATCGAGAACGAGATCCTGGCCGAGAAGCGGCAGTCCGAGAACAGCCGCGACTCGGAGATCGAGAAGCGGGCCGCCAAGCTCGAGGCCGACCTGGCCGAGCTGGAGGCCGAGGGTGCCAAGGCGGACGTCCGGCGCAAGGTCAAGGAGGGCGGAGAGCGCGAGATGCGCCAGATCCGCGACCGGGCCCAGCGCGAGATCGACCGCCTGGACGAGGTGCTGGACACCTTCCGCAAGCTGGAGCCGAAGCAGCTGGTCACCGACGAGCTGCTCTACCGCGAGCTGCGCGACCGGTTCGGTGAGTACTTCACCGGCTCGATGGGCGCCGAGGCGATCAAGGCGCTGGTCCAGAACATGGACCTCGACGCCGAGGCCGAGAGCCTGCGGGAGACCATCCGGTCCGGCAAGGGTCAGCGGAAGATCCGGGCGCTCAAGCGGCTCAAGGTCGTGGCGGCGTTCCTGAACACCCGCAACTCGCCGCTCGGCATGGTGCTGGACTGCGTCCCCGTCATCCCGCCGGACCTGCGCCCGATGGTGCAGCTCGACGGTGGCCGGTTCGCGACCTCGGACCTGAACGACCTGTACCGCCGCGTGATCAACCGGAACAACCGCCTCAAGCGGCTGATCGATCTCGGTGCCCCCGAGATCATCGTCAACAACGAGAAGCGGATGCTCCAGGAGGCCGTCGACGCGCTGTTCGACAACGGCCGCCGCGGCCGGCCGGTCACCGGTCCGGGTAACCGCCCGCTCAAGTCGCTGTCCGACATGCTCAAGGGCAAGCAGGGCCGGTTCCGCCAGAACCTGCTGGGCAAGCGCGTCGACTACTCCGGCCGTTCGGTCATCGTGGTCGGCCCGAAGCTCAAGCTGCACCAGTGCGGTCTGCCCAAGCAGATGGCACTGGAGCTGTTCAAGCCGTTCGTGATGAAGCGGCTGGTCGACCTCAACCACGCGCAGAACATCAAGTCCGCCAAGCGGATGGTCGAGCGTCAGCGCCCGGTCGTGTGGGACGTGCTGGAAGAGGTCATCGGCGAGCACCCGGTGCTGCTCAACCGGGCGCCGACCCTGCACCGTCTGGGCATCCAGGCCTTCGAGCCGCAGCTGGTCGAGGGCAAGGCCATCCAGATCCACCCGCTGGTCTGCACCGCGTTCAACGCGGACTTCGACGGTGACCAGATGGCGGTGCACGTGCCGCTGTCCGCCGAGGCCCAGGCCGAGGCACGGATCCTGATGCTGTCGTCGAACAACATCCTCAAGCCGGCCGACGGTAAGCCGGTCACCATGCCCACCCAGGACATGGTCATCGGTCTCTACCACCTCACCCACCTCACCGCCGGTGAGAAGAAGGGCGAGGGTCGGGCATTCAGCTCGGACGCCGAGGCGCGGATGGCGTTCGACAACAGCGAGCTGCACCTGCAGGCGCTGGTGAAGATCCGCCTGCGTGGCGTGACCGAGGTCGACAACGGCGCCGGTGCCGAGCAGTGGACCGCTCCGGAGGGCTGGGTCGAGGGTGACCCGCTGACCGTGGAGACCACCCTGGGCCGGGTGCTGTTCAACGAGACGCTGCCGCAGGGCTACCGCTTCGTGAACTACGAGATCCGCAAGGGTCAGCTCTCTGCGATCGTCAACGACCTCGCCGAGCGCTTCCCCAAGGTGGCCCTCGCGGCCACCCTGGACGGGCTCAAGGAGGCCGGCTTCCACTGGGCCACCTGGTCCGGCGTGACGATCGGCATGGAGGACGTCATCGCTCCGCCGCGCAAGGCGGAGATCCTGGCGAAGTACGAGAAGGAAGCCGACCGGATCGACAAGCAGTACCAGCGTGGTCTGATGACCGCCGAGGAGCGTCGCGGCGAGCTCATCGAGATCTGGACCAAGGCGACCAACGAGGTCGCCAAGGAGATGGACACCGCGCTGCCGCAGGAGAACCCACTGTGGAAGATGATCAACTCGGGTGCCCGCGGTAACCTGCTCCAGCTCCGGCAGATCGCGGCGATCCGTGGTCTGGTGGCCAACCCCAAGGGTGAGATCATCCCGCGGCCGATCAAGGCCAGCTACCGGGAGGGTCTGTCCGTGCTGGAGTACTTCATCTCCACGCACGGTGCCCGTAAGGGTCTCGCCGACACCGCGCTGCGGACCGCCGACTCGGGTTACCTGACCCGTCGTCTGGTGGACGTCTCGCAGGACGTGATCATCCGCGAGGAGGACTGCGGCACCGACCGGGCGATCCCGATGCAGATCGGCGAGCGTCTGGAGGGCGGCAAGCTGGTCGTGCACGAGCACGCCGAGACCAGCGTGCACGCCCGTACCCTGGCCGACGACATCAAGGGGCCGGACGGCACCGTCGTCGCCGAGCGGGGTCAGGACATCAACTCCATCGGCGTCGACAAGATCGTCGCCGCTGGCGTGGAGACGGTCCGGGTGCGCAGCGTGCTCACCTGCGAGTCGAAGCTGGGTGTCTGCGGTGCCTGCTACGGGCGTTCGCTGCCGACCGGCAAGACCGTGGACGTCGGCGAGGCGGTCGGCATCATCGCCGCCCAGTCGATCGGTGAGCCCGGTACGCAGCTGACGATGCGTACCTTCCACACCGGTGGTGTCGCGGGTGAGGACATCACCCAGGGTCTGCCGCGTGTGCAGGAAATCTTCGAGGCCCGGGTCCCGAAGGGTAAGGCGCCCATCGCCGACACCCCCGGCCGGATCCGCATCGAGGACGGCGAGCGCTCGCGGAAGATCATCGTGGTGCCGGACGACGGCAGCGAGGAGATCGTCTACGACAAGATCTCCAAGCGGGTGCGGCTGCGTACCCACGACGGCGGTCACGTCGCGGTCGGCGAGAAGCTGACCGAGGGCACCATCGACCCGCACGAGCTTCTGCGGATCATGGGTCCGCGGGCGGTCCAGGTCCACCTGACCAGTGAGGTCCAGGAGGTCTACCGCTCGCAGGGCGTGCTCATCCACGACAAGCACATCGAGATCATCATTCGCCAGATGCTCAAGCGGGTGACGGTCATCGACTCCGGCTCGACTGAGTTCCTGCCGGGTGTGCTGGTCGACCGGGCGCTGTTCGAGTCGGAGAACCGCCGGCTCGTGTCGGAGGGTGGCGAGCCCGCCGCCGGCCGTCCGGTGCTGATGGGTATCACGAAGGCCTCGCTGGCCACCGACTCCTGGCTCTCCGCGGCCTCCTTCCAGGAGACCACCCGGGTGCTGACCGACGCTGCGATCAACTCGCGCAGCGACTCGCTGGTCGGCCTCAAGGAGAACGTGATCATCGGTAAGCTCATCCCGGCCGGTACGGGCATCAGCAAGTACCGCAACGTCCGGGTGGAGCCGACCGAGGAGGCCAAGGCCAAGGTCTACTCGATGACCGGTTACCCGGAGACCGACTACGGGTTCGGGCCGGCCAGCGGGCAGGCTGTGCCGCTGGACGACTTCGACTTCGGGTCGTACCGCTAAAGCACCGACAACGACGAGGCCCCCGGCACCTGCCGGGGGCCTCGTCGCGTCCGGACCGCCCCGGCCGCGGACCGGGTTCGGCATGATGGAGGCATGACGACCGCACCCGGGCAGGTGTCCGTCGCGCAGCAGGGCCTGCGCCACCCGCTGGATCCGGATCCGGCCCGCGCCACGAAGGCGCGGGCGGTCTTCGCGTTGGGGCTGCTCGGCATGCTCACCGGCCTGTTCATCGGCGGGGTGGTGCCGGCGACGGTGGCGCTCCAGTTGGCGCGGCAGGCCCGCCGGGAGGCGTACGCCTCGGGCGGCTTCCTGACCGGCGGCGCCTGGCTACGGCGCGGTGAGCAGTTGGCGTGGACCGGGCTGGTGCTGGTCGCGGTCAGCGTGGTCGTCGCCGTGGTGATCGGCGTGGTCCGGTTGTCCGGCATGCCGTTCGGCCATGACTACCCGGCGAACATGGACTGATCCAGCCACGGTCGCGCCGGGCGTGGGCGGCGTCGCGCCCGGCGGTAGCCTGGCCGGTGTCCGCCGCGCGGCGACGGCGGCCCTGTCGACAGGAGGACCTCGTGACGGAACCGGCGCGGCCCCCGGCGGATGAGCCGGCCGGGCATCCTGGCGCGCCGGCCTCAGGCCCGGCACCCTCCGAGCCGAGCGGCTGGGCGCGACCCGACCCGGCCGGGCAGCCTGGCTCGTCCTCGGCCGTCCCCGATCCGGGTACGTCGCCAGCGTCCCCGCCCGACCAGACCACGCCACCGGCCTCATCGCCCACTTGGGGTGAAGCGGCTCCGTCGCCCACCTGGGGTGAACATCCCCGATCGGTGCCGCCGTCCGATTGGGGTGCGCCTCCAACCGGTTGGGGTACTGCGGCAGCGCCCGGCTCCGGCCACCCCTATCCGGTTTCCGGCGCATCGGCGCCGCAGGGTTGGGGGCAGCCTCAGTCCGGGTCGGGTGGGCCGCAGGGTTGGGGCCAGCCTCAGTCCGGGCCGGGTGGGCCGCAGGGTTGGGGCCAGCCTCAGCCCGGGCCCGGCGGGCCGCAGGGTTGGGGGCAGCCGCCGTCGTCGGGTCAGGCTCCGGGGTGGGGGATGGCGGCGCGGCCCGTGCCGCCGCCCAGCGACGACCAGCGTCGGCCGCCGAAGCGGGTGGAGTCGGTGCCCGGCACGCCGTTCGGCGTGGTGCACCTGGACGTGCCGCCGGTCACCTCCGGGCTGGCCATCGGGTCGCTGGTGGCGGGGATCGCCTCGATCCTGGTCGCACTGCTGGTGATCTGTTTCGGGGTGGCCTTCGCTGGCAACGGCGGGGCCTGGGCGTCCGGCGCGTTCACGGTGCTGGGCGTGCTGGCGGGGGTGGCGGCGACCGTCGCGGGCCTGCTCGGTCAGCGGCAGATCCGCCGGCCGGCCGCACCGCCGGCGGTGCGGTTCACCGGTCGGGGCCTGGCGGTGGCCGGGATCAGCTGCGGGGCGGCGGGGGCGCTGCTCAGCCTCGTGGGGCTCGGCCTGGCGCTACTGCTCACCATCGCGTGAGGCATATCACTGCGCGAGCCGGTCGGTGTACCTCTCGCACCAGGTCTCCGGTGCCCGCTCCGGGGGCGACGGGTGGTCCGGCGGGGATGCCGGTACACTTGTATTCGTAGGTGCCCATCGCGGGCGACGAGGCAGGGCGAGATCCGGCCGGCGAGTGTGAGACGTTCGCCGGGCCATTCCGTTTTGACCTGGGCGGCTGTGGTAGGTACTCTTTCCCCTTGTGCCCGGGCGTGCCCGGGCAACTCGTGCGTGCGCTGGATCCGGAGTCCGGACGGCGGCACGACAAGGCCAGAGATCCGGGGCGGGGCGACCCGCGTGCCGGTGACAGAACCCGGTACGCATGCGAAAGCGTCCGCACCGGGACCGTGAGCTGGGCGACACGCCCGACCGCGGGTGCCGGGGCCTCCGCAAGGTGGCCCTGGTCGGAATGTAGGAGAGCCGGTCATCAGGCCGGCTAACGAGCAGACGGCGCGGCCGCTACAGAGCGGCCGAAGGGAGCGGAGAAACCCGGTGCCCACGATCCAGCAGCTGGTCCGAAAGGGCCGCCAGGCAAAGACGAGTAAGACCAAGACCCCGGCGCTGAAGGGTTCCCCTCAGCGGCGCGGCGTGTGCACCCGCGTGTACACCACCACCCCCAAGAAGCCGAACTCGGCGCTGCGCAAGGTCGCTCGTGTGAAGCTCAGCAGCCAGATCGAGGTGACCGCCTACATCCCGGGCGTCGGTCACAACCTGCAGGAGCACTCGATCGTGCTCGTTCGCGGCGGCCGGGTGAAGGACCTCCCCGGCGTGCGCTACAAGATCGTCCGCGGCTCGCTGGACACCCAGGGTGTCCGCAACCGCAAGCAGGCGCGCAGCCGTTACGGCGCCAAGAAGGAGAAGAGCTGACATGCCGCGTAAGGGACCCGCTCCGCGGCGGCCGCTGGTCGCTGACCCGGTGTACAACTCGCCGCTGGTCACCCAGCTGGTGAACAAGATTCTGCTCCGCGGCAAGCGCCAGCTCGCCGAATCCATCGTGTACGCGGCCCTCGAGGGCTGCCGCGAGAAGTCCGGCACCGACCCGGTCGTCACCCTCAAGCGGGCGATGGACAACGTCAAGCCGACCCTCGAGGTGCGCAGCCGTCGTGTCGGTGGCGCCACCTACCAGGTTCCGGTCGAGGTCCGTCCGACCCGGGCGACCACGCTGGGCCTGCGCTGGCTGGTCACGTACTCCCGCGCCCGGCGCGAGAAGACCATGGTCGAGCGGCTGATGAACGAGCTGCTGGACGCGAGCAACGGCCTCGGTGCCGCCGTCAAGCGGCGCGAGGACACGCACAAGATGGCCGAGTCCAACAAGGCCTTCGCGCACTACCGCTGGTAACACCCTGGTTCCGGCGCCCCACGGGGCGTCGGAACCGCCACCAGTTGAGTCGAGACGACGATAAGTAGGGATTGAAGTGGCCGCCGCAGACGCGCTCGCCAAGGTTCGCAACATCGGCATCATGGCGCACATCGATGCCGGTAAGACCACCACCACCGAGCGGATCCTGTTCTACACCGGCATCACGTACAAGATCGGTGAGGTCCACGAGGGCGCTGCCGTCATGGACTGGATGGAGCAGGAGCAGGAGCGTGGTATCACCATCACCTCCGCTGCTACCAAGTGTGAGTGGAAGGACCACACGATCCAGATCATCGACACGCCCGGTCACGTCGACTTCACGGTCGAGGTCGAGCGGTCGCTGCGGGTCCTGGATGGTGCGGTCGCGGTTTACGACGGCGTCGCCGGCGTGGAGCCGCAGACGGAGAACGTCTGGCGGCAGGCCGACAAGTACAACGTCCCGCGCATGTGCTTCGTCAACAAGCTCGACCGGACCGGCGCCGACTTCTTCCGCTGCGTGCAGATGATGATCGACCGGCTGAACGCCACCCCGCTGGTGCTCCAGATCCCGATCGGGCTCGAGGGTGACCACATCGGTGTCGTCGACCTGATCGGCATGCGTGCGCTCACCTGGCGCGGCGAGACCCAGAAGGGTGACGACTACGCGGTCGAGGAGATCCCGGCCGAGCTGGCCGACTCCGCAGCCGAGTGGCGCGAGAAGCTGATGGAGACCCTCGCCGACGTCGACGACGCGGTGATGGAGAAGTACCTGGAAGGCGAGGAGGTCTCCGTCGAGGAGATCAAGGCCGCCATCCGGCGTGCCACCATCGCTGGCAAGGCCAACCCGGTGCTCTGCGGCTCGGCGTTCAAGAACAAGGGCGTCCAGCCCATGCTCGACGCCGTGGTCGACTTCCTGCCGTCGCCGCTGGACGTTCCGGCGATCGAGGGTACGGCCACCGACGGTGAGACCCCGCTGGTGCGGAAGCCCTCGAAGTCGGAGCCCTTCTCCGGCCTGGCCTTCAAGATCCAGACGGACAAGCACCTCGGCAAGCTCACCTACGTCCGGGTCTACTCCGGCACGCTCGATTCCGGCTCCCAGGTGGTCAACTCCACCAAGGACCGCAAGGAGCGGATCGGCAAGATCTACCAGATGCACGCCAACAAGCGGGAAGAGCGTCCGTCGGCGCAGGCCGGCGACATCATCGCGGTGCAGGGTCTCAAGCAGACCACCACCGGCGACACGCTCTCCGACCCGGCGAACCCGGTGATCCTGGAGTCGATGACGTTCCCGGAGCCGGTCATCTCGGTGGCGATCGAGCCGAAGACCAAGTCCGACCAGGAGAAGCTGGGCACCGCAATCCAGCGGCTGGCCGAGGAGGACCCGACCTTCCGCGTCCGCCTGGACGAGGAGACCGGTCAGACGGTCATCTCCGGCATGGGTGAGCTGCACCTGGACATCCTGGTCGACCGGATGCGCCGCGAGTTCAACGTCGAGGCCAACGTCGGCAAGCCGCAGGTGGCGTACCGCGAGACGATCCGCCGCAAGGTGGAGAAGATCGAGTACACCCACAAGAAGCAGACCGGTGGTTCCGGCCAGTACGCCCGCGTGATCGTGAGCGTCGAGCCGCTGCCGCTGGACAACGAGTCGCCGACCTACGAGTTCGCCAACGCCGTCACCGGTGGTCGCGTCCCGCGGGAGTTCATCCCGTCCGTCGACGCCGGTGCCCAGGACGCCCTGCAGTACGGCATCCTGGCGGGCTTCCCGCTCGTCGGTGTGAAGCTGACGCTGCTGGACGGCCAGTACCACGAGGTCGACTCCTCGGAAATGGCATTCAAGATCGCCGGCTCGATGGTGATGAAGGAGGCGGCCCGCAAGGCCGACCCCGCACTGCTCGAGCCGATGATGGCCGTTGAGGTCACCACTCCTGAGGAGAACATGGGTGACGTCATCGGCGACCTCAACTCCCGTCGCGGCATCATCCAGGCGATGGAGGAGCGCAGCGGCGCCCGCATCGTGAGGGCTCTGGTGCCGTTGTCGGAGATGTTCGGCTACGTCGGCGACCTGCGGTCGAAGACCCAGGGCCGGGCTAGCTACAGCATGCAGTTCGACTCCTACGCCGAGGTTCCGCAGAGCGTCGCGAAGGAGATCATCGCGAAGGCTACGGGCGAGTAACTTCCCCGAGCAGGTGATTCGTGGTCGGTCGCGGGTGTTTTTCACCCGCCCGCGGCCACCACGATCGGATCGCGTGAGACCGGGCCTGTAGGCTTCATCGCCGCAGAACCCACAAAAGCTCTCCGGCCGTCAGGCCGGAAAGGCTGTCGACAGAGTCCTAAGCGCCGACCGGCGCGCCGGGCGTACGAACCAAGAAGTCCACAGGAGGACACCAGTGGCGAAGGCGAAGTTCGAGCGGACTAAGCCGCACGTCAACATCGGCACCATTGGTCACATCGACCACGGTAAGACGACGCTGACGGCGGCCATCACGAAGGTCCTGCACGACCAGTACCCCGACCTGAACCCTTACACGCCGTTCGACGAGATCGACAAGGCGCCGGAGGAGAAGGCCCGCGGTATCACGATCTCGATCGCGCACGTCGAGTACCAGACCGAGGCGCGGCACTACGCGCACGTCGACTGCCCCGGCCACGCGGACTACATCAAGAACATGATCACCGGTGCCGCGCAGATGGACGGCGCGATCCTGGTGGTCGCGGCGACCGACGGTCCGATGCCGCAGACCCGCGAGCACGTGCTGCTGGCCCGTCAGGTTGGCGTGCCGTACATCGTCGTGGCGCTCAACAAGAGCGACATGGTCGATGACGAGGAGCTCCTGGAGCTCGTCGAGCTCGAGGTCCGTGAGCTGCTCTCCTCGCAGGAGTACCCGGGTGACGACCTTCCGGTCGTCCAGGTCTCCGCGCTGAAGGCGCTCGAGGGCGACCCGGTCTGGACCGAGAAGCTGCTCGAGCTGATGAACGCGGTCGACACCGCGATTCCGCAGCCGGAGCGCGAGACCGAGAAGCCGTTCCTCATGCCCGTCGAGGACGTGTTCACGATCACCGGTCGTGGCACCGTCGTCACCGGTCGTGTCGAGCGTGGCGTGCTGCTCCCGAACGAGGACGTCGAGGTTGTCGGCATCCGCGAGAAGGGCTTCAAGACCAAGGTCACCGCGATCGAGATGTTCCGGAAGACCCTGGACGACGCCCGCGCAGGCGAGAACGTCGGCCTGCTGCTGCGTGGCACCAAGCGCGAGGACGTCGAGCGCGGCATGGTCGTCGTGAAGCCGGGCACCACCACCCCGCACACGGAGTTCGAGGCGACGGTCTACATCCTCTCCAAGGAGGAGGGCGGCCGGCACACCCCGTTCTTCCAGAACTACCGCCCGCAGTTCTACTTCCGGACCACGGACGTCACCGGTGTCGTCACCCTCCCCGAGGGCACCGAGATGGTCATGCCGGGCGACAACACCACCATGTCGGTGAAGCTGATCCAGCCCATCGCCATGGAAGACAACCTCAAGTTCGCGATCCGCGAGGGTGGCCGTACCGTCGGCGCCGGGTTCGTCAAC
The DNA here is from genome assembly GCF_040643095.1 of Micromonospora sp. NPDC047467. NCBI lineage: Bacteria > Bacillati > Actinomycetota > Actinomycetes > Micromonosporales > Micromonosporaceae > Micromonospora > Micromonospora sp. NPDC047467. The sequence goes on along the minus strand of NZ_JBEYTO010000013.1, from coordinate 147,405 downwards.
AAGATCATCAAGTGAACTAGGTAACCCCGATTAGACCCGCCGCCGGTCGTGCGGCATACTAGTCAGGTTGCGTAACGACAGTTCGTCGCCTGTGTTCGGCTTCCGCTGAACCTCCGGGTGGCGAGACAGTCGAGCGTGGGGTGGTTGGCGGCCCAGTCGCCAACCACCCTCGCACGGCGTTCAGGTCGCGGTAATGCGATCGGCGCCTTGACCCACCGCGCGGTCAGCACCACTCCGGAACCACGGGGCGGAGCCCGGCCCGAGGGCGCGACACGCCCGACCGCGGGGGTCGGCGAAGTGGGCCTGTGCCAGCCGGTACAGGCGCCCGCAACACAGCGGCATCGAGAGAAGGAACAGAAGCCACCATGGCGGGACAGAAGATCCGCATCCGGCTCAAGGCCTATGACCACGAGGTCGTCGACTCCTCGGCTCGGAAGATCGTCGAGACGGTGACGCGCACCGGGGCGCAGGTCGCGGGCCCGGTGCCGCTGCCCACGGAGATCAACCGTTTCTGCGTTATCCGCTCGCCGCACAAGTACAAGGACTCGCGCGAGCACTTCGAGATGCGCACGCACAAGCGGCTGATCGACATCATCGACCCGACCCCGAAGACGGTCGACTCGCTCATGCGCCTCGACCTGCCGGCTGGCGTCGACATCGAGATCAAGCTGTAGGGACCGGACAAATGGACAGGCAAGTCAAGGGGATCCTGGGCGCCAAGCTCGGCATGACCCAGGTCTGGGACAACAACAAGGTTGTTCCCGTGACCGTGGTCGAGGCCGGCCCGTGCGTCATCAGCCAGGTTCGTAGCGCCGAGAAGGACGGTTACTCCGCGGTCCAGCTGGCCTACGGCACCATCGACCCGCGCAAGGTCAAGAAGCCGATCAGCGGGCACTACGCGAAGGCGGACGTGGCGCCGCGCCGGCACATCGTCGAGCTGCGCACCAAGGACGCCAGCGAGTACTCGCTCGGCCAGGAGGTCACGGTCGAGGAGTTCCCGGCCGGCGTCACCATCGACGTCACCGGCAAGACCAAGGGCAAGGGCTACGCCGGCCCGATGAAGCGGCACGGCTTCCACGGTCTGGGCGCTGGCCACGGTGTCGAGCGCAAGCACCGCTCGCCCGGCTCCATCGGCGCCTGCGCCACCCCGGGTCGTGTCTTCAAGGGCACCCGGATGGCCGGCCGCATGGGTGGCGTGCGCTACACCGTGCAGAACCTCACCGTCCAGGCGGTCGACACCGAGAACAACCTCCTGCTCGTCCGTGGTGCCATTCCTGGCCCCAAGGGCGCGCTGGTTCTGGTCCGTACCGCGGCCAAGAGCAAGGTGAAGAAGGGCGGTGCGGCCAAGTGACCACCGTTGACGTACGCACCGTCGAAGGCAGCACCAGCGGCTCCGTCGAGCTGCCGGCTGACATCTTCGACGTGCAGGCCAACGTCGCGCTGATGCACCAGGTCGTGGTGGCCCAGCTCGCGGCGGCCCGACAGGGCACGCACAAGACCAAGACCCGCGGTGAGGTCGCCGGCGGCGGCAAGAAGCCGTACAAGCAGAAGGGCACCGGTCGCGCCCGGCAGGGCTCGATCCGCGCGCCGCAGTTCGCCGGCGGTGGCGTGGTGCACGGTCCCGTGCCGCGCGACTACAGCCAGCGGACCCCGAAGAAGATGAAGGCCGCCGCGCTGCGGGGTGCCCTCTCCGACCGGGCCCGCGCCGGGCAGGTGCACGTTGTCGAGGCGTTCGTCTCGGGCGAGAAGCCGTCGACCAAGGCGGCCCTGGCCACGCTGACCAAGCTCACCGAGGCCCGTCGGGTTCTCGTCGTGCTGAGCAGCACCGACGAGCTGAACTGGGTGTCGCTGCGCAACGAGCCGCGGGTGCACCTGATCGAGTCCGGCCAGCTGAACACGTACGACGTGCTGGTGGCCGACGACGTGGTCTTCACCAAGGACGCCCTGGACGAGTTCCTGGGCGTGCCCGCCGAGACCACCGAGGAGGGTGGCAAGTGAGCACGATCGCCGACCCGCGCGACATCATCGTGGCGCCGGTCGTCTCGGAGAAGAGCTACAGCGAGCTGAACCGGAACTGGTACACCTTCCTGGTGCACCCGGACGCGAACAAGACCGAGATCAAGATCGCTATCCAGCAGATCTTCAACGTCCGCGTCCTGACGGTCAACACGCTCAACCGCCAAGGGAAGCGCAAGCGCACCAAGACCGGCTTCGGTCAGCGCAAGGCGACCAAGCGGGCGATCGTGAAGCTGGCTGACGGTGACCGTATCGAGGCCTTCGGCGGCCCGGTCAGCTGAGGGGTGTAGACAATGGCTATCCGTAAGTACAAGCCGACGACGCCGGGCCGACGCGGCTCCAGCGTTGCCGACTTCGCCGAGATCACCCGGTCCACGCCGGAGAAGTCGCTGCTGGCTCCGCTGCCGAAGAAGGGCGGGCGTAACGCCCACGGCCGGATCACCACGCGGCACCACGGTGGCGGCCACAAGCGCCAGTACCGTCTGATCGACTTCAAGCGGGTCGACAAGGACGGCGTGCCGGCGAAGGTCGCTCACATCGAGTACGACCCGAACCGCACGGCGCGTATCGCGCTGCTGCACTACGCCGACGGCGAGAAGCGGTACATCATCGCGCCGAAGGACATGAAGCAGGGCGACCGCGTCGAGTCCGGTCCGGGCGCCGACATCAAGCCGGGTAACAACCTGCCGCTGCGCAACATCCCGGTCGGTACCACGATCCACAACGTGGAGCTGCGTCCGGGTGGCGGGGCCAAGCTGGCCCGTTCCGCCGGCGTCGGCATCCAGCTGCTCGGCCGTGAGGGCGCGTACGCGACCCTGCGTATGCCGTCCGGCGAGATCCGGCGTGTGGACGTGCGCTGCCGCGCCAGCGTCGGCGAGATCGGCAACGCCGACCAGTCGAACATCAACTGGGGCAAGGCCGGCCGTATGCGGTGGAAGGGCAAGCGCCCGACCGTCCGTGGTGTCGCCATGAACCCGGTCGACCACCCGCACGGTGGTGGTGAGGGTAAGACCTCTGGTGGTCGTCACCCGGTCAACCCGCAGGGTAAGCCCGAGGGCCGCACCCGCCGTAAGGGCCAGCCGAGTGACCGGCTGATCGTCCGCCGCCGCTACGCCACGCGTAAGCGCGGCTGAGGGAGATAAGACATGCCTCGCAGCCTGAAGAAGGGCCCGTTCGTAGACGACCACCTGCTCAAGAAGGTGGAAGTGCAGAACGACAAGGGCACGAAGAACGTGATCAAGACCTGGTCGCGGCGCTCGACGATCATCCCCGAGATGCTGGGGCACACGATCGCCGTGCACGACGGACGCAAGCACGTCCCGGTGTTCGTGACCGAGGCGATGGTCGGGCACAAGCTCGGCGAGTTCGCGCTGACCCGCACGTTCAAGGGTCACGAGAAGGACGACCGGAAGAGCCGTCGGCGCTGACGCCGCGGGCATACGGATAGAGGGAACAAGGGGTTACAGCGATGCCAGGAAAGGGCGACGCTCCGGTGCTTCCGGGCGCGCGGGCGGTTGCGCGGCACGTGCGCATCTCGCCGATGAAGGCGCGCCGGGTGGTCAACCTCGTCCGCGGCCTGCCCGCGAAGGAGGCTCTCACGGTGCTGCAGTTCGCGCCGCAGGCTGCGAGCGAGCAGGTGTACAAGGTGCTCGCTAGCGCGATCGCCAACGCGGAGAACAACGAGCGGCTGGACCCCGGCGCGCTGCTCGTCAGCGAGGCGTTCGTGGACGAGGGCCCGACGATGAAGCGGTTCCAGCCGCGGGCGCAGGGTCGGGCGTACCGGATCCGCAAGCGCACCTGCCACATCACCGTGGTGGTCGAAGCGGTCGCGCCGGCAGCGCCGAGGAAGGCCGCGGCGAAGAAGGCCGCCCCGGCCACGGAGGCCGCACCGGCCGAAGCGCAGAGCAAGACGGAGGACGCCGAGTAATGGGTCAGAAGGTTCACCCCACTGGGTTCCGGCTCGGCATCTCGACCGACTGGAAGTCCCGCTGGTTCGCGGACAAGCTCTACAAGGACTACATCGGCGAGGATGTCAAGATCCGCCGCATGATGTCCAAGGGCCTCGAGCGTGCCGGCATCTCCAAGGTCGACATCGAGCGCACCCGCGACCGGGTCCGGGTCGACATCCACACCGCTCGGCCGGGCATCGTCATCGGCCGTAAGGGTGCGGAGGCCGACCGGATCCGCGGCGAGCTCGAGAAGCTCACCGGCAAGCAGGTGCAGCTGAACATCATCGAGGTGAAGAACCCCGAGTCGGACGCACAGCTCGTCGCGCAGGGCGTGGCCGAGCAGCTGTCCAGCCGGGTCAGCTTCCGTCGGGCGATGCGCAAGGCCATGCAGTCGGCCATGAAGAACCCGGTCTGCAAGGGCATCCGCGTGCAGGTCTCGGGTCGCCTCGGCGGCGCCGAGATGAGCCGGACCGAGTTCTACCGCGAGGGTCGGGTCCCGCTGCACACGCTGCGGGCCAACATCGAGTACGGCTTCTTCGAGGCCCGTACCACCTTCGGTCGGATCGGCGTGAAGGTCTGGATCTACAAGGGTGACGCCGTCCCGGGCCGGGAGGCTCCGGCCGAGGCCGGTCCGTCCCGCCCGCGTCGTGGTGAGCGCGGCGACCGTCCCGAGCGTCCGCGCCGTGGCCGGTCGGGTTCGTCCGGCACCACGGCTGGTGGCACCGAGGCCGGTCGGGCTGCTGCGACGACCATCGCGCAGCAGGCCGAGACGCCGAGCGGCGAGCCGGTCGACAGCGCTGCTGTCGCCGCCGCGGCTGCTCCGGCAGAAACGCAGCAGGAGGGCTGACAGATGCTGATGCCGCGCAAGCCCCCGAAGGGCTTCCGCAAGCCGCACCACCCGGACCGCAGTGGCGCGTCCAAGGGTGGTAACCGGGTGGTGTTCGGCGAGTTCGGGATCCAGGCTCTCGAGCCGGCGTACGTGACGAACCGACAGATCGAGTCGGCGCGTATCGCGATGACCCGTCACATCAAGCGTGGTGGCAAGGTCTGGATCACGATCTTCCCGGACCAGGCCCTCACCAAGAAGCCTGCCGAGACCCGGATGGGTTCCGGTAAGGGTTCGCCCGAGTGGTGGGTCGCCAACGTCAAGCCGGGGCGGGTTCTCTTCGAGATGTCCTTCCCGAACGAGCAGACCGCGCGAGAGGCCATGCGTCGCGCGATCCACAAGCTCCCGATGAAGTGCCGCATTGTTACGCGCGAAGTGGGTGAATCCTGATGGCAGCGGGCGTTAAGGCGACCGAGCTGCGTGAGCTCTCCGAGGAGGAGCTGGTCACGAAGCTGCGGGAGGCCAAGGCGGAGCTGTTCAATCTCCGCGTGCAGGCCGCAACCGGGCAGCTGGACAACAACCGGCGGCTGCAGGTCATCCGTCGGGAGATCGCCCGGATCTACACGATCATGCGCGAGCGTGAGCTGGGGCTCTCGGTTGCGCCGACTGAGGTGACTGCATCATGACCGAGAACACCGCCACTGACGCCACCCGCGCGCGCCGTAAGGTTCGCGAGGGCCTGGTGGTCAGCGACAAGATGGACAAGACCGTCGTGGTCGAGGTCGAGGACCGGGTTCGGCACGCGCTGTACGGCAAGATCATGCGCCGTACTCGCAAGCTGAAGGTGCACGACGAGCAGAACGCCGCCGGCATCGGCGACCGGGTCCTGATCATGGAGACCCGGCCGCTGAGCGCCACCAAGCGTTGGCGGATCGTGGAAATCCAGGAAAAGGCCAAGTAGCGAAGGCTCGAGCTCGCCCGGCGTTGCGTCGGGCGTTGGTTCCGCCAGGCTCCGGCCGCCATGGCGGCCGGAGAACCGGCAGACATAGGAGATAGACGTGATTCAGCAGGAGTCGCGACTGCGCGTCGCCGACAACACGGGTGCTCGGGAGATCCTGTGCATCCGGGTTCTCGGTGGCTCCGGTCGGCGCTACGCGAGCATCGGCGACGTCATCGTGGCCACCGTCAAGGACGCGATCCCGGGTGCCGGTGTCAAGAAGGGCGATGTCGTCAAGGCGGTCATCGTCCGCACCGCCAAGGAGAGGCGGCGGCCGGACGGCTCGTACATCCGCTTCGACGAGAACGCCGCCGTCATCATCAAGGACGGCGGGGACCCGCGCGGTACCCGCATCTTCGGCCCGGTGGGCCGGGAGCTGCGGGACAAGCGGTTCATGAAGATTATTTCCCTCGCGCCGGAGGTGTTGTGACCGTGAAGGTCAAGAAGGGCGACACGGTCGTCGTCATCGCCGGCAAGGACAAGGGTGCCAAGGGCAAGGTCATCGCGGCCTACCCGCGGCAGGACAAGGTCCTGGTCGAGGGCGTGAACCGGGTCAAGAAGCACACCCGCATCAGCACCACCCAGCGTGGCGCCAAGACCGGCGGCATCGTCACCCAGGAGGCCCCGATCCACGTTTCGAACGTGCAGGTCCTGGACTCCGACGGCAAGCCGACGCGCGTCGGTTACCGGATCGACGACAACGGCCAGAAGGTCCGCATCGCGCGTAGCACCGGTAAGGACCTGTGATGACCACGGCTACCGAAAAGACCATGCCGCGCCTCAAGGAGCGGTACCGCAACGAGATCGTGGCCCAGCTGCGTGAGCAGAACAGCTACGGCAACCCCATGCAGGTGCCGCGGCTGGTCAAGATCGTCGTCAACATGGGTGTCGGCGAGGCTGCTCGCGACGCCAAGCTGATCGACGGCGCGGTCCGCGACCTCGCCACGATCACCGGCCAGAAGCCGCAGGTGCGGCGGGCGACCAAGTCCATCGCGCAGTTCAAGCTCCGCGAGGGCATGCCGATCGGCGCGAAGGTCACCCTTCGCGGCGACCGGATGTGGGAGTTCCTGGACCGGTTGCTGTCCATCGCGCTGCCGCGTATCCGCGACTTCCGCGGCCTGGACGGGCGCAAGCTGGACGGGCACGGCAACTACACGTTCGGTCTGACCGAGCAGTCGGTGTTCCACGAGATCGACCAGGACCGGATCGATCGCCAGCGGGGCATGGACATCACGGTGGTCACGACCGCCACGACCGACGACGAGGGCCGGGCGCTGCTCAAGCTCCTGGGCTTCCCGTTCAAGGAGAACTGAGATGGCCAAGAAGGCGCTGATCATCAAGGCGGCCGCGAAGCCGAAGTTCTCGGTTCGCGCGTACACCCGCTGCCAGCGGTGCGGGCGTCCGAAGGCGGTCTACCGCAAGTTCGGGCTGTGCCGGGTCTGCATCCGGGAGATGGCCCACCGCGGTGAGCTGCCGGGTGTGTCCAAGGCTTCCTGGTAAGGGCGACCGCGTCCCGGCTGTCGGCCGGGAACTCCTGCACCGATTAGGTATTGCTCTTCGCCGTAGGCCCGGGGCTGGTGCCCCGGGAACCCCGGCGAGAAAGGCTGACGAAATCCATGACGATGACCGACCCGATCGCAGACATGCTCACGCGTCTGCGTAACGCCAACCAGGCGTACCACGATCAGGTGAAGATGCCCTACTCCAAGATCAAGGCGAACATCGCCGAGGTCTTGAAGGCTGAGGGTTACATCGCCACCTGGTCGGTCGAGGAGCCCGAGGAGGGCGCCGTCGGCAAGCGACTGGTCGTCGAGCTGAAGTACGGCCAGAACCGCGAGCGGAGCCTGGCCGGCATCAAGCGCGTGTCCAAGCCCGGTCTCCGGGTGTACGCCAAGTCGGACGGGCTCCCCCGGGTGCTCGGTGGGCTGGGCGTGGCGATCATTTCGACGTCCCAGGGGCTGCTGACCGACCGGCAGGCCCGCAAGCGGAGTGTTGGCGGGGAAGTCCTCGCCTTCGTCTGGTAACGGGAGACAGGTAGAAATGTCGCGAATTGGACGTAAGTCGATCCCGGTACCAGCCGGCGTCGACATCACGATCGACGGGCAGACCGTCAAGGTCAAGGGCCCCAAGGGCCAGCTCCAGCACACCCTCGCCGAGCCGATCACGATCGAGCGGGCCGAGGATGGGCAGCTGAGCGTCAACCGGCCGAACGACGAGCGCAAGGCCAAGGAGCTTCACGGCCTGAGCCGTACGCTGGTTGCCAACATGATCGTCGGGGTCACCGAGGGCTACCGCAAGAGCCTGGAGATCGCCGGCACCGGTTACCGGGTCACCGCCAAGGGTTCGGACCTTGAGTTCGCGCTCGGGTTCTCGCACCCGGTGGTCGTCCCCGCCCCGGCGGGCATCACCTTCACGGTGGAGCGGCCGACCCTGTTCCACGTGGCTGGCATCGACAAGCAGCAGGTCGGTGAGGTCGCCGCCAACATCCGGAAGATCCGCCCGCCGGAGCCCTACAAGGGCAAGGGCGTGAAGTACCAGGGCGAGGTCATCCGCCGCAAGGCCGGAAAGGCAGGTAAGAAGTGAGCGCCACGCTGCTCAAGCGCCGCCGCGGCGTCGCCGCCAAGCGCGCCGTTGGGCGTGCGCGTCGGCACTTCCGCGTCCGCAAGAACGTCAGCGGTACGGCCGAGCGTCCGCGCCTGGTCGTCACCCGCTCGCTGCGGCACATGGTCGCCCAGATCGTCGACGACACCAAGGGTCACACCCTGGCGTCGGCGTCGACCCTGGACGCCTCGCTGCGCGGTGCCGAGGGCGACAAGAGCGCCCTCGCCGGCAAGGTGGGCGCGCTGCTCGCCGAGCGGGCCAAGGCCGCCGGCGTCTCCAAGGTCGTCTTCGACCGCGGTGGCAACCGGTACGCGGGGCGAGTCGCCGCGCTTGCCGACGCCGCCCGCGAAGCCGGGCTCGAGTTCTAACAACCCCGTCACGAGAGATAAGGAAGGCTGCTGATGCCAGGTCAACAGCGCCGTGGCGGCGGGTCCGGTGGCAACGAGGGTGGTCGCCGCGACAACCGCCGTGAGGGCGGCCGCGGAAACGCGCCCGTCGAGAAGACCCCGCACCTTGAGCGGGTCGTCGCGATCAACCGCGTCGCCAAGGTCGTGAAGGGTGGTCGTCGCTTCAGCTTCACCGCCCTGGTGATCGTGGGCGACGGCGACGGCACGGTCGGCGTGGGCTACGGAAAGGCCAAGGAGGTGCCCGCGGCCATCGCCAAGGGTGTCGAGGAGGCCAAGAAGCACTTCTTCAAGGTTCCGCGTATCGGCCAGTCGATCCCGCACCCGGTGACGGGTGAGGACGCCGCTGGCGTGGTGCTGCTCAAGCCGGCCTCGGCCGGTACGGGTGTCATCGCCGGTGGTCCGGTGCGTGCCGTGCTGGAGTGCGCCGGGATCCACGACGTGCTCTCCAAGAGCCTCGGCTCGTCGAACCCGATCAACATCGTGCACGCCACCGTGGCGGCCCTGAAGGGGCTTGAGTCCCCGGAGCAGGTCGCTGCGCGTCGTGGCCTGCCGGTGGAGGACGTCGCGCCGGCTGCCATGCTGGCGTCGCGTGCGGGGGTGGCCCGCTGATGGCACGTCTGAAGGTCACCCAGCTCCGGTCCGTCATCGGGACCAAGCAGAACCAGCGTGATTCGCTGCGTTCGCTCGGTCTCAAGCGGATCAACGACGTGGTGGTCAAGGAGGACCGGCCCGAGATCCGCGGCATGATCTTCGCTGTGAACCACCTCGTGAAGGTCGAGGAGGTCGAGTAATGACGATCAAGGTGCATCACCTGCGCCCGGCGCCCGGTTCCAAGACCGCGAAGACCCGTGTGGGTCGTGGTGAGGGTTCCAAGGGCAAGACCGCTGGTCGCGGTACCAAGGGCTCCAAGGCCCGCAAGAACATCTCGGCAGCGTTCGAGGGTGGGCAGATGCCCATCCACATGCGCCTGCCGAAGATGAAGGGCTTCAAGAACAAGTTCAAGGTGGTCTTCCAGGTGGTCAACCTGGACCGGCTCGCCGAGCTCTTCCCGAACGGCGGCCAGGTTGGCCCGCTGGAGCTGATCGAGGCCGGGGCGGTCCGCAAGGGCCACCCGGTCAAGGTCCTCGGCACCGGGGATCTCGGCGGGGTGGCGCTCCAGGTGTCGGCGCACGCGTTCAGCGCGTCGGCCAAGGAGAAGATCGCCGCTGCCGGTGGCTCCGCCACCGAGCTGTAAGGACGTACGACCCATGGCGCCCGTCCGGTTGTGAGCAACTGGGCGGGCGCCATGGTCTGCCTGGGGCGTATGCGCCCGGTAATATCGGAATCTGTTTATGTAGCCGGGCGCATCTGCCCGGAGGGGGATAGGGCTGTTAGAGTCCCATCCCAGCCATGGATTCCGGGCACTCGCCCGGGATCCACCCCGACCCGCCAGGGATCACCGGCGGCCCGCCTCGCGCAGGAGGAAGAAGTTGCTGTCCGCCTTTCTCAGTGCGTTCCGTACGCCTGACCTGCGCAAGAAGCTGCTGTTCACAGTAGGCATCATCGCGGTCTACCGGATGGGTGCCACGCTGCCCAGTCCGGGCGTCTCGTACGGCAACGTGCAGAAGTGCCTCGACACCCTCCAGGGTGAGACCACGGGTGTGCTGAATCTGCTCAACCTCTTCTCCGGTGGAGCGCTACTCCAGCTCTCGGTCTTCGCGCTGGGCATCATGCCCTACATCACAGCGTCGATCATCCTGCAGCTGCTCACCGTCGTGATCCCGCGCCTGGAGCAGCTCCGCAAGGAGGGCCAGGCCGGCCAGGCGAAGATCACCCAGTACACCCGCTACCTGACTCTTGGTCTCGGTGTGCTGCAGGCCTCGGCGTTCGTGGCCCTGGCCCGTTCCGGCCAGCTCTTCCAGAACCGCTGTGACCAGTTCCCGATCATCCCCACCGGCACCGGCATCCCGGACTGGTTGACCCTGACCATCCTGGTGATGACGATGACCGCCGGCACCGGCATGGTCATGTGGCTCGGTGAGCTCATCACCGACCGCGGCGTCGGCAACGGCATGTCGGTCCTGATCTTCACCTCGATCGCGGCCCGGCTGCCCAGCGAGGGCTGGCAGATCAAGACCAGCAAGGGCTGGGACATGTTCGCCCTGGTCATCGCGCTGGTCCTGGTGGTCATCACCGCGGTTACCTTCATCGAGCAGGCACAGCGCCGGATCCCGGTGCAGTACGCCAAGCGGATGATCGGCCGGCGGATGTACGGCGGCACCTCGACCTACATCCCGCTCAAGGTCAACCAGGCTGGTGTGATCCCGGTCATCTTCGGCTCGTCGCTGCTCTACCTGCCGCAGTTGGCCCTGCAGTTCTTCGACCAGACCGACCCGGGCAAGACCCAGGCGTGGATCCAGAACAACCTGGTCGCACCGGACAGCCCGATCTACATCTCGGTCTACTTCCTGCTGATCATCTTCTTCACGTACTTCTACGTCTCGATCACGTTCAACCCGACCGAGGTCGCGGACAACATGAAGAAGTACGGCGGGTTCGTGCCGGGCATCCGCCCGGGCAAGCCGACTGCCGATTACCTGGACTTCATCCTCAGTCGGATCACCCTGCCGGGCGCGCTCTACCTGGGTGTCATCTCGATCCTGCCGAACTTCTTCTTCATCTGGCTGGACAACCAGCAGTACCAGAACTTCCCGTTCGGCGGCACCGCTGTGCTCATCATGGTCGGCGTCGGTCTGGAGACCGTGAAGCAGATCGAGAGCCAACTCATGCAGCGGAACTACGAAGGGTTCCTGCGGTAGATGAGACTCGTTCTGGTTGGCCCGCCGGGCGCGGGCAAGGGCACGCAGGCCGAGTTCATCGCCGCCCACCTCTCGGTGCCGAAGATCTCGACCGGTGACATCTTCCGGTCGAACGTCACCCAGGGCACGCCACTCGGTGTCGAGGCGAAGCGCTACATGGACGCGGGTGAGCTGGTTCCGGACGAGGTCACCATCAACATGGTCCGGGACCGGCTCGCCGAGCCCGACGCCAGCGAGGGTTTCCTGCTCGACGGCTTCCCGCGGACGACTCCGCAGGCCGCCGCCCTGGACAAGCTCCTCGCCGATCTGGGCACCGCGCTGGATCTGGTCCTGGAGCTGGTGGTCGACGACGACGAGGTGATCCGGCGGCTGTCCGGCCGGCGCACCTGCCGGGGCTGCGGCAAGATCTGGCACGTCGAGTTCGACGCCACCACCCGGCAGGGCATCTGCGACAGGTGCGGCGCCGAGCTGTTCCAGCGGGACGACGACAAGCCCGAGACCATCGCCACCCGCTTGCGGGAGTACAGCGAGAAGACCGCGCCCCTGGTCGACTATTACGGCGCCCAGGGCAAGCTGGTCGGGATCGACGCCACCGGCCCGGTGGAGGACGTCACCACCCGGGCCATCGATGCCCTGCGGTCGTACGGCGGCTGAGGTCCGGCCGGGCCACGGCGGATAGAGTGCGAACAGCGGGGTACGCGTGACGTGCCCCGCTGTTCGGCAACGAAAGGTAATCGCTCCATGCGTCGTCCCCAGCTGGATATCCAGCTGAAGACCCCTGACCAGATCGAGAAGATGCGGGCCGCCGGGTTGGTGGTCGCCGAGGCCCTGCGTCGCATGCGCGAGGCGGTGGCGCCCGGGGTGAGCACCGCCGATCTGGACGCCATCGCTGAGTCGACGATCCGCGAGGCCGGCGGTGTCCCGTCGTTCAAGGGCTACCACGGTTTCCCGGCGTCGATCTGCTCGTCGGTCAACGAGCAGATCGTGCACGCCATCCCCTCGCCCAAGCAGGTGCTCGCCGACGGCGACCTGATCTCGATCGACTGCGGTGCGGTGCTGGACGGGTGGCATGGCGACTCCGCCATCACCGTCGGCGTCGGTGACGTCGACCCGGCGCTGCTGAAGATGGCCGAGGTGGCCGAGGACGCGATGTGGGCCGGCATCGCCGCCGCCGCGCGGGGTGCGGCCAGCGGCAAGGGCCGCCTCACGGACATCTCGCACGCCGTGGAGACCGCGGTCCGCAAGGGCGGCCGGTACGGCATCGTCGACGGCTACGGCGGGCACGGCATCGGCACCGAGATGCACCAGGACCCGCACGTGCTCAACCACGGCCGGCCCGGCAAGGGCCCCCGACTGGTCCCCGGCATGGCGTTGGCGATCGAGCCAATGATCACCATGGCGTCGCCGCGTACGGTCGAACTGGCCGACGGTTGGACGGTCGTCACCCGGGACGGCTCGGCCGCCGCGCACGTCGAGCATTCGATGGCGCTGCTGCCGGACGGCGTCTGGGTGCTCACGGCCTTCGACGGCGGTCGGGCTCGCCTCGGCGACCTGGTGACCGCGCGCGAGCCCGCAGCCTCAACCGCCCTCTGACCGGTTCCGTCGGGTCGACAGGGCCGTGACCGGTTCCGTCGGGTCGACCGGGCCGTGACCGGGTTCCGTCGGGTCGACCGGGCCGTGACCGGGTTCCGTCGGGTCGACCGGGCCGTGACCGGTCCCGTCGCGTCGGCCGGGCCGTGACCGGGTTCCGTCGGGTCGACCGGGCCGTGATGGGTCCCGCCGCGTCGACCGGGCCGTGACGGGTCCCGCCGCGTCGACCGGGCCGTGACCGGTTCCGTCGCGTCGACCGTGCCTCGACCGGTCCCGTCGCGCCGACCGCGCCCTGACCGGTCCCGTCGCGTCGGCGAGCGTGAGTTGATCGACTCCATATCGCCGATCTGGGGGTATCCCGCTCGGCTGATACACCGATATCGGCGACATGGAGTGGATCAAGGGCGTTCGCCGCGAGTGGATCAAGGTGGCGGGGTGGGCCGGACGCGACGGGCGCACGGGTGGCATGCTTGCCGGCATGGACGGGCGCGACGGGATGCGAGCGGCGGACGCGGATCGCGAGGCGGTGGCCGACCGGTTGCGTGTTGCTCTCGGCGAGGGTCGGCTGGACCTGCACGAGTACGACGAGCGTGTGCAGAACGCGTACGCGGCGCGCACGTACGCCGAGCTCGACGCCCTGCTGGCCGACCTGCCCCCGGTGGCGCCTGCGGAGCGTTCGGCGCTGGCGCCGGCCAACCCGTCGGTTAGCCCTCCGGCCGAGCCGCTGAGTGGGGTGGTGGACGGCCAGCCCGTGCCGTCGGCGAGTGGTGTCACCGCTCGGTGGTTGGCTGAGGTGTGGCTGCCGTATCTGCAGGCGATCGGCATCGTGGTGGCTGTTTGGGCGGTGACGTCGCTGCTCAGCGGAGAGTTGCTCTACTTCTGGCCGGCCTGGGTGGCCGGGCCGTGGGGTGCGGTGCTGGTGGTTCGCACGATCACCGGGTTGGCCGGGGGAGAGCCTCGACGCCGGGCGATTGAGCGGGAGCGCCGGCGTCAGCGCAAGCGGGCGAAGCGGGAGCGCCGGCGCGAGCTGCGCGCCAGCGAACGGGGCGAACCGGATGAACGGGATGAACCACGACCGGCAGGCTGACCCGTCGCTAGGCCGCCTGTCTCCCGCCATCGCCGCCTAGCCTCCGTCACCGCCGCCCGCCCCCCGGCCCTCGGCCCTCGGCCCTCGGCCCCCGGCCCTCGGCCTCCGGCCCCCGACCCCCGACCCCCGGACTCCCGCCGCCCCGTCACCCGCCGCCTGACTCCCGTCATCGCCGGTCCGCACCCGGTGCGCTGGTCGAGCAATGCGGACCCGCCAGCGGTGGTCTCGCGAAGATCATCGGGTGCCTGCCCGGCGGGCCTGCGGCCGACACGGTGGTCGGGTGCCCGGCCGGTTTGGCGACGGCGTGCAGGCCGGCGTACACTTTCTGTTCGGCGCACAGCGTCCACTCCGGCATGCCCACCCTGCGCTTCGGTGGGAGCTGGAGCCGCGGCTGGCGCGGGCTTCTGATCTTGGTCAGTTCCCGTGTAAGGCGTTGTGGGCCGCCCGGAGCAATCGACGTCAGGACAGCGGAGGACATGCCGAAAAAAGACGGAGCCATCGAGATCGAGGGTCGAGTCATCGAGCCCCTGCCGAACGCCATGTTCCGCGTGGAGCTCGCGAACGGCCACAAGGTGCTGGCTCACATCAGCGGCAAGATGCGGCAGCACTACATCCGCATCCTGCCGGAGGACCGGGTCGTCGTCGAACTCTCGCCGTACGACCTGACCCGCGGGCGCATCGTCTACCGCTACAAGTAGTCCTGACGGCGGCCGGGAAGTCCCGTGTCCGTCTTCGACGTCTGGTGTCGTGCAACGCGCGTCCCCGGGCCAGATGGGAAGTAAGGCAACCGTGAAGGTCAAGCCGAGCGTCAAGAGGATCTGCCAGAAGTGCCGGGTTATCCGCCGGCACGGCCGGGTCATGGTCATCTGCAGCGACCCGCGCCACAAGCAGCGCCAGGGCTGATCTCAGCCCGTCCGGCCGGACACGGTCGGGTGGCGTTGGTTCGGGCAGATCCTTAGCGACACACACAACACACATGCTCGTCCCAGCCGCGAGCGGTACGTGAAGACGTACTCCTGCGTGGCTGACCCCCGGTCGGAGGCCGGGGCCCGCTCGGGCAGCGACCGATCCCGGTCGCCGGCGCTGACAGCGTCGGAAAGACGGGACGGCCGGTAGCGGGATGGGACGGGTCCACACCTCCGCCACACATCACGAGGAGTACGCCCGCACATGGCACGTCTAGTCGGCGTGGATCTCCCCCGCGAGAAGCGGATGGAGATCGCGCTCACCTACATCTTCGGGGTCGGTCGCACCCGCGCCCTGGAGACACTCGCCGCTACCGGCATCTCGCCGGACAAGCGCGCTCGGGACCTCACGGACGAGGAGCTCGTGCAGCTCCGCGACCACATCGAGGGCAACTACAAGGTTGAAGGCGACCTGCGCCGCGAGGTCGCCGCTGACATCCGCCGCAAGGTCGAGATCGGCTGCTACGCCGGCATCCGGCACCGCCGGGGCCTGCCCGTGCGTGGCCAGCGGACCAAGACCAACGCACGGACCCGCAAGGGCCCGAAGCGGACCGTCGCCGGCAAGAAGAAGCCCGGCAAGAAGTAGTTCTTAACCGGATGACGGGGTCGGCCGCCGCCGAGGTGGGCCAGGCCGCAACCCAGTCCGGAAAGTCAACTAGGAGCGCACAGACTTATGCCACCGAAGGCTCGTGCCGGAGCCGCTGTAAAGAAGGTCCGGCGCAAGGAACGCAAGAACGTCGCCCACGGGCAGGCGCACATCAAGAGCACGTTCAACAACACCATCGTGTCCATCACGGACCCGACCGGTGCGGTCATCTCCTGGGCCTCCGCTGGCCAGGTGGGCTTCAAGGGCTCCCGCAAGTCGACTCCGTTCGCCGCGCAGCTGGCCGCCGAGGCTGCCGCGCGTCGCGCCATGGAGCACGGCATGCGCAAGGTCGACGTGTTTGTCAAGGGCCCCGGCTCCGGCCGGGAGACCGCGATCCGTTCGCTGCAGGCCGTCGGGCTGGAGGTCGGCCAGATCGCCGACGTCACCCCGCAGCCGCACAACGGATGCCGTCCGCCTAAGCGTCGTCGGGTCTGAGAGGTAGAGAGAGATGGCTCGTTACACCGGTGCTGACTGCCGCCGTTGCCGGCGGGAGAAGATGAAGCTGTTCCTCAAGGGCAGCAAGTGCGATGGTCCGAAGTGCCCGTTCGAGTCCCGGCCGTTCCCGCCCGGGCAGCACGGCCGCGGCCGCACGAAGGAGACGGAGTACCTGCTCCAGCTCCGCGAGAAGCAGAAGGCCCGCCGTGTCTACGGCGTGCTGGAGAAGCAGTTCCGCGGTTACTACGAGGAAGCCGTTGGCAAGCAGGCCAAGACCGGTGAGGTCCTCCTGCAGATCCTCGAGTCGCGGCTGGACAACGTCGTTTACCGGGCCGGCTACGCCCACTCGCGGGACATGGCCCGCCAGCTGGTCAAGCACGGTCACTTCACGGTGAACGGCAAGAAGGTCGACATCCCGTCGTACCGCGTCAAGGAGCACGACATCATCGAGGTTCGGGCCAAGAGCAAGGAGCTCACCCCGTTCATCGTCGCGCAGGCTCAGGCCGGCTCGAAGACGGTTCCGGCGTGGCTTGAGGCCATCCCGAGCCAGATGAAGGTGCTCGTGCACTCCCTCCCGGCCCGGCAGGTCATTGACACGCAGGTCCAGGAGCAGCTGATCGTCGAGCTCTACTCCAAGTAGTTGCTCGTTGCGGTGGCCCGTCCTTCGGGGCGGGCCACCGGAACAGTTTGTGTCGTGGGCGTCAAATAGCGGGCGTCCCGGAAGAGAAGAGACAACATGCTCATCAGCCAGCGACCCTCCCTCTCCGAGGAGTCGATCAACGAGACCCGGTCGCGGTTCGCCATCGAGCCGCTCGAGCCGGGCTTCGGCTACACCCTGGGCAACTCGCTGCGGCGCACCCTGCTGTCGTCGATCCCGGGTGCGGCGGTCACCTCGATCAAGATCGACGGTGTGCTGCACGAGTTCACCACGATCCCCGGTGTCAAGGAGGACGTGGTCGAGCTCGTCATGAACATCAAGGAGCTGTGCGTCAGCTCCGAGCACGACGAGCCGGTCAGCATGTACCTGCGTAAGCAGGGCCCGGGCGACGTGACGGCGGGCGACATCCAGCCGCCGGCCGGCGTTTCGGTGCACAACCCGGACCTGAAGCTCGCCACCCTGAACGGCAAGGGCCGGCTCGACATGGAGCTGACCGTCGAGCGGGGCCGGGGCTACGTGACGGCGGCGCAGAACAAGCAGTCCGGCGCCGAGATCGGCCGGATCCCGGTCGACTCGATCTACTCGCCGGTGCTGAAGGTGACCTACCGCGTCGAGGCGACCCGTGTCGAGCAGCGGACCGACTTCGACCGTCTGATCATCGACGTCGAGACCAAGCCGTCGATGGGTCCGCGTACCGCGCTGGCGTCCGCCGGTTCGACGCTGGTGGAGCTGTTCGGGCTGGCCCGGGAGCTGGACGAGACCGCCGAGGGCATCGACATCGGGCCGTCCCCGCAGGACGCTCAGCTGGCGGCGGACCTCGCTCTGCCGATCGAGGAGCTGGACCTCACCGTCCGTTCCTACAACTGCCTCAAGCGCGAGGGCATCAACTCCGTTGGTGAGCTCATCGGGCGTACCGAGGCCGACCTCCTCGACATCCGCAACTTCGGTCAGAAGTCGATCGACGAGGTCAAGATGAAGCTCGCCGGGATGGGTCTGGGGCTGAAGGACTCGGCTCCGAACTTCGACCCGGCGCACGTCGTGGACACCTTCGGCGAGGCCGACTACGACACCGACGACTACCGCGAGACCGAGCAGCTCTAGTCCGCGCTGCCGCCACAACTGAGGAGCACCAAAAATGCCCACGCCCACCAAGGGCCCCCGCCTCGGCGGCAGCCCCTCGCACGAGCGGCTGATGCTGGCGAACCTGGCCACCGCGCTGTTCCAGCACGGCAAGATCCAGACCACCGAGACGAAGGCCCGGCGGCTGCGTCCGCTGGCCGAGCAGCTCATCACCAAGGCCAAGCGCGGTGACCTCGCCTCGCGGCGGCGGGTGCTGGGTGTCGTCAAGGACAAGGACGTGGTCTACGCCCTGTTCGACCAGATCGCGCCCCGGTACTCCAACCGCCCCGGCGGTTACACCCGGATCGTGAAGACCGGTCCCCGCAAGGGTGACAACGCGCCGATGGCGATCATCGAGCTGGTCGAGGAGCTTCAGGTCGCCGAGCCCAAGGTGAACAAGAAGACCGCCTCCCGCAAGGCCGCGCAGCAGGACAAGGTCGAGGCGCTCGCCCCGGCTGACGAGGCCCCGCAGTCGGCCCCGGCCGACCAGGACTCCGAGGCGCCGGTGTCGGCGTCCGGTGACACCGCCGCCGCCCGCGAGGACAGCGACGAGGCCACCGAGAACAAGGCCTGATCAAGGGCAACGTCGGGCCCGGCACCCCCATCGGGGTGCCGGGCCCGACCCATGACAGGAGGTACGAGGTGGACGAGCGGATCCGGCTGCGGCTGGACGTCTCGTACGACGGCGCCGATTTCTCCGGCTGGGCCGCCCAGCCGACCCGGCGCACCGTCGCCGGGGTGCTCGTCGAGACCCTGGACCTGGTCCTCGGTGCCGGCACGGTCACCGGGCTGACCGTGGCGGGACGGACCGACGCCGGCGTACACGCCACCGGTCAGGTCTGTCACCTGGACCTCCCCGTCGACGTGTGGCGCCAGCACGAGGGACGGCTGCTGCGCCGGCTGGCCCGGCTGCTCCCCACCGACGTGCGGGTACGGGCGATGACCGAGGTGCCGGCCGACTTCGACGCCCGGTTCTCGGCCACCTTCCGGCGCTACGAGTACCGGGTCACCGACGCCGTGTTCGGGGCCGAGCCGCTGCGCCGGCACGAGGTGCTGGCCTGGCCGAAGCCGCTGGATCTGGCCGCGCTGAACGCCGCGGCGGCCGGCCTGGTGGGGGAGCACGACTTCGCCGCGTACTGCCGGCGTAAGGAGCACGCGACGACGCTGCGCGAGGTGACCCGGCTGGACTGGCGTCGCGACCCGGACGGCATCCTGGTCGCCACCGTGCAGGCGGACGCGTTCTGTCAGGCCATGGTGCGCAGCCTGGTGGGGGCGATGCTGGTGGCCGGCGACGGCCGCCGCCCGGTCGAGTGGCCGGGCAGCCTGCTCACCCGCCAGGAACGGTCCAGTGAGGTGACGGTGGCCCCGGCGCACGGGCTGACCCTGGTCGAGGTCGGTTATCCGGCCGACCCGGCCGAGTACGCCCGCCGGGCCGATCTCACCCGCCGCCTGCGCGTCCCGGTCGAGGACGCAGCGCCAGTCGAGGGCTGATCGCCCGGTCGAGGGCGCAGCGCCGGTCGGAGGGCTGATCGCCCGGGCGCGTACGACGACGGGTGTGCCCCCGGTCGGCGGCACACCCGTCAACGGGGTTGCGGGGGTCAGTCGCCCGGCAACTCGTCGTTGCTGCCGCTCTGGGTCCCGCTGCGTTCGGTCGGCCCAGCCGTCGGCTGTGTGGCCATGGCGGTGTCGGCCCGGCGTTGCAGGACGCCCCGGCTGAGGTGCACCTCGATCATGTCGAACAGGATCTCCCGGATCTTGGCGTCGCCGGACTTCACCGCGGCCCCGTCCGCGCGGACCACCAGCGCGTACGCCAGGTAGTGGCCGCGGACCTGCCAGCCGACCCGCGCCGGTGCGCGGGTCAGCACGTCGGTGCCGTCGTCCTCGCCGGCGGTCAGACCCCGGAAGCGGCCCTGCCGTTCGTCGAGCAGTTGCCGGAGCCGGTCCCGGGTCCGTTCCGCGCTCGCCTTGTCGGTGAGGTTGAACAGGCCGGTGGTGACCAGGTGGTCGCCGCCCGGGGCCCGCAGCGTGGCCCGTACGACCTGGTTGCAGCCGAGCAGGACCAGCAGGTCGGCCACCTCGCCGGTGGCGGCGACGGCGCAACTGCCGCTGGAGTGCGTCTTGAGCACCTGGTAGGCGGGCTGGCCGTCGGCGGTCCGCAGTTCCTTGCCGGGGAAGAGTTCCTTGGCGGTGAGCGGGGACGGGTCGGTGTCCCGGGAGTCGAGGTCCTGCCGTTCCGCGGTGGCGGACGGGGCGGCGGCGTTCGGCTGGAGTGTCGGGGTGGTCTGCGGCACCTGGTTGCGGTCCGCCAGCAGAGCGGCGGCGCCCAGGCCGCAGAGGGCGAGCAGGACCAGGACTGCCGCGCCGCCGATCACTGCCTGCCAGAGCCGTCCACCGCCGCGCTGGGTCGGCGGCTCGACCGGGTGCGCAGAGGTGTAGACCTGATCGAGTGGGGTCGGTGCCGGGGTGGCGGCAGGTGCGACCGGTGGCGGTTGGGCCGAGGGCAGCATCAACTGGTTCGCCCGAGGGAGCGACGGGGCGGGGAAGCGCGACGGAGAAGGCCCGGCGGGCGGAGGCGGCCCGGCACCGCGCACGGGCAGGTCGGACCCGGGCTCCGGGTACTCCTCGAATGCGTCCTCATCGGACTCGTACCGATACACCATGTCGCCCAGAGTAGGAGTCATTGTCCCTTTAGGGGGTAATAATACAGAAATGCGCGCGTGGCCCGTGTCGTGAGCCTGCTCGCGCCGGTGCGAGAATTGCCGACGTGACCGGCGACCACTACTTCACCGCTCAGCCCGCCAGCGACGCCCCGGCGCGCGAGGTCGAGTTCACCGTCGCCGACCGCGACTACCGGCTCGTCTCGGCCGGCGGGGTGTTCTCCGCCAGCCGCCTCGACCCCGGCACCGCCGTACTCCTGCGCAAGGCCGACCTGCCCGCCGCCGACACCACCGGCGACCTGCTCGACCTCGGCTGCGGATTCGGGCCGATCGCCTGCGTGCTGGCCGACCTGGCACAGGCGAGCACCGTCTGGGCGGTCGACGTCAACGCCCGCGCCCGCGAATTGACCGAAGCCAACGCGGCCCGGGTGAACGCCGCCGACCGGATTCTGGTCCGCGCGCCGGACGATGTGCCGGAGGACCTACGGTTCGCCCAGCTCTGGTCCAACCCACCCATCCGGATCGGCAAGGACGAACTCCACGAGCTGTTGCGGCGCTGGCTTCCCCGGCTCGCCCCGGACGGCGTCGGCTGGCTGGTGGTCGCCCGCCACCTCGGCGGCGACTCGCTGCACCGGTGGCTCACCGACCAGGGTTGGCAGGTCGAGCGGTACGCCAGCCAGAAGGGCTTCCGGGTGCTGCGGGTCACCCGGTAATTGGATGTCCCCCCGGCCCGTGCTGGGGCAGGATCCCGGCGTGGGATACGTGGACGTGGCAGCGGTCGGGCACATCCTGCCCGACGGTCGGGAACTCTTCGCCGACGTGTCGTTCCGGGTCGGGGAGGGCAGCAAGGTCGCCCTGGTCGGGCCGAACGGCGCGGGGAAGACGACGCTGCTGAGGATGGTCGCCGGTGACCTGCCGGTGCGTACCGGCGCCGTCGCGCGGGCCGGTGGCCTGGGCGTGATGCGCCAGTTCATCGGCATGATCGGTGACGAGACGACGCTCGCCGACCTGGCCCTGTCGCTAGCGCCACCGCCGCTGCGCGAGGCCGGCCGCCGGCTCGGCGAGACCGAGGCGGCCATGCGGGCGGCCGAGGTTCGCGGCAAGTTCAGCAACGCGGCCGGCAAGGCGCAGTTGGCGTACGCCGACGCGCTGGGCGCCTGGGGCGAGGCCGGCGGGTACGACGCCGAGGTGCTCTTCGACACCGTCGCCACCACCGTGCTCGACAAGCCCTGGGACGCCGTCCGGGAGCGACCGGTGCGCACCCTCTCCGGCGGGCAGCAGAAGCGCTTCGCGCTGGAGTTGCTGCTTCGCGGCCCGGACGAGGTGCTGCTGCTCGACGAGCCGGACAACTTCCTCGACGTGCCCGGGAAACGCTGGCTGGAGGCGCGGCTGCGCGAGTCCACCAAGTCGGTGCTCTACGTCTCGCACGACCGCGAGCTGCTGGCCCAGACCGCCAACCGGGTGGTCGCCGTGGAGGGCGGCAGCGCCTGGGTGCACCCGGGTGGCTTCGCCAGTTGGCACGAGGCACGGATGGCTCGACACGCCCGCCTCGACGAGCTGCGTCGGCGCTGGGACGAGGAGCACCAGAAGCTGCGTGAGCTGATGCTGATGTACAAGCAGAAGGCGGCGTACAACGACGGGTTGGCCTCGCGCTACCAGGCCGCGCAGACCCGGTTGCGCAAGTTCGAGGAGGCCGGGCCGCCGCCCGTACCCCCGAAGGACCAGGACATCCGGATGCGGCTGACCGGCGGGCGGACCGGCAAGCGCGCGGTCGTCTGCGAGCAACTGGAGCTGGACGGCCTGACATTCCCCTTCGACCTGGAGATCTGGTACGGCGACCGGGTGGCGGTGCTCGGTGCCAACGGCACCGGCAAGTCGCACTTCCTGCGGCTGCTGGCCCGGGGCGGCACCGACCCCGACCCGGCGAACGGGCCGGTCGACGGCGCGGGCGCGCTCGCCCCGGTGGCGCACGCCGGCACGGCCCGGCTCGGTGCCCGGGTCCGTCCCGGGCACTTCTCCCAGACGCACGACCGGCCGGAGTTGATGGCGAAGACGCTTGTCGAGATCCTCTGGCGCGGCGACGAGCACCGCACCGGGATGGACCGGCACGCGGCGATGGGCGTGCTCAGCCGGTACGAGCTGGCCGGGCAGGGTGACCAGCGGTTCGGCACCCTCTCCGGCGGGCAGCAGGCGCGGTTCCTGGTGCTGTTGCTGGAGCTGTCGGGGGCGACCCTGCTGCTGCTCGACGAACCCACCGACAACCTCGACCTGGCCAGCGCGGAGGCCCTCGAAGCGGGCCTGAACGCGTTCGAGGGGACGGTGGTGGCGGTCACCCACGACCGCTGGTTTACCCGATCCTTCGACCGGTTCGTGCTGTTCCGGGGCGACAGCGAGGTGGTGGAGACCCCGGAACCGGTCTGGGACGTGGGCTGACCGGGTCCCGGGCGACGGCGCGCCCGGCCGGCATAGGGTGGATCTCGTGACTGAGATGACCTATCGCCGGCTGGGCGACTCCGGGCTCGTGGTGTCCGTGGTCGGCATCGGCTGCAACAACTTCGGCCGCAAGCTCGACGTCGACGGCACCCGCGCGGTGGTCGACGCCGCCCTGGACGCCGGGATCAACCTGTTCGACACCGCCGACATCTACGGCGAGCCGCAGGGTGGTTCCGAGGAGCTGCTCGGGCAGGCGCTCAAGGGCCGCCGCGACGACGTGGTGGTGGCCACCAAGTTCGGCATGGACATGCACGGCCTCAACGGGCCGGACTACGGCGCCCGTGGCGCGCGGCGCTACATCGCCCGCGCGGTGGAGGCGTCGCTGCGCCGGCTCGGCACCGACCACATCGACCTGTACCAGATGCACGAGCCCGACCCGGGCACCCCGATCGACGAGACCCTCGCGGCCCTCGACGACCTGGTCCGCGACGGCAAGGTGCGCTACCTGGGCAACTCCAACTTCGCCGGGTGGCAGATCGCCGACGCGGACTGGGTGGCCTCGTCCAACGGCCGGGCCCGCTTCATCAGCGCACAGAACCACTACAGCCTGCTGGAGCGCTCCGTCGAGGCCGAGGTGATCCCCGCCTGCGAGCGGTTCGGCCTCGGCATGCTGCCGTTCTTCCCGCTCGCCAACGGCCTGCTCACCGGCAAGTACAAGCGCAGTGAGCAGCCCCCGGCGGGCAGCCGGCTCTCCGGCGGCGGCCGGTACGCCGAGCGGCTCGCGGCGGCCGACTGGGACACCATCGAGGCGATCGAGGCGTACGCCGCCGAGCGGGGTCTGACCGTGCTCCAGGTGGCGATCGGTGGGCTGGCCGCCCAGCCGGCGGTGACCTCGGTGATCGCCGGTGCCACCACGCCAGAGCAGGTGCACGCCAACGCCGCTGCCGGCACCTGGGAGCCGAGCGACGAGGACCTGGCGGCGCTGCGCGCCATCCTCTGACCCGAAGGTCCGAAAACGGGCCGGGCCGCTCGTCGCGGCCCGGCCCGGTCGTCGGTTGGGCGCCGCAGCGCCCGTCGGTCAGCCGGCGCGACGGCGACCGAACAGCATCGCCACCCCCATCGCGACGGCGGCGAGCACCAGAGCACCGGCCGCGATCGGCCACCAGCCGCCGCCGGTGGCGCGGTCCGCGTCCATCGGAGCCGTCACCGCCACCGGCGCGGGAGCCGGCGGCGTCTGGGCGACCTTCGCCTGGATCTCGGCGGTGGCCTTGCCGGGATTCGGCTCCGGCGCGGTCACCGTCACCCGCCACCGACCGGGGGAGAGCACGGGACCGCTGCTGTAGAAGCCCTGCCCCTCGGGTGCCGGTTCCAGTTGCAGCGGGCCGAGCTGCTGCCCGTCCGGGCCGGTGCCGGTGAGGACCAACCGCACCGGCTTGTCCAGTCGGTGCCCGTCGCCGTAGGTGGCCTGGATGGTGACCCCCTCGGCACCGTCACCGGCGACTTCCAGCTTGAGCTTGCCGGTGTGCGCCGCCGCCGGGGCCGTGGAGAGCAGAGCCAGGGCCAACCCGACGAGTACGGCGGTGACCACCGTGCGGATACGTGTCACGGACGTCTCCTCACTGAAACTGAGGAGGCCCCTCCCCGACACCGAGGTGTCGGGGAGGGGCCTCGGATGGATCAGAGCTGGCGGCCCGGTGCGAGTCGGGTGACGTCCTCACCCAGTCGCCCGGCGCCCTTGACGGGCTTGCCCTTGTTCGCCTTGACCCCGGCGTTGCTGGCAGGCGTCCCGCCGAGCCGCACCGTCATGGCGTCGGCGTCGCGGATCAGCACGTCCCGGATTTCCGCCTCGGTCACCAGCTTGGTGTCCGCGGCGAGCTTCCGGAAGGCCTCCAGCTCCTTGAGCGCCTTGTCGTCCTTGCCGGACGCCTCCGCCTTGCGGACAGCGTCGAGCTTCTTCGTCAGATCCTTGTGCGCCTTGGCCGAGAGCCGCCCCGTCGCCTTGAACCGGTCCAGCAGGTTCTGCATGTCCCGGAACGAGGTGGTGACGAAGAACCGGACCGTCGAGGTGGTCTTGTTGCCCGCCTTGTCGGTCGCGGTGACGGTCAGCTCGTGCAGGCCGAGCGGCAGCTCGTACATGGCCTGCAGGGTGCCGCTGGCGTACGCCTTGCCGTTGAGCGTGCCGACCACGGACGAGATGCC
This sequence comes from Micromonospora sp. NPDC047467, assembly GCF_040643095.1. Classification (NCBI taxonomy): domain Bacteria; kingdom Bacillati; phylum Actinomycetota; class Actinomycetes; order Micromonosporales; family Micromonosporaceae; genus Micromonospora; species Micromonospora sp. NPDC047467. Next base: position 122,022 of record NZ_JBEYTO010000013.1, on the reverse strand, counting down.
CGAGGTCGGGTCGACGGCCTGCCAGGACACCCGAACGTCCTGGCTGTCCCCGTAGAGCTGGCCGTCGGCGATTCCGGACACCAGCAGCGTCGGCTTGGTGCCGTCGATGCGCAGCACCGCCGACTTGAGCGTCTCGGCGTTGCCCGCCTTGTCGGTCGAGCGGAACAGCAGCTCGTGCTGCCCGTCACCGGTCACCTCGACCGGCTCCGAGTACGGCGTCCACGCGCCACCGTCGAGAGACCACTCCACCGTCTTCACGCCGGAACCGGCGTCGGTCGAGGTCAGCACCACCGGGATGGTCCCGTTGTGCCAGCCGTCGTCGCTCGCCGGAGCGAACGTCGCCGAGGTCACCGGCGCCGTGGCGTCGATCTTGACCGAGACGGTCTTCGTCGACTCCACATTGCCGGCCTGGTCCGTCGAGCGGAACCGCAGCTCGTGCTCGCCGTCCCCGCTGACCGTCACCGGCTCGGTGTAGGCGGTCCAGGTGGTGGCACCGTCCAGCTGGTACGACGTACCGGCCAAACCGCTGCCACCGGCCTCGTCGGCGGCGGTCAGCGCGACCGTCACCGGCCCGGTGTACCACCCGTCGGTGGGGGTGCCGGACACCGCCGCCGTCGTCACCGGCGCGGTCTCGTCGACCGCCCTGGTGCTGAGCCGGAAGTAGTCGAACGAGGCCGTCTTCGACGCCGTCTGGTTGGCACCGAGGGTGAACAGGCCGACCTTCGGGGTGGCCCCGACCGCACTGTTGGTGAGTGCCGTCAACGCCGTCCAGGTCGTCCCGTCGGCCGAGTACGACGCGGTGAACGTGTCGCCGCTGCGGGCCAGCCGCAGGTGCCACACCGCCGAGGTCAGGTTGCCCGCCTCGGGCTGCGGGTTCTGGACCGTCCCGCCGACCTCGCTGCGGAACTCGATCCGCCGCGACACCGTCTGGCCGGCCTGGTTGTCCGCGATGAAGTCGAACTTCAGGTAGTTGTCGTCGTCCGCCATCACGATCAGACCGGCCTGCTGGTACTGCTCGTCCAACAGGCTGCCGTCGACCTTCGTCTCCAGGGTCCAGTCGCCCGACGGCGCGGTCTGGAGGATGAAGTTCTTCGGCCCGGTGTTGTCGGTGCCGTAGATGTCACCGTTGGGCACGTCGATCCGCAGCGCGCCACCGGTCACCCGGTAACCCGCCGGGTCCTCCCGCAGGATCGCGTCCCACCGGCACTTGTCCAACGCGCTGCCGGTGAACTCGTCCGACGGGTCGACCGGGCCGGCCGGAGCGTCCGGCGTGACCTGGAACGAGTCGAAGGCCGCGTCGACCACCGGCGCCTCGGTGCCGCCGTTGAGCGCGAAGACCCCGATCCGCGGGTTGGTGATGCCGGCGAGCGCGGCCGAGCGGCCGACCGGGGTGAACGTCTGCCCGTCAGCGGAGACGCCCGCCGTCAGGTTCGTTCCGTCGCTGGTGATCCGCAGGTACACGGTGTCACCGGCAGGTGCGGCGGTGGCGTCGGCGGCCTCGTTGCGAGGAGTGGCCGCCGTCTCCCGGATGAACTCCACCCGACGGCTGCCGTTGTACAGCAGGTCCACCTTGGCGTAGTTGTCGTCGTCGCCGTACACCAGCAGGCCGGCCTGCTGGTAGTTGGCCGTCACCGGGAGGGTGACCTTGGTGGTCATCTCCCAGGCGCCGGTCGGAGCCGCCTGGAGCACCAGGTTGGTGGCGTCGTTGCGAGCGCCGTAGAGGTCACCCACGCCGGTCGGCAGCCGCAGCGCGCCGCCGCTGACCGAGTAGAGCTGGTTCTCCCGGACCACACTGGTCCACCGGGCCTTGTCGAGGCTGGTGCCGTTGAAGTCGTCCGAACGCGCCCCGAAGCAGGACGTGTCCGGCGCGTCCACCCGCACCGGCACCGTGGCGTACGCCTTCGCGCCCTTGCTGTCGGTCACCGTGAGGGTGGCCGTGAAGGTGCCCGGGCTGGTGTAGGTGTGGCTGGCGTCCAGGGTGGTCGCCGAGCCTCCGTCACCGAAGTCCCAGGCGTACGTCAGCGGGGTGTCACCCTCGGCGTCGGTGGCCGTGCCGTCGAAGGCGACGGTGACCGGCGCGGTGCCGGTCGCCGGGGTGGCGGTGGCGCTGACCACCGGCGGCGCGTTCTCGGTGACGCCCCGGCCGATGAAGTCCATCCAGTTGACGTTGAACAGCGAGCCCGTCCCGCCGTTCGGATCGCGGGCCAGGAAGAACAGCGAGCCGCTCGCGGCACCGGTGACCGGCGCGCTCACGTCCGTGTACGTCTGCCATGCGCCAGTCGCCGGCACGGTGGCCGTGGCGACCACCGGTCCGTCGACCGCGCCCGCGCGGACCTCGATCCGACCGCCAGCGGCGGCCGAGGCGGCCCGGAACCGGATCTCGGTGATGTTGGTCAGGTCCGCCGGGGCGACCGACCACCAGTCGCCGTCCTCGATGAACCCGATGTTCTGACCGCCGCCGGCAGAGTCGGCGCCGGTCTCCCGCTGCACGCCGGCGTCTCCGCCGCCGGTGCTCACCGGCGCACGTCCGGTGGCGGTGAAGTACTCGGCCTGCTTCTGCTTCGGCTGGAGGATCTCGATCGCCCGGCCGGTGAGCGGGCCGGAACCGCCGGCACCGCCCTCGTCGGTGTAGGTGGCCTCGAAGACCGCGAAGACGTTCGCCTCGGCGCCGTGCCCGGAGGCGAGCGACGTCTGGACGGTGCCGGTGCAGCCGGTGTGCTGCTCCAGCGGGTGGGCGTGCTCGTCGTGACCGAGCAGCACCTGCAGCTGCACCTTGTCACAGTCGATCTGCCCGTCCTCGGGGTCGGTCACCTTGACCGAGTAGCGGACCTGGTCACCCCAGTTGAAGAAGCCACCGTCCGGCGGGAACTCGATGCTCACGGTCGGTGCGGTGTTGCCCACGGTGACCGGCACGTTGGCCACCGCGGTACGGCCCTTCGGGTTGGTGACGGTGAGCTGGGCGGTGAAGCTGCCCGCTGCCGCGTACGTGTGCGTCGGGTTGGCCTCGGTGGAGGTCTGCCCGTCGCCGAAGGCCCAGGCGTAGGTGAGCGTGCCGCCGTCCGGGTCCCGGGAGCCGGCGCTGGAGAAGGTGACAGTCAACGGCGCCGGACCCGAGGTCGGGGTGGCGGACGCCGCCGCGATGGGTGCGCGGTCACCGGCGGTGTAGTCGATCCGGTAGACGCCGGAGTTGTCGTTGTTGCCGCCGAAGCCGCTGCCCCACTCGATCAGGTACAGCGCGCCGTCCGGGCCGAACTCGAAGTCCATCGGCCGGACCATGGTCATCCCGGTGAGCAACTGGTTGATGTCCACCAGCGACTTGCCGTCGGCGGTCATCTGCAGGGTGTACATCTTCGACTGGTTCCACTCGCCGAGCAGAGCCTTGCCGTCGTAGTACGCCGGCCACTTCCGCGCCGAGTTGAGGTCCGCGTCGTACCGGTAGACCGGGCCGCCCATCGGAGCGCCGCCGCCGCCGATCTCCGGGTACCGCGCGTCACCGGCGTAGCCGTAGTCGACGGTGGCCGGGACGACCGGCGGGAGGTTGGTCAGGCCGGTGTTGTTGGGCGAGTTGTTCACCGGTGCCGCGCAGTCGAACTTCGCGCCGCTCGGGCCGGACGGGAACGTGTAGTCGTTGTACGCCTCGTTCGTGCCCGTGCAGTACGGCCAGCCGTAGTTGCCGGGCGTCACGACGTTCCACTCGACCAGACCCCGGGGGCCACGGTTCGGGTTGTCCGAGTTGGCGTCCGGCCCGTAGTCCGCCACGTACAGCGTCTTGGTCTTCGGGTCGGTGCCGATCCGGAACGGGTTGCGGAAGCCCATCGCGTAGATCTCGGGACGGGTCTTCTCGGTGCCCGGAGCGAAGAGGTTGCCCGCCGGGACCGTGTACGTCCCGTCGTCCTCCGGGTGGATCCGGATCACCTTGCCGCGCAGGTCGTTGGTGTTGCCGGAGGTGCGCTGCGCGTCGTAGTCCTGGCGGCCCGACCGCTCGTCGATCGGCGTGTACGCGCTCGACTCGAACGGGTTGGTGTTGTCACCGGTCGCCAGGTAGAGGTTGCCGTCACTGTCGAAGGTCATGCTGCCGCCCGCGTGGCAGCAGGTGTTGCGCTGGGTGTCGACCCGCAGCACCTGCTTCTCGCTTGCCGCGTCGATGGTGTCGCCGGTCACGGTGAACCGGGACAGCAGGTTGCGCGCGATGCCGTCGTTCGGGGCGTAGTAGAGGTACACCCACTTGTTGGTGGCGAAGTCCGGGTCGAGCCGGATGCCGATCAGGCCGTCCTCGTTGCCAGTGAAGACGTCCAGGTCGATGGCGGTGACGGTGTTGCCGGTGTCCGGCTTGATGATCTGCACCCGACCGTCACGCTCGATGTAGAAGACCCGCCCGTCCGCGGCGATGTCCAGCTCCATCGGGTTGCTGGTGTTGCTGTCCAGCGTGACCTTCTCGAAGTTGGAGGTCTTCGAGGCGCCGCAGTCGGCGTCGACAACGCCGGCCGCCGTCTGGATGCCGCCCAGCAGGTGGCTGAGGAACTCAGGCTCGGCGAACGACTCCCGGGTGTGCCCGCCCCCGGTGTACCAGGAACGGCCGCCGTCGAAGTCCTGGCACCAGGCCGTCGGGTGGTCGGCGCCCATCGCGCCGGCGCCCGGGTTGTAGCTCTTCTCGTCCAGGCTGGCCAGCACGTGCACGTCCGGCCGTGGGTTGGTCTGGAAGTTGTACCACTCGTCGAACCGGGACCAGCGGTCCGGCAGTTCGGCCGTGGACGGGTGGGCGTGGTCCTCCACCTTGACCGTGGCCTGCTGGTTGGCCGGGTGGTTGGCGAAGTACGCGCCGACCAGGTCGCCGTACCACGCCCAGCTGTACTCGGTGTCCGAGGCGGCGTGGATGCCGACGTAACCGCCGCCGGCCTGCACGTACCGCTCGAACGCCGCCTGCTGCTCGGCGTTGAGGACGTCACCGGTGGTGGAGAGCCAGATCACCGCCTTGTACTTGGCGAGGTTGGCGTCGTTGAACGCCGCGCCGTCCTCGGAGGCGTCCACGGTGAACCCGTTGGTCACGCCGAGCTGCTGGATGGCGGCGACGCCGGTGGGGATGGAGTCGTGCCGGAAACCGGCGGTCTTGGAGAAGACCAGGACGGAGAAGGGGTCGGCGGCGGCCTGAGGGGCCACCTGGCTGACCGGGTTGGCGGCCTGCGGGGGGACCTGAGCGGCGGCCGGAGCCGCCTGCGCCGGCAGGCCGAACAGCGTTGTCGAGGCCAGGGCCAGGGATATCAGGGTAGCGGTGAGTGGTACGCGGGCACGACGAGTTCGGGACACGCCGCCTCCTTTGTCGCGGTGGACAGGGATCGCGGGGGCCGGCTCGCCGAAGACCGTCCCAGATGGAGCCGGTGAGGACACCGTGCCAGGGTGTCCGCGCCGGCATTTTGTCGAATCGCTGAACAAATTAATTCGGTTGGTTCTATGTCGGGCAAGATGCCGGCGGGTAACGGTTCTGCAACGGCGGGCGACATTCCGAACAGGACCGGGATGAAGCACCCATCGGATTTCGCCGTATGACCCATGCGACCCTCCCTTGGCAGGCCGACCGAACTGTCGTACGGTGACACGCAAGTAACCCACGGGAGCCCGGTGAACCGGGCTGAGAGGGGGGCTGACAGCCCCCGACCGTCGAACCTGATCCGGATAATGCCGGCGCAGGGAGGAGAGTTGCCGTGCCGTCCCTTGGGCGACTGCATCTGATCACCGACACCCGACCCGGGCGTGATCCCCTCACCGTGGTCCGGGCCGCCCTCACGGCGGCCCGCGCCGACCTGGTCGTACAGGTCCGGGTCGAGGACTCCGCCACCGACCGTGAGGCGTACGACCTGGCCCGCCGGGTGCTCGCGCTCTGTGCGCCGTACGGGGCGACCTGCCTGGTCAACGACCGTCTGCACGTGGCGCTCGCGGTGGGCGCCAACGGCGGTCACGTCGGAGCCGAGGATCTGCCCGTCGCCGCCGCCCGCCGGGTGCTCGGCCCCACCGGCATGCTGGGCGCCACCGCCCGCGTACCGGCAACGGCGGTCGAGGCGGTCACCGCCGGAGCCACCTATCTGGGCGTCGGCCCGTGCCACGCCACCAGCACCAAGACCGGCCTGCCGGACCCGATCGGCCCTGCCGGCGTACGCGCTGTCGCCGAGGCGGTCGACGTGCCCGTCATCGCGATCGGCGGCGTGACCGCCGCCCGGGTGCCGGCACTGCGGGCCGCCGGGGCGTACGGGGTCGCGGTGGTGGGCGCCGTCTCCACCGCCGCCGACCCGGCCGAGGCCACCGCCGGGCTGCTCCGGGCGTTGACGTGCTGACCCCCCGCCCCGTGGACGTGGCGGTGGTGGGGGCGGGGCCGATCGGGCTGGCGATCGCCTGGCGATGCGCTGCCCGAGGGCTGCGGGTGGAGGTGCACGATCCGGCTCCCGGGTCGGGTGCCTCGGCCGTGGCCGCCGGGATGCTCGCCCCGGTCGCCGAGGCGTACTTCGGCGAGCGGCAGCTCACCGAACTGCTGGTGGCGTCCGCCGCCCGCTGGCCGGCTTTCGCCGCCGAGCTGACCGACACGACCGGCGCCGAACTCGGCTACCGGACCGAGGGCACCCTGATGGTCGGGCTGACCGGCGACGACCTGGCCGAGGCTCGCCGGCTGTGGGCGTACCAGCAGGGGTTGGGCCTGCCGGTGACCCCGCTGCGCCCCACCGAGCTGCGCCACCACGAGCCGGCGCTCGCGCCGAGGGTGCGCGGCGGCGCGCTCGCGCCCACCGACCACCAGATCGACCCCCGGATGCTGGTGCCGGCGCTGCGCACGGCCGCGCAGCGAGCCGGTGCCGTGGTCGTGCCGCAGGCGGTTCACCGCCTGGCCGACGTGGACGCCCGGGTCATTGTGGTCGCCGCCGGCTGTGGCGCGGCCGCCCTCACCGGCCTGCCCGTGCGGCCGGTCAAGGGGCAGATCCTCCGGCTGCGTGCGCCCGGTGGCGCCGCGCCGGGCTTCCGGCACGTGATCCGGGGGTACGCCGACGGCGAGCCCGTCTATCTGGTGCCCCGCGCCGACGGCGAGGTTGTGCTCGGCGCGACGGTCGAGGAGCGGTCGGACACCAGTGTCACCGCCGGTGCCGTGCAGCGGTTGCTCCGCGCCGGAGTCGACCTGCTGCCCGAGTTGGCCGAGTACGACCTCGTCGAGGCGGTCGCCGGCCTGCGCCCCGGCACCCCGGACAACGCGCCCATCCTCGGGCCGCTGCCCGGCCGGCCGAACGTGCTGGCCGCCGTCGGGCACCACCGGCACGGCATCGTGCTCACCCCGATCACCGCCGACCTGATCGCCGACCTGGTGACCACCGGCGTGCCCGACCCGCTGCTCGCGCCGTTTCGGGCCGACCGGTTCGGCGGGACGGACGGGGCTGAACCGACCCTGGAGGGGGACCTGTGAAGTTGACGGTGAACGGGACCGGACGCAGCGTGCCCGGTGGCGCGTCGGTGGCGGACCTGGTCCGCGACATCGTGCCCGAGCAGCGTGGGGTGGCGGTCGCGGTCAACGGCGAGGTGGTGCCCCGGGCCGGCTGGCCGGCCACGGTGCTCCGCGACGGTGACCGGGTCGAGGTGCTCACCGCGGCGCAGGGCGGGTGAGCGGCGTGCCGTTCGAGTTGGGCGGGGTGCCGTTCACCTCGCGGCTGATCCTCGGCACCGGGGGAGCCGCGAACCTGCACGTGCTGGAGCAGGCGATCCGGGCGTCCGGCACGGAGCTGGTCACCCTGGCGCTGCGTCGGGTGGACACCGCGCCCGGCACCGCCGGTGGGCTGCTGGACCTGCTGGACCGGTGCGGGGTACGGCTGCTGCCGAACACCGCCGGCTGCCACACCGCGACCGAGGCGGTGAAGGTGGCCCGGCTGGCCCGGGACGCGTTCGACACCGACTGGATCAAGCTTGAGGTGATCGGCGACGAGCGGACGCTGCTGCCCGACGGGGTGGAGTTGCTGCACGCCGCCGAGGAGTTGGTCGCCGACGGCTTCACCGTGCTGCCGTACACCAGTGACGACCCGGTGCTCGCCCGCCGGCTCGCCGACGTGGGCTGCGCGGCCGTGATGCCCGCCGGCTCCCCGATCGGTTCGGGGCTCGGCATCGGCAACCCGCACCACATCCGGCTGATCCGGCAGAGCGTGGACGTGCCAGTCATCCTCGACGCGGGCATCGGCACCGCCTCGGACGCGGCCCTGGCGATGGAGTTGGGCTGCGACGCGGTGCTGCTGGCCAGCGCGGTGACCCGGGCCGCCGATCCGGTGGCGATGGCGACCGCGATGCGGTACGCGGTCGAGGCGGGCCGGCTGGCCGCCGGGGCGGGCCGGATCGCCCGTCGCTTCCACGCGCTCGCCTCCACCCCTGACGAGGGAAGACCCGACCTGTGAACCCGACGTCTCGGGCCACTGATCACCGTCGGGCAGACCTTGGAAGCAAACTGCCCCTCAAGGGGCCGAATCCTTCGAAGATCTCGGCGGGGAGCGTGCCGTCGGGTGTTGTTTTGCTTACCGATCGGCTGGTCGCGTCGGGACCACTCGACCTGGTTGTCGCTCGGGCGGTGGCTGGGGGAGTGCGCTGGGTGGTGCTGCGGGAGAAGGACCTGCCGCGCGCCGAGCGCGCCGCCCTCGCCGCCGACCTGCGGGCGATCCTCGCCGACGTCGGCGGAACCCTGATCGTGGCCGGCCCCGACCCGCTCGGCGGTGACGCCGTGCACCTGCCCGCCGCCGGCCCGTACCCGCCGCCGGCCCACCCGCTGGTCGGCCGCTCCTGCCACAACCAGGCCGAGCTGGACCGGCTGACCACCGAGCACTACGTCACCCTCTCTCCCGTCCATCCGACCAGGACAAAGCCCGGCTACGGCCCGCCGCTGGGCGTTTCGGGGCTGCGCACGCTGGCCCGCGACAGCCCGGTGCCCGTGCTGGCCCTGGGTGGAGTGGAGACCCCGGAACAGGTGACCGCGTGCGTCCAGGCGGGAGCCGTCGGGGTGGCAGTGCTGGGCGGGCTCATACGAGCCGAGAACCCGACCGACGCGGCAGTCGCTCTGACCCGGGTCTTCCACGAGGCCGTCACCCCGGAGCCCTCAACCGCGACGAGCGGAGACCAGACGTGACACCGAGCACCGTGCTCACCATCGCCGGCTCCGACTCCGGCGGCGGTGCCGGCATCCAGGCCGACCTCAAGGTCTTCGCGGCCCTCGGCGCGTACGGCACCAGTGTCCTCACGGCCATCACCGCACAGAACACCCGTGGCGTCGACGCCGTACTGCCGCTGCCCCCGAGCACGATCACCGAGCAGTTGGACAGCGTGCTGGCCGACTTCACCGTCCGAGCGGTCAAGACGGGAATGCTCGGCACCCCCGCCGTCGCGGACGCGGTGGCCGAGGCCGCTCGGAACGGCCGGTTGCCGCAGCTCGTCGTCGATCCGGTGCTTGTCGCCACCAGTGGACACCGGCTCGGTGTGGTGGAGGCGGTGGAGCGGCTGCTCCCGTACGCCCGGGTGGCGACGCCGAACTGCGCGGAGGCCGCGGCGATCACCGGGCGCCCGGTGGACGACGTGGCCGCGATGGTCGTGGCAGCCGAGGCCCTCGCGGCGGGCGGCCCGGAGTGCGTCGTGGTCACCGGCGGTGACCTGGACGGTGACGAGGCGGTCGACGTGCTGCACGGCGACGGCGTAACCACCCTGCTGCGCGGGCCGCGGGTGGACACCCGGCACACCCACGGCACCGGGTGCTCGTTTTCGGCGGCGATCGCCGTGCGGCTCGCGCTGGGCGATCCGGTGCCGGTGGCGGTGGGGACCGCGAAGGAGTACGTGCTCCGCGCGCTGACCGGCGGGCGGGGTTGGGAGCTGGGCGCGGGGCGCGGGCCGCTGGATCACTTCGGCTGGTCCGCTTGATCACCAGGGAGGCTGTCATGCAGGCACGAGGCAAGGTGTACGTCGAGGGTTCTCGGCCGGATGTCCGGGTGCCGTTCGCCGAGGTGGGGTTGTCCGGGGACAACCCGCCGGTGCGGCTCTACGACACGTCCGGTCCCGGTTCCGATCCCGAGGTGGGGCTGCCGCCGCTGCGGGGGCCGTGGATCGCGGAGCGGGGTGACGTGGCGCCGGTGCGGGGTGCGGGTACGCCGCTCGCCGGTGCGGACGGTCGCCGGCCCACGCAGCTCGCCTACGCGCGGGCCGGGGTGGTGACGCCGGAGATGGAGTTCGTGGCGATCCGGGAGAACGTCGACCCGGAGCTGGTCCGGACGGAGATCGCCGCCGGGCGGGCGGTGCTGCCCCTCAACGTCAACCACCCGGAGTGCGAGCCGGCGATCATCGGCAAGGCGTTCCTGGTCAAGGTGAACGCCAACATCGGTACGTCGGCGGTCAGCTCGTCGGTGGCCGAGGAGGTGGAGAAGCTGACCTGGGCCACCCGGTGGGGTGCGGACACCGTGATGGACCTGTCCACCGGCAAGCGGATCCACGAGACCCGCGAGGCGATCGTGCGCAACTCGCCGGTCCCGATCGGCACGGTGCCGATCTACCAGGCCCTCGAAAAGGTCGGCGGCGACCCGGTGAAGCTGAGCTGGGACGTGTTCCGGGACACCGTGATCGAGCAGGCCGAGCAGGGCGTGGACTACATGACGGTGCACGCGGGGGTGCTGCTGCCGTACGTGCCGCTGGCCGTGGACCGGGTCACCGGGATCGTCTCCCGAGGTGGCTCGATCATGGCGGCCTGGTGCCTGGCGCACCACGAGGAGAACTTCCTCTACACGAACTTCGCGGAGCTGTGCCAGATCCTGGCGCGCTACGACGTGACGTTCTCCCTCGGTGACGGGCTGCGCCCCGGCTCCATCGCGGACGCCAACGACGAGGCGCAGTTCGCCGAGCTGCGCACCCTCGGCGAGCTGACGACTGTCGCCTGGGAGCACGACGTACAGGTGATGATCGAGGGCCCGGGGCACGTACCCATGCACAAGATCAAGGAGAACGTGGACCTCCAGCAGGAGTGGTGCCACGAGGCGCCGTTCTACACGCTCGGCCCGCTGACCACGGACATCGCGCCGGCCTACGACCACATCACCTCGGCCATCGGCGCCGCGATGATCGGCATGTTCGGCACGGCGATGCTCTGCTACGTCACCCCGAAGGAGCACCTCGGCCTGCCGGACCGCGACGACGTCAAGGCGGGCGTGATCGCGTACAAGATCGCGGCCCACGCGGCGGACCTGGCCAAGGGACACCCGGGCGCGCAGGCGTGGGACGACGCGCTGTCGAAGGCGCGGTTCGAGTTCCGCTGGGAGGACCAGTTCAACCTCTCGCTGGACCCGGAGACGGCGCGCTCGTACCACGACGCGACGCTGCCCGCCGAGCCGGCGAAGACGGCGCACTTCTGCTCGATGTGCGGCCCGAAGTTCTGCTCCATGAAGATCACCCAGGAACTCAAGGAGTACGCGGCACGCGGCATGAAGGACAAGTCGGAGGAGTTCGTCTCCGGCGGTGGGCGGGTCTACCTCCCGCTGGCCTGATCGGCTCAGTCGCGATGGTGGCGGCCGGTGGAGCGCAGCGAGCGACGGCCGCTCTCCTGCTCCGGCTCGTTGTCCACGACCGGCTTGCTCAGGCCGGCGACCCAGTCGACGAACTCCTCGTCCTGCGTGGGTAGCGGTTCCGTCGCATCCGTTTCGGGTCGGTTCTCCTCGTCGGCCCGGGACCGGTTGCGACGGAACAGACCGCCGAGCCGTCCCCGCCGGGAGGGCTGCTGCTCCGCGTCGTCGGTGGACGTCGACGCGACCGGCTGGGCGTCGCCGCCGGCCGGCCCGTCGACGGGGACGTCGGGAGCGCCCGCCTGCTCCGGCACGACCGTGGACGGCGCGGCCGGCTCCGCCTCGGCGCGACCTCGGCCCCAGCGGCGGCCCTTGGCGCGGGGTTCACGCGAACCCGGGTCGGCGGCGGCACCCTCGTCGGGACCTGCCGGGGTGCCGACGGTCTGTTCCGGGGTGCCGGCCGAGTTGGTCGGCGTCGTCCAGAGGGCCGCCGTCGAGTCGGCCTGCGCCGGGCCGGTACGGCGGGCGGTGTTGAAGGCGTCCCAGGTGCTGGCGCGGCTCAGGTCCGGCAGCGGTGCCCGGTGCCGGGACCGGGGCGTCCACTCGGTCGAATCCCCGGCAGCGACCGGAGCGCCCAAAGTGGACGGCCCGGTGTCAGCGGCCTGTGACGTCGTCCACGCCGGGGTCGACGGCCAGGCCGGCGGGGCCGGCGTCCACCGGTCGGTCTCCGTGTCGCCAGCGGCTGGCACACCGAACAGCGGGCCGCCGGCACCATCCTCGGTCGCGGGCGGCTCGGTGCGGCCGGTCCCGGACGCGTCGGCGACCGCGGACTCACCGGCCGAGCCGGCCGTGGCACGTGGCTGCGTGGTCGTCCCGGTGGTGGAGGCAGCGGCGGTGCTGGAGACGGCCTTGCCGCGCTGACTCTTCCGACCGGTCGCGCTGTCCTGACCGCCGGGGGGCGGCGTGGCCTGGCTCTCGTCGGCCGGGCGCGGTGTCGGGTCGGCCTCTTCGCCCGGCCGGGGCGTGCTGTCGGTGGCCTTGCCGGGCCGCGCGGACTTGCGGGCGCGACCGGCGGTCGGTGCCGCCGTGACATCGGTTTCGGCCTGCGTGGCGCTGTCGGCGACGCCCACCTCCGGGCTGCCGGACGCGGGTCGGGCAGTGCCCGGGGCAGAGGAGTGGGACGCCCGCACTGTCGCGTCCGAGGTGCTGGCACCGCTGGTCGGGTCGGCGGCGGCAGCCCGCTCGAACGGTGCCGCGCTGTCGGCCGGACCCTCGGTGCTGCCGGCCGTGGCGGCCTTCGGCTTGCGGGTCCGGCGCGGCTTGGGGGCCGGCCCGTCGCCCGCGCCCGCCGTCTCCGCGCCCGCGCCTGCGCCCGCCGTGTCCGTGTCCGCGCCTGCCGTGCTTGTGCCAGCGCCTGCCGTGTCCGCGCCAGCGCCCGCTGTGTTCGTGCCCGCGCTCGTGCCTGTCGTGCCGGTGCCCGCCGTGGTCGTGCTTGCCGTGCTCGTGCGTGCCGTGCCCGCGCTTGCTGTGCTCGTGCCCGCCACGGTGCTTGCCGTGCCCGTGTCTGCCGTATCCGTGCCTGCCGTGCCCGCACGGGTCGGTGTGGCCGTGTCTGCCGTGGCCGTGCTGGCTGGGTCGCTGGTCGTCGCGCGGTCGACGGTCGAGTGGGCCGCGCCGCTCGTGGTCGTCGCCGTGCTGGCGGTCGGGTCGCTGCCGCCCAGGTTGTCTGCTGGGGTGCCGACGGTGCGACCCGCCGGAACGCTGGCCGTCCAGGCCGCGCCAGCCGAGCCGATGATCTCGGTGGTGGCCGCTCGGCCCGTCCCGGGGGAGTCGTCGCCGGCCGGTGCGGCGGACGCGCTCGCTCGGGACCGGTCGGAGGGAACCGGCCCATGCTGACCGCTCGCCGTGGTCGACGGCCAGTCCCAGTGGGCGGGGACGGTGCGTACGGCGGCGAGGTCGTCGTTGGCGCGCGAGCCCGGCCCGGCCCCGACCAGCTCCGCGCCGGAGGTGGCCGCGCTGGTGGGCTCGGTGTCGTCCCCGGCGCCCGCCGGACCCGCCGACGGCGCGGCGCCCGGCAGGGCCGGGCCGGCGGGCAGCGGGCGCAGGATGTCGGTGGGCTCGATCGCCGCCGGAGCGGCGGTGCCGGCACGGAGGGGCCAGCGCAACAGGGCGGCGGCAGCGGCCCCGAGCGCGCCAGCGAGAACCGCGATCAACGCGCCGTAGTAGGGAGTGGTCTGGTAGCGATCCACCGCGTCGCCGGGGCCGGCGGTCAAATAGGCGAACGCCACCAGGACCGGACCGGCCACGCCGGTGGCTCCGCTGACCAGCGGGACCTGGCCGCGCCAGCGGGCGAGCCCGGCCGTCGCCGCCCCCGCGAGCAGCGCCACGATGGGCAGCAGGAGCAGCGCCAGCCGCTGCGCGGCGGCGTCGGCCAGCCAGCTCGGTTCGAGTACGCCGAGCCGGACCGTGGGCAGCGGGCCGACCGTGCCGAGCGACGGCAGGACGGAGATCAGCGCCAGCAACCAGACCGCGCCGGCCACGGCCGCCATGTTCCAGCCCAGCTCGGGCCGGAGCAGGACGGCGATCGCCGCACCGGCCCCGATCACCGCGCCGAGCACGGCGCAGATGCCGACCGCCCAGACCGGGTCGATGGAGATCAGCTCGGCCGCTCGCGCGGGCTGCATGCAGAGCGGGGCGACGGCGGTGGCACCGAGCGCTGCCGCGCCGCCGATGGCCAGTTGCCGACCGGTGCTGGCAGCCGGGGCGTCCCGGCGGGCCAGGCGTCCGGTCAGGACGGCACCGGCCACGGCCGCGTTCGCGGCGAACCAGCCGACCCAGACGAGCTGGGCCGGCCACTGGTTGACGGTCGTGCCGGAGAAGGCGCCGGTGAGTCGGACGATGCCGAAGCCGTACGCGACGCCGAGCTGGCCCGCTCCGGCCAGCACGCTCACCCCGAGCGCCGTGAGCAGGAGCTTGCCCCAGGTCCGAAAGGCCATGTCGGGCACGTTACGCACCCGGTACACCCGATCGCCACCGGCGCGCCGCGCGGCGCGCCGGGGCACACCCCGGCGGGTCTACTTGAGTTCGACCAACCGGGCCAGGTATGTCGTGTCCCCGACATTGGTGAGCATGTGTACCGCTCCGGGGTCGCGGTAGACGACTCCGCCGGTGGGCTCGTCGGCGTCGATTCGGGTGCCGTCGATGGTCTGCACGATGTTCTTGGCGCCCTGGACCGCGATCACCAGATATGGGTGGTCGTGCCGGTGCAGGGGCTGCCGCTCGCCCGGTTCGAGCCGGATGTGCCAGACCCGGACCCTGTCGTTCTCGTACACGATCTCCTGGCCCACCGGCCCGAGTTCGGTCGCGTCGATCGTTTCGCTCATCGTGCACCGTCCAGTTGCGGGAGTACCTCGGCGGCAATCAGCTCGAGGTGGTCGAGGTCAATGAGGTCGGTTATGCGCAGGTGCACCCGGGTGGCGCCGATCTCGGCGAACTCGCCGATCCGCTGCACGAGCTGTGCGGGCGAGCCGACCACCGGGTCCTCCGGCGGAAGCGCGCTCTTCTCGTGCAGTGGCGCGGCTCGCCGCTGCGCCTCCGCGTCGGTCCGGCCGATGGCCACCACGATCCCGGCGGAGAGCACCAGCGGCGCATGCCCGGATTCGGTGCGTCCGGCGCGGTCGCACGCCTCGCGTACGCGGTCGTACGCGCCCGCGGTCTCCGCCACGGACTTGAACGGCATGTTGAACTCGTCGGCGTAGCGGGCGGCCAGATCGGGGGTGCGCTTCGGGCCGCGCCCGCCCACGATGATCGGCGGCCCGGGCACCTGCACCGGCTTGGGCAGGGCGGGCGCGTCCACCAGCCGGTAGTGGTCGCCGGTGAAGCTGTACGTCTCGCCCGGCGGCGTGGTCCACAGGCCGGTGAGGACCTCAAGTTGCTCGGCCAGCCGGTCGAAGCGCTCACCGACGGCCGGGAACGGGATGCCGTACGCGGTGTGTTCGCGCTCGTACCAGCCGGCGCCGATGCCCAGCTCGACCCGGCCGCCGCTCATCTGGTCGACCTGCGCGACCATCACCGCCAGCGGGCCGGGCAGGCGGAACGTGGCGGACGTCACCAGGGTGCCGAGCCGGATCCGTTCGGTCTCGCGGGCCAGCGCGGCGAGGGTCAGCCAGGCGTCCGTCGGGCCGGGCAGACCTGGGTCGTCGCCCATCGCCCGGTAGTGGTCGGCGCGGAGGAAGCCCTCGTAGCCACCGGCCTCCACGAGGCGTGCGAACCGGAGCTGGTCGTCGTAGCTGGCGCCCCGGTGCGGCTCGGTGAACACCGACACCCGCATGGTCATCGTCCTTCCGCGCCGGCCGTGGCCGGCTGGTCGCGTTCCATCAACAGTTCGTGCAGGTCGGCGCTGACCTGGGCGACGTCGGCGAGGTGCGCGTTGCGGCCCAGGGTGCGGGGTCGGGGGATGTTCACCTCGACGACCTTGCGGATCCGGCCGGGGCGCGGGCTCAGCACGACCACCCGGTCGGCGAGCAGCACCGCCTCGTCGATCGAGTGGGTGACGAAGACGATGGTGGGCTTGTTCTCCATGTGCACGCGCTGGAGTTCGCCGGAGAGTTCCTCGCGGGTGAGCGCGTCCAGCGCGGAGAACGGCTCGTCCATCAGCATCACCCGGGGTTCGCCGATCAGTGACCGGCACAGCGACACCCGCTGCTGCATGCCGCCGGAGAGTTCGTGCGGCAGCCGCTTCTCGAAGCCGGACAGCCCGGCCACGTCGAGCAGTTGCCGGGCCCTCTCGCGGTGCTTGGCGCGGCTCCACCCGAAGATCTCCACCGGCAACATGACGTTGTCCAGCACGGTGCGCCACGGCAGCAGGGCCGGCTTCTGGAACAGCATGGCGATGTCGCGGCGGGGCCGGGTGATCGGCGTGCCGGCCACGGTGATCTCGCCGGAGGTCAGTGGAAGCAGCCCGGCGATCAGCCGCAGCAGCGTGGACTTGCCGCACCCGGAGCGCCCGAGCACGGCGACGAACTCGCCCTCGGCGACGTCGAGGTCGATGCCGCGTAGCGCCTCTACCCGGCCGGACCGGCCCTCGAAGGTACGCGACACCCCGGACAGTCGGATCATCTCCGGTGGACCTCCGCTGAGTGGACGGTCAGGAATCCGACAAAGGCTAGCCGTCTCGTCCCCGTGTCGCACCGTCCGGGGTGGGTCGTCAGGTTGTTTCCGTTCCGCAACCCGATATGCCTGGCGTCGCAAAGGTGGGTTTCTCGTACGCTGTGCCCGCGAAGAGTCCCCTCACGACGGCGGTGCCCGGCTTCCACCCCTCCTGCCGGTCCCGTCGCGACAACCCCTCCGTGGCCTGCGGCCCCGGTCGGAAAGGACATGGTGCTACTGATGAGAAGGCTGACCCGTACGGTCGCTACGGCCGCGTTGGCCACTGCCCTCGCCCTCGTCTCCGCCTGCAGCAGCGGGTCGGACTCGTCGGACGACGCCAAGGGCGGCAACGGCGGGACGCTGGAGAAGGTGACCTACCTCACCTCCTTCGGTAACTTCGGCCGCGACTCCTACGCCTGGGTGGCGAAGGAGAAGGGCTTCTTCAAGGAGGCCGGTTTCGACGTCGAGATCAAGGCTGGTCAGGGCACCGGCGGCGTGATCCAGACCGTCGTGGGTGGCCAGGCCGACTTCGGACCGATCGACCTCACCGGCGGTCTGCTCCAGCTCGGCAACGGTCAGGCGAAGGACTTCGTGGCGGTGGCCGCGATCCAGCAGCGCACGATGGCGGGCATCGCCACCGTCGAGGGCAAGAACATCAACTCTCCGAAGGACCTGGAGGGCAAGAAGCTCGCCGACACCCCCGGCTCCGTGGTCCGCAACCTGTTCCCGACGTACGCCCGGCTCGCCGGTGTGGACGCCAGCAAGGTGACCTGGGTCAACGGTGAGGCGCAGACGCTGATCACCACGCTTGCCAACGGCTCGGTGGACGGCATCGGCCAGTTCGTCGTCGGTCAGCCGACCATCGAGGCGGCGGCCAAGAAGAAGGCCGTCATGCTGCCGTACAGCAACGTGATGCAGGACCTCTACGGCAACGTCCTGATCACCTCTTCGAAGATCGCCAAGGAGAAGCCCGAGATGGTGAAGCGGTTCACCGCGGCGCTGCTCAAGGGCCTGGAGTACAGCCTGGCGAACTCCAAGGAGGCCGGCGAGATCCTGAAGAAGAACGTGGAGGCCGCGAACCCGGCTTCGGCTTCGGCCGAGCTGGACCTGATGGCCGCGTATGTCCGCTCCGGCAACTCGGGCACGGCGATCGGCACGCTGGACAGCGGCCGGGTCGCGAAGAGCATCGCGATCCTGCAGGGCGCGGGCGCGCTCAAGCAGAACATCACCCCCGAGCAGATCATCGACTTCAGCCTCGCGCCGAAGGCCTGATCGCCCGGTCGTCACATGGGGGTACGTCGCGCCGGTTCCGGCGCGGCGTACCCCCGTCGCCCGTCGGCCCCCGGGATCGACGGATATCGAGGAGGACAAGATGACCGACGTCCGGTCAGCGGAGCCGGCGGCGACGGCGGCCCCATCCCCGGGCGGCGCGCCGGCGGCGGAGCCAGCGGGTCGGGGTGTCCACCTGCGTGCCGGGACCGGGGTGGCGCTGTTGCCCGTGGCCGGCATCCTGGTCGCGTTGGCGGCGTGGTGGCTGATCGCCCGGCTGGAACTGGTGCACCCGGCCGCCCTGCCACCGCCGGGAGAGGTGCTCACCGCGTTCGTCGACAAGCCCGCCCAGATGCTGGAGCACACCTGGGCCACCCTGCTGGAGATCCTGATCGGCTTCGCCCTCTCGGCGGTCGCCGGTGTCCTGATCGGACTCTCCCTGGCCAGCTCCCGAACGGTGGAGCGGATGTTCACGCCACTGCTGGTCGCGATCAACGCCGTACCCAAGATCACGTTGGGTCCGCTGTTGGTGGTGGCGCTGGGTTGGGGTCAGAAGCCGATCCTGACCATGGTGTTCCTGCTCTGCTTCTTTCCGATCGTGCTCTCCACGGCGACCGGCCTGACCACCACGCCGGCCGACCTGGCCGAGCTGGTCCGCTCCTGGAACGCCTCCCGCTGGCAGGCGTTCCGCAAGGTACGGTTCCCGGCCGCGCTGCCGCAGATCTTCGTCGGGCTCAAGGTGGCCATGCCGTTGGCCGCGATCGGCGCGGTGATCGGTGAGTTCCAGGCCGGCGAGGACGGCCTGGGCTACGTCATCCTCCAGTACTCGGGCGTCGGCGACACCGCCACCGCTTGGGCGGCGATCATGCTGATCGCGCTGGTGAGCATCCTGCTGTATTCGGCGCTGCTGCTCATCGAGCGGATCGCCCTACCCTGGGTGCGGGAGACCACCAGCAGCCGCTGACACGCAGGGCCGGCCCCAACCCGGGGCCGGCCCTTTTGTTCGACCGTTGCCACACCCACCCGACACGCGACGAATCCCGCGCGGAGGGCCAGGGGTGTTACCCCGCCAACCGCCACCGGCCGTTGCGGGCGACGAGCGTGGTGAGCGCCTGCGGCATCAGCCCGGAGTGGTTGTCGGGCGTCATCCGGATCGGGCCGGACAGGCCGTCCATCTGGGACGTCTCCAGCACGTCACGGATGCCGTCGCGGTCGACCTGACCGATCGGGCCACCGGCCCGCAGCTCGGCGTCGGCGATGAGCTGGATCGCGTCGGCGGCGAAGGACGAGGAGCCGTTGTACCCGCCGAAACGCGCGGTGTAGTCCTGGAACCACTGGCGCCGGGCGGCCTTCGCCGGTGTGGTGGCGATCACGTCGTCAATCACCATGGTCTGGGTGAAGACCATCGTGGCCCGCTCGGTGGCCCGGGCCGCCGCACCGAGGAAGAGGTCGCCGGCCGCCCCGGCGTCGAAGAAGAGCGCCCCCCGGAAATTGGCCTGCTGGGCGGTGGTCGCGGTGAGGGTGGCCTGCTCCGGCGGGGTCCAGACAACCAGCGCGTCGGGCTTGAGCTGGGTGAGCTTGCCAACCTGCTGGCTCACCTCGGTGTCGGTGGTCTTCACCGACTCCTCACCGGCGACCTTGATGTTGACCTTGGTCAGTTCGCGACGCAACGCGACCACGCCCTCCCGGCCGTAATCGTCGTCGCTGTAGAGCAGACCCACCTTGCGGATGTTCTTGCGGCGCAGTTCGGTGGTGAGCGCCGCGGCGCTGTCCGCGGCGTTCGGGCCCAGCTTGAACACGTAACGCCGCTGGGCGACAGGGTTGGCGACCGCCCCGGAAGCGGCGAGCGCAATGGTGGGAATCTTCTTCTCGTTGATGACGCCGACCGCGCCGACCGCGCATTCGTTGCAGCCACCCATGACGATGGCACTGACCCGGGAATCGCTGCTGAAGTCGGCGATGTTGCGAAGTGACTCGGCGGCGTCGGAACGGTTGTCCTTCACCTTCAGCTCGATCTTCCGGCCGTTCAGTGCTCCGGAGGAGTTCAACTGTTCGACCTTGAGTTCGATGGCCCGCTGGTATGTCCGGCCGACGGTGGCGGCGGCGCCGGACAGTTCGAGGTCGGCGGCGATCACGATCGGACTCGTGTCCTGCTCCGCTCCGCCGAACTGGCAGCCGGTGAGCGTGGTGGCCACTACGGCCGATGCGAGCGCCGCGATGGTCGCGGAGCGGATGGGGCTCAACTCAGTCCTCCAGGTGCGGGCGCGGGCGCTGCCCGGTCACCGCCGATAGTCCGTCCTCAGTGGAGGACGGGATCTTCTCTGCCGTACGGTGTGTGCGCGAAGCGTGCAAAACCTTGCCAATGGCCGGCGCTGTGGTCAAGCGCGGACCCCGGTTGCATTTTCGGGACGGCCATCCCACATGCTGGGGTAACGCAATGTTTGCAAAAGCTCACTTTGCATACACGCGTGACCACTCTGGAGTTACATGCCCTGTTCAGGGGCTTGCGGAAATGAAGGTATCAGTTGACCGGATCACGGGTTCCGCGCCGTCCGACCGTTTCCTACCGCCCTGCGGCTTCCCAAACAGGATCTTCTCTGATGAAATCGCGGCCGTGCCGCGCGTGGTCCCCTCCGCTTTCGGCATGGTTCGGTGGGTCAGGCGGGGAAGAAACGACGGAGGCGATGTCGTGAGCACCGGACCGACGACCCTGCCCGCACCCGGCGACGCCGCTGGGCGTACGCGTCGACGGCTGCCGAGACTGCGGGACGCCCGGATCCGGTCCAAGCTGGCGCTGATCCTGGTCGTTCCGGTGGCCGCGGTGATCGCGCTGGCCACCGTCCGACTCATCTCGGTGGGCGAGGGCGCCTTCGACGCCACCCGGGCGCGGTCGCTCACCGCGCTCTCCATCGACGTCAGCGCGCTGACCCAGGACCTTCAGTCCGAGCGGATGGCCGCGGCCGCCTACCTGGCCGCCCCGCAGCAGCCGGCCGACACCTACAACCTGCGGGTGCGCCAGACGCAGCAGCGGGTCGACGAGTACCGCGCCGAGCGGGCCCGGATCGGCGAGGTGCCGGCGGTCCTGCGGGGCCGGCTCGCGGCCATCGACGAGCACCTGTCCACGCTGGACGGCACGCGCCAGGAGGTGCTGGACCGCCGGCAGATGGCGGTGGCCGAGGCGGTGCTGCGCTACGGCGTCATCCTCACCGACCTGGTCGCCTACGGCGACGGGCTGGCCCAGCTCCCCGGCGAGGAGGGCCTGTCGGACAGCCGTCGGGCGGTCGCCGCGTTCGCACGCGCCAAGTCGTCCGTCGCGGAGGAGCAGGCGGTCGCCTTCACGGCGCTGACCGCCGGCCAGCTCGACCCGGAGCAGTTCTCCTCCTTCGTGGCCACGCTGACGAGCCAGCAGGAGGCCCTGGTCGCCTTCGCGCTCGCCGCCGACCCCGGGCAGCGTGCCCTGGTCAACAACACCGTCTCCGGTGACGCGGTCGGCCTGGCCGACCGGGTGGCCGCCGACATCACCCGCTCGGTCGGGCAGCGCCCGCTGGTCAGCGCGCAGGACGCCACCGCCGCCATCGGCGCGGTCAACGACCTGATGCGCTGGGCGGAGATCCAACTACAGGACCGGCTGCTCGCCCAGGCCGACGAGGCGCGCTCCGACGTCATCCAGCAGGCCGTGGTCGAGTCGATCCTGGTGCTGCTCACCCTGATCATCGCCATCTCGCTGGCCGTGGTGCTGGCCCGTTCGCTCAACCACTCGCTGCGTCGTCTTCGCGAGGGTGCGCTGTCGGTGGCCAACCACGACCTCCCCGACGCCGTGAAGCGACTGCAGAACATGGGCAGCGTCGGCGACGGCGGCGTGGAGGAGATCGTCCGGCAGGTCCGGGACCCGATCCAGCTCAACAACCGCGACGAGGTCGGCCAGGTGGCGTTGGCCTTCAACGTCGTCCACCGGGAGGCGGTACGCGTCGCGGCCGAGCAGGCCGCACTGCGTACCAGCGTCTCGGCGATGTTCCTCAACCTGGCCCGCCGCAGTCAGACCCTGGTCGACCGGATGATCGGCGAGCTGGACGCGATCGAGCGCGGCGAGGAGGACCCGAAGAGGCTGGCGCAGCTCTTCGAGCTGGACCACCTGGCCACCCGAATGCGCCGCAACGACGAGAACCTGCTGGTCCTGGCCGGCGCCGACTCCGCCGTACCGCGCCGCGACGACGCGTTGGTCGTGGACGTGCTGCGCGCCGCCCAGTCCGAGGTGGAGCTCTACAACCGCATCGAGTTCGGCACCGTCGACACCGACATCTCGGTGGCCGCGCACGCCGTCAACGACGTGGTGCGGCTCGTCGCCGAACTGCTCGACAACGCCACCCGGTTCTCGCCGCCGAACACCACGGTGGTCGCCGACGGTCGCCGCATCCGCGACTACGTGCTGATCCAGATCGAGGACCGCGGGCTCGGCCTCAGCGACGAGCAGCTCGACTCGCTCAACCGGCGGCTGGCCGCGCCGCCCAGCGTGGACGTCGCCGCGTTCCGGCTGATGGGTCTGGCCGTGGTGAGCCGGCTCGCCGCCCGCTACGGCATCCGGGTGGAGCTGCGCCGCAACGTGGAGGGCGGCACCGTCGCCCAGGTGACGCTTCCCGCCGCCACCGTGGTGCTGCCCGTCAACCGGGGCCGCGACCAGGCGCTCACCCGGCCGCGCCAGCCGATGGCCGTCGAGCAGGCGCCACTCACCCCGGTTGGTCACGCCGAGTCGTACGCCGGAGCGACCACCGCGGCGGCGACGCTGCCCGACCAGTGGCGGACCAACGCCCCGACGCCGACGCAGTGGCAGTCGCCGCTCGACACGCGGGACACCACCCCCGCCGTGCAGGCCGGCGGCTTCTCCGGAGCACGCCCGACGGTGCCACCGGCCGCGGCGCCCGCCGTCCCGGTTCCGCCGTCCCGGCCCGCGTACAGCAACGGCGCGGGCGCCTCGCTGGGCGGCCCGACGGTGGCGTACCCGACCATCGACCCGCTGCCCCGGCGCGGCTCGACGGCCGACACCACCGACGGTCGGACCGCGCCGGTGCTGCCGGTCGGGCCGGTCGCCGGCCCCGGCGCGGTCGCGCCGCCCGCCGCACCGCCGGTCGCGCCGCCGGTGCCGGCCGCTCCGGTCAGCACCCGGCCCGATTTCCCGGCCGAGGCGCCGATCTTCCGGGAGATGGAGGCGGTCTGGTTCCGGTCCCACGGGGACGACGCCACCGCGATCTTCACCCGACCGCAGTTCGACGAGCCGCCGGCACCCGCCGACGCCGGCCTGGCCAGCACCGTGCGGCCGGGCAATGGCGGTCAACCGGCCGCCGCGCCCGCGCCGACCGTGACACCGGCCCGACCGCCGCTGCCGACGCGCACCCCGGGTAGCTCCGGCGACGGCACCGGTTTGGCAGGCGGGGGAAGCATGGACGGGTTCAGCAGCGGAAGCAACGGCGGTCGCGAGGCCGCGACGCCCTCGGCGCCACCGTCGTACTCGCCGCCGCCGCCGGCCGCCCGGCCGGTGCCGGCCGCGGCCACCGCCCCGAGCGCGCCCCCACCGCCCGCAGTCGACCCGGACGCCTGGCGGACCGCGGCGGACGAGGGCTGGTCCCGGGCCAGCCGTGCCGCCGAGCCGGCCCCCGCGGGCACCACCCGCTCGGGTCTGCCCAAGCGGGTGCCGCAGGCGCAGCTCGTGCCGGGCGGCATCGAGCCCAAGGCTGGCCGGGACCGCAGCCGGCGGACTCCCGATGAAGTACGCGGCCTGTTGTCGGCCTACCACCGCGGCGTGCAGCGCGGCCGGACGGCCGGGACGGATCTGAACAGCACCTCGACCAAGGAGAGCCGATGAACAGGCCAGCTGCCATGCAGGACATGGGTTGGCTGCTCACCAACTTCGCCGACAGCGTGGCGGGGATCGCCCACGTGGTGGCGGTGTCCGCCGACGGACTGCTGCTCGCCTCCTCCCGGGACCTGCCGGGGGACCGGGCGGATCAGCTCGCCGCCATCACCTCCGGCGTGGTGAGCCTGACCGAGGGCGCGGCCCGCATGTTCAGCGCGGGTGGGGTGTTGCAGACCGTCATCGAGATGGACAGCGGCTACCTGTTCCTCATGTCGATCAGCGACGGCTCGTCGATGGCCGTGCTCGCGGCGCGAAGCTGCGACGTGGGCCAGGTGGGCTACGAGATGGCGCTGCTGGTGGAGCGGGTGGGTGCCGCGCTGGTGCCGCTGCCGCGTGACGCGGTGCGCTCGTAGCGCCGAGACCCGGCGCGGACCACGCGCCGGAACAGGGATGGGAGGCGGTGTGAGCCGGCTCCGCAGGGACGAGGAGGTGATCGAGGATGGACCAACGACGCGCTGACCCGCGCGGCGCTCTGGTGCGTCCGTACGCGGTCACCCGCGGTCGTACCGAGCCACGGCAGGACATCGCCCTCGAGGCGGTCCTCACGGCCTCTCCCACCCAGGTTGCCGAGTCCCGCTTCGCGGGGCACGACAAGCACCGCATCGCCACGGTCTGCGAGGGCCGGGCACAGTCGCTGGCGGAGATCGCCGCGTACACCCGGATGCCGCTAGGCGTCGCCCGGGTGCTGGTCGCCGACATGGTGGCCGAGAGCCTGCTGACGTTACACACTGCTGCTCCCGCCGAGGGGTTCGAGGAGCGGATGGAACTGCTTGGAAGGGTGCTAAGTGGACTTCGCAGGCTATGACCCCGCTGGGGGGCGGCCGGGCCGGGGAATCGTCTCCGCGAAGATCGTCGTCGCGGGCGGGTTCGGCGTCGGTAAGACGACCCTGGTCGGTTCGATCTCCGAGATCACACCGCTGACGACAGAGGCGTTGATGACCGCGGCCGGC
Organism: Micromonospora sp. NPDC047467; assembly: GCF_040643095.1. NCBI lineage: Bacteria > Bacillati > Actinomycetota > Actinomycetes > Micromonosporales > Micromonosporaceae > Micromonospora > Micromonospora sp. NPDC047467. The sequence continues at coordinate 97,210 of NZ_JBEYTO010000013.1, read as the reverse complement.
GTCGGCATCGACGACCCGTCCAAGGTGCCGGGCAAGGAGACCACCACGGTCGCCATGGACTTCGGCCGGATCACCATGGCCCAGGACCTGATCCTGTACCTCTTCGGTACACCGGGTCAGACCCGCTTCTGGTTCATGTGGGACGAGATCATCCGGGGTGCGGTGGGTGCCGCCGTGCTGGTGGACACCCGTCGGATCACCGACGCGTTCGCCCCGCTCGACTACTTCGAGAACCGCAACCTGCCGTACGTGGTGGCGCTGAACCGGTTCGACGGCGCTCCCCAGTACGAGCTGGACGAGGTCCGCGAGGCGTTGGCCATCTCGCCGCAGGTGCCGCTGGTGATGACCGACGCCCGGCACCGGGACTCGGTCAAGCAGGTGCTGGTGACGGTGGTCGAGCACGCCATGCTCCGGCTGCAGGCCGAGCAGGGTCGAGGGTTCCCGACGCCGGTCGGCTGACCGCCACGGCCGGCCGGCGTACACCGGCCGGCCGTGACAGCTCAGTCGACCCGGAGCCGGTAGCCGCGCTTGACCACGGTCTGCACCACGCGCGGCGCCCGGAGGCCGGCCCGCAGGCGGGCCACCGCCATCTCGACAGCGTGCTCGTCCGCGCCCCGGGGCAGCGTGCGCAGCAGCGCCGTACGCGACAGCACCCGGCCGGGGGACTGGGCCAGCGCCCGCAGCACCGCCATCGGGGCGGGAGCCAGCGGGCGCAGCTCGCCGTCGATCACCGCGGCGTGCCCGCGCAGGGTGAGCAGGTGCCCGCCGGCCTTGAACGTCATGGTCCGACGGGGTAACTCGTCGACGATGGTCCGCACCAGCGCGCCCAGCCGTGCCCGGCCCGGTGCGCTGACCGGCACCCCGTGCCGCAGCAGGGGCTCGGCGGTCACCGCGCCGACGCAGCTGGCCAGCACGTCGCTGCGGAACGCGGACACCACCGCATCGGTACGGTCTCCGGCCGCGCGGAGCAGCGCCTCGGTCGCCGGTGCCGAGGTGAACGTCACCGCGTCCACCAGCCGGCCGGCGATCAGGTCGATCAGCCGGTGCAGCGGTGCCAGATCGGTCGGCGGCGCCCAGCGGTAGACCGGCACCTCGATCACCTTGGCACCGGCCGCCTCCAACGCGAGCGTGCACTCCGGCTGCCGCTCACCGTGCAGCTGCATGGCGATCACCTGCCCGGCCACACCGCGCCGGCGCAGGTGGTCGACCACCTCCTCGCAGCTCTCCGAGGCCGGCGACCACTGGTCGTGCAGCCCGGCCGCACGGATCGCGCCCCGCGCCTTCGGGCCCCGGGCCACCACGTACGTGCTGGCCAGCACCGAGCGCAGCGGCTCGGCCAACCCCCAGCCCTCGGCCGCCTCCAACCACCCGCGCATGCCGATGCCGGTGTTGGCCATCAGGATGTCCGGCGGCTGGTCCAGGCAGGCGCGCGTCGCCTCGCGCAACTCGGTGTCGTCGGACAGCGGCACGATCCGCAGCGCCGGGGCGAGCACCACACGAGCGCCCCTACGTTCGAGCAGCGCGGCCAACTCGTCGCGCCGCCGGTCGGCGGTCACCCCGATGGTGAAGCCGGCCAGTTCCTCCCGCATCAGCCCTCCCGTCGCAGCCGCACCTCGACCAGCCCGTCACGGCAGCGCGCGTCGTGCCGGGCCACGGTTACCCCGGGCAGGTCGAGGCAGGCGCCGGTGCGCAGGTCGTACACCTGCTTGTGCAGCGGCGACGCGACCGTCGGCACCCCGGCGCGGCTGCCCACGATGCCCCGGGACAGCACGTACGCCCCGGCGACCGGATCGCGGTTGTCGAGCGCGAACAGCCCGTCGGCGGTGCGGAAGAGGGCGACCTGCACCCCGTCGACCAGGGCGGCGACACCACGGTCGGGCTCCAGCCGGTCGAGGGGGCAGACCGCAGTCCAGTCCAGTGTGCTGTGCTGGCTCATCGCCGTACCTCCGGTAGGCCCAGCGCCACCGGCTGCCGGCGGTGACCGTGCGCCGGCACCGGTTGGCCGCGTTCCTGGGTGAAGGTGATCGACGGGTCGGGCACGTCGGGGGCGTTGACGAAGGACGTGTAGCGGCGCAGCCGGTCCGGATCGTCCAGCACGTCGCGCCACTCGTCGGAGTACGAGGCCACGTGCCGGGCCATCGCCGCGTCGAGGTCGGCGCAGAGCCCCAGCGAGTCGTCGACGATCACCGCGCGCAGGTGGTCCAGGCCGCCGTCCATCGACTCGATCCAGCCGGCCGTGCGTTGCAGGCGGTCGGCGGTGCGGATGTAGTAGATGAGGAACCGGTCGATCAGGGTGATCAGTTCCGACGTGCTCAGGTCGGTGGCGAACAGGTCGGCGTGCCGGGGCCGGAAACCGCCGTTGCCGCCGACGTAGAGGTTCCAGCCGGTCTCGGTGGCGATGATGCCGAAGTCCTTGCTGCGGGCCTCGGCGCACTCCCGGGCACAACCGGAGACCGCCGACTTGAGCTTGTGCGGGGCGCGCAGCCCGCGGTAGCGCAACTCCAGTGCCACGGCCAGCCCCACCGAGTCCTGTACGCCGTACCGGCACCACGTTTCGCCCACACACGACTTCACCGTGCGCAGCGCCTTGCCGTACGCGTGGCCGGACTCGAAGCCGGCGTCCACCAGTCGCTGCCAGATCTGCGGCAACTGCTCCACCCGTGCCCCGAACAGGTCGATCCGCTGGCCGCCGGTGATCTTCGTGTAGAGCTGGAAGTCCCGGGCGACCTCGCCGATCACGATCAGCTTCTCCGGGGTGATCTCGCCGCCGGGGATCCGGGGCACCACCGAGTAGCTGCCGTCGCGTTGCAGGTTGGCCAGGAAGTGGTCGTTGGTGTCCTGCAACGAGGCCTGCTCGCCGTCGAGCACGTGCCCGCTGCCCAGCGACGCGAGGATCGAGGCCACCACCGGCTTGCAGATGTCGCAGCCCCGCCCCCGACCGTGCTCGGCGACCAGTCGCGAGAACGTGCGGATGCCGCGCACCTGGACGATCTCGAACAGCTCCCGCCGGCCGACATCGAAGTGCTCGCACAGCGCGGTGGACTGCGCCACCCCGGCCGCGTCCAGCAGTTGCTTGAGCATCGGCACGCAGGAGCCGCAGCTCGTGCCGGCCCGGGTGCACGCCTTCAGCGCCGCCACGTCCGCGCAACCATCGGCGATGGCCGCGTCCACGTCGCCGCGGGTCACCGCATTGCAGGAGCAGACCTGTGCGGCGGCGGGCAGCGCGCCGGCGTCCGCGCCGCCGCCGTCCGGCGCGAGCAACGCCAGCGGCGCGGCCGGCAGCGGGCCGCCCACACTGGCCCGCAATGTCGGGTACGCGCTGGCGTCGCCCACCAGCACCCCGCCGAGCAGGGTGTGCGCGTCGTCGGAGAGGACCAGCTTCGCGTAGACCCGGGTGGCCGGGTCGGTGAACGTGACGTCCAGGCAGCCCTCGGTGGTGCCGTGCGCGTCGCCGAACGAGGCCACGTCGACGCCGAGCAGCTTCAGCTTGGTGGCGGTGTCCGCGCCCGGGAAGGTCGCCGCGCCGCCCACCAGCCGGTCGGCCACCACCTCGGCCGTCGCGTACCCCGGGGCGACCAGGCCGTGGCAGGTGCCGTCGACCGCCGCGCACTCACCGACCGCCCAGATGCGCTCGTCGGCGCTGCGGCAGGTCGCGTCGACAAGCACCCCGCCGCGCGGACCAAGCGGCAGGCCGGCGGCCCGAGCCAGCTCGTCCCGGGGCCGGATACCGGCGGCCACCACCACCAGGTCGGCGTCGACGCTGCGGCCGTCGGAGAGTTCCAGAGCCTCGACCGCGCCGTCCGCGCCGGCCCGGATCGCCGTGGTGGCCACCCCGAGGTGGGTACGCACACCCAACTCCTCGACGTAGCGGCGGAGCATCGCCCCGCCGGCCTGGTCGACCTGCACCGGCATCAGGCGGGGCGCGAACTCGACCACGTCGGTGCTCAGACCCAGCAGCCGCAGCGCGTTCGCGGCCTCCAGCCCGAGCAACCCACCGCCGATCACCGCGCCGACCCGCCGGCCCTCCGCGTACGCCCGGATCGCCGCCAGGTCGTCCAGGGTCCGGTAGACGAAGACTCCGGGCAGGTCGGCGCCGGGCACCGGCGGCACGAACGGGTACGACCCGGTGGCCAGCACCAGCGCGTCGTAGGGGTATTCGCCTGCGGCGGTGGTTACCACCCGCCGACCACGGTCGATGGCGGTGGCCGGCTCACCGAGGCGCAGCCGCACCCCGTCGTGCGGGGTGTGCACGTTGAGTTCGTCCTCGCTCACCCCGTCGAAGAACGCCGACAGCCGCACCCGGTCGTACGCCGGACGTCGCTCCTCGGCCAGCACGGTCACCCGCCAGCGCCCCTCGGGGTCGCGGGCCCGCAGCGCGTCGACGAAGCGCTGCCCCACCATGCCGTTGCCGATGACGACCAGGTCACCGCCGCTCATCGCGTCACCTCCACCGATTCCGCTTGGGACAGCCAGTCGACGATGCCGCCGACGGCGTCCCGGCATCCGCCGCATCCGGTGCCGGCCCGGGTCGCCACCACCACCGCGTCGACCGTCCGGGCGCCGGAGCGCCAACAGCGCACCAGCGCGCCCTTGGTCACCGTGTTGCACTGGCAGACGGTGGCCGCGTCCGGCATCAGCGCCGGTGACGCGGCCGGAGCCACCGCGGCACCGCCCAGGGCCCGGCCCAGCAGCAGCGTCCGCCGGTCGGCCGGCACCGGGTGACCACGGTCGAAGAGCTGGATCACCGTGCCGACGGCCGGGTTGTCACCGAGCAGGATCGCGCCGGTCAGCCGCTCGTCGTGGATCCGCAGCCGGGCGTACGTGCCCCGGGTCGGGTCGGTGAAGGTCAGCTCCTCGCCCGGCCCGCCGCCCGCCGGGTCGCCCATCGCGGCCAGGTCGATCCCGGCCGCCTTGAGTCGGGTCACCACCGGTCGGGGCCGGTACCGGGCCAGCGGGTCCGTCCCGGTCAGCACGTCGGCGAGCACCCGGGCCTGGGCCCAGGCGGGTGCGACAAGCCCGGTGAGCACGCCGTCGTGTTCGGCGCAGTCGCCGATCGCCGAGACGCGCCGGTCGTTGGTGCGCAGCCGGTCGTCCACCACCACCCCGCGCCGCACGGTCAGCCCGGCGGCCGTCGCGAGGGCGGTGTCGGGGCGTACCCCGCAGCAGAGCACCAGCAGGTCGGCGGTGAGCGACCGACCGTCGGCCAGGTCGAGGCGGACACCGTCGGCGTCCGCGACGACCCCGGTCGCTCCGACCGCGAGCTCGATGGTGACGCCGAGGCCTGCGAGCGTGCCGGCGAGCACCGCGCCGGCCGCCGGGTCGAGCTGCCGTTCCATCAGGTGCCCGCGCGGGTGCACCACGGTGCTGGCCAGGCCTCGGGCGGCAAGCCCTCGGGCTGCCTCCAGGCCGAGCAGGCCGCCGCCGAGCACGAGCGCGCTGCGGGCGCCGTCGGCCAGGGCGAGGATCCGGCGGCAGTCGTCAAGGGTCCGGAAGGGGACGACCCGTTCCGGCAGTTGGGCCAGGTCGAGGCCGGGTAGCGGCGGCACCACCGCTTCGCTGCCGGTGGCCAGCACCAGGTGGTCGTAGGAGATGCGTTCACCGTCGGCGGTGTGGACCTCGCGGGCCTGGCGATCCACAGTGGTCACCGGCACGCCCGTCCGCAGGTCGATGCCGTGCCCGGCGGCCTCGGTCAGCTCCACGTCCGGCTCGTCGATCCGGCCCGTCAGCAGGGTGGAGAGCATGATCCGGTTGTACGCGCGGTGGGGCTCCGCCCCGAGCACGGTGACCTTCCGGTCGCCCTCGCGGGTGTGCAGTTCGCTCGCGAGACGGGCGCCGGCCATGCCGTTGCCGACGATCACCACGCGGGTGGTCATGCCTTCTCCGCCCGGACCGCGCAGATCTTGAACTCGGGCATCCCGGAGATCGGGTCCACCGCGTCGTTGGTGACCGAGTTGGCCCGGGCCGCCCCGGGCCAGTGGAACGGGGCGAAGATCGTGTCCGGTCGGATCCCCGGGCTGAGCCGGGCCGGGGCGCACAGCTCACCCCGGCGGGACGTGACCCGCACCGGGTCGCCGTCGTCGATGCCGAGCCGGGCGGCCAGATCGGGGTGCAGCTCGACGAACGCCTCACCGGCGGCGCGACGTAGCGCGGCCACCCGTCGGGTCTGGGTGCCGGACTGGTACTGGGCCAGCACCCGGCCGGTCGTGAAGTGCAGCGGGTACGCCTCGCAGACCTCCTCGGCCGCCGGCCGGTGGTCCACCGGGTGGAACCGGGCGCGCCCGTCCGGGGTGCCGAACCGGTCGGCGAAGAGCCGTGGGGTGTCCGGCCCGTCCTCGGTCGGGCAGGGCCAGAAGACACCGTCGGCGGCGTCGATGCGGGCCCAACTGATGCCGGCGTAGTCGGCGGTGCCTCCGGCAGAGGCGCGACGCAGCTCGGCGAAGACGGCGGCCGGGTCGGTGGGGAACCGCGCCACCGCGCCGTCCGCCCGTGCGACGGCCGTTTCGGCGGCGGACCGACCGGCGGACGGTTCGGTGCCGGCCGTTTCGGTGGCGGCCAGCCTCGCGGCCAGGTCGGAGATGATCGCCAGGTCGGTTCGGACACCCGGCGGAGGTGGGCGCAGCGCGCGTCGGCGCAGCACCCGACCCTCCAGGTTGGTCATCGTGCCGTCCTCCTCGGCCCACTGCGCGGTGGGCAGCACCACGTCGGCCAGCGCCGCCGTCTCGGAGAGCAGCAGGTCGGCGACGACCAGCAGGTCAAGATCGCGCAGCCGGCGCTCGATCCGGGTCGCGCGGGGAGCGGAGACCACCGGGTTCGAGCCGAACACCAGCAGTGCCCGGGGGCCGCCGGGAGTGCCGAGCGAGTCGAGCAGTTGGTAGGCCGGCACGCCCGGGCCGGGCAGGTCGTCGGCCGGCACGCCCCAGACACCGGCCACGTGCTCCCGGGCCGCCGGGTCGTCGATGCGCCGGTAGCCGGGGAGCTGGTCGGCCTTCTGCCCGTGCTCCCGCCCGCCCTGGCCGTTGCCCTGGCCGGTGAGGCAGCCGTACCCCGAGCCTTCCCGGCCGGGCAGACCGAGGGCGAGGGCCAGATTGACGTACGCGGTGACCGTGTCGACGCCCTTGGCGTGCTGCTCGGCGCCGCGGGCGGTCAGGATGATCACCCGTCGGCCGGTGCCCAACGCGCGGGCGGTCGCCTCCAGGTCGGCCACCGGCACCCCGGAGAGCTGCTCGGCGCGGGCCGGCCACCAGCCGGCGACACCGCGGCGGACCGCGTCGAAGCCGGTCGTACGGTCGGCCACGTACGCCTGGTCGACCCAGCCCTCGGTGAGCGCGATGTGCAGCAGCGCGTTGGCCACCGCGAGGTCGGTGCCGGGCAGCGGTTGCAGGTGCAGGTCGGCCTGGCGGGCGGTGGCGGTGACCCGGGGGTCGACGACGATCAGCTGGCCGCCGCCGCGCCGTTGCTCGGTCAGCCAGCGCACCAGCGGCGGCATGGTCTCCGCCGGGTTCGCGCCGACCAGCAGCAGGGTGTCGGCCCGCCCGAGGTCGGCCAGCGGGAACGGCAGCCCCCGGTCGACACCGAACGCGCGCAGCCCGGCGGCTGCCGCCGAGGACATGCAGAACCGTCCGTTGTAGTCGATGTGCCGGGTGCGCAACGCGACCCGGGCGAACTTCCCCAGCGCGTACGCCTTCTCGTTGGTCAGCCCTCCGCCGCCGAAGACGGCGACCGCGTCCCGGCCGGCGCTGTCCTGGATGGCGTGGATGCCGGTGACGATCCGCTCCAGTGCGGCGTCCCAGCTCGCCGGTCGCAACTCGCCGGTGGCCGGGTCACGCACCAGCGGGCTGGTCAAACGCTCCGGGTGGTCGAGCAGGTCGGCGGCCGTCCAGCCCTTCTGGCAGAGGCCGCCCCGGTTGGTGAGGAACTGGCGGGGGAGCACGGTCACCCCGTCGTCGTCCGCACGCAGCGTCATCCCGCACTGGAGTGCGCAGTACGGGCAGTGGGTCGCCACCTCCCGGGGCGCCCGCCCCGGTCGAGTTGCCGGCCATGCACCGTCTGTCATGTCGGGAAAGCGTGCCGCCGGGCGGTTTCCGGTCAGCGTCTCTTCTGTTTCGGTCCTGTCAAGTAGGGCTCACACCGCACGGTGGCATCGGACGTGACGGTTGGGTCGGTCCGCCGACCTGCCGGCCACCATCCCCGGCCGGCGAGGCCGGTGTCCCACGGTGCGGTCGGTGGTGGGCCGGCCCCGCGCAGGAGGTCTATTATTTGGGAAACTCGTCTCAACTTATGGGAGATGCGATGAGCGTGGCAGACGCCTTCGACGCGGTGGCCGGCAGCTACGACGAGGCGCGCCGGCGGCTGGTGCCCTGCTTCGACGCCTTCTACGGCACCGCCGTCCAGGTGGCCGCGCCCCCGCTTCGCGCCGCGCTGGCGACCGGTCGTACCCCGGAGGTGTTGGATCTGGGCGCGGGCACCGGCCTGCTCTCGCTGCTGCTGGCCGCCGCGGTGCCGGGGGTGCGGTTGACCCTGGTGGACGCCGCGCCGGCCATGCTGTCCCGCGCCGCCGACCAGTTGCGCGCCCGCGCCGTGCCGCACCGGACCGTCCAGGCCGACCTGGCCGACGCGCTGCCGGACGGCCGGTACGACGCCGTGGTCAGCGCGCTGGCGATCCACCACCTGGACGATGCCGGCAAGCGGGCGCTCTACCGGCGGGCCGCCGCCGCGCTGGCGCCCGGTGGGGTGTTCGTCAACGCCGAGCAGGTGGCCGGGCCGACCCCGGCGCTGGATCGGCGCTACGACGAGGTGTGGACGGCGCGGATCACCGAGTTGGGCTCACCACCCGACGAGATCGCCGCCGCCCGGGAGCGGATGCGACACGACCGGCCGGCCACCGTCGCCGACCAGTGCCGATGGCTGGCCGAGGCGGGGCTGGTCGACGTCGACTGCTTCTTCAAGGAGTGGCGTTTCGCGGTGTTCGGCGGTCGGGCCGGCGAGCAGGCCCGGTGAAATGCGCCTTTCGGTCACCGGCGGCAAGCCGGTCGGCGTGCGGATGACTGATAGTCATACCGCTGGGTAGTCTCATCCGCATGACTGCCAAGGTGACGTTGTCGTTCACGGACGAGACGATCGAGGAGGCCCGACGCTTCGCCAAGCGTGAAGGGCTCTCGCTCTCGGCCTGGATGGACCAGGCCGCCCGGGAGAAGGCGCTGCGCGAGGTCTTCACCGCGCATGCCGCCGCCGTGGGCCGCGCCAGCCTCGACCTGGAGTCCGCCGCCCTCGCCGACGCCCGCGAGGTGGGCATGGTCAACGATCTCCTCGGCGACGGACGGCCGCGTGCTGCGTAGGGGTGAGGTCTGGCGCATCGAGGGCGCCCGGGAACGCCTCGGCCTGGTGATCAGCTCGGACGTCTACAACTCCACCGACGTGCCCATCGTGATCGTCGTCGAGGTGGTGGAGGAGTCGTTGCTGCGGGATTCTCCGCTCGCCGTGTCGATGGGCCGTTACGTGGTGATGCCCGACCGGATCTCCTCACCGATGAAGAAGTGGTTCACCGACTGCGTGGACGTCGCCGACACCGACACGATGCTGCGGGTCGGCCGCGCGCTGCGCATCCTCCAGCAGCTCTGACCGCGCTCACCATCGTCGGCGGCCCGTGGTGCGGTCCCCGTATCCCGGCCGACCCGCGACGGGCACCGCCAGGTAATCGGGTGTTCCTAGCGTTTCCCCTCGTCACATTGACGAGGAGGAGCCGCCGTGAGCACGCTCACCAGCACCGCAGTCACCGCCGGGCCACCGGCCGCCACCGCGACCCGGCGCCGGCTCGACGACTGGAGACCCGAGGACCCCGACTTCTGGCGTACGACGGGCGCGCCGATCGCTCGCCGCAACCTCTGGGTCTCGATCTTCGCCGAGCACGTCGGCTTCTCCGTGTGGAGCCTCTGGTCGGTGACCGTGCTCTTCCTCGGTCCCGAGTACGGCATCGACCCGGCCGGTAAGTTCCTGCTCACCGCCGTGCCCGCCGCGCTGGGCGCGGTGCTGAGGCTGCCGTACACCCTGGCGGTGGCCCGCTTCGGCGGGCGGCGCTGGACGATCATCAGCGCGCTGCTGCTGCTCGTCCCGGCGGTGCCGATGACGGTGCTGCTGGAACCCGGTGTGTCCTACTCCACGCTGATGGTGCTCGCCTGCCTCACCGGCGTCGGCGGTGGCAACTTCGCCTCCTCGATGGCGAACATCAACCTGTTCTATCCGCAGCGGCTCAAGGGCCGGGCCCTCGGGCTCAACGCGGGCGGCGGCAACCTGGGCGTACCCGCCGTGCAGTTGGTCGGGCTGGCGGTGCTCGCCACCGTCGGTGCCGCGTACCCCCGGCTGGTGCCGGCGGTCTACCTGCCGCTGATCGTGCTGGCCGCGCTGGCGGCGGCACGCTGGTTGGACACCGTGCCCGGGGCGCGCAACGAGCCGGGCGCGCTGCGCGAGGCCGCCCGCGACCCGCACACCTGGGTCATGTCGCTGCTGTACGTCGGCACTTTCGGCTCGTTCATCGGGTTCGGCTTCGCCTTCGGCCAGGTGCTGCAACTCCAGTTCGCCGAGCGGTTCCCCACCCCCGTCGACGCCGCCTGGCTGACCTTCCTCGGCCCGCTGGTGGGTTCGCTGATCCGGCCGCTGGGCGGGCACCTCGCCGACCGGCTGGGGGGCGCCCGGGTGACCTTCTGGAACTTCGTGGCGATGGCGGCCGGCGCCGGCACCGTGCTGTACGCGGCCCGGGAGCGCTCGTTCGGGCTCTACCTGGCCGGTTTCCTCGCACTCTTCGTCTTCTCCGGCATCGGCAACGGCTCGACGTACAAGATGATCCCGGCCATCTTCCGGGCCCGGGCGGCGGACGCGGTGGCCGCCGGCCGGCGCGACCCGGAGGCCGCGACCCGGTGGGCGCGCCGGATGACCGGCTCGTTGATCGGCATCGCGGGTGCGATCGGCGCCTTCGGTGGGGTGCTGGTCAACATCTCGTTCCGCCAGTCGTTTCTCGCCTCCGGCAACGCCGACGCCGCCTACCTGGTCTTCATCGGCTGGTACGCGCTGTGCTTCGCGGTCACCTGGGTCGTCTATCGTCGTCCGAGAGCCGAACGGCTCGCTGGAGTGTGAGCTGAGACACGGTCGGCGCGTCGGCGCGCGAGACCGCACCCCCGTTTTGACCTGCGGACAGGGCGCCGGGTATCGTTGCCTGCTGTTGTACGACATCCAGAGGCGTGCCCTATCAGGTACGCTTGGTCGTTCGTGCGCGCTGGTCCGGCCTGCTAGATCTGGTCACCTCGGCGCGCGACCCCAGACCGACGACGAGACAAGGTAGACCTGTGCGTACGTACAGCCCGAAGCCGGGTGAGATCGAGCGTCAGTGGCACGTCATCGACGCCTCTGATGTCGTGCTGGGCCGCCTGGCCACCCACGCCGCCACGTTGCTGCGTGGTAAGCACAAGCCGACTTTCGCGCCGCACGTCGACACGGGCGACTTTGTCGTCATCGTGAACGCGGGCAAGGTTGCGTTGACCGGCAACAAGCGCCAGACCAAGGTCGCTTACCGCCACTCCGGTTACCCGGGTGGTCTGAAGCAGGTTGGCTACGACGAGCTGCTGACCAAGCGCCCCGAGCGGGCCATCGAGCTGGCCGTGAAGGGGATGCTCCCGCACAACAAGCTCGGCCGTCAGCTGATCAAGAAGCTGAAGGTCTACGCCGGTGCCGAGCACCCGCACCTCGCGCAGCAGCCGGTGCCGTTCGAGATCAAGCAGATCGCGCAGTGAGCGCGGGCGAAGGAAGCAGCATGACCGACATCACCGAGACCGAGGTTGCCCCGGAAGCCCCTGAGGCCACCGAGGCGCCTGCGCCCGTCGCCCGCGCGCCTCGTGGTGACCGGCCGATCCAGACCGTGGGCCGCCGCAAGCAGGCCATCGTCCGGGTTCGTATCGTCCCGGGCACCGGCAAGATCACCTGCAATGGCCAGGAGCTCGAGGCCTACTTCCCGAGCAAGGTGCACCAGCAGCTCATCAAGGACCCGCTGGTCACCGCCGAGAAGCTCGAGCAGTTCGACGTCATCGCCAACCTGCGTGGCGGCGGCACCACCGGCCAGGCCGGTGCGCTGCGGCTGGGCATCGCCCGTGCGCTGATCGTCAGCGAGCCGGACGACCGCCCGGCCCTCAAGAAGGCCGGCTTCCTCACCCGGGACGCCCGGGTCAAGGAGAGCAAGAAGTACGGCCTCAAGAAGGCCCGTAAGGCTCCCCAGTACTCGAAGCGCTGATCTTCACCAGCGCGTTGTACTTCTGACGAACGGTCGGTCCGCCTCCCTCATCCGGGGAGGCGGACCGACCGTTCCGCTTTCTCCTCATCTGCAGTGCTCATCGGAGGTTGGCGGGTATGGGTCGGTTGTTCGGCACGGACGGCGTACGCGGGCGGGCGAACGCGGATCTCACCCCCGAGTTGGCGCTCGCGCTCGCCGTGGCCGCGGCGCACACGCTTGCCGAGACAGATCGCAGCCATCCGCCGCTCGCCGTGGTCGGCCGGGACACCCGGGCCAGTGGCGAGATGCTGGAGGCGGCCGTGGTGGCCGGGCTGACCAGCGCCGGCGCGAACGTGGTGCGGGTGGGCGTGCTGCCCACCCCCGCCGTGGCGTTCCTCACCGCGGAGGCCAAGGCCGACCTCGGGGTGATGCTCTCCGCCTCGCACAACCCGATGCCGGACAACGGCATCAAGCTCTTCGCCGCCGGCGGGCACAAGCTGCCCGACGAGATCGAAATGCGGATCGAGGCGGCGATCGAGACGAACGCCACCACCGCCTGGGACCGGCCGACCGGCGCGGGCGTCGGCCGCGTGCACGACCTGCTCGACGGCGCGGACCACTACGTCCAGCACCTGGTCGGCACCGTGTCGCACCGGCTCGACGGGATCAAGGTCGTGGTCGACTGCGCCAACGGCGCGGCCGCCGACGTCGCCCCGGTCGCCTACCGGGAGGCCGGCGCGGAGGTCATCGCGATCCACGCCCAGCCCGACGGGCTCAACATCAACGACGACTGCGGCTCCAACCACATCGAGGCGCTGCGCGAGGCCGTGGTCGAGCACGGCGCCCACCTGGGCATCGCCCACGACGGCGACGCCGACCGCTGCCTGGCGGTCACCGCCGACGGCGACGAGGTCGACGGCGACCAGGTGATGGCCATCCTCGCCCTGGCCATGCGGGACGCTGGCACGCTCACCCAGGACACCCTGGTGGCCACCGTGATGAGCAACCTCGGCCTGCGGCTCGCGATGTCCGCGCAGGGCATCCGGCTGATCGAAACCAAGGTCGGTGACCGGTACGTCCTGGAGGAACTGCGCGCCTCGAACCTGGCGCTCGGTGGCGAGCAGAGCGGCCACATCGTCATGCCCGCGCACGCCACCACCGGCGACGGGGTGCTGACCGGCCTGCACCTGATGGCCCGGATGGCCGCCACCGGTCAGTCCCTCGCCGAGTTGGCGTCGGTGGTCACCAAGCTGCCGCAGGTGCTCATCAACGTCCCGGTCGGCGACCGGACCGTCGGCGCCAACGCGCCGGCAGTCCGCGCCGAGGTCGAGCGCGCCGAGGCGGAGCTGGGCGAGACCGGCCGGGTGCTGCTGCGCCCGTCGGGCACCGAGCCGCTGGTCCGCGTCATGGTCGAGGCGGCCACCGAGGCGACCGCACGCGAGGTCGCCGAGCGGATCGCCGCCCTGGTCCGCACCGCCAGCCCCGCCGTCCAGTAGCAGGCCGCGCCCTGGGCCGTTGCGCCCTGGGCCGGGTGCGCCCTGGGTCGTTGCGTCCCGGGCCGGGTGCGCCCCACGCTGGGCACGTCCTTTGGAGCTGAACCGTTTACGACATCGGCTCCACAACGATCACACGGTGGCCCGGCCGCGTCAGCGGCCGGGGGCCAGCGCGCGCAGCCGGGTGACCGCCTCGGTCAGCACCTCCGGGCGCTTGCAGAAGGCGAAGCGGACCAGCCGCCGGCCAGCGTCGGCGTCGTCGTAGAAGACCTGCGTCGGCACCGCCACCACGCCGCAGCGCTCCGGCAGTGACCGGCAGAACTCCACCCCGTCCGAGCCGCCGAGCGGGGTGATGTCGGCGGTGACGAAGTACGTCCCCTCCGGCACCAGCACCTCGAACCCGGCGTCGGTGAGCCCGCCCACGAGCTGGTCGCGCCCCCGCTGGAGCCCGTCGCGGAAGCCGGTGAAGTAGTCGTCCGGCAGGGCCAGCGCCACAGCGACCGCCGGTTGCAGCGGGGCGGCGTTCACGAAGGTGAGGAACTGCTTCACCCGCAGCACAGCTGACACCAGGGCGGCCGGCCCACTCGCCCAGCCAACCTTCCAGCCCGTACACGAGAAGGTCTTGCCGGCCGACGAGATCCGCAACGTCCGCTCCCGCATCCCGGGCAGGGTGGCCAACGGCACGTGCGGGTTCGACGCGTCGGTGAATACCAGGTGCTCGTACACCTCGTCGGTGACCGCGTACGCGTCGTACTCCTGGCACAGCTCCGCGACCAGCGCCAGCTCGGCCGGCGTGAAGACCTTGCCGGTCGGGTTGTGCGGCGAGTTGAGCAGCACCAGCCGGGTGTGCGGGCCGAACGCCGCGCGCAGTGCCGCCGGGTCGAAGGCGTACCGACCGTCGTCGGCGGGACGCAACGTGACCGGCCGCCGGACCGCGCCGGCCAGTGCGATCGAGGCGGCGTACGAGTCGTAGTACGGCTCGAAGCAGACCACCTCGTCGCCCGGCTCGCAGAGAGCGAGGATGCTCGCCGCCACCGCCTCGGTCGCGCCCGCCGTGATCACGATCTCGCCGTCGGGGTCGTACTCCAGTTCGTAGAACCGCCGCTGGTGGGCCGCGACCGCCGCGCGCAGGGCGGGAATCCCCGGACCGGGCGGGTACTGGTTCTGCCCGCCGCGCAGCGCCTCGGCCGCGGCGGCCAGCATCTCCGGTGGGCCGTCGGTGTCCGGGAAGCCCTGGCCCAGGTTGACCGCGCCGGTACGCACGGCGAGGGCGGACATCTCGGCGAAGATCGTCGTGCCGAACGGCCGCATCCGGGCCACCAGCGGGTCGACATCGGTGCTCGTCGTCACCTGCGCCAGCCTACGTCCACCCCAGCCTCACGGGTACAAGGGCGGACGCGTCGTCGACCGAACCCAACCAGCCCGCCCCAGCCCGTCGCGCCCGGCCCCGGCCGGTCGCGCCCGGCCCCGGCCGGTCGCGCCCGGCCCTGGTTCGCCCGGCCCTGGTCCGGCTCGAGCCCGCTCCCGCTTCCGCCCGTCGATCATGGAGTTGTGGTGGGGGACAAGGCGGTCAATGAATCACTAATCGGGCACCATAGCTCGATGATCGACGGCGGGAGCCCGTGTGACCAGGCGCCTCCCGCGCTCCGTCTTGGCGATCTTGCACTCTCTGCCTTGGCATAAGGGGCATTCCACGCATGAGGGCGACGGAAACTGCAAGATCGCCGGGTCGGGTCGGTCGGGGCTGAGTCGGCTAGGTCGGGGCAGGTCGGGGCAGGACGGGCGCGGCACGGCAGGGCGGGGCAGAGGGCGGGGCGGGGCGGGCGAGCAGGGCAGGTGGGGCGGGGGTGGGGTGGGCGTACAGGTGGGGCGGGGTGGTGCTGTGTGGGCGGGGCTGCGGGCGAGGGTGGGGTAACGCGGCTGGGTGGGGTGGGAACGGGTATGGCGCGTCGAGGCTGTGGGCCGGCTCTGTTTCGGCGGTCGGCTTGTCCTGGTCTGGACACTCAACCACTCATCGCTCAGATTCGGTGATTGATAACCCGGCTTTCGAGCAACCGCGATGAGCGAAACTGGGTTAGGCTGCGGGCCATGTGTGGAATCGTGGGATACGCGGGCGCGCGCCCCGCACTGGGCATCGTGCTCGACGGGCTGCGGCGGCTGGAATACCGCGGCTACGACTCGGCGGGCGTCGCGATCGTCTGCGACGACCAACTGCTGACCGAGAAGAAGGCCGGCAAGCTCGCCAACCTGGAGAAGGTGCTCTCCGAGCGGGCCGCCGACGACCCGACCTCCTGCGCGGCCAGCCCGATCGGCATCGGTGACGGCATGACCGGCATCGGGCACACCCGCTGGGCCACCCACGGCGGCCCGACCGACCGCAACGCCCACCCGCACACCGCCCCTGACGGCCGGGTCGCGGTCATCCACAACGGCATCATCGAGAATTTCGCCAAGCTCCGCGCCGAGCTGGAGGCCGACGGCGTCCAGTTCACCAGCGACACCGACACCGAGTGCGCCGCGCACCTGCTCTCCGCCGCGCTGGCCGACCTGCGTGCCGCTGGCCAGCCGGACAGCCCGCAGCTGCTCGCCGCCGCCATGCGGGTGGTCTGCCAGCGGCTGGAGGGCGCGTTCACCCTGCTCGCGGTCGACGCCGCGGTGCCCGGCGCGGTCGTCGGTGCCCGGCGTAGCTCGCCGTTGGTGGTCGGCCGGGGCGACGGGGAGAACTACCTGGCCAGCGACGTGGCCGCGTTCATCGAGCACACCCGGGACGCGGTGGAGCTGGGCCAGGACCAGATCGTCCTGATCACCGGCGACAGCATCGAGATCACCGACTTCGACGGCCAGCCCGCCGCCGGCAAGGACTTCCACATCGACTGGGACTCGTCGGCTGCCGAGAAGGGTGGCTACGACTGGTTCATGCTCAAGGAGATCGAGGAGCAGCCGCAGGCCATCGCCGACACACTGCTCGGCCGGCTCACCGAGACCGGTGAGATCGCCCTGGACGAGGTCCGCCTCAGCGACCAGGATCTGCGCGACGTCGACAAGATCTTCATCGTGGCCTGCGGCACGGCGTACCACTCCGGCATGGTCGCCAAGTACGCCATCGAGCACTGGACCCGGATCCCCTGCGAGGTGGAGCTGGCCAGCGAGTTCCGCTACCGCGACCCGGTGCTCGACCGGTCCACGCTGATCGTGGTGATCTCGCAGTCCGGCGAGACGATGGACACCCTGATGGCGCTGCGGCACGCCAAGGAGCAGAAGGCCCGGGTGCTGGCCATCTGCAACACCAACGGCTCGACGATTCCCCGCGAGTCCGACGCCGTGCTCTACACCCACGGCGGGCCGGAGATCGCCGTCGCCTCCACAAAGGCGTTCCTCACCCAGCTCGTCGCCTGCTATCTGATCGGGCTGCACCTGGCCCAGGTACGCGGCATCAAGTTCGCCGACGAGGTAGGCGCGGTCGTCGCCCAGTTGCAGGAGATGCCGGGCAAGCTGCGTGAGCTGCTGGACCGGATCGAGCCCGTCCGCGAGCTGGCCCGCGAGCTGAAGTCCGAGCCCACCATCCTGTTCATCGGCCGGCACGTCGGCTACCCGGTCGCGCTGGAAGGCGCACTCAAGCTCAAGGAACTGGCGTACATGCACGCCGAGGGCTTCGCGGCCGGCGAGCTGAAGCACGGCCCGATCGCTCTGATCGACAAGGGCACCCCGGTGATCTGCGTGGTGCCGTCGCCGGTCGGCCGGGGGATGCTGCACGACAAGGTCGTCTCCAACATCCAGGAGGTACGGGCGCGCGGCGCCCGCACCATCGTGATCGCCGAAGAGGGCGACGAGGCTGTCGTCCGGTACGCCGACCACCTGATCTACGTGCCGCGTACGCCGACCCTGCTGGCGCCCCTGGTCACCACGGTGCCGCTCCAGGTGCTCGCCGCCGAGATCGCCGCCGCCCGGGGGCACGACGTGGACCAGCCCCGCAACCTGGCCAAGTCGGTCACCGTCGAGTAGCCCTCAGCGGCCCAGCACGACCCGGGCCATCCCGTCCAGTGCGGGGTTGCCCGGGTCCCAGTAACCGGAGTGCCCGCCCGGGCCACTGCGGAAGACCCGACCGCCGAACCCGGGATCGGATGGATCGTGACCGAACCACAGCTCGTGGCCGGTGCGGTCGGGCCAGCCCAGCACGGCGGCGAGTGGCGCCGTGCCGAGCAGGGCCCGCCGGCCCAGCTCGTCCACCGGCTGGGCCAGGCGGATCACGTCGTCGGGGGCCTGGCTGGCCCAGACTTGCGCCGGTGGCACGCCCAACTCGCCGGCGTGTGCCGCACCGACCCCGGGTGAGCCGACGAACACCAGCGCGTCGGCGGCCAACCCGTGCTCCCGGGCGGCCACACCCACCACGAGCGACCCGTAGCTGTGCCCGAGCACGGTCTGCCGCGCAGGAGGTCCCTCGTGGCTGGCGCGCAGCCCTTCCTGGAAGCGGTGCAGCGCCGGGCCCGCATCCCGGGCCTGGCCGGCCGACGCCGCCTCGTGGAGGAAATCCGGCGCGTCGTAGTCCAGCCAGAGCACCGCCGCGCTGCGCTCACCCGGGGCGAGCGCAGCGCACCGGTCCAGGACCCGCGCCGCCCGACCCAGCTCGCCGGGGGCGTCGTCCAGACCGGAGCCCGTCCCCGGCACGTACGTCAACACCCGGTCGGCCTGGTCCGGGTCGCCGAGCGCCACCACCACCCGGCCCTCGCCTGCGGGATCCAGCCCCAGCAGGTACGCCCGCGGTTCCCCGGCCACCGTCAGGCGCTCGGCCAGCGCGTCCAGGCCGGCCAGCCGCGCCGCCACCGCCCGCAGCCGAACCGAGGCGACCGGCCCCGGAGGAACCCGTGCCAGCAACCGTCGCCGCTCGGCGAGCAACTCCGCACGCCGGGACCCGAGCAGCAGCCGGTTGGCCTGGTCACGGGCGGCCACCGGCACCCCGTCCAGGCGGCCGACCAGGGCCGGCTCGCGCAGGACCAGCCATCGCCGCTGGGCTGGGGTCAACCCGGACCACCAGGCGCGCACCAGGGCCGGCGAGGCCCCGGAATCGGGTCGACCGGGCGGCGGCGGGGAAGCCCAGCCGGACGCGGCGGCGCGGGCCAGCTCGTCCAACCGGGCGGCGGCTGCCCGGTCCGCCGCCCCGGCCCGGTCGAGCGCGTCCCGCAGCGCCGCCGCCACCCGTGCCGCCGCCAGGCCGGTCCGCTCGGTGGGCCGCACTCGGGCCGGATCGACGTGCACCCCGCCCGCCCGGTCCACCGCCAGACCGGCCGCATCGGCCAGGGCGACCGCCTCGCCAAGCCGGGCCTTCGCCGCCACCAGCCGTCCGGCCAGATCGGCCAGCACCTGGTCGGCCTCGATCAGCGCGGGCGTCACCGACACCAGCTCGTCGCGCAGACCGCCGAGCCGGGCGTCGGCCGCCGTGGCCGCCGCACCGGACCAACCGCCCCGCAACCGCCCGGCAGCACCGCCCAACCCGTCGACGCGCCCCTGCACCGGCCCGGTCAGCCCGGCCCAGGCCGCGCCGGCGGCCCGCCACCCGCCGGGGTCGGCCTCCCAGAGCTGCCGGTAGCCGACGCCGGTCACCGGGGCAGGGAGGTGAACCGGCCGGCGGCCCGGTCGTCCACCGTCTCGTACGCCTCGGCCGACGCCCGCACTCCACCGGCGGCCGCCGCCACCCGGGCACCCAGCCGGCGGAACCAGGCGTGCCCGGCCGCCTCCAGCCCGGCCAGAGCCGCGGCAGCCCGCCAACCGGCCGCCGGCACCAGCAGGCCGGGCACCCTGGCCAGGCCCAGCGCCAACCCGTACGCCTCGTCGTCGAGCGCGCCGGCCACAGCGCGCAACTCCTGCGGCCGGACGGTGAACGGCTCCTCGGTCATGACCCCACCCCCGTGGACGATCGGCATCGACGCGCTGACGCTAGACGGGCCTGGGGCGCTCCCGCGGTGCCCTGTGGACAGCCGCTCAGCGCCGTACCCCGTGGTGTCCACAGGCGTTGCCCACGGCGTGCCCGACGGCTAATCTGCGGCCCGCGCCGCCGGTAGGGTGGTCTGGTGATCGTCGCTGTCGGCATCGACGTCGTGCTGGTGGACCGGTTCGCGCGGTCCCTGGCGCGGACGCCGCTGCTCGCCGACCGGCTCTTCACCCACGCCGAGCGCGCCACCCGATCCGGCAGCCCGCGCTCGCCTGAGTCGCTCGCCGCCCGCTTCGCCGCGAAGGAGGCCGTCGCCAAGGCGCTCGGCGCCCCGGCCGGGCTGAGCTGGCACGACTGCGAGATCGTGCCCGACCCGGACGGCCGTCCCTGGCTGACGGTCTCCGGCACCGTCGCGGCGGCGGCCGTCGCGCGGGGGATCAACAATTGGCATCTCTCGCTGTCGCACGACGGCGGGATCGCGTCGGCCATGGTGGTCGCGGAACGGTGACGTCGATCGGGTGGGCCCGGCCGGCCCGCCCGCGAACCGGATGGGACACGGTGACATGAGACCGGTGTGGCGGGTGGCCGACGTACGGGCGGCCGAGGCGGGGCTGATGGGCACGCTGCCGGAGGGCACGCTGATGCAGCGCGCCGCCGCCGGGCTGGCCCGCCGGGCCGCGCTTCTGCTCGCCGAGCGGGGCGGGGTGTACGGCGGTCGGGTGCTGCTGCTGGTCGGCTCCGGTGACAACGGCGGCGACGCGCTCTACGCCGGGGAACGGCTGGCCCGCCGGGGCGTCGAGGTGTCCGCCCTGCTGATCACCCCCGGACGGGCGCACGCCGAGGGCCTGGCCGCGCTGCGGGCCGCCGGTGGCCGACTGGTCGACCGCCCGGACGGCCCGGTCGACCTGGTCCTCGACGGCATCGTCGGCATCGGTGGCACGGGCGGGCTGCGGGCGAGCGCCGACGAGATGGTCCAGCGCCTCGGCGCGCTGCGCGGCCGGGACGGCCACCGGGCCACCGTGCTGGCCGTCGACGTGCCGAGCGGGGTTGCGGTGGACACCGGGCACGTCCCGCTGGCCGCGTCCGGCCGGCCCACCGCGGTACGCGCCGACGTGACGGTGACGTTCGGCGCGCTGAAGCCCGCCCTGGTGGTCGGGCCGGCAGCCGCGTTGGCCGGGCAGGTGGAACTTGTCGACATCGGGCTGCGGTCGTGGCTGCGGGGCACACCCGCGCTGCGGGTCACCGAGTGGTCCGACGTCGTGCAGTGGTGGCCGGAGCTGGGCGCGGCGTCGGAGAAGTACACCCGGGGCGTGGTCGGGGTGGCGACCGGCTCGGCGACGTACCCGGGTGCGGCGGTGCTCTCCGTCGGCGGGGCCCTCGCGGGGCCGACCGGGCTGGTCCGCTACGCCGGCGGTGCCCGGGTCGAGGTGCTGCACCAGCACCCCTCGGTGATCGCCACCGATCGGGTCGCCGAGGCCGGCCGGGTGCAGGCCTGGGTGTGCGGCTCCGGGTTGGGCACCGGCGACGACGCGGCGGCCGAACTGCGAGCCGTCCTGGCCGCCCCGGTGCCGGTGGTGCTCGACGCCGACGCGCTGACCCTGCTGGTGGACGGCTCCCTCGCCGACCGGCTGCGCGGCCGGGACGCGCCGATCGTGGTCACCCCGCACGACCGGGAGTTCACCCGGCTCTGCGGGGAGGAGCCCGGCGCCGACCGGGTCGGGGCCGCACTGCGGCTGGCCGCCTGGATGAACGCGGTGGTGCTGCTCAAGGGGGACCGCACGGTCATCGGCACGCCGGACGGCCGGGCGTACGTCAACCCGACCGGCACTCCGGCGTTGGCCACCGGCGGCACGGGTGACGTGCTGGCCGGGCTGCTCGGCTCGTTCCTGGCGGCCGGGGTACCGGCGGACCGCGCCGCCGCCGCTGCCGCGTACCTGCACGGGCTGGCCGGTCGGGAGGCGGCCCGGGGCGGCCCGGTGACGGCGCCCGACGTGGCGGCCGCGCTGCGTCCGGTCATCGCCCGGCTGGACGGATCATGATGGTTTCGGGTCAGCTGGTCGGATCGGCGGGTCGGGCCGTGCGTCGCCGCCCGCAGTGATCAGGGCGGAAAGTAGGCTGGGTGCATGTGGCAGGCCGAGGTACGCGTTGATCTCGACGCGATCCGCGAGAACGTGAGCCGGCTCCGCTCCGGCACCACCGCCGAGGTGATGGCGGTGGTCAAGGGCGACGGGTACGGCCACGGCATGCTCCCGGTCGCCCGCGCGGCCCTCGACGCGGGAGCCGACTGGCTCGGCGTCTGCACCCTCGACGAGGCGCTCACGCTGCGTCGAGCCGGGATCACCGCGCCGGTGCTGGCCTGGCTGCTCGCACCCGGGTTGCCGCTGCACGAGGGGGTCAGTGCCGGTGTGGACCTGAGCGCGGCCAGCCTGTCCCAGCTGGACGAGATGGTTGAGGCGAGCCGGCGTGCCGAGCGTCCGGCCCGACTGCACCTGAAGATCGACACGGGGTTGTCCCGGGGTGGCGCGACAGTCGCCGACTGGCCGGCGCTGCTGGACGCCGCCGCCAAGGCGCAGGCCGACGGCCTCGTCGAGGTGGTCGGTGTGTGGAGCCACTTCGTGTACGCGGACATGCCCGGCCACCCGACCACCGATCGGCAGCTCGCCGTCTTCCACGAGGGCCTGGCCATGGTCGAGCAGGCCGGCCTGCGGCCGCGCTGGCGGCACCTGGCCAACTCGGCGGCCACCCTGACCCGCCCCGACACCCACTTCGACCTGGTCCGCCCGGGGCTGGCCGTCTACGGTCTCTCCCCGGTGGCCGGCGACACGTACGGGCTGCGGCCGGCGATGACCGCACGGGCCCGGGTGATGCTCACCAAGCGGGTGCCCGCCGGCACCGGCGTCTCCTACGGGCACACCTACACCACGGCGGCGGACGCGAACCTGGCCGTGGTGCCCCTCGGGTACGCCGACGGCGTGCCCCGGCACGCGTCCAACACCGGGCCCGTGCAGCTCGCCGGCGCGCGGCGGACCATCTCCGGGCGGGTCTGCATGGACCAGTTCGTGATCGACTGCGGGGACGACCCGGTGGTCGACGGCGACGTGGCGACGCTGTTCGGTGACGGCACCGACGGCGCACCGACCGCCGACGACTGGGCCGAGGCGGTCGGCACGATCAACTACGAGATCGTCACCCGGTTCGGCAGTACGCGCGTACCCCGGCTGTATGACGGCGAACGACCATGAGTTATCGGATTCCGCGTCCTCGGACGGCGGCCGGCCGGGTCGCCGGCCTGCTGGGCGCCGCGGTGGGGGTGGCCGCGGCCGGCCTGGCCGCCGGCGTCGCGACCGAACGCACCCTGGTGCGCCGGCTCAAGGCCGACCCGACCGACCGCTACGCGCACGAGACGTTCGACGAGCAGCCGTGTGACGAGGCGTTCCGGCTGGAGTTGCCGGACGGCACCGACATCCACGTCGAGGTGGTCGAGCCGACCCGCCCGGTGGCCGGGCACCCCACGGTGGTGCTGGTGCACGGCTTCTGCCTGGACATGGGCACGTTCCACTTCCAGCGCCAGATGCTCGCCGCGCGCGGCGACTACCGGATCGTCGCGTACGACCAGCCCGGTCACGGCCGGTCCGGCCGATTGGAGACCGGCGAGTACGACCTCGCGGTGCTGGGTCGAACGCTGCGCGAGGTGATCGACCGGACCACCCCGGACGGGCCGCTGGTGCTGGTGGGCCACTCGATGGGCGGCATGACCATCATGGCGTTCGCCGAGCTGTTCCCGGAGCTGTTCGGTGACCGGGTGGTGGGCACCGTGCTGATGGCCACCTCGGGCGGCCTGATCGCGGAGACCAAGCTTGTCGCACCGGCGCTGCTCGGCAGGGTCGGCGCCCCGGTGCTGTACATGGCCAGCAACGCCACCCGGTACGGCGGCCAGGTCATCGACAAGGCCCGCAGGTCCACCTCGAACGTGGCCTGGCTGCTCACGCGCAGGTACGGCTTCGGCACGCGCAAGCCCAGCCCGGCGCTGGTGTCGTACGTGGAGATGATGAACTCACGGACGTCGGCCGACACGGTGACCCGTTACCTGCGGACCATCGCCACGCACTCGCGATTCCCGGCGCTGGCCGCGCTGGCGAACGCCCCGGTGCTGGTGGTCGTCGGCGACAAGGACATGATCACTCCGGTGACCCACTCCGAGGAGATCGTCCGGCGGTTGCCGCACGCCGAGTTCGTCAAAATCGAGGACAGCGGGCACGTGGTGATGCTGGAGCACGCCGACGAGGTCAACGCCGCCCTGGAGCGGTTTCTCGGGTCACTGGAGAACGTGGAGGACCGGTGAGTCACGTCGTCAAACTGCCGACCGTCGAGGACACCCGGGAGTTCGGCCGTCGGCTGGCCGGGCTGCTGCGGGCCGGTGACCTGGTGCTGTTGACCGGCCCGCTGGGTGCCGGAAAGACCGCGCTCACCCAGGGCGTCGGTGCGGGGCTCGGCGTACTCGGGGACATCACCTCCCCGACGTTCGTGATCGCCCGGGTGCACCGGCCCGACCCGGCACGGGGCGGCCGGGTGTCGTTGGTGCACGCCGACGCGTACCGGCTGGGCGACGCCAGCGATCCGCGTGCCGAGATCGACGACCTGGACCTGGACGCCTCGGTGGACGAGTCGGTGACCGTGGTGGAGTGGGGCGAGGGCCTGGTGGAGCAGTTGGTCGACGCGCACCTTCGCGTCCGCATCGACCGCCGCGACGACGACACCCGGATCATCGAGCTGGACCCGGTGGGTGGTGACTGGGCCCGGCGGCTGGCCGATCTGGGTTAGGCCGGCGGGCCACTGTCGTACGCGATGCCTAGAGTGCGGGGGACCGACCCGCGCTGTGAGAGGTTCCTGATGCCCGACGACGCCCCCGCCCTGGATCTGTTGGCCCTGTTGCCGGAGCAGTGGCGTGCCGTGCTCACCCCACACCTGGACCCGGCCCGCACGGCCGCGCTGGCCGAGTTCGTCGCCCGGGAGTACGCGACACACACCGTCTTCCCGCCGCTGGCGGACCTGTTCTCGGCATACCAGCTCTGCCCGCCGCAGGGCACCCGCGTGTTGATCCTCGGGCAGGATCCCTACCACCGGGCCGGGCAGGCCCACGGGCTGAGCTTCAGCGTCCGGGACGGGGTGGCGGTGCCGCCGTCGCTGCGCAACGTCTTCAAGGAGTTGGGCGAGGACCTGGGCGTGCCCAAGCCGCCCAACGGCAACCTCGCCGGCTGGGCCGCCCAGGGCGTGCTGCTGCTCAACGCGGTGCTGACCGTGCGCCAGGCCACGCCGGGCTCGCACGCCAACGCCGGCTGGGAAGAGTTCACCGACGCCACCATCCGGGCGCTGGACGCGTCGCCGGACCGGGTGGTCTTCCTGCTCTGGGGCGGCTACGCCCGTAAGAAGGCCGCCCTGGTCACCAACCCGCAGCACGTGGTGCTGGAGGCCGGTCACCCCAGCCCGATGAACCCGCGCGGCTTTCTCGGGAGCCGTCCGTTCAGCGCGGCCAACAAGGCCCTCGCCGACGCTGGCCTGCCCACCATCGACTGGGAACGCACCACCGGCTGACCGCGCCGGCCGTCTGCTGACCGTGCCGGCCGTCTGCTGACCGCGCCCGTGCGCTGGGCGTGGTGCGCCGTTCGTCTGGCCGGTCGTGCCGGTGCGGCCCCCGCTGCCGGCCGGTGGGTCAAGCCTCGCTGGCCAGCTGCCGGGCCCGATAGCGGCGCAGCAGCTCGGCGGCCCGCGGTTCGGTCAATTCCAGCTCGACCAGTGGCACCACCTGGTAACCCCGCCCGTCGTGGCGTACCTCGATCGTTTCGGGCAGTTCATCGCACATCGTGGCCTTGATTTCGCCGTAGCGGGTCGACCAGCGGTGCTCGCCCTGCTCCTCGGGGTCCAACCACACCCCGCCGAACTCGCCCCAGCGGGCGTTCCACCGCTGGCCGTAGTTCGCCTCCAGCCAGCGGGTGAACTGTTTCGAGTCCTGCCATCGCAGGGCGATCTCCAGCGCGTCGACCGGCACCGGCGCGCCCTGCAACAGCGCAGCGGTGCTTCCGGTGATCACCTGCGGGAGATCGGGGAGCCGGTCGAGCAACCGATCCAGACCCAGCTCATCGATCCGCTCGGCGATCGGTCGGGCGGCCAGGTCGTCGATCCGGGCGTCGAGGTGCGCGTCCAGCGGCTCAACCCCCACGACCAACTGCACGTCCATCGCGGCGAGCAATCGCTCCAGCAGCGGGATGCTCGGCGGGCGCTCGCCGCGTTCGATGTGGGCCACCGCCCCCTGGCTGACCCCAGCCAGCGCGGCCAACTGACGCTGGCTCAACTCGCGCAGTTGTCGTTGCTGCCGCACTGCGGCGCCGAGGAGGGAGGCAAGGCGAGTGGAAGACATCCCGGCATGGTGGACCAGGCCGAGATGCCCGCGAAACCAGTACGGCGTATTGACGACTCGGCGTCGCTCCGGCCGAGGGCTGCTCCGGCCGATGACCTGTGGGCGGGCGGCGGGCCCTGTCCCGATGAGCGTGATGTCTGTGAGACATCAAAATGTCTCACAGACATCACGCTCGTTGAGGGATGCGCCTCCCGTCACCGTCGAGTGGCTGACCAGGCCGCAGACGGTGGCCGCGAGGGGTGGGCCGGAACGGCGGCCGCTGGCGGTGGCAACCGGTAGGGCCCGAGCGACGCCTATGCGGCGGGTGGCGAGGCTGTGGGCGTGGGCGGGAGCTTGACCGGGGCGGGGCGTGACCGGGTGGTGGCGGTGGGGCGGCTAGGCTGGCTTACCGTGCTCGTACTCGTGGTGGACAGCTCAACCCCCGCGGTGACCGCAGCGTTGGTGGAGATCTCGGCTGCCGGCCTGACGTCCCGTGCGTACCGGTGCACGGTCGACGCCCGCGCGCACGGTGAACTGCTCGCGCCCCAGATCGACGCGGTCCTCGCCGACGTCGACGCGCGCCCGCGTGACCTGACCGCCATCGTCGCCGGGCTCGGCCCGGGGCCGTTCACCGGGCTGCGGGTTGGCCTGGTCACCGCCGCCACGATGGGTCAGGTGCTCGGCATCCCCACGTACGGCGTCTGTTCCCTGGATGGGATCGGCCACCCGGCAGCCGCCGGCGAGCCGGTGCTGGCTGCCAGCGACGCGCGCCGCCGGGAACTGTACTGGGCCGTCTACGACGGCGCCGGCCAGCGCATCCTCGGCCCCGAGGTGTCCACGCCGGTGGTGGCCGCCGCGCACGCCCGGGAGTTGGGTGCGACGGTCGCGGTGGGCGACGGTGCGCACCGGTACGCCGAGGTCCTGGAGCTGCCGGTCCGGGTCGAGCCCCGCTACCCGGATGCCACCGTGCTGGCGCGGCTCGCCGCCGAGCGGATCCGGGCCGGCGCCCCCGGTGAGCGACTCACCCCGCTCTATCTGCGCCGTCCGGACGCCGTGGCAGCGACCGGGCGCAAACCGGTCCTTCCGTGAGCACGACCGTCCGGCTGGACCCGTTCCGCTGGTGGCACGTCGAGCAGGCGATGCCGATCGAGGCGGACCTGTTCGGCGCCGAACAGTGGTCGCCCGCCATGTTCTGGAACGAGCTGGCCAACGGGCACTACTACCGGGTCGCCGCCGACACCGACGGGACCGTCCTCGGCTACGCCGGGCTCGCCGGAGCCCCGCCGGACGAGGTGTGGGTGCAGAACATCGCCGTCCGACGGGACGTCCAGAGGCGCGGCGTGGGACGTGCCCTGCTGGAGGACCTTCTCGCCGAGGCCGCCCGGCGAGGCGCCCGCAACACCCTGCTGGAGGTCGCCGTGGACAACGCCGCCGCGCAGCGGCTCTACGCGATGTACGGGTTCGAGCCGATCGGGGTGCGGCGCGGCTACTACCAACCGAGCAACACCGACGCGCTGGTCATGCAGCGCGTCGCCGAGCCGACCGGAGATGGACCACACGACGATGGCTGACGAACCGCTGATCCTGGGCATCGAGACCTCCTGCGACGAGACCGGCGTCGGCATCGTGCGGGGGCACACCCTGCTGGCCGACGCGCTCGCGTCAAGCGTCGAGGAGCACGCCCGCTTCGGTGGCGTGGTGCCCGAGGTGGCCAGCCGGGCCCACCTGGAGGCCATCGTGCCGACCATGCAGCGGGCCCTGACGGAGGCCGGGGTCACCCTCGCCGACATCGACGCCATCGCGGTCACCTCCGGGCCGGGGCTCGCCGGCGCCCTGCTGGTCGGCGTGGCCGCCGCCAAGGGGTACGCGCTGGCCGCCGAGAAGCCGGTGTACGGCGTCAACCACCTCGCCGCCCACGTCGCGGTGGACACCCTGGAGCACGGGCCGCTGCCGGAACCCGCCATCGCGTTGCTCGTCTCCGGCGGGCACTCGTCCCTGCTGCTCGTCGACGACCTGGCGAGGGGAGTCACCCCGCTCGGGGCCACCATCGACGACGCGGCCGGTGAGGCGTTCGACAAGGTCGCCCGACTGCTCGGGTTGCCGTTCCCGGGCGGGCCGCCCATCGACCGGGAGGCCCGGGCCGGCGACGCCGCCTCGATCGCCTTCCCGCGCGGCCTGACCGCCGCGAAGGACCTCGCCGCCCACCGGTACGACTTCTCGTTCTCGGGGCTGAAGACGGCGGTGGCCCGTTGGGTCGAGGCGCGGCAGCGCGCCGGCGAGCCGGTGCCGGTGGCGGACGTGTCCGCGTCCTTCCAGGAGGCGGTCTGTGACGTGCTGACCAGCAAGGCGCTCGCCGCCTGCCGGGCGAACGGGATCGACACGCTGGTGATCGGCGGGGGAGTTGCGGCGAACTCGCGGCTGCGGGCGCTGGCCGAGCAGCGGGCCGAGAAGTACGGCATCCGGGTCCGGGTGCCCCGGCCGAAGCTGTGCACCGACAACGGGGCGATGGTGGCCGCGCTCGGTTCGCACCTGGTCGCCGCCGGGGTCGCGCCGAGCCGGCTGGACCTGCCGGCCGACTCGGCGCTGCCGCTGACCACGGTCAGCGTGTGACGGGGGCACCGGAGATGATCGTGCGGATGTGGGAGGCGCGTGCCGAGGCGTACGGTGTCGCCGACCTGATCACGTGGGTGTGCGACACCGCCCTGCCCGAGTTGGAGCACGACCCGCTGCACGTGTCCAGCGAGGTCTTCTCCTCCACCGACCACCGGGTGGTGGTCATCTCCAAATGGCGCAGCAACCCGCGTCCGCTGCCCGATCCGCCCGCCCTGTTGGTGGCCCGCGCCCCGCACTCCTGGGATTTCACCCAGGTCGACCGCTGACGGGGGCCACCAGCGCCGCCGCCGCCGATCAGTTGCGGCGCAGCATCCGGTAGGTGGCGATTCCGCCGGTGCCCAGAGCGGCGAGGAAGACCAGCCAGACGACGGTGCTGCTGACCCCGACCTGTGGACCGGTGTTGGCCGCGGCGGCGGCCAGCAGCCCGTCACTGCCGGGAGCGGGCAGCGCGGCCGGCGGCAGCTCCGGCCAGCGGACCAGCCCGGTGCTCTCCAGCATCTGCATGTGGTGCATGACGAAGCCGTTGGCGTCGTCGCAGAGCTTGCGGACGGTCGCGTCGCGGGTGCTGGCCCGCACCGCGCCGATCACCGGGAAGATCTTGCCGTGGGCCACCCGGAGCCGGGTGACGAAGATCTGGTCGAACCGGGCGCCGGAGGCCTTCTGCATCTCCGCCAGCCAGCCCTTCTGCTCGGCGGTCGGCTCGCTGGGAATCGTCGCCCCGAGCTTGTTGGCGGCGTCCACGACGAGCTGGTCGAGCTGCTGGTGCTCGTTGGCGATGCCCGCGCCGATCTCCCGGACCTTGGCCGACTGCCCCTTCTCGGCCGCCATCTGACCGGCGGGCATCTCCCACAGCCCGGCCAGCCGCACCCCGTTGAGCAGCGTCATGTCGGCGGCGTTGAGCTGCTGGCCCCCGGCGGGAGCGGCGACGGCCACGCCGGGCAGCACACCGATCCCCGCGACGATCGCGATGAGCAGCATCGCCGCCCGGTGGGTCCGGTGGCCCGGCTGGCGACGGGCGGATCTGAGCGGTGCCATGTCTGGGGTGCCTCCTCGGTCCGGACCGAACGCGTCTGGACCGGGCAGCCGCTGTCTGCCGGCTGCCCGTCCGTCCACTGGTACGGACTGACCGCTCGATCAGTTCATCGGTCGGGGCGCGGATCAGCGGGTGATGGCGAGGAAACCACCGAGCAGCAGCAGGGTGAGCGCGGCGACGGCGAAGAGCACCAGCAACTCCCGGCGGCCATGCCCGACGGGGTCGCCGCTGCCGGAGGTTTCGGCGCCGGAGCCGGGCAGGGCCGGCAGGTCACGGGTCAGCACCGCCAGGTCACCGAGGGTGCGCGCTGTCCACACCGCAGCGGCCCGGTCGGAGAACTCGTCCAGCGTCAGCCGGCCCGCCGTGGTGTGCCGGTGCAGCTCGGCGACCACCCGGTGGCGGTCGTCGTCGGAGGCACGCAGCTCGACATCCACGCCGGACAGGGTACGCGGATCAGCCCACGTCGAGGGGGTCCGCGAGGAGCCGTTCGAAGGCCAGTTCGGCGGCGCCGATCAACGGTGCGTCCTCGCCCAGTTGCGGGGTGCGCAGCCGGACGTGCTCCAGGCACGCGCCGAGCGCGTTGGAGTTGAGCCGGCTGCGGACCTGGGCCGCCGCGGCGAGGTAGAGGTCCCGCATGGTGCCGCCGAAGATGACCATCTCCGGGTTGAAGACGTTCACCAGGTTGGCCACTCCGAAGCCGAGCCAGTCGCCGGCCTGGCGTACCGCCGACTGGGCTCGGGCGTCACCGCGGTCGGCGGCGTCGAAGACGGCCAGCAGCGCCTCACGGCCGCGGGCGTCGGAGCGTCCGGCGGCGCGGAGCAGGCCGTGCTCGCCGATCTCGGTCTCCCAGCAGCCCCGGGACCCGCACTCGCAGGGCCTGCCGTCGCGGACCACCTTCATGTGGCCCACCTCGCCGCCGTACCCGCCGTGCCCGGTCAGCCGGCGTCCTCCGGCGATGATGCCGGCGCCCACGCCGACGTCGCCGTACAGGTAGATGACGTTGTCGCAGCCGGCTGCGACGCCCCGCGCGTGTTCGGCGAACGCCGCCACGTCGGCCACGTTGCCGACCGTGACTGGAACGTCGATGCCCAGTTCGGCGCCGAGCGCCGCGCCGATCGGCTCGTCCACCCAGCCGGTGGCGGGGCCGAGCCGGACCAGGCCGTCGTCCCGGCGGACCATGCCGCAGACGGCCACGCCGGCGCCGACACAGATCGCGTCGGCGGGTATCGCCTGCTGCATGTCCTTGACCGCGCCGGCCAGCAGCGGCGCGGCCTCTGCGGCCAGCAGGCCGCGCGGTCGGTCCAGGTCCCGGCGGTCCAGCACCGCGCCGCCCAGACCGACGCGGGCGGCGCGCAGTCGGTCCACCTCAACGGAGTACGCGTATGCGTACACCCGGTCCGATTCGGGCCGGACGACCAGCGACGGACGTCCGGCCCGGCCGGTCTCCTTCGGAGTGCCCTCGCTGACCAGCCCCACCGCGGTCAGGTCGGCGGTGAGCGCGCCGATGGTGCTGCGGTTCAGCCTCAGGGTGGTGGTCAGTTCGGCCCGCGTGGTCGCCCCGTGGACGTGGACGTGTCGCAGCAGAGCCCCGAGGTTCTGCCGCCGGACCTCGTCCTGGCTTGGTGCCGGGCGCATGTGGTGTCACCTCCCCCGCGTGGTCAGCGGGTGCCGGTGGCGGCTGCCCGGCGGCGGGAGAAGGCGTCGACGCTGGCGGCGAGCATGAGCACCACGCCGGTGACCACGTACTTGACTCCCGCGCTGTAACCCATCAGGCCCATTCCGTTGTCGATGACCGCGACCACCGCTCCGCCGAGCACGGCGTCGAAGACCCGGCCCTTGCCACCGAAGAGGCTGGTGCCGCCGATCACCGCCGCGCCGACGGCGTAGAGCAGTACGTTACTGCCCCCGGTGTTGGGGTCCACAGAGTTGGCCCGGCTCGCGGCCACGATGCCCCCGACGGCGGCCATCGAGGAGCAGATCACGAAGACGGAGATCCGGATCCGGTCCACCTCGATGCCGGCGCGACGGGCCGCCTCCCGGTTGCCGCCGACGGCGTAGATGTGTCGGCCGTAGCTGGTGCGCTGGAGCACGAAGGTCCAGACGATCAGCAGTACCGCGATGACCGGCACCACGATCGGCACACCCTTGAGGGAGACGACCAGCACGTTGCGGCTGCGCTCCAGGTTGAGGATGAAGACCGCCGTGCCGAGCAGGACGGCGAGCCCGACGATCCGGGCGGCCACGACGGCCAGCGGATCGGTGATCAGGCCCCGGGCGATCCGGTTGCGGTGCCTCAGCAGTTGCACGGCCGCGTAACCGGCGACCGCCACGATGGCGAGCACCCAGCCCAGGATGGGGCCGAGGTTGCGGTTGGCGATGGCGACAAGCACGTCGTCGCGGACGGAGATGTTGGTGCCCTCCTTCATGAGCATCAGCACGATGCCCTGGAAGGCGAGGAACCCGGCGAGGGTGACCACGAAGGACGGAATGCCGATCTTCGCGACCAGCAGGCCGAGGGTGGTGCCGATGACCACGCCGGTGGCGACGGCGGCGAGCACGGCCACCCACCAGGGGTAGCCGAGCACGGTGACCACATTGGCGAGTACGGCGGCGCAGACGCCGCTGGCGAAGCCGGCGGACAGGTCGATCTCGCCGAGCAGCAGCACGAAGACCAGGCCCATCGCGATGAGCGTGACCGCCGCGCCCTGGGTGAAGAGGTTGGCGAAGTTGCCGGCCGACAGGAACGACGACGGCCGCATGACCGCGAAGACGGTGCAGAGCACGATCAGGCCCAGCACCGCGGGCAGCGCACCGACGTCGCCGCCGCGTACCCGACTCAGGTAGGTGCGGGCATGGCTCCCGACGGTCGGCGGCGGTGTGACGGCCGCTGGGCCGTCCTTCCGCACGGCGGTGGTGGTCATCGGTCGCCTCCTGAGGTCGAGTCGGCCAGCTGGTTGCCGTTGCCGTTGCCGCCCGTACCCGGGTCGGTGGCGAGGCCGAGCCCGCCCGAGCGCCCTGCGGTGATCAGCTCGACCACCTGGGAATGGGTGATGTCGGTGGTCTTCACCTGGGCGACCATCTGGCCGAGGTACAGCGCGGCGATGCGGTCGGAGACGGCGAAGACGTCGTTCATGTTGTGCGAGATGAGCACCACGGCAAGGCCGTTGTCGGCGAGCCGGCGGACCAGTTCGAGCACCTGGGCGGTCTGCGCGACGCCGAGGGCGGCGGTCGGCTCGTCCAGGATGACCAGCTTGCTGTTCCACAGCACCGCCTTGGCGATGGCCACGGTCTGTCGCTGGCCGCCGGAGAGGCTGGAGACGTGCTGGCGCAGCGAGGTGACGGTGCGCACGGAGAGCCCGGCGAGTGTCTCGGCGGCGAGCTGCTCCATGGTCGGTTCGTCGAGGACGATGCCGCTGCGCTTCTCCCGGCCGAGGAACATGTTCTGCACGATGTCGAGGTTGTCGCAGAGCGCGAGGTCCTGGTAGACGACCTCGATGCCGAGCGCGGCGGCGTCGCGGGGGCTGCTGATGTGGACCTGTTCGCCGTTGAACAGGACCTCACCGGCATCGGTGGGGTGGATGCCGCTGATGCACTTGACCAGGGTCGACTTGCCGGCGCCGTTGTCGCCGACCAGCGCGGTGACTTCGCCGGGGTGGACGGTCAAGGCGACGTCACGGAGCACCTGGACGGGACCGAAGCTCTTGTCGATCCCACGTAGTTCCAGCAGGGGGGTCGCGGTCACGAGGTCTCCTTAGGGGAGTGTGGGGGCCCGCCCGGCGGACGCCGCCCGGCACGGGAGGGTGCTCCCGTGCCGGGCGGCGGGTGTCGTCCCGGCGGGTACTGCGTCGTCGGTCAGCTGATGCCGGCGTCGGCGCAGAGCTTGGCGTACGTCCCGGCGCAGACCTCTTCCTTGGTCACGTACCCGTCGGCGATGACGTCCTTGACGTTCTCCTTGTAGATGGCCTTCGGGGTGAGCAGCACCGAGGGGACGTCGCGGCCGCCCTCGGGGTCCTTCACCGTCTGGCCGGTGTCCTTCTTCTCGCCCTTGGCCAGCGCGATGGCCAGGTCGGAGGCGGCCTTGGCCTCTTCCCGGACGGCCTTGTAGACGGTCATGCACTGGTCACCGTTGAGGATGTTCTGCAGGCCCTCGGTGCTGGCGTCCTGCCCGGTGACCGGGACCTTGCCGTTGAGCTTGTTCTTCTTCAGCACGGAGATGGCCGCGTTGCCGAGGCCGTCGTTGGCGGCGAGCACGCCGTCGATCTTGCCGTTGGCCTTGGTGAGCTGCTGCTCGAAGATCGTCGTGGCCTGCGCGTTGTCCCAGGCCGGTACGGCGTCCTCGGGGCCCTTGACGTATTCCTTGGCGTCGAACTTCGGCTTGAGCACCGAGTCGTAGCCGTTCTTGAAGAGGGTGGCGTTGTTGTCGGTGGGGGAGCCGTTCAGGTACGACACGACCGGGTTCTTGACGCCCTGGGCGGTCAGGCACTTCGCCAGGCCCTCGCCCTGGAGCTTGCCGACGGTCTCGTTGTCGAAGCTGACGTAGTACTGGGCCGAGCCGCCGAGGGTGAGCCGGTCGTAGTCGATGGTGGCGACGCCCTGCGACTTGGCCTTGTCGAGGACTGCCTTACCGGTGCCGGAGTCGAGGTTGACGATCATCAGGACGGTGACGCCACTGGTGATCATCTGGTCGGCGATGGTCTGGAAGGCGGACTTGTCGTTCTGCGCGTTCTGGATGTCGTACTGGACGCCGGCGGCCTCGAACGCTTCCTTGAGGAACTTGCGGTCCGCGGTCTCCCAGCGGACGGACGACTTGCTGTCCGGGAGGATCACGCCGATCTTGGGAGTCTTGGCGGTGCTGGCCTGGTCGTCGCCGGAGTCGTTGCCGCAGGCGGTCATGCCGCCGGTCGCGAGCAGGCCCACGGCGGCGATGGTGAGGATCCCCTTACGCATGTGCAGGGTCCTTTCGGAAGGTGGGGGAGGTGTAGTTTTGTTGTGCCCGGCAACGTATTTCGCCACGCGCCGAGTCCACAAGACCGCGTAGGTGCCGAGTTTGTTGATAGCGATAACAATTCAGCAACGCGGCTGTTACGCCCCGGCCATCCGCCAGACGTCGACCGTCATGACGGTCCTCAGTGGCTCTGCAACACCGCGGTGCGGGCCTCGGTCAGCGCCACCAGATCGGCCGCCGCGAGTTCGAGTTGCAGACCCCGCCGGCCAGCGGAGACGTAGATCGTCGGCAGGTCCAATGCGGATTCGTCCAGCACGGTGGGCAGCCGCCGACGCTGCCCGAGCGGGCTGATGCCGCCGCGCACGTAGCCGGTGGCCCGCTCGGCGACCGCCCGATCGGCAAGGGCCGCCCGCTTGCCACCGACCGCCGCAGCGAGCGCCTTGAGGTCCAGCTCGCCGGTGACCGGGACGACGGCCACGGTGAGCGCGCCGTCGACCTCTGTCACAAGTGACTTGAACACCCGCTCCGGTGCCACGCCGAGCGCCTCCGCCACCAGCGCGCCGTAGTTGGGCACGTCCGGCGACACCCGGTACGGGTGCGTGCGGTGCGCGACCCCGCGCCTGACCAGCAGTGCCGTCGCCGGAGTGCCCTGTCCCGCCACAGCTGAGAACCTAGTCGACCGGCCGGCAGACCAACACGGTCGGTGCCCCGGCGACCCGGGTGAGCACCAGACTCGCCGCCTGGTCGCCAGCCAGCCGCAGGTCCCGCCGCAACTGCTCCGGGGTGAGCGCCGAACCTCGCTTGAGGATCTCGACCCGCCCCACCCGGCGGTCCCGCAGCAGTGCCCGCAGGCGCTTGAGCGAGAACGGCAGCACGTCGGTGATCTCCAGGCAGCGCGCGTACGGGGTGCGGGTCGGCTGGTCGGCGTAGAGGTAGGCGATGCTCGGGTCACCGAGGGTGGCGTCCAACTCCTCGGCCAGCTCGGCGACGAGGTGTGCGCGGACCACCGCCGCGTCCGGGTCGTACAGGTAGCGGCGCGGTGGCCCGACCGGGGCCTCGGCGGCACCCGAGCCGGTGAGCTGGTGGCGGCGGATCTCGGCGCCCTCCTGCCGGTAGAGGGTGGCGCGGCGGGTCGCCTGGGCCAGCTCGCCGCACCAGAGCGCAGCCTCGACGAGGTCGCCGTCGACGCTTACCCATTCCGCCTCCGCGCCGGGTGGGATGAGCGCGTGGTCCAGCCCCGGCGCCACCTTCACCACCGTGCGTGGCACCCGCTCGGCCAGCCCGGTCACGAAGTCCCACGGCGGCGAGTAGGAGCGCGGGTCGAAGATCCGCCGGCCGGTGCCGGCCCGGCGTCGGGCCGGGTCGCAGAAGACGCCGTCGACCCGGGACACGTCGAAGGAGGTGGCGTCGCCGCACTCGACCGTGAACCGCTCCGCCAGCCCTGCCGCGGCGGCGTTGGCGGCGGCCATCGCGGCGGTCACGGGGTCGGCCTCCACCCCGTACACCCGGATGCCGGCGCGGGCGGCGGCGAGCGCGTCGGCGCCCAGGCCGCAACCGAGGTCGGCCAGGGTGTGCACGCCGGCCGCCCGCAGCCGTTCGGCGCGGCGGTCCGCGACGACCCGGCGGGTGGCCTGCTCCAGTCCGGCGCGGGTGAGGAACATCCCAGCGGCGGCCGGGCCGAACTTGCCGACCGCCCGGTGGCGCAGTTCGGCCTGGGTGAGCGCCGCCGCGGCCAGCGCGGGCGGCACCCCGGTCGCGCGCAGCGCCGACGCCGCGGCCAGCGGGTCGCCGCCGGCCAGCCTGGCCGCCGCCGTGAGCGCGGCCGACCCCTCGGGGGTACGCAGCGCGGCCAGTTGGTCGAGATCCACCCGGTCATTGTCCGGGTGGATCCGGAAATCCAGGCTGGCGGGGCGCGACTCGCTGGCACTCTCCTTGACGGAGTGCTAGCCACGGAATAACCTGCGATTAGCACTCTCACCCCGAGGGTGCCAGCTCCCGGGTCTCGGCCCGGGTGCGCAACGCCAGGCGGACCGGCACCCGCGACGACGGCCCCGCCCGGTGGCATGAGGCAGATTGACGCTGGCCGGCCGCGCCGGCCGGTAACGAAACCAGTACCCCAGGAGGGTATGCCCGTGACTACCGCGACCAAGGTTGCGATCAAGCCGCTCGAGGACCGCATCGTGGTCCAGGCGAACGAGGCTGAGACCACCACGGCGTCGGGCATCGTGATCCCCGACACCGCCAAGGAGAAGCCGCAGGAGGGCACTGTCCTCGCTGTGGGCCCGGGGCGCGTCGACGACAACGGCAACCGGGTTCCGGTTGACGTTCAGGTCGGCGACACCGTCCTCTACTCGAAGTACGGCGGCACCGAGGTCAAGTACGCCGGCGAGGAGTACCTGGTGCTCTCCGCCCGCGACGTCCTCGCGGTCATCGAGAAGTAAGCAACCGATCAGTGTCGTTGCCCCGGTCCGGCTCGCCGGGCCGGGGCGACGTCGCTTCGAAGGGACATTTATGGCGAAGATCCTCAGCTTCTCGGACGACGCCCGGCACCTGCTGGAGCACGGTGTCAACGCCCTCGCTGACGCGGTCAAGGTCACCCTCGGCCCGCGCGGGCGCAACGTCGTCCTGGACAAGAAATTCGGTGCGCCGACGATCACCAACGATGGTGTGACCATCGCCAAGGAGATCGAGCTCACCAACCCCTACGAGAACCTCGGCGCGCAGCTGGTCAAGGAGGTGGCGACCAAGACCAACGACGTCGCCGGCGACGGGACCACCACCGCGACCGTGCTGGCGCAGGCGATGGTCCGTGAGGGCCTGCGCAACGTCACCGCCGGGACCAACCCGGCCGGCCTCAAGCGGGGCATCGACGCGGCGGCCGCCAAGATCTCCGAGGCGCTGCTCGGTCGGGCCGTCGAGGTCGCCGACAAGAAGTCGATCGCGAACGTGGCGACGATCTCCGCGCAGGACGCCACCATCGGCGAACTGATCGCCGAGGCGATGGAGCGGGTCGGCCGCGACGGTGTCATCACCGTCGAGGAGGGCTCGATGCTCACCACCGAGCTGGAGGTGACCGAGGGTCTCCAGTTCGACAAGGGCTTCATCTCGCCCAACTTCGTCACCGACCTGGAGGGCCAGGAGTCCGTCCTCGAGGACGCGTACATCCTGGTCACCACGCAGAAGATCTCCGCGATCGAGGAGCTGCTGCCGCTGCTGGAGAAGGTCCTGCAGAACAGCAAGCCGCTGCTGATCATCGCCGAGGACGTGGAGGGCCAGGCGCTCTCGACCCTCGTGGTCAACTCGCTGCGCAAGACTCTCAAGGTCTGCGCGGTCAAGGCCCCGGGCTTCGGCGACCGACGCAAGGCGATGCTCCAGGACATCGCCATCTCCACCGGCGCCGAACTGGTCGCCCCGGAGCTGGGCTACAAGATCGACCAGGTCGGCCTGGAGGTGCTGGGCACCGCCCGGCGCGTCGTGGTCGACAAGGAGAACACCACGATCGTCGACGGCGGCGGCCAGAAGGCCGACGTCGACGACCGGGTCTCCCAGATCCGCAAGGAGATCGAGGCCTCCGACTCCGACTGGGACAAGGAGAAGCTGGCCGAGCGGCTGGCGAAGCTCTCCGGTGGCATCGCCGTGATCAAGGTGGGTGCGGCGACCGAGGTCGAGATGAAGGAGCGCAAGCACCGCATCGAGGACGCCATCGCGGCGACCAAGGCTGCGGTCGAGGAGGGCACCGTGCCCGGCGGCGGCGCCGCCCTGGTGCAGATCCTTCCCGTGCTCGACGACGACCTGGGCTTCACCGGTGACGAGAAGGTCGGCGTCTCGATCGTGCGCAAGTCGCTGGTCGAGCCGCTGCGCTGGATCGCGCAGAACGCCGGCCACGACGGCTACGTCGTGACCCAGAAGGTCGCCGACATGGCGTGGGGCAACGGCCTCGACGCCGCCACCGGCGAGTACGGCGACCTGGTCAAGGCCGGCATCATCGACCCGGTGAAGGTGACCCGCAACGCGGTCACCAACGCCGCCTCGATCGCCGGCCTGCTGCTCACCACGGAGAGCCTCGTGGTGGAGAAGCCGGCGCAGGCCGAGCCGGCCGGCTCGGGCGGCCACGGCCACGGTCACGGCCACCAGCACGGCCCGGGCTTCTGACCCGTAGCACCACCGTTTCCGGGGCACACCGTCCATGGCGGTGTGCCCCGGTTCGTCTTCAAGGTGATCACTGAGCGTTGACGCCGTTGGCGACCCGGCGAGAGGACCGCGCACACTGGGCCGATGACCACCACGTCGCGCCGGTACGCCGCGCTGGCCGGAGTCACCGCCGCCGCCGCCACGATCGGGATCGCCGAGCCGGTGGCCGTGCTGACCGGCCCCCGGTCGGCGCCGCTGGTCGCGGTCGGCGGGGCGGTCGTCGACGCTGCCCCCGAGCCGCTGAAGCAGTTCGCCATCGACGTCTTCGGCACCGCCGACAAGATCGCCCTGCTGGTCGGCACCGCCCTGCTGCTGGGTGGGTTCGCCGCGCTGATCGGAGTGCTGGCGGTCCGCCGCCTGGCCCTCGGCCTGGCCGGCATCGCGGCGTTGGGCGCCGTCGGGGTGGCCGCCGCGTTGACCCGCCCCGGCGCGGACCTCGCCGACGCCCTACCGTCGCTGGTCGGCGGCGGGCTGGGCGCCCTGGTGCTCTGGCTGTTCATCGCGGGCCCGCTCGAACTGGACCCCTGGCCCTGGTCACCACCCACCCCACCCGCGCCGGCCACGGGCGGCCCGGCACCGGACCGGCCTGAGGGGGTCGACCCGGAGTCGCGCCGGCGGTTCCTCACCGGTACCGGGGTGCTGCTCGGTACGGCTGCGGTGGCCGGTCTGGGCGGGCGCTGGCTGGCCGGGCGGCGCGGGGTGTCGGCCGCCCGGGACGCGATCCGGCTGCCCGCGCCGGTGGCACCCGCGGCGGCGGTGCCGGCGGGCGCGGATCTCCCGGTGGCCCAGCTCGCGTCGTACGTCACCCCGAACTTCGGGTTCTACCGGATCGACACCGCATTGGTCGTGCCGCAGGTGGACCCGGACACGTGGCGGCTGCGCATCCACGGGCGGGTCGGCACCGAACGCACCTACAGCCTCGCCGACCTGCTGGCCCGGCCGCTGGTCGAGCGGTACGTCACATTGGCCTGCGTGTCCAACGAGGTGGGCGGGGACCTGATCGGCAACGCCCGCTGGCTGGGCGTACCCCTGCGGGAGCTGCTCGACGAGGTCGAGCCGGACGACGACGCCGACCAGGTCGTCGGTCGGTCGGTCGACGGCTGGACGTGCGGCACCCCCACCGCGGCCCTGCGCGACGGGCGGGACGCGCTGCTGGCGATCGGCATGAACGGTGAACCCTTGCCGGTCGAGCACGGCTTCCCGGCCCGGATGGTGGTGCCCGGCCTCTACGGCTACGTGTCGGCCTGCAAGTGGGTGACCGAGTTGGAGTTGACCCGCTTCGCCGACTTCGACGCGTACTGGGTGCCGCGCGGCTGGTCCCGCGAGGGCCCGATCAAGACTCAGTCGCGGATCGACGCGCCCCGGCGGCGGAACCGGCTGACCACCGGCCCGGTGACGGTGGCCGGGGTCGCCTGGGCGCAGCAGCGGGGCATCCGCCGGGTCGAGGTACGTGTCGACGGCGGCCCCTGGCAGGAGGCGGAGTTGGCCCCCACGGTGTCGGTGGACACCTGGGTGCAGTGGTCGTGGCGCTGGGACGCCACCCCGGGCGAGCACCAACTCCAGGTCCGGGCGACCGACGCGACCGGCGAGACCCAGACCGAGCGTACGCAGGGCGTCGTCCCCGACGGCGCGACCGGCTGGCACACGGTCCCCGTCCTGGTCCGCTGAGCACCCACCCACACAGATCTTGGACAGTTACCGTTCCGCGAACGGAAACTGTCCAAGATCTGCGGGCGATTACGTGCGAACCGCGCCCCCCGTGGCGGGGGCGCGGTTCGCGCGGATGTCGGGGGCGGGTCAGGCGACGTTGCGTTGGGCCGGGACGGTCGACTTGTGCGCGCGGCCCAGGCGGGCCTCCAGGCGGGCGACGTCGACCCGAGCGTGCCGGCGGTCGGCCAGGTCCTCCCAGCCGACGGCGAGCAGCCGCAGCCGCTCCGACTCGCTGAAGCCACCCCACACGCCGTACGGCTCACGGACCGACAGCGCGTGCGCGGCGCATTCGGCGCGGACCGGGCAGGCGCGGCAGACCGCCTTGGCGGACGACTCCCGACGCAGCCGGGAGGAGCCCCGCTCGCCGTCGGGGTGGAAGAACTGGGCGCTGTCCCGGCCTCGGCAGGCACCGAGCCGCTGCCAGTCCCAAAGGTCGACGATGGGTCCGGGCAGTCTACGTACGTTCGACATCAGCACCCCTCCTCCCGCGCGGCACCGCGAGATCCTTGTGGCCGGCTTCCGGGCGGCGGGCCGCGCAGGCGCACCGTTCCCGGCCTGGACCATCCGGTACCCACGCCGTCGCCGACTCACACACCTGTGATCGAAAACGCTCGGCAACTTGCGCCTTTTGCCCTAGTTGTCGGAAAAGTTCAAATGATTGCCCGGAACCCCCTCCTCAGCCGACGTCGTCATGGTCTGCTCGTGTGCGGAGAGGAGACCACCACAGTGCGTACTGTTCTTGTGTGCGTTCGGACACCACTCGCGGCCCAGCACCTGACGTCCGCTGCCGCGCGGCTGGGGTTGTCCGCGATCGTCCGTACCGCCGTCTCCGATCCCGAGGTGATGCTTCGGCTGGCCGAGCGGCCGGCCGACGTGGTGTTGGCCGACACGGCCCTCACCCGGCCGGACAGCGCGGGTTTCGTCCGCCGGGTGCTGGCCCGCGCGCCGCAGGCCGCCGTGCTGCTGCTCGGCACCGAGGAGTCCGAGGCGGCGGCGGCCACCATCAGCGCCGGTGCCCGGGGCCTGATCCAGAACGTCGACCATGACCTGACCAGCGCGGTGGCCAAGGCTCTGCTGCTGCTCACCGCGAACG
This sequence comes from Micromonospora sp. NPDC047467, assembly GCF_040643095.1. Taxonomy (NCBI): domain Bacteria; kingdom Bacillati; phylum Actinomycetota; class Actinomycetes; order Micromonosporales; family Micromonosporaceae; genus Micromonospora; species Micromonospora sp. NPDC047467. Next base: position 55,559 of record NZ_JBEYTO010000013.1, on the reverse strand, counting down.
GTCGGGCGTCCCGGCAGCGGGTCACCGACCCGGCCCGGGACACCGCGGCGGTCGGCGGTCCGGGCCGCTCGGCGCCCTCCCTGCGCGGGTCCGCCGAGCCGGGCTGGGCCGCCAACGTGGCGGGCGAGGGTTCGGCTGGCGTGCCCTCGGTGCCGGTGCAGCGGGGCGAGGACGAGGCCGAACCGGCCGCCGACGAGCCGTCGACAAGCCAGAACGACCCGGCCCGGCCCGCCCCGAACGCCCGTCCCACCCGGGCGTCGATCGGGCTCACCGAACGGGAGTTGCAGGTCCTGCTGGGCATGGCCGAGGGCAAGAGCAACGCGGAGATCGGCCGGGAGCTGTTTGTGTCCGAGGACACCGTCAAGACGCACGCCCGGCGGCTGTTCCGCAAGCTCGGCGCCCGGGACCGGGCGCACGCCGTGGCGGCCGGCTTCCGCGCCGGCCTCGTCGCCTGACCCCACATACGCTCGGCCCGGGATGTGCCGGCCTCTCCGAACCGGGAGGCCGGCAATGGGCTAATCCGCGGTGGTGGAGGCGTCCGGCTCGTCCTCGGTGCCCTCGGTCAGGGTGTCGTGCACCCCGTCGGCGTACCCACGGGCGTAGTCCCAGGTCACGTAGTGGTCCGGGTCGGGGTCGTACGCCGGCTCGTGGACGCGGGGGCGCCCCGAGTTGAGCAGGTGCCGCAGGTTGCCCCGCAGCAGGTCCCAGTCGAAGTAGTGGGGCTCGCGGCAGTCCTCGCATTCGATCACCAGCCCGCGCACCCCGATCGGTGCCAGCAGAGCCTGGTAGATCTCCAGGTCGGCGAGGTCTTCGAGCACATCCTGTCGCTCGACGTCGGTCAGCGGATCCGGCGTCGCGTCGTCGGCCGGATCGTCCAGCCCCGCGGTCGGGTCGGCCGGGTCGCCGTTGAACGGGTCGATGGGCTCGTCGTGCACCCCCTCACCGTAGACCCAACGCGGGTCGAACGTCCGCCCCCCGCACCGCGCCGGGACTACCGCCACCGCCGGAGGTCGCCCAGCTCACTGGGTACGATGAGACGATGTGCCGGCTCCGTGGCGTGTCAATGTGCCCGTCCGCGCCACCTCGCTGAAGCCCATCCGAGCAGCTCAGGGGAGCAATCGTGGAAAATTCGCCCAGCACCGATCTGCCGGCCGGCGTCGAGCACGCCGACCTGGGCGGCCACCTGCCCGAGTTGCCGGCTGGCTCGGCGCGGGTCGTTCCGCTCGGGCTCACCTTCGACGACGTGCTGTTGCAGCCGGGCGAGTCGGACGTGGTGCCCAGCCGGGTCAACACCCGTACGAGGCTCACCCGCAACATCGAGCTGACCATTCCGCTGCTGTCCAGCGCCATGGACACCGTCACCGAGGCGCGGATGGCGATCGCGATGGCCCGCCAGGGCGGCATCGGCGTGCTGCACCGCAACCTCTCCGTGGACGACCAGGCGCTCCAGGTCGACCTGGTCAAGCGCTCGGAGTCCGGCATGATCACCAACCCGGTGACGGCCAGCCCCAACGACACCCTGCGCGAGGTCGACGAGCTGTGCGGCCGGTACCGGATCTCCGGCGTGCCGGTGGTGGACGGCGACGGCCAACTGGTGGGCATCGTCACCAACCGTGACATGCGCTTCGTCTCTGAGCCGGACACCCCGGTTCACGAGATCATGACCCGGACCCCGCTGATCACCGCCCAGGTCGGGGTGAGCAAGGACGACGCGCTGGATCTGCTGCGCCGGCACAAGGTCGAGAAGCTGCCGATCGTGGACGACTCGGGTCGGCTGCGCGGGCTGATCACCGTCAAGGACTTCACCAAGAGCGAGCAGTACCCGGAGGCCACCAAGGACGGCGCGGGCCGGCTCCGGGTGGCCGCCGCGATCGGCGTCGGCGAGGATTCCTACAAGCGGGCGCGCACCCTGGTCGACGCGGGCGTGGACGTGCTGATCGTGGACACCGCGCACGGCCACCAGCGGGCCGTGCTGGACATGGTCCGCCGGCTCAAGAAGGACGTCGCCGTCGAGGTCGTGGGCGGCAACGTGGCCACGTACGCCGGCGCGAAGGCGCTGGTCGACGCCGGCGCCGACGGCGTCAAGGTCGGTGTCGGCCCGGGTGCGATCTGCACCACCCGGATCGTCGCCGGGGTCGGCGTCCCGCAGATCACCGCGATCATGGAGGCCGCCCGGGCCGCCCGCCCGGCCGGCGTGCCGGTGATCGGTGACGGCGGCATCCAGTATTCGGGCGACATCGCCAAGGCGCTGGTCGCCGGTGCCGACACGGTGATGCTCGGCAGCCTGCTGGCCGGCTGCGAGGAGAGCCCCGGCGAGCTGATCTTCGTCAACGGCAAGCAGTTCAAGACGTACCGGGGGATGGGCTCGCTCGGCGCGATGCAGTCCCGTGGCCAGGCCAAGTCGTACTCGAAGGACCGCTACTTCCAGCAGGACGTGCTCAGCGACGACAAGCTGGTCCCCGAGGGCGTCGAGGGTCAGGTGCCGTACCGGGGGCCGCTCTCCCGGGTGGCCCACCAGCTGGTCGGCGGGCTGCGGCTGGCGATGGGGTACGCCGGTGCGGAGAACATCCCCGATCTGCACCACCGGGGCCAGCTCATCCGGATCACCGCGGCCGGGCTCAAGGAGAGCCACCCGCACGACATCCAGATGACCGTCGAGGCGCCCAACTACCACACTCGCTGACCCACCACCCCCAACCACCTGGAGTCCCCCATGCGTGACGTGGTCGAGATCGGGCTGGGCAAGACCGCGCAGCGCGGCTACCACCTGGACGACATCGCCATCGTGCCGAGCCGCCGGACCCGGGACGTCGACGACGTCTCCACCGCCTGGCAGCTCGACGCGTACCCGTTCGGCATCCCCTGCGTCGGGCACCCCTCCGACGCCACGATGAGCCCGTCGTCGGCGGTGCGGCTCGGTCAGCTCGGCGGCCTCGGCGTGCTCAACGTCGAGGGGCTGTGGACCCGCTACGAGAACCCGACCAAGGTGCTGGAGGAGTTGGCCGGCCTCGACGAGGACGCCCGCGCCACCAAGCGGCTCCAGGAGGTGTACGCCGAGCCGATCCGCCCGGACCTGATCGCCGAGCGGGCCCGTGAACTGCGGGCCGGCGGCGGCACGGTGGCGGTGCGGGTGTCCCCGCAGCACACCCTGGCGCTGGCGCCGGTGATCCTGGACGCCGGGGTGGACATCCTGGTCATCCAGGGCACCATCGTCTCGGCCGAGCACGTGTCGACGACCGACGAGCCGCTGAACCTCAAGGAGTTCATCGCCGACCTCGACCTGCCGGTGATCGTCGGCGGCTGCACCGACTACAAGACGGCGCTGCACCTGATGCGTACCGGCGCGGCCGGTGTGATCGTGGGCATCGGCGGCGACGAGTGGTCGACCACCGAGTCGGTGCTGGGCATCCGGGTGCCGATGGCCACCGCGATCGCCGACGCCGCGGCGGCCCGTCGGGACTACCTCGACGAGACCGGCGGCCGGTACGTGCACCTGATCGCCGACGGCGACATCCAGACCTCGGGCGACATCGCCAAGGCGCTCGGCTGCGGCGCGGACGCGGTGATGCTCGGCGAGCCGCTGTCGCTCTGCGAGGAGGCGCCCGCCGGTGGTGCCTGGTGGCACTCGGCGGCGAGCCACCCGTCGCTGCCCCGGGGCGCGTTCGAGGTTTCCGGCGACCCGATCGGGTCGATGGAGCAGTTGCTCTTCGGCCCGGCCGACGAGGCCGACGGCCAGCTCAACCTGTTCGGCGGGTTGCGCCGGGCGATGGCCAAGTGCGGTTACCGCGACCTCAAGGAGTTCCAGAAGGTGGGCCTGGTCCTCGACCGCTGACCCGTCCCGCACACGCCGGAAGGCCGGCCCCGCCACGCTGCGGGGCCGGCCTCCGTCTTACCGGGGGCGTCAGCCCACGGTGAACTCGACCCAGTTCAGGTTGCCCAGGCCACTGGTCGGACCGCCCGGTACGGCGGTGTAGACCAGGTAGAGCCGGTGCGCCCCGGCCGGCTGGTTCACCGGCACCGCGGTGCTGGTGAAGGCCGCGTTGCCGGTGGTCGCGTTCAGCGTCGCCGTGGCGACGAGTGGGCCGGTCGGCGAGTCGAGCCGAAGCTCCACCGCCGCGCGGGGGGTGCCGGCCGTGGCGGCCGAGCCCCCGGAGTGCCGCAGCGTCACGCTGGACACCCCACCCAGGTTGATCGGGTCGAAGGCGATGTGGTCGCCCGGGTCGATCGAGGTGACGTGCTGCCCGCCGCCGGTGTCACCGGTGTTGGCGACTGTCACGCCCTGCTGCACCTGGGCGTTCTCGGCCTGCTGACGCGGCGTCTGGATGATCGTCTGGCCGACCGTGGTGATCGGGGCCTGACCGCCGCCACCGAGGTCGGTGTACGAGGCGCTGATCCCGCCGTACAGGTAGCCGCCGGCGTGGTCACCGCCGTCGGCCGGGGTGGCGAGCACGCCCGTGCAGCCGGTGGTGGAGCTGTCCGGGTGCCCGTGGCTGTCGTGGCCGAGGACGAACGTCACGGTCACCCGCGAGCAGTCCACCGGCCCGTCCTCCGGGTCGGTCACCGTGATGGTGAACGGCACGCTGTCGCCCCAGTTGAAGAAGCTGCCACCCACCGGGGAGCTGACGGTCACCGTGGGCGCGGTGTTGCCGACCACGATCTCCTTGGTGAGTACGGCGGTCCTACCGTTGGAGTCGGTCACCGTCAGCTTGGCGCTGTACGTTCCGTTCGCGGTGTAGGTGAACGACGGGTTGGGGTCGGCCGAGTCGACCGTGCCGTCGTTGGTGAAGTCCCAGGCGTACGAGATGGACTCGCCCGGGTCCGGGTCGTAGCTGCCGGCCGAGGAGAACTGGACGGTCAGCGGTGCCGTGCCGCTGGTCGGGGTGGCGTCGAGCTTCGCCACCGGCGACCGCTGGCCCTTGACGTACCGGATCACCGACAGCTGCGCGTCCGGGTTGGCCCGGAAGAAGCCGTCGCCGTACTCCAGCAGGTAGAGGGAGCCGTCCGGGCCGAACTCCATGTCCATCGGGTTGTCGAAGACGAAGCCCGGCAGGAACTGCTCCACGCCGGTCAGGGTGCCCTTGCCGTCGGTACGCATCATGAAGATCTTGTCCCGGGTGAACTCACCGAAGACCACCGCGTTCTGGTAGTACTCGGGGAACTTCACCTCGGAGGTCGACTTCGGGTCGTACGAGTAGATCGGGCCGCCCATCGGGCCGACGCCGCCGGTGCCGATCACCGGCCACTTGAAGTCGCAGGTGCCCGCCGGGTTCTGCAGGTACGCCCCGGCGCATGGGGTACGCGCGTCGAACGTGTACCAGAACTGCGGCTGCTCGACCTTCGGCAGCACCGACAGGCCGGTGTTGCGCGGCGAGTCGTTTACCGGTGCGGCGCAGTTGAACGGCGCGCCGGAGGTCCGGGTGACGAAGTCGTAGTCGATGTACGGCAGGCTCGGCGAGTAGCAGTACGGCCAGCCGTAGTTGCCGGCCTTCTTGGTGGCGAACCAGCGGCCGGTGCCGTCCGGGCCCCGGGTGGCGCTTGGCACGCGGGAGTCCGGGGAGTAGTCACCGACGTACACCGTGCCGTCGGCGCCCACGTCATACCGGAACGGGTTGCGCAGACCCATCAGGAAGATCTCCGGGCGGGTCTTGCCGGCCTCGTCCTTCGCCTCGTCGAAGAGGTTGCCCTTCGGGATGCTGTACGACCCGTCCGCCTTGACCTTGACCCGCAGCAGCTTGCCGCGCAGGTCGTTGGTGTTGCCCGAGGAGCGCTGCGCGTCGTAGCCGGGGCCCTGGGTCGGCGACTCGTTGATCGGGGTGTAGCCGTCGGAACCGCCGGCGTTCGTGTCGTCCCCGGTGACCAGGTAGAGCAGGCCCTTGGCGTCGAACTTGATCTCGCCGGCGACGTGGCAGCAGATGCCGCGGTCGGTGTCGACCCGGAGGATCTGCTGCTCGGTGCTCAGGTCCAGGTGCGGGGTGGGGGTCTCCACCAGCTTGACCCGGGAGAGCTGGTTGTAGCCCTTGAACTTGTCCCACACGGTCGGGTCGGTGGAGGTGGCCGGAGCGTCGCCCTCGTTGACGCCAGGGGTGGCCGGGTCGTCGACTGGGGTGTTCAGCTTCGGCGCGTAGTAGATGTAGACCCACTTGTTCTTCGCGAAGTCGGGGTCGATGGCGACGGACTGGAGGCCGTCCTCGTCGTGCTGGTACACGTCGATGGTGGTGATCACCGGGCTCGCGCCGGTGGCGGGGTCGTAGAGCCGCACCTCGCCGCTGCGGGTGTTGTGCAGCACCCGGCCGTCGGGGAGCACGGACAGCGACATCGGCTCGCCCGGCTGGCCGTTGAGGGTGACCTTCTCGTAGTTGCCGAGCACCGTGGCGCCGCAGTCGCCCTCGACCACGCCTGCCGACCAGCGGATGCCGCCGAGCAGGTGCTCGCGGAACTTCGCCGAGCGGTACGTCTCGGCGCTGTGCCCGAGGCCGGTGTAGAAGGAGCGCCCGCCCTGGTAGTCCTTGCACCAGGTGATCGGGTGGTCGTACCCCATGCTGCCGCCGGTGTAGGTCTTCTCGTCCACCGTGGCCAGCACGTGCGCGGTGCCGCGCACGTTGCGGTCGAAGTTGTACCACTCCTCGGTGAGGGTGAGTGTGCGCGGCAGCGTCTCGGACGCCGGGTGGGCGCGGTCGGCCACGTCCAGCACGCCACGGCTGACGGGCGAGGCACTGGCCACCTTCGCGCCGACCAGGTCCTGGTAGAAGGCCCAGTCCGGCTCGGTCTCCGCGGCCGCGTGCACGCCGACGTAGCCGCCGCCGGCCTTCACGTACGCCTCGAAGGCCGCTTCCTGGCCGGCGTTGAGCACGTCGCCGCTGGTGTTGAGGAAGACCACGGCCCGGTACTTCGCCAGCTGGTCGGGGGTGAACACGGCGGCGTCCTGGCTCACCGTCACGGTGAACTTGTTGGTCTTGGCCAGCTTCTGGATCGTGTCGACGCCGTCGTTCATGGACGCGCGCCGCTCACCTGCGGTCTTGGTGAAGACAAGCACCTGATAGCTCTTCGGGGCGCGCTTGTCGGAGCGGAGTGCGGCGGGGCCGTTCTCCACGGCGGCCACCCCGGTGGGGGCTGGGTTGGTCGGCGCCGCAGCGGCGGGAGCGGCGGAGATGAGGGGGATGGTCAGGAAGAGCCCAGCGGCGATGGCGAACCATCGTCGTCCGGTCGGTCGGATCATCGTTCCTCCGGTGTTCGGCGGGCGCGCGGCATCCCCGGCCTGGTGAGGGCCGGCCGCGCGACTGCGGTGGGGATGGACCGTGCGCGTCCCGTCGCCGTACGGGAGCGCGAAGGTGATCGGGGCGGTCTGCGACAGTGCCCGTCACCGGCCGCCGGCTCGATGGCCGGCGGAGTGTGGCACGGCCGGCGTCGGGCGGACGCCGGCCGTGCGGGGTGTTACTTCTTGAGGTAGATCGTCAGGTCGGACATGTTGCGGTAGCTGAGCTCCGCGAAGTCCAGCGACTGCCCGCGGTTGGCGGTCCCGCCGGGGGCGGTGTCCATCTCCCAGTTGGCGTGGTGGAAGTCGCGCTCGCCGATGGTCTGGAAGAACTGCTGGAAGTTGATGTCGCCCTCGCCGAGGGGGGCCATCTGGTGGCCGTTGGGCACGCTGGTGTCCCGGTCGCCGTCCTTGGCGTGGAAGAGCGGGAACCGGGTGGTCCGGTCGGCCACGTTGAGGATCGGGTCGAACAGGTCGGTCACCTCGCGGCCGGCCGGGTCGACGTACTTCTGGTGCTTGTAGCGGGCCACGTAGCCCCAGTAGATGTCGAACTCGAAGAAGACGTACTTGGGGTCGGTCTTGCCGAAGAAGTACTCCAGCCGCCGGATGCCCGACGAGCGGGTGGGGCGGCCCTGCGCGTCGAGCGGCCCGGAGTCGAGCAGGAAGCTGTACGCGACGTCGTGGTTGTGCGTGTAGAGCCGCATGCCCCGGGCGCGGGCCTGCCGGCCCAGCTCGTTCCAGGTGTCGGCGGCGGCGTCCCAGTCGGCCTTGTAGGCGCTGTTGGTCGGGTCGCTGCCGGTGCCGATGTTCTTCATGCCGAGTTCCTCGGCGATGTCCAGCTGCTGCTGGAAGGTGGCCGCCTGGATCGAGGCGTGGGTGCCGTTGGCGACCAGGCCGTTGTCGTCGAGGATCTTGCGGATCTCGCGCGGGGTGATCTGCCGGCCGAGGATCGAGGTGTGCTGGGTGTAGCCGGCGAACTCGATCTCCTTGTAGCCGATCTCGGCCAGCCGGGCGAGGACGCGTTCGAAGCCGTACGGCACACCGCTGTCGTCGGGCGCGGCGGTGATCCGGTCCCGGACGCTGTAGAGGATGATGCCGCGGTTCTTCGACGGGATCAGCGGTTCGACCCGCAGCTTGCTCTTCCCCTTGTCCTTGTCCTTGCCCTTGTCCTTGGGGTGGGCGAGCGCAGGGGTACCGGTGGCGAGGACCGGCAGGCCGGCCGCGCCGAGGGCGGCGGCGACGCCGGCCGAGGCGGCGAGCAGGGACCGGCGGTTGATCCGGCCGGCCGGTGTGGTGTCGGGGGTGGAGTGGTCGGGCATGGTCCCACCTTTCGCGACGGCGGATGCCGTCGATAACGATCAGCAAGAGGCGTGACGGGGTTCCGTCGCGGGGCGCCGCCGAGCGCCCGATCCGCGTCTCCGGCGGGGCCGGAGGGTGCGGGTGTCGTGAATCGAAGGGGCAACTGCACGCCGCCGCCACGGCGTGTCGGTGCGGGACGAAGTCCCGTCCCTGGACGTGACCGACTCGGATGTTCCGAGCGTGTTACATCTTGGAGTCAGACAGTAACGTCGGCAACAGCCAAAAGAAAGTGTCGATGCGAGCTAACTTTTGCTTGTTTGAACGAAAGTAACTGACGATCGTCGATACCGGCCTCGGACCCGGTGGTGCTGGCTAGGCTCGTCGTGACCCGGCGACCGCGCGGAAGGAGACGGCAATGGTCCTGACCGGACGGACGCCGCGCCGCCGCCGGCTGGCCGCCGTCACCGCGTTGACCTGCGCCATCGCGCTCGGCGCCGTTGGTTGCACGGGCGACGAGGGCGACGGATTCCGGCCCGGCGCCGCCGACGCCGGTGACCCGTACGTGCCCGGGCGCGGCAACGGCGGTTACGACGTCACGCACTACGCCCTGGACGTCCGGTACGACCCGACGACCGACCGGCTCACCGGCCGGGCCACCATCACGGCCACCGCCACCCAGGCGCTGTCCCGGTTCAATCTGGACCTCGCCGGCCTGGACGTCGGCGCGGTCACCGTCGACCAGACGCGGGCCGAGCACCGTCGGGCCGACGGCGAACTGGTGGTGACCCCGCACGATCGGCTGCCGCACGGCCGGCCGTTCACCGTGGTGATCGACTACGGCGGTGTGCCCAGCCCTGTCGCCGACGGTGCGCTGGGCAGCGGCGGCTTCCTGCACACCGACGACGGTGCGATCGCGCTCGGCCAACCCGACTCGGCGGCCACCTGGTTTCCGGTCAACGACCATCCGTCGGACAAGGCCACCTACGACCTCGCCGTGACCGTCCCGGACGGACTGTCCGCACTGAGCAACGGGGTGCCCGGGCCGAAGAGCAGCGCCGGCGGCTGGACCACCTGGCGCTGGTCGGAGCGCACCCCGATGGCCAGCTACCTGAGCACCCTCGTGATCGGAAACTACCGGGTGGTCAGCGGCAGCCACGCCGGACGACCGATGGTCACCGCCGTCTCGGCGAGCCTTCCGGCGACCGGCGGGGCGGCCGGCTCGCTGGCCCGCACCGGGGAGATCGCCGACTTCCTGGCCAGCCGCTTCGGCCCGTACCCGTTCGACTCGTACGGTGGCATCGTGGTCGCGGACGACCGGATCGGGTACGCGCTGGAGACCCAGTCCCGGCCGGTCTACGGTCCCGCCTTCTTCACCGGCGACCGGCCCAACCCCGGCGTGGTGGCGCACGAGCTGGCCCACCAGTGGTTCGGCGACAGCGTCTCGCTCAGCAGGTGGGGCGACATCTGGCTCAACGAGGGCTTCGCCAGCTACGCCGAGTGGCTGTGGGAGGAGCACGACGGCGTCCGGACCGCGCAGCGCAACTTCGAGTCGCAGTACGCGATGACCGACTGGTCACATCCGTCGGTTGAGCCCGGACGGGAGCGGATGTTCGGCACCGCCGTCTACAAGCGCGGCGCGCTCGCCGTGCACGCGCTGCGCCGCACCGTCGGTGACGACACGTTCTTCCGCATCCTGCGTACCTGGACCACTGAGCGGGCGGGCGGAAACGCCACCACCGCGGACTTCGTCGCGCTGGCGGAGCGGGTGTCGAACCGGCAGCTACGGCCGCTCCTGGACGCCTGGTTGGTGGGCGGCACGGCACCCACCCTGCCGTGACGGGCCCGTGATACCCGGCCGATAGGCTGCCGCCTGCGATCGGTACGGGCACCGGTCGCCGCCGTACGGGGGAGGGTTCGCGATGCGGAACACGCCACGCAGGCTTCGGGTGGCTGCCGCGTTGTCGGTGACCGGGGCGCTCGCGCTGTCTGGCTGCGGCTCGACCGAGCAGGACCGGGCGACGCCGCCACCGAGCGCGTCCCCGACACCGTCGCGGGTGTTCACCGCCGGCGCGGCCGGTGTCGGCGACACCTACTTTCCCAGCTACGGAAACGGTGGCTACGACGTCGGGCGGTACACCATCAAGGTGCGCTACGACCCGGCGAAGGACCGGCTGACCGGCACCGCCACGGTGCAGGCCACCGCGACGTCCGACCTGTCGAGTTTCAATCTCGACCTGGCGGGTCTGACCGTCACGACGGTCACCGTGGACGGTGCCCCCGCCCCCCACAAGCGGGACCGGAACGAGCTGGTGATCAAGCCGGCCGCCGGCCTGATCGCGGGCAACGGGTTCGTGGCCGAGATCGCGTACGAGGGCGTGCCGAAGCCGCTGAAGAACGAGGTGCTCGGCGACGGCGGGTTCCTGCACACCGACGACGGTGCCATCGCGCTGGGCCAGCCCGAATCCGCGAGCACCTGGTTCCCGGTCAACGACCACCCGTCCGACAAGGCGGCCTACGACTTCGAGATCACCGTCCCGAAGGGCCTCACCGCGGTCAGCAACGGCGTGCCGGGCGGCTCGACCACCACGGACGGCTGGACCACCTGGAAGTGGTCGGAGAAGACGCCGATGGCCAGCTACCTGAGCATGGTGGTGATCGGCAAGTTCCGGATCACCACCGGCGACCACAAGGGGCGGCCGGTCTACAGCGCGGTCACCACCACGCTGGCCAAGGGCGCCCCGGACGCGTCGATCGCGCAGACCGCGAAGGTGGCTGACTACCTGGAGAGCGTGTTCGGGCCGTACCCGTTCGACGCGTACGGCGGTGTGGTGGTCTCCGACAGCCGGATCGGGTACGCGCTGGAGACCCAGAGCCGTCCGGTCTACTCCGCCGGCTTCTTCCGGCGTGGCGAGAACACCGAGGTCGTCGCCCACGAGTTGGCCCACCAGTGGTTCGGCAACAGCGTGGCGCTGGCCAAGTGGGAGGACATCTGGCTCAACGAGGGCTTCGCGACGTACGCGGAGTGGCTCTGGGCCGAGCACACCCGGCAGTCCACCGCCAAGCAGGCGTTCGACATCCGGTACGCCCAGATGTCCGCGCAGGTGTGGCGGACGCCGCCGGGCAAGCCGGGGGTCAAGCAACTGTTCAGCGAGTCTGTCTACCAGCGCGGCGGGATGGCCCTGCACGCGCTGCGGGTGGCCGTCGGCGACAAGGCGTTCTTCGAGATCGTCAAGACCTGGGCGGCCGAGAAGCGCAACGGCACGGCCACCACCGCGGAGTTCGTGGCCCTGGCCGAGCGCATCTCCGGCAAGCAACTAGACGCCCTCTTCGACGCCTGGCTCTACGGCACCAAGAAGCCCCCAACCCCCAAACCCCTCTGACCCCCTCGCGATCTTGCACTTGCTGCCGGGGCACAAGGGGTAAAAACCCACGAACCCCGGACCGAAAGCGCAAGATCGCGGCGGGGGAGGGTCAGGTTTTGACGACCAGGGCGGGGTGGGCTTTCAGGTACGCGTCGGCGCGGCCGGCGCGGAGCTCGGTGAGGAACCCCCGGCCGGTGGCGGTGAGCTGTTCGCCGCGGTAGGCGCTGCCCTTCCCGACGCCGGAGCCGGGCAGGCCGACCAGCACGAACTGCTTCTCCGGCACCCCGCTGAGCGCGTATGCCAGGTCGACGATCCGGCGGCCACCCACGTAGATCAGGGTGTTGCCCAGCGCGGCGACGACCTGGTCGACCCGCTCCGGCTGCCGGGCCAGGCCCTCGTCGAGGATCTTGCGGGTGATGGCCCGGATCAGTTGCTGCTGGTGACGCTGCCGGGTGTAGTCGCCGCCGGGGATGTAGCGCTGCCGCGCGTAGTCCAGCGCCTGCCAGCCGTTGAGGTGCCGCTCGCCCTTCTCGTAGACCATCTGCGGCCCGGTGTAGCCGCCGGGCGCGCTCTCGCGGTGCTTGCCGTCCGGCCGACGGTGCATCGAGGCGACCCGCTGGTCGACGTAGATGTCCACCCCGCCGAGGGCGTTCACGAGCCGGTCGAACCCGTTGAAGGTGAGCACCGCACCGGCGTCGATGCGCAGCCCGGTGTAGCCGCTGACCGTGCTGCGCAGCAGCTCGTACCCCTGGGCGGCGCTCGGCTGCTTCGGCTTGCCCGGCACCCGGCTGCCGTAGCTCATCGCGTGGGTGAGCTTGGTCCGGCCGCCCGGGTAGCCGGCCTTGGGAAACGCCGGGATGTCCACCAGCAGGTCGCGGGGCAGGGAGAAGAGGTACGCCCGGCCCAGCCCCTTCGGCACGTGCAGCACCAGCACGGCGTCGGAGTGCGGTTCCCAGCCGGGCACGCTGACCCGGGTGTCGACCCCGACCAGCAGCAGGTTCAGTGGGCCGGTGATGTCCGCGCCGGGCGGCGGGCCGGTGGGGCTCGGAGTGGGCGTGCCGACGGGAGACGGGCTCGGCGAGCCGGCCGCCGGGGTGGTGCGCTCCGGCGTGCCGTCCCCGGTCAGCCGGGTGGTCACCACCGCTCCGGCCACGACCAGCGCGACGACGGCGAGGGCGGTCAGCCCGAACAGCAGCCACCGTCGGCGCGGTGCCATCGACCCCAGGACCATTGTGAATTCCTTCCACCCGTTTCCGGACCAACGCTCCGACGGGTGCTCCCGGTTGCGGCCGGAATGCGCCGGGTCGGCCGGCCGGAGCATGATCGCGCGAAAACTGCCGCTGGCGCGAGCGCTACTCGCGAGTAATGATGCGTCCATGGGGTATGACGTGCTCGTCATCGGGTCTGGCTTCGGTGGCAGCGTCACCGCGCTCCGGCTGGCCGAGAAGGGCTATTCGGTCGGCGTGCTGGAGGCTGGCCGACGCTTCGCCGACGACGAGTTCCCGCAGACCTCCTGGCGTGCGCGCAGGTTCCTGTGGGCGCCGAAGCTGGGCTGCTACGGCATCCAGCGGCTCACCCTGCTCCGTCCGGCCGACCGACGCTCCGGCAACGGGGTGCTGGTGCTCTCCGGGGCCGGGGTCGGCGGCGGGTCCCTGGTCTACGCGAACACCCTCTACGAGCCGCTGCCGGCCTTCTACACCGACCCGCAGTGGCGGGACATCACCGACTGGCGCGACGAGTTGGCCCGCCACTACGACCAGGCGAAGCGAATGCTCGGCGCCACCGCGTACCCCATCGACACCGGCGCGGACCGCGCCATGCGGGCGGTGGCCGAGCGGATGGGGGTGGGGGAGACCTTCCACGCCACCCCGGTGGGCGTGCACATCGGGCGCCCCGGCGAGCGGGCCGCCGACCCGTACTTCGGTGGCGTCGGTCCGGAGCGCACCGGTTGCCTGCACTGCGGGGAGTGCCTGACCGGCTGCCGGCACGGGGCCAAGAACACGCTTGTCAAGAACTACCTGTGGCTCGCCGAGCGGCTGGGTGTCACAGTGCGCCCGCTGACCACGGTGACCGCCGTCAAACCGGCCGCCGGTGGCGGGTACGACGTGCACACCGTCCGCACCGGTGCCTGGGTGCGTCACCGCCGTCAGGTGATCCACGCCAAGGAGGTGGTGTTCGCCGCCGGGGCGCTGGGCACCCAACGGCTGCTGCACGCGATGAGGGACGACGGCGCGCTGCCCGGGTTGTCCGCCCGCGTGGGCGAGCTGACCCGGACCAACTCGGAGGCGATCCTTGGCGCCTCCGTGCCCCGCCAGCGGGCCCGGGCGCAGCGGATGGACTTCACCGACGGGGTGGCGATCACCAGTTCGTTCCACCCCGACCCGCAGACCCACATCGAGCCGGTCCGCTACGGGCGCGGCTCCAACGCCATGGGGCTGCTCCAGTCGCTGCTGGTCGACGGCGGCCCGCACCGGGTCCGGCGCTGGTTGGGCAGCATCGTGCGGCAGCCGAGGCTGGCCGCCCGGATGCTCTCGGTGCGCGGCTGGTCGGAGCGGACGGTCATCGCCCTGGTGATGCAGTCGGTGGACAACTCGCTGACCACCCGCTGGCATCGGGGCGTGTTCGGCCGCCGGCTGGTCACCGGCCCAGGTCACGGCGCGCCGAACCCGACCTGGATCCCGGCCGGCAACACCGCCGCCCGGCTGCTCGCCGACGAGATCGGTGGTACGCCCGGAGGTTCGGTCACCGAGCCGTTTGACATCCCGGTGACCGCGCACATCCTGGGCGGGGCGGCGATCGGCGCGACCCCGGCCGACGGGGTGATCGACCCCTGGCACCGGGTGTACGGCCACCCCGGGCTGCACGTCGTCGACGGCGCGGCGATCTCCGCCAACCTCGGCGTCAACCCGTCGCTGACCATCACCGCGCAGGCCGAACGGGCGATGTCCTTCTGGCCCAACAAGGGCGACGAAGACCCCCGCCCGCCCCTAGGCAACCCGTACCGCAGGCTCGCACCCGTACCCCCGCAAAACCCGGCGGTCCCGCCAAACGCCCAAGGCGCGCTACGCCCCTAACCCACCCCGACCCCGACCCCGACCCCGACTGCATCGTCGATCATGGAGTTGTGGTGCCTCGCAAAAGGTGCATCTCGCCGCGATTTGCCCACCACAGCTCCATGATCGACCCGGGCTGACCCCTCGGCTCGCGCGATCTTGCGGTTTCGGTCGCCGTTTCGTGTTGTATGTGGTTTTTGACGGGGCGGGAAGTGCAAGATCGCGGGAGGGAGGGGTGGGGGAGACGCGGGGGCGGGGTAACTGGCGAGCCGGTGCTGGGGGTGGTCGTGACACTGGGTAGGCTTTGTGCACATGAGCCTGCCTCGCCCAGTCCTCGTGGTGGACTTCGGAGCCCAGTACGCCCAGCTCATCGCACGCCGGGTCCGCGAGGCGAGGGTCTACTCCGAGATCGTGCCGCACTCGATGCCGGTCGCCGAGATGCTGGCGAAGAACCCGGCCGCGATCATCCTCTCCGGCGGCCCGTCCAGCGTCTACGCCCCGGATGCGCCACAGATCGACGCCGGCATCTTCACGGCCGACGTGCCGGTCTTCGGCATCTGCTACGGCTTCCAGGCGATGGCCCAGGCGCTCGGCGGCACTGTCGCGCGGACCGGCAACCGTGAGTACGGCGGCACACCGCTGCGCCCCCGCCTCCTCGACCCGGGTGTGCTGCTGCGTGACCTGCCGGCCGACCTGCCGGTCTGGATGAGCCACGGCGACTGCGTCACCGAGGCGCCCGAGGGCTTCACGGTGACCGCCGAGTCGGCCGGCGCGCCGGTGGCGGCGTTCGAGGATGTGGCCGGTCGCCGGGCCGGTGTGCAGTTCCACCCGGAGGTCGGGCACACCGCCCACGGCCAGGAGATGCTCCAGCGCTTCCTGTACGACATCGCCGGCATCGAGCCGACCTGGACGCCCGAGAACATCATCGACGAGCAGGTTGCCCGGATCCGCGCCCAGGTCGGCGACAAGGAGGTCATCTGCGGCCTGTCCGGCGGTGTGGACTCGGCGGTCGCCGCTGCTCTGGTGCACAAGGCGGTCGGTGACCAGCTCACCTGCGTCTTCGTCGACCACGGCCTGCTGCGTGCGGGCGAGGCCGAGCAGGTGGAGAAGGACTACGTGGCGGCCACCGGCATCAAGCTCAAGGTGGTCGACGCGGCGGACCGGTTCCTCGGCGCGCTGGCCGGGGTGACCGACCCGGAGCAGAAGCGCAAGATCATCGGCCGCGAGTTCATCCGGGTCTTCGAGGCCGCCGCCCGCGAGATCGCCCTGCACGGCGACGTGGAGTTCCTGGTCCAGGGCACCCTCTACCCGGACGTCGTGGAGTCCGGCGGCGGCACCGGCACCGCCAACATCAAGAGTCACCACAACGTCGGCGGCCTGCCGGAGGACCTGAAGTTCGCCCTGGTCGAGCCCCTGCGCACCCTCTTCAAGGACGAGGTCCGGGCGCTCGGCCTCCAGTTGGGCCTGCCCGAGGCGATGGTCTGGCGGCACCCGTTCCCCGGCCCCGGCCTGGCCATCCGGATCATCGGCGCGGTCGACCAGGAGCGGCTCGACCTGCTGCGCCGGGCCGACCTGATCGCCCGCGAGGAGCTGACCGCGGCCGGTCTCGACCGGGGCGTCTGGCAGTTCCCGGTGGTGCTGCTCGCCGACGTGCGAAGTGTCGGTGTGCAGGGTGACGGGCGCAGCTACGGGCATCCCGTGGTGCTGCGCCCGGTCTCCAGCGAGGACGCGATGACCGCCGACTGGTCGCGGCTTCCCTACGACGTGGTCGCTCGGATCTCCACCCGGATCACCAACGAGGTGGCCGAGGTGAACCGGGTGGTGCTGGACGTCACCAGCAAGCCGCCGGGCACCATCGAGTGGGAGTGAGCGCCGCTCAGCCGGCAGTCGGCGGGCTGGACGGGGTCGTCGGCGGGTAGGGCGGCGTCGGGGCGTACCCCGGCTGCGGCCCGACGGTCGGCGGGCCCTGCGGCGCGGTGCCCGCCGGGTGCGGCCAGGCGGGCGCGCTGACGGGCTCCTCGGGCATCAGGAACCACATGATCGGGTACGCGAGCAGCGCCAGCCCGCCGGTGAGCAGGCCGGTGACCGCGAAGATCACCCGGACCAGGGTGGGGTCGACGCCGAAGTAGCGGCCGAGACCGCTGGCGACCCCGGCCACCATGCGGTCGGTCGTCGGTCGCCGGAGCTGCTTGTACGGGGCGTGGGGAGCGCCGGTGGTTGTCATGTCTCCACAGTCCGCGCCGGAGTCCGCCTCGACCTCGGTGACCGCCCGGATCCTTACCCTGACCGATCCCTGAGCGGGACCGGACAGTCAGGAATCCGACTCTTTTCCGTTCCGGTAACGCTGCCCGGGGAGAATTTGGTTCCGTGACCACCATGCTGGAGCCGCTTCGCAGGATCGCGGCATACGCAGTTTGTGCTGATTCAGACGGCCGAGTGTTGCTGGTCCGCGCATCGGAGCGCTCCGGCACCCCCGGCACGTGGTCCCTGCCCGGCGGGGCGGTCGACCACGGCGAGGACCCGAACCACACAGTGGTCCGCGAAACCGCCGCCGAGACCGGCCTCTCGGTCGCCGTCTCGGGCCTGGCCGACGTGCTCGCCGACATGCGGGCACTACCGGATCGCGGCATCACCATCCACACCGACCGGCTGATCTACCAGGTCGCGGTGCGCGGCGGCACGCTGGCCGACCGGCTCGGTGAGCGCCCCACCGACCTCGCCCGGTGGTACACCCTCGACGAGGCACGCAAGCTGCCGCTGCGCTCGTTCACCGCGCGTGCCCTCGGGCTGCCCGCCTCCTCGGCCGACGTGGTGCCCGACGAGGCGCCCGAGTTCCCCTCCTTCAACGCGGTGCCCGGCCCGGACGGGCTGCACCGGGCGCAGCGCTTCGCCGCCTACGCCGTGTGCACCGACCCCGCTGGTCGGGTGCTGCTCACCCGGATCTCCGACGGCTACCCGGGCGCCGGCCGTTGGCACCTGCCCGGCGGCGGCACCGACTACGGGGAGCAGCCCGGCGCGGCGCTGATCCGGGAGTTGGTCGAGGAGACCGGGCAGACGGGCCGCCTCGTCGAGTTGCTCGGCGTGGCCAGCCACCGCGATGCCGCCTCGCTCGGCCCGGAGGGCTACCCGATCGACTGGCACGGCGTACGCGCCTTCTACCGCGTGGTGGTCGACCAGCCCAACCCGCTGACGATCGCCGACGTCGGCGGCTCCACCTGCGAGGCCCGCTGGTTCGGCCGCGACGAGTTGGGCGCCCTCCCCACCGACCGCCTAACCGAAGTAACAGCCGAAGCAGTCCAAGCCGCCCACCTCGCCTAACCCAACCCCCAACCCCCACCCCCCACCCCCCTGGCCCCCGGTCCCACCCCCGCCTCCCGCGTTGATCATGAAGTTATTGTCAGGACACGCCGGCATGGACGGCGATAACTTCATGATCGACGGCCTTGCCGGGGGGCCGGGGAGGGGTGGGACGGGTGGAGTTGCGGCGGGTGGTTGCGGTTTATGGGGTTTTGTGGCGGGAGGGGCGTTTTTTGCTTGTCCGGGAGGCTGCGGCGGGCGAGTTCCCTGGAGTGTGGCGACTGCCCGGGGGTGGGGTGGCACACGCCGAACACCCCGAGCACGCCGTCGTCCGTACGGTCGCCCGGCAGACCGGCCTGGCCGTGACGGTGACCCGGCTGCGGGCGGTGACGGCCGACGTGACCATCCAGGGAGACGACGAGGTCGCGTTGCACACCGATCGGCTGGCGTTCGAGCTGAGCGTGCGCGACGGCACCCTCCGGGACGCCCCGGACGGTCCGACCGATGAGGCCCGCTGGGTCACCCCGGCCGAGGCGTCCCGGCTGCCGCTGACACCGTTCAGCGCCGAGCTGCTGGGGCTGCCGGTCACCCCGCTACCCGCCGGGGCGCGCCGGCCCGCCGAGCCGTTGCCTCCGGCGGATCCGGACCGCCGGCTGCGCTTCGGGGCGTACGGGTTGGTCACCGATCCGGCCGGGCGGGTCCTGCTGACCCAAATCGCGGACGGTTATCCGGGCGCCGGCAGGTGGCACCTGCCCGGTGGCGGCACCGACCACGGTGAGCAGCCCACCACCGGGCTGCTCCGCGAGCTGGTCGAGGAGGGTGGTCAGCTGGGCCGGGTGGTGGAGCTGCTCGGCGTGGACAATCTGCACAACCCGGCCGCGCTCGGCCCGGAGGGCCGCCCACTGGACTGGCACGGCGTTCGGGTGATCTATCGGGTGCTGGTGGACGTACCCACCGATGCGGTGGTGACCGAGTCCGCCGGCGGCTCGACCGCCAAGGCCGGCTGGTTCACTCCCGCCGAGGCCGCTGACCTGCCGTTGACCGGGATCGCTGCCTCGGCAATCGGACAGTTGACTCGATAGCCCTCCGCTCGGTGAGCCGAGTAGGTGACCCTCCGGTACAGTCAGAGGTGGGAATGGTGGAGGAACGGGCGATGAAGCCCGAGATGGGAATAAGGCAGCGATTCGCGCGGTTTGAGCTAGATGAGTACCGCAGGCAGCTATCGCCAAGCCACATTCCCCTATGCGATGGTGTACTCCGCAGACGGCTGCCGGGCACCGCAAGGTCCGGCACGAGACAGCCGGACACCCGCCCCACGGCGGTTAGCCGATCCGGTGATGGAGGAAACGTGCCGAGAGCCCTATGGCGCCGGCGTCGTACGACTGACAGTCCGCGCCCCGCTGGGCGTCGCTGGGCGGGCCGGTTGCGCCGCAGCAGCACGTTCGCCCGCCAGGTGCTGCTGGTTCGAGTGGGTCGCCGCGATGGCGACCTGCTGCCCACCGACGTCGCGCCGCCCGAGCACCGGTACGCCGAGCGGCAGCGTCGCCGCTACGGCCTGGACCGGCTCAACCGGCCGTCGCTCGGCGCCGGTCGGGCGGAGATCGAGGCGATGATGCCGGTCAGCCCGGCGCTGCCGCCGATGGCGCAGGCTGACGACGCGTCGTCCGCGACGATCCCGCTGCTCCCCGGCGAGCGCACGATTGCCCGCCGGATGAAGTTCGGCCTGGTCAACGCCTGCACACTGGCCAGCCTGATGCTCGGCATGCTGGCCATCTTCCTGGCCATGCAGGGTGAGGTGCGCGTCGCCGCGCTCTGCCTGATCGCCTGCGTCGCCTTCGACGGCCTCGACGGCGCGCTGGCTCGCCGGCTCGGCGTCGCCAGCCCATTCGGCGCCCAGATGGACTCGCTGGCCGACATGTGCTCGTTTGGCCTCGCGGCACCCGTGGTGGTCTACGCCTCGCTCGCCGGCTCCGTGTCGACGGCTGCGGCAGCGGTGGCCTGCGCGCTGGTCGCCGCCTGTGCCGCGATCCGGCTGGCCCGCTTCAACGTCTCGCCGAAGGATGGCCGCTTCTTCTGCGGCGTCCCCACCACGATGGCGGCGGCGGTGCTCGCCGTGACCGTGGCGATCGGCGTGCCGGTGCCCGGCCCCGTGCTGGTCGCCGGGGTGGCGCTGCTCGCCTTCGCGATGGTGTCCAGCTTCCCGTACGCGAAGCTCGCCCGGCTGGTGAAGTTGCCGCCGTGGCTGTGGCTGGCCCCGGTGGTCGGCGCGCTTGTCGACGTCCGGCTCACGTTCGCCCTGATCGTGGTGGGTTACCTGGTCAGCGGGCCGGTGCTCTGGCTGCGCCAGCGTCGTACCGTCTGATCCGAGCACACGAAAACGGGGCGCCGCGGAAGCGGCGCCCCGTTTGCTCGTTCGTGGGTCAGCGCCAGCGGGCGATGACCGTGGACCCTCCGACGACCTTGTCGCCCGGCCCGACCAGCGGGTCGGCGGCCTCGGCCGGCAGGTAGACATCGGTCCGCGAGCCGAACCGGATGAGCCCGAAGCGCTCGCCCTTGGCCAGCAGCGCGCCGATCGGCGCACGCTGCACGATCCGGCGGGCGATCAGGCCGGTCCGCTGCGCGACCACCACCGTGCCGCGGCTGGTGTCCAACACGGTGTACGCGGCCACGTTGTGCTCGGCGTCCGGCTTCATCGCGTTGACGAAGCCGCCGTCGGCCACGAAGTAGTCCACCACCTTGCCGGCGACCGGAGCCCGGTTGACGTGCACGTCCAGCACCGACAGGAAGACCGCGACGCGCAGCCACTCGCCGTCGCCGAACCGCTCGTCGTGCAGTCGCTTCACCGACAGGACCTTGCCGTCCGCGCTGGCCACCACGGCGGTCGGATCCTCGGGTACGTCCCGCTCCGGGTCCCGGAAGAAGGCGGCGACCGGCCCGGCGGCCAGCGCCGGCAGCAGCCACAGCTTGGAGGACGGACGCGCCACCCGGGCCAGCGCGGCCAGGCCCAGCGCGATGCCCGCCGCGGCCACCCCGTTGGAGTCGATGTGCATACCCCTGGTCAGCGGCACGCTGGACGGCCGGTGCGCCGGAGCCAACCGGTCCGCCACGGCCGGGGCGGCCGTGGTAAAGCGCAACCGGTAGACCCGCACCGGCGGCGAGTTGCGCAGCACCAGGTCGGCGCCGACGCCGTAGAGGGCGTCCTGCCGGGCCAACTCGGCGGCGGCGCCGGCGGTCCGGCCCGGTGTCGCGGCGGTGGCCACGCTCAGCACCGCGCCGTCGATCAGGTGCTTGGCCAGCCCGTCGATGTCGCTGCGGGTCTCCTCGGCGGTGCCGACGAGCGCCTCGCCGGCGATGACCACCCCGGCGGGCTCGGCCTCGGCCAGCGAGTCGACCACGCGTACCCGGTCGGCGACCCACCGGCCCTGGGCGGTGACGTGCTCGCGGAGCGCGGTGGCGCCGGACGACTCGGCGGGCACCACGGTGAGTTGGTCACCGGGGAGCAGCGCCTCGATCGCCGCGGCCAGCACCGCCGACGCCGGGCTGGCGCCGACCAGCAGGGCGACCTTGGGGTCGTTCATCCGGGCCAACTCGGCCACGAGCGTACGGGCGGCTCGCTCGCCGATGCGGACCGGACCGGACCGGCCGGTGGTACGCACGGCGGGGGACTGCGTCATGTCGGGCGGGCTCCTGACGGGGGTAGAGACGGGAATCGCGGCGGGGCCGTCACGGCGGGACGGGCCGGCCGGCGGAGGCGAGATCTCTCCACCGGCCAGCATATGCGCCTGCCCGCGCCGGCCGCACTGCCGTGGTGTTGCGACAGTGCGGCCGGCGGTGGCACCCAGGTCACGATTCCCGCCGTTGGCCCTCCCGTTCCTCCGCCGGTTCGACGCCCGCCCGTTCGGTCGAGTGGTCGGCCCGGGTCGGCTCGTCGGTGCCGTCGCCGGGCGGGCCGGAGACCGGCGTGGCCTCCGGCTCCGCTGGCGGGTGGGCCAGCCAGGCCGGGTGGATCACATCCGCGGTCGGTGCCTCCGGCGTCCGGAACGCTGCGGTCGGCGCCTCGGGTGCTCGCAGCTCTGCGGTCGGTGTCTCCGGCGTCCGCAGCTCTGCGGTCGGCGTCTCCGCCGTTCGGAATGCTGCGGTCGGTGCCTCCGGCGCCGGTGCGGGAGCGTCCCAGGCCGGCGGGCCCGCGCCGGAGGTCGGGGCGGGCGCCCCGATCGGCGCGCCGGGCTCGGATACGACCGTGGCCGGCGCTGCGGCGTCGCCCGGCTCCGGGCGGCCTGACCGACCTGAGCGCAGTGCGCCGACCAACCCGAACACGCCGATCAGGATCAGCGCGCCGGCCAGGAACCAGCCGACCGGGGGCAGCGCCAGCCCGAGCAGTTGGGCGAGCAGCCACCAGGCCGACAGGGCCAGAAAGAGCAGCCCGAAGGCGAACGAGAGCAGGTCCGTGCGATGCGCCTTCACCGGGTCACCTCCAGGTTGCCGGCATTGACATGGATGTAGAGGCGCAGCTTGCCGCCGCCAGCGCCGTCCGCACCGAGGTCGGTGAACTCCCGCAGTTGGCCGTCCAGCCCACCGGAGCGCTTGCCGAAGATGGTGGCGTCGCCCGCGTTGACGTCGGCCACTGTGGTGACGTCCACGTTGGGCGGGACGACCACTGTCGCGTGGCCGAAATTGACCTCCACAGTCACCTGACTCTCCTGCTTCGCGAAGTCGATCCCCCGTAGGTCGAGCACGGCGTCACCGAAGCTGTTCTCGTACCGGTCGGCGAGATCGCGGTGGTCGGTGGGCGCCCACGTGACCGCGCCGTCGACTCCGCGGATCCGGTCGTAGGACTCGGCGACCGTCGCCGTACCCAGCGCGGCGGCGGTCACCAGGCCGAGTGCGATCAGCCAGCGGGCCCGGCCGAACCAGGTGCCGACCAGTAGCCCCAGCCCGATCGTGGCCAGCGCGGCCGCGAAGTACGCCGAAGCGCCGACGGCGAAGACGTTCAGCAGGTCGAGCAGGGCGACCACGCCGAGGGCCAGGAAGATCAACGAGAAGGTCACGGCGCCGAGCGGCGAACGCTCGCGGGGTCGCTTCGGTGGCTTCGGTGGTTTCTGCGGGGGGTACGCGGCCGGAGGCGGTGACGCGTACGGGCCGTGCGGCGCGAACGGAGGACGGTACCCGCCCGGTGTCGACCCGCCCGGGTAACCGGCCGGCGCGCCGGACGCGGGTGCGCTGGACGCCGACGCCGACGGCCAACCGGCGCTGAGTGTGCCGGCGCTCGGCCAGCTCGGCGCGGGTGCCGGCCAGCCCGCCTGCGGCGGAGTCGCCGAGGTGGTCGGCTGCCCGGACACCGGCGTCGCCGCCCCGGACACCGGCTGCACGCTGCTGATCGGCTGCGTGGCGGTGGCCGGCTGAGCGGCGTAGGCCGGGGCGGTCGCTGCCTCGGCCGGCGCCACCGTGGCGTACGCCGGATCACCGCCTGCCAGCGGCGCCGTCGCCAGCGGGCCGGTGGGCGGCGCCGCGCCGTGCGACGGGGCCGGCCAGGCGACCGGCGGGACCGGCCCGGGTGGTGTGCCGGGCGGGGCGGACGGAGTGCCACCCGGGGTGCCGGGCTGTGGCCCTCGGGCGTCCCGGTTGAGCAGCAGCGCACCGCCGATCAGGATGGCCACGCCGAGCAGCACCGCGCGGAAGGCGTCGGTGACGATGTAGCCGAAGCTGGCCGCGACCAGGATGCTCAGCACGATCACGGTCACCGGCGACATGCTGGACCGGCCACGGCCGAGCATGGACTCCACCGGGGACGCCGTGTCGCCCTCGTTCGGGATGATCAGCCAGGCGGCGACGTACACGAGGATGCCGATGCCGCCGAAGAACCCGAGGACCGCCAGCAGCACCCGCCAGAGCACCGGATCGGTGTTGGTGGCGCGCCCGATCGCCGCACAGACGCCGGCCAGGTACCGACCGTCGCGCGGCCGGACCAACCCGTACCGCGAGGTGAAGCCGGTGCCCCCCAACGGGCCCACGGACGGCCCGGGACCACCCGCCCCGGGTGGTGTGCCGGCGCCGCCGCCCGTCCCGTAACCGGGCCCGTAGCCCGTGCCGGCCGCGAAGCCGGCGCCTGCGCCGCCGGGCGGGTAGCCCGCGCCGCCAGGACCGAAGCCCGTGCCGCCGGGCGGGTAGCCGGCACCGCCGGGCGGGTAGCCCGCCTCGCCGGGGCCAGAGCCCGTGGTGCCGGGCTCGTATGCGCCGGACGGAGCGCCCGGTGCTGGCCCGACGGTCGGGCCGCCGGTGGGCGGGCCGAACGTGGTGGGCTCGGCCCAACCGGCGGGTGTCGCGGCTGGTGAGGGCGGTGATGAACCACCCGGCTGTGCCGACCCGGGGCGGGGCGGCGGGGCAGCTTCCTCGGTCATGCTTCGATCCTGCTGCCCGCTGCGCCCGAGCGGCCTCAGGACCCGACCCTGACCCCACCCTGAGATCCTGGCCGTCGGAATGTCGGGGGACTCCCCGTGGTCGCGGGCGCCGCAGCGTGTGACGATCGGACGCACCGGCCTCGCCCACCCACCACCACCGTGACCAGGGAGCCTCCGATCAGCACCGTGACCCCGCCCCCGCGCCTCTACCGCGCCCCCGAGCATCGGATGGCCGCCGGGGTCGCCGCCGGCATCGCCGACCACCTCGGCATCTCGGTGCTGCGGGTGCGGGTCGCGTTCATGGTGCTGCTCGGGCTGAGCGGGCTCGGCCTGCTGCTCTACGCGGCGTTCTGGGCGGTGGTGCCGCTGCGTCCCGGTGACACCGCGGTGCCGCCCCGGCGCGACGTGGCCCAGCTGCTGCCGTTCGTCGGGATCGGGCTGGGCGTCCTGCTGATCCAGGTGATGGTCTTCGACTCGGTCGGAGCGGCGGGCACCGCCGGCTGGCTGGTGGCCATCATCGCGGTCGGCGCGGGGGTCATCTGGCACCAGTCCGCGCCCGAGCGGCGGCGGCAGTGGCGCGACACGATGCCGGTGCCCTGGCTCGGCGCGGTCGTCGAAGAGAGCGACCGGCGGGCCTTCGTGCTCCGGTTCATCGGCGGCGGGGTGCTGGTCGCGGTCGGCATCATCGGCGTCGCGGCCGTCTACTCTCCGGCACAGAACTTCGACGCGGTGATCAACGGCGTGATCTTCGCCCTGGTCGGGCTGGCCGGGGTCGGCGTGGTCGCCGCGCCGGTGCTGTGGCGGACGTACAGCCAGCTCCGCTCGGAGCGTGAGGGTCGCATCCGTGAGCAGGAACGGGCCGAGCTGGCCGCGATGGTGCACGACCAGGTCCTGCACACGCTGGCCCTCATCCAGCGCAACGCCGCCGACGTCAAGACGGTGCAGCGACTGGCCCGCGGCCAGGAACGCTCGCTGCGCAACTGGCTCTACAAGCCCACCGCGTCGCCGAACGAACGCTTCGCCGCAGCCCTGGAGCAGGCCGCCGCAGAGGTCGAGGACACCTTCGCCATCACGGTGGAGACGGTGGTGGTCGGGGACCGGGAGACCGATGAGCGGGTCGGCGCGCTGGTCGCCGCCGCGCGGGAGGCGCTGGTGAACGCCGCCCGGCACGCCGGGGTGCAGACCGTGTCGCTCTACGCCGAGGTGGAGCCCGATCAGGTCAGCGTCTTCGTCCGGGATCGGGGAGCGGGCTTCGACCCGGATACCGTGGAGGACCACCGGCACGGCGTACGCGGCTCGATCATCGGGCGGATGAAGCGGCACGGCGGACGGGCCGAGATCCGGTCCGGCCCGGGGGAGGGGACTGAGGTCCGGTTGATCCTGCCGATCTCCCGGGACTCGTCCGCAGCGGAGAGGAACAGATGACCATGTCCGAGCAGCCGACGGAGCACCTGGACCCGGCGAACGCCCGCCCCGAGCGGCTGCGGGTGTTCCTGGTGGACGACCACGCCATGTTCCGTGCCGGGGTGCGCGCCGAGTTGGGCGCGCACGTCGAGGTGGTGGGGGAGGCGAGCACGGTGGCCGAGGCGGTCACCCGGATCGCCGCCACCGGGCCGGACGTGGTGCTGCTCGATGTGCACATGCCCGACGGCGGCGGTCGCGCGGTGCTGGAGGCGATGCGGCGCAGCCACCCGCAGGTCAAGTTCCTGGCGCTGAGCGTCTCCGACGCGGCGGAGGACGTGATCGGGCTGATCCGTGCCGGCGCCCGGGGGTACGTCACCAAGACCATCTCCCCGGACGAGCTGACCGCGGCGATCCGCCGGGTCGCCGACGGTGACGCGGTGTTCAGCCCTCGGCTCGCCGGCTTCGTGCTGGACGCCTTCGCGGCCCGGCCGGACGCCCCGGTGGCCGATCCGGAGCTGGACCAACTCACCAACCGGGAGCGTGAGGTGCTGCGGCTGCTCGCCCGGGGGTACGCGTACAAGGAGATCGCCAAGGAGCTGTTCATCTCCATCAAGACGGTGGAGACGCACGTGTCGAACGTGCTGCGCAAGCTCCAGATGTCCAACCGCTACGAGCTTTCCCGCTGGGCGGCGGACCGTCGGCTGGTGTGATCCGGTCAGCTGGTGCGTAGCACGGTGAACGCCTCGGCCAGTCGGCCCGGCGGCAGGCCGGCCTCGGCGGCGACCGTGGTGAGGCGGTCGCGGATCCAGGCCGGTACGTCCAGGTGGCCGGTCTGCGACAGGTGCGCGCGCATCGCCGCGACCTTGCTGTCGAACCGGTCGGTGACGGCCGCGGCGATGTCCCGGCGCAGTCCGAGCGTCGGGGTCAGCGTGCCGTCGGCGTACCCATCGAGGAAAGTCGACCTGTCGCACGCCCACGGCCTCCGCCGCGGCCCGCTGCTCGGCCTCGCGTAGACGGGGCATCTGGGCTCGCGGGATGTCGCCGAAACCGCCGGCGTCGCCAGGGGTGATGATCAGATAGCTGACCTCGACACCCTCATCCACCCAGCCGGCGATGGTGCCCGTGCAGCCGAAATCGATATCATCCGGATGGGCAAAGACGGCGAGCGCGCGACGGACGTTGGGCAGCACCGAAGCAGACTTGGGGAAGCTCACAGAACCCGAGACTACGCCGTCAGCCGGTGTCCGTCTGGGCCACGTTTCTCCTGGTCAGAGGCGTTCGAGCCGCCGGCTTTATGATCATTTTTCAAGTATCGGCAACGTGGCGGGCAACTAACGGCTTGATAACGGCACCTTCACGGAAGCGGCCGGTAGGTGTCACAGTGGCAGCACCTCACCCGCAGTGTGCGGCACTCCGTACGGCCCACGACCACGGCCTCCGCTGTTTTCCCGGCGGGTTCGTGGCTGCGACGCCTGCGTAGGGTCGTGCCTTGCCGGGTGGGGAGCCCGGCGGATCGGAACATCAGGGGTGTCCCCAAGCTTCCCTGTGGTCCTGGCGACCCCCGCCCCGGGGTGGTCGGACTGTGTCACCCCCAAACGTGCGTGAAACCCACGACGGAACAGGTCAGAAAGAGGAGGCCCCTCGGAATGAGAGTCTCGAAGCGGGCGACGAGCGCGATTGCGCTCAGCGCGGCTGCCGCGCTTGTCGCGAGTGGTTGCTCGAGCGGTGATGGTGACGGCGACGCCGCCGCCAGCAAGGACGGCTCGATCGTCATCCACGGCGTCCAGCCGGAGAACCCGCTGGTCCCGTCCAACACCACGGAGACCGGCGGCGGCAAGGTCATCGACTGGCTGTGGACCGGCCTGGTCGAGTACCCGAACGACGGTGGGGCCCCGCGCAACGCGCTGGCCGAGTCCATCGACACCAAGGACTCCAAGGTCTTCACGATCAAGATCAAGAAGGGTACCAAGTTCCACGACGGTACCGAGGTGAAGGCGAAGAACTTCGTCGACGCCTGGAACTGGGCCGCTTACTCGCCGAACGGCGCGCAGAACGGCACCTTCTTCTCGGACATCGACGGCTTCGACAAGACCTACACCTCGGACCCGGACGGCCCGGACGGCCCGCAGAAGGCCCCGGAGCCGACGGCCAAGGAGATGTCCGGCCTTAAGGTCATCGACGAGCAGACCTTCGAGGTCACCCTGGCGGCCCCGACCGCGGTCTTCCCGACCAAGCTCGGCTACAGCGCCTTCATGCCGCTGCCGGACGCCTTCTTCACCATGAAGCCCGAGGAGTTCGGCAAGAAGCCGATCGGCAACGGCCCGGTGAAGTTCGTGTCGTGGGACGACAACGTCCTCATCAAGCTGACGCGCTTCGACGACTACAACCTGCGCGACAAGATGAAGATCAAGGACGTCGACGTCAAGCTGTACCAGGACGAGACGGCGGCCTACGCGGACCTGCTGGCGAACAACCTCGACTTCATGGAGGTTGTCCCCACCTCGGCGCTCGCCGGCGACAAGTGGAAGGCCGACCTCGGCGACCGGGGCATCTCGACCGTCACGCCGTCGACCGCGTTCATCGCGTTCCCGATCTACGACAAGCGCTTCCAGGACCCGAAGCTGCGTCGCGCCGTCTCGCTGTCGATCAACCGGCAGGAGATCTCGGACAAGATCTTCTTCGGTACCCGCAAGCCGGCTGACAGCTGGGCCAACCCGCTGACCCCGGGCGCCAAGCCGGGCAACTGCACCGCCTGCAAGTTCGACCCGACCACGGCGAAGCAGCTGCTGGCCGAGGCCGGTGGCTTCCAGGGCGAGATGGTCTTCTACTACAACGCCGACTCCAGCCACAAGGACTGGATGGACGCCGTTGCGCAGCAGGTCAAGACCAACCTCGGCATCGAGGCTCGGGCTGAGGGCGTGCCGACCTTCGCGGTCTTCCGCCAGAACATCAACGCCCACACGATGAAGGGTCTGTACCGCGCCGCCTGGCAGCAGGACTACCCGGACGTGGAGAACTGGGTCAACCCGCTCTTCATCACCAATGGTTCCTCGAACGACGGCCTCTACAGCAACAAGGAGGTCGACGCCCTTGCCAAGCAGGCCAGCGGCGCGCCGAGCCTGGAGGCCTCCCACGAGGCGTTCGCCAAGGCCGTCGAGCTGGTCGACAAGGACGTCCCGAGCATCCCGATCTACTTCTACGGCCAGCAGTCCGGCCACTCGGAGAAGATCAAGAAGCTCGAGCTGAACAACGTCGGCGAACTCGACATCACCTCGGTCGAGCTCTGATCCGAACGGTCTGACCCCGGGTCGGGCTCGCCACATCCGGTGAGCCCGACCCGGGGCCGTTCCGCGAGTGGGTGTCACCACACGCACTCGCACGTTGTCACCACCGTGTCGGCCGTCCGACGCGCCCCCTGTCTGGAGGACCACCCCATGGGCCGTTATCTGTTGAGGCGGCTGCTCCAACTCGTGCCCGTCTTCATCGGGACGACGTTCCTGATCTACTGGCTCGTCTGGGCCGTTCCGGGCGACCCGTTCGCCGGCAAGTGCGGCGAGCGCCGCTGCCCGGATCAGTACATCGCCTTCATGACCGAGAAGTACAACCTGGACCAGAACGTCTTCGTCCAGTACGGCAGCTACATGAAGAACCTGCTGCAGGGCGACTTCGGTCAGACGTTCTCGCAGCGCGAGATCAGCGACATCATCCTCACGTCGTACCCGAACACCCTCAAGCTGGCCCTGGTGGCGCTCGCCATCGAGGCCGTGATCGGCCTCGGCGCCGGCGTGCTGACCGGTCTGCGGCGCAACGGCTTCCTGGACAACCTGGTCCTGGTCTCCACGCTCTTCCTGATCGCGCTGCCGGTGTTCGTCGTCGGCTTCGTGCTGCAGTGGCTGTTGGGCGTGCAGTGGGGCATCGTCAAGCCGACCGTCTCCTCCGAGATGCGGCTCTCCGAACTGATCGTCCCGGGCTTCGTGCTCGGTAGTGCGTCCGTGGCGTACATCGCTCGGTTGGCCCGAACGAGCATCGCGGAGAACCGCCGTGCCGACTACGTGCGGACCGCCATCGCCAAGGGCCTGCCGATGCGTCGTGTGGTGGGTGTGCACCTGCTGCGCAACTCGCTCATTCCGGTGGTCACCCTGCTCGGCACCGACCTCGGTGCCCTGATGGGCGGTGCGATCGTCACCGAGGGGATCTTCGGCATCAACGGGATCGGCCGCGCGGTGTACCGCGCGATCGTGACCAAGGAGAGTGCCACCGTAGTGGGCATCGTGGTCGTCCTGGTGCTGGTCTATCTCGTGATGAACCTGCTGGTTGACCTGATCTACGCCGCCCTGGACCCGAGGATCCGTTATGAGTGACCCGAGTACCGCATCGATCGTCAGCACCCCTGCCGCGAACCCGACCGACTCCGCCGCCCCCGCCACCGCGGGCCAGCCGCAGAGCAACGAGAAGCCGCGCGGCCTGCTCGGTGACGCCTGGCGCGACCTGCGGCGCAAGCCCCTGTTCTGGATCTCGGCCACGCTGATCGCGATCTTCCTGTTGATGGCGGCCTTCCCGTCACTGTTCGCCCCGGGCGACGCGGTCAACGGATCGCTGTCCCGCAGCCTTGAGAAGCCGTCCGGCAATGGCTGGTTCGGCTACGACGTGCAGGGCCGTGACGTCTACGCCCGGGTCATCTACGGTGCGCGGGCGTCCGTCATCGTCGCCGTGCTCTCCGTGATCGGCACCCTGCTCGTCGGCGGAGCCATGGGCGTCATCGCCGGTTACCGCGGTGGCTGGGTGGACGCGCTGCTGAGCCGGATCGCCGACGTCTTCTTCGGGCTTCCCTTCGTGCTCGGCGCGATCGTCATCCTGACCACGTTCAACGGCTCGGGCTCCGGTAACAGCAAGGCTCAGATCATGGGCCTGGTGATCGTCTCCCTGATCGTGCTGAGCTGGCCGGTCGTGATGCGCCTGATGCGTTCCTCGGTGCTCGCCACCAAGGAGGCCGACTACATCGTGGCGGCCCGCGCCCTGGGTGCCGGCACTGGTCGGATCATCCTCAAGCACCTGCTGCCGAACTGCCTGGCACCGCTTCTGGTCTACGGCACGATCATGGTCGGCTCGTTCATCGGCGCCGAGGCAACCCTGTCGTTCCTGGGCGTCGGCCTGAAGTCGCCAGTGGTGTCCTGGGGCATCATGATCAGCGACGGGAAGGATTTCCTCCGGGTCGCGCCGGGGCTCGTGTTCTTCCCCGCCGCGTTCCTCGTCACCGCAGTTCTGAGCTTCGTGATGCTCGGTGAGGCGGTCCGCGAGGCCCTCGATCCGAAACTCCGCTAGGGGAGATCCAGTTGTCCGACATTCTCGTGTCCGAGCAGTCCGCGCCGGGATCCGGCGGGTCCGGACGTCCCTCCGGTCGGCTGCTCGAGGTCGACGACCTGCGGGTGGAGTTCCGTACCCGGGACGGCGTCGCAAAGGTCATCAACGGGGTCACGTACCACGTCAACGCGGGGGAGACCCTCGCCGTGTTGGGCGAGTCCGGCTCCGGTAAGAGCGTCACGGCGCAGACCATCATGGGCATCCTCGACACCCCGCCCGGCTTCGTCACAGGTGGACAGGTCCGCTTCCACGGCAAGGACATGCTCGCCATGTCCGCCGAGGAGCGCCGCCGCATCCGCGGCGAGGGCATCGCGATGATCTTCCAGGACGCGCTCTCCGCACTGAACCCCGTCTTCACCGTCGGGTTCCAGATCGCCGAGCAGTTCCGGGTCCGGCGTGGCATGGGTCGCGCGGAGGCCAAGAAGCGCGCGATCGACATGCTCGACCAGGTCAAGATCCCGAACGCCAAGGGTCGGTTCAACAACTACCCGCACCAGTTCTCCGGCGGTATGCGGCAGCGCGCGATGATCGCGATGTCGCTGGCGCTCGACCCGGAGGTGCTGATCGCGGACGAGCCGACCACCGCGCTCGACGTGACGGTGCAGGCCCAGATCATGGACCTGCTCGCCGAACTGCAGCGTGAGCGGCAGATGGGCATGATCCTGATCACCCACGACCTCGGCGTGGTCGCCGACGTCGCGGACCGGATCGCGGTCATGTACGCGGGCCGGATCGTCGAGGAAGCCGACGTGTACGACCTGTACGGCAAGCCGGCGCACCCGTACACGATGGGTTTGATCGACTCGATCCCGCGCCTGGACGAGAAGGGGCAGCAGCTCCGGACGATCAAGGGCCTCCCGCCGAACCTGATGAACATCCCGCCGGGCTGCCCGTTCAACCCGCGCTGCCCCATGGCTCAGCCGGTGTGCAGGGAGAAGGTCCCGCCCCTGCTGCAGGTGGGCACCGCCCGGGCCAGCGCCTGCCACTTCGCCGAGGAGCTGGTGAACCGTGTCTGAGAACATCATCGAGGTCCGTGACCTGGTCAAGCACTACCCCGTCACGCGGGGTGTGGTGTTCAAGAAGACCATCGGTCAGGTCAAGGCGGTCGACGGAGTCTCGTTCGGTCTGCGCGCCGGTGAGACGCTCGGTGTGGTCGGCGAGTCCGGCTGCGGCAAGTCGACCCTTGCCCGGGTGCTGATGAACCTGGAGAAGCCGACGGCGGGCAGTGTCTCCTACAAGGGCCAGGACATCTCCAAGCTGTCCGGTGGGGCGCTGCGGCGTCTCCGCCGGCAGATCCAGCTGGTCATGCAGGACCCGTACACCTCGCTGAACCCGCGGATGACCGTCGGCGACCTGATCGGTGAGCCGTTCGAGATCCACCCGGAGGTGGCGCCGAAGGGCAGCCGTCGGGGCAAGGTCCGGGAACTGCTCGACCTGGTCGGCCTCAACCCGGAGCACATCAACAGGTACCCGCACCAGTTCTCCGGCGGTCAGCGTCAGCGCATCGGCATCGCCCGTGCGCTCGCGCTGCGCCCCGAGGTGATCGTCTGCGACGAGCCGGTGTCCGCGCTTGACGTCTCCATCCAGGCCCAGGTGATGAACCTGCTGGAGAAGTTGCAGGGCGAGTTCGGGCTGTCGTACGTCTTCATCGCGCACGACCTGTCGGTGGTCCGCCACCTGTCGGACCGCGTCGCGGTCATGTACCTCGGCAAGATCGTCGAGATCGGCACCGAGGACGAGATCTACGAGCGGCCGACCCACCCGTACACCCAGGCGCTGCTCTCTGCGGTGCCGGTGCCGGACCCGACGCAGCGGAACAACAAGACGATCATCCGTCTCACGGGTGACGTGCCGTCGCCGGTCAGCCCGCCCTCGGGCTGCCGGTTCCGGACCCGCTGCTGGAAGGCGCAGGACGTCTGCGCCGAGCAGGTCCCGCTGCTGGAGATCCGACAGGGCTCGGACCACCCGAGCGCCTGCCACTTCGCGGAGAAGCGCGAGATCGTCGCCACCCACGAGGCGTGAGTCACCGGAACCGCCTGCCGACGTCACCACGACGACGGCAGGCGGTTTCGTGTGTCCGGTGCCCTGAGCGGGCCGGTGCGACGCCGAACGCCCCGTGCGGGGCAGCCGGGGTGGTTCAGAGCGGGCCGCGACCCGCACGCAGCAACAGCAGCGCCAGTTGGGTGCCGTCGGCGCCGAGCGCCATCCGGAAGCGCTCCAGGATCTCCCGCTCCCGGGAGAGCACCAGGCGCGTCCCGCCGGAGGCCATCCGGGTGACCCCCACCTCCTGTGACAGCGCGGCCCGCTCCTGCCAGAGCGAGATCAACGCGTTGTCGATCTCGTCGATGCGTTCCCTGATCTGCACGATCCGCGCGGAGGCGGTCGGCTCCACGGTGCCGGTCTGTGCCTCGGCCGGGTCGCTGGCCTCGTCCGGGGGCACCGCCGGCGTGCCCCCGTTCAACGAGGGCTGGTCCGGCTCGGGCCGGGTCGGGCCGCCGCTCTGCTCCACCACGTCTGTCATCATCGGGTACCTCTCGCGCTGTGGTGCCCGGTGCCCAGAACCCGGGACAGAAAAGCCCCGGGCTCCAGGAGCCCGGGGCTTTTCGCAGGTCTGATTGATCAGGCGCGACCTACGGCAGCCGGACTCCCGGTGCCGTAGTAAAAGTAGTAGCGCGCAGTGATCACGCCGTCGAGTATGCCCACGTCGACGGCGGGTGCGCAAGGATTCCGCCCCAAATGGCGACCCCTGCCACGCCGGAGGCGTCGGCGAGGACCCTTCGCCGCCGGACGGCGCGGTCGGGAAGTGTCCGGCTGCCGGCATAGACTTGACGCGCGATGCATCCTCTCTTCGACATTCCCGCGTCCCCGCCCGCGCCGGAGTCCGCGCCGGCCCGTCCGCACCGTCCCGGGTCGGCCTCCGCCCGCCTCGATCCGCGCGAGCTGCTCGCCGGGTTGAACGGGCCGCAGCGCGACGCGGTCAGTCACGCCGGCTCGCCGCTGTTGATCGTGGCCGGCGCCGGGTCCGGCAAGACCCGGGTGCTCACGCACCGGATCGCCTACCTGCTTGCCGAACGGGACGTGCATCCCGGGGAGATCATCGCCATCACCTTCACCAACAAGGCTGCCGGCGAGATGAAGGAGCGGGTCGCCGCCCTGGTCGGCCCGCGCGCTCGGCTGATGTGGGTGTCGACGTTCCACTCCGCGTGTGTCCGCATCCTGCGCGCCGAGCACGAGCACGCCGGCCTCAAGTCGACCTTCTCCATCTACGACGCCGACGACTCCCGCCGGCTGATGCAGATGGTCACCCGGGAGCTGGATCTCGACCCGAAGCGCTACCCGGCACGCGGGCTGGCCGCCCAGGTCTCCAACCTCAAGAACGAGCTTGTCGACCCGGAGCAGTTCGCCGCGCGGGCCAGCGGGCCCAACGAGCGGGCGCTCGCCGAGGCGTACACGCTCTACCAGCGTCGGCTGCGCGAGGCGCACGCGCTCGACTTCGACGACCTGATCATGACGACGGTGCACCTGCTCCAGTCCCACCCGCACGTCGCGGAGAGCTACCGGCGACGGTTCCGGCACGTGCTTGTCGACGAATACCAGGACACCAACCACGCCCAGTACACGCTGATCAAGGAGCTGGTGTCCGGCACCGACGGGCTGGCGCCGGCCGAGCTGTGCGTGGTCGGTGACGCCGACCAGTCGATCTACGCGTTCCGGGGCGCGACGATCCGCAACATCCTGGAGTTCGAGCGGGACTTCACCGACGCGCGGACGATCCTGCTGGAGCAGAACTACCGCTCCACCCAGACCATCCTCAACGCCGCCAACGCGGTGATCGACCGGAACACCTCCCGCAAGCCCAAGCGGCTGTGGAGCGAGGCCGGCGACGGCGAGCGGATCGTCGGCTACGTGGCCGACACCGAGCACGCCGAGGCGGACTGGGTGGGCCGGGAGATCGACCGTCTGGTCGACGCCGACGAGACCCGCCCCGGCGACGTCGCGGTGTTCTACCGCACCAACGCGCAGTCCCGCGTCTTCGAGGAGGTGTTCATCCGGGCCGGTCTGCCCTACAAGGTGGTCGGCGGGGTGCGCTTCTACGAGCGCAAGGAGGTTCGCGACGCGCTGGCGTACCTGCGTTCGGTGGTCAACGACGACGACACGGTGAGCCTGCGGCGGGTGCTGAACACCCCCCGCCGGGGCATCGGTGACCGCGCGGAGGCGTGCGTCGAGGCGCTGTCCAGCCGCGACCGGATCTCCTTCGGGGCGGCGCTGCGCAGGGCCCGGGAGGCGCCCGGCATCTCCACCCGGGCGGCAAACGGCATCGCCGACTTCGTGGCGCTGCTCGACGGTGCCCGGGAGCTGGCCGAGACCGGCACCCCGGAGGAGGTGCTGGAGGCGTTGCTGACCCGCTCGGGCTACCTCACCGAGCTGGAGGAGAGCCTGGACCCACAGGACGCCGGCCGCGTGGACAACCTCCAGGAGCTGGTCAGCGTCGCCCGGGAGTACACCGAGCGGATCGAGGCGCTGGGCGCCGACGGGGAACGGGCCACCCTGGCCGGTTTCCTGGAGCAGGTCGCGCTGGTCGCCGACGCCGACCAGATCCCCTCCGACGATCCCGACCACCAGGGCGTGGTCACGCTGATGACCCTGCACACCGCCAAGGGCCTGGAGTTCCCGGTGGTCTTCCTGACCGGGCTGGAGGACGGCGTCTTCCCGCACCTGCGCTCGCTGGGCGACACCCGTGAGCTGGAGGAGGAGCGCCGGCTGGCGTACGTCGGCATCACCCGCGCCCGGCAGCGGCTCTACCTCTCCCGGGCGGTGACCCGCTCAGCCTGGGGGCAGCCGTCCTACAACCCGCCGTCGCGGTTCCTGGAGGAGCTGCCACCGGAGTTGGTGCGCTGGGAGCGCACCGAGGGCTCGTACACCTCGTGGGCCGGCGGGGGCGGCGGCGTCGGTGGGCGCGCGGACCGCGTGCCCGGCGGGCGCGGGACCTTCACCGGGGGTACGCCGAAGGCGGCGCAGCTGGCCCAGCGGCTCGGCGTGGACGGCAGCCGCCTCACCACGGCCAGCGAGTTGCCGCAGGGGCCGAAGGTGTCCGCCGGAGACCGGGTCAACCACCAGCGGTACGGGCTGGGGCGGGTGCTCGCCGTCGAGGGTCACGGCCCGGGCGCTCGCGCGCAGATCGACTTCGGTGACCAGACCATGTGGCTGGTGCTGCGGCACGCCCCGGTCGACAAGCTCTGACAGCGGCGGGCCCGGCCGGTTCGGGGTCACGTCACGAGTGGGTGGCCTCCGGCAGTGCGGAGGTCACCCACTCGATCGGTCGACAGGTCTGCCGGGCTCAGCAGCCCAGGTCGACGCCGCGCGCCTGCATGAACGGCGCCGGGTCGATCTGGTTCCACATGCCCTGGTGCACCTCGAAGTGCAGGTGTGGGCCGGTGGAGTCGCCCGTGCTGCCCTCGTAGCCGATGACCTGGCCGGCCTTGACCTTCTGGCCGACGGTGACCGCGATCCGGCTCTGGTGGGCGTAGTGGGTCAGGTAGCCGTTGCCGTGGTCGATGAAGACGGAGTTGCCGTACCCGTCGGAGGCGTCGCCGGCCTGGGTGACGGTGCCGGCCGCCGCGGCGTGGATGGGCGTGCCGGAGGGCAGCGCCAGGTCGATGCCGGCGTGCAGGGTGCCCCAGCGTTGCCCGTAGCAGGAGGTGACCGACGCGCCCGGCATCGGGTCGACCCAGGCCGGGGTGGGCTTGGTGGTCTTCTTCGCCACCGGCTTCGGCTTGGTGGTGGCCGTCTTCGTCGGCGTCGGGCTGGCGGAGGCCGACGGGCTCACGGTCGGGCTCGCGCTGGGCGTGGCCGACGGGGAGTCCGGCGCGGTCGACTCGCGGGCGGAGCGGTCGGCCCGGTTGTCGGCCTCGGCCCGCGACTGCGCGTCGAGCGAGACGGCGGTGGGCGCTGGGCGGTCCCCGCCGGTGGTGGCGACGGCGACGCCGCCCAGGCCGAGGGCCACCAGGGCGGCCGCGCCGAGCACGATGGCGCGGTTTCGCCGACGGGCGCGCCGCGGCTGCTCGGTGGTGGTGTCGGGGGTGTTCTCGTTCTGGACGGGGCTGTCTTCCTGCACGGCGGACCTTCACAGTCGAGGGGCACTTGACCTCGAAATAGTGGTGTCGGGCCGAGCTGGACGGGGCATCGGGACCGGGGAGCCGCGCAACGGGTCGCGCGTCACCTGCCCGGATATGCGTCCTTCTGAAGCAGTCCGTCCGGAAAAGTGATCATGCGCGGTGGTGTCGTCGGTCACAGTCCGTACTGTGATTCGGCAGACATCCGCAGCCGACCCGCAACGAAAAACCGCCCGGATCGACAGATCCGGGCGGTCAGTGGTCGGTACGCAGCGTCAGGACGCGGCTACCTCGCTGTAGATTGCCTCGACTTGCAGCTTGATGTCCACTCCGCGCTTCTGCAGGTAGGGCACCGGGTCGGTCGGCTGACCCTTGACATGCAGCTCGAGGTGCAGGTGGGTGCCGTAGGCGTGGCCGGTCTGACCGACCAGGCCGAGCTGGTCGCCCGCCTTGACCTGCTGCCCCTCCTTGACGCTGAGCGCGGAGGAGTGGCCGTAGATGGCCTCGCTGCCGTCGGCGTGCTGGACGATCACCGCGTAGCCGTAGCCGCCGAACCAGCCGGCCTTGGTGACCAGCCCGTCGTGGATCGCCACATAGGGCGTGCCCTCGGGGACGACCAGGTCGACGCCGGTGTGCAGCTTGCCCCAACGCATCCCGTACGGGGAGTTGAAGTCGTAGCCCTGCAGCGGCAGCATCCAGACCTCGGGCTCGGCCGCGTCCTTGCCGCGGCTGTCCCGGGAGGCGCGCTCGGCGTTGTCCGCACGTTCCGTCACGTCCTGGCTGGTGGCCGACGCCTGCTTGAGCTCGTCGAGAACCGACGGGCTGACGTCCTTGGCGTCGGGCAGGGCGCTCGCGCCGAGCGCGACGAGGCCGGCGCCGACGAAGGCGGTGGTGACGACGGCCGCGTAACGGCTACGCGGGGGGGTGGGCACGCGGCGACGACCGCGATATCGATCGGGCTCAGACGACAGGCGCTGGCGCACGCACACCCTCCGTTGTCGGGGTTCCGAGGCGACTGGTGGACGTCCGTGAAGCTCCGATGAACGTCTGCCAACCGCGTCGTCACCCGTCCATGGACCTGATGACAACCGTGGACACGTTAGCCAACCCCCAGGCGAGTCACAAGCCAGAGCGCGGAATTGGCGTGTCGATCTGTCCGTCTGCGTCCACGATTGTCACGCATCGTGGCGTCGATCGGTGCCCCCGTAACTGCCCGTTCGTCGCCGAGCGTGACCGGACCGGCGGAGTCGTCCGACTTGACGCCGCAGCCCAGCGAGCACCGTCCGGTCGGCCCGGGTCGGGCTCGGAGGCGCCCGGATGCCGGTGGGTTTCCGGCCCGGATTTCCCGGCCCCGGTCGGGCGGGTTACCGTTCGTTCAGGTGAAGGCCGTGAAGCCGGTGAAAGGTGTGCGCTGATGAGCTCTCGTATTCGGGTCGTCGTCGCCAAGCCAGGGCTGGACGGCCACGACCGGGGCGCCAAGGTCGTGGCGCGTGCCCTGCGGGACGCCGGGATGGAGGTCGTCTACACCGGCCTGCACCAGACGCCCGAGCAGATCGTGGAGACCGCCATCCAGGAGGACGCCGACGCCGTCGGCCTCTCCGTGCTCTCCGGCGCGCACATGACGCTCTTCCGGCGGGTGCTGGAGTTGCTTGGTGAGCGGGACGCCCGCGACATCGTCGTGTTCGGTGGCGGCATCATCCCGAACGGTGACATCCCCGAGCTGGAGAAGCTGGGCGTCGCCAAGATCTTCACGCCCGGCGCCACCACCCAGGCGATCGTCGAGTGGGTCCGGCAGAACGTCGCGCAGCCGGTCGGCTGAGGCGGGCAGCGGGTTCGAGTCTCCGCCAGGCGGGGTCGAGCCGGATTTGGGCACGGGGGAGGGGCCGGACGCACCCCTCACACGTCCGGCCCCTCTATGCACGATGCCCCGCCGCCACCCCTCGACCGACAGGGCATCGGCCGTCTCCCGTCATCGCGCTGTTCAGCGCTCCGACATCTGACTCAACGACGGCCCCACGGCCGGGTTACGCACCCGTTCCAACATCGCCCGGACGATTGACGTGGGCCGTGTCGCGGCCGGAACCGCCACGTCAGGTGGTCCGGTTGTGCATTACCGCACACCGCGCACCCGCTCGGTTGCCGGCGGTGCCCACCTCGCTAGGCTGCCGCCAATGGCCTGTTTGAACTGACGACAGGCGTCAAACTGTTGGTGAACGCTGGTGGCGGCGCGACGGCGCGCCGCGGAGACGGGACGGGACGCGCAATCGTGGACCTGTACGAGTACCAGGGGCGGGACCTGTTCGAGCGGCACGGCTTGCCCGTGCTGGCCGGCGGCGTCGCCACTACCCCGGAGGAGGCCCGCGCGATCGCCGAACGCCTCGGCGGTCGGGTGGTCGTCAAGGCGCAGGTAAAGGTCGGCGGCCGAGGTAAGGCCGGTGGCGTCAAGCTCGCCGAGGGCCCGGATGAGGCGGTGGCCAGGGCCACCGACATCCTCGGCATGGACATCAAGGGTCACACCGTCCACAAGGTCATGATCACCGTGACCGCGGACGTGGCCGACGAGTACTACTTCTCGTACCTGCTCGACCGGGCGAACCGCACCTTCCTCTGCATCGCCAGCGTCGCCGGCGGCATGGACATCGAGCAGGTCGCGGCCGAGACCCCCGACAAGGTCGTGAAGGCCCCGATCGACGCCGTCAAGGGTGTGGACGAGGCCAAGGCTCGCGAGATCGTGACCGCCGCCGGCTTCCCGGCCGACGTCGCCGACCAGGTGGTCGAGATCGCGGTCGGGCTGTGGCAGGCGTTCGTCGCCGAGGACGCCACGCTGGTCGAGGTCAACCCCCTCGCGAAGAACGGCGACGGGCGGCTGCTGCTGCTCGACGCCAAGATCAGCCTGGACGAGAACGCCGCGTTCCGGCACCCCGACCACGAGGCCCTGGTCGACCAGGCCGCCGTGGACCCGCTGGAGCAGGCCGCCAAGGCCAAGGACCTCAACTACGTCAAGCTCGACGGCGAGGTCGGCATCATCGGCAACGGCGCGGGTCTGGTCATGTCGACCCTCGACGTGGTCGCGTACGCCGGTGAGCGGCACGGCAACGTCAAGCCGGCCAACTTCCTCGACATCGGCGGCGGCGCGAGCGCCGCGGTGATGGCGAACGGGCTGGAGATCGTGCTCTCCGACCCGGCTGTGAAGAGCGTCTTCGTCAACGTCTTCGGCGGCATCACCGCCTGCGACGAGGTCGCCAACGGCATCATCCAGGCGCTGGCCCTGCTGGAGCAGCGCGGCGAGCAGGTCACCAAGCCGCTCGTCGTCCGCCTCGACGGCAACAACGCCGAGGCTGGCCGGGCGATCCTGGACAGCGCGAACAACCCGCTCGTGCAGCGGGTGGACACCATGGACGGCGCGGCCGAGCGGGCCGCCGAGCTGGCAGCTGCGGGGGTCTGATCATGGCTATCTGGCTGACCAAGGACTCGAAGGTCATCGTTCAGGGGATGACCGGCTCCGAGGGCTCCAAGCACACCCGGCGGATGCTCGCCGCCGGCACCAACGTGGTGGGCGGCGTCAACCCGCGCAAGGCGGGCCAGAAGGTCGACTTCGACGGCACCGAGCTGCCGGTCTTCGCGTCCGTGGCGGACGCCATGGCCGAGACCGGGGCCGACGTCACCGTCATCTTCGTGCCGCCGCAGTTCACCAAGGCCGCCGTGGTCGAGGCGATCGACGCCGCGATCCCGCTGGCCGTGGTGATCACCGAGGGCGTGCCGGTGCACGACACCGCCTCGTTCTGGGCGTACAACGTGTCGCAGGGCGAGCGGACCCGGATCATCGGGCCGAACTGTCCCGGCATCGCCTCGCCGGGCGCTTCCAACGCCGGCATCATCCCGGCCGACATCACCGGCTCCGGCCGGATCGGCCTGGTCAGCAAGAGCGGCACGCTGACCTACCAGATGATGTACGAGCTGCGCGACATCGGCTTCTCCACCTGCGTCGGCATCGGTGGCGACCCGATCATCGGGACCACGCACATCGACGCCCTGGCGGCGTTCGAGGCCGACCCGGAGACCGACGCCATCGTGATGATCGGCGAGATCGGCGGCGACGCCGAGGAGCGGGCCGCCGAGTTCATCAAGGCCAACGTCACCAAGCCGGTGGTCGGCTACATCGCCGGCTTCACCGCGCCTCCCGGCAAGACCATGGGTCACGCCGGGGCGATCATCTCCGGCTCGGCCGGCACCGCCGAGGCGAAGCAGGCGGCGCTGGAGGCGGTCGGAGTCAAGGTCGGCAAGACGCCGACCGAGACCGCGAAGCTCATGCGGGAGATCATGTCCGGCAACTGAGCCGGCCAGACAGCATCGCAGGGGCCGACCGGTTGTTCCGGTCGGCCCCTGTGGCGTACCACGCGGGCGGGAGCGCCCCGGCTCAGTCGTTGTTCCAGAACGGGTAGTTGCCGGACGACCGTAGGATCGCGCTGCCGATGATGTTGATCACGCCGAACGCGATGGCGAGGTAACCGAGAATCGGCGACTGGCCGTAGCGCCGGGCGTCGCGGATCGACAGGTAACCGAAGATGATGCCGAGAATGCCGCAACAGATCAGCCCCAGCACGATGCCCAGCACGCCCCAGAGTGTGGTGCGGTCCCGACCCCTGGCCGGCGGCGGTGGGGGTGGTGGGTATGCGGTCGTCACGGCTTCCTCCGGCGCGGTCATGGGCGACGGGCCGACCCGGGCGCGACCGGCGGACCCGACCTGGGAGGCCGCGACGGCCACCCCCTCTGGGCCGAGGCTAGACCCGGCCGGACGCCCTCGACCCCGGTTCGCTCAACTCGCCGCCGTCCGGAGCGGTCTAACGGACTGCCACGGCCCGTGCGACGTGCCAGAGTAGAGCGGATGCCCCCCGTCACCCCTGACCGTCCCAGCCGTCCGGGCGGTGCGGGCGCCGACGACCGGTCGGTCGACCGCGCCACACCGCGTCGGCGGGTGCCCGCGCCCCGCGCCGGTGAGTCGCCGCGCGGGCGGGCACCGCTGCCCGTCGCCGCAGGGGTGGCCGCCGGTGGGGCCGCCCTCACCTCGTACCTGCCGGTCGCCATCGTGCTCGGCCTGGTGCAACTCGGCGCGGACTCCACCACCCTGAGCGGCACCCTGCGCACCGCACTGGCCGGCTGGCTGGTGGGGCACGGCGTGCCGCTGCACACCGAGTCCGGCCCGTTCGGGCTCGCCCCGCTGGCGCTGACCGTGCTCGCGCTCTGGCGACTGACCCGGGCCGGCGTGCACGTCAGCCGCGCGATCGGCGCCCGCGACAGCCGCTCACCGCGTCGGGCGCTGATCGCCGCGGGCGCGGTCGGCCTTGCGTACGCGCTGCTCGGCGCGCTTGCCGCGGTGCTGATCGGCGCGGACGGGCCGGATGTGTCAGTGGTGCGGGCGGCAGCCACGTTCGCGGTGGTCGGCACGCTCGCCGCGCTGGTCGGCGCGACCCGGATCACGGCCGTGACCCGGCTGCTCGTCGCCCGGATGCCCGGTCCGCTGCGGGACGCTGTGCGTGCCGGGCTGGTCGCCGCGCTCCTGCTGCTCGGGGCTGGTGCCGGCGCGGCCGGCCTGGCCGTGGCCACCGGCGGCGGTGACGCCGCGGACATGATCGGCGCGTACCAGACCGGGGTGGCCGGGCAGGCCGGGATCACCCTGGTCAGCATGGCGTACGCGCCGAACGCGGCGATCTGGTCGACCAGCTACCTGCTCGGGCCGGGTTTCGCGGTCGGCGTCGACACCGCCGTCCGCACCAGCGAGGTGTCGGTGGGCGCGCTGCCGGCCATCCCGCTGCTCGCCGGCCTGCCCCGCGGTCCCGTGGACGGCCTCGGCGCACTGCTGCTCGCGGTGCCGGTGCTGGCCGGGATGGTCGTCGGCTGGTTGCTGGCCCGCCGGGTTGCCCGTCTCGCCGGGCCGCAGCGGGCCCCGCGGCGCTGGGCCGGGCTGCTGGCTCCGGCAGCCCTGGCCGGGCCGGTGGCCGGCGTGTTGCTCGGCGTGGCCGCCGCGATCTCCGGCGGCCCGCTCGGTGCCGGCCGACTGGCGCAGGTCGGGCCGGTGGCCTGGCAGGTCGGGGTGGTGGCGGCCGGTGTCATCGCGGTCGGCGCGCTGCTCGGTGCCGCCGCCACCCGGGCGCTCGTTCGGGGCCCAGGTGGTGGCCAGACCCCACCGCGTGACCCGGAGCCCGACCGGGCCCGCCGCACCAGCTGACCGGCTCGCCGACCTGGCCGTGCCGGTGGTGGGTACGGCGCGGGGCGCCCCGGACGATCCGGAGCGCCCCGTCAGGACCGGACCGCTCAGGGCTGGGCCGGCAGGTCGAAGCT
This sequence comes from Micromonospora sp. NPDC047467, assembly GCF_040643095.1. NCBI lineage: Bacteria > Bacillati > Actinomycetota > Actinomycetes > Micromonosporales > Micromonosporaceae > Micromonospora > Micromonospora sp. NPDC047467. The sequence goes on along the minus strand of NZ_JBEYTO010000013.1, from coordinate 11,681 downwards.
GCCGACGATGCTCAGGATGAGCAGCAGGACGCCCAACCCGGCACCGACCGCACCGCAGATCAGACCGGCCTTGGCCTGGCCGCCGTTGTTGGCCTGGCCCTGGGAAACCTTCTGCTGGGCCAGGTAACCGGTGACCACGCCGGCGATGCCGAGCGGGATGCCCAGGTAGAGGCAGCAGATCAGCGGGATCGACGCGATGCCGAGGATCATCGACACCAGGCCGAGGGTGTTGTTCTGGCCCTGCGCCTGCGGGTATCCGGCGTTCGGGTACGAGGGCGCACCGTAGGGCTGCTGCTGGCCGTAGGGGGCCTGCGGCTGACCGTACGGGTCCTGCGGCTGCTGACCGTACGGAGCCTGCGGAGCGCCGTACGGGTCCTGCGGCTGCTGGCCGTAGGGCTGGCCGGAGGTGGGCTGCTGGCCGTACGGCTGGCCCGAGGTGGGCTGCTGGCCGTACGGGGCGGCCGGCGGCTGACCGTACGGGTCGTGCGGCGGCGGGGGTGAGGTCGGGTCGTTGGGCTGCTGGCCGTACGGGTCCTGACCGGGGTTGCCGGGCTGCATTCGAAGAGCTCCTTGGACTTGTTAGTTACTGCTGCTGTTGCCACTCATGATCGCGCCCAGACCACCCAACGCGCAGCACAGCAACGCGATGACATACCACGTAATACCCACGATAAGGGCCCACTTGGACCACTTCCGTGATTCCGTGGCCGCGGCCTGTGCCCCGGCGTAGTCACCCTGCTGAAGCAGTGGGTTGACCTTCGACGCGTTGATGATCGCGGGGATGGCCAGCGGCCAGAAGAGGAAGACGGCGACGATCGACATCGTCATGTTGTTGTCGATCGGCGGCTGCTGCTGGGGGTGGTGACCGGGCTGCATGGGGGTGCTCCTCATTCCAACGACACGGTTGGCGTGCCGGAACGGTACCGGGGATGCGGGCCGGCGCGGTGTCCAGCCCGAGCGACCGGCAGCGTACCGGGTCGATGCCCGTCCGCACTGTCGGAGATCGGCGCCGCCCAGCCGAAGGGCCTCCTGACCTGCCCGATAGGGTGGCCCGGTGACCGAGCCCGCGTCCGCCGCCCGCATCGTCGTCCTCATTTCCGGCTCCGGGAGCAACCTTCAGTCCCTGTTGGATGCCGCCGCTGACCCCGCGTACGGCGCGCAGGTGGTCGCGGTCGGCGCGGACCGCGACGGCATCGCGGGCCTGGACCGGGCCGAGGCGGCCGGGGTGCCGACCTTCGTCGAGCGGGTCCGCGACCACGACACCCGGGAGGACTGGGATCGGGCGCTCACCGCGCACGTCGCGAAGCACCAACCCGACCTGGTCATCTCCGCCGGCTTCCTCAAGCTGGTCGGCCCGCACTTCCTCGCCGCCTTCGGCGACCGCTACCTGAACACCCACAACACCCTGCTGCCGGCGTTCCCCGGCATCCACGGCCCGCGTGACGCCCTCGCCTACGGCGTGAAGCTCACCGGAGCCACCCTCTTCTTCGTCGACGCCGGCATGGACACCGGGCCGATCGTCGCGCAGGTCGCGGTGCCGGTGCTCGACGACGACGACGTGGACGCGCTCACCGAGCGCATCAAGGAAGCCGAGCGGCGCCAGCTCGTCGAGCAGGTGGGTCGCCTGGTCCGCGAAGGCTGGACCATCACCGGAAGGAAGGTCACGGTTCCGTGAGTCCCACTCAGGACGGGCGCCGCCCAATCAGGCGGGCGCTGGTCAGCGTCTACGACAAGACCGGGCTGGTCGAGCTGGCCCAGGCCCTGCACGCGGCCGGCGTGGAGATCGTGTCCACCGGCAGTACGGCGGGCACCATCGCCGCCGCCGGGGTGCCGGTGACGCCGGTGGAGACGGTGACCGGGTTCCCCGAGGTGCTCGACGGTCGGGTGAAGACCCTGCACCCGAAGGTGCACGCGGGTCTGCTCGCCGACCTGCGCAAGGACACGCACGTCACGCAGCTCGACGAGCTGGGGGTGGCGGCGTTCGACCTGCTGGTCTCCAACCTCTACCCGTTCCAGGCGACGGTCGCCTCCGGCGCCGGTGTCGAGGAGTGCGTGGAGCAGATCGACATCGGCGGGCCGGCCATGGTGCGGGCCGCCGCCAAGAACCACGCCTCGGTCGCCGTTCTGACCGACCCGGCCGGCTACCCGGCGCTGCTCGGCGCGCTTGGCGAGGGCGGCTTCACCCTGGCCCAGCGCCGTGCGCTGGCCGCCCGGGCGTACGCCGACATCGCCGAGTACGACGTGGCGGTGGCGCAGTGGTGCGCCAAGGAGCTGGCTCCGGCCGACGACTCCTGGCCCGCGTTCGCCGGGTCGGCGCTGCGCAAGTCGACCGTGCTGCGCTACGGGGAGAACCCGCACCAGCCCGCCGCGCTCTACATCGACCCGGACGCCCCGGCGGGGCTCGCCCAGGCCGAGCAGCTGCACGGCAAGGAGATGTCCTACAACAACTACGTCGACGCCGACGCCGCCTGGCGGGCCGCGAACGACTTCGCCGACCAGCCGGCCGTGGCGATCATCAAGCACGCCAACCCGTGCGGCATCGCGGTGGGCGCGGACGTGGCCGAGGCGCACCGCCTGGCGCACGCCTGTGACCCGGTGTCGGCGTTCGGCGGCGTCATCGCGGTCAACCGCCCGGTCTCGATCGAGATGGCCCGGCAGGTCGCCGAGATCTTCACCGAGGTGGTGGTCGCCCCCGGCTTCGACGAGGGCGCGGCCGAGGTGTTGCAGGGCAAGAAGAACATCCGGCTGCTGCGTGCGCCGGCCTGGACCCCGGCGACTGTCGAGTGGCGGCAGGTGACCGGTGGCGTCCTGTCCCAGGTCGCCGACCGGGTGGACGCTCCCGGTGACGACCCGGCGAGCTGGCAGTTGGCGACCGGCGAGGCCGCGGACGAGGAACTGCTGCGGGACCTCGCGTTCGCCTGGCGGGCGGTCCGCGCGGTGAAGAGCAACGCGATCCTGCTCGCCAAGAACGGCGCCACCGTCGGGGTCGGTATGGGTCAGGTCAACCGGGTCGACTCGGCGCAGCTCGCGGTCAGCCGCGCCGGCGCCGACCGGGCCCGCGGTTCGGTGGCCGCCTCGGACGCGTTCTTCCCGTTCGCCGACGGCCCGCAGATCCTCATCGACGCCGGCGTCCGCGCCATCGTCCAGCCCGGCGGCTCCATCCGCGACGACGAGGTAATCGAAGCGGCCAAAAAGGCCAACGTAACGATGTACCTAACGAAAACCCGCCACTTCTTCCACTAACAGTGCCCGGGCCCCGGCCTGGACCCCGTTGATCATGAAGTTATTGCCCGCCGCCTCGGCGCGTCAGGGCAATAACTTCATGATCAACGCGAGGGGTCAGGCCGGGAGGGTTGGAGGGCGGAGTTCGGCGAAGTGGCAGGCGGACGGGTGAGGGTCTGCTGCGCGGGGCACCGTTTGCGGGTCCTCTACCGCGCAGATGTCCTGGGCCTTCCAGCAGCGGGTTCGGAAATGGCAGCCGCTCGGCGGGTCGGCCGGGCTGGGCACGTCGCCGACCAGCCGGATCATGTTGCGCTGGTCGCGTACCTCCGGGTCGGGCACCGGCACTGCCGAGAGCAACGCCTGGGTGTACGGGTGGGTGGCCCGCTCGTAGATCTCGTCCTCGGTGCCGATCTCGACGATCCGACCGAGGTACATGACCGCGACCCGGTCGGCGATGTGCCGCACCACGGACAGGTCGTGGGCGATGAAGATGTACGACAGCCCGAACTCGTCCTGCAACTGCTCCAGCAGGTTGATCACCTGAGCCTGGATGGAGACGTCGAGCGCGGAGACCGGCTCGTCGCAGACGATGATCTCGGGCCGGAGCGCGAGCGCGCGGGCGATGCCGATGCGCTGGCGCTGACCGCCGGAGAACTGGTGCGGGTACCGGTTGATGTGCTCCGGGTTGAGCCCGACGACGTCCAGCAACTCCTGGACCCGCTTCTGCTTGCTGCCCTTGGGTGCGGCGTCCCGGTGGATCTCGAACGGCTCGCCGATGATGTCGCCGACGGTCATCCGGGGGTTCAGCGAGGTGTACGGGTCCTGCATGACCATCTGCATGTTGCGGCGCAGTCGGCGCAACTCGCCCCCGGACGCCTTGAACAGGTCCCTGCCCTCCAGGGTGGCCCGACCGGAGGTGGGTGTCTCCAGTCGCATCAGCAGCCGGGCGAGGGTGGACTTGCCGCAGCCGGACTCGCCGACGACGCCCAGCGTCTCGCCCCGGCGCAGCTCGAAGCTCACGCCGTCGACGGCCTTCACCGCGCCGATCTGTCGTTGGAACAGCACGCCCTGGCTGATCGGGAAGTGCTTCACCAGGTTGTCGACGGAGAGGATGGTCTCGCCCCGGACCTTGGTGGGGCTAGCGGGCGCTGTCATCACGGACCTCCTGCGCGAAGTGGCAAGCGCTGGTCCGGCCGTCGCCGAGGACCAGGTCGTGCGGCACCACGTCCACGCAGACCTGCTGGACGTACGGGCAGCGGGGGTGGAACGGGCAGCCGGAGGGGATTCGCATCAGGTTCGGCGGCAATCCCTTGATCGTCGACAGTTCCTGGCCGCGGACATCCATCCGCGGGATCGATTCCAACAAACCCTTGGTGTACGGGTGGGCCGGCGCCTTGTAGAGCGAGCGGACGTCGGCGTGCTCGACGATCCGGCCGGCGTACATGACCGCGATCCGGTCTGCGACGCCGGCGACCACACCCAGGTCGTGGGTGATCAGGATCATGGCCATGTTGAGGTCCCGGCGCAGGTCGGCCAGCAGGTCCATGATCTGGGCCTGCACGGTGACGTCGAGTGCCGTGGTGGGTTCGTCGGCGATGAGCACCTTCGGGTTCAACGCCAGCGCCATGGCGATCATGACGCGTTGCCGCATGCCGCCGGAGAACTGGTGCGGGTAGTCGCCGATCCGCTTGGCGGCACCGGGGATCTTGACCAGGTCCATCAGCTCGACGGCCCGGCGGCGGGCGTCACCCCGGGACATGCCGGCGCGCTGACGCAGCGTCTCGCCGATCTGCCAGCCGACCGGGAAGACCGGGTTCAGCGCGGAGAGCGCGTCCTGGAAAATCATCGCGATCTCCTTGCCGCGGACCTGCCGGCGCTGCTCCTCGGAGCAGGTGAGCAGGTCCTGACCCTGGTAGAGGATCTGGCCGGAGCGGACGAACGCGGGCGGGGTGTCCAGGATGCCCATGATCGCCTGGGCGGTGACCGACTTGCCGGAGCCGGACTCGCCGAGAACCGCGAGGGTCTCCCCGGCGTCCAGGTGGTACGAGACACCGTTGATCACCCGGGCCACGCCCTCGTGGGTGCGGAACTCGACGTGCAGGTCCCGCAGCTCCAGCAGGTGACCACCGTCGGGGGTGGCGGAGGCGGGCGTGGGTTGAACGGTCATGATGGTGCCTGCCTTTCGTTCGCGACTGCGGGGCTCGCTTCGCTCACTCCTCGCGCTCGCACGGAGGATCTCACCGCAGCTTCGGGTCGAAGGCGTCACGGATCGCGTCGCCGAGCATGATGAACGCCAGCACGGTCAGCGCGAGGAAGGCCGACGGGACGATCAGCGGGGTCGCCGCCTCCCGCATGTGGATCCGGCCGGTGTCGATGTCCTGGCCCCACGAGATGGTCGGCGCCTTCAGGCCGATGCCCAGGAAGGAGAGCGTGGCCTCGGCGGCGATGAACGAGCCGAGGGCGATGGTCAGCACGACGATGGCCGGGGCCAGTGAGTTCGGCAGGATGTGCCGCCACATGATCCGCCCGTTGCCGGCGCCGAGCATCCGGGCCGCCGCCACGTAGTCCTGCTCCTTGGCGGTGATCACCGAGGAGCGGACGACGCGGGCCGCCGTGGTCCAGCCGAGGATGGCCAGCACGAAGATCACCGCCGCGATCCGGGTGTTCACGCTGTCGCTGGAGACGCGCTTGAGCAGCACGATCGCGGCCAGCAGCAGCGGGATGCCGAGCACCACGTCGATCACCCGGGAGAGCACCGCGTCGACCCAGCGGCCGAAGTACCCGGCCAGCATGCCGACCGCCAGCGCGATCACGCCGGTGCCGAGCGCGGCGAGCGCGCCGACCAGCAGCGAGGCCCGCGTGCCGTAGACCGCTCGGGAGTACGTGTCGCAGCCCTGGAAGTCGTACCCGAAGATGGCCCCGCCGGACGGCCCGGCGTGCTGCCGGGACAGCAGGCAGTCGTTCGGGCTGTTGGCGGTGAACAGGCCGGGGGCGATGGCCATCAGGGTGAAGATGACGACCAGCGCCAGCGAGATCCAGAAGATGGGGTTGCGGCGGAGGTCGCGCCAGGCATCGCCGGCCAGGCTGCGCGGTTTCTGCGGCACGTCGATCTGGTTGGGCGCGCCCGGCTCGCCGGAGGGGCCCCGCCGTGCGGCCTGGTTCTCGGTGGCCGCCACAGTCTCAAAGTCACTCATAGCGGATCCTCGGGTCGAGTACGGCGTACAGGACGTCCACCACCAGGTTCGAGACCAGGTAGACCACGACGAGCACGCTGACGATGCCCACCACCAGGGGGCCGTCCTCGGTGCGGATGCCGCGGAAGAGGTTGAAGCCCACACCGGGGATGTTGAAGACGCCCTCGGTGATGATCGCGCCGCTCATCAGGTTGCCCAGCTCCACACCGAGGAAGGTGACCACCGGGATGAGCGAGTTGCGCAGCACGTGGACGGTGACGATGCGGCGCTTGACCAGGCCCTTGGACCGGGCGGTGCGGACGTAGTCGGCGCGGAGGTTCTCGGCCACCGAGGTGCGGGTCAGCCGCAACGCGGTGGCCAGCGACAGCGAGCCGAGCACGATGCCGGGCAGCAGCAGGGCGTAGAACGTCGGCTCGGAGCCGGCGGTGGGTGGGAAGATCTGCCACTTGACGCCCAGGAAGTACTGCGCGAGCGGCGCGAGCACGATGGTCGGGATGCCCAGCACCAGCAGGGTCAGCACCAGCGTCGAGTTGTCGAAGATGCTGGCCCGGCGGATGCCGGCGATCACACCGGCGCTGACCCCGAAGATGATCGCCACGGCGAGCGCGATGAGCGCGAGCTTCACGGTGACCGGCCAGGCGGCCTGCAGGATGTCGCCGATCTGCCGGCCGGTCAGGGACTGGCCGAGATCACCCTGGAGCAGGTTCTTCACATAGTCGAAGTAGCGGTAGAAGAAGCCGCCGACGCCTGTCGCGTCCAGGTGGTACTTCTCCGTCAGGTAGGCCCGCTGGGCTGCCGTCACCGGTCGTTCGCCCGCGAGTGCCTGGATGGGGTCGCCCTGGCCGGCGAACATCAGCGCGTAGACGATCAGGGTGGTCCCGAAGAACGCCAGGACCATCTGGAGGAGGCGCCGAAGGATGTAGCGGAACATGCTTAGCAGTCTCTCCGGAATTATGCGAAAGGGTCGCAGGACGGCATCTCTGGTCGTACCCGAAATATCTGAGATGTGCCGTCGGGCCGGGGGAGGCCTGCGCCGCCGGGTGTCGGGCCCGCGTGAGCGGGGCCGGCGGGCACAGAGCGTCCGGGCCACCCGGGCGTCGTCGCCCGGGTGGCCCGCACATGGTCAGCTCAGCTGGCCGCTTCGATCTTGACGAGGTTGACCCGCTGGAACAGGTCCATCTCGACGTTCTTGACCTTGGACGAGTGGCCGAACACGTTCTCGCCGAAGCGGAGCGGGATTACCGGCATGTCCTTGGCCAGGATGTCCTCCGCCTGCTGGTACTTGGCGATCGCCTCGTCCTGCGTCTTGGCGGCGGAACCCTCCTTCACCAGCCTGTCGAACTCCGGGTTGCTGTAGCCGTAGTAGTTCGACGAGCCGTTGGTGCTGTACAGCGGGCCGAGGTAGTCCTCCATGGTCGGGTAGTCCATGACCCAACCCATCCGGAACGCACCCACCGGCGTCTTCTTCTCGACCTTGGTCAGCAGGTCGGCGAACTTCGGCTCGGCCGAGCCGACGGCGTCGACACCCAGGTTGGCCTTGAGCTGGTTGACCGTGGCGTCGACCCAGTCCTTGTGACCGCCGTCGCCGTTGTAGGAGATGACGATCTTCGAAGGACCGCCGGCGGCCTGGTAGAGCTTCTTGGCCTCGGTCGGGTTGAACTCCCCGGCGCTGCCCGCGGTGTTCTCCCGGTAGCCCGGCAGCACCGGCGAGACGAACGAGCGGGCGGGGTCCTGCGAGCCCTTGAAGACCGACTTGGTGATCTCGTCACGGTCGATCGCCATCGAGATGGCCTTACGCACGTCCGGGTTGCTGTAGTCCTTGTCGAACGTCGGGAACGCCAGGAACTGGAACGACGACATCGGGCTGGTCTGGTACCGGTCGCCCAGGTCGGTCGGCGCGGTGCTCAGGCTCTCGGTCGGGATCGTGGGCAGCACGTCCAGGTTGTCCGCCAGGACGTCCGCGTAGGCCGCGGTGAGCTGCTGGTAGATCCGGAACTCGATGTCCTTGACCTTGGGCTTCTCGCCCGGGTACGCGTCGTACCGCTCGACCGCGATCTTGCTGTCGTGCTGCCAGGAGCCCTTCATCTTGAAGGGGCCCTGCCCGATCGGCGCCTGCTCGTAGGAGTCCTTGAGCACGCCCGGGGCCGAGAACGCGGCGTCCGGCAGAGGGAGGAACGCGGTGTAGCCCAGCGTCGTCTTGAAGTCGATGTACGGCTCGGACAGCGTCACGGTGAAGGTGAGGTCGTCGACCTTCTTCAGCCCGGACAGATCCTTGGCCTTCGGCTCCTTGCCCTGCAGGTCGGCGTAGCCAGCGATCTTCTCGAAGAAGAAGTTGTTGTCCTGGCCGTTGGGGGCGTACGCGCCGTAGTTCCAGGCGTTGATGTAGTCCTCGGACGTGACCTTCTCGCCGTTGTGGAAGGTGTAGCCGTCCTTGAGCTTGATCGTCCAGACCTTGTTGTCGGACGAGGTCACGGACTCCGCTGCGACCTCGTACGGCTTGTTCTGGGCGTCGTAGTCGACGAGCGGGCTGAACAGGCCGGCGAGCACCTGCGCTCCCGACGTCTCGGCGGTGTTGGTGGGAACCAGGTGCTTCGGCTCGGCGATCTGGATGCTGACCGCCGAACTGCTGCCACCGGAGTTGCCGTCGCCGCCGCTGCCGCAGGCCGCGAGGCCCAGCGTCACCGCGAGCGGGAGGGCGGTCCAGGCGGCGAGTCTACGAACTCGCATTGTGCCTCCTCATCTCCTCACGCTGCGCAGTCAGGCCCGACGCTGGGTTACGCTGCGCAACAAGCGGCAACGGTAGATCGCGTACCGGCCTTCGACAACGGCTCGATTGCAAGCGCGCAACGGTCGGGGCTCCTTCCCAGTCGGGGGGCGGGTGAGCCTGCTGAAGCGAACCGGATTCTGTGGCGCTGAACTGCACATTCTCCGGTCAGGTCAGGTGCCTGCTGTGTTCGTCTGGGCCGGATTCGCCCGGCTCGGGCCGTCCTCCGGGTTCCATCCCGTCCGATGATCCCTGGCCGTTCCGAGGGTGACCAGGCCCACATCTGTAACCCATGGTGACGAGGTGGTTGTCACTAACGGTTACTAAGGGCGGGATGGTGGGGGCGTCGGCACCCCACCGGGCGAGGTCGTCTGAGGGGCGGGTGCCGGACATGAGACGATCTGGTCGTGACGGCGACGCTTCTGGACGGCAAGGCGACCGCAGCGGAGATCAAGGACGAGCTGCGGATACGCGTTAAGGCACTCGCGGAACGCGGCATCATCCCCGGGTTGGGCACGGTCCTGGTCGGTGCCGACCCGGGCAGCCAGGCGTACGTCAACGGCAAACACCGCGACTGCGCCGAGGTGGGTATCGCCTCGATCCGCCGGGAGCTGCCGGCCGACGCCACCCAGCAGCAGGTCGACGACGTCCTGGCCGAGCTGAACGCCGACCCAGCGTGCCACGGCTACATCGTCCAGCTGCCGTTGCCCGCCCACCTCGACACCCAGCGGGTGCTGGAGCTGATCGACCCGGCCAAGGACGCCGACGGTCTGCACCCGGTCAACCTGGGTCGACTCGTCCTCGGCTACGACGGCCCGCTGCCCTGCACCCCGCGCGGCATCGTGGAGCTGCTCCGCCGGCACGACGTGGCGCTGCGCGGTGCCACCGTCGCCGTGGTCGGCCGGGGCAACACCGTCGGCCGCCCGCTCGGCCTGCTGCTCACCCGCCGCAGCGAGAACGCCACCGTGACCCTCTGCCACACCGGCACGCTCGACCTCGCCTCGCACACCCGGGCCGCCGACATCGTGATCGTGGCGGCCGGCGTACCCGGCCTGCTGACCGCCGACATGATCCGGCCCGGCGCGGTCGTCGTCGACGTGGGCATCACCCGGGTGATCGGCCCCGACGGCAAGGGCCGCTACACCGGCGACGTCGACCCGGAGGTGGTCGAGACTGCCGGCGGGCTGGTGCCGATGCCCGGTGGTGTCGGTCCGATGACCCGGGCCATGCTGCTCACCAACGTCGTGGAGCGCGCCGAGCGCGGCTGACCCGGTGCGCCCCACCGCAGCGGGCGGGGCGCGTAACTGTGGTCGAACCGGGCGGCGGTGACGTTCGCCCCATCCCGCCGTTGTCCGCCGCCCCTGACCTGTCCGGTGCCAGGATGACTGATACGGTCCGGAAAACCGACTGGTAGCAGGGAGTGGGACGACCATGGGTAAGAAGGTCACTGTCGTCGGGGCTGGCTTCTACGGCTCCACCACCGCACAGCGCCTGGCCGAGTACGACGTCTTCGACACCGTCGTGATCACCGACATCGTGGAGGGCAAGCCCGCGGGTCTCGCTCTCGACCTCAACCAGTCGCGGGCCATCGAGGGCTTCGAGACCAAGGTCGTCGGCGCGACCACCGGCCCGAACGGCGAGGGTTACGAGGCCATCGAGGGCTCGGACGTCGTCGTCATCACCGCTGGTCTGCCGCGCAAGCCCGGCATGAGCCGGATGGACCTGCTGGAGACCAACGCCAAGATCGTGCGGCAGGTCGCCGAGAACGTCGCCAAGTACGCCCCGAACGCCGTGGTCATCGTGGTCTCCAACCCGCTGGACGAGATGACCGCGCTGGCCCAGCTCGCCACCCAGTTCCCGAAGAACCGGGTGCTCGGCCAGGCCGGCATGCTGGACACCGCCCGGTTCAGCAACTTCGTCGCCGAGGCGCTGAACGTACCGGTGGCGTCGGTCCGCACGCTGACCCTGGGCTCGCACGGCGACACCATGGTGCCGGTGCCCTCGAAGAGCACCGTCAACGGCAAGCCGCTGCGTGACGCCATGCCGGCCGAGCAGATCGAGGAGCTGGTCGTCAAGACCCGCAACGGTGGTGCCGAGGTCGTGGCGCTGCTCAAGACCGGTTCGGCCTACTACGCGCCGTCCGCCGCCGCCGCCCGGATGGCCAAGGCCGTCGCCGAGGACTCCGGCGACGTCATGCCGGTCTGCGCCTGGGTCGACGGCGAGTTCGGCATCTCCGGTGTCTACCTGGGTGTCGAGGCCGCGATCGGCGCCGAGGGCGTCAAGCGCGTCGTCGAGACCGACCTGGACGCCGACGAGCTGGCCAGCCTCAAGGAGGCCGCCGAGGCCGTCCGCGCCAAGCAGGGTGACGTCGCCAGCATGTGATCCATCCAGCAGTACGGAAGGGGCGCCGGCGCCAACCCGCCCGCCCCCCCCCCCAAAAAAAACCCCCCCCCCCCCCCCCCCCCCCGGGACAAGCCCTTATATAACCAACCCACACAGAC
>NZ_JBEYTO010000012.1:0-181056 GCF_040643095.1 Micromonospora sp. NPDC047467 | reverse complement strand
CCAGATGGCCCAGCCACCGCTCGTCGGCCGTCGGGAAGTCCTCCCGCCAGTGGCATCCCCGCGTCTCGGTGCGCGCGTACGCGGCGGCCACCACCCCGCCGAGCCCGACGTCGTGGCGGACCACGTCCGGACCTGACAGAGGACAGTGACCATGGACGACACCATCCTCGAGATGCGTCGCATCACGAAGACCTTCCCCGGCGTGACCGCTCTGGAGGACGTCACCCTCGCGGTGCGCCGGGGGGAGATCCACGCCATCTGTGGCGAGAACGGCGCCGGCAAATCCACCCTGATGAAGGTGCTGTCCGGCGTGCACCCATCCGGCTCGTACGACGGCGAGATCCTCTTCGACGGCAAGCCGATGCATTTCCGGGGCATCCGGGACAGCGAGGCCAACGGCATCGTCATCATCCACCAGGAACTCGCCCTGGTGCCGCACCTGTCGATCGCCGAGAACCTCTTCCTCGGCAACGAGCGTCGGGGTCGGAGCGGCCTCATCGACTGGAACCGGGCCAACGCCGAGGCCGCGGAGTTGCTGGCGTCCGTCGGGCTGCACGAGAACCCCGTCACCCCGGTCATCCAGCTCGGTGTGGGCAAGCAGCAGTTGGTGGAGATCGCCAAGGCGCTGTCGAAGAAGGTGCGCCTGCTCATCCTGGACGAGCCGACCGCCGCCCTCAACGACGTCGACTCGGCACACCTGCTCGGGCTGCTCCGGCAGCTCAAGGAGCGGGGGATCACCTGCATCATGATCTCCCACAAGCTCAACGAGATCACCACGATCGCCGACTCGACCACCGTCATCCGTGACGGGCGCGCCGTGGAGACCCTCGACATGGGCGCCGACGACGTGAACCAGCAACGCATCATCCGAGGCATGGTCGGGCGTGACCTGGACAGCTTCTACCCCGACCGCGAGTCGTCGCCCGGCGAGGAGGTGCTGCGGATCGAGGACTGGACCGTGCGGCACCCGACCCAGGAGCGGATGGTCGTCGAGGGCGTGGGCCTGTCCGTACGCGCCGGTGAGGTCGTCGGCATCGCGGGGCTCATGGGCGCCGGCCGGACCGAGTTGGCGATGAGCGTGTTCGGCCGGTCGTACGGCCGCGACATCAGCGGTCGGCTGTTCATGCACGGGCGGGAGGTCAACGCCCGTACCGTCGCCGAGGCCATCGACAACGGCATCGCGTACGTCACCGAGGACCGCAAGCGGTACGGCCTCAACCTCATCGACGACGTCCGCCGCAACGTCTCCGCCGCCGCCCTGTCTCGCCTGGCCCGACTGGGCTGGGTGAACGGCAACGAGGAGATCAAGGTCGCCGAGACGAGCCGGCGGGACATGAACATCAAGGCGCCCAGCGTCATGGCGGTGGTCGGCAAGCTCTCCGGCGGCAACCAGCAGAAGGTCGTGCTGTCGAAGTGGCTCTTCACCGACCCGGACGTGCTGATCCTCGACGAGCCGACGCGCGGGATCGACGTCGGAGCCAAGTTCGAGATCTACACGATCATCAACCGGCTGGTGGCCGACGGCAAGGCGGTGATCATCATCTCCTCCGAACTGCCGGAGCTGCTCGGGATGTGCGACCGCATCTACACCCTCGCCGCCGGCCGGATAACCGGTGACACGCCGGTGGGCGAGGCGACCCAGGAGAGCCTCATGGAGCTGATGACAAAGGACAAGGAGCTCGTCGGATGACCAGCATCAAGACCCCTTCGACGGAGCGCCCGACGCCCCCGGACACCGCGCCTGCCGCCGCCCTGCACACCGGGACGAGCGACCTGCGGGCTCTGCTGTTGAACAACCTGCGGCAGAGCGGGATCTACGTCGCCCTGGTCGTCATCGTCGCGCTCTTCGCGATCCTGACCGACGGGGTGTCGCTCAGCCCCGGGAACATCACCAACATCGTCCTTCAGTACTCGTACATCCTGGTCCTGGCGATCGGGATGGTCATCCTGATCATCGGCGGGCACATCGACCTGTCGGTGGGGTCGGTGGTCGCGCTGACCGGTGCGGTCTCCGCCGTCCTGGTCATCCAGCAGGGCTACCCGTGGTGGGTCGGTATCCTGGCCGCCCTCGCCGTCGGCGTCGCGGTCGGTGCCTGGCACGGCTTCTGGGTCGCGTACGTCGGCATCCCGGCGTTCATCGTGACCCTGGCCGGAATGCTGCTGTTCCGTGGCCTCACCCTGCGGGTGCTCGACAACATCTCGCTGTCGCCGTTCCCGGCCGAGTACCAGCGCGTCGCCGCGGGCTTCCTCAACGGACTTCTCGGCGGTGAGGGCTTCGACGCCTTCACGCTGCTCATCGGCGCCATCGCCGTCGCCGGGTACGCGGTGAGTGGCTTCCGCGCCCGTGTGGCGCGGATCCGCTACCAGCAGCCGGTCGAGTCGTTCCCGCTGTTCGTCGCCCGGGTCGTCGCCGTGGGCGCGGTCATCATGTACTTCGCCTGGCAGTTGGCGCACGCCCGCGGCCTGCCGATCGTGCTGATCATCCTGGCGGTCCTCGTGCTGGTCTACGGCCTGCTCACCCGGCGTACCGTCTTCGGTCGCCAGGTCTACGCGATCGGCGGCAACCTGTCGGCGGCGGCGTTGTCCGGGGTGAAGGTCCGTACGGTCAACTTCTGGATGTTCGTGAACATGGGCTTCCTGGCGGCGGTGGCCGGTGTCATCTACTCGTCGCGGTCCAACGGCGCGCAGCCGGCCGCCGGCAACATGTTCGAGCTGGACGCGATCGCCGCGGCGTTCATCGGGGGTGCGGCGGTCACCGGCGGGGTGGGCACCGTCGTGGGCGCGATGGTCGGCGGCCTGATCATGGCGGTGATGAGCAACGGCATGCAGTTGATGGGCGTCGACCAGTCGACGCAGTCGGTGGTCAAGGGGCTCGTCCTGCTCGTGGCGGTCGCCTTCGACGTCTACAACAAGCGCCGGGCCGGCGCGGCCCGCTGACGCCACGACGGCACGGATGTCCCCTGCGCACCTCCGGGTGGCAGGGGACACGCGTGTCGGCCCGGAATGCTTGTCATTGACCAACACCGATGAATGGGTGCGATCATCTGGGCACGCCCGCGTCGCCGGTCACGAGCTGGCGTCGCGACTGGAGAGGAGCCCTCATGCATCCCCGTTCGTTCCGGCTCAGCGCGTTGTCGCTCACGCTGGCGGCAACCACCCTGATCGCCTCGACCCCCGCCCACGCCCGTCCGGTCGACACGACCTCGGCCGAGGTCGCCTCGTCCGGCAGCGGCCCGGTCTTCTCGGCCACCGACCGGCTCGCCCGCGAGGTGGCTGGCGCGCTCGCCGATCCGGCCACCCGCGCCCGGGCGCTCGCGGCCGTGACCGCCGGACCGGTGGACCCGCTGGCGGCCCGGCTGGGCTCCCGGGTCGACCGCGCTGCCCGGGCCGCCAACGCGGCGGTGCTGACGGCGAAGGGACTGTCGGCTTCCACCGGCTCCGTGCTGCATCTCCGACTCGGGCACCCGGACATGGCGGTCGGGTCGACGCGTACCGCGCTTCCCCTCGTGGCGGCGGCCCCGACCGATGACGCGCTGACCAGCGTCACCGCGTACGACCCTGCCGGTAATCGGGTCCTGCTGGATCCGGTTCGGCTGCCCAGCCGCCCGGTGCTCGTGGTCGAGGTCGATGTGACCAGGGCGATGGAGCAGGGCCTGGCGCAGGTGCGGCAGGAGTTGACCGAGCGAGGACTGAGCGGCGTCCGGTCCGCCAGGACGACGCAGGCCGGCTACTGGGCCACCAAGGTCAACGCCATCCGGCTCAGCAACGACCAGGAGACCTGGATCAAGGGCAACGCGGAGATCTTCAACGTGGTGGCGGGGTTCGGGCACGACGGACAGCCGACGGTCAACGTGGTGGAGATGCCCTACCTGGACAACGACGGCACGGTCTACTACCCCAACCAACTGCTGGTCCACTTCAACACCTACAAGTACAACCTGGCCGACGTGGTGATGTGGGAGGACGACGGCGACACCAACTACCGGGACCTGGCCACGGCCCTGATCACCGCGTTGCTGGCGATCGTGGACTACGGCACCTACACCCCGCTGGTCACCGCGATCATCAACGCGATGCCGGCCAGTTGGTGGACCGACGACCCGGACTACGTCGACTCGTGGTACACGCTCAGCACCGGCAGTTCGGGCCGACTCAACGGCGCGGCCGCCAACGGCTGGATGGACGTCACCCCGTACTGGGTCCAACAGCTCTGAAACGGGAGTCGCCTCTCCCGGACCGTCCGGCCCGGGAGAGGCGACCCGCCGCGCGAGATCAGTGGCAGGCGCCGGTGCCGCTGTCGTTGTAGGTCTGCCCGGCGACCGGCACGAACTGCCAGTCGTAGGTGCCGGAGTGCAGGGTGAACTTCAGCACCCCGTACGCCGAACTGTTGCGTGCCTCGCTGTTGGGCTGGATCGTGCCAAAGCTGTAGTGGCTCGCACCGCCCATCCCGGCGACGAAGCTGCGCATGCCCCGGCTGGCGTCGTAACCACCGGACGGGTTCATCGGGCCGAACCGCTCGTACACGTGGTTGTGGCCCCACACCACGACGTCGGCGTTGTAGTCGTAGAGCGCCTGGTACAGCGGACGCGTCGACGTCGACGGCGCGTGGTTGGAGCTTGACGTGAACAGCGGGTGGTGCCAGTAGGCCAGCGTGCACGGCTTGCTGCTGGCGGCGAGGTCGGCGCGCAGCCACTGCTCCTGGGTGGAGCCGGCCGACATGCTGATGTTCGAGTTCAGCGACACGATGTGCCAGTTGCCGAGGTCGAACGAGTAGTAGCCGCGACCACTCGGGCCGGCCTGCGCGCCGAAGTAGCTGTAGTAGCCGGACGCGCCCGACGTGTTGTAGTCGTGGTTGCCCGGCGACGGGCGGGTACGCGCCTTGTGCCGACCCCAGGTGGGCTCGTAGTAGCTGTTGAACTCCGCCGCGGTGCCGTTGTCGTAGACGTTGTCGCCGGTGGTGAAGACCGTGCCCGGGACGCTGTCCAGCAGCGTGGCGGTGGCGCTGTCGCCGGAGCCGGAGTTGGCGATGTCGCCGACACCGACGAACACCGGGTCGCCGGAGGGCGGCGGCGTCGTGGTTCCGGTGGTCACCACCAGTTGGGGAGCGTCGGCTCCGCTCTCGCGCGTGTCGTAGTAGGCGCCGTCACCGCTGGTCGAGGTCGCGCCGAAGCTGTACGTGCCGTTGCCGGTGACCGCGGAGGTGACGTCGACCTCGTACCAGGTGTTGCCGCTGACCGCGCCGAGCGACCCGAACGTGGCGCCGTCGATGGCCGGCTGGTTGCTCCAGGTGGTGCCGGTCTCCGACCACGTGGTGTTGGACATCCGGCGGAACGTGCCACCGGCGTCGCTGCCGCTGTTGCCGCTGATCGTGCGCAGCCGCAACTTCGCGCCGGTCACCGTGCCGCTGACACCGCTCACCGTGAAGCGCAGGAACATCCGACGCGCGGGTGAGTTGTCGACCACGACCTGCGTGGACGTGCCGTAGTTGGTGGACGCGGTGTCGCTCTGGACGTACGTGTCGGCCACGGGCGTGAACGTCACGCTCGCCGCCGACGCGGCACCCGAGCCGGTCAGGACGACGGTGGCGGTGGCGACGACGAGCATCGCGGCCGTCCCCAGCGTCACCGATGGTCGGGGAAAACGAATGTCCATGCAGGACTCCTTCTCTGCGGGTGGAGAGCGCAAGGAATATAGGAAGGTCAATGAGCCGGCGGGCGACGGGCGAATGAACAGCGCGTCCCGCGAGGCAAACACCTCGATGTTCGGTGCGCGTTCACCCGCGCCACGGCTGACGGCCACACCCGGTCCGTTGTGGCCGCCCCGGTTCGCCGCCACGATGGCTGACCGTCAGTCGCCGAACCGAGGAGATGCTCGTGTATCTGTCGACCGTCTCCCGTCCGGTCACCGACCCGCCCGGGTCCGGTCCGCGACGACGCCGGCTCGCCCTGGTCAGCGGCAACGTCGTCGCGCTCGGCACGGTCAGCCTCATCACCGACGTCTCCGCCGAGATGGTGGCCGCCGTCCTGCCGCTCTACCTGGTGCTGGGCCTCCAGCTCAGCCCGCTGGCCTTCGGGGTGCTCGACGGCGTCCACACCGGTGCCACCGCGTTGCTGCGGGTCGTCGGTGGTTTCACCGCCGACCGGTTCCGACGGCGCAAGCTGATCGCCGGTGTCGGCTACACGCTCTCGGCGGTCGCGAAGCTCGGCCTGCTGCTCGCCGGCCGGTCGATACCGGCGATCGGCGCCGTCATCGCCGTCGACCGGCTCGGCAAGGGTGTGCGCAGCGCGCCGCGCGATGCGCTGATCACGCTCTCCACGCCACCCGAGGCGCTGGGTCGCGCGTTCGGCGTGCACCGGGCGATGGACAGCGTCGGCGCGTTCCTCGGGCCGCTCGTCGCGTTCGCGGTCCTGCTGGTCGTCGGGCAGTCCTACGACGCGGTCTTCGTCACCAGCTTCTGCATCGCCGCTCTCGCCGTGGTCGTGCTCGTGCTCTTCGTTCGCGAGCGTCCGACCGGCGAGCCGGTGGACGGCCCGAACGACTCGACGGTCTCCGTCCGCGAGGCGGCCGGTCTGCTCCGCGGCGGGCCGGCCCGTCGGCTGGTGCTGGCTGCGGCGATGCTCGGGCTGGCGACCATCGGCGACGGCTTTGTCTACCTGCTGCTGCAACGCCGTGAGGATCTCGGCCTGCGCTGGTTTCCGCTGCTCGCGGTGGGGACCAGCCTGGCCTACCTGGTGCTCGCCGCCCCGCTCGGCGTGCTCGCCGACCGGATCGGCCGGCTGCCGGTGGTGGTCGGCGGCTACACCGCCCTCGGTGCCACGTACCTGCTGCTGGCCGGCCCGATCGACGGCTGGCCGCTGATCGCCCTGACCCTGGCGCTGTACGGCGTGTTCTACGCGGCCACCGACGGCGTGCTCATCGCGCTGGCGGGCCCGGTGCTGCCCGCGCGGCTGCGGACCACCGGCATCGCGCTGGTCCAGACCGGGCAGGCCCTGGCGTACCTCGTCTCCTCGGTCCTGTTCGGTCTCGCGTGGCAGGCGTGGGGGCCGGAGACCGCGATCCGCGCGGCGGCCGTCGCCGTCGCCGTCGTCCTGGTCGGCACGCTGCTCCTGCTGGCCGCTCCGATCCGTCTCACCACCCGGAAGGTGCCCCGATGATGTCGACCCGAGCCAAGCTTGGCGTGGTGGCCGCCTCGGCCGTGCTGCTGGGTAGCGTGGCGGCCGGCTACGCCGCCACGGCCGCGGAGACCGCCCCGACGCCGTCGCCCGCCACCGGCGACCGGGCGGTCACGCTGGCACCCGGCCCGCGACTGCTGGCGATCACGGACCGGCACGTCTCCACCGTCGCCACGGCCGACCCCGACGGGCCGCGTGACGTCTCCGACCTGGAATGCCTCCGGGTGTACGCCGCGGCCGGCACCGGCGTGTGCCTGAAGCCGGAGACCGCGTGGTCGTACCAGGTCGTCGTGCTCGACGTCACGCTGCGCCAGACGCGGGCGGTCAGCGTGCCCGGCCTGCCCAACCGGGCGCGGGTCTCGGCCTCCGGCCGGATGGTCTCCTGGACGACGTTCGTCGGGGGCGACTCCTACACCGCCAGCGGTTTCTCCACCCGCACCGGGATCCTCGACACGATCACCGGTGCCACGGTGGCCTCGCTCGAGGAGTTCGCGATCACCCGCGACGGTCGGCGCTACCGCAACGCGGACATCAACTACTGGGGTGTCACCTTCACCGCCGACGACAACCGCTTCTACGCGACCATGTCGACCGGGGGTAGGCGGTACCTCGTCCGGGGCGACGTCGCCGCCCGTACCGTCGAGACTCTGCGGGAGAACGTCGAGTGCCCGTCGCTGTCACCGGACGGCACCCGGATCGCGTTCAAGGAGGCGATCGACGCCGACCCGGCGAAGGGCTGGCGCCTGTCGGTCCTCGACCTGGCGACCATGCGGGTCACCGCGACGGCCGAGACCACCAGCGTCGACGACCAGGCGGCCTGGCTGGACGGCGGGACACTGGCCTACACGCTGCGCCGGGACGACGGTCAGCCCGACGTCTGGAGCGTGCCGGCGGACGGATCCGGTGCGCCGAGGCTGACGATCCCCGGCGCCGAGTCGCCGTCACCGCTCACCTGACGGCGGATGTGCGAAATCCCGGGACGAAGAAAACCTTCGATGAGTACGTTGACTTCGACGGATTGCTACACAACAATCAGCGTCAATATTCATCACTCTCGTTGTTTGTGCGGCAACGCCCTGCTCAGCCTCGCCGGTACCCCCACCCGCCAGCGGCCGCAGGCTCCCCATCGCCCCGGCCTCAACCGCATCGAAAGTGAGGTCACGATGAGAGTCGATCGACGGTGGGCCGGCGGCGCAGCCGCAGCCCTGCTCACGGTGACGAGCCTGCTCTGGGCGGCGCCCAGCGTCGCCGCGCCGACCGCCACCGCCCCCACGCTCACCGACGCGGTGACCGCCAAACTCCTCGGCACCGCCAGGACGGCCGCCGCCGGCGCGCAACCGGACACCCGGATCACCGTCAGCCGCAGCAGCGGCCGGTGGGCCTTCGGCACCGCCGTCGCCGTCGCACCCCGACAGGAGGACGCCCACCCGACCGGGTCGGTCTTCATCGCCCGCGCCGACCACGCCGGATGGCGGATCGCCTTTGACGGCGAAGCTGCCTTCGCCGAACTGGCCGCCGAGTCACCCCTGGTGAGCGGCGCGGAGAGAAGCGTACTCACCACCACACCGACCCCGATGTACGCGGGCGGGGACTACCGCACCGGAATGGCCCTGCCGTTCGGTGTGGGCCAGACGTGGACGCTCACCAGCGGCCCGCACGGCTGGGGCGGCACCGAGTCGCCGTACAGCTCGATCGACCTGGCCGGCGGCGACCAGGTGGTCCGCGCGACCCGGGCCGGCGCGGCGTACACGATGTGTCGGGGATGGATCCGGGTCATCCACGACCGGGGCTACTCGACCGACTACTACCACCTGTGGAACAGCATCTCGGTCAACGGCGCCAGCGTCGGCCAGGGGGCCGTTCTGGGCAACACCGGCACCGATGTCACCTGCGGTGGGGCCGCCTACGGCCGGCACGTCCACTTCGGGCTCCGCCAGAACAGCGCGTACGTGCCGATCGCCGGACACGACATCGGCAAATGGGTGCTGGCCAACGGCTCCGCCGCCTACCAGGGCGGGGCGCGGCACGGATCGGCCTTCGCCGGTGTCGGCGGCGGCCTCTACAACTACGGCGCGCTCGGCTTCAACCAGGGCGTGGTCGACGCGAACGGCGGTGGAGTGCTCACCCGCCGCGCCGGCCCGGGGACCGGCTACGGCTCGCTCGGCTCGGTGGCCGACGGCGCCACGGTCACCATCTCCTGCTCCGCCAACGGCACCTCCCACACCGGGCGGTACGGCACCACGGCGCTCTGGAACCGGTTGAGCGACGGCAGTTGGGTGTCCGACGCCTACCTGTCGACGGGTGTGAACGGTCCGGTCAACGGCTGGTGCTGACGAGTTCGACCGCCGAGGTTGGCGGCCCACCGGCCGCCAACCTCAGACACCGCGAGGAGTGCCCATGCCCGTTCGACCCTCCTACCGACGTCGCCTCCTGCTCGCCCTGACCACCGCCCTGACCGGAGTCGTCGCGGTCGCGGCACCGGCCGGCGCCGACCCCGCAGGGGTCGGCACCCTCAGCACCGACTACGGGCCGGCCGCGTGGGCGCCGGCCAGCACCAGCAACTACACCGTGGCCAGCCGACCGGCCAGCCACCCGGTGACCCGCGTCGTCATCCACACGGCGCAGGGCTCGTATGCCGGCACCGTCGGCTGGTTCCAGAACCCGGCAGCGCAGGCCAGCGCGCACTACACCTTCCGGTCCTCCGACGGGGCGGTCACCCAGTCGGTGCGGGAGAAGGACATCGCCTGGCACGCCGGCAACTGGACCTACAACACCCAGTCGATCGGCATCGAGCACGAGGGGTACGTCGACAACGCCGCCTGGCTCACCGATGCGATGTACCGCGCGTCCGCCGCGCTCACCCGCAGCCTCGCCACCAGGTACGGCATCCCGAAGAATCGGGCGCACATCATCGGGCACAACGAGGTGCCCGGCGCCACCCACACCGACCCGGGCCCGAACTGGAACTGGACCTACTACCTGCAACTGGTGAACGGGATCACCGGCATCGGCTCCGGCACGGTGAGCACCAGCGCGAGCACCCTCAACGTGCGCTCCGGCCCCGGCGCCAGTTATCCGGTCGTCGGCTCGGTCGCCGACGGCACCACCGTCGCCGTCTACTGCCAGGCCGTCGGCAGCACCGTCACCGGCCCGTACGGCACGACCTCCGTCTGGAACCGGATCGGCACCAACCGCTACGTCTCCGACGCGTACGTGCTGACCGGGTACGACGGATACATCCCGAACGTGCCGCGCTGCTGACGGCCCGGCCCGACGCCAGCTCACCGCCTTCCGGAGCGGTGAGCTGGCCCCGGGTCCCCGGGGATGCGGTCACCCGGACCACACGCGTTGCCGGCGTCTGGAATGCTCGGGCCGGTGACGACCGGCCGCCCCACCCGAGCCCGCTCCCACCGCCGCCCCCGCAGCCGGATCATCGGCCTCCTCGTCGCGCTCGTCGCGCTGGCTGTCGTCGTCGGCGTGGCCCTGGTCGTCGTGCCGCTGCTGCGCCCACCCGGCCCACGCCCGCTCTTCCAGATGCCTGTCGCCTGCGGCGAGACGTGGCAGCTCAGCACCTATCCCGGCCATGACGACTACGACGTCGACCTGTTCCCGACCGAGGGTGAGACGTGGGGGAGGCCGGTGCTCGCGTCGTACGCCGGCACCGTCACCGTGGCGGGCGTCAACGGGTCGGTGGGCGGACGCAACCCGGAGAACCCGGAGGGCCCGCGCGGTCGCGGCGGCGGTTACTGGGTGAAGATCGACCACGGCGGCAAGTGGGAGACGCAGTACCTGCACCTGCTCGAACCACCGTCGGTCCGGGTCGGTCAGCGGGTCGCCCAGGGCGAGCAGATCGGTCGGCTCGGCAGCACCGGCAACTCCGGTGCCCCGCACCTGCACTACGAGCAGCGTCGCGGCTGGGAGAAGGTCGAGACCCACTTCGACGGCGAGCCGTCGGGCATCACCACCGACGAACGCGAGCAGATCCTCAAGCGGGCGAGCAACAACTGCCCGCCCGCGTGACGCGACAGTCTGCTGAGGATGACCCCTCACGTTTGCCCGGCGCGGCTCGGGGCACTGTGTCCGGCAGACAGTTCAGACGTGGAGAGGAGCCGATCGTGGCCAAGGGTGACGTCGACACGTACCACGAGGACGGGCAGTGGAAGAACCGCCCGGAGGGCAACGAGCGAGCCAGCAGTACGCACGAGGACAAGGCCGAGGCGCAGGCACAGGGTCGCGAGATGGCGGCCGACCGTGGCGTCGAGCACGTGATCAAGAAGCAGGACGGCACGATCGGGGAGAAGAACACCTACCCGCGCAGTCGCGACCCGCGGGAGATCCCGGGCTGACCGGGCCCCGCCTCCCGCGACAGACCTCCTCGGCGGGGCCGATCAGGCCGGCACCACGTACGGGAACGTGTCGGCCCGCGCGCCTAAGGTCACGTCCGAGGTGAGGCCGGAGGTCGTGGCGGTGTTCAGCACCAGGGAGAACATCACCTCGGGCGCGTTGTCGGCCATGGCGCGGCCGTTGCGGGCGGCGAAGCCGTAGTTGGCCGTCGTCCCGACCTTGTACGACAGCAGGTCGGGGTAGAGCTGCCGGGCCACGCTCCAGCCGTACGACTGTGGATTCGGCGCGGTGCCGTTCGCCGCCACGACCCCCGCCACCGCCGACGCGATCTCCTCGCCGTCCTCCTGGAGATCGTGACCGGGATGCCGCGCGTTGGCCGGGTCGGAGAAGTCGGTGTCGGTGGGCCAGAAGATCGGCCACATCATCGGGTGGCCGGCGCGGTTGATCTGACGCCACCCGCCCGCGTCGGTGGCCAGCAGCGTGCGGCACCAGACGCCGATATCGGTGCCGTCGCGCAGCAGCGGCTCGTCCTGGGACACCTCAAGAACGATCGACTCGACGGTGGTGCCGGCGAAGCTGTTCGTGGCCTTGTCGGCCCGCCACGCCGAACGGTCCAGCTTCGCGCGGTTCTTGAACGCGGCGTTGACGGTCGCGAGCTGGCCGAGGTCGATGTAGAACGGGTCGGTGATCCGTCCGGTCCAGACCCGGACGTTGCCTCCGCCGCACACCTCGCCGGTGCGGCCCTGGGCGACGGGAGTGCCCATCGCGCTGTCGTCGCGGGCATCGGACCCGGTCAGCTCGTACACCTGGAGGGTCTGCCTGCTGTCGCCGTCCAGCTCACCGAAGGCGAACCGGTAGGCCAGCTCCTCGGTCTCCGCGCTGTTGAAGTGAATCTTGAACTCGTAGCGCGCCTCGGCGTGGAAGCCGCATTTGATGTCGGCCTTCGTCACCGAGCTGTTGACGTCCATGACGAAGACCGTGGCGCGGTCGCCGTTGAAGACGTACAGGTCGTCGATGTAGAGCTGGCCGCCCTGGGCGGCGAGGGGGGTGTCGAGGTGGTGCGACATGGACTCACTCCTGGCGACGCCGAATCGGGATAATCCGAACATAACCGCGATTCGTCGCTTACTCCCGGCATCGGCGGAAAGCCGTCCTCGTCGGTGTCAGGTCGTCCGCTGGGCGATGACGGCCGCGCGGAGACGGTCGAGGGCTTCCGCGCGGGCGCCGGTCAGCGACGGTTCGTCCGTGAGCCGCGCCGGGCGTACCTCGACGTGCCGGGGCATCCGGTCGAAGGCCGTGGTGATGGCGTCGAGGATCACCGGATGGGTGCCCCAGGAGCCGCCGATCAGCACCAGTCGGGGATCGGCGAGCGCGACGATGGCGGCCAGCACACCGCTCACGGCGTGCCCCAACGCGGCGGTGCCGGCCGCCGGGAGGCGGTGGACCCGCTCGACGTCGATGGCCGTCGTGCCGGCGTGGCGGAGGTCCAGGTCGGCGAACACGTCGATGAGCCGGGTTGCCTGGCCGTTCGGGCCGGTGGTCAGCAGGTGCGCGATCTCGCCGGCGACGCCGGTGTGGCCCCGGCGGACCGCGCCGTCGCTGACGACCGCGCACCCCAGCCCCTCGCCGAGGAAGACGTAGGCGAAGTCGCGCAGGCCGGCCGGGTCGAGGTCGCGTTCGGCCTGCGCCGCCCAGTTGACGTCGTTGTCGACGATGACCGGGCCGGCGACGTGTGGCGTCAGCTCGGCGACCGGGTCGAGGTCGCCGAGCAGGAACGGCGCGTCGGGTAGCCGGACGAGCCGGCCGGTGTCGCGTCGCACCGGGTCGGCGGCGCTGACGACCGCCAGCCGGGTGGTTCCCCCGCCGCCCTCCTGGACCTGTGTCGTGGCGGAGCGCAGTGCGGCGGCCACCCGCTCGGCGCGAGCCGGCCGGCTGATGTCGTGCCGGGTCCGTCCGACGACGTCGCCGTGGGCGTCGACCCGCTCGACCACCACCCCGTCGGGGGCGATGCTGATGGACAGGGCGGTGCCGGCGGTGTCGGCGAGGGCGTAGTACGAGCCGACGCGGCCCATGCCCCGCCCGCCGGGGGTCCGTTCCCCGGTGTCGACGACCAGCCCGGCCTCGGTCAGCCGGCGCACGCTCTCACCGACCGTGGGCTTGGAGAGGCCGCTGCGGGCCGCCAGGTCGGCGCGGGTCAGCCGCCGTTCCCGCATCAGCTCGCGCAGCACGTGCTCGTCGGTCAGCGAGCGGAGCAACTCCAGTGAGGGCTTGACGGTGGTCACGTCACGATTCTAGGCAGGAGTCTTGCCTAGAAGGGGTGGGCGCGCCTAGTGTCTTTTCCAAGAAGGAGCCCTTACTAGAAGGAGTCGCGCCATGAACGCCCAGCCCGACCTGGCCGTCGCCCCGCTCCCGTCCCTGCCGCACTGGGAGTCGACCCCGGACGACCTCCCGTCCGCCATCCGCGAGATCAAGGCGGCGCTACGGGCCCGGATCGAGGCCTCCGGCCGGACGGTCGAGGAGGTGTTCGCGGTCGTCGAGCGGCGCGTCCGGGCGCGGGTCGAGGAGATCGCCGCCGCCCGGGACCGCGGCGAGACGATCTGGCCGGTCATCGAGTACGCGGACATCGCCGCCGGCACCGTGCCGGCGGAGGAGGTGGCGAAGCTCCGTCAGCGAGGTTGCCTCGTCGTACGCGGACACTTCGACCGCCAGCAGGCCCTGGACTGGGACCGCGACATCGTCGACTACGTGGACTCGAACAGGTTCTTCGAGGAATACCGAGGCCCCGGCGACGACTTCTTCGGCAGCGTGGGGTCGAAGCCCGAGATCTACCCGATCTACTGGTCGGCCGCCCAGATGCAGGCTCGGCAGAGCGACCGGATGGCCCGGGTGCAGGCGTTCCTCAACAGTCAGTGGAAGCACGAGTCCGACGGTGTGCGCTGGTTCGACCCCGACCGTGACTCGCTCTACCCGGACCGGATCCGCCGCCGGCCGCCGGGCGCCGAGTCCAACGGGCTGGGCACCCACCTCGACCCCGGCACCCTGGACCTGTGGATGACCGAGGCGTACCAGAGGGCCTTCCGGCACCTCTTCGACGGAACGGTCGAGCGGTACGACCCCTGGGACGCCGCCCACCGCACCGCCGGCCCGCAGTACCCCGGCAGCACCATGTGCTCGGCCTTCCGCACGTTCCAGGGCTGGACCGCCCTGTCCGACATGGACCACGACCAGGGGGTGCTGCACACCGTCCCGATTCCGGAGGCGATGGCCTACCTGATGCTCCGGCCGCTGCTGGCCGACGTGCCCGCGGACGAGATGTGCGGCGTCACGGTCAACCAGGTCTTCCCGGTCAGCGAGCGGTGGCACCCGCTGCTGGTGGAGGCCCTCAGCGGCATTCCCGACGTTCGGGCGGGCGACTCCGTCTGGTGGCACTGCGACATGATCCACAGCGTCGCACCGGTGCGGGACCAGCAGGGGTGGGGCAACGTCATGTACATCCCCGCGGCGCCGTGGTGCCCGCGCAACGAGCGGTACTCGGCGGCCGTCCGCGAGGCCTTCCGGACCGGGTCCAGCCCGACCGACTTCCCGGCCGAGCACTACGAGCGCAGTTGGTCCAACCGATTCCAGGCCGACGACCTGAACTCCACCGGTCGGCGCGGCCTGGGTCTGGACTGACTGTCGGCAGCGGGCCGCCCGACAACGGTGTCGGGCGGCCCGCAGGCCGTCGGTGCCGTGCTCAGATGCGGGACCACTTCTGGTTGGACGCGCCGATGCAGTCCCACAGGTGCAGCTTGCCGCCGTTGTTGGGGTTGGCCTCCCGGACGTCCACGCAGCGGTTGGCGCTGATGTTGACCAGGTCGCCCGCGCCGTTGAGGGTGAAGCGCTGGGCGGGATTGCCGTTGCAGGTGACCAGGTTGACCTCGGTGCCGTTGGCGGTGCCGGCCCAGGCGGGGTCCATGCACTTGCCCATCGCGCGGATGGTCCCGTCCGAGGCGAAGGTCCAGGCCTGCGCGGCGGTGGTGTTGCAGTCCCAGATCTGCAGCTTGGCGCCGTCGACCGGGTTGGCGCTGGGGATGTCGATGCAGCGGCCGCTCTGTGCGCCGCGGATCCGGCTGGTGCCGGGAGTCGGGTTGCCGCCACCGTCGGAGGTGTAGCTGGACACCCGGACGTAGTCGACGAGCATCTGCTGCGGGAACTGCGTGGAGCCGTCCGGGTAGCCGGGCCAGTTACCGCCGACCGCCACGTTGAGGATCATGAAGAACGGGTGGTCGAACACCCAGCGGTTGCCGCCGAGGCGAGCGGGGTCGACCCGGTGGTACTGCACGCCGTCGAGATACCAGGTGATCACGTTCGGCTCCCAGTCCACCCGGTAGGTGTGGAAGCCGTCGGCGAGCGGGCTGCCGACCGTGCGGCTGCCGGTGATGCCGCCGCCACCGGAGTAACCGGGGCCGTGCACTGTGCCGTAGACGGTGTTGGGCTCCCGGCCGATGTTCTCCATGATGTCGATCTCGCCGGCGTCGGGCCACCCGCCGCCGGTGCCGAGCATCCAGAACGCCGGCCAGATGCCCTGGCCGCGCGGAATCTTGATGCGAGCCTCGAACCGGCCGTACGTCTGCGTGAAGGTGGCCGCGCTCAGCAGCCGCGCCGAGGTGTACTCGCAGCGCCCGTAGTGGCACTGGTAGTTGGCCGGGTTGTCCCGGCGGGCGGTGATGACCAGGTTGCCCTGACCATCGTGGACGGCGTTGCTGGTGCTGTTGGTGTAGTACTGCCGCTCGTTGTTGCCCCAGCCGCCGCCGCCGATGTCGAAGCGCCACTTGTTCTGGTCGACGGGCGTGCCGACCGAGGCGTTGAACTCGTCCTGCCAGGTGATCGGGCCGATGGCGGCCTCGGCTTTGTCGTTGTGCCCGGGTAGGACGAGGGCGGCGGCGGTGGCGATGAGCGCGACCGCCGCGAGGACGAGGGGTCGCAGGCGGGTGGTGGGACGGGCTGTGAACACGGGAGGCTCCTCAGCGGGAGGGGGGTGGCGGAGGCTTCGCGCCGGATCATGCGGAGAGCGCTCTCTTTTTTGAAGAGTGTCGATATGGCGGCTTTCTGTCAAGAGTGTTTCCAATTCGAGGATGTGGTGAACACCGGTGGTTACAAGGCGCGAAACGCGCCTTACTCCGATAGAGGGCGAATCGACTCTTCCTATTGCCGTGGGCCGTCCATGGGGGACAGGATGACGAAGGCTCGCTCGAAACCTCCCCGTAACGTGCGAGCTGCTGGTCTCTGTCACAAGGAAGTGGGAGTCAGTCATGAGCGACGCGTCGACGGCGCTGGGTGTGCGCCTCTACCCGGATCTGGTCGAGCGGGGTGGCCTGGCCCCCGCGCTCATCGAGACCGCCACCCGGCACCAACTCGACCTCGGCCGGGTGACCGCCCCCGAGCAGGGCCGTGCCCGGTTCACCTGCGCCGAGGTGCACTCCGACCAGGGCGTTGTCTGCGTCGGGCTCGGCTCCCAGGCCCGATACTTCATGGTCGACCTTCGGGTCGATGGTGAGGTCCAGGCCCGGGGCGACGCCATGGATCTGCTCCAGGTGGCCCAGATGGCCGCCGCCTGGCGCGCCGGGATGACGCTCGCCGAGCTCACCACCCGGTTCGCGTTCATGGAGGAGATGAAGCACCGCACCGCGCCGGTCGTCCAGGTCGGCTAGCCGGACCAGGCCCCTGCCGTCCGGGCCGCGGCACTTGTCAACAGCGCAGCCGGGGCGGCAGCGGCGATCCGGTCGTGGCGTCCCGGTCCAGGTAGGTCGACTCGGCGAACGCGAGGAAGCGTTGCGCGTCGCTCGCGTTCGACACCAGGCCGAAGGACACGCGCACCGCGCCCCCGGTCGGCAGCCGCAGCGCGTCGAGGTACTGGTCGATCGAGTCGACCCGGGCGAGCAGCCGTCGCCGCAGCGAACCCTGGTTGATCGCGAACGCCTCCTCGCCCGCGCCCGGATTGCAGAAGCAGCCGGTACGCAGCAGGAAACCGGCCGCCGCGGCCTCCCGCGCGACGAGCCGCTCGTCGACCAGGGTGCCGTCCGGGTGACGGAAGTTGAACGTCACGGTCCCGCCCCGGCCCTCGCCCGTCACCGGCCCGTACACCTGCGCCAGCGGCTGGCCGCTGCGGTGCCGCAGCGTGGTCAACCGGGCCAGCAGCCACTCGGTGAGCAGCCCGACCCGGGTGTGCACGAGGTCCACGCCGATCGAGTCGAGCCAGCGCAGCCCGAACTCCACGTCGGGGATGCTCAGGAAGTTGAGCGTGCCGTCCTCGAACGCCGACTCGTCGTCCATCGGGCGGTGCCAGTCGCCCTGCACGCTTACCGCGCGGATCGTGCCACCGGAGAACCACGGCCGGCGCAGCCGGGCCAGCGCGTCCCGGCGGGCCAGCAGCGCGCCGACACCCGTCGGGTAGCCGAAGAGCTTGTACCAGCTCAGGCAGACGAACTCGGGCCGTACGACGCTCAGGTCCAGCCGGTTCGTCGGCGCGAACGCGGCGGCGTCGAGCAGCACGTCGTAGCCGTGCCGGTGGGCCAGCTCCACCCAGCTCAGTGGATGCTGCACCCCGGAGAAGTTGCTCTGCGCCGGGTAGGCGAAGAGCCCGCGACGGGCGGGTCGGCCCCACCGTCCGGGCCGGCTCTCGCGGCCGGCGGTCAGCACACGGACCAGGTCCGACTCGGCGACCCGCAGCTCCGGGCCGGCCAGCGGCACGTAACGCACCGGCGCGCGGGCCGCCCGGGCGTACTCGCGGATGCCATTGACCGAGTTGTGGTTGTCCCAGGTCAGCGCGAACGGTGCCGTCCGGCCGAAGTCGTACGCCTCGCCGACCAGCCGGCACGCGCCGCTGGCGTTCGGGGTGAAGACCACCGCGTACTCGGACGGGTCCGCGCGGAAGAAGTCGAGCACCGCGCGACGGGCGGAGTCCACACTCGCGCCGGACGCCTCCGAGGTGGGGTTCTCCGAGTGTGGGTTGCCGTACAGGCCGGCGAGCAGCCGGTCGTGGTGGGCGCGCACCTGCGCCTGCGCGGCGACCCCGGCCCCGGTGTAGTCGAGGTAGACCTGACCCGCCTGGTCGAGGTGCCGGTAGTCGCTGGCGCGCAGGTCGTCGATGCGGGTGGTGTCGGCGTACCCCGGCATGGTCGTCGGTGTGGTGTGCTCAGGACGCACGGCGGGCCTCCCGCCACACCAGGACCACCCAGGTCGCCGCGAGAAAGAGCGCCACGAACCCGCCGAGCACCAGCCAGTTCACCCACACCGGCTGGGCGAAGCTGTCGCCGTACGTCGCGAGCAGGGGCGGGCCGAGCGGTGAACCGCCGTCGCGCCAGAGCCGCTCCACCCCGGCGGTGTGCCCCAGGCCCTCGAACGCCCACCGGTTCGACATCGCGTAGCTGAGCCACTGGCCGCCGACCGCCATGGCCGGCACCGGCAGGATCGCGCCGACGAACAGCACCTGCGGGAAGCAGAGCATCGGCAGCATCAGCGTCGCCTGGGCGGCGTCGGAGGCGGCCGCCGAGCAGAGCAGGCCGAGGGCGAGCGCCGCCGCCGAGGAGAGCAGCAACGTCGCGTACAGGGCGGCGAAGTCGCCGCCGCCGACCGGCGGCAGCCGGTCGATGCCGCGCAGCACCCCGAGCAGGGCCAGGTCCACCAGGGCCAGCAGCGGCAGCAGCACCGCGACCTTCGCCAACAGGTACGGGCCGAGTCGGACCCCGGCCAACCGCTCCCGGCGCAGGATCGGCAACTCGGTGCAGATCTGGAGCAGGCCGTAGGTCAGCCCGAAGAAGAAACCGCCGAACGCGATCCAGAACAGGATCATCACGGTGACGGTCGGGCTGGGCCGCGCCGGGTCGAACGCGCCGGGGCGGAACAGCAGCGCGAACATGCCGAGCACCATCAGTGGCGAGCCGAGCAGGATGGCCAGGGTCAGCCGGTTACGGGCGACGATCTCCGCGTTGCGCGTCGTGAGGACCGCCCACTGCCGCAGTCGGCCGACCCGCCCGCGCCGCGCCACGACACTGCCCTGGTCGGCCGTGCCGGACGGTGGGTGGGGCGTACCGGCGGGCGGGTCGGCAGCGCGGTGCGCGGTGAAGCGGTCGGGCCACACGGCCGGGTCCGTCTCCTCGTCGAGGCGCAGGTGCACCTCCGCGAGGGAGCGCAGGCCGAAGAAGTCCCGGGCGCCGGCCGGCGTGCCGGCGTACGCCAACCGGCCCTGGCGGGTCAGCACGACCACCCGGTCGCAGCGGTCCACGTCGGTGACCTGGTGGGTGGTGAGCACCACCGTGGTCCCCGCGTCGGCGAGGGCGCGCAGCACCCGCAGCAGTTCCACGGCGATCGCCGGATCCAACCCGGAGGTGGGCTCGTCCAGGAAGAAAACGCCGGGCCGGGTGAGCAGCTCGACGGCGATGCTGGCGCGTTTGCGCTCACCGCCGCTGAGCCGACCCACCGGCACGTCGGCCCGCTCGTCGAGTCGCAGCGCGGCGAGCACCTCGGCGACCCGGCGGGCCACGTCGGCCGGCGTGGCCTCCGGCGGGAGACGCAGCCGGGCGGCGTGGCGCAGGGTGCGTTCCAGCGGTAGCTCGCGGTGGATGATGTCGTCCTGCGGCACGAAGCCGACCGTGCCGTCGGCCGGGCCGCCGTCGTACGCCACGGAACCCGCCGCCGGTCGTCGCACCCCGGCCAACGTCTCGAGCAGGGTGGTCTTGCCGGCGCCGCTGACGCCGATGATCGCGACCACCTCGCCCGGCGCGACGGTCAGCGAGATGTCGTCCAGGACGCGGCGGCCACCTCGGACGGTCTGTCCCAGACGGGTGGCCACGATGCCGCCGCCGGTACGTGGGGGTGACGCGGTCTGCTCGGTCGTCATGTCGAAGGCTCGATCCGGTCGGTGACGTGGTCCGCCAAGACATCGTGACGCACCGATGCAATGCTGCACCCGAGCTGACCCGGCTCGTGCGGGTCGGGCGTACGGCCACGATCGACGCGTCGAGGGACACCGGGGTACATCGAACCCATCGACGCTGGCCGCGATGAGGCCGTGTGGCGTCGGCCACCAGCCGGGTTTGTCGCATCGACGGTCCCGGTCGTGGAGGCCTTGGCGCGTACCGCCGACCGGCGGGTAGGGTGCGCGAGATTGTCCACCGGCGCATGGCCGCCCCACACGCGGCGGTCCGCCGGTCCTGCCTGGTGAGAGCTTCGAGGGCAGCGGCCGGGGTCGATCGGGGCGAGATCGCCAGGTCGACGGGGGTGCGCGGAGCGGCCCTCAGGTGGGCGAGGGGCTGCGGGGACGGCTGGGACGTGTGAACACTGCGCCACGTCTATATTGCCGGATTGTTACATTTTCAACAGGCTCTCGCCTTGCAGATCGGCCGTCCGCCGCAATACGTTGCCGTCAACAACAAAACCAAGTGAAGGTCCAACCTTCCGGAGGCAACGATGACGTTGGCGAGGTGGTACGAGCGATGAGCGACGTGCCCATCCTCCTTGAGATGCGTGCCATCACCAAGGAGTTCCCCGGAGTCAAGGCCCTCTCCGACGTCAACCTCGTGGTTCGCGCCGGCGAGATCCATGCCATCTGCGGCGAGAACGGCGCGGGCAAGTCCACGCTGATGAAGGTGCTCAGCGGGGTCTACCCGCACGGCACCTATGACGGCAAGATCATCTACCAGGGGTCGGAGAGCAGGTTCTCCGACATCCGGTCGAGTGAGAACGCCGGCATCGTGATCATCCACCAGGAGCTCGCGCTCATTCCGGACATGTCGATCGCCGAGAACATCTTCCTCGGCAACGAACCGCGCAAGCGGGGCGCGATCGACTGGAAGGCCGCGAACCGGATGGCGCTGGACCTGATGGCCCGGGTCGGCCTGCAGGAGAACCCGGACACCCTGATCAAGGACATCGGGGTCGGTAAGCAGCAGCTGGTGGAGATCGCCAAGGCGTTCGCCAAGGACGTCAAGCTGCTCATCCTGGACGAGCCGACGGCCGCGCTGAACGAGGCCGACTCCCGGCACCTGCTGGACCTGCTGCGCGGCTTCCGCTCGCGCGGCATCACCTCGATCATGATCTCGCACAAGCTGAACGAGATCGAGGCGATCGCCGACCAGATCACGATCCTGCGCGACGGCCGGACGGTCGAGACGCTGGACGTCAAGGCCGACGGGGTCGACGAGGACCGGATCGTGCGGGGCATGGTCGGCCGCGAGCTGAGCAGCCGGTTCCCGGACCACACTCCGAAGATCGGTGAGGTCTTCTTCGAGGTCCGCGACTGGAACGTGCGGCACCCGATCTCCGCCGACCGGCAGGTCTGCAAGAACGAGAGCTTCGTGGTGCGCCGCGGCGAGATCGTCGGCTTCGCCGGCCTGATGGGCGCGGGCCGCACCGAGCTGGCGATGAGCGTGTTCGGCCGCTCGTACGGGGTGTACGAGTCGGGCACGATCATCAAGGACGGCAAGGAGATCGTCCTGAAGTCCGTGGCGGACGCGATCGACAACGGTCTCGCGTACGTCAGTGAGGACCGCAAGGCGATCGGCCTCAACCTGCTCGACGACATCAAGTCGTCGACGGTGGCCGCCAAGCTGTCCAAGATCTCCCACCACGGGGTCCTGAACCAGGTGGAGGAGTACCAGGCGGCCGAGGCGTACCGCAAGGAGTTGCGGACGAAGGCGCCGACGGTCGACGAGAGCGTCTCCAAGCTCTCCGGCGGCAACCAGCAGAAGGTGGTGCTGGCGAAGTGGATGTTCACGGATCCGGACCTGCTGATCCTCGACGAGCCGACGCGCGGTATCGACGTGGGTGCCAAGTACGAGATCTACGGCATCATCCAGCGGCTCGCCGACGAGGGGAAGGGCGTCGTCGTCATCTCCTCGGAGCTGCCTGAGCTGATCGGGCTCTGCGACCGCATCTACACCGTGTTCGAAGGCGCCATCACGGGCGAGATCGCCCGGGCCGACGCCACCCCGGAAAACCTCATGAAGCAGATGACCTCGACGAAGAAGATGGCCACACGATGAGCCGATTGAAGGACCTTCAGAAGAACCTGTTCGGAGGAACCACCTCCAACGCTCGCCAGTTCGGCATGATCTTCACCCTGGTGGCGATCGTCGTCCTGTTCCAGATCCTGACCGATGGCCTGACCCTGCGATCGGACAACCTGATCGCGCTGTTCCAGCAGAATTCGTACATTCTGATCCTGGCCATCGGCATGCTCATGGTGATCGTCGCCGGGCACATCGACCTCTCGGTCGGCTCCGTCGCCGCCTTCGCGGGCATCCTGGTGGCCAAGTCGATGGCCGACTGGTCGCTGCCCTGGCCCGTGGCCATCCTCTTCGGCCTCGGAATCGGTGCCCTCATCGGCGCCTGGCAGGGCTTCTGGGTGGCCTACATCGGGGTGCCGGCGTTCATCGTCACCCTGGCGGGCATGCTGCTCTTCCGCGGCGGCAACCAGTTCATCGGTAACGCGAACACCATCCCGGTGCCGGAGGGCTTCCGGGAGATCGGCTCCGGCTTCCTGCCCGAGTTCGGGCCGAACACCGGCTACAACAACGCCACCCTGCTGCTCGGCCTGGCCGCGGCGGTGGCCGTGGTGTGGCGCGAACTCCAGGCGCGCAAGACCCGCCGCGCCATGGACGCCGACCCGGCGCCGATGTGGGTCTCGATCCTGCGGATGGCCGTCATGGTCGGGGTGATCGCCTTCGCGGCGCTGCGCTTCGCCAGCGGTCGTGTCGGCACCAGCTTCCCGATCTCCGGCATCATCCTGGTCGCGCTGGTCCTGGCGTACTCCTTCTACACCCGCAACACGGCCGGCGGCCGGCACATCTACGCGGTGGGCGGCAACTCCCGGGCGGCCGAGCTGTCCGGCGTGAAGCTCAAGCGGGTCAACTTCTTCGTCATGATGAACATGTCCGTCCTGGCCGCGCTGGCCGGCATGATCTTCGTGGCCCGTTCGGCGGCCTCCGGTCCGCAGGACGGCAACGGCTGGGAACTGGACGCGATCGCCGCGGTCTTCATCGGCGGCGCGGCCGTCTCCGGCGGTATCGGCACCATCAGCGGGTCGATCGTTGGTGGTCTCGTCATGGCCGTGCTCAACAACGGCCTGCAACTCATGGGCGTCGGTACCGACCGCGTCCAGATCATCAAGGGGCTGGTCCTGCTGCTGGCCGTCGCGATCGACGTCTACAACAAGAGCCAGGGTCGTTTCTCGATCATCGGAAGTCTGATGCGGCCATTCCGTCGCGAGGACTCCGGACCACCCGCCTCACCGCCGGACGCGGAGCGCGAGCCCGCCAAGGCAGCGGTGTCCGGCTGACGGCCACCGACCTCTCCACCCGTCTCCACCTTTCAGAAAGGCAAGACCTGCCATGCGTAAATTCTTCGGCACGTCGGTGGTTGCCATCAGCGCCGCCGCCATGCTGGCCCTCGCCGGCTGCGGCTCCGGCCGTACCGAGGAGTCCGGCGGCTCCAACGGAGACGCCAAGGGCTTCGCGGCGAACTCGCTGATCGGCGTGGCCCTGCCGGCCAAGACCTCGGAGAACTGGGTCCTCGCCGGTGACCTCTTCAGCAACGGTCTGAAGGAGGCCGGTTTCCAGGCTGACGTGCAGTACGCCGGCGCGTCGACCACGGTCGCCGACCAGCAGGCCCAGATCACCGCCATGACCACCAAGGGCGCCAAGGTCATCGTCATCGGCGCGACCGACGCCGCGCAGCTGTCGACCCAGGTTGCGGCCGCCCACGCCGCCGGCGTGAAGGTCATCGCGTACGACCGGCTCATCACCAACACGCCGGACCTCGACTACTACGTCGCGTTCGACAACTTCAAGGTCGGCCAGCTCCAGGGCCAGGCCCTGCTTGAGGGCATGAAGGCCAAGAAGCCGAACGGCCCGTACAACATCGAGCTGTTCTCCGGCTCGCCGGACGACAACAACGCCGGTGTCTTCTTCAACGGCGCGATGGACGTGCTCAAGCCGGAGATCGACAAGGGCAACGTGGTCGTCGCCTCGAAGCAGACCGACGTGAAGCAGACCGCCATCCAGGGCTGGAAGGCCGAGGGTGCGCAGGCCCGCATGGACCAGCTGCTCACCTCGACCTACGGCAACAAGGAGCTGGACGGCGTCCTCTCCCCGAACGACACCCTGGCCCGCGCGATCCTGACCTCGGTCAAGGGTGCCGGCAAGCCGACCCCGGTCGTCACCGGTCAGGACTCCGAGGTTGAGTCGGTCAAGTCGATCGTCGCTGGCGAGCAGTACATGACGATCAACAAGGACACGCGGAACCTGGTCAAGGAGACCATCAACATGGTCAAGGCTCTCCAGACCGGCGAGAAGCCGCAGGTGAACGACACCAGCTCCTACAACAACGGCAGCAAGGTCGTCGAGACGTTCCTGCTTCCGCCGGTCGCCGTCACCAAGGCGAACGCGGCCGAGGCGTACGCCAACGACCCGAAGCTCGCTCCGCTCACCAAGTAATCACGCACAGCAGGTAACGCCGATGGGTCCCGGATCTCCTGTTCCGGGACCCATCGTCGTTTGATCGTCCCGTGCCACCCGGCACCAACCCGGAAGGAGGTCTGACCGTGGACACGCCCGTACGGTCCAGGCCTTCCGGGGCCGGCAACAACCCCGATTCCCCGCTGCCCTCGATCCCCGGCGTAAGCCAGGAGGAGATCCGGCGGCAGAACCTCGGCGCCGTGCTGCGCTACGTCCACCTGAACGGACCGACGTCGCGCGCCGCGCTGACCAGACGACTCGGCCTCAACCGCAGCACCATCGGCGCGCTCGCGGCCGACCTGACCGCCAGCGGCCTGGTCACCGAGGAGGCACCGACCACCGCCCGCCGCGCCGGCCGTCCCTCACTGGTGGTGAGCCCTCGCTCCGACCGGGTCTACGCCAACGCGCTGAGCATCGAGGCGGAGCGGTTGCGGGCCGCCCGGGTCGGCCTCGGCGGGCGCATCCTCGACCTGCGGGAGGCGCCCCGGCCCGGTGGCATGTCGGCGGTCGACGCCGTCCGCCCCCTGGCTGACCTGGTCCGCGACATGGAACGCGCCGTCGCCCCCGACGCGCTGCTGGTCGGCGGCGCGGTAGCGGTCACCGACACCACCCGCGATCCGGACGGCAGGATCCGGATCGCCAGCGCCAATGAGAGTCTGGGCACCGCCCTTGAGGCCGAGTTCCCCGCCGGCCCGGGTTTCGTGGCCGGCGATTTGGCCGACATCGCCGCCCTGGCCGAGCACGTCCGCGGCGTGGCCGCCGGCGTCGACGACCTCATCTACCTGCACGGCGACGTGGGCATCAGCGCCGGCATCATCGTCGCCGGCCGGCTGCTGATGGGCCACCACGGCCACAGCGGCAAGGTCGGCCACATGGTGGTCAACCCGAACGGTCTGCCCTGCGGCTGTGGCTCGCGCGGCTGTTGGGAGACCGAGATCGGCGAGGCCGCCCTGCTGCGCCACGCTGGCCGGGATCCCGGTGACCGCGCCGCGGTGGCCGAGGTGCTGCGTGCGGCGGCCGACGGCGACCCGAGGGCCCGGGAGGCCGTCGAGCGGGTCGCCGACTGGCTCGGCTTCGGCGTGGGCAACCTGGTCAACGTGGTCAACCCGGACGCCGTGGTGTTCGGTGGCTCGCTGCGCGACATCTTCACCGCCGGCGCGGACATCGTTCGGCGACGGCTGGACACCATGCCGCTGCCGGTCTCCCGCGAGCACCTGCGGCTCCAGCCGGCGGCCCTGGACGAGAACGCGGTCCTGATCGGCGCCGCCGAGTTGGCCTTCGACAAGCTGCTGGCCGACCCGCTCAACGTCGGCGTCGCCGGCCAGTTGGGGTCCACCGACTCGGCGAAGGTTCCCCCGGCTTGAGCCGGCGATGAACCAGCCGGCGCCGTCGCCCAGCAGCGCCACGTCGCCGCCCGGCCGCCGTCGCCCTACGCTCCGCGCTCGGCCCGGTGGTCGTCGTCGTGTCGGTGTTGTGGCTCCGACCGCCGACGCGCGGGCAACTCCTGCACCACGCTGGTGCCGGTGCCCGGCCGGGACTCCCAGGACCAGGTCTCGTGCAACCGCAGCCGGCCGTCGGCCAGCACCGTCACCTCGGAGACGCAGTGCCCCGAGGACGTCTGTCCCTCGGCGTTGAGTTGGACGTAGCGGAAATCCAGCCGGTCGCCCTCGCGGGTGCCGACCAGGTAGCCGCGACGGATCGACCCCCCGGCGTACTCGGCCCACACCTCGCCGGCCCGCTCGTGGTACGCGAAGACCGTCTCCGTGCCGACCTCACCGGCCACCACATCCGACTCGGCGGCGAAACGCCGACCGTCCAACGAGATCGTCATGCCGCCGAAATTACTCGATTAACACTACCCGTGGTTGGCCGTGGCCTGGCCGATCGCGCTGGTCGCCGTGTTCCTCCCACTCTCGGTCGCCCGCTACCGGCGGCCGGCCGGCTGAGCAGCCGACGGGTGCGCCCCCGGTGGGCCCGGCCACCGGGGGCGCGGTCGGTCAGCCCCCGGGACGCAACACCCGCGACGCGGCGGCGGCGTTGTCGGCGGCGGCCTGGCTGCGCTGGGTGCCGGTGACGCAGACGTCGTCGCCGATGAACGCCTCGCGCCACACGTAGCCGGCGACGCAGGTGTGCGGCCCGTACGGGCCGTTGACCCAGCGGCTCGCCGCCGAGGCGTTGTCGGCGAGCACCTGGGTACGCGTCGCCCCCGTCACGCAGACGTAGTCGGACTGGTCGGCGTCGCGCCAGAAGTACCCGCTGACGCAGGTGTTCGGGCCGGACACCAGCCGGGCCGGGTTGCGCCGCGACGCGGCGGCGGCGTTGTCGGCGGCGGCCTGGCTGCGCTGGGTGCCGGTGACGCAGACGTCGTCCCCGGCGTACGCCTCGCGCCACACGTAGCCGGAGACGCAGGTGTGCGGGCCGTACGGGCCGTTCACCCAGCGGCTCGCCGCCGAGGCGTTGTCCGCCCACACCTGGCTACGGGTGGCACCGGTGACGCAGACCCGGTCACCGGAGCGGGCCTCGCGCCACACGTACCCCTGCAGGCAGCGGTTGACCACGTCGGTGGTCACGGTCACCGAGGCGGTGTTGCCGGAGATCCCGTTCACCCCGATCTGCACGCCGTTGGCGTTGAGCGACTGGGCCGGCCCGCCACCCGCGCCGGTGCGCAGCAGGGTGGGGGTGCCGTCGCGGACCTCGTGCAGCAGCACGGTGTCGGCGGGAATGCCGGCGCTCCAACCGGTCTTCCGGCGGAACTCGACGGTGTAGTAGTGGAAGGGGTCAGCCGGGTCGAACGGGACGCGGATCAACTGTTGGCCGGCCGCGGTGGGCACCTCCAGCGGCGCCATGGTGAAGGTGCGCGAGCCGACCCCGTCGGCGGCCATGGTGAAGACCCGGTTCCTGGGCAGCCAGCCCAACTCGTCGCGGTTCGGTCCGTTGAGCCCGACGGCGCTGGTGCCGTAGTTCGCGGTGGTGAACGCGAAGATGTGCATGGCGCTCATCTGGTCCCACGGGTCGTCGTACTCGCCCGGCTGGGACCAGGGCGCGTTCTGGTAGGTGGTGTCGTTGGAGAACGAGTGCCCGAGGCCGTAGCCGTGCAGCATCTCGTGCGCGGCGAAGCCGACGTTCCAGGCGCCCGGGTCGAGCAGCACCCGACCGCCGGACGCACCCGAATCCACCCAGTCGTTGAGCATGACCGCGATCCGGTTGCCGGCCGGCACCGAGTAGCCGGCGGTCGCCGCGGTGTCCACGCAGCGCTGGATCCGGGTCCACCGGGTGACCGACTGGAACTGCGCCAGCGTGTACGGCATGGTGTACCAGCCCCGGACGACCGACCCGGCCAGCGACACCCGCCCGCCGGACTGGTCGGCCAGGTAGTCCGCCACCCCGCCGGTGCCGATCCCGGCGGCGGTGAGGAAGTTGGCGAAGTGCGACGGCGTTCGCGGTTCGGCCGGCTTGTCGCTGAACTTGCACAGCAGCACCGACCAGGCGGTGGCGTTGCGGATCGGGCTGGCGGCGGCCGGGGCGGCCGGTAGGGCCACCGCGCCGACCGTGGCGCAGGCGAGCGCCACGGCCGACGCGGCGACCCGACTGAGGATTCTGGACTTCACGCGTGCGCTCCGATCCCTGCGGCCCACCGGACGCGGGCTCTATGGTCCACATCGGAGCACTGATCGAGATCGGACAGTCGCGTTCAGTCGCGTTGGCGACCGGCCTGGAATCCGACTCCGCAGGCCGGGTCATGTCGGTGGCCCGCCGCCGGGCTACGCGATCCGGCGGATCCGGCGCACCGCGAGATAGAGCAGGAGTAGGGCGAGGGCGACGAAGATGCCCGTCTCGATGCCCTGGAACAGCCAGAACCGGTCCGCCGGCTGGTACAGCTGCCAGTTGTACGCCCCGGGCTGCAGGCCCAGCTCGGCACCGCAGGCCCGACCCTTCGCCTCCATCGCGCCGGGCGGGCACATGATCCGGGTGTCCTCGGCGATCATCTTCCCGTCGGGGTTGCGGATGCCCTGGCTGAGGATCCAGTCGCCGCGGGCCGTGGCGGCTTCCATGGCCCCCTCGATGGGATAGGTGAGGGTGCGGGCGGGCTGGTAGTGCGGTCGGGCCAGGACCGCCACGGCCGCTCGTACGCCGATGAACCCGGCGAGGGTGATGCCCATGGCGGGCAGCATCCGCTTCCACACGGTGCCGGCGAAGACGCCCAGCGCCACGGCGAAGAGGGTGTAACCGATCGGGACGATGCCCTGCAGGTCGAACACGATCACTCCCAGTCGGCCCTCGTGCGCCGCCTGGGTGAGCGGCTCGACCCACCACGACATGCCCAGCCCGTAGCCGATCGCGAGGATCAGCACGGCGGCGCCGACCAGCCCGAACTTCACCAGCGCCCACCGGGTGCGGCCGACGCCCTGGGTCCAGACGAACCGGTGCGTGCCCTGCTCCACCTCGCGAGCGACGAGCGGGGCGCCCCAGAACAGGCCGACCAGCACCGGCAGGGTGAGCAGCAGCACGGCCACCAGGTTGAGGCTGCCGTACCGGTTGGTGAAGCGCCGGAAGCCCGCGTCGCAGGTCTCCCGGGTCGCCTCCGCCACGTTGGTGCCGGCGAGTTGACGTACGCAGTCCGTCAGCCCGAGGTCGGCGAAACTGTGCCGCATCGACAGGCCGATCGGCACCATCAGCGCGGCGAGTGCCGCGAACCCGAGCAGGGTGTAGAAAGCCTGCTTGCGGTGTTGCCGCCAGGTCAACCAGATCATGCCGGCACTCCCCACTCGCTGTGGCTGGTCTGGGTGGCGCCGTCGGCCAGGTGGGCCAGGACGACGTCCTCCAGGCTGACCTCGCGCACCGTCCAGGCGGGATCGGTGATCGGGCCGTCGGCGCGGACCACCAACGTGGACTGGCGGTCGGTGTGGCTGGCCCGGACGATGGCGGCGACGCCCCCGATCGGGCCGCCATCGTGCCGTGGGCCGACCAGTTGGCGGTGCTCGGCCACCAGGTCGTCGACACCGCCGGCGAGCTGCACCTGGGCGGCGTTGAGCACGATCAGGTAGTCGCAGACGCGTTCCAGATCGGCCAGCAGGTGCGAGGAGAGCAGAACGGTGGTCCCGGCGTCTGCCACGCTGCCCATCAGCGACTGGAGGAACTCCCGCCGGGCCAACGGGTCGAGGCTGGCCACCGGCTCGTCGAGCAGCAGTAGCCGAGGCTGCTTGGCCAGCGCCAGGGCGAGGGCCACCTGGGCGCGCTGCCCGCCGGAGAGTTTCCCGACCGGCCGGTCGGGCGGTATCCCGAGCTGCGCCAGCCGGGTACGGGCCAGCGCGGCGTCCCACCGCCGGTTCAGCTTGCCGCCGGCCGTGACCAGCTCGGCGGCGGTGAAGTCGCGGTACAACGGGGTGTCCTGGGCGACGAACCCGATGTCCGCCAGCCCCTCCGTGTCGCCGTACGGCGACCGGCCGAACACCCGGATCGCGCCCGCGTCGGGCTTGAGCAGCCCGACCGCCAGGTGCAGCAGGGTGCTCTTGCCGGCGCCGTTGGGCCCGACCAGCGCGGCGATCCGGCCGGCTGGCAGGTGCAGCGAGCAGTCCCGCAACGCCCACGTGCCGCCGTACCGCTTGCCCAGCCGGTCGGCCTCCAAGACCATGTCCATCTCTGTCCTCTCGTTCCGCTATGCGGGTTCCTTCTGCGGGGCGTCGTCGGCGAGGGTGGCGCGCAGCGTGGTCTCCACCAGGGCGATGACGTCCTCGGCCGTGAGGCCGGCGGCCTGCGCCCGGTGCAGCCAGGCGACCAGGTCGTCGCGCAACTCGGCCTGGTTGGGCAGGGAGGCGCCGGCCAGGGTGCGCTGGACGAACGTGCCCACTCCGGGTCGGCCGCCGACCAGACCCTCGATCTCCAACTCCCGGTACGCCTTGAGCACCGTGTTCGGGTTGATCGCCAGGGACTGTGCGACGTCCCGCACCTTCGGCAGCTGATCTCCCGGCGACAGCAGGCCGACCCGCAGCGCCTGTTTCACCTGCTGCACGAGCTGCATGTAGGTGTTCACCTTCGACCGGCTGTCCAGCACGAACTCGATCACTCGAGATGATCCTCTCTGTTGTCCTACGACAGTAGGACTAATAGACAGCCTCGGACGATGATGCGCCGCTGTCAAGGGCATCGCGGCGACTCGCCGCCAATCCGACCCGATCCGGTGTGGCACGTGGCGCGGCGGCGGCGGGGTCGGCGCGGACAGCCTGGGCTGGCCGGGGTCGCCGGCTGAGCCGGCAGCCTCGGTGCGGACGTCGGAAAAGAGCGTGATGCCTGTGAGTCACATTGATGACTCACAGGCATCACGTCGTGTGGGGATGGTGTCGGGCCGAGCCCGCGTCGACGGCCAGGGTGGGCCGGGGTCAGGTCCGGCGGCCCTCGTCGCGGGTGGGGATCTCCTGGCGCTGTTCGAGGGCGTCCGCCGGGTTGGCGTCGGCCGGAAGCGTCGTGACCTCCTCAAGCGTGCCCGCCGGCAGCGCGCCCTGCTCGGCGAGATCCGCCTCGGACGCCTCCGGGTCGACATCGCCCGACACCCGGTCCGGTGGCCCGTAGTCGACGGCGTTCTGCCGCTGTTCAAGCGCATCCGCCTCCGGAGGAGGAAACGTCGCGCCCTGTTCATCCCGGTACGTGCTCATCAGAGCCTCCTGTGCCCGGCGGTTGTCGACATGCCGCCGGGCTACTGCCTACCCGCCGCCGTCGCAGGCACGCCTGGAGATCGCACCGCGGGACCCCCACGCGCACGGACGTTCAGGAGCGCGGCCACGGCCTCCGTGGTCTCCGGGT
Source organism: Micromonospora sp. NPDC047467 (assembly GCF_040643095.1). Lineage (NCBI taxonomy): Bacteria > Bacillati > Actinomycetota > Actinomycetes > Micromonosporales > Micromonosporaceae > Micromonospora > Micromonospora sp. NPDC047467. The sequence goes on along the minus strand of NZ_JBEYTO010000012.1, from coordinate 149,249 downwards.
GGGTGGCCAGCAGCACGCCCACCGGCCGCTGCGGCGCGGCGACCGTGACCGCACCCGTGGGGGCCGAGGGCGCCAGCCACGGCGGCACCCAGGAATCCAGCTCGGGCAGCGCCCCCGGGAAGGTCCGCCCCGCCTCTCGGACCAGCAACGGGACCAGCTCCGGCCCCTGGGCCCGCAGTGTCGTGATCAAAGTGGGCAGCCAGGGCAACAGCACCGGGTCGGGCAGCCGGGCGAAGGCGGTGGACATCGTCTCGACGACGAACGGCGCCAACCCGGGCACCGGCTCCAGCGCGTGCACGAGCCCGGCAAGATACTGCGGGAAGGCGGGCACCACGAGCGGATTGGCCAGCAACTCCGCGCACCGGGCCCGCAGCTCGGCCAGCGGCAGCAGACCGAGTTGGTGTCGACCCGCCCAGAGCAGGGCGACCTTCGCCGGCGCCGTCGGGTGTGACTGCGCGACGGCCAACTCCAACTGGTGCCGGTCGCAGCCCAGTGACAGGGCCAGACCCTCCATGGAGAACAGGAAGCCGAGCATCGCGGCGACCTGCCGGACCTCCGTCTCCTCCGCCGTGACGGCGGTCGGCAGCAGGGTGCAGTAGTGCGCGTACCCGGTGGTCACGAACGCCTCGCACCAGGACGGCAGGATCGGCGCGGTGGCCCGGTAGTGCGCCAACAATCGGCGGATACGACGCAGCACGTCCGGGGCGTCGTCGACGGTGCGCTCGGCGGCGAGCAGGTCCACCGCCCGCGCCCCCAACTCGTCGACCAGTCGCGGGCTGTCGAGCAGTCGGATGGCGTCCTCGACGGCGGCGAGCGCACCGGAGGCGGTGGCGCCGGAGCCGCGTACCGCCCGGCGTAGTCGCTGCTCCAGGACCTGCTCGACGGTCACCCCTTCGTAGCCCAGCTCGATCAACGCGCGCTGGTTGCGGCCGAGCGCCAGGTCCCAGCTCTCCTGGATCGAGCGGTGCCCGAGCCGGCGCTCACCCATGATCGGGCGTACCGCGTCCGGTGGCAGCAGGTGCCGAAGGATCCACAGCAGGTCCGAGCAGGGGGCCAGCTCCGGGTGGCCGGCCAGATTCAGCAGCGCCCGCTGGATGGGCCGCTTCTCCAGCGCCAGGCCGAGCGGCTGGAGCCGGTCGAGGACGTCACGGGCCAGGGGCGGAAGAGCGTCGTAACCGACCTGACCGATCCGGTCGCCGCCCAACAGGATCTCGCAGAGCCGCCGCACGTCCCGCCGGCCGGGCACCACGTCCTTCTCGATACAGGTGACCGCCGCGTCGGCGAAGTCGTACGCGGTGGGTCGGGCCCGATTGCGCAGACCGGCCAGCAGGACCGAGGTCTCGAAGACGGCGATCGCGTCGGCGGTGCTGGCCAGGTACCCGTTGCGGCGGGCCAGCCGGACGATGTCGACGCACCAACCGCGCAGCTCTGCCTCGTCGAGGCCGTCCAGGTCGGGGGGTGCGGAGAGGAAACCGGTGAGGACGTCGCTGACCGGGCCGACCACGGGGGAGGGCGCCGTCGTGGTGCGGCCCCGCCGGCCCCGGGCCGCCGCGGCGCGTTGACCCTCCAGCCGGTACGGGGACAGCCGGTGACGGCTCACCGCCTTCGTCCACGTCGCCGCCGCGATGGACACCGAGCCGGGCGCCAGGCCGAACTGCGCCTCGATCGCGGAGTGGCTGGACGGGATCAGCCCGTACCGCCATCGGGTGTCGGTGCGCGGGGTGATGTCGAAATCGGCGGCGACAGAGCCCAACCCGAACTGCTCGACCCGGCTGGCGGCGTGGAACGCGCCGCAGACGTAGAGGCATTCGGAGGGATCGACGCCGGAGGTGGCCAGGTGCTGACGCATCCGCGTCCACATGTACCGCTCGCGGTCCTCGTCCCGGTCCAGTCGGTCCGTGCCGGCCGGACGCAGCCGCCGGAACAGGCTGCCGATCAGCACCATCACCTGTCGGTACGTGTCGTAGTCAGCGTCGGCCAGCGGACGTTCGACGTACTGGTCCCACCACTCCGACCAGTGCCGCACCTTGCCGTGGTGCAGCAGGTACGCCTCCAGCTCCGCGAAGCGGGGCCGCAGGTCACCGATCTCCACCCCGACGGCGTCGCCGTGCAGCCCGGACTCGTCACCCGTGTCGACGGCCGGCCCGGTGCTCGCGGCGGCCGGATCCTCGCGCGGCGACCACTGGAAGACGTGGTCGGTGGAGCGGTCCACCAGCACCAGCTCCACGCCCGGGGTCTCCAGCGCGTACGCGATGGCCTGGTATTCCGCCGACGCCTCGGTGACCGGCGCGACGACGCTGAGCGGGCCCCAGTCGGCGGGGAAGCCGGACAGCTCAGACGCGAACGCCTGCACCGCGACCGGCAGACGGCAGTTGCGCAGCTCTCCGAGCAGTGGCTGGAGATCCTCGCACAGCTCCAGGTAGATCACCCGGGGCTGCTTGGCCCGTAGTCGGCGCGCCATGGCCAGCGCGGAGGCCGGTGAGTGATGGCAGACCGGGAAGATCTCCAACCGCTCGCCGAGCGCCCGGTCGACGTCGTCGACGATGCCCGCGAGGATCGCACCGAGCGCGTCGGGGGAACCCGCGAACGCGGAGGCCGCGTCGGTGAGCTGCGCACGCAGCGCGCCGAACGGGCCGACGACGGTGGGTGCGGTCACGACAGGGACGCGATCGCCTGGCGACCGCCGTCGAGGAAGCCCGCCCACCCGTCGTCGTCCTTCCGCGCCCGCGGCTCCACCACGCCGTGCAGGTACTTGTTGAGGATCGCCAGGTCCTCCGGGCTGCGCCGGGCCAGCGAGCCGACCAGCGATCCGGCGATCGTCGCCGCCCGCAGCGTGCGGTCGCCGAAGAACTGGCTGTGCAGGATGGCGTCCTCCAGTACGCCGATCTGCTCGGCGGTGGACAGCGCCGACTCCAACTTCTCGTCGTCGCTGGTCGCGGCGGCGGCACCGGCCCGCAGGTCGGCGAAGCTCTGCAACAGGATGTCGAGCAGCGTGGGTGGCACGTCCAGCTCGATGCGGTGCCGGCGCAGCAGCTCCTCGGTGCGGAAGCGGACGATCTCGGCCTCGCTGCGCTTGTTGGTCACCACCGGGATCCGGACGAAGTTGAACCGCCGCTTGAGCGCCGAGGAGAGGTCGTTGACGCCCCGGTCGCGGCTGTTCGCGGTCGCGATGATCGAGAAGCCGGGCTGGGCGAAGACGATGTTGTCGTGGTCCAGCTCGGGGATGGCGACGTACTTCTCGGACAGGATCGAGATCAACGCGTCCTGCACATCGCTTGTGGAACGGGTCAGCTCCTCGAAGCGACCGACCACGCCCTGCTCCATCGCCGTCATGATCGGCGACGGGATCATCGACTCCCGGGACTGCCCCTTGGCGATCACCATGGACACGTTCCACGAGTATTTGATGTGGTCTTCGGTGGTGCCGGCGGTGCCCTGCACGACCAGCGTCGAGTTGCGGCAGATCGCGGCGGCCAGCAACTCGGCCAACCAGCTCTTGCCGGTGCCAGGGTCACCGATCAGCAGCAGGCCGCGGTCCGACGCGAGGGTGACGATGGCCCGCTCGACGAAACTGCGGTCGCCGAACCACTTCTGCGGGATCTCCCGGGACAGGCCGTCGGCCCGCTCCGAGCCCAGGATGAACAGACGGACCATGCGTGGGCTCAGTCGCCAGGAGAACGGCTTCGGGCCGGTGTCGACCGACTCGAGGAAATCCAGCTCGTCGGCGTACGTGACCTCGGCGGGGGCGCGCAGCATCTCGGACATGAGGGGTGGGTCTCCTAGGTGAGGAAGTTCTTCAGCTCGACGACGAGTTTGCGGATGTGCCCGGAGATGACCGGGGTGCCCAGATCCTTGAAGCGCTGACGGAACCAGGGGTTGACGCTCTGCTGGCCGGAGCTGCTGACCGAGCCGACCGGAATGACCCGTACGCCGGAGCGGTGCACCGCGGCGAGGCCGTCGAAGAGCGGCTGGGACCGGTTGAACTCGTAGAAATCCGAGATCCACACCAGCACGGTGTTCTTCGGCTCGACGATCTTCGGCCGGGCCAGCGCCAGCGCCACCGGCCCGTCGTTGCCGCCACCCAGCTGGGTACGGAGCAGCACCTCGAACGGATCGTGCACCCAGGGCGTGAGGTCCAGTGCCTGGGTGTCGTACGCGATCAGGTGTACGTCGACCTTCGGCAACCCGGCGAAGATCGACGCGAGGATCGTGCAGTTGACCATCGAGTCGACCATGGAACCGGACTGGTCGACCACGACGATGAGCCGGGCCGGCGTGGTGCGCCGGGCGGTCTGTCGGTAGTAGAGCCGGTCGACGTAGAGCCGCTCGTCCTCAGGACTCCAGTTGGTCAGGTTCTGCCAGATGGTCCGGTCGAGGTCCAGGTTGCGGAACACCCGCTTGGGCGGCACCGACCGGTCCAGTACGCCCGCGCTGGTCTGCTGCACCTGCGTGCGCAGCACCTCGGCCACCTCGTCGACGAAGCGCCGGATCAACGCCTTCGCGTTGGCCAGCGCCACCCCGGAGAGGTTGGCCTTGTCCCGCAGCAACTGCTCGATCAGTGACATGCTCGGCGTCAACGCCTTGGCCAGCGCCGGGTCGGCCAGCACCTCCCGCAGGTGCATCCGCCGGACCAGGTCACCCTCCAGGCCCGCGAGGGTCGCACCCAGCCCGCTGCCCTGGCGGCGCAGGTCGCCGGGCTCTCCCCCGAGGGCCTGCTCGAACCAGCCGGCGTCCGACTGCCAGCGGGCCAGCTGGGTGGCGCTGACCGGACCGGAGCCGGTGGCGAACACGTTGAGCAGCACCTTCGACACGAGCGCGGCCCGACGGACCTCGGCCTCGCCCGGCCGGTAGGTCGCGTCGCCCCCAGGACCGTCGTCACCGGGGCCGTCGCCCCCAGGACCATCGGCGCCAGGACCGTCGTCACCGGAACCGTCTGCACCGGGCTCCTCGTCGTCGGAGGTGAGCAGCCCGCGCAGCTCCGCCGCGAGGGCCGGGAAGCGCTGCACGATGGTGTCCACCGAGACCGCCGGGTCCAACAGGGCGGCGGGCAGCCCGAGGTCGTCGACCACGGCGACGCTCGCCGACTCCAGGCTGGGCTGTTCGTCGCGGTCGAAGAGGCGCGACAGCAGTCTCCAGTAGAGGACCTGACGGCGGTTGGCGTCGGCGGACCCGCCGGTGGGGATCGGCTCGGTCATCGGCGCAGCAACCGTCCCGCGCGCTCGCGCAGCACGGCCACGGCATCGCCTGCCCGGGCCTCCTCTTTGGCGATCTTCGGATCGGTGACGCCGCACGCCCAGTCGCCGTTGTGCGCCTGCACCACCCGTCGCTTCACCGTGGCGCGCACCGCCAACGGCTGGAGCTGCCACCGGCCGTCGTCCCAGCGCAGCAGACCCAGACAGGCTGACGCGGAGGCGACCAGCTCTGCCGTGAGGGGACCGGCGGCCGGCAACCGGTCGACGGCCAGTGTGACCCGTTCGCCGTCCACCTCGACGGCGAGTGCCCCGTCCTCGTCGCGGAGCGGGGTGCCCTCGACGAGGACGGGCTCGCCGATGGCGGTCGGGTGTCGATCCAGTGGGGCAGTCGCCGCCGCGACAGCCGCGGGCAGCAGCACGCGGGCCGTGGCGAACGGATCCGCCGGCTCGTCGAGTCGGACCCGATCGTCGGCCCAGCCCAGGTCGCCGCCGTGCAGCGGCAGGTCGGTGACGGTCACTGCCCGCTGCTCGGCCAGCGCCGTGAGCAGCACCGGGTGCGCCGACAGCAACCGCCAGACTGCCGGACCCACGATGGTGTCCACCTTCGCGGCGGCGACCGCCGTGCGGACCAGCCGCGGCTGCCCGCCCCCCGCCGGCTCCAGAACGGCGTGCAGTTGCACCTGTACGGCCGTGTCGTGAATGTGCAGGTCAACCCCGAGCGGCAGCAGTCGCCCGGAGACCTGTGGCGCCTCGTCGGTGGGCTGCCTGCCCTCGGTGAGCAGCACGCCCCGGGCCCAGAGATCGGCCCAGCGCCGGGCCGGCACCTGCGCCATGGTGGCGATCGGCACGCAGGCCCGCAGCTCGGCGGCGAGACCGTCGAGCAGCACCGCGAGCCGACGTAGCGCCGGCACGGCCAGGGTGGCCTCGACCACCGAGGCGGCGGACGACAGCAGCTCGTGGTCGACACCCCGCCAGCCGGCGACCGCCACCTCGTGCCACCACGCCCGCGCGCCCGCGACGGCGGGCAGCGCCTCGGCGGGCCGGACGGCCGGAGCCGTCCACGGTGACCGTGCCCGGGACAGCGCCGTGTCGAACTGCCCGAGCAGAGCGTCGTGCGCCGCGCCGAGCAGCGCCGAGCGTGCCCCGGCGAGCGCGCTGAGGTGCTCCGGGGTGACCGACCCGACGGTGACCGCGCCGACCGCGGCGGCGACCGGGTCGGCCAGCGGCGTGCCGACCAACGCGTCGGCGAACGCGGCCAGTGCTGCCGCGCCCCGCTCGCCGACCCGGCCGAGGCCGTTGGTGAGGGCGTCGTCGAAGCCGGCGATCACGTCGAGCGCGTCGGTCAACCCGTCCGGGACCTCACCTAGCTGGGCGAGGTGGGTGCCGCGCATCAGCGGGTCGCCCCGGTGCCCGGGAACCACTGCAGCTCGGGCAGCGCGACAGTGCTGCCCGGCAGCTCCAGGTACGACAGGTGACGCAGGAAGCGACTGAACACCATCGCCGCCGAGGCCGGCTCGGGCTGGCCGTCGAGTCGGGCCAGCAGGTCCGCGCCGTCGGCCACCCCGTCGCCGATGTCGACCCGCAGGTAGCGGGCGACCCGGTCGGCGCCGTACTGGAGGAGCGCCTCGTCGGTGAGCGCGTGCAGGTGCTTGCACGGAGCACCGCGCAGGCCGCCGCAGGGCCGGTTGTTGTTGGTGCTGCACTGGTAGGCGTGGGTGCCGGCGGAGACCGACGAGACGTAGACCCGCTCGATGTCGGACCCGCTGGAGACAACGCCCTGCAACCGCCCGTCCGCCAACTCGACGAACGGCACCTTGGCCAGTTTGCGGGGCCGCGCCGGCGGCACCACCGCCAGCACGCTGCGCCGCCGCCAGCCGGCTCCGTCGGCGTCCGTCACGTCACGCCCTCCCATCGACAAACCCAGGGTGCTGCGCACGCCCGCCGGGGGGTCGGCGGCGCTGCGATGACACGATCATGGACTACGGCTACGACAAGATCGCGGCCCGCCGTGCCCACCGGAGAGGTGTCCGTCCCGTGCGGGGCCACTCGCAGATCCACGATGAGGCCGAGCGACAGCACATCGACAAGGGTTCGGGCGCGTACCCCGATGACCATCGCCGGTGGCCGGGATCAGCCAGGATAGGCGGGTGGCCGGGTCACGGCCGCGACGAGGAGGGTGGGCGATGCGGGTACGCGGGCGGTTGAGCTGGGGGCGGCGTGCCCGTGTGGGGGCGGCGCTGGCAGCTCTGCTCACCGGCGTGGTCCCACCGACGGTGATGCTGACACCGGGGGCGGCGGGCGCGGCGGCGGCCGGTGCGACGGTGTGCGAGATACGCGACGACCGGCTCAGCGAGATCTCCGGGATGGTCGCCACCGACGACGGGTACGTGGTGGTCAACGACGGCGCCGACAACGAGGCCCGCCGCCGGATCTTCTTCCTCGACGACCGGTGCGCGGTGCGGCGGGCGGTCAGCTATCCCTCCCGGCCCCGCGACACCGAGGACCTGGCGGTCGGCCGGGACGGCACCGTCTGGGTCGCCGACATCGGTGACAACGACCGCACCCGGGAGACGATCGGGCTGTGGCGGCTCGCCCCGGGCGCCGACCAGCCGGTGCTGTACCGGATGACGTACCCGGACCGGCCGCACGACGCGGAGGCGATGCTGCTCGACGCGGCCGACCGGCCGCTGATCATCACCAAGGGGGGCAGCGGCACCGTCTTCCTGTACGCGCCGACCACCGCGCTGAAAGCGGACGCCGCGACGCCGCTGGCCCTGGTCGGCCAGGTGGCCCTGCCGTCGACCACCACCAGCAACCCGTACTCGTTCGTCGGGCGGAGCGTGATCACCGGCGGGGCGACCGCGCCGGACGGCCGGCGGGTGGCGCTGCGCAGCTACGCCGACGCGTTCGAGTACGACGTGCCGGACGGTGACCTGGTCGCCGCGCTGACCACCGGCACCCCACGGATCGTCGCGCTGCCGGACGAGCCACAGGGTGAGTCGATCACCTACAGCCGGGACGGCCGGTCGTTGCTCACCGTCTCCGAGTCCGCCAGCCAGCCGCCCGGCACCCGCCCGACGATTCTGCGGTACCCCGCCAGCGCCGCGCCGACGCCGCAAGCCGCGGAGTCCACCACCGCCGCCCCGTCAACCTCCACGCCGGGTAGCCCGACAGCGCAGGTGGCAGGCATCGGTGTCGGCCGGGTCTGGCCGCTGGCGGCGGGAGCGGGGACGCTGCTGGCACTCGTCGCCGTGGGCGGAGTGCTCTGGCGGCGACACACCCTCCGACGCTGACAGCCGGGCGCCGGCCCACCGGGGAGCGGCCAAAGCGCAGGTCGGCGAGCCGGCCGGGGCGTACGGGCGACGGACCCGCTCCGACCCGAGTGCCCGGATCGGTGCGGCAGGATGGGTGGATGTCCGTGCTCTCCGCGCTGCGCCACCCAATCATCGCCGCCCCGATGGCCGGCGGCCCGTCCACGCCGGCCCTCGTGTCGGCCGTCTCCGCGGCCGGTGGGCTGGGCTTCCTGGCCGCCGGAATGATCGACACCGGGCGGCTGGTCGCCGACATCGCCGAGGTCCGCGCGCGGACCGAGCGGCCGTTCGGGGTCAACGTCTTCCTGCCCGGCGATGGCGCGGTCGACGAGGCCGCCATCCGGGCGTACGCGCGGCGGCTCGCTCCGCAGGCCGACCAGTTCGGGGTAGGCCTGGGCGAGCCGGCGGGCGGCGACGACGCGTACCCGGAGAAGCTGGCCGCGCTGCTCGCGGACCCGGTCCCGGTGGTGTCCTTCGTGTTCGGGCTGCCCGATCGGGCCGCCGTGGCGGCCCTGCGCGAGCGGGGCACCGAGGTGTGGGCCACCGTCACCCGTCCCGACGCCGCCACGGCCGCCGCCGAGTTGGGCGTGGACGCTGTCGTGCTCCAGGGCACCGAGGCCGGCGGGCATCGCGGCGGCGTACCGGACGACGACGACTACGCGTTGCTGCCGCTGCTCCGGCTGGCCGCCGCCCGCTGCGACCGACCCCTGGTGGCCGCCGGTGGCATCGCCGACGGCCCGGCTCTGGCGGCGGTGTTGGCCGCTGGTGCCGCCGCCGCGCAGCTCGGCACGGTGTTCCTGCGCTGCCCGGAGGCGGGCAGCTCGCCCCTGCACCGCGCGGCGGTGGCCAGCGCCGCGCCGACCGCGTTGACGCGGGCGTACACCGGCAAGCGGGCCCGGGGTGTGGTCAACGCCTTCCTGCGGGCGCATGACGCGGCGGCACCGACTGGCTACCCGCAGGTGCTGCACCTGACCCGACCGCTGCTCGCCGCAGCCCGACGCGACCAGGACGCCTCGGTGGCCAACCTGTGGGCCGGGCAGGCCCACCCGCTGGCCCGGGACGTGCCGGCGGCGCAGCTGGTCGCCGAGGTCAGCGCCGGTGCGCGGGCCGCGCTGACGGCGGCGGCCGAGCGGTCGACCCGCTGGGGCTGACCAGACGACCGGCGGTCGGCCCGGGCGGGCGGGACGCACCGGGTGGGCAACCCGTAGAGTCTCGCCGTGATCGAGATCGACGCGCACGTCGACCTGTCCCACCCGCCCGACCGGGTCTGGCTCGCATTGACCGATCGGGAGCTGATCGGCCGCTGGTTCGCCGAGGCCGACATGGTCGAGGGAGTGCCGGACCGGCTGCTGCTGCACACCGCCGGGTTGTCCGGCTTCGATGCCAACGTCGAGGTCGAGGTGACCGAGCGGCGGGTGCCGGAGCTGTTGGAGCTGAGCTGCGACGAGGCCGGCCGGCTCACCGAGCTGACCTGCGTCGTCACGGCCACCCGGCAGGGTTGCCGGCTGACCGTTCGGGAGGTCCCCACGCACGGCTCCTGGTCGGCCGAGCAGCACGAGCCGCGCGAGCAGCAGCTCCGCCAGGCGTTGACCGTGCGCCTGCCGGCCATTCTCGACTGGCTCGCGTTCCAACAGGTCGACCTGCGTCGCGGCGAGGCCGGGATGACGACCGAGCTACCGATGATCGGCGCGTTCGGCCCCGCCCGGGCCCGCCGTCGTCTCCGGGCGTTGGTCGCCGCGCTGGTCGGGGTCGTCCTCGTGGTGGGTCTGGTGGCGTGGATGACGCTTCCGGACGGGCCGAAGCAGACCGCCGCGACGGTCTCGTCGTCGCCGACGACGCCGGAGTCGAGCGCCCCGGCCGCCGCGCCCAGCGCACCGCCGAAGGCGACACCCTCGGCGCGCCCGTCCCGGACGGCCGCGTCGCCCACCGCCAGCCCGAGCCGCACTCCGACGGCGAAGCCCTCGGGTAAGCCCACGGCCGCGCCGCCGCCCCCGCCGCCGCTGACGGCCCGCTACGGCATCGAGGGCCGGTTGTTCGGCTACACCGGTGAGGTGGTGGTCAACAATCCGGGCAGAGCACCGGCGGATCAGTGGTTCGTGGTGGTGACCCTCGCCGAGGGCAGCAGCGTGGACGACGTGGACGGCGCGGACTGGCGGCAGGACGGGCGGGCGATCACCTTCACCGGGCCGGCCGTGCCGGCGGGCGGTTCGCGGACGATCCGCTTCGACGTCCGGGACGGCCGGCCGAAAGCCAGGGAGCCGGTGGGCTGCACGGTGGACGGCAACCCGTGCGCGGGTCTGACCTAGGCTCTCGACATGGCACTGCTGCACCGGGCGACGCTGCGCCCCACGAAGCTCGACCTGCTGACGACCTGGCTGCCGGGCCGATCCTGGTACGAGGGGCCGGCCGGGGTGGACGTGGTGAGCCCTGGCGCCTACCGCTTCGATGACCCGGCCGGCGCCGTCGGCATCGAGACGATGCTGGTCGGTGCCCCCGACTGGCCGGTGCATCAGGTGCCGCTGACGTACCGTGACGCGCCCCTCGACGGTGCAGACGTTTGGCTGGTGGGCACCACCGAACACTCGGCGCTCGGCCCGCGCTGGGTGTACGACGGCTGCGGCGACCCGGTCTACGCGGCGGCGCTGGCCCACGCGATCCTGTCCGGCACCGGTCAGGCCGAGCAGTATTTCGAGGTCGACGGCCGACGTGAGGTGCGCGAGCCGACGGTGACGGTCCTCGCCAGCGGCGCGGGGGACACGAGCGTGCGCCCGGTCGGCGAGATCCGTCGGGTGGTCGACGGGGACAGCACGGTCATCCTCACCGACTCCGTCGAGCTGGTCGTCGTGCGTCGACCCGCGGAGGACGGGGCCGTCGGCGCGGCCGGCGCCACCCTGAGCGGCAGCTGGGACAGGCAGCCGATGACCGTGCCGCTGGCGTACGCCCGGACGCTCTGACGTCGGGGCGGTCGGAGAAGCCGTGCGGTGGGCGGCCCGACGAGATCGGGCCGCCCACCGCGTTCACCACCGCGACGGAGGCGGCGGCGGCGAGACCGGCGGCCGGTCGTCGCAGGTGATGGTGTTGGGCAGCAGCCACGGGGCGAGCCAACCGCCGTCGTTGCCGCCGAGGTCGGTCAGCGTGAACTCCGATCCGGCCGGGGTGAAGTGGAACGACCCGCAGTTGTTGACGCCGACCGCGCCGACGTTGCGGGCGTCCACGTTGGCGAACGACGCCGACCCCGCCGAGCGGGCGCTGACCACGGAGGTGCCGGTGCCGTCGACGCGGATGTCGCGGAACCGCACGTTGGTGATCGAGTAGAGGTCCTTCACGGGCCAGTCGCTCACCAGCATGATCGCGTTGTACGTGTTGTCGAGGTACGCGTCACCGGTCACCTCGATTCTCGCGTCGATGCTCCGGTCCAGGGCGAAGATCCAGATGGCGCCCAGCCCGATGTTCCAGTTCAGCTCGTACGTGCCGGCGCGGGCGGTGGTGTTGCCGGTGATCCGCAGGTGACCGGCGAACGGCTCCGCGCCGAAACGGGACCCGGCGTGGATGCCGCTGCCCTCACGGACCGGGTCGGCGACGAGGTTGTGCGACACAGTGGTATCGGTGCCGCCGTAGATGGCGATGCCGTTGGCGAGCGTCGGTGACTGCACGGTGTTGTGGTCGAACGTGTTCCGCGCGTTCGCCGTCTTCTCCGACCACATCGCCAGGCCGTCGTCGCCGGTGTTGCGGACGAAGTTGTGCGCGACGAGCGAGTCGGTAACGCCGGTGTGGAAGTTGAGCGCGTCGGCGATCTGGTCGACGATGATGTTGTTGGTGACGCGTACGTTGCGCATCGGCCCGTCGAACCACAGGCCCACCTTGGTGTGGTGCAGGTAGAGGCCGTCGATGGTGGAGTCGCTCATCGCGCCACCGATCGCGTTGACCTGGTCGGTGTCGATGCGCTCCCGGACGTCACCCTCGATGGCGAAGCCGGAGAGGTGGACGTTGCGGCTGCCGCCGTCGGAGGCGTCGCGGCCGTAGAAGCCGACGCCGGTGTGCACCGAGCCGTCCGGCGCGGGCGTCGGCAGGGTGACCTCGCGCCCCTTGATGATCGTGTGCCAGTTGCCGGCGCCCTCGATCGTCACGTCGTCCACGATGATGTGCCGGTTGACCTGGTAGGTGCCCGGTGGGATGTACACCTTCAGGTGGGTGCGCCGGGCGAAGGCGATGGCCCGGTCCAGGGCGTCGGCGGAGTCCCGTCGGCCGGTGGGGTCGGCACCGAAGGCCAGCACGTTCGCCGCGAGCAGCCGGATGCGCGGTGGCGCGACCAGTTCGGAGTCGAGCAGGTCGATGACCGTCCAGGCGGCGGCGCTGCCGGGCGGCGCGGTGAGCCGGATCGTGTCACCGGCCCGGTAGGTGCGCCCGAGCAGCAGCCGTTGCTCGTCGTAGAAGTGGGTGGGCCGGAACGGCGTGCTGATGCTCGGGTACGGCGTGGTGGCCGCCGGCACGCACTGGCACTCGGTGATCCACCAGTCCGGGTGCAGCAGCCCGGCCCGGGGGTCGTTGGAGAACGGGTACTGGTTGTAGAGCCACGAGTACTGCGAGGTAAGCGTCATGGTGCTCAGGTGCTTGCCGTTGACCGCCACCCGCAGCGGCGCGGTGATCCCACCGCCCTGCGGTGCGTCCGGGATGCTGTACCGCACGGTGATCCCGTTCGCCGCGCTGGGCAGGACGAACTCGACGTACTGGCCGGGGGTGAGCCGGACCGCGCGGCGGCCGGACGCCTCGGACGGCAGCGTGTAGGCGGACCGGTCGGGGCCGATGATCTGGCCGTTGGTGCGGGCGTTCTCGGCCTCCTGTTCGACGAAGTCGACGTCGGCGCCGCGCCCGGCGACAAGCGCCGGGTCGAGGGCGGCCCTGGTAACCACCGGCCTCGCGGTGGACGCGGGCGGGCCGGCGACGGCGACTGTGGACCCGCCGGTGACCAGCAGGGTGACGGTGGTCGCGAGGGTGACGGCGGTCATGGCCGGCCGGCCTGGGCGCCCCCGCGCTGGCATCGACATCCGAAACATCGGTGACACTCCTCTGTGGGTGGTGGTGGGAGGCCCGTCCGGCGCTCCCCACACGCCCGACATTGATCGTCATGATGCCAGCACCGAACGCCCTGCTGCAAGACAACAAGCGAAGAGCGAAAAGAACCGACTGTCTGACCGAAAGAAGTGGACGGTCGTCGGGTTGGGGTGTCGCGCGTCGCGTGCGCCCCGGCCGCTCCGGCCCGGCGTAGGCTGGCCGCGTGGAGCAAGAAGACCGAATCGCCCTCTTCCTTGACTATGAGAACCTCGCGTTGGGGGCCCGCGACCATCGTGGCGGCGCCGCCTTCGACTTCCGGCCGATCGCCGACGCGTTGGCCGAGCGGGGGCGGGTGGTGGTGCGGCGGGCGTACGCCGACTGGTCGTTCTTCGACGAGGACCGCCGGATGCTCACCCGGTCCCACGTGGAGCTGATCGAGATCCCGCAGCGCATGGGCGCCTCCCGCAAGAACGCGGCAGACATCAAGATGGCCGTGGACGCGATCGAGCTGGCCTTCGAGCGTGACTACATCTCGACCTTCGTCATCTGTAGCGGCGACAGCGACTTCACCCCGCTGGTGCACAAGCTCCGCGAGCTGAACAAGAAGGTCATCGGCGTCGGCGTCGAGGGGTCGACCTCGGCGCTGCTCCCCCCGGCGTGCGACGAGTTCCTCTACTACGACCGGCTGGAGGGTGTGGACATCCCGCCGACCTCCAGCCGGCGGGGCCGCCCGGCCCGGCAAACCGGCCCGGGCCAGCGACCACCCGAGCCGGAGCAGGAGGAGGAGCGCGAGCAGGAGGCCGAGGGTCGGCCGGCGGGGGAGGAGCCCGGCCGGGACGTGGACGCCCTCGCCGTGCTGGTGGCCCAGACGGTGGCCGGGTTGCAGGGCAGCGCCAGCGGCGAGGTGACCGCCTCCCGGCTCAAGCGGACCCTGCTGCGCAAGGACCCGACCTTCAGTGAGTCCGACTACGGCTTTCGCACCTTCGGTGAGCTGCTGCGCCACCTCGCCGAGCACAACGTGGTCGATCTGGCCGAGGGCCCGGCGAAGGGTGATCCCGAGGTCTCGCTGCCCGAGCACGGCGACCGGGAGGTGGCCTTCGGTCTGCTCCGTGGTGTGGTGGGCGACCTCGGCAGCGCTGGCAACCCGGTGGCGCTGTCCGGCCTGAAGAACCAGCTCCGGCGGGCCCGCCCGGACTTCAGTGAGAAGAAACTCGGGTACCGCAGCTTCCTGCAGTTCTGTAAGGCCGCCGCCACCAGTGGCGCGGTCGACCTGAGGTGGAGCCCGGAGGCGGACGACTACCTGCTCACCGCGCGGGTCTGACCCGTGAAAGGGGGGCATTGCCACCTGAGCTGGCGCTCAGGAGGGGGCGGGCCGCCCGTTGAAGGTTGCTAACCGTTAACACTGGGCCGGATTTGCGCCCGAGTTGCACTCCTTGCCCCGTTCTGGCCATTCCTGCGCCGTACCCCCGGCGCAGAATTTGCTATACGGTCGGCGAATGAAGGTCGAGGAGCATTGGTGGAACGGAGACACGACTCCGCGCGGGCGCCGGGACGTGTACATCCGTACTGATGGGCAGGGTTGGGAGGTCCGCGCCCAGATCGGTGGGGCGTCGGGTCGTGAGCGGGTGCAGCAGTGCCCCAGCCGGGCCTCGGCGGCCATCCTCGCCGACGCCTGGCGCGGCACCCACCCATCCTGGCGTGAGCTGAAGCAGCGCTGATCCGGCACCGGGCCGGGCCGGCAACGCTCCTGGGCTCCAGCCCGGCGCGCTAGCCGGCCGGCCCGGTGTCCATGTCACCCGGGCACCGGTGCCGCTGACAACGGTCAGGCGGTCGGGACGGGGAGCGTCACACCCCCGGTGGCCGACCGGTGTGCCAGCTCGATCAGCTCGACCGTGGCGACCGAATCCCGTGGGTCCACCGGCATCGGCGTGCCGTCGCGCAACGCCACCGCCACCTGCTCGTAGAAGCTCTGGTACGACCCGGGCTCGGTCGGCACCGGGCGCAGGTCACCGTCGACGCCGAGCATCCCGTACCGCTCCGACGGGACCTCACCCCAGCCCGGCTGGTCCGGTCGACCGCCGGCGTGCAGCGCCGCCTCCTGCACGTCCAGCCCGTACGTCGTGTAGCCGGCCCGGTCGCCCAGCACCCGCAGCCGGGGCCCGAGTTGCGCGGTCACCGCACCCATCCACAGGTGCGAGTGCACGCCGTTGGCGTGGGTCAACGCCACGAAGGCGTCGTCGTCGACAGCCGCACCCGCGCGGCGACGGTCCACCTCCGCGTAGACGCGGTCGACCCGGCCGAACAACTGCACCGCCTGGTCGATGAGGTGGGCACCGAGGTCGAAGAGGGCGCCGCCGGCCTCCTCGGGACCGGCGAGCTCCCGCCAGCCCGGCTTGATCGTCGGACGGAAACGCTCGAACCGGGACTCGAAGCGCAGCACCCGCCCCAGCTCGCCCTGCTCCACCAGGCGCCGGGCGGTCAGGAAGTCACCGTCCCAACGCCGGTTCTGGAACACCGTCAGCGGCACCCCACGGTCGGCCGCCTCGTCGATCAGCGCGCGGCCGTCGGCGGCGGTCGCGGCCAGGGGCTTGTCGACGACGACCGGCAGGCCGGCGGCCAGCGCCGCGCGGGCCATCGGCACGTGCTGCCGGTTCGGCGTCGCCACCACGACCAGGTCCAGGGCCTCGGGGGTACGCCACAACTCGTCCGCGTCGTCGACCAGGCGAGCATCGGGGTGGTGCTGCCGGGCCTGTTCGCGCCGCTGCTGATCACGGGTCACGATGGCGTCGAGCCGCAACCCGGGCGTCGCGGCGATCAGCGGTGCGTGGAACACCCGCCCCGCCAACCCGTACCCCAGTAGACCGACCCGCAACGCCTCCGACATGCCGTGCTCCCTCCCGGCCCGCGCCCTTGGGTGGCGGCGGCACCGCTGGTCGAATCTACGCCCCGACCAGCCCGGACCGATCCGCGCCCGGTGCTGGTCAGCCGGCTGAATCGGCGCGCAGATAGGTGAGTACGGCGAGCACCCGGCGGTTGGTGTCGTCGCTGGGCGGCAGGTCGAGCTTCAGCAGGATGTTGCCGACGTGCTTGCCGACCGCCGCCTCGGTGATGTGCAGACGGGACGCGATCGACGCGTTGGAGCGGCCCTCGGCCAGCAGCGCCAGCACCTCGCGTTCCCGGGCGGAGAGCGCCCGGAGCGGATCACGCGGGCGGTGCAGCAGTTGCCGCACCACGTCCGGGTCGATGGCGGTACCGCCGGCGGTGACCCGGCGCAGCGTGTCGACGAACTCGGCGACCTCGGCGACCCGGTCCTTGAGCAGGTAGCCCACCCGTTGGCCGTCGCCGCTGTCCAGCAACGCCGCCGCGTACCCCGTCTGCACGTACTGGCTGAGGACCACCACCGGCAGTCGGGGCCGCTCGTGGCGCAGCGTGACGGCCGCGCGTAGGCCGTCGTCGCGCCGGTCGGGCGGCATCCGGATGTCGGTCAACACCAGGTCCGGTTGGTGCGCGCGGGCCGCGTCGAGCAGTTCGGGCGCGGAGCCGACAGCGGCGCAGACCGTGAAGTCGAAGCGGGTCAGGAGCGCCACCAGGCCCTCCCGCAGCAGCACCTCGTCTTCGGCGAGCACCACCCGGGTCACCGGCGCCACGGCAGCTCCACCCGGACCAGGGTAGGCCCACCGGGCGGGCTGGCCAGCAACAGGCGGCCGTCGGCGGCGGCGACCCGATCGGCGAGACCGGTCAGGCCCGTGCCCCGGGAGGGGTCGGCGCCGCCGCGCCCGTCGTCGGACACCTCGACGACGAGGTCGCCGCCGACCCGGCTGAGACGGACCTCCGCGCGGGTCGCCCCGGCGTGCCGGGCCAGGTTGCCCAGCGCCTCGGACACCACGAAGAAGGCAGTGGTCTCGACGATCTCCGGCAGTTCCCCGTCCAGGTCGGCGGACACGGTGACCGCGACGGGGGCCGCATCGGCCAGCTCCCGTACCGCGCCGGCGAGGCCGAGGTCGGCGAGGCTCTGCGGCCGGATGCCGTGCACCAGTTGTCGCAGCATCACCATCAGACCCCGGGCCTGGTCGTGCGCGACAGCGAGCGGCCGGGCGGCGGGGGAGTCCTCGGGTACGTCCAGCCGGGCCAGGCCCAACTGGAGCGTGAGGCTGGTCAGCCGGGGCTGCGCGCCGTCGTGCAGGTCACGCTCGATCCGGCGCCGTTCGGCCTCGTACGCGCCGACCAGCCGGGTGCGGGACCGGGCGACCTCGCGCAGCGCCGCCGCGTCGACCGGCCGGGCCAGCGTCCACCGCGCCACCGCGGCCTGGCCGGCGGCGAGCAGTCCGGCCGCGTACCAGAGCACCGGAAGGAGCAGCACGCCCACGACCGCGTACGGGACGGCCTCACCGGCGGTGTCCACCGTGCCCCAGACGACGATGACCTGCGCGGCGTCGCCGGCCTCCGACGTGTTGCTGAACGCCAGCCACGGGCTCGCGATCAACCCGAGGTCGAGCAGCACCAGCAGCAGGAACACCCAGTACGCCACCGGGGCGAGCCCGCCCAGCCAGAACAGGTACGCCACCTCCCGCCAGCCGGCCGCGCCACGGTAGCGGGCGGCCAGACCCGGCCAGGCGGGCGCCGGCAGCGGTCGGCCGTCCACGAGCCCGAGCCGCCAGCGTTCGATGACGGCGACCGGGAAGCTCACGATCGGTGCCAGCGCCAGCAGGGTGAGGCTGCCGACCGCCAGGAACAGCATGAGGAGGACGTCCGGTGGTCGACCGTGCAGCCGCAGCGCGTTGACGGCGGCCAGCAGCGGCGCGCCGATGACGAGGAGCCCGACGGCGAGCACGCCGGCGATCGGTACGGTGCTGACCAGGTAGGCCAGCGCGCGCCAGGGCCAGGCGGAGACCAGCCAGTCGCGGCGGCGCAGCGCCTCGGCCAGGTGACGGGGGTGTTCCGGGGTCATGCCGCAGACGCTATTCGCCGGCGGCCGGGCGTCCCAGCCGTCCAGATCCACTTCCGGGGGTAGGGCCAGCCCTACCCCCGCCGCCGCGGCGTACGGCGTACGGCCGCGTTGCTAGGATGGCCGCACCATGGCGAGTCAGCGTAAGGCGAGCGCGGACCCGGCCCGCAGCCTGGCCATCCTGTGGCGCACCCGGGAGCCGACCAGCCGCAGCGCCGGGCCGGGGCTCACCGTCGACCGGATCGTTCGCGCCGGGATCGAGATCGCCGACGCCGAGGGCCTCGACGCGTTGACCATGCGCCGGGTCGGTGAGGCGCTGGGCGTCGGCACGATGTCGGTCTACACGTACGTGCCGGGCAAGGCCGAACTCGTCGACGTCATGATCGACACGGCGTACGGCGAGATGCCGCGCGCCGCCGTCCCGGGCGACTGGCGGGCCCGGCTGGAGCGGATCGCCCGCGACAATCTCGCGCTCTACCAGCGCCACCCGTGGATGCTGCGAGCCGAGACGACCCGGCCGGTGCTCGGGCCGCACATGGTGGCCAAGTACGACCACGAACTCGGCGCGGTCGCCGACATCGGGCTCACCGACGTGGAGATGGACGCGGTGCTCACCCTCGTCCTCGGGCACGTCAAGACCGCCGCGCGTGCCGCGTCCGAGGTGCTCGACCTGGAGCGGGAGACCGGCCTGACCGATGGCCAGTGGTGGCAGTCGCACGCGCCGTGGCTGGAGACGTTCCTGACGGCCGACCGGTTCCCGACCGCCTCCCGGGTCGGCACGGCGGCTGGTCAGCAGCACGGCGCCGTGTACGCCCCGGAGTACGCCTTCGAGTTCGGCCTGCAACGCGTCCTCGACGGCATCGCGGTGGTGGTCGCCGAGCGGGCGTCCGCCGGGCAGGTCGGCTAGCGGCCACCGGCACAGCCCCGGGTCAGCACGGGCTCGTCCGCCGGAATCCACCTCGGCCCCCTCCGCCCAGGTGATACGACTGTGGCGGCGACGTCGGCTGCGGCCCGGGGAGGACGGCGAATGGCGAGCGGGCTTCCGGGGCGGCTGCTGCAACGGCGGGAGGATCCCCGCCGCGCGTCGTTTCTGGAGCTCTTCTTCGATCTGACCGTCATCTTCGCGCTGACCCGGCTGTCCCGGGCGATCCTCGACGACCTCAGCATCCACGGCGGCTTTCGGGTGTTGGTGCTGCTGGCGGCGATCTGGTGGGTGTGGTTCGTGACCGCCTGGTCGGCCGACTGGTTCGACCCGCGTGCCCCGCTGATCGTCGTCCTGCTGCTCTGGGTGATGTTCGGCGGCCTGCTCATGGCCGCCGCCGTGCCCACCGCGTTCGACCAGCACGCCCTCGTGTTCGCTGTCGCCTACGTCGCCATCCACCTGGGCCGGGCGGCGCTGCTGCTGCCGGCCCTGTGGGGACACCCCGCGCAGCTGCGGACCGCGCGGGTGGCGATCTGGTTCGCGGTCTCCGGCGTGCTGTGGATCGTCGGCGCCGTGGTCGCCCGGGCACGGGAGGTGCTCTGGGCGCTCGCCCTGCTGCTGGAGTACGGCCTGGCGCGGCTGGGCTGGCCGACGCCGAAGCTCGGCCGCAGCTCGTGGACTGACCTCCAGGTGAACGGCGACCATCTCTCCGAGCGCTACCAGCAGATCTTCATCATCGCGCTGGGTGAACTCATCCTGATGGCCGGCGTGACCTACAGCGATGCCGGCTTCGATCAACAGCGCACCATGGCGTTCGTCCTGGCGTTCGTGACGGCGGCGGCCCTCGCCCGGCTCTACCTGGTGCCCGCCGGTGGGCGGGTGGGCACCGCCATCCAGGCAGCCGGCCCGCCCGGCAGCAAGCTGGCGCTCCTCGCCGGTTACCTGCACCTCGTCATGATCGCGGGCGTGCTGGCCACCTCCGTCGCCCTGGAGATGACGATCGACAACCCGGCGTTGCGCGATCAGGGGCACCTGGTCGTGGGCGTCGTCGGCCCGGCGCTGTTCCTGACCGGCCGGATCCTGCTCTCGACGCTTGTCGACTCCAACCTGCCCTGGGCCCGGCTGATCGGTGTGCCGGCCATCATCGTGGGCGGGATCGTGAGCATGCGACTCTCGCAGCTCGCCGCCAGCGGAGTCATCACCGTGCTGCTGCTCCTGATCGTCCTGCTTGACGCGATGCCCGGCATGTGGAGGCAGCAGACCGCCGACGGAAGCGACGCGGTCGACCAGCGGCGCCGTGCGTAGCCGCCCGGGGTCGGCGCGGCGGCGCGACGTCGTGGAGTTGCGGGTGCACGGCGTGTCGGGGGCACGACCGGAGCGGATTCTGGACCGGGCGCGCGTCCGGCAGGTCGCCGGCGATGACCACGGCGGCTTCCACCGCCCCGACACACCGGACGGCACCGACCCGGACGGCGTGACGCTGGAGGCGTACCGGTGGGGTGATCTGCCCTCGGGCACCGTGGCCCGCACGCTGTCCCTGGTCTTCCTGCTGCCGTTCATGCTCAGCAACGTGGCGGTCTGGATGCGGCCGGTCGGCCGGCGTCGTGGGCCGGCGGTCACCGTGCTGTGCCGGCTCCTCGCGCTCAACCTCACCATGCTGTACGTGCTGTCGACCGCCGGTGTCGCACTCGACCTGCTGGCCTGGCGGTGTCTCGGTGCGGCCCGCTGCCGTGGCCCGTTCGACACTCTGGCCGGGCTCGACGACCGGCAGGTCGGGCAGCGGCTGGCGGTGCTGGCTCTGCTGCCGATCGCCGCCGTGGCCTTCCTGCGCCTGCTCGGCACCCGCCGACCCCGCCCGGTCGACGCCCCGCAGGCGACCGTCGAACCGATGGTGGGACGGCTGCGCGTGATCCACATCGCCGTCGCGCTCGTGGTGCTGGACGTGCTGCTGCTCGTGGCCCGGTCGGCGGGCGGGGCGACGACCTGGACGTCCACACTGCTGGTGCTCGCCGTCGCGGTGCTGCTGGTCGACGTCGGTCTGATCGCCGTACCCGGCGGCCGGCTCGGCGGGGTGACTGTCGAGCGCGGTGCCACCCGGGTCGCCCACGCGACGCGGGTGGTGGCGTACGCCCTGAGCGTCGCCACCCTCGTCACCGTCGCCCTGGACCCGCGCGGCTGGCCGTCGTCGGCCGGACTGCCCGGCTATGACCAGATCGTCTCCGGGGCGTTGCTGGGCCAGATGACGTTGCTGGTGGCGTTGAGTGGGGTGGTGCTGTGGCGGCCCTCCGGCAGGAGCGGGCGGTCGGCTCTCTCGCGTGGGCTCGGCGCGGCGGTCGTGGCGGCCTTCGCGGTCGGCCTTGCCGGGGCGTTCTCGGCCAACCTCGTCTACCAGGCCGGGGACCTGCTCGGCGGTTACCGGGGCGACGGTGGGCCGCCACCGGCGTACCGGTGGACGATTCTGGCGTTCTTTCTGCACGTCGTCTCGGCGGCGGTGCTGTGCGGCGCGTTGCTGCTGCTGTCGTGGCGACGCCGCTGGCGCGCGGCGGAGGCGATCACCGCGCGGGACTTCCCGGGCACGCCCGCGGCGGCCGGCGGGCACCTGCGGCGGGTGACGGCGGCCATCGCGCGGGCCCGGATCACCGAGTGGTTGGGGCTGCTCGCCGTCACGTACGCGCTGCTGGCGGTGGTCGGCCTCTGTACGAGCGTGCCGGGGCTGTTCGGGCTCGAACCGGACCGGCTGGCGGAGCAGGTGCTCGGGCTGTCCGACGGGTCCGTCGGCGTCGGCCTCGCCCTGGGCAGCTATCTCGTCGCCGGCGTGGTGATCGCCCTGGTGCTGGGCGGCCTGTTCGCCTACCGGACGACGTGGTTCCGCCGGCACGTCGGGATCCTGTGGGACCTGGGCACGTTCTGGCCCCGGACGGCCCACCCGTTCGCGCCGCCGAGCTACGCCGACCGGGCGGTGCCGGAGCTGGTCGACCGGATCACCCGACTGGCCGAGCGGCACACCGGGGTGCTGCTCTGCGGGCACAGCCACGGCTCGGTGTTGCTGGCTCTGGCGGTGCTGCGGCTTCCGGCGCGGGTGCGTCGACGGGTCGCGCTGCTCACCTACGGCTCCCCGTTGGACCGCCTGTACGCGCGGCTGTTCCCGGCGTATCTCGGTGTGGGAGTGCTGCGCGAGGTGGGGGAGCGGGTCGGGTGGCGGTGGGTCAACCTGTGGCGCGACACCGACCCGGTCGGCGGCTGGATCTTCGTCGCGCACCGGCCCGGCGATCCACCGGCGGACGCCGCCGACCCGGCCGGGCGGGTCGACCGTCGGTTGCGGGACCCACGGGACGTGTCGCCGGCGCCGGGAGAGCGTCATCCGCCGCCGGTGCGGGGGCACCACCCGGGCGAGTCCGACCCCGAGTTCCGGGCGGCGGTGTGCGACCTCGCCGGACGGCTCCGCGACCTGGACCGTCGCCGCGCGGATCGGGAGCCAGGACACAGCTCATGAGCCTTCGGGTTGCCGGTCGGACTCCGCGACGACGGCCCGGACCTTGCGCAGGGTCGCGTCGGGTGCGCGGATCGCCACCCGCCACCGGTCCAGTGTGCGGGTGAGCACCCGGACCACGAACTGCAACTGGTTGACCTGCTCGCGCAGCAGCCCCAGCTCTGATCGGGCGCTTATCGCCTGACTCTCCAACTCGGTGATCCGGGTCTGCAACGGTTGCACGAGGGTCAGGGCGGCCTCGGTGAGGGTGTCGGCCGCGTCGGCCTTGAACTTGCCGCGCTGCACCAGGACGGTGGCGATGGCGGCCAGGCCGGTGGTTCCGCCGAGGATGCCGAGCAGGCTGAGCAGCACCTGCACCCACTGCGGCGCCTCGGGGGTGGGTGCCGAGATCACGTGACACCTCCGACGACCCGTTGATGGCTCGCGCACTGGTGGCCGTAGGCCAGGCAGCGCAGGTCGACGGCGATCTGGGCGGCCCGCCAGAAAGACCCCGCCGGCACCGCGCTGATCAACGACGCCGCGACGACGCCCTGCTGGCCCGTCACCGCCACGAGCGCCACCGCGTACATGCCGGTGATGGTGCCGAGCACCAGGACGGCCGCGAACTCGATGCCGAGGCCGGTGGAGAGCCGACCGGGCCACAGGATGCCCAGCAGCCCGGTCACGCCGACGACGACCAGGGAGACCTCCCAGCCGAGCTGGAGGGGGCCCGGCATGGACAGTTCGACCGACTGCGGTCGGGCGCCGAGCGCCATCAGAAGGACACCGCAGATGGACGTCGTGACCAGGGCGGCCACCTCGAACGGCTGGTGCTTGGCCCGGTATCGCAGATTTCCCACGGCAACTCCCTGGTCGAGGACCGTGGTCACCCGCCGCCCGCCCGGGGCCGTGCGTGCTGCTGGTCACGCGACTGCGGCGCGCCCCTGTGGAGGCGGTACGTGTGGACGGTCGATGGTCGAGGAGGTGAGCGACTCGCCGCCGTTGGCTGGCCGGTATCTGCCTGTGTATCACCGGCGGGCGGTTTGCGTCCACTTGCGTAACGTCATGTTTCCGCAGGTCAGGGCCAGGTTGGAGCGGGCGCGGAGCGGGTTTGGGCGGCGCACGCGGGTGGAGGGGCCGGTTCGCCGACCCCTCCACGCCACTGACTACTTCTCGTGTCGGATATCTAACTAATCGTTATGGGGCTGCTCGATCACCGCAGCAGCAGGGCGCGTAGCGCCCGGACCACCACGGCCGGTGCCTCCTCGGCCATGAAGTGCCCACAGGTGACCGTCTGGTGCTCCAGGTCCGCCGCCCACGCCCGCCACACCGCGGCCGCGTCGTAGCCGAGGGCCGCACCCCAGTCCTGCTGGAGCACTGTCACCGGCATCCGCAGCCGGTTACCCGCCTCCCGATCGGCGGTGTCGTGGGCGACGTCGACCCCGGCGGATGCCCGGTAGTCGGCCACGATTGAGGTGACCGCCTCCCGGGACGCGCGCAGGTACGCGGCCCGCACGTCGGCCGGCAGCGCGTCGGGATCGCGGGTCCAGACGTCCAGGAAGTGGCCGAAGAAGGCGTCCGGGCTGGCGCCGATCATCTCCTCGGGCAGGCCGGGCGGCTGCGCCATCAGATACAGGTGGAACCCGACGGCCGCGGAGACCCCGTGCATCACGTCCCACATGTCCAGCGTGGGCAGGATGTCGAGCAGGGCGAGCTGGCTGATCGCCGCCGGATGGTCGAGACCGGCACGGAACGCGACAAGCGCGCCTCGGTCGTGCCCCACCAGCGCGAAGCGCTCGTGGCCGAGCGCGCCGGCCAGCGCCACGATGTCGGCGGCCATGGTGCGTTTGGCGTACACACTGCCGTCGGTGTCGGCGGGCTTGTCGCTGTCGCCGTACCCCCGCAGGTCGGGGCAGATGACCGTGTGGTCGGCGGCCAGGTCGGCCGCGACGTGGCGCCACATGAGGTGGGTCTGCGGAAAGCCGTGCAGCAGCACGATCGGAGGCCCGGAGCCGCCCACGGCGGCGGTGAGCGTCACGCCGTCGGCGACGGTGACGCGCCGGTAGTCGAAACCGTTGATCCTCAGGTCCACGGGGGAACCTTCCTGGTGAGCGGGGCCGGCGGGGGCGGTGCCCGTCGCCGTCGTACGCTGTCGAGCCTGCGCGGCGGCGATCAGCGGCCGGTCAGCGTCGGATCAGTGCCGGCGGCCGGGCCGTCCGGGACGACCCGCCTAGATTGGTGCCATGACCAGGCAGCCGACCGCACCCCTGGCGGTGACCTTCGGCGTGCTCGGGCCGGTGACCGCCGTGGCGGAGCACGGTCCCATCCCGCTCAAGGGGCCTCGGCAGCGCACGGTGCTGGCCCGGCTGCTGATCGCCCGGGACCGGGTCGTGCCGGTGGAGCGCCTCGTCGACGATCTGTGGGAGGTCCCGCCGGACGGCGCGGTCGGTGCGATCCGGACCTTCGTCGCCGACCTGAGACGGGCGCTGGAGCCCGACCGGCCGCCCCGGCAGCCGCCCCGACTCCTGGTGACCGAGCCCCCCGGGTACGTGCTGCGGGCCGCTGCGGAGGCGGTCGACGCCGGACGGTTCGAGGCTGCGGTCGGCGAGGCGGGACGGCTGCTGACGGCGGGGCTGCCCGCGCCGGCCCTGGACGCGTTGGACGCGGCGCTCGGCCTCTGGCGTGGCCCCGCGTACGCCGACTGCGCGGGCGAGGTCTGGGCGGTCGCGGAGATCAACCGGCTGGACGAGCTGCGGACGCTGGCCGTCGAGCGGAGGGCCGAGGCGCTGCTGGCGCTGGGCCGGCCGGACGAGGCCGCCGCCGACCTGCCCGCCCACCTCGCCAGCCATCCACTGCGGGAGGACGCCTGGCGACTGCTCGCGATGGCCCGGTACCGCGCCGGTCGGCAGGGTGAGGCGCTGGCCGCGCTGCGCCAGGCCCGCGACGTCCTGGTGGCCGAGCTGGGCCTGGATCCGGGGCCCGAGCTGCGGCGGCTGGAGGCCGACATCCTGGCCCAGGCGCCACACCTCACTGTCGCCCCCGCCACGGCGAACCCGGCTGGGCCGCTTCGGGCCGGCGCGTCCGGACCGGTGCCGCAACGGCCCTTCGTGGGGCGGGACGCGGAGCTGGATCGGCTGCGGCACGCCGCCGAGACCGCCGCCCGCGACGGTCGACCCGCGCTCGCCCTGCTCAGCGGTGACCCGGGCGCCGGCAAGACCGCGCTGGCCGAGGCGTTGACCCGGCGGCTCGCCGCCGAGGGCTGGACCACCGCGTGGGGCCGCAGCCCGGAGTACGAGGGCGCACCGGCTGCCTGGCCGTGGACGCAGATCACCGACGCGCTTGCCGGGCCGACCGGGCCGCTTCCAGGCGGTACCGCCCGGACCGCCGGTGCCGATGGCGCGAGCGATCCCGCCGTGGCCCGGTTCCGCCGGCACCGCGCGGTGGCGGCGCTGGTCTCGGCCGCCGCCGACCGGGGACCGGTGCTGCTGGTCCTGGACGACCTGCACCGCGCCGACGGCGACACGCTGGACCTGCTGACCGCCCTGCTCACCGGCCCACAACCGGCGACCGGGCCGGTGCTGATCCTCGGCACCTACCGGGCCACCGAGATCAGCCCGGAACTGACCGCCGCGCTGGCCCGCGCCGCCGGCCTCGAACCGGCGCGGGAGTACCTGGGCGGCCTGGCCGGCGAGGCGACCGGCGCGCTGGCCCGTGTCGTCGCCGGGGTCGAACTGGACCCACCCACCGTCCGGCTGATTTACCACCGCAGCGGCGGCAACCCGTTCTTCGTCCGGGAACTGGCCCAGCTGTACGCGGCCGAGGGCGCCGCCGCGCTCGCGGCGGTGCCGCCCGGGGTGCGCGACGTCATCCGGCACCGCCTCGCACAGCTGCCCGAGCCGACCCGCACCGTGCTGCGGCAGGCGGCCGTGCTCGGCCGGGACCTCGACCCGGAGGTGCTCGACGCGTTGACCGGCGACCCGGCGGCCCTGCTGGACGCCCTGGAACGCGCGCTGCGAGCCGGGTTCCTGACCGAGCAGGAGCCCGACGGACGGCTACGGTTCACCCACATCCTGGTCCGCGACACGCTCTACGCCGACCTGTCCGCGCCGCGCCGCGCGGCCTGGCACGCCGCCGTGGCCGAGGCGTTGCAACAGCGCCAGCCCGTCGACCCGGCCGCGCTCGCCCACCACCTGCTGCACGCCGGCGGGCGTGCAGCCGCCCACCGGGCCGCCGGCTACGCCCGTACCGCCGCCGAACTGGCCGAGCGGGACGGCAATCCGCACGAGGCGGCCCGGCTGTGGGCGCAGGTCATCGAGGCGTACAACCGGGCCGGTGGGACCGAGCGGCGCGAGCGGCTGGGCGCGGTGCTCGGCCTGGGGCGCGCCCTGGCGGTGACCGGCCGGCTCGCCGAGGCGCGGCGGTATCGGGCCGAGGCGATCGGCGATGCCGAGGCCGTCGGTGACGCGCGCTTGATCGCGGAGGTGCTGGCCGGTTTCGACGTGCCCGCCATCTGGACCCGCAACGACGACGATCTGCTCTCCGAGCGGATCGTCCGCGCCGCCGAACAGGCTCTGGCCGGGCTCGGCCCGACCGGCTCCGCGCAGCGCAGCCGGTTGTTGAGCACGCTCGCGCTGGAGTTGCGCGGCAGTACCGGTGACCGTGGTCGCCGGGCCGCCACTGAGGCCGAGACGATCGCCCGGGCCGCCGGAGACCCCGGGCTGCTGGCCTTCGCGCTCAACGCGCGCTTCATGCACGCCTTCGACCGCTTCGGGCAGGCCGCCCAGCGGGCCCGGATCGGCGCCGAGTTGGTCGACCTGGCCGCCCGGCACCAGTTGGTCACCTTCGAGGTGCTGGGTCACCTCATCCTGGTCCAGGCGTGCTGCGCGCAGGCGGACCGTGCCGGCGCCGACGTGCACGCCCGCGCCGCCGACCGCCTCGCCCAGCGGTACGAGCTGCCGCTGGTCGGCGTCTTCACCGGCTGGTACGCCGCGCTGCGCCTGGCCCTCGACGGCGACCGGGCGGCGGCGGCCGACGCGTACCGGGCGGCGGCCGATCGGCTGCCCACCGACGGCATGCCGGGTCTGACCCGTGGGCTGCTCCCGCTCGCGCTGCTCGGATTGCGTCTGGCCGAACCGTCGGTCGATTCGCCGGCCAGCACCGACCCACCGGCCGCCGGCTCGCCCGGTGCCGAGCGGCCGGTCCTCGGACTGACCGGTGCGCCGATCCCCGGGCCGGACGACGAGGACTGGGCGAGCCTGGACTGGGGTCCGCACGAGCCCTGGGCGCGACCGCTGCTGCTCGCGGCCGACGGCGACCGGGAAGCCGCCCGAGCGGCCCTGCGGGCACTCCCGGACGGACCGCACGACCTGCTGCGGGAGGCGCGGCTCTGCCTCACCGCCCGCGCGGCGCTCGCGGTGGGCGACCGGGCGACCATGGAGCACGTCGCCAGGGCGCTCCGGCCGGCCGCCGCCGAGCTGGCCGCCGGCAGCGGGGTGCTCACCGTCGGCCCGGTGGCCGGTCACCTCGCCGATCTGGCCGCCGCCCTGGGCCGCGACGAGGAGGCGGCCCACCACCGCCGTACCGCCCGCGCGGTCACCGCGCGTGCCCGCGCCACCGTCGACCCGGCCTGAGCGTCGCCGTCACCCGCGTCCGAGGCGACTTACCGGATCTCGCGGAACCGGCCGGCGACGTGCGGTCAGATGGAACCACCGGCGCGTGCCGCCGACCGGCACGGATCGAGGGGGTACGCGTGGAGGTGCTTGTCCTGATCGTGGTGCTGGGCGTCACCGTCCTGGTCGGCACCACCCTCGGTGGCCGGTACCGGGTCGCGCCGCCGGTCCTGCTGATCGCGCTCGGGGTCCTGCTCGGGCTGACACCGCCGCTGTCCGAGCTGACCCTGGAACCGGACCTGGTGCTGCTGATCTTCCTGCCGGCGATCCTCTACCGGGAGAGCCTCACCATCAGCCTGCGCGAGATCCGGGCCAACCTGCCGGTGATCGGCCTGCTCGCCGTGGTGCTCGTGCTGCTCACCATGGTCACGGTGTCGATGACCGCGCAGGCGTTCGGGGTGCACCCCGCCCCCGCGTGGGTGCTCGGCGCGGTTCTCGCGCCGACCGACGCCGCCGCGGTCACCGGTCTGGCGAAACGGCTGCCCCGCAAGCTCCTCACCACCCTGCACGCGGAGAGCCTGATCAACGACGGCACCGCCCTGGTGATCTTCGCGGTGGCCGTGGGTCTGCTCACCGGGGGAGCGGAGCCGGGTGTCCTGGGCGTCAGCGAGGAGTTCGTCGGCGCCAGCCTCGGCGGCGTGCTCGCCGGTCTGCTGGTCGGCGGCGCCGTGGTGCTGGTGCGCAAACGGCTCGACGATCCGTTGCGCGAGGGCGCGTTGAGCGTGCTGACGCCGTTCGCCGCGTTCCTGCTCGCCGACGCGGTGCACGCCAGCGGTGTGCTAGCGGTGGTCGTCGCCGGACTGGTCCTCGCCTACGCCGGCCCACGGGTGATCCGGGCCCGTTCCCGGGTGCTGGCGTACGCGTTCTGGGACCTGTCCACGTTTCTCATCAACGGCGGGTTGTTCGTCCTGCTCGGTACGCAGATCCCCCGGGCCGTCAGGGGCATCACCAGCACGTCGCCGCAGCGAGCCCTGGTGATCGTGGTGGTGGTGACGTCGGTCGTCCTCGGCACCCGACTACTCTTCGTCTACCTGACCTCCGAGTCGGCGAAGCTGCTGCGCCGCCGGATGACGGATGACCAGAGCGCGGAGATGTCCGGCTGGCGGGTGGGAACCGTCGCCGGCTGGTCCGGTTTCCGGGGGGCCGTCTCGCTCGCCGCCGCCCTGGCCGTCCCGACGGTGACGGTGGCCGGTCGACCGGTGGTCGAACGCGACCTGATCATCTTCGTCACCGCCCTGGTCATCGTGCTGATCATGCTGGTGCAGGGCACCACCCTGCCGCTGGTGGTGCGCTGGGCGGGGCTGGGCGGTGACCCCGAACGCGCCGAGGAGTTGCGGCAGGCCCGACTGCGGGCCACCGAGGTCGGCCTGGACGCGCTGCCCCGGGTCGCCGCCGACATCGGCGCCGGGGAGGATGCGGTACGCCGGTTGCGGGCCGAGTACCAACGGCACCTCGAGGACGTCAACGAGGGCGGCGGGGACACCGCCGAGGAACGCCACCTGGAACGCCAACTGCGCCTCGGGATCCTTGCCCACAAGCGGCGGGAGGTCACCCGGCTGCGCGACAGCCGGGAGATCGACGACCTCGTGTTGCTGGAGTTGCAGGCCGCGCTGGACAACGAGGAGATCCGGCTGCTGGGGCGCGGGCCCGACGACTGAACCCGCCAGCCGCCATCCTGCTCGCGGTCTGCTCTCCTGACGGATTGGTGACAGCGCCCCGCCCAGGTTGGCTGCGGCCCCGCCGTGTGCCCGACGGGTACGGTGGGAGCCGGTTCGGCATCGGTCGATGTCTCGGTTCCGCGAGGGGGTGCGTGTGACCACCGGCGCGACGGAGGCAGACCCACGGGTGGTCACCGAGCGGGAGTTCGTCGACGAGTTGGTCTCGGTCAGCCGTGCGCGCACCGCGACCGAGTTTCTCTACCTGATGGCGCAGGGCGCCGGCGTCGTCGGCGTGCAGTGGGAGCAGCCCGGCATCGACCATCTGCGCCGCTACCGGGTGCGCGATGCCTGCCCGCACTGCGTCATCCTCGCCGGAGCGCAGGCGCTGGCACCGGTGCTGCCACTGGACCTGATGCGTGCCGGGCGCACCCGCCCGCAGTACGAGACGGTGCTGCGTACCGGCCGGTTGCCCCACCTGGCGTTCGCCCGGCCGGCCGGTCCGCCCGGGGCGAGCTGGCTCGGCGACTGCCACGCGGTCGTCGGCGACCCGCACACCGACGCCGACTGCCCGAGACACGTCGTGCCCGCGCCGAACGGCGACCCGTTGGCGCTGCGCCTCGGGTCGCTGCCTCGGGCGGTGCGGGAGCTGTACCCGCACGACGGCGCCGCGACGGCGGATCTCTCACATCGGCTACGGATCGCCCAGGACTGGCGGGCCGACGCGCAGGCGGTGGCGAGCGGCATCCGCGAGGCGGCGGCGACCTGGGCGTTCCTGCGGAACTCGTGCGTGCTGGGCGTGCCGGTGCCCGGCGCCGACGGGCTCGTTCTCACCCTCGGGTCGGGCCTGGCCCCGGACGACCGGCCCTTGGCCGAGCTGCACGCCGCCGCGGTGCGCGCCCTTCCGGCTGGCGCCCGTCCGCCGGCCTATCAGGAGCGGGCCTGCCTGGTGCCGGATCCGGTGCCGGGGGCGCAGCGGATGCCGACGTACGCCTGCGCGGTGGACCTGAGCGCCGCCGCGCCGGTGCGGACGCTGCGGTTGCCGGCGCCCCGCCGTCCCCTGAGCGCCACCGGCCGCGGGGTGCTGCTGCTCTACGAGGCCCGGCACGCGATGGGCCGGCACGTCGCCACCGCGCCGGAGCGGGACAGCGCGTACTGGGAGTCCGAGGCGGCGTTGCACATCTTCGAGTTCACCCTGCTGGAGCGGGTCGCCGGCCGGCACTACCAGGAGGCGGTGGCGGCCTATGTGCAGGCGCTGCGCCGCGCGGCTGACCTGCTCGCCCGCCCGCACAAGGTGCTCGACCGACGGCGGCGCAAGGCGCTGTCGACGGCGTTCGGCGGGCTGGACGACGAGGAACTGCACCTGTGGGCGTCGGTCGCCTACCGCAACGCCATCCTCGTGCTGCTCGGCGACCCGCAGGCCTTCGCCGTGCACCTGCGCCGGCAGGCCGCCTGACGCCAGGGTCCGGGCCGTCGCAGGCGCGGCTCAGAGCACCTGGTCGAGGAAGCGGCGCAGCCGAGGATGCTCGGCCCGCTCGAAGATCGCCTCCGGCGGGCCGGCCTCCAGCACCACGCCCCGGTCCATGAAGGCGACGGTGTCGGCGACCTGCCGGGCGAAGCCCATCTCGTGGGTGACCACCACCATGGTCATCCCGGCGGAGGACAGGTCGGCCATCACCCCGAGCACCCCCTTGACCAGCTCCGGGTCGAGCGCCGAGGTGGCCTCGTCGAAGAGCATCACCTCGGGTCGCAGCGCCAGCGCCCGGGCGATCGCCACCCGCTGCTGCTGACCACCGGAGAGTTGCGTCGGCCGGGCGTCGGCCTTGCCGGCCAACCCGACAAGCTCCAACTGGGTGCGGGCGACCGCGACCGCCTCGTCCTCGCCGAGCTTGCGCAGCCGGCGCAGTGCGAGGGTGATGTTGCGCAGCACGCTCATGTGCGGAAACAGGTTGAACTGTTGGAAGACCATGCCCACCCGCTGCCGCAGCGCGTCCGGGTCGTCGCCGAGCACGCTGCGCCCGTCCAGCAGCACGTCGCCGCGGTCGGGCTCGATGAGCCGGTTGAGGGTACGCAGCAGAGTGGACTTGCCCGACCCGGAGGGCCCGATGACGCAGGCCGTCGCACCGCGCGGCACGGTCAGGTCGACGCCGCGCAGCACCCGGTTGGGTCCGAAGGCGAGGTGGACGTCCCGCGCGTCGAGGCTGACCGAGGTGGTCGTCGCGATGGTCATCGGCGGTCTCCTTCGGTGGTGCCGGCCGGCGCCGGCTCGTCCTCGTCGTCGTCCGGTGGCGCGGTCGCCGGCCGTCCGTGGCGCAGCCGCCGGTCGATCCAGTTGACGATGTGCGTCAGCGGGACGGTCAACGCCAGGTAGAAGAGCCCGGCCAGCAGCAGCGCGGACTGGTTGCCGGTGTTGGCCGCGTAGTCCTGCCCGATCCGGAACAGCTCCCGCTGGCTGGCCACCAGTCCGAGGAAGTAGACCAGGCTGGAGTCCTTGATCAGCGCGATGAGCTGGTTGACCCAGGCCGGCAGCACCCGCCGGATGCCCTGCGGGATGATCACCAGCCGCATCGAGTCGGCCCAGGAGAAGCCGAGCGCCCGCGCGCCCTCCAGTTGGGCGGCCTCCACCGACTGGATGCCCGAGCGGAAGATCTCACCGATGTACGCGGACGCGATGAGCGACAGCGCCAGAATGCCCAGCGGGTAGGGGTTCGGCCCCCAGACCTGCATGCCCAGCGGGGCCAGCCCGACGCCGATCAGCAGGATCGTCGCGGCTGCCGGCAGCCCTCGGAACACGTCGGTGTAGACCCGTGCCGGCCAGCGCAGCCACCGGCTGCGCGAGATGCCGGCGACGGCGAGCAGCAGGCCCAGCACCGAGCCGAGCAGGGCGGCGGAGACCGCCAGGATCAGCGTGTTGGGCAGCCCGACCGTCACCATGTCGGGCAGCGCC
Source organism: Micromonospora sp. NPDC047467 (assembly GCF_040643095.1). Lineage (NCBI taxonomy): Bacteria > Bacillati > Actinomycetota > Actinomycetes > Micromonosporales > Micromonosporaceae > Micromonospora > Micromonospora sp. NPDC047467. Next base: position 116,087 of record NZ_JBEYTO010000012.1, on the reverse strand, counting down.
TCGCGCATCGCGTCCCAGTCGAAGAAGGTCTCCCACAGGGTGCTCAACGGATCCATTGGTCGCCTCTCCTACCGCCCTGCTCGCTCGTCACCGGTACGTCAGGACGCGGCGGACGCGGACGGGGCCGCCGACGGCACGGCCACCGTTCCGCTGCCCGGCTTGAAGTCCTCCGGGACCGGCCGGCCCGGGTAGTACTGCAACTGCAACCGGCTCCACGTGCCGTCCGCGATGACCTCGTCGAGGCCCTTGTTCAGCGCCTCGCGCAGCTTGTCGTTGCCCTTGGCCACGGCGTACGCGGTCGGGGCGTTGCTGAGCTGCTTGGCCGCCACGGTGATCTTGCCCTTGCTCTCGTCGGCCAACTTCTCGCCGATCTCCGCCGGGGCGATCCACGCGTCGGCGGTGCCCGCCTTGAGCTGGTTGATCGCGCCGTTGTAGTCCGGCACCCGCACCGGGTCGAGCTTCTGACCGGTGGCGTAGTCGTCCTGGACGGTGCCCTGCACCACGACGACCCGCTTGCCGGCGAGCTGGTCGAAGCCGGTGATCGACGAGCCGGCCGGAACGTCCAGACCGAAGTAGCTGAAGTCGTAGCCGTTGCCGAAGTCGACGGTCTTCTTCCGCGCCTCGGTGATGGTGATCGACGAGCTGCCGACGTCGAACTTGCGGTTGTTGACCTGGGACAGCAGCGCGGAGAAGTCGGTGCCGACGAACTCGACCTTCAGGCCGATCTTCTCGGCGACCGCCGTGAGCAGGTCGTTGTCGAAGCCGGTGAACTTGCCGTCCTTGAGGTACACGTTCGGCGGGGCGTCGGACAGCGTGCCGGCGCGCAGCACGCCGGCCTGGGCCAGGCCGTACGGGTTGCTGTCGGCGTCGGACGAGTCGTCGGAGCCGCAGGCGGTGAGCGCGGTCGCGGCCAGGATGGCGGCGGCGCCGACGGCGGCGGCACGGGTCAGGGCAGGAAGGAATCGCATCAGTGTCTCCGAGGGGTCGCGTCTGGGCGGGCATGGGCGTGCGCCGCCGACGGTGCGCCCGATGAGGGCGTACCGCTGGTGCGGGTGGTGAAAGAGGGGCGCGTCAGTGCGCGGCGCGGCCGCGACAGGCGGCGCTGCACACTCGCATCATGTCCACGTGCCGCCGCCGGATCAGTGCCGGCGAGGTCTGACCGGCGCGGACGTACGCGCCGACGGCGGGTGGAGCGGTGCTGAGGATGTGCATGAAGGTCTCCCGGGTCTGTGCTGACCTGGGTGCCAGGCCACGCTTGCACCGGCGTGCTGCCGGTGCCTGGTCTTCACCCGGGGCACCCCACCGCGGAGGAGGGTTGCCGGCCAGCGAGCCGGGGCTTCGCGCTGGCACTCATGACCTGCGCCGAGGCTAGCAGCAGAGCCCCGCCGGTCGTCCAGCCGATATGACCATGCTCACCGTCCGCTGCCTGGTCAGCCGGCATGTACGTGCGGCCGGCGCGTCTGGTCGGGTTCCTGGCGGCGCAGGATCTCCCGGGTGACCGAGGCGATCTCGCCCTGCCCGAACGCCAGGTAACGCAGGACGTTGCGGGCCGGGCCACCCTCGGTCCACTCGAAGTAGATGTGGGGGCGTCGCCCGCTGCGGTCGCGGATCTCCAACAGCAGCGCGGCCAGCGCGTTGGGCACCGAGGAACTGGCCAGGCTGAGCACCGGGAAGCGATCGTGCGCCACACTGCCGCGCACCAGCAGCCCGGTCTCGAAATCCGACGGGTCGGTGACGTGGACCTCGACGAAGATGACGTCGCTGTCGTCCGGGAAGTCGTTGTCCGCCATCGTCTGCGCCAGCTTGTCGCGGTACTCCGCCAGATCACGTCGCGCCGGCTCGTGCGCGATGAGCCGGATCCGACGCCCACTGCGCTCGGCGATGAACGACGACGCGGCCGGGTCCAACTCGACCCGGTCGACCCGCAGTTCGAAGGCCCGCATCAGCCGCGACAGCGCCGACACCAGGATCATCCCGCCGATGAAGCAGGCGGCGATCTTCACGCCGTCGGGACGTTGCACCACGTTCGCCGCCGTGGTGTAGACGAACACCACCGCGATGATCCCGAACGCGACCATGCGCCCGCGCTGCCGGCGCCGCCGCGCGGCGAGGGTCACCGCCGTCGACGCCGAGGTGATCAACACCAGAACACCGGTGGCGTACGCGCCGCCCTGCGCGTCGACGCTGGCCCGGAAGACGATCGTGATCAGGAACGCCACCCCGGTGAACACCAGCACCAACGGCCGGACCGCCCGGGCCCAGGCCGGCGCCATGCCGTAGCGGGGCAGGTAGCGGGGGACCAGGTTGAGCAGACCGGCCATCGCCGAGGCGCCCGCGAACCAGAGGATCCCGATGGTGGACAGGTCGTACACCGTGCCGAACACCTGGCCGAGGTGCTCGTGCGCCAGGTAGGCCAGCGCCCGCCCGTTCGCCGGACCGCCCGGCTGGAACGCCTCGGGCGGGATCAGCACGGTGGTGGTCACGCTACTGGTGATCAGAAAGACGCTCATGGTGGCGGCGGCGGTGGTGAGCAGGCGACGCGCGCCCCGGATCCGACCCAGCGGCCGATCCTCCGAATCCTGGCGGTTCCCCCGGATGTGCGGCATCACCGCCACGCCGGTCTCGAAGCCGGACAGGCCCAGCGCCAGCTTCGGGAACACCAGCAGCGACAGCGCGACGACCATCAGCGGGTCGCCGTGTCCGGTGGTCAGCGTGTGGGTCCAGTCCCCGACCGCGCTCGGATGGGTCACCACCCGCCACAGCGCGTCGACGATCACCACCGCGTTCAACGTCAGGTAGACCGCGACCAGCACGACGGCGATCCCGATGGCCTCGCCGAATCCCTTGAGGAACACCGCGCCGAGCAGCGCCACGAGCAGCAACGTGAGCAGCACCTCGTGACCCTTGAGGCCGCTGGGCCAGAAGGGGTTTTCGTCGAGGTGCGCGGTGGCGTCGGCAGCGGACAGGGTGATGGTGATGATGAAGTCGGTGGCCGCGAAGCCGAGCAGCACCAGCACGAACAGCTTGCCCGGCCAGTAGCTGAGCAGGCGTACCAGCATCGCGATGGAGCCCTCGCCGTGCGGGCTCTCCACCGCCACCCGCCGGTAGACCGGCAGGGCGCCCAGCAACGTCACCAACACCAGCACCAGGGTCGCCACCGGCGACAGCGCCCCGGCGGCCAGCGCCGCGATGCCCGGCTGGTAGCCCAGCGTCGAGAAGTAGTCGACGCCGGTCAGACACATCACCCTCCACCACGGGTGGTGCCGCTGCTGCGGGCGGCGGACGTGCAGGCCCTGCGGCACGGGCCGCTCCGACGCGTCGGTGAGCAGCCAGCGCCGCAGCCGGTCGGTCCGCCGGCCGGCGCGCCTGTCGACCTCCATCGGCGCTACCCCCGTCGTCCCGCCCATGGTCACCGCGAGTATCCGCCGGCAACCCGGCGCCCGTCCGCCGGTGCGCGGAACCCGCCCGTCGTGGCGTCCGGGTGAGCGCCGTGTCGGTGGGTTTCGGGCCGGAGGCAGGGGGGAAGCAGCGCCTCCCGGCGCCACCCCGACTGCCCCGGGTGGGTCGGCACGCCGCCGGACGGGCGGCACCGGGAAAGGGGAGCGGGTCATGGTCGGCGGCCGTCGGTTCCGCCCGGGTGGTGGCTTCGGCCGTCAGCTCGACGAGTACGAGACCCGCGTCGGTGTTCCGCCGGTGGGGGAGCCGGCCGCCGCACCCGCCGGCGGCCTGATGGACAGCGCCGTCTACATCCGGGGTCACCGGTTCGCCTCGCCGAGCGGCCTCGCCGAGACCTACCGCTGCCTTCAGGAGCAGGACGACGCGATGGCCTGGATCGGGTTGTACCGACCCGACATCGACCAGGTCACCTCGCTGGCCCGGGAGTTCCGCCTGCACGACCTGGCGGTGGAGGACGCGATCAACGCCCACCAGCGGCCCAAGCTGGAGCGTTACGGGCACACCCTCTTCGTGGTGCTGCGGGCCGCCCGCTACGACGACCTGAGGGAGGAGGTCGAGTTCTCCGAGCTGCACCTGTTCATCGGGCCGGGCTTCGTGGTGACGGTCCGCCACGGCGAGGCCCCCGACCTGGCCGCCGTACGGCGGCGGATGGAGGCCGACGCGCCGATGCTCGCCCAGGGCCCCGAGGCGGTCCTGTACGCGATCCTCGACCAGGTCGTCGACGGGTACGCGCCGGTGGTGGCCGGTCTGGAGAACGACATCGACGAGATCGAGACGCAGGTCTTCGGCGGCGACCCGAATGCCAGCCGGCGCATCTACGGGCTGAGCCGGGAGGTCATCGAGTTCCAGCGGGCGGCCCGACCGCTGCTCACCATGCTCGACGCCCTCGCCAACGGCGCCGGCAGCTACACCAGCGACGAGGAGCTGCGCCGCTATCTGCGGGACGTCACCGACCACCTCACGCAGGTGGTGGAGCGCGTGGACGGTTTCCGGCACCTGCTACAGAACATCCTCACCGTCAACGCCACCCTCGTCTCACAGCAGCAGAACGAGGAGATGCGCAGCCTCACGGCGGCCAGCTACGCGCAGAACGAGGAGCTGAAGAAGGTGTCCTCGTGGGCCGCGATCCTGTTCGCGCCCACGCTGATCGGCACCGTGTACGGCATGAACTTCGTCCACATGCCCGAGCTGCACTGGCGCTTCGGCTACCTGTTCGCGCTGCTGCTCATGCTGCTGGTCTGCGGCACCCTCTACCTGATCTTCAAGCGGCGCGGCTGGCTGTGACCGGGCAGCCGAGCGTCACTCGATGCCGCGCAGGATGTGCCGCTCGTCTTCGAGGTCGTCCTCGCCAGCGCCGATGCGGCCGAGCAGCACGGCTGCGGCCCAGATGGTCAGTGGCGTGGCGGCACCGGTCATGCCGCCGCCGGTGCGGTCGTCCCGGGTCTGGCTCCGCTGGTTGCGCGGTGGCCTGCGCTGAGCCTGCATGGGCCCTGCCTCTCCTCGTCGAAGCCGCCCTCGGCGCGCGATGTGCACCCGCGCCACCGGCCGGGCCACCCGAGGGCGGGTCGACACCGGTACGGCATCCACGTCGAACCATCCCACGCCCGGCCGCCTCCGCACCGCATGTTTTCAGTTTCCCGACTGTCGCCTGCCAAACCGGACATCACGCACCAACGTCCCTGGTCGCGCCGCCGACGGCCAAGGGGCATGATCATCGCTGCGGCCGAGGTTTGACGCGTCGGTGTCGGCGGTACCTGATCCGCAACAGACCAGGAGGCGTGACCCGTGGACGTGAGTGACCTGCTGACCGAGACGTACGACCGGCTGCCCGACCTCGTCCGCGCGGCGGTCGACGGGCTCACCCCGGAGCAACTGCGCTGGGCGCCCGGCCCGGGCGCCAACTCGATCGGCTGGCTGGTCTGGCACCTGACCCGGGTGCAGGACCACCACGTCGCGCACCTGCTCGACGTCGAACAGATCTGGGCCAGCGGCGACTGGGCGGGGCGGTTCGGGCTGCCCGCCGACCCGGACGACACCGGCTACGGCCACTCGTCGGCGCAGGTCGCGGGGGTCCGCCCGGAGAGCGCGCAGGCGCTCATCGACTACTACGCGGCCGTCGCGAGGCGTACCGGATCGTTCCTGGCCGGGCTTCGACCGGCGGACCTGGACCGTGTGGTCGACGAGACCTGGGACCCGCCGGTCACCCTCGGCGTGCGGCTGGTCAGCATCGCCGAGGACGACCAGCAGCACGCCGGGCAGGCCAACTACGTCCGGGGCCTGCTCGAAGCCGGCTGACCGCCGGGCTCACGGCACGATCACGGCCCGGCCCTCCAGCGTCCCGTCGCGCATCTGGCGGTACGCGTCGAGCGCGTCGTCGAGCGCGAAGGTGGTGGTCTTCGGCCGGATCAGACCACGGGCACCCAGGTCCAGCACCTCGACCAGCTCGGGGCGGCTGCCCCAGTAGGTGGTCGCGATGCTCACCTCGTACGGCACCGAGAAGAACGACACCGGCAGGGTGCCGCCGCCGATGCCGACGATCGTCAGGTCGCCCACGGTGCGGGCCACCGCCACGCCGAGCGCCAGGGTGGCGTCCGCGCCCACGAAGTCGAGCACCACGTCGGCGCCCCGGCCCCCGGTGGCCGCCCGGATCTCCTCCGCGGCGGTCGGGCCGGAGGCGACGGTCTGGTCGGCGCCGCACTCCGTCGCCAACCGCAGCGCCTCGGCGCGGGTGTCCACGGCGATCACCCGGGCGGCCGTGGTGGCCTTGAGGATCTGCACGCCGACGTGGCCCAGCCCACCGACCCCGATGACGACGGCGGTGCTGCCCGGTGGCAGCTTCGGCCAGGAGCGCCGGATGGCGTGGTACGGGGTGAGACCGGCGTCGGTCAGCGGCGCCGCGTCCACCGGATCCAACCCGTCCGGCAACGGCACGATGTGCCGCGCGTCCGGCACCAGCTCGTACTCGGCCATGCCGCCGTCCAGGCCGAGCCCGCCGCCGCCACCGGGCACCGGCGCGCCGGCCGGGTTCTCGCAGTACGGGTCGACGCCGACGCGGCAGCGGGCGCAGGTGCCGCAGCCCCACGGGCCGTACACGGCGACGGGCTGACCGATCGTCAGCCCGCTCACGCCGTCACCGACGGCGTGCACCCACCCCGCGTTCTCGTGGCCCAGGGTGAACGGCGGGTTCCACGGCACGGTGCCCGGTTCGAACTCGTCCATCAGGTGCAGGTCGGAGTGGCAGGCGCCGGCAGCGCCGATGCGTACCACCACCTCGCCGCGTCCGGGCGTTGGCTCGGGGACCTCCACCAGTTCCGGTTCCGACTTCCACTGCCGTAGTCGCAGCGCACGCATTCGATGCCTCCCGTTGGTTTCGGCCTGCCGATTCCTCCCGATGGCCTGGCCTGCCCACTCCCGGGGCCGACAAACGGGCCGGCTCCGGATGCTCGGCGTGACAGCCGTGCCGCCCAGGCCCCGCGTCACCCGGTCCGGGTGAGTTGGGCTCACCCCGACGTGGGCGATCCTGCGGCTATGCCGGAAGAGGGGACGTGATGGCCACGACCGCGGCGCAGTTCCTGCAACGCCTGGACACCCGTCGGCGGCCCGATCTGCCGGAGACCACCGCAGGGACACTGCGGCTGGACATCCGCAGTGACGGCTGCACCGAGCACTGGTACCTGACCATCGCCGACCAGCACGTCCGGGTCACCCGGTCGGCCGACGACGCCGAGTTGGTGGTCAGCGCCTCCCGGGAGATCTTCGATCAGCTGGCCAACGGCCAGATGCACCTCGCGGTGGCCCTGCTGCGCAACGAGCTGAAGGTGCGGGGCAACCTGGCGCTGTTGATGATGCTTCGCCGGATCTTTCCCGGCCCGGCCGGCGCACGGCACCCCCGCGAGCTGGGCCAGGCCGCGCTGGCGCGACGGGAGACGCGTTCATGAAGCAGGAGCAGGTGCACGTCATCGCCGGCAACGTGTTCGCCATCAGCGACGCCCAGGGCGACATGGAGGTCGATCCCCGGGAGCCGGTCGGTCTCTTCTCGTTCGACACCCGGTTCCTGTCCGACTGGGTGCTCAGCATCGACGGGGAACGGCTGCACGCCCTCTCCCGCGACGACATCGCGTACTTCGAGACCCGGTTCGTCCTGGTGCCCGGCGTGGCGAGTCACTACATCGACGCCGACGTGTCGGTCATCCGGCACCGCTCGATCCACGACCGCCTGCACGAGCGGATCACCGTGCTCAACCACTCGTCCGAGCCCGCCGAGTTCACCGTGCGGATGGAGGTGCGCAGCGACTTCGCCGACATCGCCGAGGTCGGCAACGTCCGGCAGCGCGACGTCCAGGTCACCGTCGACGACCGAAACCAGCGGCTCGTGCTGCGCTACGAGCGGGAGCGGTTCGCTCGCGAGACCACGGTGAGCAGCAGCGTCCCCGCCGAGATCGACGAGCGGGGACTGACGTTCCGGATCCGTGTCGCGCCCGCGGGGACGTGGGAGACCACCCTGCACGTCGCCATGATCATGCGCGGCGAGGGCGGCCGGGACATGCGCGCCGGCCTGGAGTCCCACCAGCGCGATGTCGGCAGCGGGATGCACGACGACCTGTCGGCCTGGCTGGACCGGGCGCCGCAGCTGGTGGCCGAACGCGGCAGCCTGGAGCGGATGTACCAGGGCAGCCTCGCCGACCTGGCGGCGCTGCGGTACACGCCGCTGGCGTACAGCGAGCGGGTGCCGGTCGGTGGCCTGCCGTGGGCCATGGCGCTCTACGGGCGGGACAGCCTCATCACCTGCCTACAGACCGTCGCGTTCACCCCCGAGTTGGCCCCCGCGACGTTGCGGATGCTGGCGCTGCTCCAGGGCTGCCAGCTCGACGACGAGCACGAGGAGGAGCCGGGAAAGATCCTGGCCCGGCTGCGTTACGGCGAGTCGGCCGCGTTCGGCGAGCTGCCGTACGCCGGGTACTACGGCGCGGTGGACACCACTCCGCTGTTCGTCGTCCTGCTCGACGAGTACGAGCGCTGGTCCGGTGACACCGACCTGGTCCGCGAACTGCGGCACCCGGCCCGGATGGCGCTGGACTGGATCGACGAGTACGGCGACATGACCGGCGACGGCTACCTGCGCTACGAGCGCCGAAACGAACGGCAGGGCACGATCAACCAGTCCTGGAAGGACTCCACGGACGCCATCATCGACGCGTACGGGCGCCAGCCGGCGTTCCCCCGGGCCACCTGCGAGGTGCAGGGCTACGCGTACGACGCGAAGCGGCGCGGCGCGCGACTGGCCCGCGAGTGCTGGGGAGATCCCGAGTACGCCGACCGGCTGGAACGGGAGGCGGCGGCGCTCAAGGAGCGGTTCAACCGGGACTTCTGGCTGCCGCACCGGGAGTACTACGCGCTGGCCCTGGACCCGTACGGCGAGCCGGTCGACGCCCTGTCGTCGAACATCGGGCACCTGCTGTGGAGCGGGATCGTCCCGAACGATCGAGCCGAGGCCGTCGCCGAACACCTGGTCGGGCCGCGGCTGTTCAGCGGCTGGGGAGTGCGGACCTTCGCCACCGACCAGCATCCGTACAACCCGATGGGCTCGCACCTGGGGTCGGTGTGGCCGTCGGACAACGCGCTGATCGCCGCCGGGCTGCGGCACTACCGCTTCGACGAGCAGGCGGCCCGGATCGCGGCCGGCATCTTCGACATGGCGCAGACGCTCGGCGGCGCGGTGCCGGAGGTGATCGCCGGCTACGAGCGCAGCCTGACGAAGTATCCGGTCCAGTTGCCGCTGGCGGGCCGTCCCCAGTCGTGGTCGTCGGGCGCGCTGCTGATGCTGCTGGGCACCCTGCTGGGCCTGCGACCCACCGGCGACAACCTGCTGGTGAACCCGGCCCTGCCCGCGGGTTTCGGCCGCATCGAGCTGCTGGGCATCCCCGGCCGGTGGGGTCACCTGGACGCCTACGCCGGAGACCGCACGGCACCCCGCCCGCCAAAGACCTAGCGTCGAACCGCCCGATCAGGAGGGTCGGATCACGACGCGTCGGCCTCAGCCCATCGTCTTGGCGCCGTCGATCGCCTCGCGCAGGATGTCGGCGTGCCCGGCGTGCTGGGACGTCTCGGCGATCACGTGCAGCAGCACCCGGCGAACCGTCCAGGTCGCCCCCGCCTCGAACCACGGCTCCTCGGGGAGCGGGTGGGCCGCGTCCAGGTCGAGGGTGCCGACCAGCTCGTCAGTCTGGTCGGCCACCGCACGGAACCGCTCGACCAACCCGGCGAGGGTCTCGCCCGGCGCCATCCGGAACTGACCGGCCCAGTCGACGGCCACGCGCTGCATCTCCTGGGCGCCGCCCACGGCGAAACGCATCCACCGCTCCTCGACGCCGGCCACGTGCTTGACGAGGCCGCCGAGGCACAGCTCGCTGACGGTGCTGCGGGTCGCCGCCTGCTCGTCGGTCAGCCCGTCGACCGTGCGCAGCAGGAAACCCCGGTGCTGGCGCAGCGCTTGCAGCAGGTCGGCCCGCTCGCCGGTGAGCTGGGTGGTGCTGGTCATGGTGATGTCCCTCCGTCGATGTGCGGCCGCGGGTCAGCGTATGGCGGTCCACCGACACTTTCCGGACGCGACGCCAGCGGTTGCCGATCCGCCCGCGGGGCGGTCCACTGAATGACATGGGTGTCATTAGGGTGGGTACGTCCTCCTGGGCCGACCAGTCACTGCTGCGCTCGGGGTGGTACCCGCGCTCGGCCAACACGCCGGCCCGGCGGCTGGGCTTCTACGCCAGCAGGTTTCCCCTGGTCGAGGTGGACACCTCCTACTACGCGATCCCCGTGCCAGAGGTCACGCAGGGCTGGGTCGACGCCACACCGGACGACTTCACCTTCGACGTGAAGGCGTTCAGCCTCTTCACCGGCCACCCCACTCCGGTGGCAACGCTGCCCCGCGACCTTCGCCCGGCCGCCGGCCCGAGCCGGGTCCGCCGCCGGGACCTGCCGGAGCCGACGTACGACGAGCTGTGGGCCCGGTTCCGGGCGGCGCTGGACCCGATCGCGGGCGCCGGCAAGCTGGGCGTGGTGCTGTTGCAGTTTCCACCGTGGCTGGCGCGCGGCGCCGCCGCGCAACACCGGATCGTCGAGCTGGCGCAGCGGTGCCGGCCGTGGCGGGTCGCGGTGGAGCTGCGGCACGGGTCCTGGTTCGACGGTCCGGCCGCACCCGACACTCTGGACCTGCTGCGCGCGCACGACCTGTCGCTGGTCTGCGTCGACATGCCCCAGGGGCACCCGTCGTCGGTGCCGCCGATCGTCACCACCACGGCGGAGCCGGCGATCGTCCGGTTCCACGGCCACAGCGACGCCTGGCGGGACGGCGACAAGCAGGAGAAGTTCCGCTACGCGTACGCCGAGGAGGAATTGCGGCGGTGGGCCGGGCGGCTGGCCGAGCTGGCCGACCCGGTGGACGAGCTGCACGTGCTCTTCAACAACTGCTGCGCCGGCCAGGCGCAGCGCGACGCGACCCGGATGGCGCAGGTGCTCACCGAGACCCTGATCGGCGACGAGGCCGGGCGGCCGACCGTCCCTGCGGTCTCCGGTAGCTGACGACCGGATCGGCGGGCAGCCAGCGCGTGGGTCGGGCCGGCGGGTGCCTCAGGAGCGTCGGCCCCGGCTGCGCAGGGCGTCCTGTGTTCGGTCGTTGACGTCCGCGTCGTCGGGAAAGGACCGGCCGCTCGGAGCCGGGTCCGGAGGCGCGGTCGGTCCGGCCGCTGTCGTACGCGTCGGTTCCACCGAGCCGAAGCCGTGCCGTCCGGCCGGGTCGTGCCGGCCCGCCGCGGCTCCCGCGCGGCGCTCCCCGCGCCGCCCCGGCGGCACCGCGGTCTCCTCGCTGCCCTCGTCCAGCGGCGAGTCCTCGTCGGTGCCCCAGGGCGCTTCGGCGTCGAAGCCGTCGTCGGCCTTCCACGGCTGGGTCGCCTCCGGCTCCAGCCGGTCGCCCTCGCCACTGCGTCCCTCGTGTGCCGTCATGGCCACCTCGCTCGTCGGTCCGCCGCAACCGGCGGACGATTGCCCGTCCTCGGACCGCTGTGCCTCCCGGCCTGCTGTGCCCGCCGGCCTGCTGTGCCGTGCGGGTGACGGTGGCGTCGTACCCGGGGTTGGCCCGGCGTAGGCCGGCCGGAGCCCCGCCGTCGAGGTGTCGGCGGGACGCCGGCCGGGCCGGGCGGTCAGCGCCCGGCCATCGCCATTGGTCGCTTGCCGGCGCCCATCCCCATGTTCATGCCCATCTTGGCCATCGACTTCGGGGCGCTCATCAGCCCACCGGACCGACTGAGAATTCCCCGGAGAACCTGGCCGGGCTTCTGTTGCTCGCCCATGTACGCGGTCACCACCACCAGGGTTCCGGTTATCGCCGGAACGGCCCACTGGAGCAGCTTCATCTGCCGCTGTGAGGAGGCCACGCTGGCCGGTGTCTGGTGATTCGGCTCGGTGGTGCCGTTCACCGGTGGGCTGCCCGCCTTCTCCAGCCGCATGCCGACCAGGCGGCTGTAGCCGGTCACCGCGAGCGCGCCGATCGTCAACGCCGTCTTGAGGGCGCTGGCCCGGGCCACCCCGGACTGGGCGGCCACCCGTGGGCTCTCCGTCACCAGTTCGCCGACCGCACCGGCCAGGTGGGCGCCGATCGCGGCCGCGTTGACCGGAGTCCACTTGGACCATCCCGCCGATGCGACCGGGAGCCGCTGGGTCGAGTCGTTGATTTTCGCCGCTGCGCCGTTGACGCCCAGTGCTCCCATCAGGGAGCCTCCGAACCAGGCCGCCAGGCCCAGATCGTGCATGGAGCGCAGTGCGGTATGCCGTTCGGACATCTGATCCCCTTCCGCCGTGTCGGGCGCTGCGGCTTACCCGCCGCCCGGGTGGCTAACCCCGCCCCGGGCTGGCCGATCCCTGTCCCAGCGGGCACGTCACGGACATCCGGGTCCGGAGCTCCGGGACAGGAGTCGTCGGGGCGGTGGCGGGTAGACCCCGAGCGTCGCCGACGAGAGGGGAACGCGATGTCGCAGCCGGACGAGAGCCGAGAGAAGACCCCCAAAACAGACGCAGTGCTCATGCACCCGGGCAACGACCCACACCGGAACACCGCGGAGGTCGCACCGCGCAAGGATCACGCGGAGATCCAGGTGGAACGCGACGACGAGTTGGTCCCGCTGGAGGATGAGTGAACCGAGGGCGCTCGGTGCGACTCAGCGGGGCGGCAGGTTGCCGGCGAAGTGGGCCACCTGCTGCGCCAGCGGGGTGCTCGCGCGTACCCAGGTGAAGTGGTCCAACGCCGCGCCAGCCTGCGTCGCCGTGTAGCGCTGCCGGGTCACCGGGGCGGCGGCGAGCTTCGCGCAGAGGTGGTCCACGGTCTCGTGCGGGGTGTACTGGTCGTCGTCCACGCTGATCGCGAGCACCGGCGTCCGCACGGCGCGTACCGCCGCCTCGGTGTCCGTACCGTCGAGGCGGGGGAAACGGCCGGTCCGCGCGGTGTGCGCCCAGTCGCGGATCACGCCGCGTGCCTGCCGGCCACCGAAACCCCACCCCGGCCAGACGCCGAGCAGCGCCGCGGTGGCGGCGATCCCCTGGGTGTACGGCAGCACGCCGAACCCTCGCGGGCCCGGGTAGCTGCGCCAGTAGGGGATGCCGACCGCGATCAGCGCCAATCCGTCGACCGCGTCGCCGCCGTCGAGGGCGAGGTGTAGCAGCGCGGCCTGGCCGCCGAGGGAGTGGCCGAGCAGCAGTCGGGTACGCCCGTCCAGGCGAGGCTTCAGCGCGGCCAGGACGGCGCCCACGTCGCCGGCCAGCTCGGTGTAGCCGTACCGGTCGGCGCGGCTCGGCGCGGGGGTGCTCGTCCCGGTGCCGCGCAGGTCGGCGACCACCACGGCCAGCCCGGCGGCGCGCAGCTCGGCGGCGAACGGCCGGTAGTAGCGGGCCCGGACCCCCATCGCGGGCCAGATCACCACGACGGGCGCGCCCTCCGGGCCGTCCGGCTCCGGATAGATCTGCACACCGATCCGGGCGCCGTCGACCTCGATGAACTCCTGCGCGTACTCCGGGTCACCGTTCACCGGCTCAGCCTAGCCGCGCGAGGTTACCGGCTGGTAGCCGCAGGGGTCGGGCGGCCGGACGCGACGGAGGCCCCGCCGGGGTGGCGGGGCCTCCGGTGACGCGGACGCCTCAGGAGACGGAGATGGCGCCGTTGCCGGCCCGGACGCAGCTCACCGCGCGGGCGCTGGTGGCCGCCGCGCCGGCGAGGCACTGGCCGAGCACCTGGTGCCCGGTGGCGTTCGGGTGCCACGACTCCTGGCAGGTCTGGAAGTAGCTGACGCACGTGTTGGCGATCCGCTGAATCGCGATCTTGTCCTTGCCGGAGAGGCTGGTGACGAAGGTGCCGTTCGGGTTGCTGTCCTGCAACCGGATCGGGGTGGCCAGCGCGCCGGTGGGGCTGGTCGTCGTCTCGCAGAGCCGAGCGCCGTCGAAGGCCCGCTGCACGTTGAGGTAGACCAGGTCGTCGGCCGGGAACTCGGCGGCCAGCGTGTCCCGGGTGGTCTTCACGATGGTGCCCAGGCCCTGCGAGAAGCGGTGCCCGGGAGCGAGGCTGGCCCGGTGGATCGGGCAGCCGGCCGCGTACCGCTCGGCCCCGAGGTCGCGGAACTTGTCCCGGGTGTCGTCGCGGCCGTCCTCGGTGTGGAACGTCGAGTTCAGGTCCAACGGCAGCGGGTTGGTGTAGTCCTGGAACACCACCCGGTGCTGCCCGTCCGCGTCCACCTGGTCGAGAGTGGTCAGCAGTTGTCGTACGGCGGCGGTGGTCTCCGCGGTGGCGGCGCTGAGCTGCGCGGCGGTGGCCAGGTCGGCGTCGGTGCACGGCTTCTGCTCCACCGGGCCACCCAGGTATGCCCAGAACTCCCACCAGCCGGTCCAGGCGTCGGCGATGAAGCGGTTGGCGCACTTCTCCGCGACGCTGCCGAACGTGAACGAGCTGTTGTTGGACCCGAGGCCGATCAGCACCAGGTCGATGTCCTGGGTCTGCGCGACGGCACGCAGTTGGGCGAGCTGCGCGGCCACCGTACGGCCGTTGGCCCGCGCGCCGGAGGCGTTGGCGATGTCGTGTGGCTGGCCGCCGGAGCACGCCAGGTTGAACCGGTTCTGGATGCCCGGCAGGTTGGCCTTGTGCAGCGAGGCGTTCGCCGACCGGTGGCAGAAGTACGCGTTGTTGTTGGGAGCCGTCCAGCCCGGGAAGCCCTGGGCGACTCCGTTGGCGTCGACCACCGGGGTGTACGCCCCGGCGCCCTCGCCACTGATGAAGCTGTCACCGAGGGCCACCGCGGCGGTGGGCAGCGCGGCCACCGCGGGAGTGGGCAGCGCGACGGCCGTCGACAACGCGGCCGTGACGATCGTGAGTGCCGCGGCGAGCGCGGTACGCCGGATTCTGGGCATGGGGCCCCCATCCATCGAAAGATGAAAGATTCTCTGAGGGCGCGATCACATCACCCGCGTGTGACGGGCGTCAATGGCCCGTAACAGAATCGTTCGATGAAAGACACGGCCGTGCGGCTGGACGGCCAGCAGGCTGCCCGGGACGCAACCGCCGACCCGCGTACCGGTGGGGTGTTTCCTGGCTCACGTTCGGGGGCCGCCGCGCGGCGGGTCGCGCGGGGCCTACGGATGTTGTCTGGGCCTCGGGCTAGGCTCGCTGCGGCGCGCCACGCCGGCTGATCTCGCCGGTGACCGGCAGCAGACCGCCGAGACCGGGGAGTACGACCAGTTGACCGCAGAGCCTGACACCCTGTACGGGGCCGATGACCTCACCCACCTTGAGGGGCTGGACGCCGTCCGCAAGCGGCCCGGCATGTACATCGGTTCCACCGACAGCCGTGGCGTGGGTCACCTCGTCAACGAGATCCTCGACAACTCGACCGACGAGGGTGTCGCCGGCCACGCCACCAAGGTCGAGGTGACGCTGCACGCCGACGGCTCGGTGCAGGTCGACGACGACGGTCGCGGGATCCCCACCGACGTGCACGCCAAGTCCGGCATCTCCGGCGTCGAGCTGGTGCTCACCCGACTGCACGCGGGCGGCAAGTTCGGCGGCTCCGGCTACAAGACCTCCGGCGGCCTGCACGGCGTCGGCGCCTCGGCGGTCAACGCGCTCTCCCGCCGGTTCGACGTGACCGTCCGCCGCGGCGGCAAGGTCCACGCGATGTCGTTCCGGCACGGCGTCCCCGGGATCTTCGACGGCGACGGCCCGCAGGCGCCCTTCACCGCCGGCCCCGGCCTCCAGGTGACCGGCGCGATGAAGCGCGGCCACCGCACCGGCACCTCGATCCGCTGGTGGCACGACGCCCGCTACTTCGAGACCGGCGCGGCGCTCGACGTCGACGCCGTCCGCACGAAGCTGCGCAACACCGCGTTCCTGGTCCCCGGCGTGAGCTACCTGCTGCGCGACCTGACCGGCGAGACGCCCGTCGAGGAGCGGTTCCACTACCCCAACGGGCTCAGCGACATGGTGGAGTTCCTCGCCCCGGCCGGCGACCGGCCCGTCTCCGGCATCCTGCTCGTCAACGGCGAGGGCGCATACCGGGAGAACGCCGCCGACGCCAACGGCGTCATGCAGTCCAACGTGCAGCGCCGCGCCGAGGTCGAGGTGGCGTTCCGCTGGGGCACCGGCTACGAGCGCACCGTCGAGTGCTTCACCAACACCATCCGCAACGCGCACGGCGGCACCCACCGCAAGGGCTTCGAGCGGGCCCTGGTCCGCTCCCTCGGCGACGCCGTCCGCAACACCCGCGGGCTGCTCAAGGCCAAGGAGGAGCCGCCCACCCTGGACGACGTCCTGGAGGGCATGACCGCGGTGGTGCACGTGCGGATCCCGGAGCCGCAGTTCACCTCGCAGACCAAGGACGAGCTCTCCACCACCGGCATCACCAAGGTGATCCAGTCCCTCGTCGACGCGCACGTCAAGGCGTGGCTGGACGACCGGCGCACCAAGGCCGAGGCGCGCGTCGTCCTACAGAAGATCGTCGACGCGGCGCGGGTGCGGCTCACCCAGAAGCAACAGAAGGACGCCGCCCGGCGCAAGACCGCCCTGGAGGGCGCGTCGATGCCGCCGAAGCTGGTCGACTGCCGGGCCACCGGCATCGACCGCAGCGAACTGTTCATCGTGGAGGGTGACAGCGCCCTCGGGACGAGCCGGATGGCCCGCTCCTCGGAATACCAGGCGCTGCTGCCGATCCGGGGCAAGATCCTCAATGTGCAGAAGGCCAACCTCCAGCAGGTTCTGGACAATGCCGAGTGCGCGGCCATCGTCCAGGTGCTCGGTGCCGGCTCGGGGCGGACGTTCGACCTGTCCGCGCTGCGCTACGGCCGGGTGCTGATCATGGCCGACGCCGACGTGGACGGCGCGCACATCCGTACGCTGCTGATCACTCTCTTCGCCCGGTACATGCGCCCGCTGATCGAGGCCGGCCGGCTCTACGCCGCGATGCCGCCCCTGCACAAGATCACTACCAAGGGGCGCAACCCGCAGACCGTCTACACCTACACGCAGGCCGAGATGGAGACGACGGTCCGCAAGCTGGAGAAAGCCGGCAAGCAGATTGTCACGCCCATCCCACGCTTCAAGGGTCTCGGTGAGATGGACGCCGACGAGCTGTGGGACACCACGATGAACCCGGCCACCCGCGCCGTACGCCGGATCACCATCGAGGACGTGGACGCCGCCGAACGGATCCTCGAACTGCTGATGGGGGAGAAGGTCGAGCCGCGCCGCAACTGGCTGATCGACTCCGCCGACCGCGTCGACCGTGACGCCATCGACGCCTGACGGCAGAAGGAAGAGCTGAACCATGGCACGCCGTAAGGAAAACAAGGTCGATCTCTCCTCGTTCGACCAGGCTGGCGCGCGGGTCTTCGACAATCCGCTGGTAACCGAGGTTTCCGACTCCTACCTGGAGTACGCGTTCTCGGTCATCCACTCCCGCGCTCTGCCGGACGCGCGCGACGGCCTCAAGCCCGTGCACCGGCGCATCCTGTGGTCGATGTACGAGCAGGGCTACCGCCCGGATCGCGGGCATGTGAAGTCTGCCCGAATTGTCGGGGATACGATGGGAAAGTACCATCCGCATGGCGATACGGCGATCTATGACGCCATGGTCCGCCTCGCGCAGGACTTCTCGCTCAACGTGCCCCTTATCGATGGGCATGGAAATTTTGGATCTCCAGACGATGGCCCGGCAGCGAGCAGATACACCGAAGCGCGGATGTCCCGCGAGGCGATGCTGCTCGTCGGTGAGCTGGGCGAGGACACCGTCGACGTCGAGCCCAACTACGACGGGTCGCTGACCCAACCGACCGTGCTGCCGGCCGCATTCCCCAACCTGCTGGTCAACGGCGCGTCCGGGATCGCGGTCGGGATGGCCACCAACATGATCCCGCACAACCTGGCCGAGGTGGTCTCCGCCGCCCGCTGGCTGATCAACCACCCGGACGCCACTCTGGACCGGCTCATGGAGTTCGTCCCCGGTCCCGACCTGCCCACCGGTGGCGTGCTGCTCGGCTTGGACGAGGTGCGCCGGGCGTACGAGACCGGGCGTGGCGTGGTGCGGATGCGCGGCAAGGTGGAGATCGGCCCGATCGAGGGCAGCCGGGGCCGTCAGGCGATTACCGTGGTCGAGTTGCCCTACGGCGTGGGCGCGGAGAAGGTCATCGCGGCGATCACCAACGAGGTCACCAAGACCAAGCGGCTGACCGGGATCGCCGACGTCAAGGACCTCACCGACCGCGAGAGCGGCACCCGACTCGTCGTCGAGTGCAAGGTGGGGGTCAACCCGCAGGCGCTGCTCGCCGACCTCTACCGGTTGACCCCGCTGGAGCAGTCCTTCGGCGTCAACAACCTGGTCCTGGTCGACGGGCAGCCGCGTACCCTCGGGCTCAAGGCGTTGCTGGAGGTCTTCCTGGCCCACCGGTACGAGGTGGTCACCCGGCGCACCTCGTTCCGCCGCCGTAAGCGTCAGGAGCGGCTGCACCTGGTCGACGGTCTGCTGATCGCGCTGCTCGACATCGACCGGGTGGTTCGGCTGATCCGGGGCAGCGACGACGCGCAGGCCGCCAAGGACGGGCTGATGAGCCAGTTCGGTCTCTCCGACATCCAGGCCACCTACATCCTGGACACTCCGCTACGCCGGTTGACGAAGTTCGACCGGATCGAGTTGGAGGCCGAGCAGGAGCGTCTGCGCGCCGAGATCGCCGAGCTGTCCGCGATCCTCGACGACGAGCGGGTGCTCAAGAAGCTGGTCTCCGACGAGCTGGCGGCCGTGGTCAAGCAGTTCGGCACCGACCGGCGTACGACGCTTGTCGACGGTGACCTCAAGGAGGTGCTGGCCGCGTCCGCGCCGGCCGGCCCACTGGAGGTCGCCGACGACCCGTGCCAGGTGATCCTCTCCGCCACCGGGCTGGTCGCCCGGACCGCGGCCGAGTCGGAGGAGAGCGCCGAGGGGCGCCGGCGCAACGGCCGGGTCAAGCACGACACGGTACGCGCGATCGTGCACTCCACCGCCCGTGGCCGGGTGCTCCTGGTGACCAGCGCCGGCCGCGCCTTCAAGATCGATGTGTTGCCGCTGCCGGTGCTGCCCGAGCAGGCCGGCACGGTGTCGTTGCGCGGCGGCATGTCGGCCGCCGAGTTGGTGCCGCTGGAGGCGGGGGAGACCGTGGTCGGCCTGGCCCCGCTCGGTGGGCCGGCGGACGGCTCGCCCGGGCTGGCGCTGGGCACCCGGCAGGGCGTGGTGAAGATCTGCTCGCCGGAGTGGCCGGTGCGGTCCGACGAGTTCGACGTGATCGGCCTGCGCGACGGCGACGAGGTGATCGGGGCGGCCTGGCTGACCGACGGCGCCGAGACGCTGGCCTTCGTCACCTCGGAGGCGTCGCTGCTGCGCTTCGCCGCCGGGGTGGTCCGCCCGCAGGGCCTCAAGGGTGGCGGAATGGCCGGCATCAACCTGCCGGCCGGGGCACGGGTGGTCTTCTTCGGGGCGGTACGCACCGACGACCCGGGGCACGGTGAGCCGATGGTCGTCACGTCCACCGGGGCGACGGTCAAGGTGACGCCGTTCAAGGCGTACCCGGCGAAGGGCCGAGCGACAGGCGGCGTGCGGGCGCACCGCTTCCTCAAGGACGAGACGGACGTCGCGGTCGCCTGGGTGGGGCCGCGCCCGGTCGGCGCGACCGGCACCGGTGAGCCGGTCGAGCTGCCCGCCGCCGACCCCCGCCGCGACGGCAGCGGCTTCGCGGTGATGCTCGGCCCAACGGTCATCGGCCACCTGATCGAACGCGACTAACCCCCACCCTCCCCCTCCCCTGCCCCGCCCCCGCCGGTTGATCATGAAGTTATTGCCTCTCGCCTCGGCGCGTCGCGGCAATAACTTCATGATCAACGGTGAGGGCGGGGTGGGCCGGGGAGAGGGCGGGGAGGGGGCGGGGGTTAGGCGACGTTGATGGGGCGGAACTGGACGCTCACCCGGGGCCCGACCGGGCGGGCGGTCTTGGGGATGGCGTGTTCCCAGGTGCGTTGGCAGGAGCCGCCCATGACGATGAGGTCGCCGTGGCCCACCGGGAAGCGCAGGCTGTCGCCACCGCCGCGCGGACGGAGCAGCAGCGGTCGGGGTGACCCGAACGAGACGATCGCGACGATGGTGTCGCTGTGCGCGGAGCGGCCGATGGTGTCGCCGTGCCAGGCGACGCTGTCGCGGCCGGAACGGTAGAGGCACATGCCGGCGGTGACGAACGGCTCGCCCAGCTCGGGAGCGTAGTGGCGGGTCAGGGCCGCCCGTGCCGCGGTGAGCACAGGGTGCGGCAGTTGCCGGTCGGCGGCGTACCAGCACAGCAGGCGGGGCACGTCGACCTCGCTGTCGTACATGGTGCGTCGCTCGGCCCGCCAGGGCACCTCGGTGAGCAGGGTGTCGAGGACCGCGTCGGAGCCGCGCACCCAGCCGGGCAGGTGGTCGACCCAGGCGCCCCGGCTGAGCTGGTGCCGGCGGATCTGACCGGCCAGCGGCCCCAGGGCCGGCCCGGCGTCGGCGAGGTCGAGCATCGACGGCTGGTAGGCGGCCTGCGTCATGCGGCCACCCTAACAGCACATTCGTACACCCGTGCTATGCCCGCGTCCCGCGCATCCCTCAAGGTCGTGCTCGATCCTCGATGTAGTGCCATCCGCGCGGATCGAGGGGACTATTTCCAGGATCGAGCGTGACCATGGCGGTCAGCCGCCGGGCGTACGGACTCGAACACCGCGTCCACGACTCGGGCCCGGCCCTGCCCGTCGACGGTGGACCAGGCTCGGGCGGCCAGCGCGGCGCGGCGCGGCGGTGAGCTGAGCAGCCCGTGCAGGGTCCGTGCCGCCGCCGCGCGGGCGGTGCGTCCGGGCAGGCCGGCGGCGGTCAGCTCCGGCAGTTCGCCGAGGCCGGCGGTCAGGCCGTGCTGGACCACCCGGGCGTACGACTCGCGTTGGTTGTCGACCACGCAGACCAGCGCGGCGGGTGCGCCGAGGCAGCACAGCTCCCACGTCGAGGTGCCGGCGGCGCTGACCACCAGGTCCGCCTCGGTGATCAGCGACGGCAGTGAGCCGGTGGGTGGGACGGTACGGACGAGTTGCCCCCGGCCGGGGGTGATCTCCTCCAGTTCGGCCTCGATCTCGGGTCTGCCGACGACGACCGTGAGGTCCATCGGGTGGCCGGTGGCCAGCAGCACCCGGGTCAGCACCGGGGCGGCGCCGAGGGCGTCGGTTCCGCCGAAGAAGGCCAGCACCCGGGGCCGGCTGACGGCCGTGGCGGGTCGGGGCGTTGCCGGTCGGGCGGCCACGACTGAGTCGCGCAGCAGGGCGTACCCGCTGCCGACGAGCAGCCGCCCGGGCAGTGTCGCAAGCTTCGCCCCGAAGTTCTGGTCGAGGTAGAGGTCGGCGTCCTGACCCCGGCTGTCCCCGTCGACGATGGCGAGGGTGAACACCCCGGCGGCGCGTAGCGCACCCGCCCCGGCCGGGTCCAGCTCGTAGGAGTCGAGGACCAGCACGTCCAGGTCGTGCCGCCGAGCTGCCTCGACCAGGTCGGCCGGCGACTCGGGGCCCGGGTGCAGTCCGATACCGCGAGCGGCCAACTCGGCGGTGGCCCAGTCGAGCCGCTCCACCGTGCCGAACACCGCGACGTGGGCGCCGCGGGCCAGGAACTCCTCGGCGAGCGCGAGGCAGCGGACGAGGTGCCCGACACCGCGCTGCGGCCCGGCGTCGCAGCGCAGTCCGACGCGTAGCGTGCTCAGGACTCCTCCAACCGCTTCTGCCGTACGTCGGCGTTGAGCGCCCGCAGCCGGGGCTGCCCGTCCAGCCAGTCGGCGAGATTGGCCAGCGGCACGCTGACGTCGCCGAAGTGGTCGGTCACCGCGCTCACGAGCGCCCAGTCCTGTTCGGTGTCGAGGGTCAGCCGCAGCGCCGAACGGTCCGGCGTGAGGGTCACCCCGAGCACCCGGAACAGCTCCGGATGGGTGTACGCGTACGAGGTCACGTGCACTCGGTGGTGCCCGGTGGCGAGCCGGTCGAGGGTACGCAGCGTCTCCGCGCGGATGATCTCGACGTCCAGCCCTCGGGGCAGGGTGCGGGCGATCGACGTGCTCGCGTAGTCCAGGCCCGGCACAGCCCGGTACACGGAGGCGACCAGTGTGATGATCTCCGGGTCGAGCAGTGGACAGTCGGCCGTGAACCGCATGACCGCGTCTCCCGGGTACGCCGCCAGGGCACCCACGAACCGGCCCAGCACGTCGTCGACCGGCCCGCGGTGGCACGGGACGTCCAGTCGCCGGCACTCGGCCACCACCGCGTCGTCGACCGGGTCCGTGCTGGTCGCGACCACCAGGTCGGCGAGGACGCCGCTGTCCCGGGCGGCCCGCACCACCCGGCCCAGCACGGATCGCCCTGCGAGCGGGCGGAGCACCTTGCCGGGCAGCCGCGACGAGCCCATCCGGGCCTGCACGATCCCGACGATGCGCGGCCCGCCGACTTGCGGCCCGCCGGCTTGCGCCCCGACGGCGAGCGGCCCGCCGGCTTGCGCCCCGACGGCGAGCGGCCCGCCGGCTTGCGCCCCGACGGCGAGCGGCCCGCCGGCTTGCGCCCCGACGGCGCGAAGCCCGCCGCCCTGCGGCCCGGCGGTCTGTGCCCCGACGGCCACCCCCGTGTCGGCCGTCGGGGCCGTCCCACCCGTCGTCTCGGCACCGACGAGGGCGTGGCTGTCGCCGGTCACCGCTGCTCCTCCTGCCTCGGCGCGAGCGCGGCGCGTGCCCGGCGTTTGGCAGCCCGGGCACCCCGCTTGGCGAGCCGGGCGGGGGTGATGGCCAGCCGGCCGACACGGTAGCTGATGGACCCGCTGAGCAGGCCGATCTTCGCCTCGGCCCGGCGCAGCGCGCGTTCCCGGGAGGTGAGCAGCTCGTCGGTCCATCTGGTCAGCGCCACGAGCCGGCTGATCTCCTCGCGCTGGCGCAGCCACGCCTCGCGCAGCTGTTGGTAGCTGTGCGAGCCGACCGGTGGGTCGGTCGGCTCGACAGCCCGTAGTTCGCTGGCGAGGTTCGTCTGACCGTCGGCGTCCAGGCCCTGCAGCGTGGCCGTGATCGCCGCCTCGGCCCGCACCGCCTCGGCCACGGTCGCCCGGTCGAGTTCGTGCCCGGCGAGCCCGCCGAGGACCACCGTCAGACCCGCCACGTCGAGGGTGGACGGCCACGGGTGGGCGTACCCACCGGTGAGCAGGCCCGCCGCGAAGCGCCACAGGCCGCGGGCCAGCACCACGTCGCCGGGCAGCGTGCCGGTGGCCCGCCAGCTCGGGTCGAGCACCGCGTAGCGCTCGCCGCTGACCACCACGTTGTCGGTGCTGGCCAGCGCCACCGCGCCGGCCAGTCGGCCGTCGCTGTCGGCCTGGTCGGCGAGCCAGCCCGCGTACCCGTGCAGCAGCGTGCGCAGCGTCGTCAGGTCGCGGCGCAGCGCGGCGTCGAGCAGCAGGGTGCGCAGCAGCCGTCCGGACGGCACCGGCCCGGACAACGCCTCGGGGTCCCGGTACGCCGCCTCGCGACTGGCGGCCGGCGCGGCCGCATCACCCCCGGCGACGCGGCCCCACCGCCAGCCCGACGGGCCGTCCAGCACCTCCAGCAAACCGGTTCCGGGCCGCCCGGTCTGCACCAGCGCCACCGGCAGGTCACCGTCGGCCGGCGTGACCGGGGCGTCCGGGCCGCCCGGTCGGCTGGCGAGCATCAGCCAGCCCGGCGCGAGGTCGGCGGCCCGCCCCGCGTGCAGCGCGTCCACCGCCAGCCGGGCCGGGTCCTGGAGAACCGTCGCGGTGCCGAAGGCCCCGGCGCAGGCGCCGTGCAGCACCGCGTCGAACAGCCCCGAGCCCGCGCCCCGGTCGAGCTGGTCGGCGTCGAGCAGCGCCGTCGCGGTTCCACCATCGGGGTACGCGGCCCAGCAGGCGCTCGGGTGCAGCCCGGCGCCGGTGAGCCGCTCGCGCAGCTGGTCCCGGTTGGCCGGACGGGTCTGGTCCAGCACCCCGCCGATGACCCAGGCGGAGTCGTCGCGGCCGGCGTACCAGGGGGTGGCTGCGACCAGCCGGTGCAGCCCGATCGGGTTGTCCAGGCGCAGCAGCAGCGTGCCACCCGGCCGCACCGCCGCGGCCAGCCGCGCCAGCACGCCGTCCCAGCCGAGTCGGGTGCCCTCCACCGACTCCACCGGGTCCAGCCCGGCACCGGCGATGACCACGTCGTACGTCTCGTCGTCGGGTAGCCCGGTCGGGCCACCCACCACCACGCGGGCGGCCCGCTCGGCCAGCGCCACCGCGTCCGGGTGGCTGCGCAGCAGGCAGGTCACCTCGGCGTGGGCGAGCCGGTCGAGCAGCGCCGGGTCGTGCGGGCCGGCGAGCAGGACCCGGCCGCCGGGCGGCACGATCCGGGCGGCCAGCGTGGCGAGGGGCCCTCCGTCGGCCAACCGTTCCCTCGGAAGGTCGGACCAGGCCAGCATCTCGCCGCCCGGCAGGGTCATCCGGCCGGCGGGTGCCGTCTCAGTCTTCACGGTCGTCCTCTTCCTCTTGCGGGAGGTTCGCCCAGCCGAGCAGCTCACGCAGCTCCGCGGGGGTGCAGCGGTGATCGGTGCCCAGTTCGGCGCGGGCGATCTCGACCGCGGTGGGCAGGTCGACCGCCGTGCCGTGCAACTCCGGCCACTGCCGCCGGATGCGGGCTGTTCCGCCGAAGGTCGGGTCCTCGTTGGACAGGATCATCGGGTCGCCGTACACCGCTGGTTCGCAGCCGGCCGCGATGCCGTAGAAGATCGCGCTGGTCAGGCGGTTGGATGCTACCCGGCGGTGCCGGCGCAGCTCGGTCAGCTGCTTGTCGAGGAACTCCGGGTCGGTGTCCTTCCACCAGTGCCCCCGGTAGCCGTGGCAGATCACCCGGAACCCGGCGCGCTCGTAGAGCCGGCGGACGTGGCGCATCCCGTACTCGTGCCAGTAGAGGCAGACGGTGACCGGGCCGGGCTCGGTGTCCCGGATCAGGGCGATCAGCGCCCGGTGGTCACCCTTGACGTGTTGGCCCTCCCAACCGTGGAACGGGTACCAGATGGTGCCCTCGCGCTCCTCGGTCGGCGGGTCCTCGGGCCGCATGCCCAGCAGGTAGACGAACGGGGCGCCGATCACCACCACGTTGCGCCGCCCCACCGACCAGGCGCGGCGGCGGGTCTGCTCGGACCAGAGCAGGCTCGGGGTACGGTCGGCGTACGGGTGGCCGGGGGCCAGGCCGTCGCCGATGTTCCAGCCGTGCTGCACGTACCCGTTGATCCGGGGCGGGTGGCGGTCGCCGAGCCCGGCGTAGCGGGCCAGGACGTGCGCGTGGCCGTAGAAGTGGTTGGCGTGGTGCATCACATTCCCATCAGGCGGCGGAACGCACCGAGCCGACCCGCAGAGACGCGGTCAGCGCGTCGATGACCCGGTCCTGGTCGGCGTCGCTGAGTCCCGGGTAGAGCGGCAGCGACAGCTGTTGGGAGTAGAACGACTCGGCCACCGGGCAGGAGCCCCGACGGTAGCCCAGGTCGGCGAAGGCCGGGTGCCAGTGCACGGGGATGTAGTTGACCTGGACGCCGATGCCGGCCGCGCGCATCGCGTCGTACACCGCGCGGCGGCGTCCATCCAGGACGCGGACCGGGTAGAGGTGCCACGCCGGCTCGGCCCACGGTTGCTGGACCGGCAGCCGCACCCCGTCCAGGCCGGCCAGCGCCTCGTTGTAGCGGGCGACCAGTTCGGCCCGGCGGGTGACGAACTCACCGAGCCGGCGCAGTTGGCTGCGGCCCAGCGCGCAGAGCACGTCCGGCAGGCGGTAGTTCAGCCCGAACTCGGGGACCTCGTAGAACCAGCCGCCCTCGTCGGGCCGGCGCAGGTCGTCGCGCTCGCGCACCATGCCGACGCCGCGGAACCGGCGGGCCCGCTTCAGCATCTGCGGGTCGAGCGCGGCGACCCCGCCGCCCTCGGCGGTGGTGAGGTTCTTCGTCGGGAAGAACGAGAACGTCGTCAGGTCGGCAAGCGACCCGACCGGTCGGCCGTGGTACGTGCCGCCGATCGAGTGCGCCGCGTCGGCGAGCAGCAGCGCGTCGCTGCCCTCGACGGACGTGCGCAAGGCGTCGTAGTCGGCCGGGTGGCCGGCGTAGTCGACCGCCGAGATCACCTTCGTCCGCGAGGTGACCGCGGCGGCCGCCGCGGCCGGGTCGAGGCAGAAGGTCTCCTCCTCCACGTCCGCGAAAACGATCTTCGCGCCGAGGGCGACTGCGCTGCTGGCGGTCGCCACGAACGTCATCGGCGGAACGATCACCTCGTCGCCGGGGCCGACACCGGCCGCCGCGTACGCCACGTGCAGCGCGGCGGTGCCGTTGGAGACGGCGGCGACACCGACCCCGCCGGTCACCTCGGCCAGGTCCGCCTCGAAGGCGTCGACCTGCGGGCCGGTGGTGAGCCAGTCACTGCGCAGCACCGCCGAGACGGCATCGACGTCCGCGTCGGTGACCGACTGTCGGCCGTACGGGAGCATCGGCATCACGCGGTGAGGCCGAGCATGGTGCGTAGCTGGTCGACGCTGAGCCACTCGTCGTTGGTGTCCGACTGGTAGGCGAAGCCGTCCGGCACCGGCTCGCAGTCGACCGGCGGCTGGTAACCCCAGCCGGCGATGGTCGGCTGGACGATGTAGCGGTCCTTGGCGCGCAGCGTCCGCCGGCTGTCGTCCGGGGCGATCATCTCCTCGTGCAGCTTCTCGCCGGGGCGAATGCCGATCTCGTGCGTGGTGGCCTCCGGCGCGACGGCCTCGACCAGGTCGAGGATCCGCATGCTGGGGATCCGCGGTACGAACAGCTCGCCGCCCTGCATCTGGTCGAACGAGTCCATGACGAACTGGACGGCCTGCTCCAGGGTGATCCAGAACCGGGTCATCCGCTTGTCGGTGATCGGCAGGCTCTTGCCCTCGGCGGCCAGCCGGTGGAACAGCGGGACCACCGAGCCGCGGCTGCCCACCACGTTGCCGTAGCGGACCACCGCGAAGCGGGTCGGGTGGTGCGCGGCGTAGTGGTTGGCCGAGACGAACAGCTTGTCGCCGACCAGCTTGGTGGCGCCGTACAGGTTGATCGGGCTTGACGCCTTGTCGGTGGAGAGCGCGATGACCTTCCGGACGCCGGCCTCGATCGCGGCGTCGACCACGTGCTGGGAGCCGGTGATGTTGGTGGCGATGAACTCGGAGGGGTTGTACTCCGCGGTGTCCACCTGCTTGAGCGCGGCGGCGTGCACGACGTGGTCCACACCGTGCATGGCGCGGGTGAGGCGGTGCCGGTCCCGGATGTCGCCGATGAACCAGCGCAGACGCGGGTCGTCGCCGAGTTGCTGGCGCAGCTCGTACTGCTTGAGCTCGTCGCGGGAGAAGACCACCACCCGGGCGGGGTCGGCCTCGGTGAGAATGTGCTTGAGGAAGGTCCTGCCGAAGGAACCCGTTCCCCCGGTGATCAGAATGGACGATCCATTCAACTCACTCAATTTGGTGCTCCCGTGATCGTGGATGAACGGGCGGCCCTCGGCCGGCCGACCGGGGTGAGACGCTAACCCCGGCGGGTTAACGGGTCGGCGCTCGCGGGTTAACCGCCAGACCGACCGAGGTGAATGGCGAGCAGCGGGCGGGCGAACACTTCCGACCACCCGGAAGGCGGGCTGACCAGCCCGAATCCGGCCGCTACAGTGGCCGCGCGAGCGACCCGGCCGCCCTGTGCGCCGCCGGTTCCCGCGTTCACCCGACATCCGCACCACCTCGGTGCGAGCGGGTCATCCCCGAGCGTCACCGGCCGGGCCGGCGTGCCCACCGGCGGGCGCGGGGGCCGGTCCGGCCGGCACTTCAGGAGGCGTTGATGGCATCCGGCAGCGACGTGATGGAACGGCCGGCGGTCCCGGCCGAGACACCGCCCGCGGCGTCCGCGCGACGGTGGCTGGTGCCGCTCCTGCTGGTCGTCGGCTGGGTGCTCAGCGTCGCATGGCGGATGTGGCTGTCCCGGCACATCGTGCTGCCCATCGCGCACACCGACGAGGACAGCTACCTGAACACCGCCCGCGCCCTCGCTGGCGGGCCGGGTGGGTTCAGCAGCGAGAACGACCTGCTTCGGCGGGTCGGCTACCCGATGCTGATCTCGCCCGCCTTCCTCGGCGACCGGGACTTCACCGACAGCTACCGGCTGGTCCAGCTGATCAACGCGATGGTCAACTCGGCGCTGTTGCCGCTGGCGTACCTGCTCGGTCGGCGCGTGCTCCGCCTGCCCCGCCCGTACGCCCTGCTCGCGGCGGTGGTGGCGGCGACCCTGCCGGCCACCGCCTTCTACGCCGGCGTCGCGATGATCGACACGGTGATGGCGCCGCTGGTGGTCGCCTGGCTGCTCGCCGTACACCGCTGGATCGACCGCCCCGGCCCGCTCGCCGCGGCCACCGTCGGCCTGCTGGTCGGCGCGTTCCACCTGCTGCACTCGCGCGGCCTGGTGATCGTGGCGGTGCACGCCGGCCTGGTCCTGCTGCTGCTCGTCCGCCGCCGCATCACGCCAGCGGCGGTGCTCGCGGCGCTGCTGCCGGTGCTGGCCATGGCGCTGGTCAACGAGGCCGGCATCCGTTTCCTCGGCGACAAGGTCTATCTGCTGGGCAGCACGCCGGGCGGCGGCACGGTCGCGGCGGTCGCCTCCGGCCAGGGTGTGGTCCGCGTCGGCGCGGCCATCGCCACCCAGCTCTGGTACCTCGTGGTGATCACGTTCGGGATGGCCGGGGTGGCCTGGGCCGCCGCCGTCCGGGAGTTGTGGCGCCCGCGTCAGGGCGACGCCACCCGCTGGACGATGGGCGTGGCGCTGGTGGTGAGCGTCGGGGTGGCCAGTGGCGCGTCGGTGATCCTGGCCGGCATCACCGGCAAGCCGCTGGACGCGATCTACGGCCGCTACGTCCAGATGCTGGCCCCGTTCTGGCTGCTGGTCGGCCTCGGGGTGCTGCTCACCGCCGGGCGCCGGGTGGTGCTGCGCCGGGCCGCCGTCGCGGTGGCGCTGCTCGTCGCCGGCGGCGCGCTGATCGCCGCCCGGCTCGCCTACGTGGCCAGCCGAGGACACACCCTGCGCTACGGCGGCTTCGGCGCGCCGGACCTGATGGCGCTGACCGACGGCTGGCGGGAGATGCGACCCGTCGTCGGATCGTTGGTCGGCATCGCCGGCTGCCTGCTGCTCGTCGCGGCGGTCCGCGTGCCCCGGCTACGGCTGCCGATGCTGGGCGCCCTCGTCGTGGTCAACCTCGTCACCATGCAGGTGATCGACCAGAGGTTGGTGCGACCGATGGCGGCCAGCACCGCGCCGACCCCACGGGTCGCCGACGTCGGGGTACGCCCCGGCGAGCGGGTCTGGGCCTCCACGGGAGTGCACTACATCCTGCGGTTCAACCTCAGCCACCAGGTGACCTGGACCGACGTGCGGTGGTTCCGCGAGCAGCCGCCGGCCGCGGCGCAGGTGGTTTTCACGCGCTGGGCGCCCGGCCAACCGGACGACTGGGACGGCGCGAAGTACGGCTTCGTCCGGCTCGGCGGCAACGCGCAGCAGCACTGGGCGGCCTGGCGGCGAGCCTGAGGAGCCGTTGTGTGGATCCGGGTGGACATTCCTTTTCATGAACGGGAGATGTCCACCCGGGGCATCGGCGGTTAATGGTGCTCGACAATCGTGGGAAATAGCCGGCGGCAATCAGCGTTGACGGCGGTCGGCCCGGGCCAGCGAAATCGGGATGACGGTGATTTCCCGACCGTCGGACGACTCCTGTCGCGGCGTGCCTTCGACGAATCGGAAACGCCGGTTCATCTGCCGTACGACGGTGTTGTGCGCGAGCACCTCCCCGTCGAGTCGATCCAGGTGCAACCCGTCGAAGGCGTACTCCACGGCCTCCCGCATGACCGCCAGCCAGGCGGGCAGCGTCTCGCCCCGCTCGGCCAGCCCGTCGGCGTCCAGGTAGAAGCCCCAGGCGCCGGTGCGGGGGCCGTCCAACCGCAGGTCGAAGAAGGTGACCACGCCGCAGGGCAGGTCGTCGCGGACGTACACCAGAACCCGCCGCGACGGATCGTCGCGCACCGCCGACCACCACCGGGCGTGCTCGTCGGAGGTGATTTCGTGGCTGGTCTTGCTGACCTGACGATTGGTTTCCTGATTACGCCAGGACAACATCAGATGAACGTCGTCCGCCGTCGCTTCGCGCAGCACGCGCCTCTCGCTTTCCATCTGTTCACGTCCGGTCGGAGGCACCTTACCGGGCGCACCGGCAAATCGAATATCCATTCGCTGGGTTGTAGACTCCGGCGCATGAACGAATTGAGTCGCGCGCAGATCCGCGACCTCATGGCTCAGGTGTTGAAGAACCAGGACAAGGAGTTGCCCGCCGACGACGCGGCGCAACTGCGGGAGATCGGTTTCCGCTCGCTGGACTTCTCCGAGCTGGCCCTGCGGGTGGAGGACGAGACGGGGGAGGAGCTCAACTTCGACGCCCCCGGCCTACGGCGCATCGCCACCGTCTCCGACGTCCTCGACTTCCTCGTCGAGCTCCAGCAGCAGTGAGGGTCGCGCCCGCCCACCCGGCCTCCGCGCGCCCGGAACCGGCCGGCGTTGACAACCGGCTCGTCGTCGGTGACGCCCCGCTGACCTGGCGGACGCTGCCGACGCCGGTCCTGCCCGACCCCGCCGCGGTGCTGGCGCACAGCGCCGGGCACGCGCTCGCCGCCGCCCGGCAGCACGCCACGCACGGCACCGAGCTGCTGCTCAGCACCGCGAGCCGGGTCGACGCGGCGATGCGCTCGGAGCTGCTGGACGCCGGCTTCACCGTCACCCTCGTCGACGACGACGGCGTGCACCCCAGCGCGCCGCCCCGACCGCGGGCCGCCGAGCCCGGCCGGCTCTGGCTGCTGACCTCCGGCTCGACCGGTCGCCCGAAGCGGGTCGGGCACACCCTCGACACGCTCACCACCGTGCGGGGCGACCAGCCGTCCCGGACCTGGCTGTGCCCGTACGCCCCCGGCACGTACGCCTGGTGGCAGGTGGTGACCCTGTCGCTCACCCAGCCCGGTCAGCACCTGGTCGTGGTCGAACCAGACGAGCTGGACGACTGGCCGGCCGTCGCCGCCGCCCACGGGGTCGACGCCGCGTCCGGCACCCCGACCTTCTGGCGGCGCACGCTCTACCGGGACGCCGACGCGCTCGCCCGGGTGCCGCTGCGGCAGATCACCCTCGGCGGCGAGCCGGTGGACCAAGCGATCCTGGACCGACTGCGGGAGGTCTTCCCCACCGCGCGGATCTCCTGGATCTACGCGTCCTCCGAGGTGGGGGCGTCCATCGTGGTGCACGACGGGCGGGCCGGGTTCCCGGTCGAGTGGCTGGGGCGGGAAACCCCGGGCCGACCCACCCTCACCGTCCACGACGACGAACTGGTCGTCACCTCCCCGCACCACGGGGCTGGGCTGGCCGGCCCGATCCGCACCGGCGACCGGGTGCAGGTGATCGACGGCCGGGTGCTGATCACCGGCCGCTTGGACTCCGACGAGATCAACGTCGGCGGCAGCAAGGTCTCCGCCGGTGTGGTCCGTGGCGTGCTGACCGGGCACCCCGGGGTCGCCTGGGCCCGGGTGACCGGCCGTCGGGCTCCGGTGCTCGGCGCGATGGTGGTCGCCGACGTGGTCCTCACTCCCGCCGGCGGTTCCTCCGCCTCGGCCGATGGCCCTGCCGGTGGTTCCTCTGCCTCGGCCGGTGGTCCCGCTTCTTTGGCCGACCGCTTCGCCGCTGGCGTGCCGGACGAGGCCGCGCTGGTCCGCTGGTGCGCCGACCGGCTGCCCGAGCATGCGGTGCCCCGCCGGATCCGTGTGCTGACCGAGATTCCCGTCAAGGAGACCCTGAAGAGCGATGTCTGACCTCGCCGACACCCCACTCGTACCGCCCAGCTCCGTGGTCCTCGTCTCCGGCGGCTCACGAGGGCTGGGCCTGGCCATCGTCACCGACCTGCTCGACGCGGGCGTACGGGTGGCCGCGTTCGCCCGTACCGTCACGCCGGAGCTGGAGAAGCTCGCCGCCGAGCACCCCGACCGGGTGCACGTCGGCTCGGTCGACGTCACCGACCTGCGTACCGCCCAGGGCTTCGTCCGCGAGGTGGAGCAGCGACTCGGCCCGATCGACGGCATCGTCAACAACGCGGCCATCGGGCAGGACTCCCTGCACGTGCACACCGCCACCGACGACATCGCCCGGATCATCGAGACCAACCTGACCGCGCCGCTGCAACTGACCCGGCTCGTGGTCCGGCGGATGCTCGGCAAGGGCCTGCGAGGGCGGATCGTCAACATCACCTCGATCTGCGCGCAGCGCGGCTTCCCGGGCCTGGTCGCGTACTCCGCCACCAAGGGCGGCATGGACGCCGCCACCCGGTCGCTCGCCCGGGAACTCGGCGGCCGGATGCTGGTCAACGCGGTCGCCCCCGGCTTCTTCGCCTCGGAGATGTCCGCCGTGCTCGGCCCGACCCAGCTCGACCAGATCGTGCGCCGCACGCCGACCGGTCACCTGACCGAGCCGGCGGAGGTCGTGCCCGTCGTGCGGATGCTGCTCCGCGAGCACACCAACATCAACGGCCAGGTCATCGTGGTGGACGGTGCCGCCTCCATCTGACCCGCGCCGGGATCGGCCGGAAGCGGCCGGGCCGATGTCTCTCGCCGTCCCGGCCGCACTGTCGCGCCCGAGCGGTGCTGGTGGGCCGCGTCCCGTGCCGGGACTGCTGGCCGCCGCCGAACGGCACCTGCGTATCGGCCCCGCGGCCGCGCTGGCCGACGCGGTGACCCGCAGCTATCTCGACGACGGCCGTTGCGTTGGCTGGTACGGCCCGCCAGCGCCCGGGTGGCGGGTGGCGATCGATGCGGAGCGCGCTGAGGCCCCGGTGCCCCCGGCACTTGCCCGTCGGTTCGGTGCCGGGGACTTCTGGGCCCGGTGGACTCGGGCCGAGTGCTGCTGCAAGCTTGCCGACGTGCCGGTGGTTGCCTGGTGGCGCCGCTACGGCCTGGGCACACCGTCCGACGGGGCGGCGATCTGGCGAACCCTGCGGCTGGCCGACCTAGTGGTCACGGTCGGCTTCGCCCCCGACACACCCTCCCCGCGATCTTGCACTTACTGACTCCGAATCGCGGCTTACACGCCTTTCGCCCGGGCAGTAAGTGCAAGATCGCCGAAGAGGGCAGCGGTTAGATCTGGTTCCAGCTCAGGGGGGTGCCGCGGGGGACGTTGGTGGTGAAGGTGCGGCCCAGCACCCGCTCGATCTCGACCGGGGCGAGCCCGCCCGCCGGCCGGATCGACCGGACGTTCTCCGCCGTCACCGTCTCGCCGGCCCGGACGTCTTCGACGACATACAGCGAACGGCGGAACCGTAGCCCCTCCCGCTCGGCGGGGGTCGGGCCGATCGCGGTGCCGCCCAGCGCCGCGTACGCCCGGCCGGACTCGGCGATCAGGGCCGTCAGCTCGGCCGGGTTCAGCGAGAAGTCCGAGTCCACGCCGCCGTCGGCCCGGTCCAGGGTTACGTGCTTCTCGATGAAGCAGGCGCCGAGGGCGACCGAGGCGACCGCCACGCCGATGCCGGGCGTGTGGTCGGAGAGCCCGACCGGCACGTCGAAGGCGCCCGCCAGCACCGGCAGCCGGCGCAGGTTGCTGTCGGCGGGCGGCGCCGGGTAGGACGCGGTGCAGGCCAGCAGCACGATGCCCGCCGCGCCGCCGTCCCGGGCGGTCCGTACGGCGGCGTCGATCTCGGCCACCGTCGCCATCCCGGTGGAGATCACCATCGGCTTGCCGGTACTGGCCACCAGCTGGATCAGCGGCAGGTCGACCAACTCCGACGAGGCGATCTTGTAGGCCGGCGCGTCCAGCGACTCCAGCAGCTCCACCGCGGTCGCGTCGAACGGTGACGAGAAGACCGTCAGACCACGTTCGCGGGCGCGCTCGAAGATCGGGGCATGCCACTCGTACGGGGTGTGCGCCCGCTCGTAGAGGCGGTACAGGTTCTCGCCGCCCCACAGCTCGTGACCGCTGGAGATGCGGAATGCCGGCGTGTCGACGTCGATCGTGATCGTGTCCGGGCGGTACGTCTGGAGTTTGAGGGCGTGCGCCCCGCTCTCGGCCACCGCGTCGACGATGGCCAGCGCCCGGCCCAGGTCGCCGTTGTGGTTGCCGGACATCTCGGCGACCACGAAGGGTCGCTCCCCGGAACCGACCGCGTGCGGTCCGATCTTGATTGTCGCCGTCATCCCGACCTCTGCTCAGGTACCCGCACCAGGGTGCGGTGGTGCTGTTGTCGTCCGCCCGGCGGGCGGACGACCTGGAAAACCAGGGCACCGGGAGCCGACACGGCTCCCGGCATGGCGTGGGGTGCTGTGCGGACGATCACGGCAGGCGGCACCCGGCCAGCGCATCAGCGTGGCCCGCCGATTCAACGCCGGCAGCGTGCTCAGCGACGGACCTGTGCGCGGCGTCAGACCTGTGCTCGGCAATGGACCTGTGCGCGGCCTCGGACCTGTGCTCGGCAATGGACCTGTGCGCGGCGTCGGACCTGTGCCCGGGATCAGGCTCGCCTGCGCTGTCGGCCGGTCGGCCCGGGTCCTCGTCGGCGGAGGCCGAGGCCGAGCCGCCGCCGCTGTGGTCGGTGCCGCCGGTTGCGCCCGACCGGCGCAGCCGGCCCGCGACTCGGTGCGCCTGGCGCAGCGCCGAGTACGCCAACCAGTCGCCGCGCCCGACAAGCCGGTGCTTGAGCCCGGTCACCCCGGAGGGCATCGGGTAGCCGCCGGTGGGCAGGTAGCGGCGGTAGTGCTCGGCGACCCGGTGGAAGAAGGCCCGCCGCAGGTGTGGGTGCAGCCGGTCGTCGTTGCCGACCACAACGAGGTAGTGGCTGATCATCAGCTGGAACAACTCGGCCCTCAGGCCCTCGTCCGGGTGCCGCCGGCTGACCCAGTCCATCAGTCGCTCGTACTGGGCGAACGCGTCGAAGTGCCGGCCGCTGCGGGTGGAGGTGATCGCGCCCTGCCGACCCTGCCGGTACAGGTAGCAGACCCGGTCCAGCACCGAGATCTTCTCCGCGCCGATCAGCAGCGGATGGCTGAACGGGATGTCCTCGTACCAGCCGGGAAAGAAGCGCAGCTCCAACTCGTCGAGGAACGCCCGGCGGACCACCTTGTTCCACGCGGTGTGCTGCACCCGCAGCAGGTGCGGCTGGTCGGCGAGCCGGGCGACGCCCGACACCCCGCGCAGCAGGTGGCTGCTCGCGTCGACCTCCCGTCGACCGTCCTCGTGCACCCGCAGGTGGTCGAGCATCAGGACGTCGGGCTGGTGCTCGCGCAGCCGGTCCAGCACCGCCCCGACCGTGCCGGGGGGAAGCCAGTCGTCGCTGTCGACGAACCAGACGTACCGGCCGGTGGCCTCGTCGAGGCCGGCGTTGCGGGCCAGGCCCAGGCCCACGTTGCTGGTCAGGTGCACGACCCGGACGCCGTCGCGCCCGGCGGCGTACGAGCGCAGCATCGCGCCGCAGCCGTCCGGCGAGGCGTCGTCGACGGCGATCAGCTCGACCGCGTCCGACTCGCCCGCCGGGATGTCGGCCCGGATCGATTCGAGGCACTGGTACAGGTACGCCTCGACACCGTAGACCGGCACGACGATGCTCAGCAGCGGTGCGTGCGTCGGCTCATTGACCACGTCGCCACCTTTGACGACGAGAGTGGCCAGTCCCGGAACCTGACGTGGCTGTGGAAGGTGAAATTCCTGAACTCCGGCGAAGCGGAAGGTTAACAACGGCCGCCCGGTTCACCCGGGAGTGACCCGGTAAGGTGCCCCGGTGCGGCCCTTCCGGGCCGTCGCGTCGTTTGACGCGCCCCGGGGAGGAGACATACGTGCTGGTGACCCTGCGGAGCGTCGGGACCCCGGCATGACGAGCACCGCTGACGCCTCGGCGGTTGCGCCCGCACCCGCCGTGGCGCGGCTTCCCTCGCTGACCGGGCTGCGGTGGATCGCCGCGCTGCTGGTGTTCGGCTTCCATGCAGGCACCATGCGGATCATCGCCGAGCCGGACTACAAGGCAGTGGTCGACGGGGTGTTCGCCCTCGGCCTGTCGGGGGTGCAGTTCTTCTTCATCCTCAGTGGCTTCGTGCTGGTCTGGTCGGCCCGCCCGGGCGACTCGCGGCGAACCTTCTGGCGGCGGCGGGTCGCCAAGATCTATCCGAACCACCTGGTGCTGTGGGCGGCGGCGCTGCTGGTCGCCTGGTGGTTCGCCGATCCGGTGCTGCCGGCGGCGGCCCTGGAGAACCTGCTGCTGTTGCAGGCCTGGGACCCCCGGCCGGGCTGGTTCTACAGCATCAACACGGTGAGCTGGTCGCTCTCCTGCGAGTTCTTCTTCTACCTCTGCCTGCCGCTGGCGCTGCCACTGCTGCGCCGGGCCCGTCCGTCGACGCTCTGGGTGCTGGTCGTCGCGCTGCCGCTGGTGATCCTCGCGCTCTGGCCGGCGCAGCAGTTGGTGCCGGAGGTCAGTCGGTGGTGGTTCACCCAGATCTTCCCGCCGGTGCGGTCGCTGGAGTTCTGGCTGGGTGCGGTGGCGGCCGAGTTGATGCGCCGGGGGCTGTGGCGTGGTCCCGGCCTGACGACGGCCACCGTCATCTTCGTGGCGACCTGGGTGGCCGCCTCGCAGTGGATCCGCGCCGAACTGTGGACCACCCTGCTCGCGGTCGCGTACCTGCTGGTGATCACCGCCGCCGCGGACGCGGATGTGCGGTCCCGGCGTTCGCCGTGGCGGTCCCGCCCGCTGGTCTGGCTCGGCGAGGTCTCCTTCGCCTTCTACCTGGTGCATGTGCTGGTGATGACGAGCGTGCTGCGCTGGAGCGGGGACTGGGGGACCGGCTTCCGTGGCTGGCGTGGCCCGGCGGTGGTGCTCGGGTTCCTGGTGGTGAGCCTGGTTCTTGCCGGGTTGCTGCACCGCTTCGTCGAGACGCCGCTGATGCGCCGGCTCGCGCCGCGCCGCGCGGCCCGACCGGCGGCCGTCCCCCGGCAACGGACCGGCGACGCCGAGGCCGCTGGCAGTGAGGCCGTTGGCGGCGAGGCCCGTGGCAGCGGAGGCACCGACAAGCCCGACGAGCGATCGACGTACGCCGACTCGCGCTGACGGGGTCCATCCTGGTCGGACGCGGTCGGCGCGGCGTGGGTCGACACGCCCGGTGCCGATGCGCCCGATCGGGGCCGGCGGTAGCGTGGGACCGTGCTTCCGGTCGCCCTCACCTGTCCCCTGTGGTGGGTGGCGCGTTGGGCGACACGGGTGCTGACCGGCCTCGCCGTCGTCGCCGCCCTCGCGCTGGGCGCGGGCACCTCACCGGGTGCGCCGTCGACGGCGGCCGCCGGGGCGTCGACGGTCGCCGTCGGGTCGGCCGTGTCGTCGTACCGGCCCGCCTCGGTGGTCGGCGTCGGGCACCCGGCCTCCGCCGCCGAGATCACGGCCGACGAGGCCGGCTCGGTGCGCGCGACCGACCCCCAGCCGGCACCGCCCGGCGGCGAGGGTGCCCTGCCCGCCGCCGCGGTCGGGCTGCTGCCGGTGGGCCCGGCCGCCGACCGGTTGCCCCGCGCCGACGACCCGGCCAGCGCGGGTCCTCGCGCCCCACCCGGGCGCTGAGCCCTCGGGACGCCCGTCCCGAGCCCTGCGGGACGCCCGTCCCGCCACCGCACCTGTCGACACACCGCTCCGCACCCCGCCAACCCGTGGCCCGCCCTGGCCCGGACGGTCGTGCGGCTTCCCATCGCAACGCTCTCTTGCCGAGGTGCCGACCATGGAGACCGTCGTCTTCTACCAGTTCCTGACCGAGGTGCCGCAGGCCGCCGCCATCTGGTCGGCCCTGCTCCTGCTGGCGCTGACCGTGCTCGCCGTCCTGGTCGCCCGTCCCGAGCGGGACACCCCGGCGGTCGACCCGGCGCCCACCGCCCGGGAGTTGGCCGCCGCCGAGGCCGCAGACCTGCGCCGGTACGCCGAGGAGGTGGCCGTCGCCGCGGCCGGCGCGGCGCAGACCGCCCGCCGTCGGCGCGCCGACTGGCTGACCGCTCAGGAGCAGGTGGAGCAGGCCTGGATCAGGTACGACGAGGCGGACGCCGCCGCCCGTCGGTTCGCGGGCGCCGGGGCGCTGCCCACCCCGCGTACGCCCCGCACGCCCACCGAGTACGCGGCCCGGGAGCGCTACCTGCACCAGGCGGCGATGGCGGCGCACTGGCGGGGAGACCTGGCCATGCGGCAGCTCAGCGACGTGTTCGGCCACCGGCACGGTTGGGATCCGCGCCGGCACCCGGTGGAGCAGGAGGCGCTGCTCCACCGGGCGATCCGCAACGCGAGGCGGGCCGACTACGAGGTCGCCGCCGCGCGGGAACGGTTGGCGTGGCGCGACGCCGAGTTGGCCGCGTCCTCGGCGCGTGCCCTGGCCGACGAGGCGTACGCGGCGGCGGCTCGGCTGCGGCCGACCCGGGCGATGCCCCGCCGAACCGTGCGGGTGGCGGCCCTTCCGGCTGCTGCGGCGCGCTGGCGTCCGGCCCGGGTGGGCTGAACGCCCCGAATATTCGGTGAGCCCGGTCACACCTTCCGGAAACCGGGCGGCTGACGCGTTCGGCCGGATTGTTCGCGCGGATGTGTCGGCATTGTCGACGACCTGTCCGCTTGTCGACCTGAGGTGCCGCCGTAACCGCTCGTCCCATCGAGTCACGTCAGTGGCAATACGCCCAGAAATTGTCGCGCCGCCTGAGGTTTACGCAGCTGAACCAGGCTTGGCAGGGTTCAGGCCGGCCAGTAGTGTCGTCCCGTCCGGTGCGGTAATCGATCGCAAGTGGCGACGCCGCGCTGACCCGCTCAATCGTGATCAACGAACCGGGGACCCACCAGTAAGTCCGGGGTGAATCCGCGAGCCACGGCCCGCGGTAGGGCGATCTTCCCGCCCGAATCCGTCAGCTAACCCGGTAGGCGGTGTCGGAAGGAGTTCCATCCTCATGCAGCACCCCTGCACCCCTCGGCCATTCCTCCGCCTTCACGGCGTAGCGGTACCCGCGCTTGTCCGTCTCGTGACGGTGAGCTGACCCCCCCCGGGTCACCGCCTTTCCCGCCCGGCCGTGCCGGGCGTTCCCCTGAGCGGTTCACCATCCGCGGACCACGGTCCGCGCGCTGGCGCCTGCCCGAATATCGGGCTGCCCCGGTGTGCCGCTCTCCCCCCGAACCGTGGAGGAACCGTGAAGCACACCCTGCAGCGTCAGCTGCGTCGTCTCGCCACCGAACGTCCGTACCAGATCGCCGCCGCCTCCGTCGCGGCCCTCGCCATCGCGACCACCACCGGCACCCTGGTTGCCGGCGGCGATGACGCCCCGGCCAGCCAGCACACCGCGACAACGGTCGCCGAGATGCGCAGCGACACCGCCGCCTCCCGCAGCGAGGCCCGCGTCGCGTCCCCCTCGGCCAGCGCCGCCCCGAGCACTGCCGCCCCGTCCGCCAGCGCCGCGTCGCCCGCCGCCAAGGCCAGCAGCGACCCGGACGTGACCGTCAAGAAGGCGGCACCGAAGCCACCCGCCACCAAGGTGCTCGACTACGACTACCAGGTGCAGAACACGTACTACAACTGCGGCCCGGCGGCGACCCGCAACGCCCTCAGCGCCGCCGGCATCAACCGCACCCAGAATCAGCTGGGCGCCGAGCTGGGCACCACCGAGATGGGCACCAACTCGGCCCTGGACACCACCCGGGTGCTCAACGCCGAGGTCAAGGGCTCTCCGTACCAGACCCGGATGTTCGCCGGCTCGCCCAGCCCGGCCCAGATGGACCGCCTCCAGGCTGATGTCGTCACCGCGATCACCGACGGTCGCGGCGTGGTGGCCAACGTGGCCGGGGACGCCGTCGACACCAACGGCGGCTGGCACTCCTACGGCGGCGGGCACTACGTCGCGGTGGTGGGCTACAAGGACGACGGCCGTACCGTCCGGATCGCCGACTCGGCCGACGCGGCAAACGCCGAGTACTGGATGACCACGATCGACCTGGCCAACTGGATCGCCACCCGGGGCTACTCCGCCTGACCCAGGTGGAGTCCGAAGACGCCGCGGGCGCCGACCCCCACGAGGGGCCGGCGCCCGCGGCGTCTTCGTCGATGCCGGGGCGACGGCTCTCGTCGCGGGCTGCGAACCGTGGGAGACTGCGGCCGTGGTGGATGAATCGGGTGGTCACGCCGACCGTAGGCCGGTCCTGCTTCTGCTGCACGGCATGGGGGCGACAGGTGACGTCTGGCTGCCCTGGGCTCCACTGTTGGAGCAGCACTGGCCCGGGCGGTGGCTGGCACCCGACCTCGCCGGCCATGGCTGGTCGGCCCCGCTGCCGTCGTACTCCTTCAGCGGTTTCGCCCAGCGGGTCGCCCAGGCTCTGGCGCCCGGCGACCGCATCGTGGTGCTCGGGCACTCGCTGGGTGGGGTGGTCGGCCTGGCGCTGGCCGCCCGCGCGGCCGGGACGCCGGTGGACGCCGTGGTCGGGTTGGGCATCAAGGCCGTCTGGTCACCGGACGAGCTGACCCGCGCCGTCGACCTCGCCGCCCGCCCGGTCAGCTGGTTCGCCAGCCGCGCCGAGGCGGCCCGCCGCTATCTGCGGGTCGCCGGCCTGGCCGGCCTGGTCCCGCCGGACGATCCGATGGTGGACGCCGGCCTGCGCCAGGTCGACGGTCGGTGGCGCCTCGCGATGGACACGAGCGCGTTCGCCGTCGGCGAGCCCGATCTCGCCGCGCTGCTGGCGGCGACCGACGTGCC
Organism: Micromonospora sp. NPDC047467; assembly: GCF_040643095.1. NCBI lineage: Bacteria > Bacillati > Actinomycetota > Actinomycetes > Micromonosporales > Micromonosporaceae > Micromonospora > Micromonospora sp. NPDC047467. The sequence continues at coordinate 75,238 of NZ_JBEYTO010000012.1, read as the reverse complement.
GGTGGTGCTGGCGCGCGGCGAGCACGACCCGATGGTCACCGACGCGCAGCTCAAGGAGTACGGCGTGCCGGTCGCCACGCTGCCCGGGCTCGGGCACAACGCGCACGTGGAGGACCCGGCGGCCGTGCTGGCGCTGCTGGACGCGTACCGCTGAGCGGTGGGTCAGGTCAGGGGAGTGAGCTGCGCCGGCCGTTCGGTCGCCTGGTGCGTCGGCGCCAGCTCCCGGCGGGCGGCGGTCAGGAACGCCTCGGCGTACGCGTCGGCGGGGAAGTCGCCCAGGTAGCGTCGGCGGGTGGCCCAGCGCGCCTCGGCGAGCGGGTCGGTGTCGAGCAGCGAGGTCAGCACCTCGACCGCGTTCGACATGTCCCGCCGCAGCACGTAGCCCGACCCGGCCAGCGGGAAGTTCTCGGTGAACCGGTCGCCCTCGTCGCCCATGTCGGTGACCGCGTACGGCTTGCCGGAGTAGAGGTAATCCGAGATCACCCCTGACACGTCGGAGATCAGGGCGTCGGAGCGGTTGACGCACTCGGTCAGGCTCAGCTCCCGGGCTGCCGCGCCGACCACGTGCTGCCGCCCGGTGCGGCCCCGGTCGGCGACCAGCAGTTCGGTGAGCCGGCCCAGCTGACGGGCCGAGGTCGGGTTCTGCGCGGTGTAGGGGTGGGCCCGCAGGATCACCGTCGCGCCGCGCTCCAGCAGCCGCCGCAGCAGCTCCTCGGCCACCGGCAGCGAGCAGTAGTCGGCGTCGGCGTGGTGCCCGGTCCAGGTCGGCGTGTACAGCACCGTGGGGTGGGCCAGCCCGGTCGCCGGCTCGGGGCGTACCTCGATCGACTCGACCTGGGGTCGGCCCACCACGACGAACTTCTCCGCCGGGATCTGCACCCCTGCGCGGGCGTACCGGTCGATCGCCGCCGGACCGGCCACGAAGATCCGGTCGAAGATTCCCGACACCGGGTTGGCGCTGGGCGCCTTGTCGCTGTCGCCGTGGTGCAGCTGCACGTGGGTGAGCTGGGTGAACCGGATGCAGTGGCTGTTCTTCGCGCCATGGTTGACGTAGAAGGCCACCCGCAGGCTCGGCACCAGCGCGTCGTCCATGGCCCGCAGGGTGGGGCAGTAGACGACCGGCGCGCTGGTGGCCGCGGCGATCGGCGCGAGGAACTCCGGCTCTCGCACCATGACCATGAACGGGCGGCCGATCCGCTCCAGGTACGGCAGCCACATGGTGACCTGGTACTCGGAGCCGGGCGGCGCGGAGAAGTGGAGCAGGAACTCCGGCTGGTGCCGACGCAGCGCGCGGGCGACCGGGCCGCCGCCGCTGCTCGGCCGGAACCGTCGCCGGGCCAGGTCCAGCGCGACGGCACCGGCGCCAGCGCCCACGAGCAGGCTGGCGGCCAGTGCGACGGTGGCGGGCAGGGTGAGCGCGGCGGCCAGGGCCACGGCGGCGAGCAACCCGAGCAGGCCCACACCGAGTTGACCGGCGATCAGCGGGGTCCAGGTCCGTACCGGCAGGTTGGCCGCCCGGATCTCCAGGTTGCCGGCGGCGCGCAGCGGCCCCACCAGCAGCACCAGCCCCAGCAGGACCAGCGCGGTGGCGACCAGCGCCAGGTCGACCCCGTCGTCCAGGCGCCGGGAGTAGCCGACCAGCACGGCGGCGGCGATCAGCGCGGTCTCGGCGACGAGGTCGGCGCCGGGCCGGATCCGCTGTTCGGCGGCGGCCGCGACCAGCGCGGCGATGGCCAGCGCCAGCCCCCATCCGGTGGCACCGGTCAGCGCCACCACGACGAACGCCAGTACGGCCAAGCCGACGCTCAGGCACCGAGCGGCCAGCTTTCGGATCAGGTCACCACGCATGCCGCTCCGTTCGCCGCCGTCCCGCTTCCGGTGCCCGCGTCAGCTCGCGGCGATCGTGCCGGCCGACACCTCGACCCGCCCCGACCCGGGCTGGGCCGGCACGGTGGCCTGCGTCGGCCCGTCGCCAGGCGCCCGGCGTACGTCGATGACCTGGCCGGTCAGGTCGGACACGAGCACGTCGAGCGACGACTGGGCGACGGCCTCCGCGGCGAGCAGGGTGTGCTCCGGCTCCTCGCCGAAGGCCCGCGTCCGCATCGGGGTGGCCGTCCGCTCCGGGTTGATGCAGTTGACGCGGACGCCGACGTCGGCCCACTCGTCGGCGAGCGCCTGGGTCAGGTTGACCAGGGCGGCCTTGGTGGCCGAGTAGAGCGCGTAGCGAGCCCGACCCCGGGTGTACGAGCTGGACGTGTAGAGCAGCAGCTGACCCTTGGTCTGCTGGAGGTAGGGCAGGGCCTGGCGGGCGATGGTGACCGGGCCGACGAAGTTGACCTGCAGGAGCCGGTCCATCGTCTCCTCGTCCATCTCGGCCAGGGCGCCCCGCTCCAGGATCCCGGCGGTGACCACCACGTGGTCGATCCGGCCGGTGGCCTCGAAGGCGGTCTTCAGGGCGGCCTCGACGTCCTCGGCGCGCTCCACGTGGGTGCCGGTGGTGGAGCGGCTGAACGGGAAGACCTGGGCGCCGTAGCGCCGGGCCAGCTCGGTCAGCTCGTGGCCGATGCCGTAGCTGCCGCCGAACACCACGATGGTGCGCCCGGTCAGCTCCTCGGTGTAGCTGCGGTGGTCGGTCAGCCGGGGCGCCTGCGCCGCGGCGAGCTGGAAGAGCTTGTCCGCCAGGTGTACGTCGACCGGGTGCGTGACCTTGATGTTCTCGTCCGAGCCGTCGATCACCTTGATCGGGGTGCCCGGCAGGTAGCGCAGGACCACGCCGCAGTCGTCGGTGGCGGCGAAGTCGGGGTCACCTTCGGCGAACCGGTACGCCTCGCGGATGGTGGGGGAGCGGAACGCCTGCGGGGTCTGGCCGCGCCGCAGCCGGGAGCGCACCGGGATGTCGGTGATGCAGTCGTTCTCGTCCACCTGGATGATCGTGTCCGCGGACGGGATGGCCACGTCCACGGCGTCGTAGGTCCAGAGCGCGTTGACGCACTCGCGGACGATCCGGCCGCTGAGCAGCGGGCGTACCGCGTCGTGGAAGAGGATGTTGCAGTCGGCCGGGCCGACCGCGTCCAGGGCGATCCGGGTGGTCGCGTTGCGGGTGTCGCCGCCCTCGATCACCTTGGTGACCTTGCGCAGGCCGGCCTTCTCGACGATCTGCTGGGCGTCCTCGACGTGGCCGGTGGCCATCAGCACGATGATCTCGTCGATCTCCGGTGCGGCCTCGAAGACCGCCAGGGTGTGCTCGATGATCGGCTTGCCGGCGATCTTCAGCAGCTGCTTGGGGATGCCGAGGCCCAGCCGGGTCCCGGTGCCGCCAGCCAGCACCACGGCCACTGTCCGTGAGGGCCGCCACGGCACGGGAGTCTCCGGTGTGGCGTCCGGGCCAGTGGTCTGGTCCTGCGTCATTGCCGGATCCTCACTCTCTCCGAATGCGTTAACGGAAGGTTCCGCCCGAGCGGCGACGGAATGAACCTTAACGCGCGGGCCGCGCCGCCCCAACGTGGGCGACGCGGCCCATGGCACCGTGTCGATGCCGGAGGTTCGCCGGCACCTTACTTGCTGTTCGCGTACGCCTCGTATTCGCGGATGACCTCGTCGGTGGGGCCGTCCATCCGAATGACGCCCGATTCCAGCCAGATCGTCCGCTCGCAGGTGTCGCGCACCGAGGAGAGCTGGTGACTGACCAGGAACACCGTGCCGGCGCCCTCGCGCAGCTCCCGCACCCGCTGCTCGCTGCGCTTGCGGAAGCCCTTGTCGCCGGTGGCGAGCGCCTCGTCGATGAGCAGTACGTCGTGCTTCTTGGCGGCGGCGATGGAGAACCGCAGCCGGGCCGCCATGCCGGACGAGTACGTCCGCATCGGCAGGCTGGCGAAGTCACCCCGCTCGTTGATCCCGGAGAAGTCGATGATCCCCTCGGCCTGCTTGGCGACCTCGTCGGGATGCATGCCCATGGCCAGGCAGCCCAGGACGACGTTGCGCTCACCCGACAGGTCGTTGAGCAGCGCCGCGTTCACGCCCAGCAGAGACGGCTGCCCCTGCGTGTGGATCGCGCCCCGGTTGACCGGCAGCAGACCGGCGATGGCCCGCAGGATGGTGGACTTGCCGGAGCCGTTACTGCCGATCAGCCCGATCGCCTCGCCCCGGTACGCGGTGAACGAGACACCCTTGACCGCGTGCACCTCCCGGACGTTCGGCGCGTTGGTGCGCTTGACCAGCCGACGCAGCGCGGCCACCGGCGTGGTGCCACCGCCAGCGCCCTGGTGCACCCGGTAGATGATGTGCGCGTCGTCCACCACCACGGTCGGGATGCGCTCCCGCGCCGGGGTCAGTGTCGCGGTCGCCTCGCTGGAGGCCCCGATGTGCTCAACCACGGCCGTACTCCTGTTCGCCGCGCCAGAAGTAGATGAAGCCACCGATCCCGGCCGCCACCGCCCAACCCGCCGCGACCAGCCAGAGCTGGGTCAGCGACTCGTTGAGCAACGGCGGTTCGTCGAGCAGCGCGTAGCGGGCCAGCTCGATGTAGACCAGCAGCGGGTTGTACTGGACCAGCGTCGCCGCCCAGCCGGGCAGCCGCGCGAAGAGGCTGACGCTGTAGAGCACGCCGGAGCCGTACATCCAGGTACGCATGAGGAACGGCATGACCTGCTTGAGGTCGCTCGCCTTGGAGCCCAGCCGGGCGACGAACAGCACCACGCCGGCGTTGAACACCGCCTGGAGCAGCAGGGCCGGCACCAGCATCAGCCACTTCCAGGTGATCGGCTCGCCGGTGACCAGCACGATCCCGATCAGCACCACCATCGAGGCCAGCAGTTGCTGGAACTGGGTCACCGTGGTGGACAGCGGCAGGCTGGCCCGGGGGAAGTGCAGGGCCCGGATCAGCCCGAGGTTGCCGCTGATCGACTGGGTGCCCGCCAGCACGGCGCTCTGGGTGAAGTTGAAGATGAAGAGCCCGGTGGTCAGGTAGCCGATGAAGTTCGGGATCCGGTCGTTCTGCCCCAGCACCACCCCGAAGATCAGGTAGTAGACGGCAGCGTTGGTCAGCGGGGTGAGCACCTGCCAGAGCTGGCCCAGCTTGGCATTGCTGTACGAGGCGACCAGCTTGGCATTGGCGTACGCGGCGACGAAGTGCCGGTAGGCCCACAGTCGGCGGCTGTACTCGACCAGAGAGGGGCGCTCACCAGCGACCCGCAGTCCGTGTCGAGCGGCCAGCTGCGCCTGGGTCAGGCCCGTGTCGGGGTCGACCAGCGCGGTGGTGGCCATGGAAATGGCGCTCCGATCTTTCGTGCAGACGGGTGGCTCGCGACGATGGAATCCTAGTGGGAAGTGTGCGCGGGGCGCCGCCTCGTCGCTGCGAGGACAGTAGTCCGAAACACGTCGGGACGCAACCGTACCGTCGTTGCGCTACGCTGATGGGCGTGACCTGCGAGAAGAGATCCTGGTGACGACCGAGAAGCGGCGCGCCCCGGCCGGTGCGGCGGTGCTGCGCGGCGAGATCACCACGGCCATCCGGCGCGCGCTGATGCAGGAGCTCGCCGCGGTCGGCTACGGCCGGCTCTCCATCGAGGCGGTGGCCCGGCGGGCCGGCGTCAGCAAGACGGCGATCTACCGGCGGTGGAGCTCCAAGCTCGACCTGGTGGTGGAGATCGTCGCCGCGGCGGCGCACGGCAAGCTGCCGGTGCTGGACACCGGCACCCTGCGCGGCGACCTCGCGCTGCTGTTCCAGGCGGTGGCGCACGCGCTGCGCCACCCCCTCGCGTCGCAGATCATCCCGGACCTGCTGGCCGAGGCCGCCCGCAACCCGGCCATCGACCAGACCCTGCGTCAGGTGCTGCACGCCCGGCAGCAGGAGATCGGCGGTCGCCTGGTCACTCGTGCCGTGCAGCGCGGCGAGTTGCCCGCCGACACCGACCCGGACGCCGCCGTCGACCTCATCGTCGGCCCGCTCTACTGGCGGCTCGCCATCGCCCGGCTGCCGCTCACCGACAGCTACCTGGACAACCTGGTCGAATCCGTGGCCGTCGCGCTCGGCGCGAGCAGCGCGGTCGTCACCCGCCAACGTGACGCCTCGGTGGTTAGTTGACGATCTCGTGACGACTCGGACGAGGTGTCGTCGAGACCGATTCCGCTAGGCTGGCCCCCGCCGTGGCGGTGCCCTGCTTCGCCACCCATATCTGATTAAAGTTTCGCGAACTCGTTCGTATGACGACAAGGACCTCTTGTGCCCAACGTCGAACACGTCGCCGTCGCGCCTACCCCGACAGGCGCCGGGCCGGAGCCGGAGCAGAGCCGCGCCAACGAACCTCGGCCAACCCCCGGAGCGCGGCTGCGCGCCCTCGTGGCTGCGGCCCCGGTGCTGGTGACCGACGCGGGTGTGGTGGCGTTCGCGCTCTGGACCGTCCTCTACCACCTGGCCTTCCTGTTCGGCCTGGCCCCGTCGACGACGTTCCTGGTTTGGGCCGGCTCCTGTGTCGTCGCGCTCGCGGGATGGCTGTGGTGGCGCCGCCGGGCACGCCCGGCGTCCGCCGCCGGTCCCGCCGATCAGGAGGCCGTCGGGAGCGTCGCCCCGGCGTATCCGCGTCCCCTGCTCGCCCTGGTGGTCGGCGCGGGCATCGTCGCCGCCGTCACGGCGGGGTTGACCACCGTCGACGACGGCGTCGGCGAAGGCATCCCGTGGTGGATCCCGGGTGGCTTCGGGGCCCTCGCCGGCGCGGGGGCACTGTTCCTCGCCCGGCGTCGCTGGCTCACCACGCCGGTCGGCGCTGCACCGGCCGCCGCCGCGACCCCGCTCTCGTCGGCGTACGCCCTGATCGTCGCCGTGCTGGCCGCGATCTCCGGGCTCTTCTTCGCCCGCAACTCCGTCGACGACGCCTTCTTCGTTGGTAAGTCGGTCTGGGTGGCCGAACGCGACCAGGTGCCGCTGCGCGACTTCCTGTTCACCGACGGCGTCGCACCCGCGATGAACTCCCAGCCGCCGGTGCCGTCGATCGAGGTCTTCTACGGCGCCTTCGCCCACGTCTTCGGCCTGCACGCCGCCTCCGCCACGTGGTACATCGTGGTGCCGCTCATGTCCGTGCTGGCGGTGCTCGCCCTGTGGCGGCTGGTGCAACGCTGGGCGCCGCGCCGCGCCGTGCTCGCCTTCACCGTTGCCGTGGCCTACCTCTACCTGGTCGCCGGCCAGGACGCGGCCCTCGGCACCTTCCACCTGACGAGGCTGCACCAGGGCAAGACCATGTTCGTGGCGGCGGTGGTGCCGCTGATGTGGGTCTACCTGACCGAGTGGTTCGACTCGCGGTCCCGTCGCGGGCTGGTTCTCATCGCCGCGCTCTCCATCGTGGCCACCGGCCTCAGCACCACCTCCGCCATCGTCCTTCCCCTGCTGGTCGGCGGCGCGGCGTTCGCGATGATGGTGGTCGGCCGCTGGCGGGACGCGATCGTGGCCGGTGCGGCGGCGCTGGTCTACCCCATCGGCGCGACCATCTGGTCGCGGCTCAACGCCGGCCCCATCACCGAGAACGCGGCAGCGGCCTTCTACGACGCCGAGATCACCTACCGGCGGACCATCCTTTTCGGTGTGCTCGGCGTGATCGGTGGCCTGGCCCTGTGGCTCGGCCCCCTGATCGCCCGCCGACGGACGCCCCAACTGCTCGTCGCGGGTAGCACGCTGGCGATGAGCGTGCTGCTCTTCCCCGGCGTCCTTGAGGTGATCAACAGCCTGACCGGCATCGGCGTCGTGCTCTGGCGGATGCCGTGGATGTTCGCCCTCCCGGCGGTGATCGGCATCCTCTGCACCGTCGAGCTGCCGCGCCTGCGGGTGTTCGGCAGCGTCGCGATCGCGGTGGCGCTGGTCGCCGGCTTCGCCCTCGTCGGCACGCCGATGTGGTCGCCGAAGAGTTACGTGACGGTGCACGACCAGCCGGTCTGGAAGCTGCCTCAACAGCGCAAGTCGATCGTCTTCTGGATGACCCAGCTCGACCGGCCCGACGGCGTGGTGCTGGCACCGTCCACCCTGATGCACACCGCTCCGATGGTGACCAGCAGGATGCGGGTGGTCAGCCCCAACGACCGTTACCTGCCTGACTACGGCATCGACACGCCGTTCGCTCAGGACCGGCTGAAGTTGGCCGCGCTCGCCAACGGCAGGGACGGCCTCGCGCCGACGCCCGAGCTGGCCGCGGCGGTCGAGCGGCTCGACGTCACCACGATCTGCGTCTACTCGAGCAACCAGGTGGCCCGGGATCTGGCTCCGCAGTTGGGCTTCGAGCAGTTCGCCACTCGCAAGCGGCCGGGAGCGATGACCTGTTTCCGGCGCGGATGAGAGCCCGTACCCGGCCCTTGTGCAGCACGAACGGCGAGGTACGTCGAACGCCGAACGGGTAGCGAGTTTTGACCGGTTGGGGCATTGATACCCGAGCGGCACCTCGTTGTCGTCTCGCGTTAAGGTCGCAGGTGTACGAAGCGGCACCTCGGGGGACCGGGCCGCGACTCCTCGACCACCCCCGTCCGGTGCTGCCGTGACGACCTCGGGCCCTGCCCGTAAACGATCTAGTAGGGGAGCGAACTCGTTGTTCGGCACGTTGACAGGACGCCTCGGAGTGGCCGCTTACAGCGCGTTGCTGGTGCTGGCCTACCTGGTCATGCTCATCGCCGGCGTATTCGGCTGGATCGGCCTGTTCGCCGTCGCCGGCCTGGCCGCCATCATCGGCGAGTTCGCCGTCGCCCGCTGGTCACCGCCGTCGCAGCTGCTCCTGGAGAAGGTCGGTCTGCACTGGTCGTACCGGCAGCTGACCCGGGACCTCGCTGCCGTGTTGCTGGTCGCCGCCGAGGTGCGGCTCAGCGGCGGTGAGCTGACCCTGCTGCTGGTGCTGCCGGCGGCGGTGTGGGTCGTGTCGGTCTTCGCCGGGGCGTTCTCCACCATGATCGAGCGTCGCAACCCGCTCTCCGCCATGGTGCGCAACATCGAACTGGGGCCGCTGCGCGCCGCCCCCGAGCCGCCGGCCTGGGCGGCGGCGGTCGCCGGGGACCGGATGCCCCTGCTCAACCTGCTGCTGGTGCCGGCCGCCGTGGCCGCTGCCGTGCAGCACGATCCGACGCCGTTCTTCGTCGCCGGCGCGGTGGCGGTCGTGGCGACCGGTGTGGTGGGTGCCATCGTCGCGCTGACCTGGCTGCGGGGTCGGGGCCAGGGCGTGGGGCAGGGCCCGGTGCTGTCCGCCGTTCAGCGGTGGCTGGACACCTACCGGCCCGAGGTGGCGCTCTACTTCGCCGGCCCCGCCAAGGACGTCTACCAGGCGAACATGTGGCTCGCACCGACCGAGGCGCTCCAGCAGCGCGCGGTGGTGCTGCTGCGCAGCAAGGAGGCGTTCCTGGAGTTGGCCGACACCCGGCTGCCGGTGATCTGCGTACCGGCCGGGGTCGACTTCATGAACCTCGAACTCAGCGGCGTCCGCGCGGCGCTCTACGCCGCCAACGTCGGCGCGAACATCCACATGCTCCGCGAGCCGAGCACGAAGCACATCTTCGTCGGGCACGGTGACAGCGACAAGCAGGCCAGCGTCAACCCCTACAGCAAGGTGTACGACGAGGTCTGGGTCGCCGGTCTGGCCGGCCGGGAGCGTTACGCCCGGGCCGGGGTGGGTGTGCTCGACTCGGACATCGTCGAGATCGGTCGGCCGCAGCTCGCCGGGGTGCACACCTTCGGCGCCGAGTCGGTGGATCGTCCGTTCACCGTGCTCTACGCCCCCACCTGGGAGGGCTGGCTCGACGACGACCCCTACCACACCTCGCTGGTGCTGATGGGTGAGCGGATCGTCAAGGGGCTGCTCGCCACGAACCCCCGGTTGCGCCTGATCTACAAGCCGCACCCGCTCACCGGGTCGCGGTCCAGGGCGGCCAGGGTGGCGCACGAGCGGTTGGTGACGGCCATCCGCGCCGCCGGAGGCAACACGGACGCGTCCTCTCTGGACGGCACCGCGCATCTAGTGGTCACCGGCCGTACGCCGGCGCTGTTCGACTGCTTCAACCAGACCGACCTGCTGATCAGCGACGTGTCCAGTGTGGTCTCCGACTTCGTGCAGAGCCAGCGGCCGTACGTGGTGGCCAACCCGGCCGGCCTCTCGGAGGACGACTTCCGCCGCGAGTACCCGACGGCTCGGGCCGCGTACCTGCTCTCCAAGGACTGCGGTGAGCTGGAGAAGATCGTGACGGTGACCCGGGCTGGCGACGACCCGATGACCGACGCTCGCCGGGAGCTGAAGACCTACCTGCTCGGCCCCGCCGAGGCCAACCCGATGGACCGGTTCCAGGAGGAGATCGCCCGCCTCTGCCGCTGACCCTCGCGTGCGCCGACCCGCGCCCGGCCCGACACCCGTCGGACCGGGCGCGGTCGTGTCAGCCGAGCAGGGCGGCCACCGCGTCGGCCACCGGAGTGTCCGCCGGCAACGCCTGCGCCGCCACCACCACCGCCGTCACCGGCAGCGGGCCGTACACGTGCGGGAACAGTTGGCCGCCGCGCGACGGCTCCCAGCGCAGCGCGTCGCCCAGCGACTGCTCGTCGACGCTGAGCAGGGTGAGCCCGGTGGCGCCGGTGAAGTGCCGCCGGGCCGTCTCCACCACCTGGTCGACGGCGGAGAGGTGGATGAAACCGTCCTGCCGGTCCACCGCCGAGCCGGTGAAGCTGCCGGCGGCACGGGCATCGTCCCACTCGACGGTCGGCAACAGCTTGTAGATCACCTCCGCAGCCTACGTCGACCGGCACGCGTTTCGGCCGTACCGCCGCCGACGCCGGTCGCGGCCCGGCATGCTCAGGTGGAGCGGCCGTGGAGGGATGGACGATGGCGAGCTACGACGACGACTGGACCGACAGCCAGCGCGCACTGTACGACGAGTGCTACCGGGCCGGCGGCGAGTGGGCCGAGGACCCGGACACCCCGTCCGACGACGTGCAGCATGTGATCAATCTCGCCGAGGCGGACGACGACGCCTTCAACGACGCGGAGATCGACTATCCGCCCCTGGTCGACGCGGTCACCCAGGCCAGCGGGGTCGACGTCACAAGCGTGCCGGCCCGCCACGACGACCCGGGTTTCCGGGGCTTCGCCGACGGCGTCCGGGACGCCGTCGCCGACGACGTCTTCGGTCTGTAGTCCGAGACGACGGGAGGCGGCGCTCCCGCCCGCAACACCCTTCTGCCACCATTCGCAGGACGACGCTGCGACGGACGGGGGCACGGGTGCGAATCCTGCTGGTGGAGGACGACCGCCGGGTGGCCGCCGCGCTCTCGTCCGCTCTCACCCGCCGTGGGTACGAGGTCGAGCACGCGGCCACCGTCGCCGCCGCGCTCTCCGCCGCCCCGTGCGACCTGGTGCTGCTCGACCTGACCCTGCCCGACGGGGACGGCACCGACCTGTGCCGGGAGCTGCGTCGGCGCAGCAGCCACCTCGGCATCATCGCGGTGACGGCGCGGGGCGAGGAACGCGACCGGGTGCTCGGCCTGCGCCTGGGCGCCGACGACTACGTGGTCAAGCCGTTCTCGATGGTGGAGTTGCAGGCGCGGATCGAGGCGGTGCTGCGCCGGGCCGCGAACGCCGCGCCCCAGCGGCACCTGATCGAGGCGGGAACGGTGCGTATCGACGTGGCCGCCCGCATGGTGACTGTCGACGGCCGCGCGGTCACGTTGACCCGCAAGGAGTTCGACGTGCTGCTGTCGCTGGCCCGGCAGCCCGGCGTGGCGGTGCCCCGCGACCGGATCCTCCTCGACGCCTGGGGCACCACCTGGGCCGACCGGCACACCGTCGAGGTGCACGTCGGGTCGCTGCGCGGCAAGCTGGGTGACCCGCGCCTGGTGGAGACCGTACGCGGGGTCGGCTACCGGCTGCGCGATGCGTGAGGGGCTGTCGTGCGCCGTCGACTGGTGATCAGCTATCTGCTGTTGATGGTGCTCGTCCTCGTCGCGCTGGAGACCCCACTCGCGATCACCCTGGCCAGCAGCGAGACCGAGCGGGTACGCGCCGACCGGCTCGCCGACGCCACCCGGTTCGCCTCGCTGGCCGGGCCGGCGCTGCGCGGCGGTGTGCCGGGCCCGATCGAGGCCGAGCTGCGCAGCTACGACGAGCTGTACGGGATCGGCGCGGCTGTCGTCGACCGGGAGCGGGGCATCGTGGTCGACTCGACGAGTTGGGAGTCCACCGGTACGGCCGCGGTCCTGGACACCGCGCTGTCCGGACAGCAGACCACCGCCCCCGAGTCGGTCTGGCCCTGGTCGGCCGGCCCGGTGGTGGTGGCGGTGCCGATCAACGACGGCGGCGAGGTGCTCGGCGCGGTGGTGATCGTGTCGTCGGCCGACGACATTCGCCGGGCCGTCGTCGCCTGGTGGTTGCTGCTGGCACTGGCCGGCCTGCTCGTCGTGCTGGCGTGCGTGCTGACGGCGTTCGGGCTGGCCGGTTGGGTGCTGCGCCCGGTCACCGAGCTGGACGCGGTCACCCACGAGATCGCCGAGGGTGACCGGGGTGCCCGGGTGCAGCATCGGCTCGGTCCGCCGGAGCTGCGTCGGCTCGCGGCGAGCTTCAACCACATGGCCGACGTGGTGTCCGACGTGATGGACCGGCAGCGGGCGTTCGTCGCGCACGCCAGCCACCAGTTGCGTAACCCGCTCACCGCGTTGCGACTGCGGGTGGAGGAGCTGGGGCCCAGCCTCACCGACCCGGACGGGCGCGCCGAGCACCGGCTGGCGTTGGAGGAGACCGACCGGCTGGCGCTGGTGCTCGACGCCCTGCTCACCCTGGCCCGGGCCGAACGTGAGGAGAACGAGCGGATCACCGTGGATGCCGCCGCGGTGGCCGCGTCCCGGGTGGCGGCGTGGGCGCCGCTGGCCCGGCACCGGTCTGTCGCGCTGCGGCTCGCCACGAGCGATGCCCCGGCGTACGCCCGGACCGTGCCGACCGCCGTCGACCAGGCGCTGGACGCCCTGATCGACAACGCGGTGAAGTTCAGTGGGGCCGGCGCGACGGTGACGGTGACGGTGGCCCGCCACGACGACGGGGTGGCCCTGGAGGTGCGCGACACCGGCCCGGGGATGACCGAGAGGCAGCTCGGTCAGGCCACCGAGCGGTTCTGGCGGGCGCCGGACGCGCAGAACGTCGACGGCGCCGGGCTCGGCCTGACCATCGTCGCGGTGCTGGTGGACGCGTCCGACGGTCGGCTCACCATGCGCGCCGGACAGCCGCGCGGGCTGGTCGCCGGCCTGTGGTTCCCGGCGCCCCCACCCGATGCGGCGGCGGGCCCGGTGGACGACGAGGACCGGGCCGTCGACCTGCGGCCCACCCTGGCGCGGTAGCGGCCGGGCGTCAGGGTTTCGCGGCCCGGTACCAGGCGGCGGCCCCGGGGTGCAGCGACAACGGTGCGGTGACGATCGCCGACCGGGGGCTCATCCGTCCGGCCGCCGGATGCGCCGCGGCCAGCTCGGCCCGCCGTTCCATCAGCAGCCGGGTCACGTCCCGCACCAGCGAGTCCGGCAGGTCGGGCCGGACGATCAGGTAGTTCGGATTGGCCACCGTGGTCATGGGGCTCACGCCGTACACCGAGCGGGGGATGTCTCGGGAGACGTAGACCTGGCCGTAGCGGGCGCGCAGCGGCTCGGTCCAGTCACCGAGGTCCACGATCCGGGTGGCGCTCTGCAGGGTCAGCTCCTCGATGGCGAGGACCGGCAGGCCGCCGGAGAAGAAGAACGCGTCGATGCGCCCGGAGAGCAGCGCGGCCACCGAGTCGTCCAACCCGAGCCGCGCCCGGTGTACCTCGTCCCTGCCGAGCTGGGCCACGTCCAGCAGCCGGGTGGCGGTGATCTCGGTGCCGGAGCCGGGCGCGCCCACCGAGACCCGCCGGCCGCGCAGATCGTCGATAGTGCGGATTGGCCCGCCGCCGATCGCGACCAGGTGCAGTTGGTCGTCGTACACCCGAGCGACCGCGTCCACCGTCTGGACAGCCGTCGTGCTGGCGGGCAGCACGTCGGCCTGGGTGAAGCCCAGCTCGGCCGCACCGGAGCCGACCAGGCGCACGTTCTCCGCCGAGGCGGCGGTGACCACCACGCTGGCGCGTACCCCGGGCAGTTCCCGGTTGAGGATGGCCGCCAGGGACTGCCCGAACGCGTAGTAGACGGCGGTGGGACTGCCCGTGGCGATCCGGATCACCACCGGCTCGGCCCGGGCGTCCCGGCAGCCGGCGGTGAGGAGGGCCGCGACCAGCATCAGCGCGGCCGCGCTGGCACGGTGCTGACCGAACCGGCCCGACGAGGTACGACTCACGCGGTGCACTGTGCGCTGTCGGAGTGGCGGTGCGCAAGCTCGTCTCGGCCGTGGGCCGTCGCGCCGCGCGGCGCGAACCTCGCTCAGCCAGCCTGGTGGGCCGGTTCCAGCACCGTGCCGCGTGCCGACTCCATCGATGCGCTCCGCAGGATGCGGTCCCGGTCCGGACCGTCGGCCACGCTCACGAGGAAGCAACCGGTGCCCGGGCGGAGCTCGGCCGGCACGTCCAACACGGTCGCGCCACGGATCAGCACGGCGGCCAACTCCCGGTCGGTGATCCGGACACCGAGGATGTGCCGCCGGACGTGCCGCCCGCCGGCCAGCAGCGCCGACCGCCACGCTGCCGCCGCGAGCCGGGACACCCATCGCCGGCGGGCCGGCGAGGCGCCCGGCAGGGGACCGCCGAGCAGTTCCCGACGACCCTGCCACCAACCGGCGTTCATCATCCGGGTGTACGTCCCCCGGTGCTCCGGGGGCACCCAGAGTCGGTGCAGTTCGTAGCGGCGGCGCAGACCGCCGACCGCCACCTCCTGGGTAACCGGGATGTCGAGTCGGGCGAGCAGTTGCCGCATCCGCTGCGCGGCGTCCTCCCGGTTGAACTCCACCCCCGGCGAGTGCGACCCGAGTGCCACGCTCGGCCGCGTGGGGGTCGGCGCCGCCGTACAGCGCAGCAGGCAGGCGGCCTCGAACGCGTCGCCCAGGGTCAGCCAGTCCAGCGGGGGTGGGGTCGCTGGAGGGCGGGGCCGGTCGAGCAGGGCGGGATCGCGGGCCAACGGAGGGCTCCCTTGTCGGAGTCTGGGTTCCCCTACCGTCGCCTCTGCGTGGCCGTTGCGGAACGCCTCCCGCCCAGCCTTGAGGAAATCTTGCGGCAGAGCGCGCCTACAGGTCGCTGACCACCAGATCTACCTGCCGGATACGACCGGCGGCGGGGGTTTCCTCCTCGACCGTGTACTTCAGTTCGCGCAACACGTCGACCAGTTCCGTGGCGGTTCGCGGCCGGGCCCCGGCGAGCAGCAGGTCACGGACCAACCGCCCCTTGGTGGCCTTGTTGAAGTGGCTCACCACCGAACGGACCGGCACGCCGTCGACGTCGCGCTCGTGCAGCACCCGCACGGTCACCGTCCGCTCGGCCAGTTCCCCGCGCGGCGTCCAGGTGGCCGCGTACGCCCCGGAGCGCAGGTCCAGCACCGGGCCTCTGCCGGCCGCGCCGGCCAGGACCGGCGCCAGCTCCCCACGCCAGTACGTCGACAGCGCCCCGACGTCCGGCAGCCGCGCGCCGATCGGGCAGCGGTACGGCGGGATCCGGTCGGCGAGGCGTACCGCGCCCCACAGTCCGGAGCTGATGAGGATCGAGCGGCGTGCCGCCCGCTGCGCCTCGGACGGCAGCGACGCCAGGTCCAGCGCCTCGTAGAGCACCCCGGTGTAGATCCGCGCGGCCGGGGCGGTGGCCGCCGCCCGCAGTCGGGCGTTGCGGCGCAGTTCGCCGCGCTGGCCCTCGCTGAGCCCGAGGGCGGCCCGCGCCGCCTCCTCGTCCGGGCCGGCGCTGAGTGTCACCAGCGCGTCGAGGACCCGCTCGCGGGCCGGGTTCAGCTCCGGCAGTGAGAGCTTGTCCGGGGTCCACCGTCGTCCGGTGCCGGCGTCGGCCTTGCCCTCCGAGGGTGGCAGCAGGATGAGCATCGGGTCTCCTCGACGGGCGGTACGGCGCCTCACGCGCCGGCCCGGCCAGCGTACGACCCGCCGTTACCGCCAGGGCCGGACCGGGGTGTCGGGGTGGTACACGCGATACCCGCCAACCTCCCGCACCGGGGCGGCGTCGGGCCGGTCGGCGAGCAGCCGGCGCAGCCGCCGGTCCATCGGCGAGTCGACCTCCACCACGTAGCCCGGCCGCTCGGCTCGCCCGACCTGCCGCCAGTACGGCCGGTAGCGGTTCTGCCCGGGGGACAGGTCGCCGTCGAGCACCCCGCAGACCACCGTCTCGTCGGTGTTGAAGACCAGCCGGTTGCAGGTCCAGTAGTCCCCGTACACCTCGTGGGGGCCGTGGGCGCGCAGCGCGGCGGCCAACTCCCGGGCCTGGCGTTCCTCGGTCCGTGGCGCCGCGACGCCGCTTGTCGCGAAGAGCACGGTGATCACCAGCGTGGTCGCGGTGAGCGCGGCCAGCACGGCGGTGGCAAGCGCGCCGGTGAGCCGGCCGAGCGCGCCCACCGTGCCCCGCCAGCAGGCGACCGCCGCCACCCAGAGCGGCCAGAGCACCGCCGGCAGCGACAGTTGCAGCACCGACAGGTAGCGGGCGTTGTCCAGCGGGCTGGTGGCGGCGAGCGGGCTGCGCACGTACGACAGCACTGTCAACGCCGCGCCGACGACCAGCGCGAGGTGCACCACCGGCCCGACCCGCTCGCCGCGTGGCGTGGCGGCGGCCCGGCGGTACGCGAGCACCGCCAGCACGGCGGCGGCCAGCAGCAGCGCCGGGTAGAGCAGCCCGAACCACTGCTGCCAGCGGCCGCACCCGTCCACCGGGCAGAGCCCGTGCGCCAGCGGCACCCCCTCCAGCAGGCCGCCCCGGATCCGGTCCGACCACGGCGGCAGCGGGCCGGCCTTGGTGCTGACCTCCTGGAACACCGACAGGGAGTCCTCGCCCGGCCCGGCGCGCAGGTTGTCCCAGATCATCGGTGCCACGCCGACGGCGAAGCCCGCCACCAGCAGCAGGCCGGCCCAGCCGAGAAGTTCCCGCCGCACCGCCCAGACCAGCGCCAGCCCGGCCACCGCCAGGTACGGCAGGATCAGCCAGTCCGACCAGACGGCCAGCCCGACGAGGAGGCCGAACAGCGCGACGGCGAGCCGGCGGTGGCGTACCGTCCCGGCGGCCAGCCCCACGGTGATCAGCAGCATCAGCAGCACGGCCGGCTTCACCTCCGGCCGTCCGCCGACGACGGTGAGTTGGTCGCGTACCACCCGTTCGGGCCCGAGCGCCAGCAGGCCGACGACGAGGACGGCCAACCAGGGCGTGTAGATCCGCCGGGTGAGCCGGTAGATCAGGTAGAGGAAGACCGCGTACAGGGCGACCATCGGCAGCCGCAGCACCGGCCAGCTCGGCCCGGTCACCGCGAGCAACGGCGCGGCCAGGTACGACTCCAGCATGCCCATGTAGTGCTGGCCGTAGAGGAAGACGGGCCGTTCCCGACCCTGCCCGATGTGCAGCGCGGCCAGCCCGAAGGTCGCCTCGTCGCTGTTCGACGCCGGCACGGTGTACAGCGTGAGGACCAGCCGGTACCCGACGCCGATCAGCCCGAACAGCAGCGCCACGAGCGCCGGCCGGTCGAGTCGCGGACGCCACCGCCCACGGTGCTGCTCTGGATGTGTCACGACCACGCCCCCGTCGTCGCTCCGACGGAGTGTTTCACGTTTGGCGGGGCCGTCGAGGTGGATCAGCAGAGCCGGGCCGGCTCGCGTGGCCGCGATTGTCGACGTGTGGCAGGGTTGGCGGGTGCCACCCACTCCCGCCGGCCAGCTGGCCGTGCCGAACCTGCACCGGGCCGCGCGGATCGAGGACGCCGTGCACCAGCTCGTGGAGCGTCGGTTGCGGCGCACCGGCTGGCGGATGAACATCGTCGCGTACGCCGGTTACGGCCGCCCCGGTTGGGTGCGGGTGATGTGCCGGGTGTTGCTGGGCCGCCCCGACACCCGCCAGCGGGGCCGCCTGGACAAGGTCCGCGGCTGGCGCAGCTTTACCACGCTGCCCGCCAAGCACGTCACCGTGCACATCGAGGCCGGCGGGGTGCGGCACGAGACGCAGGCTGACCGCAGCGGCTTCGTCGACACGCTCGTCGAGGCCGACCTGCCACCTGGCTGGGGGACGGTCCGGCTCAGCGTCCCCGACGCCGAGCCGGTCGACGCGCCGGTGCGGATCCTCGACCCGGAGGTCAAGTTCGGCATCCTCTCCGACATCGACGACACGGTGATGGTGACCGCGCTGCCCCGGCCGCTGCTCGCCGCGTGGAACACGTTCGTCCTCGACGAGCACGCCCGCAACGCCGTGCCGGGCATGGCGGTGCTCTACGAGCGGCTGGTCACCGCGCACCCCGGCGCCCCGGTGTTCTACCTGTCCACAGGCGCGTGGAACGTCGCGCCGACGCTGACCCGGTTCCTGTCCCGGCACCTCTACCCGGCCGGGCCGCTGCTGCTCACCGACTGGGGGCCGACCGCCGACCGCTGGTTCCGCAGCGGCATGGAACACAAGCGCAGCACCCTGGCCCGGCTGGCCAAGGAGTTCCCGGACGTGCGCTGGCTGCTGGTCGGCGACGACGGCCAGCACGACCAGGAGATCTACCGCGAGTTCGCCGCCGCGCACCCGGAGAACGTCGCCGGGGTGGCGATCCGCCGGCTCTCCCCGACCCAGTCGGTGCTGGCCGGCAGCCTGCCCGCCCCGGCGGGCGCGTCGTCGGCGGGACCGGTGGGGCAGAAGTGGCTCTCCGCGCCGGACGGCGCCGGCCTGTGGCAACTACTGCGCGACGCCGGCCTGGTTTGAGACCGCCGGTTGGATCACCGGGGCCGGGGCGAGCGCGGCCGACGCGACGGCGGTGGGAGGTAGTCATGCTCAGCGACCAGAGAGACGACATCCGTAGGCGCAGGTCGTACCGCTTGCACGTGCTGTCGTGGCGGGCGATGTTCTTGTCGCTCGCCGTCATCGCGTCGACTCAGGTCCTACAGGCTTATCACCTGGTCCGCCATGAAGTATCGGTGGGCGTGGTAGCCCCACTTGCCGTGGTCTTCGTTGTTTCCGCGACGACGGGGATCGTGACGCTGGGGATCCAAGCGGCCTATCTTGCGTCCAACCCGCTTGGCAGAGGCATTCACGAACGCCAGATTCGATTCGCTCGCATGCTCCTGGTGGATCTGGTGACCCTTCGCTGGAGTCTTAAAGCCCCCGAGAAGTGATCGGCGCTTCTCGGGTCTCGTGAGCTAATCGCCTCCGGGGAATGGCGACTCTCGTGCGGTGCGTAGCGAGCCCACCGGAGCGACCGCGTGCGTTCCCTCCTGTCCGTAACAGCGCCAGCTCACGTCGTCTCCCACCTCGGCCGCTGACGATCCCTGCGACTCACCTCGTAGGCGATAGACGCTGGCGACGGTCCGGTGCACGGGGCACTCTGGCCATGCCTTCCAGAGGACACCCATGACGGTGTCCTGAGCGGCTTCGGCGACCACCGCGATGATCATGGCGGCAGTGTCCCCGGGCCGAACCTGGACCGGGTCACCGTGAAACCGGCCATCACGTAAAGCTACGAATACCTCGCCCCTGTCGGTGACCAGGCGTAGTCCTTCGGCATCGCCGAGTTCTGCCTGCACGTCTTTCTCCACGATGGAGAGTGCATGGTCGAGCAGCGGGTGTTCGGCCGGTGTCGGCGGCGGCACGGGTCAGCCCTGGCGCAGCCAGACGGCACCCAGCGGGGGGACCTGGAGGGCCGCGGACGCCACCATTCCGTGCCACGGCACGTCCTCGGCCCGCACCGCGCCCAGGTTGCCCACGCCCGACCCGCCGTAGTGGTGGGCGTCGGTGTTGAGCACCTCGGTCCACGTCCCGCCGGCCGGCAACCCGATCCGGTAGTCGTGCAGCGGCTGGGCGGAGAAGTTCGCGACGCAGACAAGCGTCGAACCGTCTGGGGCGATCCGGATGAACGAAACGGTGTTGTTGGCGACGTCGTCACCGGCGATCCAGCGGAACCCGGCCGGTTCGGTGTCCTGCGCCCAGAGCGCCGGGGTGTCCCGGTAGACCCGGTTGAGGTCGCCGACGAGCCGTTGCACGCCCGCGCGGGCGGGGTCGTGCAGCAGGTACCAGTCGAGGCCGCGCTCCTCGCTCCACTCCCGGTCGTCGGCCAGCTCGGAGCCCATGAACAGCAACTGCTTGCCCGGGTGCGCCCACATGTACGCCAGCAGCACTCGTACGTTTGCCAGCCGCTGCCACGTGTCGCCGGGCATCTTGCCGGCCAGTGAACCCTTGCCGTGCACCACCTCGTCGTGGCTGATCGGCAGCACGTAGTTCTCGCTCCAGGCGTACGCCAGGGAGAACGTGAGCTGGTGGTGGTGGTGCTGACGGTAGATCGGGTCCTTCGACGTGTAGAGCAGGGTGTCGTGCATCCAGCCCATGTTCCACTTGAACCCGAAGCCCAGCCCGCCGTCGGCGGTGGGCCGGGTGACGCCCGGCCAGGCGGTGGACTCCTCGGCGATCATGACGACGCCGGCGTGGTGCTTGTAGACCGTCGCGTTCACCTCCTGCATGAGCGCGAGGGCCTCCAAATTCTCCCGGCCGCCGTACTTGTTGGGCTCCCACTCGCCGTGGTTACGGGAGTAGTCCAGGTAGAGCATCGACGCGACCGCGTCCACCCGCAGCCCGTCGACGTGGAACTGGTCGCACCAGTAGAGGGCGTTGGCGACCAGGAAGTTGCGCACCTCGCGGCGGCCGAAGTCGAAGACGTACGTGCCCCAGTCGGGGTGCTCGCCCCGGCGCGGGTCGGGGTGCTCGTAGAGCGGGGTGCCGTCGAAGCGCGCCAGCGCCCACTCGTCCTTGGGGAAGTGCGCGGGCACCCAGTCCAGGATCACGCCGATGCCGGCGGCGTGCAGCTCGTCGACGAGGTGCCGGAACTCGTCCGGGTCGCCGAATCGGGACGTCGGCGCGTAGTAGCCGGTCACCTGGTAGCCCCAGGAACCGCCGAACGGGTGCTCCATCACCGGCAGGAACTCCACGTGCGTGAAGCCCAACTCGGTGACGTACGCGGTGAGCTGCTCGGCCAACTCGCGGTAGCCCAGGCCGGGCCGCCACGAGCCGAGGTGCACCTCGTAGACGCTCATCGGCTCCTGGTGCGGCTGCCGCTCGGCCCGCCGGGCCAGCCAGTCCGCGTCGTTCCACCGGTACGTCGAGTGGTACACCACCGACGCGGTGGCCGGCGGCACCTCCGCGTACGCGGCGAGGGGGTCGGCCTTGTCGCGCCACTGCCCGTCGGCGCCGAGCACCCGGTACTTGTAGCGGGCGCCGACGCGGGCGTTGGGCACGAACAGCTCCCACACGCCGCTGGAGCCGAGCGAGCGCATCGGCCAGCCGTCGTCCGGTGACCAGCCGGTGAAGTCGCCGACCACCCGTACGCCACGGGCGTTGGGCGCCCAGACGCTGAACGCCACGCCCTCGTCGAACACCCGGGCGCCGAGCGCGTCCCACAGCCGCTCGTGCCGGCCCTCGCCGATGAGGTGCAGGTCCAGCTCACCGAGCGTCGGCGGGTAGCGGTACGGGTCGTCGTGCGCCGTGCCGTCGACCTCCACCCGGTAGTCGAGCACGTTGCCCTCGACCTGTGCCTCGAAGACGCCGACGTCGTGCACCCGCTTCATCGGGTACCGCTCGTCGCCGACGAGCAGCACCACGTCGCCGGCACCCCGGCGCATCGTGCGGATCGTGGTCGAGGAGTCGGTGGGGTGCGCGCCGAGCAGCGCGTGCGGGTCGTGCGTCGCGCCGGTGATCAGCTGGTCCATCGGGCGTCCTTCGGTGCGGGAGCGGTCGGCGCGGAGCGGGACGGGCGGGTGGCAGCCGCACGGGCCGCCGCGCGGGACGCCACGGTGGCCGGCGTCGCCGCCACGCTTGCCGGGTTCACTGGCGCGGTGGCCGGGGCCACTGGGGCGGTGCCGCCGGACAGGTCATCCGGTACGTCGGCGACGGTGAGGTCCGCAGGCTCCGCGCCCGTCGGCTGCGGCACGGCCGGCGGGGCCGGGCGGCGCACGGTCAGCACGTGCGCCGGTTGCAGGTACGGGTCGAGCCGGACCGCGTTGCGCTGACCCCAGTCGTAGCTGGTGCCGGTCAGCTCGTCGTGCACCGTGAACCGCTCGTGCCAGTCGAACCCGAGGGCCGGCATGTCCAGCGTGGTGTTGCCCCACTGCACCTCGCGCGAGTCGAACGAGCAGACCACGATCACCGTGTTGCCGGTCGCCGGGTCGTGCTTGGACCAGCACAGCAGCGCCGGGTTGTCGATCTCGTGGAAGCGCAGGTTGCGCAGCTGGTGCAGGGCCGGGTTGTCACGGCGTACCCGATTGAGGGTGGTCAGGAACGGCGCCAGCGAGCGGCCCTGCGCCTCGGCGGCGGCCCAGTCGCGGGGCCGCAGCTCGTACTTCTCGTTGTCCAGGTACTCCTCGGCACCCGGCCGGGCCACGTGCTCGAACAGCTCGTAGCCCGCGTACAGCCCCCAGGAGGGGGAGAGCAGCGCGGCCAGCACCGCCCGGATCTTGAACATCGGTGGCCCGCCGTGCTGCAACGACTCGTGCAGGATGTCCGGCGTGTTCGGCCAGAAGTTCGGCCGCATGTAGTCGGCCGACGCCACCAGCTCCTCGCAGTACTCCCGCATCTGCGCGGCCGTCGTGCGCCAGGTGAAATAGGTGTACGACTGCGTGAAGCCGATCTTGCCCAGGCCGTGCATGATCGCGGGCCGGGTGAACGCCTCGGCCAGGAACAGCACGTCCGGGTCGACCTTCTTCACCTCGGCGATCAGCCAGTGCCAGAAGTCGAACGGCTTGGTGTGCGGGTTGTCCACCCGGAAGATGCGGATGCCCTCACCCACCCAGTGCAGCACCACCCGCAGCACCTCGGCCCGGATGCCCTCCGGGTCGTTGTCGAAGTTCACCGGGTAGATGTCCTGGTACTTCTTCGGCGGGTTCTCCGCGTACGCGATGCTGCCGTCGGCCCGGGTGGTGAACCACTCCGGGTGCTCGGTGACCCACGGGTGGTCCGGCGCGCACTGCAACGCCAGGTCCATGGCGACCTCCAGGCGCTGCGCCGCCGCCGCCTGGATGAAGGCTCGGAAGTCTGCCGGCGTACCCAGATCGGGGTGGATGGCGTCGTGGCCGCCCTCGGCGGCGCCGATCGCCCACGGCGAGCCCACGTCGGTCGGCCCGGCGGTGAGCGCGTTGTTGCGGCCCTTGCGGTTGACCCGGCCGATCGGGTGGATCGGCGGCAGGTAGAGCACGTCGAAGCCCATCGCGGCCACACCCGGCAACCGGTCGGTCGCCGTGGCGAAGGTGCCCGACCGGCCGCCGGCCGCCCCTTCGGAGCGGGGGAAGAACTCGTACCAGGCCGAGTAGAGGGCCCGCTTGCGGTCCGCCCAGATCGCGTACGTCTCACCGGCGGTGACCAACTCCCGCACCGGGTGCTCCCAGAGCAGGTCGGCCAGGGTGAGCGCCGGGTCGACCCGCTGCGGCAGCGGCAGGTCGGTGTCCGCGAGGGCGGTGAGCGCGTCGGCGACCCGGGCTTGGTCGGCGGCCGGGACGAGGCCCCGGGCGGCGGCGAGCACCCGTGTGCCCTCGGCCAGGTCGTTGGCCAGCTCGGCCGGCCCCTGCCCGGCGGCGATCTTCTTGGTCACCGCGTTCTGCCAGGTCAGATACGGGTCCTGGAACGCCTCGACGGAGAAGGTCCACTCACCGACGGCGTCCGGCGCGATGGTGGCGTGCCAGCGGTCCTGGCCGGGCTCGCCGGGGCGCATCCGGGTGAACGGCCGGGTTTCGCCGTCCGGACCGGTCCAGACAACGTTGCATCCCAGCGCGTCGTGCCCCTCCCGGTAGGCGCGGGCCGACACCGGGACCGGCTCGTCGACCACCGCCTTGGCCGGGTACCGCCCGCACGAGACGACGGGGGAGACGTCTTCGATCGGGAACCGTCCAGTCACCCCGCCAACCTACTGTGCGAGATCGGCTCGCGCGCGGCCAAGCATCGGACGTTGGCAACCTGACGCGGCCGATAGAAGGCGTCAAGCGTGACGCATGCTCCGACGTGTCGCGTATCATGTGTGATACGTGACAGGGGGTTGGGTATGCGGTTGAATAGCAAGGGTCAGGTCACCATCCCTGCGGCGCTGCGAGCTCAGTACAACCTTCATGAGGGCGACGAGGTCGATGTGGTGGAGGAGGGCGGTGCTCTGCGCATCGTCCGCGTTCACAGTGCGGACACCCGGGGGCAGCGGCTCGTCCGTCACATGCGGGGCCGTGGGAGCGCCAAGGACACCGAGCACATGTCCACCGAGGAGTTGATGGAGATGCTGCGTGGCGAGTGATCGGCTCCGCGCCCTGCCGTCCCGCTCGCCGGACGCGACGACGACGCTTGTCGACACCAATGTGCTGCTGGACATCCTGACCGATGACCCCAAGTGGGCGGAGTGGTCCGGCACTGCTCTCGCCGAGGCTCGCGATGCCGGCAGCCTGGTGATCAACCCGATCGTGTACGCCGAGGTGTCGGTCCGTTTCGACCGCATCGAGGATTTGGACGAGGCGCTGCCTGCCGCGGACTTCCTTCGCGAGGAGCTTCCGTACCCCGCGGGCTTCCTCGCCGGCAAGGCGTACGCGCGATATCGGAGGCTGGACGGCGCGAAGCGGTCGCCGTTGGCCGACTTCTACATCGGCGCGCATGCGGCCGTCTGCCGATACAACCTGCTAACCCGTGACGGGTCGCGATACCGCACGTACTTCCCGACCCTGACGCTGATCACGCCGAGCAACTGACCGCCGCTAGGCCGTCGTCCGGCCACCACCATCAAGATCACACGCATTCAGTGAAACCGCTGTATCGGTGCGACCCGGATGCAGCGGTTTCCTGGAAGTCGTGTGGATCTAGGCCGCGCGAGTGGCCCCAACGGAGTCAGGCGGGCGGTTCCGGCGCCACGAACGAGCCCTTGCCCTGGTGCACCTCGATCCAGCCCCGCTCATCCAAGATTCGTAGGGCCAGCCTGATCGGCGTCGCGCTGGCTCGATACTGCTCGCCGAGCTCGGCGATAGACGGCAGCTTGTCGCCGGGCCGCAGCGCGCCGGACTGGATCGAGCGGATCACGTCATCGATGACCTGCTCGTACACAGGTTGTCGGGGCATGGCAGGGCCACCTCTCGTCAGCCCTCTGAGCATGCCATTGCACATGACACTCTTTGTATGCAGTGTTGACTCTGTACTCACTGCACTCTAAGTTGAGGTTGAAGGTTCTCTCGTCAGCAGCGGAGTGCCTCCATCCGGGGCGGGGTGGTTCCTGTGCTCCGCCCCGCCCTGAACACATGGCCAATCACCACCATTCCCGTGGCCCTTGAGGAGGCGCAGGTGCACGAGCGTCCGCCGGACGGGCCGCTGCCGCCCGCGTACCCGGTGCCGGGTGCCCGGCCTCCATGCCCGGACGGGGATCGGGTGCCCTGTCTACCCCGTACGCCCCGCGCGCCGCTCACCCGCCGGCAGTACGCCTACGGCCTCACGATGGCTGTGGTCGTACTCGTGTTGTTCGTGCTGGGGGTCCTGCGGTGAGCGGGACGGGCCCGCGGTGAACGAGCTGCCGGTGGGTCGCCGAATCGCCCAGTGGCGGGTGCGGCGCAACATGACGCAGCAGCAGTTCGCCGACCGTCTCGGCAAGTCGAAGAGCTGGGTGGACAAGGTGGAGCGCGGGGTACGCCGGCTGGAGCGGGTGTCCAACCTTCGGGAGGTCGCCGACACGCTCCGCATCGACCTGGAGGTCCTGCTGACCGCCCGGCCGGTGCGGCCCGATCCCGTCGCTACCGGGGTGGAGGGGATCCGAACCGCGTTGGCTCGCTACCGCCTGCGGGGCTCGACCCGACCACCGCTCATCGAGGAGCTGCGTGCCCGGCTGGCCCACGCCGAACAGAGCTACCGACATGCCCGGTACCCGACGCTGCTCGCAGTCCTGCCCGACCTGCTCGACGCCGCCCGCGAGGCGCAGGCCGCCCGCCCCGGGTTTACGACCGACGCTCTGCTGGTCTCGGTGTACGGGTTGACCGCCCTGGTGCTGGTGAAGGTCGACCAGGGGGAGTTGGCCTGGCTGGCCGCCGATCGCGGGATCGCCGTCGCCCTCGCCACGAATGACGCACAGCTCGCCGGCGTTGCCACCGTGTCGCTGAGCCAGGCGCTACGGTCCCAAGGTCGGCGGAGGTCGGCCCTGGATGCCGCGCTCGTCGCCGCCGACCGCATCGAGGGGGCCGGGGACGGTGGTGGCACTCCAGCAGTCTCCTCGCTGCGCGGGACGTTGCTCCTCCAGGCCGCCTTCGCCGCCGCGGCTGGGGGAGACGCACGAGGTGCCACCCGGTCGCTCGACCAGGCAGCGAGGATCGCCCGACACGACGGGTTCGACGGCGGCCCTGCTGGCGGCTCCACTGGCCCTGCTGACGGCCCTGCTGGTTCTGCTGGCGGTGACTCCGGTGGCTGGGGCTTCGGTGGCGGTGGTTCCAGCAGCGGCTGGGGTTTCGGCCCTGCGGCGGTCGAGGCAGCACGGGTGGTGGCCGAGGCGGCTCTCGGCGGCGTCGCGGCGGCGACCGTACGGCACGAGCGGCTGGTAGTCACCGACGAGTGGCGGTGGCTGCCGCCCGAGCATCGGGCCGCGTACCTTCTCGACGTGGCCCGCGCGTACGCCCTCGTCGGCGACATGCTCCGGGCGGGCCGGACCCTGCTCGAAGCGGAACGCACCGCCCACGGCGAGGTACACGACCGGCCCGCGACACGGAAGCTGGTCGCCGTCGCGTGGCGGTCCGCCGACGCCCCGGCCGGCCTGGCCCACCTCGCCGCCACCCTCCGCGTCACCTGACACCCGTCGCCGGCTATCTGCGCCGGTGGTAGTGGTTGCGGCGGGGCAGTTGGTCCGGGTCGAGCCAGGCGGGTGGGATGAACTCGGGATGGCCGTCGCCACCGAGACGCACGGTCCAGTCGCCGTGGTGGATGTGACGGTGATGGTGACCGCAGAGCAGCACCGCGTTGGCCAGGCTGGTGTCACCGCCGTCGGCCCAGTGCTGGATGTGGTGGGCGTCGCACCAGCGTGGCGGGCGGTCGCAGCCGGGGAAGGCGCAGCCTCCGTCACGCAGGACCAGGGCGCGTCGCAGTGGGCCGGTGATGAGGCGGCGTTGCCGGCCGACGTCGAGGACCTGGCCGGTGCTGCCGAGCACGGCGGGCAGGATGGCGGCGTCGCAGGCGAGGCGCCGCACCGCTTCGGGCGTGAGGTGCCCGCCGGTGTCGAGGGTGCCCGTATCGAGGTGCTGGCGCAGCATGTCGTAGGTGGTGGTGACGACGAGCTGGGTGGGGTCACCGCCGTGGTCGGGCAACTCACCGGTGCGCAGGGCGAGGCGGCACACGTCGGCGAGGGCATCGTGGCGGCGTTGGCCGGGCGTGCGGGTGTCGTCGGGGCCGGCGGGTGCGGTGAGCGGGTCGATGGCAGCGCGCAGCAGGGCGGCGGCTTCGGTGTCGAGGCTGCCGGTGAGGCGCAGCCGCCCGTCGGGCTGCTCGCTCAGGGTCACGTGCCGGTCGCGGGCGGCACGCGACTCCTCGGCCCGGAGTGCCGCCTGGGCGGCAGCGTCGGCGACCTCCGGGGCGACGTGGTCGAGGATCCGCGTGCCGAGCCTGCGCAGCAGGGCGGCGTCGAACTGCGCCGCCCAGTCGACGAGGACGCCGACAGCCTTGTCGGCGGCCGCCGCACCGGCGACGCTCTGCACGGTATCGACCGTTTCGGCGATGACCCGGACCTGCTCGACGGTGACGGCCCCGCCGGCCAGCGCGTCGCGCACCCCGACCGGGGCGGCGTCGAGCGTCGCGGCGAGCTCGACCAGACGGCGTGCGGCGCCGACCCCGAGGCGCAAGCGGTCGCGCAACCACACCGCCGTCGAGGACGCGCCTTGCGCGGTTGCGGTGCCTCGACCGTCCAGCTCGCGCACGAGCGTCAGCTTGATCGCGGCCACCCGTTGCTCCAGGCGGTGGGCGACGTCCAGGGCGGTGACGAGGTCCTGCTCGTCGGCGGCCCAGGTGGCGCGGTCGAGGCAGGCCGCCACAGCGGACTCTGCCTGCGCCAACGCATCGATCACCAGCAAAGACTAGAACAGGTGTACGACACTTTCCGGCGCTGTGGTTGTGCTGCCGGCGCGCGGGTCACCGAACCAGCGGACCGGCTCAGGTGACGTAACCTCCCGCCCATGATCGAACGGGCGAGAGTTGCGATTGTGGGCGTCGGAAACAACACGTCGGCGTTGGTGCAGGGAATGGCTCTCTACCGTCAGACCGGCAGCCTGGTGGGTATCCGGCGGCCGATGATCGACGGGCTCGGGGTGGACGACATCGACGTGGTCGCGGCCTTCGCCACCTCCGAGGAGAAAATCGGTAGGGACCTGACCGAGGCGATCTTTGTGCCGCCCAACAATTTCCCTCGGCTCGACTGTGAGCTCCCCCGGGCGGATGTCCCGGTGACCAGGGGTCTTGTCGACGCGACCGAGGTGGGTCGGGTGGCGGCGGCGCTGGCAGGGGCGGAGGTGCTGCTCTACTCGGCTCCGAGCGGCCGGCCGGAGACGGCCCGGGCGTACGCCGACGCCGCTCACCGGGCTGGCGTGGCCTTCATCAACACCACCGCCGACCCGATAGCCCGCGATCCGCACTGGATGAGCACGTTCGAGGCGGCCGGCCTGCCACTGCTCGGTGACGACCTGGCCAGCCAGTTCGGCACCTCGGTGCTGCACAACGCGTTGCTGCGGCTGCTGGAGGAGCGGGGCCTCGCCCTGGTCAGTTCCTACCAGGTCAATCTTGGCGGCACCGACGACTTCCGCAACCTGGTGGAGAACCCCAGTACCAAGAAGCAGTCCAAGCTCAATGCGTTGTCGGCGGACGACAAAGTCGAGCTGGCCCCACTGGGTTACCTGTCACAGCTGAAATCGCAGAAGGTGGCGCACCTCAATATTGAGGCGCAGGGCTGGGGTGAGACAGCGGTGAGCCTGGACGTGAAATTGACGGTGCATGACCCGAGTGGTGCCGCGGGGGTCAACATCGACCTCATTCGGATCGCGGCCAACGCGCTTCGGAACGGGCTCGGTGGTCACCCCGCCGACGCGACGTCGCTGCTCAAATCCCCGCCGGGTACGGCGATCTGAGGTCGACCCGCCCGCCGCCCGCCGCCGGTCAGCCGGCGGCGCGGACCTCCCGGTAGATGTCGAGGGTGCGGGCGGCGATGGCATCCCAGGAGAAGTGCTCCACCGCGCGTCGCCGGCCGGCGCGGGCCATCTCGGTGGTCTTCGCCGGGTCGGCCAGCAGAGTGTTGATCGCCGCCGCCAGGTCGGCCACGAAGCGGTCCGGGTCCAGTGGGGTGCCCGACCCGTCGGTGGCCTGCTCGATCGGCACGAGCAGGCCCGTCTCACCGTCGGCCACTACCTCGGGGATGCCGCCGGTGGCGGTCGCCACCACGGCCGTCTCGCAGGCCATCGCCTCCAGGTTGACGATGCCCATGGGCTCGTACACCGAGGGGCAGGCGAAGACCGTCGCGTGGGTGAGCACCTGGATGACCTCGGTCTTGGGCAGCATCTCGGCGACCCAGACCACTCCGGAGCGGTTGGCCCGCAGCTCGGCGACCAACTCCTGCACCTCGGCGGCGATCTCGGCCGTGTCCGGAGCGCCGGCCAGCAGCACCAGCTGGGTGTCGGCGGGCAGTTCCCGGGCGGCTCGCAGCAGGTAGGGCAGCCCCTTCTGCCGGGTGATCCGCCCGACGTAGACCACGCTGGGTCGGGACGGGTCGACGCCGAGCCGGTCGAGCACCTCGGTGCCCTGGTCCGGGGCGTACTGGATGGTGTCGATGCCGTTGTAGACCACCCGGACCCGGTCCGGGTCGACCTGCGGGTAGGCGGTCAGCACGTCGCGCCGCATGCCGGCGCTCACCGCGATGATCGCGTCGGCGGCCTCCATCGCGGTGCGCTCGATCCAGGAGGAGAGCGCGTAACCGCCGCCGAGCTGCTCGGCCTTCCACGGTCGCAGCGGCTCCAGGCTGTGCGCGGTCAGCACGTGCGGCACCCCGTGCAGCAGCTTCGCGGTGTGTCCGGCCAGGTTCGCGTACCAGGTGTGGCTGTGCACCACGTCGGCGCCGGCCGTGCCGGCGGCCATCTCCAGGTCCACGCCCATCGTGCGCAGCGCGGCGTTCGCGCCGGTCAGGCCGGGCGGTTCGGGGTACGCGGTGACGCCCGCCTCGGTGCGCGGCAGACCGAAGCAGCGCACCCGCACGTCGGCGAGGCGGCGCAACTCCCGGGCCAGGTACTCGACGTGCACCCCGGCGCCACCGTAGACCTCCGGCGGGTACTCACGGGTGAGCAGGTCGACGCGCAGCGGGGTGGGTTCCGTCATGACCTCGCACCCTAGTGCAGAAGACTCCCCGTACGAGTGGTGAAGTCCGACGCGGGTGGATAGCGTCTGGGCATGGCTGCCAAGGTGCTCGCGATCGTCCTGGCGGGTGGTGAGGGCAAGCGCCTGATGCCACTCACCACGGACCGGGCCAAGCCGGCCGTCCCGTTCGGCGGGATGTACCGCATGGTCGACTTCGTCCTCTCCAACCTGGCCAACGCCGGCTATCTCAAGATCGTCGTGCTGACCCAGTACAAGTCCCACTCCCTCGACCGGCACATCACCAAGACCTGGCGGATGTCGACGCTGCTCGGCAACTACGTCACCCCGGTGCCGGCGCAGCAACGTCGCGGCCCCTGGTGGTTCGCCGGCTCGGCCGACGCCATCTACCAGAGCTTCAACCTCATCAACGACGAGCAGCCCGACTACGTGATCGTCTTCGGCGCCGACCACATCTACCGGATGGACCCCCGGCAGATGGTGGAGGACCACATCGCGTCCGGCGCGGCGGTCACCGTCGCCGGCATCCGCCAGCCGCTGTCGACGGCCGACCAGTTCGGCGTCATCGAGGTCGGCGAGGACGGCCGGCGCATCCGGGCGTTCCGCGAGAAGCCCACCGACGCGGTCGGCCTGCCGGACGCGCCCGACGAGATCTACGCCTCGATGGGCAACTACGTCTTCACCACCCGGGCGCTGTGTGAGGCGGTCGAGCGCGACGCGGAGGACAAGACCAGCAAGCACGACATGGGCGGCAGCATCATCCCGATGCTCGTGGCGCGGGGCGAGGCGAACGTCTACGACTTCCGCGACAACGAGGTGCCGGGCAGTACCGACCGGGACCGCGGCTACTGGCGCGACGTCGGGACGCTCGACTCGTTCTATGACGCGCACATGGATCTGATCAACGTGCACCCCGTCTTCAACATGTACAACTTCGACTGGCCGATCTACACCGAGCAGCCCCCGTGGCCGCCGGCGAAGTTCGTGCACCAGTGGGGGGAGCGGGTCGGCCGGGCGGTCGGTTCGATGGTCTCCCCGGGCGTGGTGATCTCCGGGTCGCTGGTGGAGAACTCGATCGTGTCGCCGAAGGTGCGGGTGCACTCCTGGGCGCACGTCGACGGTTCGGTGCTGATGGAGGGTGTGGAGATCGGCCGGCACGCGGTCGTCCGGCGGGCCATCCTGGACAAGAACGTGTTCGTCCCAGAGGGCGCCGAGATCGGCGTCGACCTGGAGAAGGACCGGCAGCGCTACACCGTCTCCGACAACGGCATCGTGGTGATCGGCAAGGGCCAGAAGGTCGAGCTGTGACCACCCGTACCTGCTCCAGGAGGTTCCCGCAGTGACCCATCCCCGTGCCGGCCAACCCGCCCAGCCCGCCGACCTGGTCGACGTGCCGCGCCTGGTGACCGCCTACTACGCCGAGCACCCCGATCCCACGGACCCGGCGCAGCAGGTCTCCTTCGGCACCTCCGGTCACCGGGGCTCCAGCCTGCGCAACGCGTTCAACTCCGACCACATCCTCGCGGTCACCCAGGCGCTCTGCGACTACCGGCGGGAGCAGGGCCTCGACGGTCCGCTGTTCCTGGCTCGGGACACCCACGCGCTCTCCGCGCCGGCCGCGGTGGACGCGCTGGAGGTCCTCGCCGCCAACGGGGTCACCGTGCTGGTCGACAGCCGCGACGGTTACACCCCGACGCCAGCGCTGTCGCACGCGATCCTCACCCACAACCGGGGGCGCACCAGCGGCCTCGCCGACGGCATCGTCATCACCCCGTCGCACAACCCGCCGGACGACGGGGGCTTCAAGTACAACCCCACCAACGGCGGGCCCGCCGACACCGACGTCACCCGGTGGATCCAGGACCGCGCCAACGCGATCCTCGCCGCCGGGCTCAAGGAGGTCCGCCGGATCACCTACGCGCGGGCCAGGGTCGCCGACACCACCGGGGAGTACGACTTCCTCGCCAACTACGTCGACGACCTGCCGGCGGTGATCGACGTCGACGCCATCCGTGACGCGGGCATCCGGATCGGCGCGGACCCCCTCGGCGGGGCGAGCGTGGCGTACTGGGGTGAGATCGCCGAGCGGCACCGGCTGGACCTGACCGTGATCAACCCGACGGTCGACCCGACCTGGCGGTTCATGACGCTCGACGGCGACGGCAAGATCCGGATGGACTGCTCCTCGCCGAACGCGATGGCGTCGCTGATCGCCGCCCGCGCCGACTACCAGATCTCCACGGGCAACGACGCCGACGCCGACCGGCACGGCATCGTCACCCCCGACGCCGGCCTGATGAACCCCAACCACTTCCTGGCGGTGGCGATCGACCACCTGTTCCGTACCCGCGCCGACTGGGGTCCGGCCGCCGCGGTGGGCAAGACCCTGGTCTCCTCGTCGATGATCGACCGGGTCGCCGCCGACCTGGGCCGGCCGCTGCTGGAGGTGCCGGTCGGCTTCAAGTGGTTCGTGCCGGGGCTGCTCGACGGCGCGGTCGGCTTCGGCGGTGAGGAGAGCGCCGGCGCGTCGTTCCTGCGCCGTGACGGCTCCACCTGGACCACCGACAAGGACGGCCTGCTGCTCTGCCTGCTCGCCGCCGAGATCCTGGCCACCAGCGGGCGCAGCCCGAGCGAGCACTGGGCGGAGCTGGCCGACCGGTTCGGCGCGCCCGCGTACGCCCGCATCGACGCCCCGGCCACCCGCGAGCAGAAGGCCGTGCTCGCCAAGCTTTCCCCGGACCAGGTCACCGCCACCGAGCTGGCCGGTGAGCCGATCACCGCGACCCTGACCACCGCGCCCGGCAACGGCGCCCCGATCGGCGGTCTCAAGGTCAGCACGACCTCCGGCTGGTTCGCCGCCCGCCCCTCCGGCACCGAGGACGTCTACAAGATCTACGCCGAGTCCTTCCAGGGCCCCGAGCACCTCACGCGCATCCAACAGGAAGCCAAGACCCTGGTGGACCAGGCCCTCACCAACGCCTGAACCCCACCCCACCCCACCCCACCCCCTCCACCCGGCCTGGCCCCGCCCGGCCATGTTGATCATGAGGTTAGCGGCGCGACACGCCGACACCGCCGCCGCCAACTTCATGATCGACGCGGTGGGGGTGGTGGGGTGTCAGCAGCGTGGGGGGATTTCTTGGTCGGGGGATCTGTGGAGTTCTTTGGGGAGCAGCTCGCGGAGCTGCTCGGGTAGGAAGGGCAGATCGAGCAGGGTCATCTTCAACTGGTTGCGTTCCTGGTAGCGCTGCGGGTCGAAGCGGACCACCAGGCCGGCGTTGCGGCGGTAACTGATGTCCACGGCACCCTCGGTCGCCGCGTCGCGGAACACCAGCCCGTCCATCTCCACCACGACAGCCGACGAGTGGGGCTCCAACTCCAGCCGGATCTTCTCGTCCGGGGAGAGCACCACCGACCGGGAGATGCCGGCCATCGGCGCCGACGGGGTGACCACCACGACGTCCGCCGCCGGGGAGATCAGCGGACCACCCGCGGCGTAGCTGTACGCGGTCGAGCCGATCGGCGTGCTGATCACCACGGCGTCGGCGCGGTAGTAGCCGTACTGCTGGCCGTCGACCGCGAGGGTGGCGGTGACGAAACCGGAGCCGGGCTGGCGGACCAGCGCGATGTCGTTGAACGCCACGATGTCGTCGCCGCACACGTCGCAGGCCAGGCAGGCGTGCGACTCGATGGTGAAGTCCTTGGACAGCAACCGGCTCAACGCCTCCGGCAGCGCCGGCGGCTCGACCTCGACGAGAAAACCGAGCCGACCCAGGTGTACGCCGAGCACCGGCTTCGGGTCGAGGACTGCCGAACGCAGCGCCCCCAGCATCGTGCCGTCACCGCCGATGCTGATCAACGCGTCGGCGCGTGCCGCCACCTCGGCCTCCGGCACCGGCTCGATGCTGGCCGGTACGCGGTGCGCGTCCTCCGTGCGCACCATCAACGACTTGTGGTGACGCGTCGCCCACCGTTCGATGATCCCGACCACCTCGGTGACATCCCGGGTGGGGTGCAGTACCAGTCCCAGCCCCGACACCCGTACAGCTCATCACACCGGCGTCGGACGCGTCCGGCGTACCGGGCAGGCCGCCGGCCGACGACGGCCCGGCCCCGGCTCTCGGACGGGATTGCCGCCCTCGTGCCGGCCTGCTAACTTGCCCTTCGCCGATCGCCATTGTGCAACGGCACATTGGGGGGCCGGCACGGGGCCAGGGCCCCCTTAACGGGGAGTTCGTGTGAAATCGCCTTCCGGGGTCGCGCCCTCACGCCTGTATGTGCTCGATGGCCTGCGACTGGTCGCAGCCCTGTTCGTCGTAGGTTTCCATCTCACGGTCTTCGGCGGCGCCTGGGGTGGTCCGGACGGCGCGGCCCTGCCTACGCTCAGCCTCTACACCCAGTTCGGGTGGCTCGGGGTCTACCTGTTCTTCCTGATCAGCGGTTTCGTGATCTGCATGAGCGCGGAGGGGCGTGGCCTGGGGCAGTTCGCCGCCGCTCGGATCATCCGGCTCTATCCCGCGTACTGGTTCGCGGTGCTCGCCACCACCGCGGTGCTCACCCTCTGGCCGGTGGTCCGCCAGCCGAAGCGCCCCGGCGACGTGCTGACCAACCTCACCATGTTCAACGACCTCATGGGAGTGGACGCGGTCGACTCCGTCTACTGGACCCTCGCCCACGAGCTGCGTTTCTACCTCCTCTTCGGTCTCTTCGTGCTGGTCCGCGGATACACCCCGCGGCGGGTGCTGTTCTTCGCCTCCGGGTGGCTGATCGCCAGCCTCTTCGCGTACCACTCCATCCCGATGCTCACCGATCTGCTGGTGCCCCGCAGCGCGGCCTGCTTCGTCGGCGGCATGGCCCTGTTCCTGATCTACCGCCACGGTTCCGACATCTACCTCTGGGGGCTGGTGGGCGCGTCCTGGCTCGTCGCGCTCCAGATGATCGGCACGGTCAACCCGTACGCCCCGAACCGGACCATGCTGTCGTCGACCCAGATCAGCATGGTCGAGGCGGCGCTGGTCACGCTCTTCTACCTGGTCCTGGCGGCGGTGGCCACCGGTCGTCTCGCGGTCGGCTGGCGTTGGCTGACCACCGCCGGTGCGCTGACCTACCCGCTCTACCTGCTGCACGAGTACATCGGCTGGGTGATGATCCACTACCTGCACCAGGTGCTCCCGGCCTGGTTGACCGGGCTCATCGTGGTGGTGATCCTCCTGGTCGCCTCGTGGCTCGTGCACCGGTTCGTCGAGAAGCCCGTCTCCGGCTGGCTGCGGCGCCGCTTCGCCGAGGCCCGGAAGTCGGCGTACCTGCGGAACCCGGCGGGCGGTGCGCCGTCCTGGCTGCGTCCGCCGGTGTCGACCGACGGCCCGGCGGCCGAGCCCGTGCCGGCGACGGCAGTCGTTGACGCGGTGCCCGTGCCGGACGCCCCGCGGTCGCCGATCGACGGCCCGACCCTCGCGATGGCCACGGTCACTCCCCGGCCCACCGACTGAGCCGGACGAGCGAGGTGCCCCGGACCGCGTCCGGGGCACCTGCCGTTCCTTGCACTGTCTCCCGCCGTCAGCGGCGGGGTCGGCCGGTCAGATGGGTCAGCGAGCGGGCGACCAGGTCGTTGCGGGCCGCCGGCGACAGCCCTTCCAACCCGAAGCCCAGGTAGACGGTGTCGGCGGTGACCACCACCGAACCCTCCTCGAACGCCTGCTGGCTGCGCGACCAGTCGTTGGCGTTGCCGGCGCTGCCGGCCGGCGGCCCGGCCACCGTCCAGCCGCCCAGGTCAGCCGACTCGAACGACGTCTCGGTGACCGTGGACCCGTCGACGACCACCCGGGCGTCGTCCACGAAGACGCCGAGGCCCTGGGTGGCCCAGTCCGAGGCATACGAGATCGACACCTCGACCTGCTTGCCGGCGTACGCGGACAGATCGACCACGAACTCCTTCCAACCGCCCGATGAGCCGGTCGCCGCGTTCCAACTGCCCGTGCTGCCGGTGGAGGAGCAGTCCGCGCCCTGGTAGTGCGCGAGGAACGGGTGCACCTGCGCCACCCAACCCGCGGCGCAGCTGTCCCCGGTGGCCGTGCTGGTCTTGCCGTTGGCGTCCGGCAGGGTCGTCCAGTCGTCGCTGCCCACCTCGTGCGCCTCGACGAAGAGGAAGTCCCAGTTCTGCTCGATCTCGTACGAGGTGAAGAAGCGCAACTCGCCACTCGTCGCCCCGGTCAGGTCGACAGTGCGGGAGAGCCGCTTGTACGACTCGTCCGCCTGACCGCCGTACAGGTACCACTCGCCCGTGCGCGGGTCGAACGGCGCGCCGCCCGGCCTGGTCCAGCCCACCGGCGCGGAGCTGGCGAACTGCGGGAACTGGTCCGGCGGCAGGAAGCTCGACGTGGTCAAGAACGAGGCGGTGTGCGCCTGGTTCTGCGCCGACCCGGGAGCGTTGAGCTGCCCGGTGAACCCGGTGAACGCCGCGTTTTTGCCGGCGACCGGGTACGGGTCACCCTCCGGTGACGTGCCGCCGTCGGAGACGTAGGTGTGGGCGCCCAGCCAGTACTGCTGGAAGTCGTTCAGCAGTGGCAGGCAGGTCGGGTCCTCGCCGTTGGTGCACTCCGGCGGCGCGCCCGGCTGGTACACGTACGACCCGTTGGCGCCCTGCGCGAACAGCGCGTACTGGCCGCTGACGAGCAGCTTGCCACCCTCGTTGAGGTAGTCCCGCACAGCCAGTTCGGTGTCCAGTGCGGCCTTCGCCGCCGTGCCGGGCACCTGGCCGGGGGAGCGCAGGATCACGTCGTCGCCGGTCTCCCAGACCACCGCCTTGTAGTGCGACAGCACGCCGAGCGGGTGCGGCGCCGTCCGTCCCCGCGCGTCGAAGTCGTACACGTCGCTGCTGCGCCCGGCGGCGGTCAGGGACGCGGCGACCTCGTCGGCGTACTTCGCGGTGGTGCCCGTCTGCGCCGGGCTGAGCCCGGTGACGTCCTCCATCGCGAGGACCAGCACGTCACCGCCGATGTCGGTGTGCACCCGGTAGGTGAAGTGCTCGCTGGTCACCACCCCGGCCCGCTGCTTGACCCCGGTGAACCAGACCTCCACCCGGTCACCCGGTTTCGTCCCGGTGACCGTGCCGCGCAGTTCGGCGTAGTAGTCGTCGTGCGTGCCGCCGTACCGTTCGCCACCGCGCCACTCACGGACCGGCGCGGTCTTCGGTCGACCGCCGTTGACGGCGTAGTGCATCCGCACGTTCTTCAACGCCCGACGGGTGATCGAGGCGACCTGTTGGGTGCGCCCGTACGACGTGTCGAACGAGTCCACCACGAAGTCCGGGGTGCTGCGGCCGACGACCGACACCGGGTCGTCCGGGTCCGCCGCGGAGCGCGCCACGGCCAGCGCGAACGGCAGGTTCTTGCCGACCTCACCGGCGATCAGCTTCTCGTCGTCGGGAAAGTTGAAGCCGCTGACGCAGTCCTCCGGGCGCCACTGGTCGTTCGGGTCGATGGCCGAGACGGATTCACACGTCGACATCTCCGGGGTGAAGCCCAGCGTGCCGTACTTGACGGTGGCGTGGCTGTCGGTGTCACCGTTGGTGGTGTACAGCTCGGCGGAGATGTCCGGGTCATAGCCGGGTACGGCCGGGTGCGCGTCGTCACCGGCCATCGCCTCGTAGATCACATCGTCCGGGGTGGGTGTGCTCACCTGCCAGCCGAGGCCGTAGAGCAGCAGCTGGGCCGCCGAGTGGTAGTTGACGAAAAACTCGAAGCCGACCCGGCGGAAGAGATTGTCCAGGGCCTTGGTCTCGGGCTCCGAGTTGGGCCGCAGGCCCCGGTACGTCTCGCTGTTCGGCTCCGGCGACGAGCCCTCGTTGTCGTACCCCCACTTGTAGGCGAAGTTGCGGTTCAGGTCGACGCCGTCACCGGAGGTGATCTGCCCGTCGCCGTTGTTGTCGCGCAGGTTCTTCCGCCACAGCCGGTTGCCAGGGGTGAACGTGAAGTCGTAGCCGTCCGGGTTGGCCACCGGCAGGAACCACAACTCGGTGGTGTCCAGCAGGCGGGTGATCTCCCGGTCCTTGCCGTAGCTGTCCAGCACGTGGTGCATCAGCCGGCGGGTCATCTCCGGCGTGATCCACTCCCGGGCGTGCTGGGCGCCGGCGTAGAGGACCGCCGGTCGCCGGCCGTCCGGAACGGTCCGCGCGTTCTTGGTGACCTTCACGGCGAGGATCGGCTGACCCTGCTGGGTGCGGCCGATCGTCTCCACCTTGGTGAGCTTCGGGTGCCGGGCGGCGGTGGCGTTCAGCTCGTCCCGGATGCCACCCGGCTTCCCGTACGGGCGAAACGCCGTCCAGCCCGCCGCGCTCTGCTCCCGCAGCGCCTGCGAGGCGTCCTTGCCGCGGACCTTCTTCACCGTGAGGGGGACGCCCTTGTCGGTCAGTCGCTTCGCCTGCCGACGGGTGAGGACCGTCTCGACGTTGGTACGACCGGCCGAGTCCGCCTTTGCGTCGTGGCCGAGGTCCACCCCCGCCGCGCGTAGTTGGTCGCGCTGTTTCGCGTCGACCGTGCCGACGTACACCTCCAGGCCGTCGCGGGGACCCGGGTCCGACGGTGGCCGTGCGCTCGCCGGTGGGGCCAGTGCCAGTGCGCCGAGCAGGGTGACCACGCCGGCGATCGCCAGTCGTCTCGGTCTCATCGCGCCTCCTTGGGTGAAGGACCTGTAGGCGCGAGCCTTCGGTGTGGGCTGATCAATGTCAATCGGTCGATGGGAGCGCGGTTGCTGGCCGTGTCGGCGTCACCGCCCCACGTGACGGCCGGAGTGGCGCGTGCCCCGCAGGTGCGCCGAGGGTCTGCCCTGGGCGTCACCTGCGGGGTCGGCGTCGAGTCAGCGAGCGGTGGGTGCCGGGGCGATCGCCTTGACGGACTGCGCGACGACGCCGGTCGGCTGACCACACAGCCAGGCGAGGCGATCAATGATCTTTTCCGGGTCGTCGAACGGGTCCAGCGTGGTGATCTCGATCGGGTCGAGTGGGGGTACCGCTACGTGGGAGATGAGCGGGTGCAGCGGGCGAACGTCCTGCTCGCCGGTGCCGATGAGGTCTTCGTGGAGTTTCTCGCCCGGCCGGAGTCCGGTGTACACGATCTGCACCGGCCCGGGCGCCTGGCTCGCCAACTGGCGGGCGATGTCGTCGATCCGTACCGGCTCGCCCATGTCGAGGACGAGGGCTTCACCGTCTCGGCCGATCCCAGCGGCCTGGAGCACCAGGTGTACCGCCTCCTGGACGGTCATCAGGTAGCGCGTCACGTCCGGATGGGTAACCGTTATCGGCAGTCCAGCCTCGATCTGGGCTCGGAACGCCGTAACCACGGAGCCCCGGCTGGACAGGACGTTGCCGAACCGGACGCTGAGGAACGTGCCGCCGTATGTCGCGCCGGCGTTCGCGGTCAACCGTTCCGTGATCCGCTTGGAGTAGCCGAGCACGCTGACGGGATCAGCGGCCTTGTCGGTCGAGATGTTCACGAACCTCGCCACGTCGCGGCACGCGTCGAGCACCGACTGCGTGCCCCACACGTTCGTCTTGACCGCCTCGCCCGGGTGACGCTGCAGCAGCGTCAGGTGCTTCAGAGCGGCGGCGTGGAAGACGACATCGGGTCGGCGTTCCGCCATCACCCGCCGGATCCGTTCCTCGTCGCGGAGGTCGGCGAGAATCAACTCGGGACTGTCCAGCATCGCGCGACCCGACATCGACAGTTGGAGCGCGTGCAGGGCCGACTCGTCCCGGTCGAGCATCATCAGCTCACCCGGATCGGCACGCATGATCTGGCGGCACAGCTCGGAGCCGATCGACCCGCCCGCGCCGGTCACCAGAATGCGCCGCCCCCGCAGCTGCGACTCGGCGTCGCTGAGATCGCCGATCACCTGTCGTCGTCCGAGGAGGTCCGCCATATCCGGGTCGCGTACATCGTTCACGGTGATCCGGTGGTCGACCAGTTCCCGTACCGAAGGAAGGATCTTGAACGTTGCCCCGGTCTTCAGGGTGCTCTCGCGGACCTCATTGATCAGGTCGGAGTCGGCGTTGGCGGCCGAGAAGATCACCATTTTCGCGCCGGTGCGCCGGACGACGGCGTCGACGTCGAAGCGGGAGCCGAGTACGCGCACCCCGGCCAGGGACAGGTGGCGCTTCTGTGGGTCGTCGTCGAGCATGCCTACCGGCAGGAACTGACCGGCCGGATCGCTGAGCATGGCCCGCAGGAGCCCCTGCCCGGCCGACCCCGCACCAAAGAGCAGGACCGGCTCGGCGCGGCCGGCGTCCGGGCGCAGCGTCCGGTCGCTGCGGTTGCGGTATGCCAGTCGGGTGCCGAGCATGACGAGCAGCGCGATCGCCGCGCCGACGAGTGGCGTGCTGGCGGGTACCGGCCGGGACGCCATCGGCACGAGCGCGATCAGCACGAGCACACCGGTGGTCAGGGCCGTGCTGGCCAGCCCCTGCATCTCCTCCACGCTGCCCAGGGGGTGCCGACCGGAGTAGTTCCGGCGGACGGCGGCCACCACGACGTGCAGGGCCGCAGCGAGCACACCCATGCCGATCGCGCGGGCCATTTGGGGGCCGGTGAGCGAGAACTCGAAGCGTGCCCACGCGGCGATGGCGAAACCCGCGATCCAGGCGAGGGCATCCGCTGCGAGGAGGCCGCCGGTTAGCCGGAGACCGCGACGCGACCGACCAGGGCGTGCGGACTCGCTGGGGCTTGTCCCCGAAAGATCCATGTGGAAACTCCTGCTGCGATAGCGGCCCATCTGGGGGTGAACCCACCAAGATGGCTTGTCGACGTCGTATCGAAACTAACGCGCCTTATGACTCATTTTTGACGGTTTGCGGAGTTTGTCCCGTTGGCTCGGCCGTCTGCCGTGGCATCACCGCCCCCCGCAGCACGTCCTCGAACGACTCGAAGAGCAGGTCTCGGTCGAACTCGGTGGCCGCGACCACCCGGGCCGCGGCCCGCGCCGCAGCCGTCCTGCTCGGGTCGGTGACGAATGCGCCGACGAGCCCCGCCGCGCCGGCAGGATCTCCCGCCGGCAGCACGAGTCCGGCGCCGCTGCGCCGCAGAACGTCGGCGATCCACCCTTCGTGATTGACGGCGACAGGTCGGCCGGCGGCCCAGCCGTCAAAGACCTTGTTCGCCGAGTTGGCGTGCAATGCGGGCTCGTCCCGCACCGTCGAGACGGCGAGATCGCAAGCGCCGAAGAACGCCACGACCTCGGCCTTCGGCATCTGATCGAACATGAACAGGTTCCGGTCCAGGACGTCCGATGCGGCTGCCAGTGCGCGCACCCGCGCTGCTTCCGCGCCCTGCCCGACGATCGCCACCCGGACGTCGGGATGGTCGTTGCGCAGCGTCGCGGCCATCCGGACCAGGTAGCCCACGTCGTTGACGAAGCCGAGCGTGCCCGCGTACAGGATCAGAGGCCGATCGCCCAACCAGGGCGTGCGATCCCGCAGAGCCCGGCCGGCCGCGTCCGCGTCGGCGAACAGTTGACGGTCACAACCGTTCGGGACAACCGTCACCGCCGCCCCGGGGTGCCGCGCTCGAACGCCCGCCGCCATCCCCGGCGAGAGCGCGACGATATGAGCGGCGTTGCGGTAGGCCCACCCCTCCAGAGCTGTAGCCGCACGGCGGGTCAGCGGGGAGCGCAGGGCACCCAGCGCGATCGGTACGTCCGGCCAGAGATCGCGCACCTCCAGCACCATCGGTGACCGTCGGCGCCGCGCCGAGTAGACGGCGGGTAGCGCGATGGTCAGCGGGGTGCTGGTCGCGAAGACGACGTCCTGCTCCAGTGACGCCGCACGCGTGGCCGCCAACCGGGCGAACTGCCCGAAGGCCGAGAGTCGCTCCCGCATGGACATCGCGTTGCGGTAGGGAACGGCCGCCCAGTGCACCACCGCGCCCGCCTCGACAGTTGTTCGCCAGGTCTGTCTGGCGTCGGGCGATGACTCGGTATCGCTTGTCACCACCTGCACGTCGTGGCCGTTGCGCACCAGACGCCGGGCGAACTCGTAGGACCGGGTGCCTCCGGCCATGGCCGGGGTGCGGAAGTACTGATGCAGGTAGACGATCTTCACCGGGCCGCCCCGCCCCGACGCTGTCCGGGTCGGTCGACGGTCAGCCGCTGATAGCACTCCTGCACGGTCGAGACCTGACGTGACCAGGACTCCGACGTCTCGATGAAGCGCCGGTTCCGTTCCCGCAGAGGTGGCTCCAGCGGGCGGGCGGCCAGGAACTGCTCCGACAGCGCGGCCTCCAACGGCCCCGTGACGATGTCGGCCACCAGACCGTCCTCGACCATCTCGTGATAGGGCGGCAGGTCCGCCAGCAGGAGCCTGCAACCGGCGAGCGCCGCCTCCAGGACCGTGCAGCTGCGCTGGTCGAAGCGAGGGACCGAGATGCTCACGTCGCTCGCCCGCATCAGTCGGAAGGTGTCCTCCGGCGTCAGTGACCGGTCCAGGACCGTGATCCGTCCGGGCAGGCTCGCGGCGAGTTCCTGGGCTTGCGTGACACACCGTCGCTGCGCCTGAGCGGCGGCCGCCTCGGCGGGACGGTGCCCGGCCAGGACGACGAGGTGCAGATCGGGACGGGTGGTGGCCACCTGGGCGAACGCCCGCAGCACCTCGGAGGTGCGGTAGACGGGACCGGCCGTCCGGGCCGCGAAGAGCACTGTCGCTTCGACCGGGATGCCGAACTCCCGCCGCACCGACGCTGGCATCACCGTGTCCCGGAGCGCGAACAGCGTGTCGTCCACGCCCCACGAGACGGTGCGTACGCGGTCCACCGGTATGCGGTAGCGCTCGACGATCTCCGTGCGGACCGACCCCGCGGTGGGAAGGACGAGGTCGGAGCGGCGCAGGGCGGCGCGTGCCACCCATCGGCGGATCCTGGACCGGCGCGCGGACTGCAGGTCGACGCCCCAGGGCGTGACGACCCGGGCGGGTCGACGCGGCGCCAGCAGCGACAGCAGACCCGCCATCCCCACCGAGTGCACGTGCAGCACGTCCGGGCGAGCCTCGCGTACCTGCCGGCGCATCCACCAGCCGGCGGCGACGAGCTGCCACACCGCCCCCCACCGCCCGTACCGGGTCTGGCCGGTCCCGGGCGCGACGCGCAGGTCGACGCCGTCGATCGGCTCGGCACCGATCCAACTGGCGGCGATGACCGGATGACCGCGTTCAGCCAGCGCGACCGCCCACTTGCGGGCGTGCAGCGAGCTCGCGCCGCAGAGCATCAGCACGGACGGAAGCGCGGTCGCGGGGGTTCTGTCCGCGACGGCCTGCTGCCGAGGCGGCCGGTCGGCACTCTCGACCCTCGGTATGTCGGGACGCGTCGCGGCCATGTTCGTCTCCTTGGTCATATCAGGACCCGGTCGGCGGTGGTCCGGCTGCGGCCCGCGCCGTAGCCACGCGGGCCGGTTGCCCATGCCGGTCTGGTCTTCGCGGAGTGCCTCGGTCCGGCGGGGCGCGAGTCGGTCGCGTGGTTCGGCTCGACCGGCTGGCGGGCTGTGGCGACGGCCAGCAGGAGCACGAACGGGATGAGCACCGGGAGAGTGAGCAGCGGTTCGCCGAACAGGCTGCACCCCCCGATCGCGACCATGCCGAGCACTGCCGCTTCTGCGGTGGGTTCGCCGGCGCGTAGGCGTCGGCGGGTCTGACGGATCACGATCAACAGGAGTCCGCCCACCAGGAGGACACCGACGAGCCCGGTCTGCGTCAGCACCGTGAGGTAGGTGTTGTGGGCGTGGTTGAGGCTGTCGAGCTGGACGTCGACCGCGGCCACGGTGACCTCGGGCTGGAAGTACTCCGGTAGGTGGGCTCGGAAGTTCTGGAATCCCACACCGGCGAGCGGGTGGTCGGCGGCCATCCGCAGGGCGCTGCGCCACAGGTCGAGCCGTACGCTGCTGGAGCTGTCCAGCCGCCCGTCGACGGTGGTGTAGGCGATCCGCTCGGCCACCTTCTCGGGCACCAGTTGAACTCCGGTCACGCCGACGGTGAGCACGACGACCATGCCGGTGAGGGCCAGGGCCACCGCGCGTCGCCGCCGGATCACGAAGCAGAGCAGGAGCAGCGCTCCACCGATGTATGTCGAGCGGCTGTAGGACAGGACCACGCTGACGGTCACGGCGATGATCCCCGCGAGGGTCACCGCACGAGCGGCGCGCGAGGCGTCCGGCCGCAGCCTGGACAGCAGCACGGCGAGCGCCAGCAGCAGCATCGGCCCCCACGCGTTGTGGTTCAGGCTGCTCAGGGACTCGGCCAGGGCCGGATTCTCCTCGGCGAGCATCGGTGTCCCGATCAGGGCGAGAGCGGCATGGACCAGACCGACGACGGTGGCGGCGACCGCGA
Source organism: Micromonospora sp. NPDC047467 (assembly GCF_040643095.1). Classification (NCBI taxonomy): domain Bacteria; kingdom Bacillati; phylum Actinomycetota; class Actinomycetes; order Micromonosporales; family Micromonosporaceae; genus Micromonospora; species Micromonospora sp. NPDC047467. The sequence goes on along the minus strand of NZ_JBEYTO010000012.1, from coordinate 30,447 downwards.
ACACGAGCAGGACGCTCCGCGAGCGGGCCCGGGTGCTGTCGATCAGCGGTATGCAGGCCAGCGGTATGGCGATCGCGGCGACCGAGCGGAACGCCTGGTTGGGCTGGCCACCGACTGTCACACCGAGAGCGAGGAGACAGGTCAGGCCAGTGACGATGAGGACGGCGGCCGTGCTGCGCCGGGCCGGACGGCCGCGCAGTAACGTGCCGACGAGAGTGCAGAGGATCAGCGCCAGCAACGGCGTGGTGTCCGGTGCCAGGGCGATGGGCAGCTGCGATGCGGGCACCGCCAGCGCGATGCAGTAGAGGCCGAACCCGGGCAGCGTGATGATGAGTACGACCATGGCGAGGGCGGCCAGCCGGAGCAGAAGAGTGGTGTCCTGCACCGCCACCAGTCCCGCGGCCGCACCGGCGACGAGCACACCGCCCGCCCGGCCCCACGCCGGCAGCACGGACTCACGTTCCCGTCTCGGTGACCTCGCGTGCCGACCCCCGCGTTCGATCGTCATGTTCGTCGGACCGTTTCTCCGGCCCTTGACAGGCCGGTAACCGAGGAAGGCCCAGCCAACGACCAGGCCATAGAGGACGTATCCGGTCGACACTGCGAGACCCGCTCCGACCGTGCCGAAGCGTGGAATGAGGACGACCATGGCGAGCAGCCCGGCGACGGCGGCGCTGACGGCCGCCAGGGTCGGCGGGCCCGGGCGGTCGACGGCCGTCAGGTAGCTCTGCGCGGTACGGGCGACCGCGAGCACGATGAGGCCGGGCAGCATTGCCCACAGCACCGGTACGGCTTCGGCGAACTCCGGCCCGAACAACAGCGGAAAGGCCAGCGGCGCGACCGCGGCCAGCAACCCCGCACCGACGGCGGTGATGAGCAGTGTCCGCACGGACATCCGGCGAACCGTGTGCCAGTCGGCGCCGCCGTGCGCGATCGCTGGCACCAGGATGAGGCTGAGCGCCACCGGCAGCACCAGGAGCATCTCGGCGAACGGCACCGCCACCGAGTAGACGCCGACGGCACCCGCGCCAGCCATGAGATGGATGGCGGGGATCTGGCTGCGAACCATCGCGAACTGGGCCAGGTTGGGTGCGTAGACCCGGCGGGCGAACGACCGGTATGCCGCCGCGTCCTCGGGTGTGCCGGGCTCGCGACTCAACGGCAGCGCGCGGACCAGCAGCACCGCCCCGGTGCACACCTGGCCCAGGAGGTACGCGCCGAGGACCGTGTTGGTGTTCGCCCGACCGGTCGCCGTCAGGGCGACGAGCAGCAGGCCGTACACGAGCAGCCCACCGATGACGGTGAGGTTGTAGACCGATGCACGGCTACGGCCGATCTCGGCGGTGCCGAGCAGGGAGGAGAGCAGCACCACCGGGCCGAGGATCAGCGCGAGCGCGAAGGTGACCGGGTCGAGCCCAATTCGAACGACCGGCCCGACCACCACCGCCAGTGCCCCCCAGGCGGCTGCCACGCCGGCTCCCACCGTCCCGACGTGGCGCAGGCTCCACCACACCGTTCGCCGGTGTGCGACGACCGAACCGCCGGCGTAACGGAGGTTGGCCGTCTCCATTCCCAGGGTGAGGAGCGCTCCGAAGATCGAGGCGCAGGCGAGCACGACCGCCACCACGCCTCGGTCGTGCGGGCCGAGCACCCGGGCTGCCAGCACACCGGTCACCAGGCTGACCGCCAGGAGGACGATCCTGGTTCCGACAGACCCGGCGGCGGCGGCGGACACCGTGCTCTCCGAGACACGCGCCGGTCCGCCCGAGTCGGTGGTGGGTTGGCCGCGCTCGGCCAGGTCTCGACCACTGGATGCCGTGGGTCCGGCACGCACCCCGGGGCTGGTGCTCGGGTCGAGGGGCGGTGTCGCGGCCGTCACTGGGCTACTTCCGGCAGGCGACCAGCCCGCGGGAGTGGACGACCGTCGAGCGCCGCCCGGTAGATCGCCTCGACGTCGGCAACCGTCCGCTCGATGTCGAACAGGTGCAGGCAGCGGTCCCGCCCGAGCCGCCCCATGGCAGCCCGTTGCTGAGGGCTTTCCAACAGGTCGATGACGGCGTCGGCCAGCGCCTCCGGGTCCGCCGGAGGCACCAACAGGCCGCTCTCACCATGTTGGACGGTGTCGGGCAGACCGCCGACGTCGCTGGCTACCACGCCCCGCTCCATCAACAGCGCCTCGACGGTGGCGTACGACGCGGATTCCTCGAGCGACGGTGTGACAGCCACGTCGAGACCGGCGAGGACGCCCTGAACGTCGCTCCGGCGGCCGGTGAAGTGCACCCGGTCGGCCACGCCCAACCGGGCGGCGCGCTCCTCCAGATCGCGTCGGTAGCCCACATCACCGGTGAAGTCATCGCCCACGACGAAGAGGTGGGCTGCCGGCACCCGGCTCAACAGACGCGGGGCCGCGTCGATGAAAACCTCATGGCCCTTGAAACCGATGTCCTGGAACGCCTGGAGTCGGCTGCGGTACATGTGCGCGAGCATTCCGACGGTGGGAGTGTCGGCGGTCAGTCCGAACTCCGCGCGGAAGGGCTGTCCGCTGACGGTCGGGTCGAGCCGGTGGACGTCGCACCCGTAGTGGCTGACCGTCACCGCGCGAGCGCCCAGGCGTCGGTACTGGTCGGCGAACGCGTGGCACGACCCGATCAGGACGTCCACCCGGGGCAGGGTTGCGCGGTCGATGCGCTTGAACAGTGGGCTGCGCAGGTGGACGACGCCGGCGATCTGGTTGACCAGCAGCGGGCGGCGAACGACCAGGGTGGCCAACCGGCAGACGATGTTGGCCTTCACCAGGTGGCCATGCACCACATCGGGTCTGAAGCGTCTGATCAGGCGGATGAGACGCAGTTGGGCCGCCGCGACCCGAGGAAGCTGTTGCGGGCGCCAGCCCGACATCGGCACGATCTCGGTGCGTACTCCGGCTGCCCGAAGGCGGGCGGTGAGTGGGCCCTCACCTGGGACGACCGCGCACACGTCATGGCCCAGCCGGGCCAACCCCGTCACCTGGTCGTGGAACCAGTCACCGCCGACGGCTGTGCTGGTCACCTGGAGTACGCGCAGTGGCCGTTCGTTGGCGCCGCGGCGGTTTGTGCTCACGTCCTGCTCCTCGTGCCGGACCACGTGGGCGCGGCGTCGGTGTCGATCCCGTCTGGTCTCGGTCAGTGCTGGTCAGCGCGCCGGCACGCCCTTGACCACGGCAGCGGCGGGCACGTCTCTGGTGACGCAGGCGCCCGCGCCGACCGTGGCGTCGGGACCGATCCGCAGCCCCTGGAGCACTGCGGCGGTGGTGCCGATCAGCACTCCCTCGCCGAGTTGGCAGTCACCGGAGACGGCGGCGAGGGGGTTCACCGAGACGAAGTCGGCGAGTGCGCTGTCGTGGCCGACCGTGGCGTTCTGGTTGAGGTGCACGTGCCGGCCCATGGTCACGTTGGTGGTGACCCGGGCCCCCGCGAACGCCACGAACCCGGGGCCGTGTTCGGTGTCCGGCCCGATCGTCGCCGCCGGGTGGACGAGGCTGGTCGCTGGCGTTCCGTACCCGTCGACTCGCTGGGCCACCGCTCGTCGTGTCCGAGGGTCCCCGATACCGATGACGTGCTGGGTGTCCGCAGGGGCGTCGCGCAACCACGGCAGCCCGCCCAGGTAGGGCACGTCCAGCTGCTGCACCCGTTTGAGGTTCTCCTCGCTGGGTCGGTCATCGATGAAGCCGAGCAGCAGCCAGCGGGGTCGGCCCGGGTCGGAGTTCATGGCTCGGGCGATGCTCAGCGCCTCGCGGCCGTGGCCGCCACAGCCGACGATCACCAGTGGAATCGTCATGCTGCTCGCACCCCGGGGTGCCCGCCGAGGAACTCGTCGATCGCCTCGAACACCCGCCCGATCTGCTGCTCGGTCAGGGCGCTGCCACTGGGCAGGGTGAGCCCGTGGGTGAAGAGTCGGTCGGCGGACCCGGTGAGCAGGCTCTCGGCGTCGGCGAAGACGGGTTGACGGTGCATCGGGTTCCAGACGGGTCGTGTCTCGATGTCCCGGGTGCTCAGGTGTGCCCCGAGGTCGGCGGCCCGCCAGCCACACTGCTCCTCGTCGACCGTGATGACGGTGAGCCAGCAGTTCGAGTCGGCGTCGTCGAGGCCGACCAGTTCGGCCCCGGGCACCGCAGCGAACACCTTGGCGTACTGGTCGCGTAGCTGACGGCGTCGGGCGATCATGCCGTCCAGCCGGATCAACTGGGCCCGGCCGAGTGCGGCCAGGAGGTTGCTCAGCCGATAGTTGTAGCCGGTCTCGCGGTGCTCGTAGTGCGGCGTGGGCTCCCGCGCCTGCGTGGCGAGGTGGCGGGCCCGGGCGAGCAGCTCCGCGTCGTCGGAGACGAGCATCCCGCCACCGGAGGTGGTCATGATCTTGTTGCCGTTGAAGGAGAGTGCTCCGACCTGGCCGAAGGACCCGGCCGGGCGCCCTCGATGGTGCGCGCCGAGCGCCTCTGCGGCGTCCTCGACCAGGGGGATCCCGGCCTCGGCGCAGACCGGGACCAGTTGGGTGTAGTCGGCGCAGCTGCCGAACATGTCCACCGGCACGACAGCGCCGATCCGCTCTCCGCGGGACCTCAACCGTCGCACCAACTCGTCGACGAGCCCGACGTCCACGTTGCCGGTTCGCAGGTCACAGTCGACGAAGATCGGACGGGCTCCGGTGTAGCGGACCGCATTGGCGGTCGCGATGAAGGTGAGGGTGGGCACGATGACCACGTCGCCGGGGCCGACTCCGACACCGAGCAGGGCCAGGTGCAGGGCGGCCGTCCCGGAGTTGACGGCGACGGCCCCGTCGGTGCCCACCCGTTCGGCGACGTCGTGTTCGAACGCCTGGAGGTCGGGGCCGACCGGAGCCACCCACCCGGAGCGCAGGGCGGCCACCAGGTACGACTCCTCCAGCGGCCCGATGTCCGGCGGCGACAGGTACACCGTTCGACTCATCGGGCACCGCCCGAGCGCGTGGTCACGGCGTTGGAGTCGCTACGCGGCGGCGGCGACCAGTCTGGCGTTCCGAGGAACTCGGGCGCCGTGACGGATCCGGCTGCGGAGATGCCCTCGCGGCGCAGCACGGTCCGTACGGTCGCGGCGAGGATCGTCAGGTCGACCCACAGGTTGTGGCTGTCCACGTACCGCACGTCGAAGTCCAGCTTCTCCTCCCAGCTCAGGCTGTTGCGCCCGCGTACCTGGGCAAGGCCGGTGACGCCGGGGCGCACCTCGTGCCGTCGGGCCTGGTGGGGGGAGTAGCGGTCGAGGTACTCGGGCAGCAGCGGTCGCGGGCCGACCAGGCTCATGTCGCCGCGCAGCACGTTCCAGAGCGTGGGCAGCTCGTCCAGACTGGTGGCGCGCAGCCAGCGCCCGAGCGGGGTGAGCCGGTCGCGGTCTCCGAGCAGGCCAAGGCTCAGGTCGGGTGGCCGCATGGTGCGGAACTTGACCAGCTCGAAGGGTTGCCCGTGCAGGCCGGCACGACACTGGCGAAACAGCACCGGACGACCGAGACCCACCGCGACCAGAGCCGCCCCCACGATCAGTACTGGCGTGACCAGGATGAGGGCGACTGCTGCCACAACCACGTCGATGACGCGCTTGCCTCGCTCCCGGCTGCTCCGGGGCAGTGACAGCTCGGCGTCCATGAGACCACCAGGCACCGGCACGTTGTGACCTCCCACGCGATCTACCCAAAACCTACGCATTTGTAATATCAGTCACAGACAGCGTGGCGTCGCCGAATAGCGACAGTCGGTCCGCATTCCCCCGATCAACCCCGAAACCCCGCAGTCGGACACGGCCAGATCCGCGGAGTTGTGCACCTCAGGCGGCCAACCGTCCAAGCGGGTAGAGCCGCGAGGGCCGGTCGGGCGAGGGGAGAACTGGCCGGTCGGGCGAGGTTGACGGCGTACCGCGCCCGTTTCCGGCGAACTGGTCGCTTCAGGCCGGAATGACGTGTTCAGGCGTCTTGTCCGGTGGCTGTATCTCGCCCCCGGTGGCATCGGAGCCGACCGGGCGCGGACGTGACAGTGACCGCCGGCTACGAAGCGGGCGGCTCAGTGCTCCAACCGGTGGTCGAGCTGTGGGGCTTACTCGCCGAGGAGTCGGGCGAGCAGCGTGCGCAACGGGATCGATTCACCGTCGCGCCCGCCCGCGCCGACGACCAGCGGCGCTGGGCTGGGCTGCGGGTCGACGCCGAACAGCCGGGCCCGTAGGCCGCCCGGCACGGTCAGCAGGTGGAACCGGCCCGCCACGTCCACCGCCCGGGTCTCGGCCCGGTCGACGTACCAGCCGGTCAACCGGGTCCGGTAGCGTCCGCGACCGTCGTAGCCCCGGGCGAACAGCCGGGTGGTGGGCAGCCCGCGCCGGGTCGCCTCAGCCACGAACCAGGCCACCAGCTCCGCCGCCTGCGTCTGCTCGGCGGCTCGCCGCCGCGCCTCCGCGTCGGCGTGCGCCCGCACCGCGTGCTGCTGCCGCTCCCGCCACTCCCGGCCGTCGCCCTCACCCACGAGCCGACGGTACGCGATCCGACTCAGCGCAGGACCGCCCGCAGGGTGCGCCGGGCGATGTCGGCCATCACCGGGTTGGTCTCGACGTAGTAGTGCAGCGCGTTGATCGCCTGTAACAGGGCCCACCCGCGTCCACGTTCCCACGTCGCGTCGTCCACGCCGAGCGCCCGCCGGTACGTCTCCCGCGACCCGGCGTCGAGCAGGTTCCACGCCGGCATCAGGTCCACCGCCGGATCGCCCACGCCGACCGTGCCGAGGTCGATGACCGCGACCAGCCGCCCGTCGCGTACCAACAGGTTGCCGGGCATCAGGTCGGCGTGGATCCACACGTCGGCGGCATCGTGCCGGGGGGTGTCCCGGCAGCGTGCCCACACCTCGGCGAGCCGGGCGGTGTCCGCGAGGTCGCCGCTGACGGCGAGCGCCGACCGCACGTCGGCGTCCTGGTCGGCCAGCGGCCCGCCACGGCCGAACCCGGGCCAGCTCTGCCCGCCGGTGTCGACGCGGCGCAGCGCGGCCACCACGGCGGCGAGGTCGCGGGCGAAGGCGTCCGAGCCGCCGACCTGGTCGGCCTGCCCGGTCTCGCCAGCGATCCAGCCGTACGCCGTCCACGGCCCCGGGTACCCCTCGCCCGGTTCGCCCAGGCCGAGCGGCTCGGGCACCGCCACCGGCAGGTGCGCGGCGAGCAGCCGCGCGTGCTCCTGCTCCCGCCGCAGTTCGGCGCGCAGTTCGGGGTCGGCGGTCGGTAGCAGCGGAAACCGCAGCACGATCTCCGCACCGAGCCGGAACAGGGCGTTCACCGTGCCGGTCGAGGTGAGCGGACGGACCGGCAGCGCCCGCCACTGTGGAAACTGCTCGGCCACCAGCGCGGCGACCGCGTCCGCGCTCACCTCGACCTGGTCGGCGTGCATCTTCACCGCGAGATCATCACCCCGAACCCCGCCGCCCCGCGATCCGATTTCCCCCCGGGGAGACGTGGCGGCCGCGAATCTTGGACAGTTTCCGTCAGCACCTGACGGAAACTGTCCGAGATCTCGTGTGGGCGCGACGCTGCCCGGGCACGGGCAGCGTCCCGGAGCCCGGGGAGCGCTCAGGCGCGGGTCAGGCCAGGCCGGCGCGGCGCAGGGCCTCGGCCATCGCGTCGTTGGCCGGCGGCGGCGCGCTCTGCCGCTGCTGGCCGCCACGTCCCCCCTGACCAGCGCGTCCGCCGGGCTGTCCGCCACGGCTGCCCTGACCAGCGCGTCCGTCCTGTTGGCCGCCGCGTCCGCCGGGCTGGCCGCCGCGTCCGCCGGGCTGGCCGCCGCGTCCGCCCTGCTGTCCGCCGGGACCGCCCTCGGGGCCGCGCTGCGTCGGGCCGCCGCGACCCTCCTGGTTGGTCCGGCCGCCCCGGCCGGCGTCGGCGCCCGGCTCGTCCTCCAGCCGCAGGGTCAGCGAGATCCGCTTGCGGGGTACGTCCACGTCGAGCACCTTGACCCGCACCACGTCACCGGACTTCACCACCTCGCGGGGGTCCTTCACGAAGGTCCGGGACATCGCCGACACGTGCACCAGCCCGTCCTGGTGCACGCCGACGTCCACGAACGCGCCGAACGCGGCCACGTTGGTGACCACGCCCTCCAGCAGCATGCCCGGCGTCAGGTCGCTGATCTTCTCCACCCCCTCGACGAAGGTGGCGGTGCGGAACTCCGGCCGGGGGTCGCGGCCCGGCTTCTCCAGCTCGGCGAGGATGTCGGTGACGGTGGGCAGACCGAACCGGTCGTCGACGAAATCAGTTGCCCGCAGCCCACGCAGGATGCCGCTCTTGCCGATCACCGAGCGCAGGTCCTGCCCGGTGGTGGAGAGGATTCGACGGACCACCGGGTACGCCTCGGGGTGCACGCTGGACGAATCCAGCGGGTCGTCGCCGTCGGGGATGCGCAGGAAGCCCGCACACTGCTCGAACGCCTTCGGCCCGAGCCGCGCCACCTTCTTCAGTTCGGTCCGCGACCGGAACGGACCGTTGGCGTCCCGGTGCAGCACGATGTTCTCGGCCAGCCCGGCGCCGATCCCGGAGACCCGGGTCAGCAGCGGCGCGGATGCGGTGTTGACGTCCACGCCGACGGCGTTCACGCAGTCCTCCACGACCGCGTCCAGCGACCGGGACAGCTTCACCTCGGACAGGTCGTGCTGGTACTGGCCGACCCCGATCGACCGTGGGTCGATCTTGACCAGCTCGGCGAGCGGGTCCTGGAGGCGGCGGGCGATGGAGACCGCGCCGCGCAGCGACACGTCCATCCCCGGCAGTTCCTGCGAGGCGTACGCGGACGCGGAGTAGACCGACGCGCCAGCCTCGGAGACCATCACCTTGGTCAGGTTGAGCTGCGGGTATCGCTTGATCAGGTCGCCGGCCAGCTTGTCGGTCTCCCGCGAGGCGGTGCCGTTGCCGATCGCCACCAGCTCCACGCCGTGCGCCCCGGCCAGCCGGGCGAGGGTCTCGACCGACGCGTCCCACTGTCGGCGCGGCTCGTGCGGGTAGATGGTGTCGGTGGCGAGCACCTTGCCGGTGGCGTCCACCACGGCCACCTTGACCCCGGTGCGCAGGCCCGGGTCCAACCCCATCGTGGGCCGGCTGCCGGCCGGCGCCGCGAGCAGCAGGTCACGCAGGTTGGTGGCGAAGACCCGCACCGCCTCCTCCTCGGCCGCCTGCCACAACCGCATCCGCAGGTCCGCCCCGAGGTGGATGAGGATCCGGGTACGCCAGGCCCAGCGGACCGTGTCGGCCAGCCAGCGGTCGGCCGGGCGGCCCGCGTCGGACACACCGAAGCGGCCGGCGATGGCCGCCTCGTACCGGCTCGGGCCGGTCGGAACGGCATCCGCCTCGCCGGCCTCCTCCGGGTCCATGGTCAGGTCGAGCACGCCCTCCTTCTCGCCCCGGAACATCGCCAGGATCCGGTGCGAGGGCAGCTTCGGGTACGGCTCGGAGAAGTCGAAGTAGTCGGCGAACTTCGCGCCGGCCGTCTCCTGACCATCGCGTACCCGGGAGACCAGACGCCCTCGCGACCACATCTGCTCGCGCAGCGTGCCGATCAGGTCGGCGTCCTCGGCGAAGGTCTCGATCAGGATCGCCCGGGCGCCCTCCAGCGCGGCGGCGACGTCGGCGACGCCCTTCTCCGCGTCGACGAACCCGGCGGCGGTGGCCTTCGGGTCCTGGCTGGGGTCGGCCAGCAGCGTCTCGGCCAGCGGCGCCAGCCCAGCCTCGCGGGCGATCTGCGCCCGGGTCCGCCGCTTCGGCTTGTACGGCAGGTAGATGTCCTCCAGCCGGGACTTCGAGTCGGCCGCCATGATCTGCGCTTCGAGGGTCTCGTCCAGCTTGCCCTGGCCGCGGATCGACTCCAGGACGGCGGCCCGCCGCTCGTCCAGCTCCCGCAGGTAGCGCAGCCGCTCCTCCAGGGTGCGCAGCTGGGTGTCGTCGAGCAGGCCGGTGGCCTCCTTGCGGTAGCGGGCGATGAACGGCACGGTGGCGCCGCCGTCGAGCAGCTCCACGGCCGCCCGCACCTGACGCTCGGCCACGCCGAGCTCGTCGGCGATCCGCTGATGAACAGACTGGGTCACGATCTCGATCCGCCTTCGACTCGATCCGCCTTCAAAGAGCGGGTACCGCCTGCATTGTGCCGGGCGCTCCCCGGCGATGTCGCCGCACCCGGCCGGGGCGATCCGTCCCGCCGGGCCGGGATGACCCGCCGGGCCGGGATGACCCGCCGCACCCGGCCGGGTGACCCGGCGGCGGTCCCGCCCGGCCTGCGCTAGCGTGGCGATCATGGAAACACCTGTGGAGCCGCGCACCCGGCGGCTCTTCGGCGGCAGCGCCCGGGCCCTCGGCGACCTCACGGCCAACCCGTTCCGCGCCGACCGGGACCGGATCGTCGGCTCGCCGTTCTTCGCCCGCCTCGGCGGCGTCACCCAGGTGATCAGCCCGGTCGGCTCCGGCCTGCTCGTGCACAACCGGCTCACCCACAGCCTGAAGGTCGCCCAGGTGGCCCGCTCGATCGCCGAGCGGCTGACCGCCGACGACCGGTGGCGTGACCTGCTGGACAAGCTCGGCGGCTGCGACCCGGATGTGGTGGAGGCGGCGGCGCTCGCCCACGACCTCGGCCACCCGCCGTTCGGGCACCTGGGGGAGCGGGTGCTGGACCGGCTGGCCCGCCAGCGCCTCGGCCTCGCCGACGGTTTCGAGGGCAACGCCCAGTCGTACCGGATCGTCACCAGCACCGAGATCCGGGGCGCGGCCACCACCGGGCTGGACCTGACCGCCGCGGTCCGCGCGGCGTTGCTGAAGTACCCGTGGACCCGGCTGGACTACCCCGACCCGCACCCGCGCCTGCTGAACCCGCCGCCGCGCGGTGCCACGCCCCCGCCGGACGACCCGGAGAGCGGCTCGTTGAAGTTCGGCGCGTACCGGACCGAGTTGGACGACCTGCGGCAGGCCCGGGAGCCGTTCGTCGGCCGCATCCCGGACTGGCAGCAGACCGTGGAGGCGTCCGTGATGGACACCGCCGACGACATCGCGTACGCCATCCACGACGTGGAGGACTTCTACCGGGTCGGTGTGCTCCAGCAGGGCGCGGTGTCCGCCGAGCTGATGGCCTGGCAGCGGGAGAGCGGGCACTTCCGGGCGATCACCGACGCGGCGCTGACCACCGCGTCCCGCCGTCCCGGCGCGGCGATCGAGCGGCTGCGCCGGCAACTGCACCGCAAGGACGCGTGGATCGCCGACGACGACGCGTTCGCCGCCGCCGTCGAGCACGTGCGGGAGGAGTTGGTCGACGGGCTGCTGGCGATGCCGTTCGACGGCTCCATCGAGGCGGAGCAGTACGTCTCGCGGTTCTCCGCCCGCTGGTCCACCCGCTTCGTCGAGGCGATCACGATGACCGACGAGCCATCGATCCGCTCCGGCTACGTGCTGCTCGGCTGCGCGCAGTGGCACGAGGTGCAGGTGCTCAAGTTCGTCCACCACCGGTTCGTGCTGGCCCGCCCGGATCTCGCCCTGCACCAGCGCGGCCAGGCCCGGCTGCTGGGCACCCTGGTCGAGGCGCTGTGGGAGTGGCTGCTCGACCCGGAGGAGGAGTCCCGGCTGCCCCGCCGGCTGCACGACCTGGTCGAGTTGGCCGAGGCGGAGCTGCACCCGCGTACCCCGGACCGGATCGGCCGGGCCCGGGGGCGGGCCATCGTGGACTTCGTGGCGCAGCTCACCGACGGTCAGGCGGTGGCCATGTTGGATGCCCTCTCCGGGCGGTCCGGCGCGCTCTGGACCGACGCCTTCGTGCTCTGAGCTCAGGCGATCGACTGCCACCAGCCGTCGACGGCGGGCGGCTCGTCGACGACCACCCGCTCGCCCGGGCGGGGCACGGCCAGCCGGACATCGCGGGCCTTCGCCTCCGCCCACAGCCGGTTCACCGGCTCGGACCAGTCGTGCAGGGCCAGGTTGAACGTCGCCCAGTGCACCGGGATGAGCAGCCCGCCGCGCAGGTCCTGGTGGGCGTCGACCGCCTCCTCCGGGAACATGTGGATGCTCGGCCACGCCCGGTCGTACGCGCCGATCTGCATCAGCGTCACGTCGAACGGCCCGTGCTGCGCGCCGATCGCCGCGTACCCGTCGAAGTAGCCGGAGTCGCCGGTGTAGAAGACCTTGCGTCGCTCCCCGGCGATCACCCAGGAACTCCAGAGCGTGCCGTCGCGGCGCAGGCCCCGCCCGGAGAAGTGCTGCGCGGCGGTGGCGGTGATCTCCAGCCCCGCGACCCGGTGCGACTCGGTCCAGTCCAGCTCGATGATCCGCTCGGCGGGTACGCCCCAGCGGTCCAGGTGTGCGCCCACCCCGAGCGGCACCAGGAACGGCGCGGACTGCCCGGCCGTCAGCGCCTGCACGGTCGCCATGTCCAGGTGGTCGTAGTGGTCGTGGGAGATCAGGATGGCGTCCAGCGGGGGCAGTTCGTCCAGGCGTACCGGGGGCTCGTGCAGTCGGCGCGGGCCGACCAACCCGGACGGTGAGCACCGGTCGCTCCAGATGGGGTCGAGCAGCACCCGCCGCCCCTCGATCTCGATCAGCGCCGAGGCGTGGCCGTACCAGACGATGGTGAGCTCGTCGGCGGCCTGCGGCGCGGCCGGGCGCAGCAGCGGCACGGGCGCGGTGGGGCGTCGCTTCTGCTTGCCGAAGATCAGCTCGCGGAGCAGGTTGCGACCGGGGTCGGCGGCCATCATGGGGGTGCTGCCGGCCTGGTTGTGGAAGGTGCCGTCGCGGAACTGCGGCGAGCGGGCCGCCCGTTCGGCGCGGGCGCCGGTGAGTCGCCCGCCGAGTGCCGCCGGCACGTCCCGGGCCACCCAGGCCAGGCCAGCCAGCGCCGCGAGCCCTGCCGTGCCCCGCAGCAGTCGCCCGCGCGACCGTTCACCGTTCGTACGATCCGCTGGTGCCATCGCCGTCCCTCCGCCGTGTCCGCACTACACGGTAGTCACCGAGGGCCGCCCGCGCGTCGCCGGTCGCCCGAGCGGGCCGGTCGCCGTGCGGCGACCGGCCCGCTGCCAGGTCAGCCGCCGTTGCTCGGCCGTCGAGTTGCCGCCCGGTGCGTCGCGCCCGTCCCGCTGAGCCGGTCCACCGCGGTCAGGAACCGGGGCCCCATGGCGGCGCGGGCCTGCACCGCCGGGTGGGTGGCCCCGAAGTCGTCCGGGTTGGCCTGCCCGTCGGCGAAGAGCGCGTAGGTGAGCACCGCCGCCCCGGACCGGTCGAAGATCACCCCCGCCTCGTGCCGGGCATCGGCGAACCAGCCCGCCTTGGTGGCGATGCGAGCCCGGTCGTCGGAGGACATGGTGCGTCGCATGCCGTCGGTGAAGGCCACCGGGGAGCGCAGCAGCCCGAGCAGGAAGCTCGTCGAGGCGGGGGAGAGCAGGGTGCCGGCGACCAGGGCCCGCAGCAGGTCGTGCGTCTCGCGGGGGGTGCTGGTGCCCAGGAAGAAGCGGTTTGGGTTGGCCACCGGCTCGACCTGGGTGTTCGGGAAGCCCTTGCCGACCAGGATGGCGTTCAGTTCGGCGGCCGGGCAGACCGACCCGCACAGCCGCACCGCCGTGTCGTCGGAGACGGTGAGCAGGTTCGCCAGGACGTGGCCGAGGGTCACGCTGCTGGGGTACGCGCCGTCCAGGCTGAAGATCCCGTCGCCACCCGGCACGACGATGGCGGCGGTCACCTCGACCCGCTGGTCCAGGGTGAGCAGCCCTCGGTCGATCTTGTCCAGCACCGCCGTGGCCACCGCGATCTTGTTGACGCTGTACGCCTCGATCCGCTGGTCGGCCTGAGCCGCCACGGCGACCACCGGCGGGCCGTCCGGGCGGGCCACGCTGACGTACGCCTGCCAGTTGCCGCCGGCTTGCGTGCTGAACTTGGTGTAGCTGGTGGCGACGCGGCGGGCGGCCCGCGCGGGGGTGGTCGGAGCGGCCTCGGTGACCTCGGCGCTCGCAGGTGTCGCGGCGCCGAGCACCGTGCCGGCGGTGGCCACGGTTCCGAGCCCGAGCGCTGTCCTGCGGTTCAGCCGGATAGTCAATCTTCTCTCCCGTCGTGGGGCGCCTAAGCGCTTGCCGGCCCCCCACCCTATGCGAGTTGATCGATACATGGTGTACCCGATGCCGCTCAGCCGAGCCGCGCTGGCCGGCGGGCTCGGCTGGCCGCAGTGGCGATCACGACCACCCGGCTCACGGTGCGAGCACCACCTTGACGCAGCCGTCCTCCTTCTTCTGGAACATCTCGTACGCCCGCGGCGCGTCGCTCAGCGGCAACCGGTGGCTCCGCAGGTCCTCCACACCCAGGGGGTCGTCGTCGCCGGCGAGCAGCGGCAGGATCTCGTCGGTCCACCGGCGCACGTGGCACTGCCCCATCCGCAGTTGGACGCCCCGGTCGAACATCTCCATCAGCGGCATCGGGTCCGCCTCGCCGCCGTAGACGCCGGAGACCGAGACGGTGCCGCCGCGACGGACCGCCTTGAGCGCGGCGTGCAGCACCGAGAGGCGGTCCGCGCCCACCCGGTCGGTCATCGTCTGGGCCAGCTTGTCCGGCAGCAGTCCGGCGGCGGTCTGGGCGAGCTTGCCCATCGGCGAACCGTGCGCCTCCATGCCGACCGCGTCGATCACCGCGTCCGGGCCACGGCCGTCGACCAGGTCGATCAGCGCGCCCGGCACGTCGGACAGCTCGCGGACGTCGAGCACCTCGATGCCGTGCCGGCGGGCCAACTCCAGCCGCTCGGGCACCAGGTCCAGCCCGATGACCCGGCCCGCGCCGAGGTGGCGGCCGATCCGGGCGCAGAACTGCCCGACCGGCCCCAGCCCGAACACGGCCAGGGTGCCGCCGGGCGGGGTGTCGGCGTACTTCACCGCCTGCCAGGCGGTGGGCAGGATGTCGGACAGGTAGAGGTAGCGCTCGTCGGCCCCGGTCTGGGGGATGACGATCGGTCCGAAGTGGGCCTGCGGGACGCGCAGGTACTCGGCCTGGCCGCCGGGCACCGAGCCGTAGAGCGAGGTGTACCCGAACAGCGCGGCGCCCTTGCCCTCGCTGGTGACCTGGGTGGTCTCGCACTGGGCGTAGAGCTGACGCTGGCACATCCAGCAACTGCCGCAGGAGATGTTGAACGGGATCACCACGCGGTCGCCGGGCTTGAGCCCGGTCACCGCGGACCCGACCTCCTCGACGATGCCCATCGGTTCGTGACCCAGGATGTCACCGGGCTTCAGGTACGGCCCCAACACCTCGTACAGGTGCAGGTCCGAGCCGCAGATCGCGGTCGACGTGATCTTCACGATCGCGTCGGTCGGCTCCTCGATCCTCGGGTCCGGCACCTCCTCGACCCGTACATCACGCTTGCCCTGCCAGGTCAACGCCTTCATGCCCTCGTCCCCTCTCGCCGCTGTCTCCCGAGACTGCTACCCGGGCGCGGGCACTTGAACCGGGCAGCGCTCCAGGGCCGCTGTCCGTGGATCACGCGGGCGTGGCGTGCAGGCCGCCGGCGGGCCAAACGCCGGACCGCCGTACCCCGAGGTGCGGGGTACGGCGGTCCGGGTGATGCGGTGGACCTCAGGAACCGGGGGTGTTGCCGGCGCCCTTCGCGGTGGCCGCGAGGTAGTCGCGGTTGAGTCGGCCGATCGTGTTCAGCGGAATGCCCTTCGGGCAGGCCACCGTGCACTCGCCGGCGTTCGTGCAGCCGCCGAAGCCGGCCTCGTCGTGCGCGTCGACCATGCCGATGACCCGGGTGTAGCGCTCCGGCTGGCCCTGCGGCAGCAGCGAGAGCTGGGTGAGCTTGGCGGCGGTGAAGAGCATGCCGGAGCCGTTCGGGCAGGCCGCCACGCACGCGCCGCAGCCGATGCAGGCCGCCGACTCGAAGGCGGCGTCGGCGTTGGCCTTGGCCACCGGGGTGGAGTGCGCCTCGGGCGCGCTGCCGGTCGGTGCGGTGATGTAGCCGCCGGCGGCGATGATCGTGTCGAAGGCGCCCCGGTTGACGACCAGATCCTTGATGACCGGGAAGGCGCTGGCCCGCCACGGCTCGATGTCGATCGTCTCGCCGTCGGAGAACTGCCGCATGTGCAGCTGGCAGGCGGTGGTGCCGCGCTGCGGGCCGTGCGCGTCACCGTTGATCATCAGACCGCACATGCCGCAGATGCCCTCGCGGCAGTCGTGGTCGAACGCGACCGGGTCCTCACCGTCGAGGATCAGCCGCTCGTTGAGCACGTCGAGCATCTCCAGGAACGACATGTCCGGGGACACGTCGTCGACCGGGTAGGTCACCATCCGACCCTTGTCCTCAGGGCCCTTCTGGCGCCAGATGCGCAGGGTCAGGTTCACTTGTAGCTCCGCTGCGTGGGGTGGACGTATTCGAACTTCAGGTCTTCCTTGTGCAGCACCGAGGGCTCGCCGGTGGCGGTGAACTCCCAGGCCGCCACGTACGCGAAGCGGTCGTCGTCGCGTTGCGCCTCACCGTCGGGGGTCTGGTGCTCGGCCCGGAAGTGGCCGCCGCAGGACTCCTCGCGGTGCAGGGCGTCGATGCACATCAGCTCGGCCAACTCGAAGAAGTCGGCGACGCGGCCGGCCTTCTCCAGGGACTGGTTGAACTCCTCGCCGGTGCCGGACACCTTGACCCGCTGCCAGAACTGCTCGCGCAGGCCGCGGATCTCGTCGATCGCCTTGCGCAGCCCGGCCTCGCTGCGCTCCATGCCGCAGTGCTCCCACATGATCTGGCCCAGCTCCCGGTGGAACGAGTCCACGGTCCGGTCGCCGTTGATCGCCAGCAGCCGCTGGACCCGGTCCTCGACGTCGGTACGCGCCTCGATCGCCGCCGGGTGACTGGCGTCGACCTTCTCCAGCGGGCCCGAGGCCAGGTAGTTGGCGATCGTGGTGGGCAGCACGAAGTAGCCGTCGGCGAGGCCCTGCATCAACGCGGAGGCGCCGAGTCGGTTCGCGCCGTGGTCGGAGAAGTTCGCCTCGCCGATAACGAACAGGCCCGGGATGCTCGACTGGAGGTCGTAGTCGACCCAGAGGCCGCCCATCGTGTAGTGCACGGCGGGGTAGATCCGCATCGGCACCTCGTACGGGTCCTCGCCGGTGATCCGCTCGTACATCTCGAAGAGGTTGCCGTACTTGGCCTCGATGGCCTTGCGGCCCAGCCGGCCGATGGCGTCGGCGAAGTCCAGGTAGACGCCGAGCTTGGTCGGCCCCACGCCCCGGCCGTCGTCGCAGACGTTCTTCGCGGCGCGGGAGGCGATGTCACGGGGGACCAGGTTGCCGAAGGAGGGGTAGATCCGCTCCAGGTAGTAGTCCCGCTCGTCCTCGGGAATGTCCCGGGGGTTGCGGTCGTCGCCCTTGGTCTTCGGCACCCAGACCCGGCCGTCGTTGCGCAGCGACTCGCTCATCAGGGTCAGCTTCGACTGGTGGTCGCCGGAGACCGGGATGCAGGTCGGGTGGATCTGCGTGTAGCAGGGGTTGGCGAAGTACGCGCCCTTGCGGTGCGCCCGCCAGGTGGCGGTGACGTTGCAGCCCTTGGCGTTGGTGGAGAGGTAGAAGACGTTGCCGTAACCGCCGGAGGCGAGCACGACGGCGTCGGCCATCTCGGTGCTGATCTCGCCGGTGACCATGTCCCGGACGACGATGCCCCGGGCCTTGCCGTCGACGAGGACCAGTTCGAGCATCTCGTGCCGGGCGTTCATCTCCACGGTGCCGAGGCCGATCTGCCGCTCCAGCGCCTGGTACGCGCCGAGCAGCAGTTGCTGGCCCGTCTGACCCCGGGCGTAGAAGGTGCGCTGCACCTGGGCGCCGCCGAAGGAGCGGGTGTCCAGCAGGCCGCCGTACTCGCGGGCGAACGGCACGCCCTGGGCGACGCACTGGTCGATGATGTTGACCGACACCTCGGCCAGCCGGTGCACGTTCGACTCGCGGGAGCGGAAGTCGCCGCCCTTGACGGTGTCGTAGAACAGCCGGTGCACCGAGTCGCCGTCGTTGCGGTAGTTCTTCGCGGCGTTGATGCCGCCCTGCGCCGCGATCGAGTGCGCGCGGCGCGGGCTGTCCTGGTAGCAGTAGGACTTGACGTGGTAGCCCTGCTCGGCCAGCGTGGCGGCGGCCGAGCCGCCGGCCAGGCCGGTGCCGACCACGATCACCGTCATCTTGCGGCGGTTGGCCGGGTTGACCAGCTTGGCCTCGAAGCGCCGGGTCTCCCAGCGCTTCTCGACCGGGCCGGCGGGAGCCTTGGTGTCGGCGATCGGGTCGCCCTCGGTGAAGAGTTCCATGTCAGGACACCAATCCGGTGAGAACGGCGAACGGGACCACCAGGTATCCGGCGCACAGCGCGACGGCGAAGACCAGCGCGGCGTTGCGCGCCCGGCGCTCGCCCCGCGGGGTCTGCTGGCCGAGGCTGCGGAACGCGCTGAACGCGCCGTGGCGCAGGTGGAAGCCGAGCGCGACGATCGCCAGGGTGTAGAAGAGCGTGACGTACCAGCGCTCCGGCGCGAAGTCGGCGACGACGTTGCCGAACGGCTTGCTGGGGTCGCCGACCGGGTTGAGCGTGCCGGTGGTCAGGTCGAGGAGGTGGTAGATCACGAAGAGCAGGATGATCACTCCACCCCAGCGCATCGTGCGGGCCGCGTAGCTGGCCCGGACCTTCTTGCGGTGGGCGTACTTCACCGGGCGGGCGGCGCGGGCTCGCAGCGCCAGCACGGTCGCGGCCCAGATGTGACCGACGACGGCCACCACCAGCACGATGCGCAGGATCCACAGGAACCAGACGCCGGGCAGCAGCGGCTTCCCGATGTCGCGCAGCCAGTGCGCGTAGTGGTCGAACGAGGCTGCCCCCGTGAACACCTTCAGGTTCCCGAGCATGTGCGCGATCAGGAACAGCACCAGCACAATGCCCGTCACCGCCATGACGGCCTTGAGACCGACGTTCGAGCGGATGGGCGACCGAGTTTTCGTCATTACCACGTGACCGACGCTAGGAGCACTTGGATCAGTCGTCCAATGCATCGAACTCGCAGTGTTGATAGCCGTAAGCTATGTAGATGCAGCTCCATCAGCTTCGGTACTTCGTCGCGGTAGCCGAAGTACGACATTTCACCCAGGCGGCCGACATCGTCGGCATCACTCAGCCTTCTCTCAGTAAGCAAATTCACGCTCTGGAAACCGACCTCGGCGCCCCCCTCTTCGAACGGGTAAGGGGAAACATCACACTCACCGCGGCCGGCGAGGTGCTGCTGCCGCTGGCCACCCGGATCCTCGCCGACGTGGACACCGCGACCCGTGAGGTGCAGGAGTTGGTCGGGCTCCGGCGGGGCCGCGTCCGGCTCGGCGCCACGCCGAGCCTCGCCACCTCGCTCGCCCCGCCGGTGCTGCGCCGGTTCCGCGACGCCCACCCCACCGTCGACCTGCGCGTCGAGGAGGGCGGCTCCCAGGACCTGGTCCGCGACCTGCTCCGCGGCGACCTCGACCTGGCCCTGATCATCATGCCGGCCCAGGGCGCCGACCCGGGTCTGCGCGTAGACCCGATCCTGCGGGAGAGCCTGGTGGTGGCCTCGGTGGAGGAGGTGCCGACCGCCTCGACGACCGGCGAACTGCACATCACCGACCTGCGCGACCAGCCGATGGTGATGTTCCGGGAGGGCTACGACCTGCGCGACGCCACCATCCAGGCGTGCCGGGAAGCCGGCTTCGAGCCGACCTTCGCGGTCGACGGCGGCGAGATGGACGCCGTCCTCAGCTTCGTCGAAGCCGGGCTCGGCATCGCGCTGGTGCCCGGCATCGTGCTGGCCCGCCGCCCCGGGGTGCGGATCACCCCCCTCGCCCCACCCGGGGTGCGGCGGACCATCGCGGTGGCCCGCCGCCGGGACGTGGTGCCCACCCACGCCGGCCGGGAACTGCGGCGGATCCTGCTCGACTACATCCAGTCCGCGATCGACCGCGACGACCTGCCGCCGGGCGTGGACCCGCGCTGAGCGCCGTCAGCGGCCCTCGGCGTCGTCCATCGCCCGGTAGATCCGCTGCTCCGAGACGGGGTACGGGGTGCCCAGCGCCTGGGCGAAGACGTTCACCCGCAACTCCTCGATCATCCAGCGGATCTGCCGGACGGCGGCCTCCTGCCGACGCGCCGGCGGCAGCGCGGCGAGCAGATCGTCGTACTCCTTCTGCACCGTGGCGATGCGGTCCTGCTGCTGGCGGTCGCGTTGCGGGTTGCCGCCGAGGCGGTCCAGCCGGCGCTCGATGCCGGTGAGGTAACGCAGCAGGTCGGGCAGGCGGGCGTACCCGGTCTCGGTGATGAAACCGGCGTGCACCAGCCCGGCGAGCTGCTTGCGGATGTCGGCCAGCGCCGCCACCACGGCGAGGTTGCGGGTGGCGCCGAGCCGCTGCTCGACGGCGTACGCGGCGGCGAGCACCTTGCGTACCCGGTCCATCACCTCGACCACGGTGTCGACCAGGTCGGCGCGGACCTTCTCGCGTAGCGCCGCGAAGCCCTCGGCGTCCCAGGCCGGCCCGCCGGCGTCGCCGATCAACCGGTCGATGGCCGCGCCCGCCGCGTCCTCGATCAGTTGCTGCACACCGCCGTGCGGGTTGCGGCTCAGCGCCAGCTTCGCCTCGTTGCTCAGTCGGCCCTGCAGGAACCGGGCGGGGGACGGCACGGTGAGCCGCAGCAGCCGCCGGGTGCCGGCCCAGTGCGCCGCCTCCGCCTCGGCGGGGGAGTCGAACACCTTCACCCCGACGGTGGCGCCCTCGTCGACCAGCGCCGGGTACGCGGTCACCGCGTAGCCGGCGCGGACCTGCTCGATGGTGCGCGGCAGCGTGCCGATGCTCCACTCGCGCAGGCCCGTCCGGGCGACCTCCGGCGCGGCGGCCGCCACCACCTGGCGTACCTCCTGACGGAGCTGACGTTGCAGGGCCGGCAGGTCCTTGCCCTCGGCGACGGGCTTCTCGTCGTCGCCCAGCACCCGGAACGTGACCCGCAGATGGGCCGGCAGCTTGGCCGGCTCCCAGGCGTCGCGGGGCACGGTGACCCCGGTCATCCGCCGCAGCTGCCGGGTGAGCGCGTCCAGCAGCGACTCCTCGCCGGGGGTGATGGCGGCCAGGGCGGCCCGCGCGAAGTCCGGCACCGGGACGAAGTTGCGGCGTACCGGCTTGGGCAGCGACCGGATCAGCGCGATCACCGTCTCCTCGCGCAGCCCCGGAACCTGCCAGTCGAAGCTCTCCGCCGGCACCTGGTTGAGCAGTGGCAGCGGGATGTCCACGGTGACGCCGTCGGTCGGCGTGCCCGGCTCGAACCGGTACGTCAGCGGCAGGCTTACCCCGTCGGCCTGCCACTCGTCCGGGTAGTCGCCCTCGTCCACGCCGGCCCGACCGTCGTTGATCAGCAGGTCCCGGGTGAACGTGAGCAGGTCGGGCTGGTCCCGGCGGGTCTTCTTCCACCAGGAGTCGAAGTGTCGGCCGGAGACCACGTCGGCCGGGATCCGCTGGTCGTAGAAGCCGAAGATGGTCTCGTCGTCGACCAGGATGTCCCGGCGTCGGGCCCGGCTCTCCAGCTCCTCGATCTCGGCGAGCAGCCGCTTGTTGTCGGCCCAGAAGTGGTGGTGGGTCTGCCAGTCGCCCTCGACCAGGGCGTGCCGGATGAACAGCTCCCGGCTCAGCGTCGGGTCGATCCGCCCGAAGTTGACCTTGCGGGAGGTGACCAGCGGAACGCCGTACAGGGTGACCTTCTCGTAGGCCATCACCGCGGCCTGCTTCTTCTCCCAGTGCGGCTCGCTGTAGCTGCGCTTGACCAGGTGCTGCGCGAGCGGTTCGACCCACTCCGGCTCGACCCGGCCGGCGATGCGGCCCCAGAGCCGGGACGTCTCCACCAGCTCGGCGGCCATCACCCAGCGCGGCGGCTTCTTGAACAGCGCCGAGCCGGGAAAGAGCGCGAACTTCGCGCCCCGGGCACCCAGGTACTCGTGCTTCTGCGCGTCCTTCAGGCCGATGTGCGACAGCAGGCCGGGCAGCAGCGACTGGTGCACCTTCGGGGTGTCGATCTCCTCCGGCAGGTCGGCCGCGTGCCGACCCCGGCCGGCGTCCGCGTCGCCCGAGGTGTCCCGCTCCGGCCGCCCACCACGCCGCTCGCCGTCGGACGGGGTACGCAGCACCTGGCGCAGTTGGCCCACGATGTCCTGCCACTCGCGGACCCGCAGGTAGTTCAGGTACTCCGCCTTGCACATCCGGCGGAACGCGCTGGAGGACAACTCCCGCTGCTGCTCCCGCAGGTAACGCCACAGGTTGAGGTAGGCGACGAAGTCCGACTCCCTGTCGGCGAACCGGGCGTGCGCCTGGTCGGCCTGGGCCTGCTTCTCCGCCGGCCGCTCGCGGGGGTCCTGGATGGAGAGCGCGGCGGCGATCACCAGTACCTCGGTGGCGCAGCCGTTGCGCTCGCCCTCGACCACCATCCGGGCCAGTCGCGGGTCGACCGGCAGCTGCGCCAGCCGCCGGCCGAGCGCGGTGAGCCGCTTCGCCGGGTCGGCCTCGGCCGGGTCCAGTGCGCCCAGCTCGTGCAGCAGGTTGACGCCGTCGGCGATGTTGCGCTTGTCCGGTGGGTCGATGAAGGGGAACGCGGCGAGGTCGCCGAGCCCGATCGCGGTCATCTGGAGGATGACCGACGCCAGGTTGGTGCGCAGGATCTCCGGGTCGGTGAACTCCGGCCGCGACAGGAAGTCCTGCTCGTCGTAGAGGCGGATGCAGATGCCGTCGGAGGTCCGCCCGCAGCGCCCCTTGCGCTGGTTGGCCGACGCCTGGGAGACCGGCTCGATCGGCAGGCGCTGCACCTTGAGCCGGCTGGAGTAGCGGGAGATCCGCGCCGTGCCCGGGTCCACCACGTACTTGATGCCGGGCACGGTCAGCGACGTCTCCGCGACGTTGGTGGCGAGCACCACCCGGCGCGAGGTGTGCGCGGCGAACACCCGGTGCTGCTCGGCGCTGGACAGCCGGGCGTACAGGGGCAGGATCTCGGTGCCGAGCAGCGAACGTTTCGTCTGCACCAGCTTGCCCAGGGCGTCGGCGGTGTCCCGGATCTCCCGCTCCCCGCTGAGGAAGACCAGGATGTCGCCCGGCCCCTCGGCGGCCAGCTCCTCGACGGCGTCCCCGATCGCCTGGATCTGGTCGCGGACGTTCTCCTCGTCGCTGTCGCCGTCCTCCTCGCCCTCGGCCAGCTCGACGAGTGGCCGGTAGCGCACCTCCACCGGGTAGGTGCGCCCGGACACCTCGACCACCGGCGCCGGTACGCCCTCCGGCTCGTCGGCGGTGGGCGGCCCGGCGAAGTGCCGGGCGAACCGGTCGGTCTCGATGGTCGCCGAGGTGATGATCACCTTGAGGTCGGGTCGCCGGGGCAGCAGCTCCCGCAGGTACCCGAGGATGAAGTCGATGTTGAGGCTGCGCTCGTGGGCCTCGTCGATGATCAACGTGTCGTACTGGCGGAGCATCCGGTCGGTCTGCAACTCGGCCAGCAGGATGCCGTCGGTCATCAGCTTGACCAGGCTGCGCTCGCTGACCTGATCGGTGAAGCGCACCTTGTAACCGACCACGTCACCCAGTTCGGTGCCCAGCTCGTCGGCGATCCGGTCGGCCACCGTCCGGGCCGCCAGCCGCCGGGGCTGGGTGTGCCCGATCAGGCCGTGCACCCCGCGCCCCAACTCCAGGCAGATCTTCGGTAGCTGGGTCGTCTTGCCGGAGCCGGTCTCGCCGGCCACGATCACCACCTGGTGGTCGCGGATGGCGGCGGCGATGTCGTCCTTGCGCTCACTGACCGGCAACCCCGCCGGGTACGTGATGACCGGTACCGCCGCTTGGCGGGTGGCGATCCGCTGCTCGGCCCGGACGACGTCGGCGGTGATCTCGGCCAGTGCGGCCTCCCGACGCTGCGGGTCACGCAGCTTGCGGGCACCGTCGAGCCGCCGCTGGAGCCGGCGCTGGTCGCGGAACATCAGGGGAGTGAGGCGGCGGTGCAGCTCGCGGACGGGATCGGTCGCGGCGGCGGCGGCTGGATTCTGCATGTCGTGCCCAAGAATAGGCAGCGCGGCGGCGTACCGCCGCCGGGTTATCGCCCCGGCCGCCGCCCGGTGGCCTGAGGGCTGGCCGGGTGCGCCGCCGTCTAGTGTTGGCGGCCGATGTCGAGCGCCAGGGGGCCGGGATGGAACTGCGGGACACGGACCGGGCGCTGGTGCAGGCCGCCACGGCGGTCGCCAAGCTGCGCTGCCGCAGCCAGCACCACACCGTCGCGTCGGCGGCGCGAACCGGCGACGGTCGGGTCTTCACCGGCGTGAACGTCCACCACGAGACCGGAGGGGCCTGCGCCGAACTGGTCGTCATCGGCACCGCCGCGACCCAGGGCGTGACCGAGTTGGAGACGATCGTCACGGTGGCCGACCGGGGCCGCGAGGTCGTCGCGCCGTGCGACAGGTGCCAGGCCGTCCTGCGGGACCACTTCCCGTCGCTGCGGGTGATCGTCGGCCCGATGGACGCCCTGCGGGTGACCCCGCTCGGCTGACGCTGCCCGCCTGGCCCCGGCCCGGCGGTCAGGTCAGTCGCCGGACGCCGCCTCCAGCATCGACCGGGGCATCGGCACGCCCTCGAACCGTACGTTGCCCTCCGGCACCATCCAGCTCATCACCCGCACGGCCAGCAGGCCGGCCCGTACCGCCGGATCGTTGTGGAACAGCTCGCGGGCCTCGTCCGGGCCGATCGAGAGCACGACGAAGCCCCGCAACCGCTCGTCGTCGCCGGCCAGGAACGGTCCGGCCGCGAGCACGAGGCCCTGCTCCACGAGACCGGCCTGATGGGCCAGGTGGGCGTCCCGCAACCGGTCGGCCGCGTCGAGCGGCAGCTCGGGGGCGTCCGCCGGCCGGGCCAGGAGTACGACCGTGTGCTGGTCGAATCGCATGAACCCACCCTAGGCGCGACGGCGTGGGCGTCCGCCCGGTCCGCGATTCTCGGATCGACGCACACCAGTTAGGTAACCCTCAGTGCCTCGGCTACGGTTAGGCGACCCTAAGCGTGAACGTGCAGGAGACTCGTGACCACCCTCGCCACCCGGCCGGCCCGGGTCTCCAACCGTGCCGGCACCCGCACCGGCCGTCGGGTGGCCGTCACCGTCGGGGCCGCGCTGGTGCTGCTGCTGGCCGTGCTGGCCAGCTTCGCCCTCGGCAGCCGGCCGCTCGGCGTCGACCAGGTGTGGCATGCCCTCGTCGCGCCGGACAGCGGCGACGCCACAGTCATCGTCCGCGAGCTGCGGATGCCGCGCACCGCGCTCGGGCTCGCCGTCGGCCTCGCACTCGCTATGGCCGGCGTGCTGTTCCAGGCGCTCACCCGCAACCCCCTCGCCGAGCCGCGCATCCTCGGCATCAGCGCCGGCGCGTCGTTCGGCGTGGTGCTCGCCATCTCCGTCTTCGGCGTCGGCACGCTCGCCGGGTACGTCTGGTTCGGCATCGCCGGGGCGCTGATCGCCGGCCTGCTGGTCTTCGCCATCGCCGCCCGCGCCCGCGAAGGCGCGAGCCCGGTCACCCTCGCGCTGGTCGGCGCGGCGCTCGACGCCAGTCTCGCCTCCGGGGTGTACGCGCTGCTGAGCATCGACGCCCGCACCTTCGAGGAGTACCGGTTCTGGGTGGTCGGCGGCCTCTCCGGCCGCGACCTGACCGTCACCGCGCAGCTCCTGCCCTTCGTCCTGGTCGGGCTCGTGCTGGCCGCCGTGGTCGCCCGAGGGCTGGACGCGCTGGCCCTCGGCGACGACGTGGCTCGCGGCCTCGGCCACCGCATCGGCCTGGTCCGCCTCGGCGGTGGCCTCGCCGCGGTGCTGCTGACCGGCGCGGCGGTGGCGGCGGCCGGGCCGATCGCCTTCGTCGGGCTCGCCGTGCCGCACCTGGCACGTGCCCTGGTCGGCGCGGACCACCGCTGGACCCTCGCCATCTCCGCGCTGCTCGGGCCGGCGCTGCTGCTCGGCGCCGACGTCGTCGGCCGGCTCGTCGCCCCACCCGGCGAGATACCCGCCGGGATCGTCACCGCCCTGATCGGCGCCCCGCTGCTGGCCTTCCTGGTCCGCCGCGCCCGGGTGGTGACCGCGTGACCACCACGACCCGCCGCCCAACCACCCCTTCCGACGCTCACCTGCCCGGCCGGTCGCTGCTGCGGATCGGCCCGGTCAGCCTGCAGATCCGCCGCCGCGCCGTGCTGGTCGCCGCCACGCTGACCGTCCTGCTCCTGCTGGCGATGCTGCTCAGCCTCTCCCTGGGCACCCCGTACGTCGCCTCGGCCGACGTCGTGCGCTCCCTCGCAGGCGTCGGCACCCCGTACGACCTCGTTGTCCTTGATCTTCGGTTGCCCCGGGTCATGCTGGCCGCGGTGGCCGGCGCGGCCTTCGGCGTGGCCGGCACGCTCATCCAGAGCGTGGCGCGTAACCCCCTCGCGAGCCCGGACGTCATCGGCATCACCCAGGGCGCCGGCCTCGCCGCGACCGTGGCGCTGACCAGCGGGGCGGCCGCGGTGCTGGTGGCACCCAGCGCGCTGGTCGGCGGGCTGGTCGCGGCGGGCCTGCTGTTCGCCCTCGGCGCCCGGCACGGGCTGGCCGCCCAGCGGTTCGTGCTCGCCGGGGTGGCGGTGGCCTTCGCCTTCCGGGCGCTGACCGAGGTGGTCATGCTCACCGCCGACCCGATCGACGGGCTACGCGCGCAGATCTGGCTGATCGGCACCCTGGCCGGCAAGGGCTGGACCGAGGCCACCTGGATCGCCGGCACCCTGCTGGTGCTGCTGCCCGTGCTGGCCTGGGCCGGCTGGGCCCTCAACAGCACCGCCCTGGACGACGACACCGCACGCGGCGTCGGGCTGCGCCCGGTGGCCCGCCGGATCGGCCTGGCCGGGACCGGCGTGCTCGTCGCCGCGATGGCCACCGCCCAGGTCGGCGCCGTCGACTTCGTGGCGCTGGTCGCCCCCCAACTGGCCCGCCGGCTGGTCCGCGCCGAGCGGCCACCGCTGGTCTGCGCCGCCCTGCTCGGCGCGCTGCTGCTGGTGCTCGCCGACCTCGCCGGCCGGCGGCTGTTCGCGCCCACCCAACTGCCGGCCGGTGTGCTGACCGCCGCGATCGGCGGCCCGTACCTGATCTTCCTGCTGCTTCGCGGACGGCGGCGGTCGTCGTGACGCACCTAAGGAGTCGTGTGATGCTCTCCACCCGCGACCTGGTCGTCGGCTACGACGAGCGGACCGTGCTCGACGGGCTCAGCCTCGACCTGCCGACCGACGCGTTCACCGTCATCGTCGGGCCGAACGCGTGCGGCAAGTCCACCCTGTTGCGCACCATGGCCCGGCTGCTCAACCCCCGACGCGGCGCGGTCCTGCTGGACGGCACCGCGATCCGTGACCTGCCGACCCGGGAAGTCGCCCGCCGGCTCGGCGTGCTGCCGCAGAGCCCGCTCGTGCCCGAGGGCGTCACCGTGGCCGACCTGGTCGGGCGGGGTCGGCAGCCGTACCAGCGGTGGTGGCGGCAGTGGTCGACGGAGGACGGCGCCGCGGTCGACGAGGCGATGGCCCTGGCCGACGTGGCGGACCTGGCCGACCGGCAGGTGGACAGCCTCTCCGGCGGCCAGCGGCAGCGGGTCTGGATCGCCATGACCCTCGCCCAGGACACCGATGCCCTGCTGCTCGACGAGCCCACCACCTTCCTCGACCTGGCACACCAGGTGGAGGTGCTGGACCTGCTGCACCGGCTGCGCGTCGAGCGCGGTCGCACCGTCGTCGCCGTGCTGCACGACCTCAACCAGGCCGCCCGCTACGCCGACCACCTGGTCGCGATGCGCGCCGGCGCGGTGGTGGCCGCCGGGCCGCCCCGGGAGATCCTCACCGCGGACCTGGTCCGCGACGTCTTCGGGCTGGCCTGCGTGGTCGTGCCCTGCCCGGTGACCGGAGCGCCCCTGGTGGTGCCCGCCCTCACCGGCGGCACCTCCGCCCCGACTGCCGCTCCGGCCGCGCCCGCCGCTGCCGTTGGCCCCGATCCGTCGGATGCGTCCCTGCCGGACGCCCGACCCGCTGGCGACGCGGTCAAGCCGCTCGCCGTCTCGCACCCCTCGAAAGGACTCTGATGCGTCGTCTCGTCGCCGTTCTCGCCGCGGCCGCCGCCCTTGGCGTCGGACTCACCGCCTGCGGTGAGAGCGACCCGGTCGCCAGCTCCACCGCCGGGGAGACCCGGGAGATCACCCACGCCATGGGCACCACCAAGGTCCCGGCGGAACCCAAGCGCGTCATCGTGCTCGACACCGACAAAATCGACACGGCGCTCTCGCTGGGCATCACACCGATCGGTGCCGCCACCGCCGGTGAGGCCAAGAGCTGGCCGACGTACTTCGGCGAGGACAAGCTCGCCGGCATCAAGGAGGTCGGGGTGCTCACCGAGCCCGACCTCGAGGCGATCAACGCGCTGAAGCCGGACCTCATCCTGGGCAGCAAGTTCCGCCAGGAGAAGTTCTACGACGAGCTGGCCGCCATCGCGCCCACCGTGTTCACCGAGAAGGTGGGCATCACCTGGAAGGAGAACTTCCTCCTCGACGGCAAGGCGCTCGGCCGCGAGCAGCAGGCCAAGGACCTCCTCGGCGCGTACGAGAAGCGGGCCAAGGACTTCGGCGCGACCCTCGGCGACCCCGCCGCCCGCAAGGTGTCGATCGTGCGGTTCATTCCCGGCAACATCCGGGTGTACGGCCCCGACTCCTTCTCCGGCATCGTCATCGGCGACACCGGCCTCGGCCGCCCCGAGCGGCAGTTGCTCGCCAACAAGGAGGACAAGCGCTTCGACCTGGTCAGCCCCGAGCGGGTCAACGAGGTCGACGGTGACGTCATCTTCGTGACCGCGTACGGCGAGAAGGCCGCGGCCGAGCAGGCCAAGGTCGGCGGTGGCACCCTCTGGAAGGGCCTGGGCGCGGTCAAGGCCGGCAAGGCGTACCCGGTCTCCGACGAGATCTGGATGACCGGCATCGGCGTCGGCGCGGCCAACAAGATCCTCGACGACCTGGCCAAGCACCTCCCCGCCGCGTAACCCGGCGCCCCCGCCGGGCCCCGTGCGTGCCGGGTGCGTGCGCTCGGGCCCCCATGATCGTGCTCGATCTAGGAAGTAGTGGCCTCCATCGCTGTGGGAGGCCACTACTTCCATGTTCGAGCACGATCATGGGGTTCCTCGCCCGGATCTGGGGCCGGTCGCTCCCGCGATGCCTCGGGTCTGAGGCGATCATGGTGGTCTGGGGAGCGGGAGCGGCTACTGGGAGGTCGACGGCGAGGACGTGGACCCCGACCGGCTGCGCAGGGCGGTGCGGACCTCAGCAAGGAAGCCGTCGAAGTCCTCCCGGAGACGCTTGCTGGTCACGTGCAGGACGATCCAATCACCGCCGAGCAACCGGTTGAGCCGTCGACGGTCCCGGTGGAACTGCGCGGGGTCGTCGTGCCAGAGCCCGTCGTACTCGACCGCGACCTTGTACTCCGGCCAGGCCAGGTCCAGACGGGCCACGAACCGGCCCTGGTCGGTGACGACCCACTGCGTCTGCGGCCTCGGCAGCCCGGCGAGCACCAGCCGTACCCGGGTGCGGGATTCCTGCGGCGACTCCGCCCCCTGGTCGGCGAGGTCGGTCACGCGCAGCAACGACCGCCAGCCCCGGCGGCCGGCCCGATTCAGCGCGTACGCGCGCAATGTCGCCACGTCGGTGAGCCTGTGGGCCAGCAGGGCGTCGATCACGACCACCGCCTCGACCAGATCGAGCCAAAGGGCGAGATCCCAACAGGTACGCATCGGGCTCGTCACCCTGACACCCGCCCTGTCCACCGTGTCCCCGGGGTCGATCTCGCCGCGATGGATCCGAAGCCCGGCGCTCGGCCCGAGCCGGTTGTCGCGGGGTACCAGCACGTCGACCGGCTCACTGGGGGTTGGTGTCACGCATCCGTACAGGGCTGCGGCGGCCCGCCCGGCGATGGCCGCGCCGGGTGGAACAAGCCATCGCCCCACGGCGGCGCACCGGGTCTCGTGGGTGACTCTGACCTGGGCGTCGGCGTAGACATCCCGGAACAGCGGCCGCCACGCGGAGCTGCGCAGGTCGTTGCGGGTGACCAGGCCGCGCGAGACGGCGACCGAACCACGAAAGACGCGCCCCCGCAGTTGCGGCGGCCGGCGAGGAGCTTTGGGCATAGCCTCCAGGCTGGCCGATCACCCCACCCCCGCGCCGCCCCTGTGGATAACCACAGATCACGCGGCCTCCCCGGAGCAAATTCCCACCCATGATCGCGCTCGAACATGGATGTAGTGGCCTCCGGAAGAGCGCGAGGCCACTACATCCTGGATCGAGCACGATCTTGCCGGCCGGCGGCCGCCGGCCCGCCGCCCCGCGGGGCAGGGCGGGGGCCGCGCGCCGCGGGCCAA
>NZ_JBEYTO010000011.1:0-211031 GCF_040643095.1 Micromonospora sp. NPDC047467 | reverse complement strand
CCAATAAACTTTTTTTTCGTGGGTGGTAACCCCCGGGTTTACCCGCCAAACGTGTCTTAAACCTGTTTGTTGGGGGGGGGGGGGGGGGCCCCCCCGCCCCCCCCCACCGCGATCCGTCAGATATCCAGGAACCGCACGTCCTTGGCGTTGCGCTGGATGAACGACCGGCGCGCCTCGACGTCCTCACCCATCAGCACACTGAACAACTCGTCGGCGGTCGCCGCGTCGTCGAGAGTGACCTGACGCAGGGTACGCGTCGCCGGGTTCATCGTGGTTTCCCACAGCTCGGGATAGTTCATCTCGCCGAGGCCCTTGAAGCGCTGGATGTCGTCCGGCTTGGCGTTCGGCTTCTTCTGCTGGCGCAGCGCGATCAGCCCGTCCCGCTCGCGGTCGGAGTACGCGTACTGCGCGTCGTCGCCCTTCTTGTTCCACTTGATCTTGTAGAGAGGGGGTGCCGCCAGGTAGACGTGGCCCATCTCGACAAGCGGACGCATGAAGCGGAACAGCAGGGTGAGCAGCAGCGTCTGGATGTGCTGGCCGTCGACGTCCGCGTCGGCCATCAGCACCACCTTGTGGTAGCGCAGCTTCTCCATGTCGAAGTCGTCGTGGATGCCGGTGCCCAGCGCGGTGATCAGCGCCTGGACCTCGTTGTTCTTCAGCACCCGGTCGATCCGGGCCTTCTCCACGTTGAGGATCTTGCCGCGGATCGGCAGGATCGCCTGGGTGCGCGGGTCACGGCCCTGCTTGGCCGAGCCGCCGGCCGAGTCGCCCTCGACGATGAACACCTCGGACTCGCGCGGGTCGGTGGACTGGCAGTCGGCCAGCTTGCCGGGCATCGAGCCGGACTCCAGCAGCGACTTGCGCCGGGCCAGCTTGCGCGCCTGCTGCGCGGCGATCCGGGCCCGAGCCGCCTGGGATGCCTTCGTGATGATCATCTTGGCCTCGGCCGGGTTGCGGTCGAACCAGTCGACCAGCCGGTCGTTGCAGACCCGCTGCACGAAGCTCTTCACCGGGGTGTTGCCCAGCTTGGTCTTGGTCTGACCCTCGAACTGCGGGTTGGCCAGCTTGACCGAGATGATCGCCGCGAGCCCCTCGCGAATGTCCTCGCCGGAGAGCTTCTCGTCGCCCTTGAGCAGCTTCTTGTCGGTGCCGTACCGGTTGACCACGCTCGTCAGCGCGGAACGGAAGCCCTCCTCGTGGGTGCCGCCCTCGTGCGTGTTGATCGTGTTGGCGAAGGTGTAGACCGACTCGCCGTACGACTCGTTCCACTGCATGGCGATCTCGAGTGACATGCCCTCCTCTTCGGCCTCGAACTCGACCACGGTCTTGTGGATCGGGCTCTTCGAGGCGTTGAGGTGTCGGACGAAGTCGGCGATGCCACCCTCGTAGTAGAAGGTCACCTCACGCTGCCGGCCGTCCTCCTCCTCGGCCACCCGCTCGTCGAGCAGGTGGATGCGCAGGGCGCGGTTGAGGAAGGCCATCTCCTGCAGGCGTCGGTAGATGGTCTGGAAGTCGAAGTCGACGGTCTCGAAGACGTCGGGGTCGGGCCAGAAGGAGACGGCCGAGCCGGTGCGGTCGGTGGTCTCGCCCTTTTCCAGCGGGCTCGGCTTGGAATTGGTGTAGTGCTGCCGCCACACGGAGCCGGACTTGTGGATCTCGACGAACATCTTGGTGGAGAGCGCGTTCACCACAGAGACACCGACGCCGTGCAGACCGCCGGAGACCGCGTACGCCTTGCCGTCGAACTTGCCACCCGCGTGCAGGATGGTCAGCGCGACCTCGACGCCCGGCTTCTTGAGCTTCGGGTGCAGGTCGACCGGGAAACCACGGCCGTTGTCGGTGACCCGCACGCCGCCATCGGCCAGCAGTACGACGTCGATGGTGTCGCAGTACCCGGCCAGCGCCTCGTCCACCGCGTTGTCGACGACCTCCCACACGAGGTGGTGCAGACCGCGCTCGCCGGTGGACCCGATGTACATACCGGGCCGCTTGCGAACGGCCTCCAGCCCTTCGAGAACGGTGATCGACTCTGCGCCGTACTCCTGCTTGTCCTGCGCTGCCACCCTCGGCCACTTTCTCGCGTCCTCCACGCCAAAAAAGCGCGCGTCGGGCGCGGGTTCGGCGGACAGGACGCGACGTCGGCGCGCGGACCGGTGCCGGAGACCTCCGGACAGCGGGTCGAACGCGCCGGTCGCCGCGGTTGCCCGCGGATCGCGATCGGCTCGACCCGCCGTGGAGAATGATCCGGGGCCATCGGCCCCGTCCCTCGCTCCGCACCGGGTCTTCGTCTCACCGTCAATCCTACTGTGCGCGCGGGACAGAACCGCCACTCGGCACCCTCAACGAGGCGGCTGAGATGTCCATAGCCGGCAGAACCCCATTACCCACGACTCCCCCCACACGCCAGGCTCCGATCGCACGCGCCGCCCCGAAACGGGTTGACCCGCGACCGGGCGGGTCGGGGGTCGCGGTCGGACCCCCGGTGTCGTACGTTTGCGGCGCTCCGGAAGCGGCCTTGATCTTTAGCGGCCGGAACCGGGACGATCGACCCGATCGACCCGACACGTGCTCTTTAAGAGGTGACAGATGGGGCTGGACAACGTCGCGGTGCACTGGCCGCGGACCGGCCGCTTCTACGATCCGGTGGCTCCCGCCGAGTTCGTCGACTTCGGCGAGATCGTCGACGTGCCCGGGATCTCCGCGCCGACGGCGGCGCTGGCCGAGCTGATCGCGAAGACCGGCACCATCCGCGCGACCGCGTACACCGAGCTGGTGGATCTTCTGCTCGGCCTCGAAGGTGTGTTGTATGCCACAGACGCCGCAGCCGAGGATGAGGACCCGGTGATCGATCCGGACGGCTGTGCCTGGATCGCGGCCGGCATCGAGCGGTTCGTTGCCGGCCACCGCGCGTACGGCGAGGCGGTCACCTTCGAGTCGGTGAGCACGGTGCTGCGTTCGCTGCTCGGCGACGGCCGGCTCGCCGAGCAGCAGCTTCGGTGGCTGGAGACTCGGCTGGACGCGATGCGCGACGAGAGCGGCGATCCGCCGCAGTGGAACTTCACCTGCCCCGAGCTGGGCGTGCTGGCGGCGTTCTACAGGCGTTGCGCCGATCGCGGCTTCGCCGTCTACGCCGACGCCTGAGCGACCGCGCCGCTCGCAGGGCCGCCACTCGGCCGGTTGGCCGCCGCGATCAACTGCGTGAGCACCCCGTGCAGGTGTTGCAGGTCCTCGACGGGCAGCCCGAGGCGCTGCACGATCGCGGCCGGGATCAGTTCGGCCTGGCTGCGCAGGGCGGCGCCGGTGGCGGTGAGGGTGACGGCGAGGCTGCGTTCGTCGGCGGCGTCGCGCTCGCGGCGCAGGTAGCCGGCGGCCTCCAGCCGCTTCAGCAGGGGTGACAGCGTGCCCGGGTCGAGCTGCAACAGACGGCTCAGGTCGCGCCCGGACAGCGGCGCGTGCTGCCAGAGCGCCAACATGACCAGGTACTGCGGATGGGTCAGCCCCATCGGCTCCAGCAGCGGCCGGTAGACGGCCACCACGCTGCGCGCGGCCACCGACAGGGCGAAACAGACCTGCTGCTCCAGGGCCAGCGGGTCGACGTCCTCCGGCCGCTCGCTCATCGGTTGCCCTCCCCACGCATGGTCACTATCGTAGCGATCGTTGGTGCCCCAACCATTGGCGGCCCAATTACCTGTCGGGCACGGCGAGAGAAGGCGGCAGATGACTGAGAACGGTGCGGCCCCCAAATCTGCGGGCGAGGGCGGCCGGTTCCTGCGTTGGACCTTCCGGAACCTCGCCGGCCCCGCCGACGGTGTGCAGGGCGCGGTGCAGGGCGGCTCGACCGAGGCCCGCGAAGCGTGGAAGCGCGACCTGGCCGAGCGCAAGCGCTATACCCAGGAGCAGCGCGAACGGAAGCGGGCCGCCCGCGAGGCCGGCAGGAACCGGGGAGGGTCGGCTCAGCCGTAAGTGTCCCGTGGCCCCCGGCCGCGTACCCTGCGTGGCCCCTTCGACCAGGACGGCGCGGCCGGGCCGTGGATGTGCAGCTTGCGCACCACGTTGTGGCCCACCTCCTGAGCAATCTGCTTGAGCAACGAGCCGGCCAGCAGGCGCAGCTGGGTCGCCCAGGCGGTCGAGCGCGCCTCCACGGTCAGCTCGCCGTTCTCCAGCTTGACCGGGCGGCTGTGCTGGGCGACCTCCGCGCCCACGACCCGCTCCCAGGCGCCAAACACGGTGGCCTCGGCCGCTGGCTGCTGCCAGCCGCGCGCCTTCACCAGCCGGTTCAGCACCACGCTGAGCGGCTGCGGGTCGCGCGGGTCAGGGCCGGGGCCGGAGTAGCCACGCAGCCGCCGCCCCGAGCCGCCGGCAGCGTCGCCGCCCCCGCCGCCCGGGGTACGTCGGGCACGGGCCGCCGCCTGCCGCCGGGACAGCGCCGCGTCGAGCACCGCCCGGGCCAGCTCCGGCCCGGTCGCGGCCTCCGGTTGGCCACCGCCGTCGGCACCCGCGGTCGCCCCCGGGCCAGCGGTACGGGCGTTCGCCGCGTCGCCAGCCCGCCGGTCGGTCCGGCCGCTGTCGCTTCCGTCGGAGCGTGACTCACTCGACACGGTGTACCGCCCCTTCGCCGACCTGGTAACGGGTGCCGCGCAGGGCGGCCGGCACGTCATCGTCCACCGCGCAGGTGACGAGCAGCTGACTCGCCCCGCTGACCAGCTCGGCCAGCCGCTCCCGCCGCCCGGTGTCCAGCTCGGCGAAGACGTCGTCGAGGACCAGCACCGGTTCGATTCCGTCGGCGCGCAACAGGTCGTACCCGGCCAGACGCAGCGCGAGCGCGAACGACCAGGACTCACCGTGGCTGGCGTACCCCTTGGCTGGCAGTGGGCCGAGGCTCAGTGCCAGCTCGTCGCGGTGCGGGCCGACCAGGGTCGTGCCCCGTTCGATCTCGGCGGACCGCGAGGCGGCCAGCGCGGCGGTCAACGCCTCGGTCAACGTGGCCCGGTCGGTGGTCGGCTCGGCCAGCTCGATTGAGGGCCGGTAGGCGATGCTGGCCGCGCCTCGGCCGGCAGCCACCGCGTCGTACGCCTTGGCGACGTGCGGGGTGAGCGCCGCGACCAGCTCCAACCGGCCAGCGAGCAGCTCCGCGCCGTGCTGGGCCAGGTGGGTGTCCCAGACGGCGAGGGTGCCGAGGTCGCCACCCCGGGACCCACCGGTCTTGCGAGCCAGGTACGCGGTGCGCAGCAGGGCGTTGCGCTGCTTCACCACCCGCTCGTAGTCGGCCCGCACACCCGCGTAGCGGGGCTGCCGGGTAACCAGCAGGTCGTCCAGATAACGACGGCGTTCGGACGGATCACCCCGGACCA
This sequence comes from Micromonospora sp. NPDC047467, assembly GCF_040643095.1. NCBI lineage: Bacteria > Bacillati > Actinomycetota > Actinomycetes > Micromonosporales > Micromonosporaceae > Micromonospora > Micromonospora sp. NPDC047467. The sequence continues at coordinate 205,680 of NZ_JBEYTO010000011.1, read as the reverse complement.
GCTCCAGGTCCTCCGGAGCGAAGAGCACCAGTCGCAGTGCGCCGAGCACATCCCGGGCCCGTCGCGCCGGGGATCGGCCCAGCCGGGCCCTGTTGGCCTTGCCGGGCACGATCTCCAGCTCGACCAGGAGCTCCCGGCCGTCGTGCGCCACCGCGCAGCGGATCACCGCCGAGGAGGCGCCCATCCGGACGAGCGGCGCATCCGTGGCGACCCGGTGCGAGTTCAGGGTCGCCACGTAGCCGAGCGCCTCGACGAGGTTGGTCTTGCCGACGCCGTTGGCGCCGATCAGGACGTTCGCCCCCGGTTGGAGGTCGACGGCGACCCGCTCGTACGAGCGGAAGTCGACCAGTTCCAGCCGGTGGACGTACACAGGGTGTGGATACCGCTCAGCGCTTGTGGACGGCGTGGCCGCCGAACTGCTGGCGCAGCGCGGCGACGGCCTTCATAGCCGGCGAGTCGTCCTGGCGGGAGGCAAACCGGGCGAACAGGGAGGCGGTGATGACGTTCAGCGGCACGGCCAGCCGGACGGCCTCGTCGACCGTCCAGCGGCCCTCGCCGGTGTCCTCGGTGTAGCCGCTCAGCTCTGCCAGCTCCGGGTCCTCGTCGAGGGCCCGGTCCAGCAGGTCGAGCAGCCACGAGCGCACGACGGTGCCCTCACGCCAGGACTTGATGACCCCCGGCACGTTGGTCACCAGCTCGGAGGCGGCCATCAGCTCGTAGCCCTCGGCGTAGGCGTGCATCAGGCCGTACTCGATGCCGTTGTGCACCATCTTCGAGTAGTGCCCGGCGCCGACGGGGCCGGCGTGCACGAAGCCGAACTCGCCCTCGGGCTTGAGCGCGTCGAAGATCGGCATGAGCCGGTCCACATGCTCCTGGGAGCCGCCGACCATCAGGCCGTACCCGTTCTGCCGGCCCCAGACGCCGCCGGAGACGCCGACGTCGATGTAGCCGATGCCCTGCTCGTTGAGCCGCTCGGCCCGGGGCGCGTCGTCGCTGAAGCGCGAGTTGCCGCCGTCGATGATGATGTCGCCATCGCCGAGCACTCCGGCGAGCTCGTCGATGGTGGCGTCGGTGACACCGGCCGGCACCATGACCCAGACCGCACGGGGCGATTCGAGCTTCTCCGCCAGGCCCGCGATGGTCGCAACGTCGCTGATCTGCGCGTTGTGATCGAAGCCGACCACCTCGTGGCCGGCCGCCCGCAACCGCTCGCGCATGTTGCCGCCCATCCGGCCGAGTCCTACCAGGCCGAGCTGCATCTGTTCCTACCTCCGTGGATCTGGGTGTTGCTGGGCGCGATCAGCGGGACACGCGGATCGGCATGATGAGGTACCGGTACCCCGGAATGACCTCTCCATCCTCACCGGCGGGCGAGATCACCGCGGGCTTGAAGGCGTCGACGAACGAGAGCATGGCTGTCTGGGAACCCAGGTTGGACAGGCCGTCGATGAGGTACTGCGGGTTGAAGCCGATGGTCAGCGCCTCACCAGTGAAGGTGGCCTCCATCGCCTCGCTGGCCCGGGCCTCCTCGGAGCCACCGGCCTCGACGACCAGCCCGTCGGCGCTGAAGCTGAGCAGCACCGGGGTGGTGCGCTCGGCGACCAGCGCGACCCGCTTGACCACCTCGATCAGGGTGCTGACCGGCACCCGGGCCTCGGCGTTGTGGGTGGCCGGGAAGAGCGAGCGCACCGGCGGGTAGTTGGCGCCGTCGAGCAGCCGGCTGGTGGTGCGTCGGGTGCCACCGGCGAGGCCGACCATGCCCTCGCCGGCAGCGCCCTGCGCGAGGGCGAGGGTGACCTCGCCACCGATCGGACCGAGCGCCTTGGCGGTGTCGTTCAGGGTGCGGGCCGGCACCAGGGCGTTGATGCTGACGTCGGGGTCGTCGGGCCGCCACTGGATTTCGCGCAGCGCCAGCCGGTACCGGTCGGTGGCGAGCATGGACAGGGTGCTGCCGGAGAGTTCGACCCGGACGCCGGTCATCATCGGCAGCGTCTCGTCGCGGCCCGCCGCGATGGCCACCTGAGCGACGGCGGTGGCGAACGCCGCGGCGTCGACCGTCCCGGCGCTCTGCGGCATCTCGGGCAGGGCGGGGTAGTCCTCCACCGGCATGGTGGGCAGGGTGAACCGGGCGCTGCCGCAGACCAACTCGAGGTGGGCGCCGACCGCGGCGATGTCCACCGGCTTGGCCGGCAGCGCCTTGGTGATCTCGGCGAGCAGCCGGCCGGAGACGAGGGCGGCGCCGTCGGCGTCACCCTGCACCTCGACGGTGACCTGGCTGGAGACCTCGTAGTCGAACCCGGAAACCCGCAGGTTGCCGTCGGTGACGCGCAGCATCACCCCGGCGAGCACCGGTACGGATGGCCGGTTGGGCAGGCTCTTCGCGGTCCACGCCACGGCCTCGGCGAGCGCATCGCGCTCCACTCGGAACTTCATTAATGCCTCCGCGTCGACGTCAGCGACAACTCTCTCATGCCGACCGCTGCCTACCGTCCCGCCCGACCGTGCGGGTACCCATCGCACCTTAGGGCGCGGGGGCATCGGCTGTGCGCCCGACCCCGGGGATCGTGTCGATGCTGACCGGCCCGTCCGGCAGCGTTCGGCACGATCCACAGAAAGCCCAACGGTGATGATTGGTTTTTGTTCTCTTAGAAGAGATAACCCATCGTCTTCATCGCACCTGTGCAAACTGTGGAGAACTCAAGTTCGCGCAGCTCAGACAGGTTATCCACCGGTGATTTAGCTGTGGAGAACCGGGGGTACAACTGCCTCGCGTGTCCACAGCCCGGCGACGGCGGCTGGTTGTCCACCGTTGTCCACCGGTTGTCCACCGGTAATCCACCGACTTTCTCCCCATGCCTGTGGACAGCCGAGAAGATCGCCATTGCCGTTGTCCCCAGAACCTTCAACAGCTCGTACACAGGGCGATGATCAACGGTGGACAACCTCGCGGTTGTCCCCAGCCGTCCACAGCGTCATGCACAGGGTTTCTCCACAGCCTGTGGGTAACTGGCGGGGGACGGACCGTAGTTATCCACGGGCGGTGGACAACGAGCTGTGGACAACGATTGAGCATCGAGGCGGACACGGCGTCGATCCTGTGGTCTGCACCATGTCGAGGGTCAAGCCGAAGCCGTCTCCAGAGCCGAAACGGGCGCCGTCGGAGCCGCGTCGGAGCCGAAAAAAGAACGCCCGACCGGAGATCCGGCCGGGCGTGTCCCGGGCTTGCGTGTCGCCGTACCCCTCAGGTGTTCTGCTTGATCCGGTTCGTCAGCTCGGCGATCTGGTTGTAGAGCGAGCGGCGCTCGGCCATCTGCTGCCGGATCTTGCGGTCCGCGTGCATGACCGTGGTGTGATCCCGGCCGCCGAAAGCCTGCCCGATCCGGGGCAACGACAGCTCGGTCAGCTCCCGACACAGGTACATGGCCACCTGGCGGGCGTTGACCAGCACCCGGGAGCGGGACTGGCCGCGCAGGTCCTCCAGGCTCACCCCGAAGTAGTCGGCCGTGGAGACCATGATCTGGTCGGCCGTGATCTCCGGGCCGGCGCCGTCCGGGATGAAGTCCCGCAGGACCTCCTCGGCCAGCGACAGCTCGACCGTCGACCGGGTCAGGCTGGCGAACGCGGTCACCCGGATCAGGGCGCCCTCCAGTTCCCGGATCGAGTTCGACACCCGGGAGGCGATGAACTCCAGCACGTCCGGCGGGGCGTAGAGCCGCTCCTGCGCCGCCTTCTTCTGCAGGATCGCGATCCGCGTCTCCAGGTCCGGAGGCTGGATGTCGGCGAGCAGGCCCCACTCGAAGCGGGTCCGCAGTCGGTCCTCCAGCGTGGCCAACTGCTTCGGCGACCGGTCGGAGGTGATCACGATCTGCTTGTTGGCGTTGTGCAGGGTGTTGAAGGTGTGGAAGAACTCCTCCTGCGTACGCTCGCGGTTCTCCAGGAACTGGATGTCGTCGATCAGCAGGATGTCGACGTCGCGGTAGCGGCGCTGGAACGCACTGGTCTTGTCGTCCCGCAGCGAGTTGATGAAGTCGTTGGTGAACTCCTCGGTCGACACGTACCGCACCGACCGCGCGTTGCCCAGCGTCGTGGCGTAGTGCCCGATGGCATGCAGCAGGTGGGTCTTGCCCAGCCCGGAGCTGCCGTAGATGAAGAGCGGGTTGTACGCCTTCGCCGGCGACTCGGCCACCGCGACGCTCGCCGCGTGAGCGAAGCGGTTCGACGAGCCGATCACGAACGTCTCGAACATGTACTTCGGGTTGAGCCGGTTGCCGCCGGTGTCGGTGCCGGGCAGCCGCCGGTCGTCGCGCCCACCGGTGCGGTGGTCCACCCCGCCGCGGCCCGGACCGCTGTCCGTTCCGCCGTCGCGGGGCAGCGGACGGATCACGTGCTGGTCCCGGGGCGATGAGGCGTCGTCGCGGTAGCGGGGCTCGTAGGGCCGGGTGTCCGGGCCTGGCGGGTCCAGTCGGGCGGCCTGGTCGTCGTACCCGCGTCGGTCCGACGCCGGTCGGGGCGAGCGCAGCGGCTCGACGAACGCGGCGCTGAACAGCGCCTCCTGCCCGTCCCTGCTCGCCGGGATCAACCCGGACCGGTGCCCGTCGACGGCCGGCGCCGGCGGCGGACCGGCCGGTGCCGGCGGCATGGCGGGGTCGTGCCCCGGCTGCTGCTGTTCCGGAATGATCGTGTCGACCGCCGGCCGTCCGGAGTGCCCGTCGTCGAGCGAGCCGGACAGCGGGGCCTCGAGGTCGGGCGACCCCGGCTCCGGAGCGCTGCGGTAGACGGTGCCGGCCGGGCGTCCGGTGGCGTCCTCGGCCACCCGCACGGTCACGGCCACCTGGATGGGTCGGCCGAGCCGACGGGTCAACGCCTCGGTGATCGCCGGGCGCAGCCGCGACTCGATCACATCCCGGGTGAACGCGTCCGGGACGGAGAGCAGCGCGGTGTCCTCGACGATCGCCCGCAGCCGGGTCAGCCGGAGGTAGGCACGCTGCTGCGCGGAGATGATCTCGTCGGCGAGCTCGTCGGTCGCCGCTAACCACACCGCGGCAAGGTCGGTCGTACCGGCCACCGTCGTGCCACCCCCTCGCCTCTGCTCCCGGCCGCCGCTGTCTGCCAGCCGGCCGTCCCGGGCCCGCCGCGTGCGCGGGTGGAACATCACCCACCCGGACAACTGCCAGTGGGTCATCCACAGGTTATCCACAGCCTGTGTACCGACCGATTGTGGCCGTCCGGCGGACGCGGGTGGGACCTGCCCCCTGCCTGACCGGGCGCTGAAGCGGGTTCACCGTGCCGAACGATTCACCGGCGTGTCCGGTCTTGCCTGCGCGCGACGACCGGAGCTTCCGACGCTCACCGCAATCGGGCACGGTAACAGCGTTGTCCCTGCCCCATCAACCGGCGACGCGGCAGCGGCCTTGTCGGCATCAGCGAAAACCGCCCCTTCGGTCCCGGGCGCGTCCCCGATGGTGGCCGCTGGGGATGTTTGACGGTCATTGCGCCCCTGCGTAGGCTGGAGCGGCTGCTCTCTCGTCCTCTGCTAGGGTGATGGGTGTTTGCTGCCCACGGTCGCATCCCCGCGTCGCCGAGGTCCCGCTCCGCAGGGCAGCACCGATCGGTGGTCACCGTCGAGGTGGCCTGGACCACCCCACGACCCCGGCGATTCCGTCGCGCGGGGCGCGTACGAAAACGGAGAGCCTGACGTGAGCAAGCGCACCTACCAGCCGAACAACCGCCGGCGCGCGAAGACCCACGGCTTCCGGCTGCGCATGCGCACCCGTGCCGGCCGTGCCATCCTGTCGAGCCGTCGCGCCAAGGGTCGCACCACCCTGTCGGCCTGAGCCGACCGGGCCGGTCCGGGGGACGTGAGCAGTCGTGCTGGCCGCTGCGCAGCGACTGCGGCGCAGCGCTGACTTCGCCGCAGCGGTTCGCGGTGGCCGACGCGCCGGACGAGGTGCCGTCGTGGTCCACCTGACCGTGCCGGTGACCGCCGACCCCACCACAACGACCTCGCCGAAGCCGGTGCGGGAAATCGGTGCGGAGCAACTCTCCGCACCGACCCGCGCCGGCTTCGTCGTGTCCAAGGCGGTGGGCAACGCGGTCGTCCGCAACAAGGTCCGGCGCCGGCTCCGTGCGCTCGTCCGGGAACGACTGGTCGCCTTGCCCGCCGGCAGTACATTGGTCGTCCGGGCGTTGCCCGCAGCAGCCGAGGCGTCCTACCCCAGGCTCGCCGCCGACCTGGACGCCGCCATCGCGGTTGCCCGGTCGCCCCGAGAGAGGCGGTCCCGGTGAGCACCGAACCGACCGCCGCCGCGCGCCCGACGTCAACCGGTGCCAAGGTGCTGATCGCGCCCATCATCGCGTACCGTCGGTGGATAAGTCCGGCACTGCCGGCCCGCTGTCGGTTCTACCCGTCGTGCAGTGCGTACGCCCAGGAGGCGGTGGCCCGACACGGCGCGCTCCGGGGAGCCGCGCTGGCGGTCCGGCGGCTGTTGCGCTGCCACCCCTTCCACCCTGGTGGACATGACCCGGTGCCGGAGCCGGGCGGTCGCCGCCGTGCCGATGTGACTGGAGCACCGAATTGAGTCTCGACTGGATCTACTACGCGATTTCGTGGATCCTGCTGACCTGGCACTCGGCCTGGGACGCCATCGGGGTGCCCGTCGGCGCGGTGATCGGCACCAACTTCGCCTGGATCCTGGCCATCGTCTTCCTGGTGGTCACCGTCCGGGTGATCCTGTTCCCGGTCTTCGTCAAGCAGATCAAGTCGCAGCGGGCCATGCAGGCCCTGCAGCCCAAGGTCAAGGAGCTGCAGGAGAAGCACAAGGGTGACCGGGAGACGCTCCAGAAAGAAATGATGGAGCTGTACAAGAAGGAGAAGGCCAACCCGCTGATGGGTTGCCTTCCGATGTTCCTTCAGATCCCGGTCTTCCTCGGCCTCTTCCACGTGCTTCGCCGTCTGGACCCGGCCAAGCAGAGCAAGGACCTCTACGGCTGGACGGCCGCTCAGTTCGACAGCGCCTCCAACGCGAAGCTCTTCACCGCGCCGATCGCCGGCAAGTTCGGTTCCACCGCCGACGAGCTGGCCCGCCTCGGCGCCAACGGCACCACGGTCAAGGTCATCGCCGGCTTCCTGGTCCTGATCATGATCGCGACCACCTACCTGACGAGCCGTCAGATGATCCTCAAGACCGGCTGGGCGGAGGACCCGCAGCAGCGGATGATCCAGCGGCTGATGCTCTACGGCATCCCGGCGTCGCTGCTGATCTCCGGCGCGATCTTCCCCATCGGTGTGATCATCTACTGGGTCACGAACAACCTCTTCACCCTCGGCCAGCAGCAGTGGGTGCTGCGCAAGTTCCCGCCGCCGGTGACCGCGAAGAAGGCCACCGCCCCGGCCGCCAGCCGCAACCCCGTACAGCCCACCAAGTCCGGTGGCCTCTTCGGTCGCGGCAAGTCGGCCCCGCCCGCGCCGGTCAAGGCGACCGCGCCCAAGGTGGCCGGGCCGAAGCCGGGCGCCAAGCCGGTGAACAACCCGAAGAAGAGCCGCCCCGCCAAGCGGCAGGGCTGAGCTGTAAGGGCCGTCGCCGGATGACCGGCGGCGGCCCGTTCCGCACCGTGCAGCCGCCGGAAGGCCGGCGCCGGGCGGAACCGGCCGCGTCCGACGCGGTCACGGGCGACACTGCCCCTACAGACGTGCCCGTGGGCACCGGCGACCTCCCGCCGGCCCCGGGAAACCAGCGGACCCGACGGTCCGGACGAGCGAGTACGGAGATGAGACCGTGACCGAGACCAGCATCCCCCGCGTCGACGAGCCCCTGGACGAGGAGGACACCGCGGCCCTGGCGGTGAACGGCGACACCGAGGCGGACGAGACGGAGGCCGACGACGACACCGAGGCCGACGACGACACCGAGGCCGACGACACCGACACCGCAGCCGTCGCGAGTGGCCGCGAGAAGAAGGCCGCGGGCGAAGGCGAGCTGTTCCGGCAGAGCGAGATCGCGGCCGACTACGTCGAAGGGCTGCTGGACATCCTCGACTACGACGGCGACATCGACGAGCTGGTCGCCGGTGGCCGGCCGGTGGTCGAGGTGGTCGGTGCCCGACTGCAGAACCTGGTCGGTCAGCGCGGCGCCACCCTGGAGGCGCTTCAGGAGCTGACCCGGCTCGCCATCTTCCGGCAGACCGGCACCCCGAGCCGGCTGCTGCTCGACGTCGGCGGCTACCGCGCGACCCGTCGCAAGGAGCTCGCAGCAGTCGCCAAGAACGCGGTCGAGAAGGTCAAGGAGTACGGCGAGCCGGTCCGGCTGGAAGCGATGTCCGCGTTCGAGCGCAAGTGCGTCCACGACGTCGTCAACGCCATGTCCGGCGTGGCGAGTGAGTCCGAGGGCGTCGAGCCGAACCGGCGCATCGTCGTACGGCCGGCGGACTGACCGGGTGACCCACGACGACACCACGGCGGACGCCGTGACCGGCCCGGGCGGTACGCCGCCCGGGCCGTCCGCTGTCCGGCCCACAGCGACCCCCGACACCGATCCGAGGCGGTACGACGTGGACGGCGACACTCCTCCGCCGGAGGCGTCTGTCGGTGACACCTCGTCGCAGGTCGAGTCCGACGGTGGTCCGTCGCCGGCCGACGCGGCACTGCCGCCCGAACTGGCTCCGGCCGCGCTGACCCTCTTCGGCGACCGGCTCGACCTGGCCGCCGCGTACGCCGAACTGCTTGTCACCGACGGCGTGATCCGCGGTCTGATCGGCCCCCGGGAGGCACCCCGGATCTGGGACCGCCACCTGCTCAACTGCGCCGCGGTCGTGGAGCGGATCCCGGCCAACGCGACAGTGCTCGACGTCGGCTCTGGCGCTGGCCTGCCCGGCATGGTCCTGGCCATCGCGCGCCCCGACCTGACCGTCACCCTGATCGAGCCGCTCGCCCGGCGTACGTCGTTCCTGATCGAGGCCGTCGAGCGACTCGGCCTGACCAGATCGGTACGGGTGTTCCGAGGTCGGGCCGACGAGGCCGCCAGCGGATCGACTGGCCGGGAACCGATCAGCGGAGACGTGGTGACCGCCCGTGCGGTCGCACCGTTGGACCGTCTGGCGGCCTGGTGCCTGCCACTGGCTGTGCGCGGCGGACGGCTGCTGGCCCTCAAGGGATCATCCGCCGCAGCGGAGATCGAGGAGCACGCCGACGTCGTGGCGCGGCTCGGTGGCGGCTCTGCGGCCGTCCACTTCTGCGGTGTCGACGTGATCGATCCGCCGACCACCGTCGTGGAGATCGTCCGCGAGCGCATGGTTGGGCCGCCCCGGCCTGCCGCCAGCAAGCGCTCCCGTGGCGGAGCACGCCGCCGCTGACCCGTCGCGCCATCGGACGTCCGGTCAGTGGGTTGCCTCGTTGTACCCGTACGGATGGAACGAGGGAATGAGAACCCGACGTGGACCGGCCGCGCCCGTCCGCCGTAGGCTGACCGCGCGTCGATAGTGTGGAGCGGCCGACGGACGTCGCGGACTCCGACCGCTCCCGAGGGGCCGTACGCTCCGGGGTGCGAGCGCGGGTGCGGCCAAGTTGACCGGGGCGCGGACCGACCATCCGAAGCGGGCAGGGATGACAGGTGCATGACGACGGCAGGTACGACGATCCACGCGTGACCGGGTCAACCAGCGATCCTGTTTCACGTGAAACCGACTACCCGAGCTGGTCGCCCGGTGCGCCCGGGTCGTCCCCGACTGCGGCGGACAACGGTCCGCAGGCGTCGCGGGACGAGCCGGCGGGCCAACCAGACCGGTTGGAGACCCCGGAGCCGACGGCTGCCCGTCGGGCAGTGGAGGGGCCGAGTCGGCCGGGCAATGCCGCCGAGGTGCGGCCGACGTCGGGTCGGCGGAACACGGCTGCGGCGGTTCGCTTCGAGCCGGCGGTCCCGCACCAACCCACCGCCGCGGTGGCACGGGACGCGACGCCGGTAATCCCCGATGCGCCAGCCGCGTCGGTGGAGTCGCCGACCGCGTCCGATCCCACGTACGTTTCACGTGAAACCCCGACGCGCGAAGAGGATGAGGACCCACCCTTGGCTATGGAGGCGATGCGCGCCGTGCAGATCCTGAATCCCAGTGGCGAGGTGACCATGCCTCGGCCGGACCGGACCCGGGTCATGTGCGTCGCCAACCAGAAGGGCGGCGTGGGCAAGACCACGACCACGGTCAACCTGGCGGTGGCGCTCGCCCTGCACGGTAACCGGGTGCTCGTGGTCGACCTTGACCCGCAGGGCAACGCCTCGACCGGCCTCAACGTCCCCCACCACACCGGCATCCCGGACGTCTACGACTGCCTCATCAACAGCGTGCCGCTGGCCGAGGTGGCGCAGGCCGTGGAGGGCATCCCCAACCTCTGGTGCGTACCCGCGACGATCGACCTCGCCGGGGCGGAGATCGAGCTGGTGTCGGTGGTGGCGCGGGAGTCGCGCCTCGACCGGGCCATCGCCGCCTACCCGGGCCAGTTCGACTACGTCTTCATCGACTGCCCGCCCTCGCTCGGCCTGCTCACGGTCAACGCCCTGGTCGCCGCGCAGGAGGTGTTGATTCCGATCCAGTGCGAGTACTACGCCCTGGAAGGGCTCAACCAGCTGATCAACAACATCAACCTGGTACGGCAGCACCTCAACCCGAAGCTCGACGTCTCCACCATCCTGCTGACCATGTACGACCGCCGTACCCGGCTGGCGGACGCGGTCGAGCAGGACGTCCGGAACCACTTCGGCGACAAGGTCCTCCAGGCGGTCATCCCCCGCAACGTCCGGGTCTCCGAGGCGCCCAGCTATGGCCAGTCGGTGATGACCTACGATCCCGGTTCGCGGGGCGCGACGAGTTACTTCGAGGCCGCCCAGGAGATCGCCGAGCGGGGCGTCAAGGAGCCGGTGGGCCGGAATGCGTAGTGCGGACGAGTCGCTGGGAGGCGTGGCATGAAGAACCGTCCTCGGGGCGGTCTGGGACGAGGCCTGGGGGCGCTCATCCCGACCGGGCCGGTGCAGGGTGCCGCCGGCACCATGACCGCCGAGCCGGAGAACGGGCACGTCGACGTTGACGATGGCGCGGCGGCCTCGGTCGTATCGGCTGCGCCTGCCAGCGCTCCGGCCCACCAGCCGGAGCCCACGCTCAGTCCCGTGCCGGGAGCCCGGTTCGCCGAGATCCCGGTCGACGCGATCCTGCCGAACCCGAAGCAGCCTCGTCAGGTCTTCGACGAGGAAGCGCTGGAGGAGCTGAAGACCTCGATCCAGGAGGTTGGCTTCCTCCAGCCCATCGTCGTTCGGCAGCTTGACGGCGAGAAGTACGAGCTGGTGATGGGCGAGCGGCGTTGGCGTGCCGCCCAGGCGGTCGGGCGGGACAACATCCCGGCGATCGTCCGCGACACCCGCGACGACGCCATGCTCCGCGACGCGCTGCTGGAGAACATCCACCGGGCCAACCTGAACCCTCTGGAGGAGGCCGCCGCGTACCAGCAGTTGCTGGAGGAGTTCGGCGCCACCCACGAGGAACTGGCCCGTCGGATTGGTCGCAGCCGCCCGCAGATCTCCAACACGATCCGACTGCTGAACCTGCCGGCGCAGGTGCAGCGTCGGGTCGCCGCGGGCATCCTCTCCGCCGGCCACGCCCGTGCCCTGCTCAGCCTCGACGATTCGGAAGCACAGGAGCAGTTGGCGCTGCGCATTGTGGCCGAAGGGCTGTCGGTGCGGGCCACCGAGGAGATCGTTGCCCTCACGCTGAACGACGGGCCACCGACGGGCCAGGCCGCGAAACGGCGACCGAAGCCGCATGCGCCCGCCCTGACGGATCTCGCTGATCGTTTGTCGGACCGGTTCGACACCCGGGTGAAGGTCGACATTGGCCGCAGCAAGGGCAAGATCACGATTGAGTTCGCCACGGTGGACGACCTGGAACGGATCGTCGGGATCATCGGAGTGCAGCAGGAGGAGCCCGGGGAGCCCGAGGCCTGATCGTCTCGCTCCGCCTGCGGCCGCGCTTCCCTCGGGTAGCGCGGCCGTTCTGCATCCGGTCCCGTTTCACGTGAAACGGGACCGTGCCCTCCCCGCCTTGGCTCTCTGCTCTGGACCGGGGGCCACGAGGCTGGCGATTCAGAACGACGACGCTGACGAGGGCGAGGGAGTGGTGCGGATCGTTGACGGCGACCACGGCGGAGTCGCCGCCGACACGAGGGTCGCCAGTGAGGGTGGCGCCAGTGAGGGTGGCGCCAGTGGCGGTGGCGGCGGTAGAGGTGGAGCAACCGAAATCCGCAGCCCTCGGTCTGCCGGCGAGGACCGGGACTGTGTCGACCTGCCAGACCCCGCCGACCTTGGCCAGCGGGCGAGCACGCGCCAACCCCGCCGGTCTCGGCTAGAGGGCGAGTGCACGCCAACCCCGCCGATCTCGGCCGGACGGCGAGGCGCTCGGTAGGGCGGTGGGGGCGTGCGGGTCTGGCTGCGCGGACGACCAGTGAGCACAGCGAGCCTTCACCCGCGGGGTCTGTATGCGCGGGCGGCTGGGTCTGGCCCGGTCTTCACGCGCGGGATCTGTATGCGCGGGCGGCCGGGTCCGACTGGTCCTTCACACGAAGGTCCGTTCCGCACGGGCAGTCAGAGGCATCCGGCCGGGCCCAGACGCGCAGGACTTGCGCGCGGCAGTTCGGGGATCCGACCGGGCACTCACTGCACAGGCCTGGGCGTGAGTGCAGTCAGAGGCCATTCGGGCAGGGCCTTCACGCGGGCATGTCAGGCGGCGGACTCCTGAGGGCTCCGAACCTACCGATCCCATGACGGGGGCCAGCGTGTCACGGGCAGGTCCGGCGCCTGTCGGGTGTCGCCGGGCCGCTGGCCGAGCGATCGCAAAATGCGGTGCGGTGCGGTGCGGTGCGGTGCGGTGCCGGAGCAACGAGCCGGGGCCCCTGCGCGGGTGGGCAGGTCGACCGGAAATCCACCGAGCACATGACGTCGCCCGGCTCGGGAGAGAAGTTGACCTCCACGGGCTGCGAGAGGGCTCGTGGGTGACGGAGCCATATCGAGGCACCCGTTCCGACCTTGGAGCCGCTAGCGGCTCACTGAGAGGGCGCACGAGGCCCTCCCGTGTCCTCGTGGAGCTGGGCTTGTCACCCGGACGCTCGCGGCCTCGGTTTCACGTGAAACCGCCCTCCAACCGTCCGATCCCCGAAGCCTGCCCTGGAGTGCGGACCGAGGCGGGCAATCTGAAGCCGAGAAAGCGCACTGCGGTCGCGGAAGGCCGCCCGCCGCCCGCGCGACGTTCGCTCGCCCAGATGCCGCAATGGTCGAAGAACAGCAAGTGCGCGCCCGGAGATGGCAGGTCGAGCAGGCGGACGACCCTGGAGGCGGTGCACCAGGCTGCCCCCAGACTCCGGCGGCAGAGCAGCCGGGGAGGGCGTCGCAACGTCGCAAGGGCAACGCCGACGAGCCTGTGGGGAAGTCGGAGGGCAGCGCCGAGAAGCCTGCGGAGTGAGTGGCGTCGAGCAGCGCACAGCCGTACCCGATGCGATCTTCGACAGGGTTCCAGGTGAGCGCCACCCGTCCCCATCGTCACGCCCTGTCTCGTCCAAGGGGTGCCGGCATCGCACCCCGGCCCAGGCACTCGACGCGGTCCCAAACGCGCCCCCGACGTGGCGGTCACCGAACCGGCCCGGCGCAGTTCGCCGCAACGACCGAAGGGCCGAAAAGTTATCCACACCCGTTGTCCACAGGCACCCCCCGTTTCACGTGAAACACCGCGTGGGAACGGGTGCCGGCCTGTGGATGACGGCCTGTGTTGGCGATCTCGGCAGCCTGTGGATATCGCCTCGCCGAGTGTCGGCGGCGGGCAGATCAATCGACGAGAAGCATTGATCTGGGTGGTCCGGACCGATCGAACAGCTAGGGACAGCGGCGACAGACTCGGTTAGGGTCAGCGTCGTGCACGACACCCCTCCCTCAGTCCCGGACTTCACCCAATGGCCCTCGTTTCCCTTCGAGGGTGACCTCCGCGTGAAGCAGCTCGACGACCCGGTCCCGGTCGAACCTCCGCGCAAGGGCGAGGGCCTCCGGGAATGCACCGCCTGCAACGCTCCCGACGACGCCTACATCTGGGTGGGAGAGCGGTGGCGGGTGCGCGCCATGGATCGGCCGACCGGTCTGCCCATGGTGCTCATCCTGGAATCGCGGACCCACCTCGATCTGGGTGACCTGCCGAACCTGCTCGCCGCCGAGCTCGGGGTGATGACCGTCCGCCTGGAGCGGGCCATCCGGTCGCTGGACGGCGTGGCGCGGGTGCACGTCAACCGGTGGGGCGACGGCTCCGCCCACCTGCACATGTGGTTCCTGGCCCGGCCGTACGGCCGGCTTCAGTTGCGTGGCACCTTCCTGTCGCTGTGGGATTCGATCCTGCCGCCGATCTCCGAGGAGCAGTGGCGGGAAAATCTGGCACTCGTCGCCGCCTGGCTCGCTGAGTTCGGTGGCCGGCCGCTGGCCGAGCCGCCCCGCATCCAGTGGCAGGCGCCGTCGAGCCTGCTGGCCCAGTCCGAGGCCGCGCACGCCGCTGCCATCCGGGAGGAGGCCGTCTCGGTCATCGAGGCGGCTGAGGAGATCCCGGAGCCCGCAGTCGATGACGACCGCGCCGATGGTGACGGGGATGCCAGCGATCCCACAGCGACCGATGCCGACCCGTCGGTAGCGTCCTCCGTCACCGCCACCGACTCGGCTGACGAGCCAGCCACAGAGTCAGCCACAGAGTCAGCACCCGACGCCGACCCGGCGACTGAACCTGCCGCCGCGACCGCACCCGACCCGGTGGACGACACCGCCGACTCGGCCGCTCCCAACAAGGGCACCCCCGAGGTGACCCCACCCGACGCGCGACCCGTCCACTGATCGTCGAATCGTCAGGTCGGCGGTGGCAGCCGCGGCACGCCACCGTCAACCTCACGGGTCGACAGGGTCACTGCCGGAGGGCGAAGCAGGATCAGGATGCGCGCTGGGCCGCGGTCCGGGTGACGAGGGAGCCGAGGAGTCGACCGAAGTCCAGGCCGGCAGCCTGGACGGCGAGTGGCAGCAACGACGTCTCCGTCATGCCGGGTGAGACGTTGACCTCCAGCACGTGCGGCTGACCGGCCGCGTCCACGATCACGTCGACCCGGGACAGGTCCCGCAGGCCGAGCGCGGTGTGCGCGGCGAGGGCCACGTCGGCCACCGTGGCGGCCACCTCGGGCTCCAACCGGGCCGGAGCATGCCACGTGGTCCGACCGGCGGTGTAACGGGCGGCATAGTCGTACACCCCGTTACGCGGCACGATCTCGACCGGCGGCAGCGCCTGCGGCCCGTCACCCAGGTCGACCACGGAGACCGCCACGTCCATGCCGGGCACGTACCGTTCCACCAGCGCCGTCGAGTGGTACGCGAAGCAACCGACCATCGCGGCCGGGAGTGACGCGGCGTCCCGGACCACCGCGGCGCCGAGGCCCGATCCGCCCTGCGCCGGCTTGACCATCAGGGGCAGGCCCAGCCGGTCGACGATCCGGTCGAGTACGGCCACCGCGCCCAACTCGGAGAAGCGGTCGTGCGGCAGGGCCACCCAGTCCGGGGTGGGGATGCCGGCCTCGCGGAGCACCGTCTTGGCGGAGGGCTTGTCCCAGGCGAGCCGGGAGGCACGGGCGTCGCAGCCGACGTACGGGATGCCACACAGGTCGAGCACTCCCCGCAGGGAGCCGTCCTCGCCGGTGGCTCCGTGCAGGGCGATCACGACCGCGTCCGGCGGGTCGGCGGCGAGGGCGGGCAGGAGCGCCACGTCGGCGTCCCGCAGCTCGGCCTCGACCCCGACGGCACGCAGCGCGTCGATCACCCGGCGGCCGGAGCGCAGCGAGACGTCACGTTCGTAGGAGAGGCCGCCGGCGAGTACGAGCACCCGCAGGTCGGCCGCGACGGCGGAGTTGGTCACGGCAAGGTGCTCGACAGCGGTCGTACCCATGGCGGCATCATGCCAAGTCGGGGCCCGGCACGTCGGAGCCGGGCCGGCTGCGGCGACCTGCGGCACCACCGACGGCGCCGAAGACGCGGCGCATCGCCATCTCCTGTTCCATGACGCCGGCGAGCCGGCGGACGCCCTCACGGATCCGCTCCGGCGGCGGGAAGCTGAAGTTGAGCCGCATGGCGTCGGTGCCCGTGCCGTCGGCGTAGAAGCCGGTGCCGGGCACGTAGGCGACCCGTGCGGCGATCGCGCGCGGCATCATGGCCTTCGAGTCGAGCCCGTCCGGCAGGCTGGCCCAGACGAAGAGGCCGCCGGACGGCGTCGTCCAGCTCGTGCCCTCGGGCATCAGGTCGGACAGCGCCTCCAGCAGGGCGTCCCGGCGCTCCCGGTAGACCTCGCGGTAGACCTTCAGCTGCTCACGCCAGGGCATGGTGCTCAGGTAGGTGGTCACGGCAGCCTGGGCGTAGCCGCTGGGGCACAGGATCTGCGCCTCGCTGGCGATGACCAGCTTGTCGCGGACCGCGTGCGGCGCCAGGATCCAACCGACCCGCAGCCCGGGGGCGAAGGTCTTGGAGAAGGTGCTGAGGTAGAAGACACCGTCGCGGCGGCGAGCCCGTAACGGCGCGGGCGCCTCACCCTCGAAACCCAGCTGGCCGTACGGGTCGTCCTCGACGACGAGCAGGCCGGCACGTTCGCAGATGTCGAGTACGCGTTCCCGGCGCTCCTCGCTGAGCGTCACGCCGGTCGGGTTCTGGTAGGTGGGGATGGTGTAGAGGAACTTCACCCGCCGGCCGGCGCGGGCCAGGTCGGCGATGGCCGTTTCCAGTGCTTCGGGGATCAGCCCTTCGTCGTCCATCGGCACGTGTGCGACCTGGGCCTGCGCGGCCTGGAAGACCCCGAGCGCGCCGACGTACGTCGGACCCTCGGCGAGCACCACGTCACCGGGGTCGAGGAAGAGCCGGGCCACCAGGTCGAGAGCCTGCTGCCCGCCCACGGTGACCACCACGTCCTCGGGTGAGGCACCGCACGCGGCGTCGATACCGGAGAGGGACATGACCTCGCAGATCCGCTCGCGCAGCTCCAGGGTGCCCTGGCCGATGCCGTACTGCAGGGTGGTCACGCCGTGCTCGGAGCCGAGCCGGCCCAGCATCTCGCCGACGGCGTCGAGTGGCAGCGCGGCGATGTAGGGAGCCCCACCGGCGAGCGAGACGACCTCGGGCCGACTGGCCACCGCGAAGAGTGCTCGGATCTCCGAGGCGGTCATGCCGCGCACCCGCCGGGCGTACCGGTCGGTGTAGTCGTCGTGGGTCGTGCCGGTCATGACCTCACCTCGATCGCTGCTCGGGTGGCTCCCGCCCCGGGTACCCCGACCGCTCGTGACCATGGGGGCGGGAGGCACCAATTGTCGATCGTAGCCCGCCTGTACCTGCCTGTCGGCCTGCTGTGGCGGACCGACCACATCGCGGACCCTCGGTGCCGTCCCCCGGTGCGGTGGGCATCTGCGCGTCCCCTCCCGCACCAGCGATCAGCGGCGTACGATCGCTCGTCGGGGGCAGGATGGCGGCGCTGTCGTCCCATGCCGGTCTTACCACCGAGCCTATTTGTGGGGATGCGCCATATGTCGCGACGTCTGGTCAACCTGACCCTCGACACGCTGGAGGATCTTCCTCGTCCCTGCCGGCAGTGCGTCTACTGGGAGCTGGATCCGGTCTCTGCCGACCGGGCAGGCGCTGCCGGTGACCCGGGTCTGGAGAAGGAGGCGTGGGTCTCCCAGACGCTGTTGGAGTGGGGTTCCTGCGGCAAGCTCGCGTACGTCGACGGTATGCCGGCGGGCTTCGTGATGTACGCACCGCCCGCCTACGTGCCCCGCTCGATGGCCTTTCCGACCTCTCCGGTCTCTGCCGACGCGGCGCTGCTGATGACCGCCAACGTGGTCGCCTCGTTCGCCGGCGGCGGGTTGGGCCGGATGTTGGTGCAGGGCGTCGCGCGGGATCTGACCAAGCGGGGGATCAAGGCGATCGAGGCGTTCGGCGACGCCAAGTTCGGTGACGCGGACGACCCGGCCGGGGGCTGCATGGCACCGGCCGATTTCTTCCTCTCGGTCGGCTTCAAGACCGTACGTCCGCATCCCCGGTTCCCACGGCTGCGCCTTGAGCTGCGCACCGCGCTGAGCTGGAAATCCGACGTCGAGTACGCGCTCGAGAAGCTGCTCGGCTCGATGAGCCCGGAGACCCTGCTTCGTCCGGTCCGACCGGCACCGGCCACCCGGTCCACCGGCGGCTGAGCGAGCGCTTCGAAAGCGCCACCCGACACCGGTCTCAGTCGACCACCGTGCCGGCGGTGACCACCGCGCGCAGTTCGCTCACGTCGATCGAGCCGGTGGGCACGTCCCGCTCGATCGGAAAGTACATGCGTTGCACCGCGGCCACGATCGCCTCCACCACCCGGTCCCGGAAACGGGGGTCGATCAGCCGGGCGCGGTCCGTCGGCGAGGTGAGGTAGCCGACCTCCACCCGGACCGCCGGCATTCGGGTCAGCCGCAGCAGGTCCCACGTCTTGGCGTGGGTGCGGCAGTCCCGCAGCCCGGTGCGGGCGACGATCTCCCGCTGCACCAGCCCGGCCAGCCGCTCCCCGGTCGACGAGGTCACCCCGTTGTCGGTGCCGTAGTGGTAGGTCGCCACTCCTTCCGCCTCCGGATTGGCGTGCCCGTCCAGGTGCAGCGACACGAACACGTCGGCGCCGAGCGAATTGGCCAGCATCGCCCGGTCGGTGTCCGGCAGGCACGTGTCGGGCGCGGGACCCCGAGTGAGCTGCACCCGCACTCCGGAGGCGGCGAGCCGTCCCTCCAGTCGACTGGCGAGGTCGTGCACGAGGTCCGCCTCCGTCCAGCGCAGCGGGCCGTCCGGCACGACCATGCCCGGATCGGTGCCACCGTGCCCGGGGTCGATGACCACCGTCTTGCCGACCAGTGCCGGTCCGGACTGGCGGATCGCGTCGGACTCGCGGAGCCACTGCGGGCGCCCGCCGACGACCTTCCGACCGATGCGGCGCAGAGCGTTCATCGTGTGCGGACCACAGGAGCCGTCGGGGGTGAGCCCGACCTCGCGCTGGAACTGCGCCACCGCGCGGGAGGTCCGAATGCCGTAGATGGCGTCCGCGCGGCCGACGTCGTACCCCATCTCCAGCAGTCGTTCCTGCAGCGAACGGACGTCCTCGCCGGTGAGCGGCTCGGGCACCGCGTGGTAGAGGGTGCGGGCGCCAAGCCGCCAACGGGCGGCCTCCAGCGCACCCCAGGTCTCCGTGCCGATCCGGCCGTCCACGCTGAGCCCACGGGACTGCTGGAACGCGCGGACGGCGCGCTCGGTGTCGACGTCGAACTCGTCGGTCTGCGGACCGGCGGCGAGCAGGTCGAGGCCGTTGAGAATGGCACGGATCTCCGTGACCGCTGGTCCCCGGTCACCGGGTCGGATCGGACGCACGCACGACCCCCTCTGCACGAAGCTGGCTGGCCGGGCGGCCCCGGCTTGAGGTTATGCGTTCCGGGGCGGCCAGGTGGCTCGGGCGCGAAAAACGCGCGGTCCGGGGGTCGCGAAAGACAGCGAACCCCGCACCCGACGAGCGGGTACGGGGTTCGGTGACGTAACTGCTGGTCAGAGGGCCGACTCGATGAGCCGGACCAGCTCGCCCTTCGGCTTGGCGCCAGCAATCGACTGCACGGGCTGGCCGTTCTTGAAGACGGTCAGGGTCGGCACCGACATCACCCGGTAGGCGCGGGCGGTCTCGGGGTTCTCGTCGATGTTGAGCTTGACGATGGTGACCTGGTCACCCATCTCACCGGCGATCTCCTCGAGCAGCGGCGACACCTTGCGGCACGGCCCGCACCACTCGGCCCAGAAGTCCACCAGAACCGGCTTGTCGGCCTGCAGCACGTCAGCAACGAAGCTCGCGTCCGTGACCGCCTTGGTATTTCCCACTATGCCCCTCCTCTGGGATGTGTTTCCTGTTTCAGCTGAGCGTCGCGATGAAGCGCTCGGCGTCGAGCGCGGCGGCACAGCCGGTGCCGGCCGCGGTGATCGCCTGACGGTAGGTGTGGTCGACCACGTCGCCCGCGGCGAAGACACCGGGCACGTTCGTCCGGGTGCTGGGGGCCTGGACCTTGATGTACCCCTCGTCGTCCATCTCGACCTGGCCGCGGAAGAGCTCACTGCGCGGGTCGTGGCCGATGGCAACGAAGACGCCTGTCACGTCCAGGACCTTGGTCTCGCCGGTGTGCACGTTGCGGACGCGTACACCGGTGACCTTGCCGTCGGCGCCCAGGATCTCCTCGACGGTGCTGTTCCACTCGACCTTGATCTTCTCGTTGCCCAGTGCCCGGTCAGCCATGATCTTGCTGGCCCGGAACGAGTCGCGCCGGTGGATGATGGTGACCGAATCCGCGAAGCGGGTGAGGAAGCTGGCCTCCTCCATCGCCGAGTCGCCGCCGCCGACGACCACGATGTGCTGGTTGCGGAAGAAGAACCCGTCACAGGTGGCGCACGAGGAGACGCCGTGGCCGAGGTATTCCTGCTCGCCCGGCACGCCCAGCGGGCGCCAGGCAGAACCGGTGGAGAGGATGACGGAGCGGGCCTGGTAGGCGGTCTCGCCGACCCACACGGTGCTCACCGCGCCAGCGCCGGCGTCGCCAGTGTCCGCCAGTTCGACCCGGGTCACGTCGTCGGTGAGGAACTCGGCGCCGAACCGCTCGGCCTGCTTGCGCATGTTGTCCATCAACTCGGGGCCGAGGATGCCGTCGGCGAACCCGGGGAAGTTCTCCACCTCGGTGGTGGTCATCAGCGCGCCGCCGGACTGCACGCCCTCGATGATCAGCGGCTTCAGGTTGGCGCGTGCCGCGTAGACCGCCGCCGTGTAACCGGCCGGGCCGGAGCCGATGATGATCAGGTTGCGGACCTCGTCCACTGCCGTCTCCCGAGTTGTGTGTTCGGCGTCGGCGCGCGCACCGATGCTGATCCAAGTGCCGACGCGTGGTGGGTGCCGGCGACTGACTTCCAGAACGTCATCGTACGAAGCGAGGATTCCCGAGCCGGGCATCCGGTGGGTCAGGTCACGTGGACGGTTATCGCACCGATGACTGCGGATTCACCCTACCCGCGCCGAATACCGGCTGTCCGAGCCGGACCCGGGGACGCCGCACTCCGGGCCGCTCACCCAGGCCCAGCGGGCACCGGTCGCGTCGGTGAATCGCAGGATCAGCGCCTGCTCGCCCTGGAACCGCGCGTAGTCGAGGACTTCGACCACCAGCGGAGCGGATCCGTGCTCGGCCGCCACATCCGCCAGGCAGGTCGTCAGGGCGGCCTCGTCGGTGAGCCGGGCCAGTTGGTCCGACCCGGCTGACGCGGGCCGGCGGCCCCCCTCGGCGTCCACCCCGGGCTGCTCGCCCGGACCGCCGGTGGGCTCCTTGAGGGGCTGGCTCGTCGTGGAACTGCCGGTGGCCTGACCGAGGGTCTGCGGGGTGTAGTCGGTGCCGCTGTGCAGCGCCGGCCCGGTGGTGCGTGCCGCTGCGTCCTCGGGCGCGCTGGCCGGGCGGTCCATGGCGCTGGTGCCAGCGGTGTCCGCGGCGTTCCTCGCCAGTTGGGTGAGACCCAGGCCGACTGCGACGACGGCGACCGCCGCGACGGCCACCGGTGCGGCACCCCGGGCCCAACGGCGCTGTCGGCGCTGTCGACGCCCCGGCCCGGTGGATATGCCACGCCCCGACTCGGCGGGTCGGCGACCGCCGCCGCCCTGCGTCGGCAGGATCACCGGCGTCGCGGAGTCGGCGGACGGCTCTCCGGCGGCTGCGTCGTCGGTCGGCAGGGGATCCGCCGCGGCCAGCGCGGCGGTGAGTCGATCGGCAACGTCGGGCGGCAGCTCCGGGGCTGGCTCGGCCCACCGGGCCAGGTCCGCGTGGACCTGCGTGACCGCGGGGGCCAGCAGCGCGTACGCCTGCGCCCAGGCCGGGTCGGCGTCCACCAGTCGGGCGATCTCCGCCTCCTGCGGCGTGCCGTCCAACGCCCCGCCGAGGTAGTCGGCGAGCAGGTCGGTGTCGACCTCTCTGAACTCCTCGGTCGTCACGTGTCCTCCTGGTTGGCGTCCCGCCGGTACCGGCCCGACCCCGATCCGACGCCCTCGGCCGTGCGCGGGTTCCCCGCCGTGACGCCGGGCACGTCCGCCTTCGTGCCGGGCGGCTCCGGGTCGGCAGAATCCGGACGGGTCGCGGACACCGTCGGACGGAGATGTCCGAGCAGCACCGCCAACCGGGCCCGGCCCCGGGCGCACCGGCTCTTGACCGTCCCCTCGGCGACACCGAGGATGCGGGCTACCTCGGCGACCGGGTAGCCCTGCACGTCCACCAGCACCAGGGCGGCCCGCTGCTCGATGGGCAGCGCGGCGAGCGCGGCACGGACGACCAGGGCGGTGTCGTGGTCGTGCGCTGGGGCGGCCGGCTCGACGCCGCCGGTGCCCGACCCGTCCGCGGACCGGTTGCCGTCGGGCAGTGGCACGGTGGGGTGCGCCTGCCGGCGGCGGATCCGGTCCAGGCACGCGTTCACGACGATCCGGTGCAGCCAGGTCGTGACGGCGGAGTCGCCTCGGAACCGGCCGGCCGCCCGGTGGGCCGACAGCAGGGCGTCCTGAAGGGCGTCGGCGGCTTCCTCGCGGTCGCCGAGCGTCCGCAGAGCCACCGCCCAGAGCCGGTCGCGGTGTCGGTGGAACAGTTCGGCGAAGGCGTCCCGGTCACCGGAGACGTGGGCGCGCAGCAGCTCAAGGTCCGTTGCCGCGTCGAGCCCGTCCATTACCGCGTCCGGCGGATGCGATGGGACGGGGGAGGTGCCAGGATCACGACCCCTGGACCGTGATCTCCTGCACCCCCAGCTTGAACCCGCCCTCAGACGGAGGCAGCTCGGTGATCCAGAACAGCAGGTACTGGTATTTCGTGTCGGCGTCGAAGCCGTTGAACGTCATCGTGGTGCCGTCGTGGTCCTCGAACGGCTGGCCGATCGGGGTCTTGTAGCTCGCGACCAGCTGTTTGTCACCGCTGGAGCTGGACGGCGGGTTGGTCGTGCCGGCGATGAGCTGGGCGGACGCGCCGGTGGCCGACAGCACCGCCTGGACCGACTTGACGGTGTGCGGCTCGCCAAGGTCGATCCAGACGCCCATGCCCTTCTTCAGGTTGCCGAAGTTGGGCCGGTCGCGGTACGTCTCGGTCTCCCAGCCCTTGTCCTCGTCACCGTCGATGACCTTGTCGGCGCCGTCGAGCTCGCTGCGGTTCTTGCTGTCCGGGTCGATGATCCGGACGCTCTTCACGGTCAACTTGCGTGTCGTGGCGGCGGCAGGGGTGGCGTCACCGGCCGGCGCGCTGGCGGTGGGCGCGGCCCCGGCCGTGTCCTGCGGATCCTCGTCGTTGCCGCCGAGCGCGCTGATGCCGATGAGCAGACCCACCAGGGCGACCGCCAGCAGGCCCGCGATGCCGATGGCGACCTTGCGACCACCGGCCGCGGCCAGTGGGGACGGCTCTTCCCCGGTGTCGGCGGTGAACCGCAGCGGCCCGCTGGTGTCGAGGTAGTGCTCATCCTCGGCCGGCACGTCCAGCCGAGCCAGCTCGGCGGCGAGCACGTCGGACGAGGGCGGGGCGATCTCGGCGTCGAGCAGGTCCATGGTCAGGTCGTCCAGGTACGCGGGCACCCCGGCACGGACCTGGCGGGGGGCAGCGATCGTGCCGGCGGCGTCCCGGACCGCGTCGGAGATGGCGGCCCGGCCGTGGCCGGCGGTGGCGCCGCGCAACGGTGCCTCGGTGTGCGGCCAGTGACCGGTCAGCGCGAAGTAGAGGACACCGCCGACCGCCCGGATGTCGTTCTCTTTGCTGTCGTCACCGTCGGTGCGCGCGTCGGCCAGGACCACCCGGCCCTCGTCACTGATCATGACGGTGCCGGGGTGCACGTTTCCGTGCACCATCCCGGTGGCGTGCACCGCGGCGAGCGCGCTGGCGACGGCGTTGCCGATCGCGGTGGCGCGGGCCGGATCCAGCGGGCCATCGGCCGCGAGGTCACGCAGCGACTGGCCGTCGACCCACTCACGGACCACGTACGCCCGCTCGGCCTCGTCGATGGCGTCGTAGACCCCGACCAGGTTGGGGTGGATGACCCGGCTGGCCGCGACGGCGGCCTGGAGCATCTCGGTGGCGGAATCGCCACCCGGGTAGCGGAGCACCACCGCGACGGGGCGGCGCAGGATGACGTCGACCCCGCGCCAGACCAGCCGACCCGCGCTGTCGTTGTTGATGTGCTCGACCAGTTCGTACCGCTCGGCGAGGATTTCACCGGCCGTGGGAGCACCGAAGGTCATGACCGGCGGAGCGCTCTCGTCCGCCTCCTGACCTTCGCCGACCTGGGTCACCCGTCCTCCCTCGGTGATCGTGTCGATCGATGGACCCGCACTGCTGGGCATGTGGCTTCCCGCTCTGCCGTCGAAGGAACCGGCTGACCGGTGCCGACGCCTGCCGTACCCGTCGAGAGCGACCTTACCCGGGTTGCCCGTCTCTCCGACATGTCATCTTCCCGCCGTACCCGGCGGAAAGCCGGGAGCCGGAGAAGTAGTCCGGTTACGACCGTTGTCAGCCACGTTGCTGGCACATGTACTAACCAATCTACGGCTTCACCGCAAGTGATCGACGTCGGGGCCAGGTCCGATTGGCGCTTTCCGCCCGGGCGAACGTGTTCCCCCCGATCGGACGATCACGCTCAGCCGTACGGCTGGTTATCCACAGGCTGATGCGGTGGTTGACGAGCGAATCGCGGAGTTATCCACAGATGCATCCCCAGCCTGGTGATCCGCGGTCACGGTCCGTGCGGGTATGCCTGGTGCTCACGCTCAGCGGCCGAGCTTGCGCCGAACCATGCCGACCACCTCGGTGATCTCTCCGATCCGCAGCAACATGGCAAGCCCGAGGTAGGTCCCGCCGATCACCGCGCCACCGACCACGAGCTGCACCACGGCCTGCACCCAGCTCGGCGTGTCGCCTCCGGGCAGCAGGTTCACCACCAGCAGTCCGACCAACGCGGCACCGAGCGCGGCGACCGCTACTCGGCCGAGGGTGCGCAGGATGGCACCCATCCCGATCCGGCCGACCCGGGGCCGCAGCAACCAGGCGGAGGCGAACGCGGCAGCCAGGTAGGAGACGGCGTTGCCGATCATCATTCCGGCCGCAGCGAAGTGGGCGGCGAACGCGACGTAGAGCACCACCTGCACGCCGATCCGCAGTGCCACCACCGGAATGTTGATCAGCGCCGGGGTGCGGGTGTCCGGCAGGGCGTAGAACGCGAAGGTGAAGAGCTGGCTGATCGCGAACGGCACAAGCGCCAGCGCCGCCAGCAACAGCACCAGCGAGGTGTCCGAGGCGTTCTCGTCGGTGAACGCGCCGTAGCGGAACAGCGCCACTGCCAACGGGGTGGCCAGCACCGCGTAGCAGACCGCGATCGGGGCGAGCACCGCCGAGACGGTCCGGGTGCCCCGGGAAAGGTCGGCGGCGACGTCCGCGTACCGGCCGTCGGCGGCGGCGGCGCTCATCCGGGGCATCAGCGCCGTGATGATCGAGACGGCGATGATGCCGTGCGCCATCATCAGCAGCAGGAACACGTTGTTGTAGATCAGTGGGCCGGCGGCATTCTCCTTGCCGGCCCGGTTCAGCAGGTTGAACAGCACGATGAGGCCGACCTGGCTGACCGCGACGTAGCAGAACATCCAGCCGCCGAGGCGGCCCAGCTCGCGCAGGCCGAGGGTGCGGAAGTCGAACCGTAGCTTCCAGCGGAAACCGACCTTGCGCAGCGCCGGCAGCAGCCCGGCGGCCTGAATCGCCACGCCGAGCAGGGTGCCGCCACCGATCAGGAGGATGCGCCCGGTGGTCATGTCCTCCGGCTTGACGATCTTCGCGCCGAAGATCGCGATGTACAGGCCCGCCGTGGCGATCACCACGATGTTGTTGAGGATCGGTGCCCACATCGGCGCGGCGAAGTGCCCCCGGGTGTTGAGCACCGCGCTGATCAGCGCACTGAGGCCGGTGAAGAAGATCATCGGCAGCATCAGGTACGACAAAGCCTTGACCAGGCTCCGGAAGTCCTCCCCGGTGTTGTCACCAGCGTAGAGCTTGGTCAGCAGGCCCGCGGAGAGCACCGCGAGCAGCGCCGCCCCGGCGAGGGTCAGCACCGCGAGGGTCAACAGCCGCTGGGCGTACGCCTGACCGCCGTCGCTGTCGACCTTTCGACGGCGGACCAGGACCGGGATCAGAACACTGGTGAGGATGCCGCCGAGCAGGAACTCGTACACCATGCCGGGCAGGATCTGCGCGGTCGTGTACGCGTCACCGACCAGCGCGCCACCCAGCGCGGCGGTCAGCGCCAACGTGCGCAGGAAGCCCGTACCCCGGCTGACCAGGCTGCCGATGGCCATCACCGCGCTGTTGGTCGCGGCGCTCGCCTCGGCCACCTGCTCCTGCGGCGGGGCGGTCGACTCCACCGCAGGCTGGTTCAGCGGCTCGGCGGAGATGAAGGTGGCGCCGTCTCCCGGGCGCCCGCCGGCTCCGGGCCCGCCGTCGCGCGCGGCGTTCGCGCTGCGGTAGAGCCCGCCGCTCATCTCCAGCCTCCCAGGGGGTACGTCGAGCCGGGCACCGACCCGCACTCCACAGACCTTAGTCAACCCCTACCCATTAGCTGCGCCCGGCGGATCGGATCACACCCCGGCCCGATAGGCTGGCGATCCCATGTCCGAAGCTTCTGCTCCTCACGCCGCCGACCGCCGCGAACTCACCGCCGCGCAGCGCAACGCCGTCGCCGAACTACTCCGGGTCTCCCCGGTCGCCGACGAGTTGGGCCGCCGGTTCGTCCGCGCCGGTCACGAGTTGCACCTGGTGGGCGGTTCGGTGCGGGACGCGCTGCTCGGCCGGCTCGGCGACGATCTGGACTTCTGCACGGACGCGCACCCAGACGAGACGCTGCGGATCATCAAAGGCTGGGCCGAGTCGATCTGGGAGACCGGCCGCGAATTCGGCACCATCGGCGCCCAGCGCGACGGCCTCCGGTTGGAGATCACCACCTTCCGCGCCGAGTCGTACGACCAGGTCAGCCGCAACCCGGTCGTGGCCTACGGCACCAGCCTCGACGAGGACCTGAAGCGGCGCGACTTCACCATCAACGCGATGGCGGTCAGCCTGCCGGAGCACCGGTTCACCGACCCGCACGGTGGGCTGGGCGACCTCTCGGCCAAGGTGATCCGTACCCCCAGCACCCCGCGTGAGTCGTTCGGCGACGATCCGCTGCGGATGCTGCGGGCCGCGCGGTTCGCCGCCCAACTGCGCTTCGCCGTGCACCCGGACGTGCACGCGGCGATGAGCGAGATGGCCGCCGACCTGGACCGGATCACCGCCGAGCGGATTCGCGACGAGTTCACCAAGCTGCTCTGCGGCGCCGACCCGATTACCGGGCTGCGGCTGCTGGTCGACACCGGGCTGGCCGAGCGGTTCCTGCCGGAGCTGACCGGTCTGAAGCTGGAGATCGACGAGCACGCCCAGCACAAGGACGTCTACGAGCACACGCTGACGGTCGTCGAGAACGCGATCTCCTTCGAGGAGGAGGGCTGCGACTTCGTTCTGCGGATGGCCGCCCTCATGCACGACGTCGGCAAGCCGGCGACCAAGGCCGCCGCCCCCGACGGTCGGGTCAGCTTCCACCACCACGAGGTGGTCGGTGCCCGGCTGACCAAGGCCCGGATGAAGGCGCTGCGCTACCCGAAGGAGGTCACCGCGAAGGTGACCGCGCTGGTCGCGCTGCACCTGCGGTTCTACGGGTACGGGCGGGGCGAGTGGACCGACTCCGCGGTGCGCCGCTACGTCGCCGACGCCGGTGACCTGCTGCCCCGGCTGCACAAGCTGACCCGCTCGGACTGCACCACCCGCAACCGCCGTAAGGCCGCCCAGCTCGCCGCCGACTACGACGCGCTGGAGGACCGGATCGGCCGGATCGCGGCCGAGGAGGACCTGGCCCGGGTTCGCCCCGACCTCGACGGCAACGCGATCATGGAACTGCTCGGCGTACCGCCGGGGCCGGTGGTGGGGCGGGCCTGGAAGCACCTCAAGGAACAGCGCCTGGAGCACGGCCCACTGGACCGCGACGCAGCCGAGGCGGAGTTGCTGCGCTGGGCCCGCGCCGAAGGCCTGATCAACTAGCCGTCGCCTCCGCAACGAACACTCCCGGTACGCAGGCGGGCGCCACCCCCGAACCGGGAGCGGCGCCCGTCGGCGTACGTCGTCAGCGGGTTTCGACTGCCGTTCCGTCCACGGCTGCGGTGCCCTTGCCGGCCGAGGTGCCGTTGGCGACAGCGCTGGACGCCGAGCCGAGCCGCGCCAGCAGGCCGGGCAGGTCGATGCCGGTCAGGTCGCTGCCGAGCTGAAGACCCTGCGCCACGTTGCCGGCCACCGACTTCGTCAGTGACGACGCGCCGTCGGTGGAGATGACGGTCATCTTGTCGATCGCCCCGATCGGGGCGCTGGCCGCCTCGACCACCTGCGGCAGCACCTTGACCAGCAGGTCCAGCACCGCGGCCTCGCCGTACGCGGCGAACGCCTCAGCCTTGCGCGCCATCGCGTCGGCCTCGGCCTGCCCTCGGGCCAGGATGGCGGCAGCCTCGGCCGTGCCCTCCCGCTCGACCGCCTCAGCGATCGCCGAGCGCCGTCGCTGCTCGGCCTCACCCTCCTTGGCGCCCTCGATCGCGTTCGCCTCGGCCAGCGCGGCCCGGCGGGCCCGCTCGCCCTCACCGGTGAGCCGGGCCTGCTCGGCGGAGGCCTGCGCGGCGGCGATGACCGCCTGCCGCTGCGCGTCCGCACTCAGCACCGCCGCGTTGCGGGCCGCCTCGGCCTCCTGCTCCACCTTGTACCGGGCGGCGTCGGCCGGCTTGCGGACCTCGGTGTCCAGTTGGCGCTGCTTGAGCTCGGCGTTGCGCTCGGCCACCTTCTGCTGCTCGGACAGGATCGCCTGGTCCCGTTCCGCCTGGGCGAGCGGCCCGGCCGCGGCCGACTTGGCCTTCGCCGCGTCGATCTCCGCCTGGATGCCGGCCTGCTTCAGAGCCAGGTTCCGGTTCGCCTCGGCGATGGCCTCCTCGGCGAGCAGTCGCTCCTGCTCTGCCTGCTGCCGGGCCCGCGCCTCGGCGATCGCCGCGTCCTTGAGCACCCGGGCGGCCTCGGGCCGCCCCAGGTCCTGCAGATACGAACCCTCGGCGAGGATGTCCTGAAGCTGGAAGGTGTCCAGCACCAGGCCCTGGTTGGTCATCGAGTGCTCGGCCTCCTCGGCCACCGCGTTGGCGAACGCCGCCCGGTCCCGGATCACCTCCTCGACGGTGAGTCGGCCGACGATCGACCGCAGCGCGCCGGCCAGCACCTCCCGGGTGAAGTTGTCGATCTCGTCCTGCTGGTGCAGGAACCGCTGGGCGGCCGCCCGGATCGCGTCCTCGGTCCCGCCGACCTTGACGATCGCCACGCCGTGCAGGTCGGCGCGGATGCCCTGCTTGCTCACCGCGCCCCGAATGCCGACGTCGATCCGCCGGCTGGACAGGTCGAGCGACTGGAGCTTCTGCACCACCGGCAGCACGAACACCGAGGCGCCCAGCACGACCTTCTGCCCGGAGTTGTCGGTGGACCGACCACCGTCGGCGGTGTGCGTGGTGCGGCCCTTACGGCCGGTGACGATGAACGCTTCGTTCGGCCCGGCCACCTTGATCCGGGAGAGGACGAAGAACACCAGGACGAGCACGAGGAGGACCGCGCCGCCGATGGCGATTAACAGGGGCATGAGGAGTCCTGTCTTCGAGGAGGAGTCAGTAGGTTTCGACGTGCACGCTGGTCTCGCTGAGCGCCTGCACGACGAAGACCTGAGCGCCGATCGGGATCGGCTGGTCGGCGCGGGCGTTGAGCTTGACCGGCTGGCCGGCGACGCGTACCCGGACCTCGCCGTAACCGTCGACCGGCACCGGGGTCACCACCAGACCGAGCGCGCCGACCAGGTCGTTCCGGGTGGGGGTGGGGTCGGTGCGCATGTTCCGCGCCGCCCGGCTCAGCCGGGCCGCCAACCACGCGGTGGGCACGGCGGCGACCAGGCCGGCGGCTGCCGCGCCCGCGATCATTCCCGGTGTACGCGCACCGAGCAGTTCGTTGACGATGGCCCCGCCGAACCCGAATGCGCCGGCGAAGCCCGCCACCGCCTCGGTCGAGGCCGGCCCGTCCACGTCGGCGTGCCCGAAGTGCAGCAGCTCGGTGCCGAGCAGGGCGAGTGCCAGCACTCCGACACCCGCCGCGCCGATGAGCAGAAAGATGAGCGTCCCCGTGGCCACGACCTGCACAGTATCGACGTCCTGCAACGTTCGAAGGCCCGGTGCGACGCGAAGATGATCTGCCGACGCGGGCCGCTGGTGTAGATCGAAAAGCGGGGCAGCGCCGACGGACACCAGCGAGTTATCTTCTGCGCCGCCGACCGATCGCTCAGGTCAGCCCGTAACGAAAGGGCACGTGCCGTAACCGTGGTGATCGTCATCTACATCGTCTACATCGTTGGCATGGCGCTGACCGCCGCCGTGCTCCTGGGCGCCGCGGTCACCTCCTTCGCCACCACCTCGCGGGTCGACCGGGTGCTCTGCGGCATCGGTGGCGTGCTCGCCGGCTACTACGTCTATTACCTGCTTCGCTCCGGGAGCGGGTACGTCACGTTCTTCTACGCGGCGGTGCTGCTGCCGTTCTTCGCCGGCCGCAAGCTCTACCTGGGGTTCCGCGATCGTGATCGCGCCCGCGCCGAGCGGGATGCCGCTGCCACGGCGATCCAGGCAGCCGAGGAGTGGCGCTCGGCCCGACGCTGGTAGCTGTGCCGGCGAGGAAGCCCGCGACAGGGACAATGGGTGGATGCGCTGGACCGTGCTCGACTCACCGATCGGCGAGTTCTCCGTGGCCACCGACGGCACGAGCGTGTGCGGCACGCACTTCGGTCGGGTGGATGCCGTGGCCGGCGAGCCCGCCGACCCGTTGTCCCAACAGGCCGTCGCCGAGCTGCGGGCGTACTTCGCCGGTGAGCTGACCGCCTTCACCGTCCCGGTGTCGGTTCCGCGCGGCTCGGAGTTCGAGCGGGCGGTGTGGCGGGAGATGACCCGTATTCCGTACGGCGAGACCTTGACGTACGGCGAGGTGGCGCGCCTGGTCGGTGACCCCGGGGCGGCACGGGCGGTTGGTGTGGCCTGCAACCGCAACCCGGTCCCGGTGATCGTGCCGTGTCACCGGATCGTCGGCGCGGGCGGCAAGCTGGTCGGTTTCGGTGGCGGTCTGCCCCGCAAGGTCAAGCTGCTGGAGCTGGAGGCCGGGGTCGCGCTGCGACACGCCTGGTCCGCTGGTTGACGCTCACCGAGCAGGGTTATACAACTTTGGTATGGCATTTACGCTGACCCTCAAGCCCGAAGTCGAACAGCGCCTCAAGGAGCTTGCCGAGGCCGAGCAGCGTTCGATGCACAAGACCGTGGAAGTGGCGATTCAGGCATACCTGGACCGCCACGATCGCGACGAATGGACCCGCCAGGCAGCTCGGAAGGTGTTCGCCGAGGACGCCAAGTTCTTCGAGATGCTGGGCGAGCGGTGACCCAGGCTTGGCCAGATGCGGAGGATCTACTGACCCTTCTCGCGGAGTGGACCGGGCCAGAGAGCCGCGTACGCGATGCGGGGATCCTCGTCGCGGCGGCGGCGCGCCCCCATGCACGGCTGGTGGGGCGGGCCGTCTATCCGACGGTCCTCGACAAGTCCGCAGCGCTTCTGCATGGCCTGATGATGTGGCGACCACTCGATGTCTGGAACGCCGGACTTGGTTGGGCAGCGATGACGGTCTTCCTGGGGCGGGCCGGCTTTGTCCTCAACATGCCGGCGAAGGAGCGGATGGCATTGACCGACGCGCTGGTCAGTGGCGAGGTCGACTCCATCGACGAGTTGGCGCTGCGGCTGTCGCCGTACCTGGAGATGTCGAGCTGAACGTGGCGAGGGCCGGGTCCGTGCGGACCCGGCCCTCGGCCGTGCTTGCTGATCAGCGGGTCAGCGCTCGACCTCGCCGGCGATGAACTCCTCGACAGCCTGGTGGGCGTCGTGGTCGGCGTACTGCACCGGCGGGGACTTCATGAAGTACGACGAGGCCGACAGGATCGGGCCGGCGATCTTCCGGTCCAGGGCGATCTTCGCGGCCCGGACGGCGTCGATGATGACGCCGGCCGAGTTCGGCGAGTCCCACACCTCGAGCTTGAGCTCGGCGTTCAGCGGGGTGTCACCGAAGGAGCGACCCTCCAGGCGGATGTACGCCCACTTGCGGTCGTCCAGCCACGGCACGTGGTCCGACGGGCCGATGTGCACGTCGCTCTTGCTCATCTCGTGCGGGATCTGCGAGGTGACCGACTGGGTCTTCGAGATCTTCTTCGAGACCAGCCGCTTGCGCTCCAGCATGTTCATGAAGTCCATGTTGCCGCCGAAGTTGAGCTGGTACGTGCGCAGCAGCTCGACGCCGCGGTCCTCGAAGAGCTTCGCCAGGGCGCGGTGCACGATGGTGGCGCCGACCTGGCTCTTGATGTCGTCACCGACGATCGGCAGGCCAGCGTCGGTGAACTTCTGCGCCCACGCCGGGTCCGAGGCGATGAAGACGGGCAGGGCGTTGACGAACGCGCAGCCAGCGTCGATCGCCGCCTGGGCGTAGAACTTGGCGGCCTGCTCGGAACCGACGGGCAGGTAGCAGACGAGGACGTCGACCTGAGCGTCGCGCAGCGCCTGAGTCACGTCGACGGCGGTGGCGTCGGACTCCTCGACGATCTCGCGGTAGTACTGGCCCAGACCGTCGAAGGTCGGACCGCGCTGCACGGACACGCCGGTCGGCGGTACGTCGCAGAGCTTGATGGTGTTGTTCTCGCTGGCGACGATCGCCTCCGCGAGGTCCATGCCCACCTTCTTGGCGTCGACGTCGAACGCCGCGACAAACTCAACGTCAGAGACGTGGTAGTCGCCGAAGGTGACGTGCATGAGACCCGGGACGCGGTCGTTCGGGTCGGCGTTCCGGTAGTACTCGACGCCCTGAACCAGGGACGAGGCGCAGTTACCCACACCGACGATGGCGACGCGGACGGAGCCCATAGCGTCTGCCTCCTTCTTCTCTGTCACGGCCGCTCTTTCCTGGTCTCTCCAGGTGGAGGCGGGCTGTTGTCTTCTCGTCGGCCACCGGCCGTCCCGGTTCGCGGGACTGTCGGGGCTCGGCCGGAGCGCTCGTTGGCGATGAGCTCCTCCAGCCAGCGGACCTCACGCTCACAGGCGTCAAGGCCGTGGCGCTGCAGTTCCAGGGTGTAAGCGTCGAGGCGCTCGGCCGCCCGGCCCAGCACGTCGCGAAGCCCTTCGCGACGTTCCTCGATCTTGCGGCGGCGACCCTCCAGAATGCGTAGTCGGGTCGCCTGGTCGGTCCGGGCGAAGAACGCGAAGTGCACTCCGAAACCCGTGTCGTCGTACGTCTCGGGCCCTGCCTGTGCGATCAGCTGGGCGAAACGTTCCTTGCCCTCCGCGGTGATTTTGTAGACCACCCGACCACGTCGGCTGGTCAGCGCGGGAACCTCCTCGGCGGTGACGGGTGTCTCAGCGGCTTCGGTGATCCATCCCGCCGCCTGCAACCTGCGTAGCGTGGGGTAGAGCGAGCCGTAGCTGATCGCCGCTCGGATCGCACCGAGTTTGGCCGCCAGTTCCTTGCGCAGCTCATAGCCGTGCATCGGAGACTCCTGCAGGAGGCCGAGGATGGCGAGGTCGAGCACGGGCCATCCTCTCTTACCCCCGGCGCGGAGCGGTAACCGCCGCGATGTATCGGACCGATACATCGCACGTTAGCGGTTCGTCGAAGCCAGGGCAAACCCTCGTTCCGGGATCCCGTCGTCACGGATCGTGACCGTGGTCGCCTGGTCGAGCCGGACCGCGTACCCTTCTCCGCATGCGTACGCAGCGCCAGGTCGTCGACTACTCGCTTCAGAAGCGAGCAGTGCTGCGTGAGCTTCTGGCTGGCCGGGTCGGCACGTACGACGTCTGCGACGCATCGCCGTACCTGAAGAACGCTGCACGGTTCCACGGCGAGCCGACGGAGCGGCGCTGCCCGATCTGTCGCAGCGAGAATCTGACCCTCGTCCACTACATTTACGGGGACGAACTCAAGCAGTCCGCCGGGCAGGCACGGACACTTGTCGAGTTGCCCGTGCTGGCGATGACGCTGCGTGAGTTTCAGGTCTTCGTGGTGGAGGTGTGCCTCGGCTGTGACTGGAACCATCTCGTCGAGCAGTACCTGCTCGGCCGGGATGGTCTCACTGGCGACGGCGACAGCGCTGACGAGCAGGACGTGGCGGCCACCGAGGGCGTGGGTCGGCGGAGGCGAGAGGCGCAACGGTGATCTCAGCTGGTTGGACCGGCCCCGGGGCCGTAGACGTGACCCGGGACGGCCGACCGCTCGTTGGTCCGATTGGCCCGATTGATACTGCAATGACCCCGGTGAATCGGCACCCTCGTGCCGGCGTCCCGGGTGAAGCAACTCACGGCAACCCGGTGGCGGCGCAGTCGCGCTCCACCGCGACCGGCAGGGTGTGAGGAATGAACTCGTACGGCGATCCCAGTTCTGCGCGCGGGCGGGCCCAGTACCCGGGCCCGGACGGTGACCCCGGACCGGGCACGGACGACGCGTACCACCGATCCCGCGGTGACTCTCACGCAGGCGGCTGGTCCGCCTCGGAGCCAGCGGCGCCGCCCGGCCGGGCCTCGGTGACACCCCGGCCTGCCGGTGGTCGCGCCTCGGTGGGTGGTTCGGCCTCGGTGCCGCCGCGCGGCGGCGCCGCCGGGTCCGCCTCGGTGGGTTCGGCCACGCCGGGTCGGGCCGGCCGGGCCTCGGTGCCGGTGTCGCCGGCACCGGGCGTGGCCGCCGGACGTGCCGGCGCGGGCCGGGCCTCGGTGCCCGTGTCGCCGGCGCCGGGCGCTCCCGCGGGCCGGGCCACGGTCGGCAGCGCTGCCGTCGGTGGCAGGGCCAGCGTCGGCTCGGCGTCGGTCGGTGGCCGTGCTGCGGTCGCCCGAGCGAGCGTCTCCCCGGTCTCCGGTGGCCCGGGTGGCCCGGGTGGCCCAGGCGGGCCGAACGGTCCGGGTCGGGGCGGTCGTGGTGCGGGTGATCCGCGCGGGGCGGCACGGGCCAAGAAGCGCAAGCGGATGAACCTGCTGATCGCCGGGTTCGCGGTCTTCATCATGCTCGCCGGTATCGGCGTCGTCGGGTTCACCTACTACTCGACAAACGTGGTGCTGCCGGATGAGATCACCCCGCCGCAGGCGACCACCCTGTACGCCTTCGACAACAAGACGATCATCGCCAAGGTGGGCGATCAGAACCGAACCCTGGTGACCATCGACCAGATCCCGCAGTACGTGCAGGACGCGGTGGCCGCAGCCGAGGATCGGAACTTCTACCGACACTCCGGCGTGGATTACAAGGGTATTGCCCGTGCCGGGTGGAACAACCTCTCCGGCGGCGACAAGCAGGGTGCCTCCACCATCACCCAGCAGTACGCGCGCAACGCCTACGACAACCTGAAGGACGACACCTACGCCCGGAAGGTGAAGGAGGCGATCCTCGCCTCCAAGCTCAACGACGAGTACACGAAGCCGCAGATCATGCAGCACTACCTCAACGTGATCTACTTCGGCCGAGGCGCCTACGGCATCGAGGCGGCGGCGCAGACCTACTTCGGCAAGTCGGTGAAGAACCTCAAGCCGGATGAGGGCGCGGTGCTCGCGGCCCTGATCAAGCAACCGGAGCCCAGCGCCACCCACCAGGGGTACGACCCGGCTGTCAACCCGACCGCCGCCCAGGATCGCTGGAACTACGTGATCGACGGCATGGTCAAGGAGGGTTGGCTGGGTGTGGCCGGCAAGCCCGAGCGGCCTGCCGAGTACCCGAAGACCATCAAGGCCCCGAAGAAGGGCGGCATCGGCGTCGACTTCGGCGTCGACACGCCGTACGGCAACGTGATCAACTACGTCCGGCAGGAGATGCGGGACAGGGGCCTCTGCGTCGAGAAGGACGCGGAGGTGACCGACACCAAGCCGCGGTGCTCGCAGGCGCTGATGGCCGGCGGTTATCGCATCCGCACCACCGTCGACACCAAGATCCAGGCGGCGGCGGTCGAGACGGCCCAGCGCAAGTCCAAGGGCTCCGAACTGGCTGGCCAGCCGAGCAACCTCATGGCCGCAGTGGTGGCGATCGACCCCACCACCGGTCGGGTGCTCGCGTACTACGGCGGTGACAACGGCACCGGCACCGACTACGCCGGCAAGAACACCGACTCCAGCGGGGCGATCAGCGGCGGGCACTCACCCGGCTCAAGCTTCAAGATCTACACCCTGGCGGCTGCGCTCAAGGAAAAGAAGTCGCTCGAGTCTCGTTGGAAGGGCAAGGCCTTCACGCCGGAGGGCACCAAGTTCAAGGTCAGCAACGCTGGCGTCGACAACCCCTCCTGCGGGAACTCCTGCACACTCAAGGTGTCCACGCTCAAGTCCCTCAACGTGCCGTTCTACTACGTCACGGAGGAAATCGGCGCGGACAAGGTTGTCGACATGGCCAAGCAGGCCGGCGTCACCACCATGTGGAGGACCGACACCAACCCGGCCAAGGCCTACGACCTGACCAAGACCGACCCGAAGGACATCACGCCGGAGCCGTTCTTCAACGTGGTCGGCTACGGCCAGTACCCGATCACGGTGCTGGACCACGCCAACGGGGTCGCCACCTTCGCCAACGGGGGCGTCTACAACAAGGCCCACTTCCTGTACTCGGTGGAGAAGCAGAACCCGAACACCGGTAAGTGGGACAAGGTCTACAGCGAGAAGCTCGACTCGAAGCGGAGAATCGACAAGGGCGTGGTGGACGACGTCACGTCGGTGCTGAAGGACTACCCGGCCGCGGTCAACCACCGACTCGACGACGGTCGCAAGGCAGCCTCCAAGACCGGCACCTGGGAGCTCAAGGGCGACAGCAGTGACAACGGCGACGCCTGGATGATCGGCTACACCCCGCAGTTGGCCACCGCGGTGTGGGTGGGCAACGTGAAGGACCGGAAGCCACTCCTCCTCAAGGACAAGCGCAAGGTCAGCGGCGCCAACCTCCCTGGCGATATCTGGGAACGGTTCATGAACGAGGCGCTGAAGGGCAAGCCGAAGGTCGACTTCCCGCCAGCGGCGAACGTCGGCGACGCAGACTCCGGAAACGGTGAGGCGCCACCGCCGCCGCCCACGCCCGATCTGCCGGGCCTGCCGGGTGGCCCGGGTGGCCAGCCCTGCGACCCGCTGACCAACCCGTTCTGCCCGCGTAACGACGGCAACGCCGGCGGTAACACTCCGGGCGGGCCCGGTCGACCCGGCAACGGAGGCAATGGAGGCAACGGCGGCGGGCTGTTACCCAGCCTGCCTCCGTCCAATCGGGACTGACCAGCACAGCTCCACCACGCCGCCGCCGGCCGGACGATCTGTCCGGCCGGCGGCGGCGTATCCGTACCCGGATCTCCGCGTCGGGGCGGGACGCGCACCCCCGTCGTACGGCAGGATGCCTTCTCATGAGCACCCAGTCGACGCCCGGCATCGACGACGCCGGAACCACCGACCACCCGTCCCGCTCCGACGGGTTCGTCCGCGGCATCTCCGGCGCTATCGGCGGGCCGCTGGGCGACCACGCGACGGCGCTGGACCGGCCGGCCGGCAGCGAGCGCCGGTTCTGGACCGCCGCCCGGATCGTCCTGGCGCTGACCTGTCTCGCGCTCGCCCTGCACTGGGTGCAGAAATCGCCGTGCCAGGACGGCGCCTGGCAGAACAACGTCCAGTACAACCGGTTCTGCTACACCGACGTGCTCGCCCTCTACTACGCCGAAGGGCTCAACGAGGGCAAGGTGCCCTACCGTGACCACCCCGTCGAGTACCCGGTGTTGACCGGCTACTTCATGGGGGCCCTCGGCCTGCCGGTGCACGCCATCGGCGACGGTGACCCGAGCATCAACCAGGCCCAGTGGTTCTACAACCTCAACGCGCTCGTGCTGGGCGCGCTCG
Source organism: Micromonospora sp. NPDC047467 (assembly GCF_040643095.1). Lineage (NCBI taxonomy): Bacteria > Bacillati > Actinomycetota > Actinomycetes > Micromonosporales > Micromonosporaceae > Micromonospora > Micromonospora sp. NPDC047467. Next base: position 167,513 of record NZ_JBEYTO010000011.1, on the reverse strand, counting down.
CGGTGGCCACCGTGGCGGTGATCCTGGCGTTGCGGCGCCGACGACCCTGGGACGCCGCGATGTTCGCGCTCGCCCCGGCGCTGCTGCTCACCGCCACCGTCAACTGGGACCTGCTCGCCATCGGCCTGGCCGCGTTCGGCCTGCTGGCCTGGGCTCGGCGACAACCGGCGGTGGCCGGCGTGCTGCTCGGCCTGGCCGGTGCGGCGAAGCTCTGGCCGCTGTTCCTGCTGGGGCCGATCCTCGTTCTGGCGCTGCGGGCCGGCCGGCTCCGTGCTGCCCTCACCGCCATCGGTACGGCGGTCGTCGCCGTGGTGCTGGTGAACCTGCAGCCCGCGCGGGCGTACCCGGAGAACTGGGGCCGGTTCTTCGAACTCAACACCACCCGGCCGATCGACTGGGGCACACTCTGGTACATCGGGCGTTATCTCGACGGCAAGATCGGCACCAACTCGGGCCGGCAGGGCCCGTTCGAGTGGCTGAACGCCAACATCCCCACCCTCAACATCGTCTCGTACGCCCTGTTCGGGCTGGCCTGCCTCGGCGTGGCAGTGCTGGCGCTGCGGGCACCGCGCCGGCCACGGCTCGCCCAGCTCGCCTTCCTGGTGGTCGCCGCGTTCCTTATCTTCAGCAAGGTCTGGTCCCAGCAGTTCGTGCTCTGGATGCTGCCGCTGGTGGTGCTGGCCCGACCGAAGTGGGGTGCCTTCCTGGCCTGGCAGCTCGCCGAGGTCTGCTACTTCGTCGCCTTCTACGGTGAGCTGCTCGGCGCGGCGACCAGCCGTCCGGTCTTCCCCGAAGGCGTGTTCGTGCTGGCCTCGACGCTGCGACTGGCCACCGTGGTGGTGCTCTGCGTGCTGGTCATCCGGGAGATCCTGCATCCCGAGCAGGACGCGGTACGGGCCACCTACGCCGACGACCCGGACGGCGGCGTGCTGGACGGCGCGCCCGACGTCGGTTGGATCGACCGCTTCCGCATACGCCCCGAAAGACCGTCGACGCTCGATCCGGAGATCCCAGCCGGTACCGCAGCTCGTTAGCGGCTGGACGGCACGACCGCCGTCACAACCGGTAGACCACCGCGCCGTCGATCTCCTGACGGGTGATGTCGAGCGACTCGACCGGTGCGTCGATGGTGATCTCCCACGGCGTACCGGTCACCTGCCCACGCAGCAGCACCACCGTGCGGACGCCCAGCAGGCGCAGGTAGTCGACGCTGGTCTGGTTCGGGAAGGACTGGCTCACGCGGCGGACGTCGTCGAGCTGGCGGGGCGTGAAGCCGCTGCCACCGTTCACCACGTCGGGGAACCCGCTGGTCGACCAGAGCATCACGTGCTGGTCCAGGCTCTGGTTACTCGGCAGCACCAGCAGCGGCCCCTCGGCCGTGCGCAGCGCCGCCGGCTGGGTCGGCACCACCGGATGCGGAGTGCTGTTCAGACCCTCGACGGTGACCAGCAGCAGCGGCAACAGGGTGGCCAGCCGTAGCCACGGCCCCGGCCACGACGGGATCCGCTGCGCGGCCAACTCGCGGACCCGGTCGGTGAGGGCGGTGACCGCGCCCGCCGCGAGCAGCGCGAGCAGCAACGTGGTCCAGAGCATCAACCGGCCCGGGGTACGCAGGGCGTTCCAACCCGGCGCGTGTTCGAACAGCAACCCGTAGGTGAAACTGCCGCCGAAAAACCTGGTGCCCATCGCGAAGACCATCGTCACCAGCACCCCGGTGAGCAGCAGCAACCGGTGCCGCAGCCGCCAGACCGAGAAGAACAGGCCGCCAGCGGCCAGCGCGTACAGCACGAAGCCCGGCAGCAGCGTCATCTCCGCGTGCCACGGCAGAGCCGCGCGGGCACCCTTGTGCAGGCCACCCCAGACCCACGACTCGGCGGGCGCGGTCACGAAGCCCGACGCCGGCGGCGAGTACGAGCGGATGTCATCGATCGAACGCTCGGCGTACGGGTGCAGCTCGGTCACCATGAAGTACGGGTACGCCATCAGCAGACCCACGCCGGCGAAGAACGCGCCGCCGACCAGATCGGCGACGAACAGCCGGCGACCGAACGGCAGGGCCTGACCGGCCCGGAACCGCCGCACGACGAACAGGACGGCCGTGACCACCACCGCGCCGGCCAGGAAGTACGCGAACGGCAGGCCGATACCGAAGCCGAGGCTGATCTGCCAGGCCGCAACCAGCCAGCCGGCGTAGACCCAGCCATCGTGCCGTCGCTCGGGCCGGTAGCCGTACCGCAGCGACCAGCCGTGCCCGCGCGCCAGCATCGCCAGGGCCAGCGGGATACCGCCGTTGGACAGCACGTGCAGGTGCCCGGCCTGGGCCAGCAACCACGGCGCGTAGGCGTAGGCGACCCCCGCGACGGCCGCGCCGATCCGGCCCGAGCCCAACTGCCGGGCCAGCGCGTACGCCCCGAACGTGGCGAGCGCGTGCGCCAACACGAACATGATGTTGTAGCGCAGCACCGCGTCCTCGGGGCCGCTGCCGAGCATCCCGGCCGGGGCGTAACCGAGCAGCGTGTCGGAGAACGCGAAGCTCCACAGCTCGTCGAAGAAGGTGTTGGACTGCCACAGGCGCGCCGGATCGGTCAGCAGGATGTGCCCGGACCAGGCCATCTGCCAGGCTTGCAGGCTCGGGTCCCAGTAGTCCTGCGGAAGCGTGTAGCGCGGGTAGCGCAGCGTCGGCCAGGTCATCAGCGCGGCCAGCCCCAGCACGGCCAGGCTGGCCAGGGTCCACTCGTGGACCAGGAACCGGCCGACCGACCGGCCGACCGCGCGGGCCGCCCGGCTGAACCGGTTGGGCACCGGCTCCGGCGCGGAGGCGAAGGCGTCCCACCGCTCGGCTTCCACCGGCTTCGCCTCGCCGTCGGCCTTGTCCTGACCGCCGGCGTCGCCCGCCTTCTCGCCCGCGTCCTTGTCGCTGACGTCCTTGTCGCTCACGTCCTTCTCGGCCGTGCTCTCGCCGGAGGCCGCGCCGCTCTTGGGCGTGTCGTCTTTCCCGGCGTCGTTCTTCGCGGCGTCGTTCTTCGCCGCGTGGTCCTTGGTCGTGCCGCTCTCGGCGGTGCTGCTCTTGGTCGGGCTGCTCTTGGTCGTGGTGCTCTTGGCTGTGCCGTTCGTGGTCGTGTTGCTCTTGGGCGTGCCGCTCTTGGTCGTTTCGTCCTTGGGCGTGCGGTCCTTCGCGGCGTCGTTCTTCGCCGGACCGTCCGTGGCGGCGCTGTCCGTGGCGTTCTCGGTCTCGTGCTGTCCGGTCGTCATGCTGGCGAGCGCTCCGCTCCGACCTGCTGGCGGAGGAAGTCGATATCGGCGGCCTGACCGGCCACTCCGCCCGGGGTCTCGACGACCACCGGTGCCCCGGCGGCGCGGATCACCGCCACGACCAACTCCGGGTCGATCGTCCCGCCGTTCAGGTTGTCGTGCCTGTCCTGGCCGGAGTTGAACGCGCCCTTGGAGTTGTTGGCGTGCACCAGATCGATCCGTCCGGTGATCGCCTTGACCCGGTCGACCAGCCCGAGCAACTCCTCGCCACCGGCGTACGCGTGGCAGGTGTCCAGGCAGAAGCCGACCTCGTGGTCGCCGATGGCGTCCCAGAGTCGGGCGAGCGCGTCCAGCCGGCGGGCGCACGCGTTGTCACCGCCGGCAGTGTTCTCGATCAGGACCGGCACACCGAAGCCGCCGGAGTCTGCCGCGTACGCGAATGTCTTGCGCCAGTTGTCGAAGCCGACCGCCAGGTCGTCCCCGGCGTTGACGTGCCCGCCGTGGACGATCAGGCCCTTGGCGCCGATCGCGGCGGCCGCGGTCGCGTGCCCGAGCAGCAGCTTGCGACTGGGGATCCGGATGCGGTTGTTGAGGGTTGCCACGTTGATGACGTACGGCGCGTGCACATAGAGGTCGACCTCGGCCGCGCGTAGCCGCTCAGCGTCCTCCCGCGGCGTGGGTGCCTTCCACCCCTGCGGGTCGGAGAGGAAGAACTGCACGGTGTCGGCGGACCGCGCGGATGCCTCCGCCAGCGGGTCGGTCGAATCGACGTGGGCTCCGATACGCATGGGAGCGAGCCTACGTCGCGCCCCCGACGGGCGCGGTGACGGCCGGTGCGGTGTCGTCGCCCGTCGCGTTACCGCTCGGACCGGCGGTCGTTGATGGAGTGAAACCGGCGATCAGCGTCGATGCCGCTGGTGGCGTGAGCGCCACGCATGGCCAGTGGCGGTCGCCGGATCGTCAGCGAGGTCACCCCCGTCTCGCGGCCCGGCGGGGCGGGGGCGACCCCTTCGAAACACCAGACGTACGCCGATGAAGATTCTCGGAAAAATGTGCTATTTCCCCCGACAAGGGACGAGAGCCGTTGTATCGTCAGGTAACAACACGATAAAGCTCCGCGGGGCGTCTTCGGTCCAACCTCATCGGTGTGGTCGTTCCTCCCCAGGTCCCACCCAAGGAATGCGGACGGGACGCTCCGCGGCCTCGTTGACGGGGGCTCGCCACCGACCAGTGATGGTCGGCCGGCGGCCCCCGTCAGCGCGTTCCGGGTGCTGGCCCGACCGCCCCTGACTTGATCGTCCGGACCGGGTATCCTGGTCAGGTTGTCCGCGTCCGGCCGGGATCCCCCGGCACGTGCGGGCGGCGACACAAGACCTCCTGCCACGGAAGGACCGTGGCCGCTTAGCCCACAGGAGGTGAGCACGTCTTGCGTCACTACGAACTAATGGTCATCCTCGACTCCAGCCTCGAGGAGCGCACCGTCGCACCGTCGCTCGACACGTACCTGAACGTGATTCGGACCGCGGGTGGCTCGGTTGAGAAGACCGACGTGTGGGGCCGCAGGCGCCTCGCGTACGAGATCAACAAAAAGGCCGAGGGCATCTACGCCGTCATCGACCTGCAGGCCACGCCTGCTGCGGTGGCCGAGCTGGACCGTCAGCTCCGGCTCAACGAGTCCGTGCTGCGCACCAAGGTCATCCGACCGGAAATGCGCTAAGCCTTCAAACCCCCCGGTTCGTCCGGATCAGCCTCCGCGACTCTGTCGGAGGGCTCTGCGAGCCTGTATGACGAGACGCTGAGTGCGCGAGGAGATGGTCATGGCAGGAGACACCACCATCACGGTCATCGGCAATCTGACCGATGACCCCGAGTTGCGGTTCACCCCTTCCGGTGCGGCGGTCGCCAAGTTCCGGGTCGCTTCGACGCCCCGATTCATGGACAAGACCACCAATGAGTGGAAGGACGGCGAGCCGCTCTTCCTGGCCTGCACCGTGTGGCGCCAGGCGGCGGAGCACGTCGCCGAGTCGCTGCAGCGGGGCGCCCGCGTGATCGTCTCGGGCCGGCTGCGTCAGCGGTCGTACGAGACCCGCGAGGGCGAGAAGCGCACCGTCATCGAGCTTGAGGTCGACGAGATCGGCCCGTCCCTGCGCTACGCCACGGCGAAGGTGCAGAAGATGTCCCGCTCCGGCGGCGGTGGCGGCGGCTTCGGTGGCGGTGGCGGTCAAGGCGGCGGTGGCGGTCAGGGTGGCGGCGGAGGCAACTTCGACGACCCCTGGGCTTCGGCTGCACCATCTCCCGCGCGTGCCGGTTCGGGCGCCAATTTTGACGAGGAGCCACCGTTCTAATGGCGCCTAGCGCTCGCGATCGCAAACCAGGAGCACGTGCAACGGCCAAGGCTGCGGCACTGCGCAAGCCGAAGAAGAAGGTGAACCCGCTCGACAAGGACGGGATCGCCTACATCGATTACAAGGACACCGCGCTGCTGCGCAAGTTCATCTCCGATCGCGGCAAGATCCGCGCTCGTCGGGTGACCGGCGTGACCTCGCAGCAGCAGCGTCAGATCGCCCGTGCGGTCAAGAACGCCCGTGAAATGGCGCTCCTGCCCTACACGGCCACCACCCGCTGAGAGGAGGCACCGATATGAAGATCATCCTGACTCAGGAAGTGTCCGGCCTCGGTGCCCCGGGCGACATCGTTGAGGTCAAGGACGGCTTCGGCCGTAACTACCTGCTGCCGCAGGGCTTCGCGATCGCCTGGACCAAGGGCGCGGAAAAGCAGGTCACGGTCATCAAGCGGGCCCGTGGGGCCCGCGAGATCCGCGACCTCGACCACGCGAACGAGGTCAAGGGTCAGCTCGAGGGCCTCAAGGTCAACCTGAAGGCCCGTGCCGGTGACGGCGGGCGGCTCTTCGGCTCGGTCACCCCGGCCGAGATCGTCGACGCCGTCAAGGGCGCTGGCGGTCCGGTCCTCGACCGGCGCCGGCTGGAGGTTCCCGGTCACATCAAGTCGACCGGCACCTACCCGGTGAAGATCAAGCTGCACCCCGAGGTCACCGCGTCGTTCAACCTGAACGTCGTTCAGGGCTGACGGCCAGCAATACCACCACGAGGGCCCGCACCGAGAGATCGGTGCGGGCCCTCGTGCGTTCGATTACCTCGCCGGCGCCGCGTCAGCCGATCGGCTGACCGGTCACCGCGCTGATCATCACGGTGGAGAGGCCGCCGCCGACCACCGCGGCGGCGATCGCGATGGTGGCCGACCGCCACGTCGTACCGACCCGCCGCAGCAACGCCGCGACCACCAGACTGCTCACCAACGCCAACCCGAAGCGCGGCGATCCGGCGAGCAACGACTCCAACGCCCGCGACCGGGCCGAGTCGCACCCACCCCCGCTGATGTCGGTGACACATCCCGCCGGCGCCTGGCCGTCCAGCGTCAACAGCCAAACGAAGATCAGCACCGCCGGCACGAGATAACAGGCGGCGGTGTAGAGCAGGGGCCGGAAAGACCCACCCGGATCCGGGTCGAGCAGGTCGTCCTCCAGGCGCCGCGCCCAGCCAGCTGACGCCGCCGCCTCGACCCGTCGGCGCACCGACGCCGTACCGACCGGCGACTGGGCCGCCCGGCGTCGCGGCACACCACCAGACGGTACGGGCGCGCTACGCGGTCGCGGAGCGGTGTAACCCACCACCGGTGACCGGGGCGCCGACGTCGGCGGATCCATCCAGCGCGGATCGTCCCCGGACAACCGGGTCCCGGACCAGAACCCGTTGTCCCGACTTGGCCACCCCTCGCCCAAGGACCGCTTGGAGCGAGGTGGCAGCGTTTGATCCCACTGGTCGTCCTCGACCGCCGACCGCTCCCACTGACCGGTGTGGTCCGACCGCTCCCAGCCACCGATGCTCTCCGCCTGCGACCACTGCTCGCTCAGGTCCGTGCCGTCCGCAGCGGCCGGTGGCCACGCGTGCACGCCCGAGGCGTCCCACGGGTCCACTGCGGGGGCGTACGACGGGTCGGGCTCCGCCACCCGCTCCGAGCCGCCGTCCCACGGGTCGACCGCCGGACGCGTCCAGGACTCCTCCGCCGCGCGGCGGCTGCGTCGGGTCGGCCGGCGCACCTCCGAACTAGGCGCAGGATCGGCCGGGGCGGCCTCCAGGTCCCCACCGGACCAGATCACCTGGGGACGACCGGCGGGCGCACGGCGGGGACGGCGGTCCGGGACCGCTCCGGAGACCGGCTCATCCTCTGCCGAGTCGGCGCGCCGGCGGCCCGCGTACCCCTGCTCCTGTGGACGGTCGAGCGTCCACTCCCGGGTGTGGTCCGAATCGGGGCCCGCACCGATCGCCGGCTGCTCCCGCCAACTGGTCTCGCTGGCCCAGCGCTGGGTGCTCGTCGGCTCGGGACTGCGCCAGCCAGCGCCGGAACCGGACCGCTCAGGCTCGGCGTCCTCGTCGGGCGCGGCATGGCGGCCACCGCCGTCGGCGTGCCGCACCCCCGACTCCAGCGCCCACCGGGGCAGGTAGGCGTCGACCGGTTCGTCCTGCCCCCGGTCCAGCGCTCGACGCCGACTGGAGGTGCGATAGCGCGCATCCTCGTCGTACGGGTCGACCGGAGAGGGCGGCATGGGCTCACCCCACGAGGCGGTCGGCTGGCGCTCGCGCGGGCTGCCCTCCCCGCGTCCCCAGTCCCGGTAACTCACGGCCGGAGTGTGACCCTTCTGAACCCAAAGCGTAATCCGCTGTCCAGGTGTAGCCGTTCGCTGGAGATAGTACGGGACGATCGTTGCGCAGGCCCGACCAAAAAATTCTCCTCCACAGGCTGGGGATCGCATATCAGCAGGTCAGAGGCTTCTCGCCGAGAATTCCCCAACGGTTATCCACACCCTGTGCACACGCTGCGCACATGCTCGTCCACCTGCGTCCACAGGTTGTCCCGAGGCTCGTCCACCGGCCTTGTTGAGTGGCTGACCTCGGGGTCCGTATGGTTGGCCCTCGACCGCCGGCACGATGGCCCCCGATCGACCGGCCCGGTCGAGGAGAAGTGTCGTACCCCAGCGGTAAAGCTGGGATCGGATCCGGCGCAGTGGAGGGGGGACCCGTGTCGGTCACCGACGACATGCGGGCGGAGTCACGCTCCGGCGGCGGCCAGCCACCCGCGCAGCGGGACGGCCAGTTCGACAAGACCCCACCCCAGGATGTCGCCGCCGAGCAGTGCGTCCTCGGTGGAATGCTGCTCTCCAAGGACGCCATCGCCGACGTCGTCGAGATCCTCAAGACGAACGACTTCTACCGGCCGGTCCACGCCACCATCTTCGACATCATCCTGGACATCTACGGCCGGGGTGAGCCGGCTGACTCGATCACCGTTGCGGCGGCGCTCGCCGACTCCGGCGACCTGGTACGCGTCGGCGGCGCACCCTATCTGCACACCCTCATCGCGAGCGTGCCCACGGCCGCGAACGCCGCGTACTACGCGCGGATCGTCAGCGAGCGGGCGGTGCTGCGCCGGCTGGTCGAGGCCGGCACCAAGATCGTGCAACTCGGGTACGGGACGGCGAGCGGTGGCAGCCGCGACGTCGACGACGTCGTGGACCTTGCCCAGCAGGCCGTCTACGACGTCACCGAGCGCCGGGTCAGCGAAGACTTCGCGATCTTGGCCGACATGTTGCAGCCGACGCTCGACGAGATCGAGGCGGTGGGCGCGCAGGGCGGAATGATGACCGGCGTCCCGACCGGCTTCACCGACCTGGACCGGCTGCTCAACGGTCTCCACGCTGGGCAGTTGATCATCGTGGCTGGCCGGCCCGGTCTGGGTAAGGCGCTCGCGCTCGACACCCCGCTGCCGACGCCGGATGGCTGGACCACGATGGGCGAGGTCAAGGCGGGCGATCAACTACTGGCGGCGGACGGCTCCCCGACCACTGTCACACACGCCTTCGATGTGATGCGCGACCGTCCCTGCTATGAGGTGGAGTTCTCCGACGGCACCGTCATCGTGGCGGACGCGGAGCATCTGTGGAAGACGACCACCCGAGCGAGTCGGCGGCAGGACCCGGCACGGCGGAAGCGGCACTGGCCCGAATCGTCGCTGGCCAACCTACGTGCGGCCCACAAGACGCTCAGCGCCGTGCGAAACCAGCCGATCACCCTCTTCGACACGATCGGGCAGGTCGGGCCAGAGTTCCGGCATGTCCTGCACACGGTCGCCCGTGAGGTCGGATCGATCGGCCGGATCAGCCGTCCTATCGTCCGCAACGGCAGGACACGGAACTGGACGGCGCCCGGCTACCCGACCGGTCCGCTGCTGACCGCGCTTCTTGAACGAGCCGAGCGGGAGGTCAACGCAGGCAGCCGGGCCGACCACGACGGTGTCGTCACCACTGCTGAGATCGCGGCCACGCTGCGTACTGATACCGCCGAGCGGCGGCTCAACCATGCCGTACGGAATTGCGCTCCCATCCAACTCCCGGACCGCGAGCTGCTGGTTCCGCCCTACACCTTGGGAACGTGGCTCGGGGACGGGCACACCGGCGCCAGCCGCTTCACCACCGCAGATCCGGAGATGCTCACGCACGTCGAGGCGGACGGCTTTGTCGTGCGGCCCAGCGGACCGATGGTCTACACCATTCTGCTGCAGCCCACGTCGGCTGCTCAGGGGAACGGCGTCTGCGTGGACTGTGGCGTTTCCACCAGGGCGTTGCGGGAGAATCCGGCGACCAGGAAGTGTGCTGGCGGCCGTCACCGGAACGGTTCCTTCGTCGGGCTGTTGCGTCAGGTCGGGGTAGCGGAGGACAAACACATCCCGGGCGTCTACCTGCGCGCCTCCGAGACGCAGCGTCGCGCGCTCCTGGCTGGACTGATGGACACCGACGGCACCGTCGCCCCCGCCGGTAACCTGCAGTACACGTCGACCTCGAAGCGGTTGGCAGAGGACGTACGTGAACTCATTGTCAGCCTCGGCTACCGCTGCACGGTCAACGCCAAGCCGGTACGCGGCCGCACACGCGAGTCGTCGATCGCGTACACGTTGAACTTCTCCACCCCGGATGTCATCTTCCGGCTCAAGCGCAAGCAGGATGCGCACGCCGAACGCCGCCGAAGCAGCTCCGACGTCCGGACGGCGTCGCGGTACATCGTCGACGTCCGTCCGGTCCCGAGCGTGCCGGTCCGGTGCGTCACGGTCGACAACCCCGAGCATCTCTACCTGGCCAGCCGGGCGATGATTCCTACCCACAACAGCACGGCCAGCATGGACTTTGCCCGAAATGCTGCCATTCGCGCCAACCAGGCTGCCGCCATCTTCTCGCTCGAAATGAGCAAGGTCGAGATTGTCATGCGACTGCTCTCGGCCGAGGCGCGGGTGCCGCTGCACGTGCTGCGCAGCGGGCAACTCTCCGACGACGACTGGACCAAGTTGGCCCGCTGCATGGGCGAGATCAGCGAGGCGCCGCTCTTCGTCGACGACACGCCGAGCATGAACCTCATGGAGATCCGGGCCAAGGCGCGGCGGCTCAAGCAGCGGCACGACCTCAAAATGATCGTGGTCGACTACCTCCAGCTGATGACCTCACCGAAGCGCACCGAGAGCCGTCAGCAGGAGGTCGCGGATCTGTCCCGTGGCCTGAAGCTGTTGGCCAAGGAGGTCGAGTGCCCGGTGATCGCGGTCAGTCAGCTCAACCGTGGCCCCGAGCAGCGCACCGACAAGCGCCCCCAGTTGTCCGATTTGCGAGAGTCTGGCTCAATTGAACAAGATGCCGACGTAGTGATACTTTTGCACCGTGATGACTATTATGACAAGGAGTCACCGCGGGCGGGCGAGGCGGATTTCATCATTGCCAAGCATCGAAATGGTCCGACCGACACCGTGACCGTCGCGGCGCAGCTGCACCTGTCCCGCTTCGTCGACATGGCCATCGGCTGAGAGGCCCGGCGGCCGCCGCGCCGATCAGCTGAGCAGCGGGAACCAGCCCGCCGACTCGCCCAGCTCCAACCGGTCCCGGTCGGTGAGCGGGAGCCGGCCGGTCGCCTTCAGCAGGAACTCGTGGGTCGTCCCAGGCGGTCGGGCGAACCGCGTCGTCGCTGAGCAGGCCATCCATGGTGGCCACCGCGGCGCGTACGGCCGGTGGGCCGGGCGGCGGCGCGTCGGGTAGGGCCGGTGTCAGGTCCAGGTGATGGACGACCGCCTCGGTGGTCAGGGTCGCGAGGAAGTCCGATACGCGCAGTACGTGGCCCTGCGTGCTCACGTACCCCTCGGGGTCGGTCGACGCGGCGGCGCGGACCGCACGGACCGTTGCACCCGCCAACCGTCGACGGGGTGGGCGATGTGCCCGGGCCGGTCACGTTGGATCGGCCCGGGCGGGATGTCGGTCTGGGCTCAGCCGAACATCTCGTCGAGGAAGCCCTTGCGCTTCTTGCGCTTGTAGTGCCCGTGGTAGCCCTGGTGCTGGCCGTAGGCCGGTGCCGGAGGGTAGCCGTGCGCGGGCGGTGGCGGTGGCGGCACGGCGCCGTAACCGGGCTGGTGCTGCGCCGGGGCGTGCGGCGGCGGGTAGCCACCGGGCTGCTGGGCGGGCGGCGGTGGCGGGTAACCGCCGGGCTGCTGGGCGGGCGGCGGCGCATTGCCGGCCTGCTGGCGGCTCCAGTTGGCCTCCGCCTCGAACAGCTTCTCCAACTCGCCGCGGTCGAGGAAGATGCCCCGGCACTCCCCGCACTGGTCGATGACGACACCGCTGCGCTCGTACTGACGCATTTCTCCATGACACTTGGGACAGGTAAGACTCATCACCAGACGGTACCCGGTCTGGCTATGCAGTTGCTGTGAGCGACTCGATCACCTCGTCGTCGGACACCTCGTGGAAGTCGTCGTAGTAGAGGCTCACCGCGCCGAAGTCCGGTGGGCGCTGGGCGCAGACGACCTGGTCGGCCTCGGAGGCCAGCAGTTCGTACGCCTCCTGCGCGCCGACCGGCACCGCGACCACCACCCGGCGGGCGCCGAGCCGGCGGACGACCTCGACGGCGGCCCGCGCGGTCGCACCGGTGGCGAGCCCGTCGTCGACGATCACCGCGGTCCGGCCGGTGAGGTCCAGCGGTGCCCGGCCGCCCCGGTAGAGCTGTTCCCGGCGTTCCAACTCGGCCAGTTCACGGTGGTTGACGTCGGCGATGTCGTCGCTGCTGAGGCGGCTGGCCACCACGTCGTTGAGCACCTGCACGCCGCCTGGGCCGACCGCGCCGAAGGCGACCTCCCGCGCCCAAGGCATGCCGAGCTTGCGGACGACGAGCACGTCCAGGGGCGCACCGAGCCGTTCGGCGATCACCCGGGCCACCGGCATGCCGCCGCGGACCAGGCCGAGGACGACGACGTCCGGTTGGCCGACGAGTGCGGTGAGCCGGTCGGCGAGGACCCGGCCCGCCTCGGCGCGGTCGCGGTACGTGGTCATGCCTTCAGGTCTACGCCCTGCGGCGTCGTTCTGCCCGACAGTTACGCCGATGTGGCCCGACCGGACAGCTGATCGGGTGCTGGTGTGATCGACACGGCGGGTGCCGGGTGGTGCAGGGCGGGCGCCCAGGCGAGCAGGGCCAACGGGTAGAGCAGGTAGCCGAATCGGGTGGAGGGCATCAGAGCGATTGCGGCGAGCAGCCCGTACCCGCAGATGAGCGTGGTGGCGACGGCGGTGCGGGGCGGTCGGCGGACGAGCCGGACGGCGATGGCCACGCCGGCCGCGAGCAGCAGGGCGGTGGCGACCAGCCGGCCGGCGGGCAGCGCGGTGGCGATCAGGTAGCCGGGGAACGGGGACTGCGCCGGGCTGGTGACCAGGCCGTGGCCGAGTGGGAAGCGCAGCACGTTCTCGGTGAGCGCGTCGCGGTCGACCAGCAGGGCCGGGAGCAGCGCGGCGACGGGCAGTCCGATCGCGCCGGCGGCGACCCGGGTGCCGGCCCGTCGGGTCAGACCCCAGACGATCAGGACGAGGGCGACCGGCCAGGCGAACAGCTTCAGCGCGCCGGCCAGCCCGACCGCGAGGCCGGCCTGGCCCGGCCGGTCGGCGGCGGCGAGCGCGAGGGCAAGAAGGCAGAGCGCGAGTACGGGCAGGTCGTCGCCGCCGGTGGCGAGGGTGAGCGCGCAGACCGGCAGGACGGTGGCGGCCTGTACGCCCCGCAGCAGCGCGCCGCCTCGCCGGTGATCCCCGCCGGGGCGGGTGGCGGGTGCCGTGCGAAGGGCGTTCACGGCCAGGGCGATTGCCAGCGCGGTGCCCACCGCGAACCACACCCGGGCGTCGGTCCACGGAGCGTCGACAAGCGCCCGGGGCAGGCCGAAGATCGCCATGCCGGGCTGGTAGGGGGTGTAACCGAGGAGTTGCTCGCCCGGTGGGAGGGCGGCGATCGCGTCGCGGCCGAGGTACGGGGTGCCGTGCTCCAGCAGGCGGATGCCGGCTTGCTCCACGACTAGCACCTCCTCCTGCGCCCGGTCGGTTCGTCCGCTGGCCCGCTGGATGCTCTGCCAGATCACGGGCAGCAGCGCGGTGCTCGCCCACGCGAACGCGGTGACCGCCCAGCGTGCCGGCAGGCCGACCAGTTGCGATGTGGGGGTGCGCCTACGCAGGAGGAGTTGGACGACCACCGCCAGGGCCGCGACCAGGTATCCGACGGCGGCGACCGCACCCCAGGCCCGATGCGGCAGCAGGGTCGAGGTGACCGCGGTGATCGCCGCGAAGAGGGCCGAGGCGGCGTAGAGGCCGAGGTCGAGGGCGAGCCCGCCGGCGGCGTTGTCGAGCGTTCGCCAGCGACGGTGGCGGGCGGTCGGGGGGTCGGCGATCACGGGCGTCAGTCTGGCAGACCTCGCTGCTCACCCGGTTGTCCGTGTCGCCGTGGGCCGCCCCGCGAACACTGCCGTAGGCCGGTGCCGGACCGTCAGGCGGGCAGGTGGGGAAGGTTGTCGGGGCGGGACCGGCCACCCTGGCGGCGGGGCTGAGTCAGTCGGATCACCGCGCCGGTGTCGTGCAGCGGCGGTGCCAGAGCGCCGGGTCGGCCACCCGAACCCCGCTGCAACGCGGCGAGCAGCGTGCCGGCGGGCATCGGCCGGGCGAACAGGTGGCCCTGGCCGGCGACGCAGCCCAACTCCCAGAGGGCGCGTCGCTGCGGCTCGCTCTCCACGCCTTCGGCGACCACGTCCAGGTTGAGACTGCGACCCAGGTCGAGGGTGGAACGGATGACGGCTGCTGCCTCCGCCGAACTCTCCATCGTCGTGACGAAACTCCGGTCGATCTTCAACTCGTGCACCGGGATGCGGGAGAGCAGCGAGAGTGAGGAGTAGCCGGTGCCGAAGTCGTCCAGCGCCAGCCGGACGCCTTCGTCGCGCAGCCGGCTCAACACCCGGTCGACCACGTCGAGCTGGCTGAGCGTCAACGTCTCGGTCAACTCCAGGACCAGCCGGTTCGGTGGCAGGTCGTGGGCGCGCAGGCGGGCCAGCACCGAGCCCGGGAACCGCGCGTCGAGCAGACTGCGCGGGGACACGTTCACCGCGACCGGTATGTCGAAGCCGGCGTCCCGCCAGTCGGCCGCCGCGATCAGCGCCTGGTCGAGGATCGCCTCGGCGAAGGCCGGCAACAGGCCGGAGCGCTCCACCGCCTCCAGGAAACGCAGCGGATCGATCAGGCCATGGGTGGGGTGATGCCAGCGGGCCAACGCCTCCGCGCTGGTCACCTCGCCGGTGCCCAGGTCGACGATCGGTTGGAAGTTGACGATGAACTCATGGTCGGCGACGGCCCGCGGCAGGTCGCCGCCGAGGGTGAGGCGGCCCAGGTCGGCGGTGTCCCGGGTCGGGGCGTACGAGGAGATCCGCTGCCCGGTCCGCTTGGCCTGGTACATCGCCACGTCGGCGCGGCGCAGCAACTCCGCCATGCCGCCGCTGGCCGGGGCGGCGGAGATCCCGCCGCTGGCCTCCACGCTGATCCGCATGCCGTCCAACTCGAACGGCTCGTGCAACGCCGCGAGCAACGTCTCGGCCCGGTGTGCGGCGATCGCGGGGGCCGGCAGCCCGCGCAGGAGTACGGCGAACTCGTCGCCGCCGAGCCGCGCCACCAGGTCACTGCCCTGTGCGGCGCTGCGCAACCGGTCGGCGACCTGCACCAGCACCTGGTCGCCAGCGGCGTGGCCGAGCGTGTCGTTGACCTCCTTGAAGTGGTTGAGGTCGATCAACACCAGCGCGGTCACCCCGTCCGCGTGCCGGGTGCTCAACTGCTCGGTGCCCTCGTCGAGGAGGTGCCGGCGGTTGGCCAGGCCGGTGAGCGCGTCGTGCGAGGCCGCGTACGCGTGCTCGTCGGCGACCCGGGCCAACTCGGCGTACGCCTGGGCGTTGCGGACGGCCGTGCAGAGCGCGGAGGCGAAGGTGCGCAGCGTGTACTGCTCCCGCTCGGAGAGCCGCACCGGGCCGCGGAAGCGCAGTCGCAGCGTGCCGACGTCGACGGAGCGGTCATGGCCCTCCAACGGCGCGGGCACGACGGTGCCGTCCACGTCGGTGGGCGTGCCGGTCGGGCCGTCGACGGTGATGCCGCCAGTGCCACCCCGCACGGTGCGACCACCGTCGCGCAGCTCGATCTCGACCTCGTCGGCGGAGAACAACTCGGCCGCCTGGGTGACGGCGGTGGTGAGGACCTTGTCCAGGTCGACCACGTTGAGCGCGTCGGTGGTGCGGGCGAGGCGCTGCCACGCCTGCTGTTCGGTGCGGCCCCGGATCCGCGCGGAGTAGGCCAGGTGCAGGCTCAGGACCAGGGGCGGGACGGCAAGCAGCAGACGAGGATCCGCCCAGAGGATGAATAGCGTGCAAAGGGCCACGACGAAGCGCACGCCGAAGCCGGCCAGCCGAAGGTCGAGGTTGTTCAGGAACTGACGGGAGATCCGAGTCCCGGTCGCCAGCGCGATGACCGGGATTGCCAGCAGGTCGTCCAACAGTGCGGCAACCAGGTAGATCGCCCCGAGCAGAGTGGCCAGCTCCGCAACGCCGGCCGGTGGCCACTGCCAGTGGACAGCCAGAGCGGTGGCACCCGCCCCGCCAGCCACCAGAATGTTCTTGCTGACGCCGAACGCTGCCTTGATCGGTGGCAGCTTCATGATGGCTGAGGCGATACCGACGCCGGCCCCAGTGGCCAGCACCACCCAGGAGAGTGGTGCGACGGCCAGCCCGATCACGATCGCGGTTTCGACCCAGGTGATGGCGTGGGTGGTGGAGCGGATGCGGATAGGTGCCATGACGATCGTGCCGAGAGCCGTCATGAAGGTCAGTGCGACGAAGGTCGCCGCGTCGCCCACCGACACAGGGGGGTGGGTTAGGACGTCGGCGCCAGCTACGGCCGTAGGGGCGATTGCCACTACGACGATGAGGCCGACGAGCAGCAGGAGGTGCCGGTCCGTCCTGGGGCTCTTTGGTGACACCCGACCCATGAAGCTCCTGTCGTCGCCGACAGTCACGCGCTGACGACGGGAGCATACCGCTGGGTGCCGCTCCCATGTCACATCCAGTCGCTGCCGCGCATTGCACGCTCCCTCCACTCTCGTCCGCCCGGGACTTCGTTCCGTGTCCCGGGTGTCTTTCGTGAGGAGAGCCTAAGGTGAACTCGATGCGGTTAGCAGCAATAAATGTCGGTATGCGCAACATTAGCCAAGCTGCAGCGCATATGTCACTTTCTGTCCGCACTCCTGAGCGGAGCGCTCAGGAGTGCGGGTCGTTGGCGCGTAGGCGCCATGGTCATAGATCCCGGAGTTGGAGGCTGCATTCAGTGTTGCGGCCGCTCGCCTGCGGCATCATCCGCACTTCGGGCCCATTGGCGAGCGAACGGGGTCGTTTGTGGGCGGGCATGTGAGCATCATTCCAGCTGACGCTCAGGTCGACGTAGTCCGAGGTGAGGGCGGGGACCATAGGCTTCGCGTGTGATCAACTGGATACATCGTCACGGTTGGAGCGGGGGGACAGGTGGAGATTCGAGTCCTTGGCGGCCTCTCGGTGCAGCTCCCCACACGCACTTTGCGCCTGGGTACACCAAAACAGCAGACAATCTTCGCGATGCTCGCAGCTCAGCCTGCTCAGTTGGTGACGTTGGACGATCTGGTTGATGAGTTATGGCCCGATTGCCCTCCGCGATCCGCAGTAGCGAATGTGCAGACCTACGCCGCCAATCTGCGCCGAGGCTTCGAGTCTTTGCAGCCAGGTCACGGAGCTATCGTGCGGCAGCGGAACGGCTATCGGCTCGACGTGCCACCTCAACTGATTGACGTCTTTTGCTTCGAGTTGGAGCGGAGAGCAGGTCACGAAGCGCTCACAGCCGGCCACGTGGACCAGGCTGCGGAGTTGCTCGGTCGCGCACTAGCCCGGTGGCAGGGCGCGATGCTCGCTGGTGTCCCGCTCGGACCCGTCCTGACCGCCCGGACCGTGGCCGCCGAAGAGGAACGGCTGTTGGCGACGGAACTCCTCGCCGATGTCCAGCTGCGATCAGGCCGGAGTGACCTGGCGATCCCATCGCTTCGGGAGGTGGTCGCCCGCCATCCGCTCCGCGAGCCGGCGTACGTCCTTCTCATGCAGGCTCTGCACCAGCGCGGGGACAACGCGGAGGCGCTCGTCGTCTACGACGAGATCCGAACACGGCTGGCCGTGGAGTTGCGAATGGCCCCCGGGGTCAATATCGAAGAACTGCGCCGCAGGATCGTCACCGAGGCTCCGAGTTTGCTGTCCGCCGTCCCCGCTCAGGAGGGGAGTCAGAGAGGGCGATCCGCGACGATCGCCCCCAGCGTGGCGGGTGACTCGACCGAGCAAACACGCAAGGTCAGCCCGGTGGACCACCTACCCCGGGGAGTCACCGACTTCGTCGGTCGGGGAGACGTGTTGTCGCGGTTGGTGGCGGAGACGCGGCGGGTCGAGGATCGGGTGCCGGCCGTGCACATCCTCGACGGGATGGCCGGTAGCGGCAAGACGACCCTCGCCGTACACCTGGCCCGCCGACTCTCCGAGCAGTACCCGGACGCCATGTTGTTCATCGACCTGTGCGGCCACGGCGAGAAGAACAGGGTCGAACCAGCGAGCGCGCTGCTCACCCTGCTTCGGCAGCTTGAGGTGCCAGCCGATCAGGTTCCGGCCGAGTTCGACGCCCGGGTGGACCTGTGGCGACGAGAGCTTGGCCGTAGGCGGTCCGTCATCGTTCTTGACAATGCCGCGAGCAGCGAGCAGATCATGCCCCTCCTGCCGACGGAGCCGACCGCCGTCGTGCTGGTCACGTCACGGCGACGACTCTCCCATCCGGACCTCGGGCCTTCGCAGACGTTGCCGGTGATGAACCCCGAAGAGAGCCTGGACCTCCTCGCACTGAGTGTTGGTCGAGCTCGTGTTGACGCCGAGCCGGAGGCTGCCGCCGAGGTCGTCCGGCGGTGCGGCCACCTTCCGTTGGCGATCCGGCTGGCTGGTGCCCGACTGGCGCATCGCAAGGGCTGGCGGTTGGCGGACCTCGCAGAACAGATGACCGACGCCACGCTCACCCTGCACCATCTCGCGGGGGAAGAGAGCACCGTCACCGGTGCCTTCGCCGCTTCCTACGAACCTCTCCCACAGTCGACCAGGCGAGTCTTCCGGTTCCTGGGTCTGCATCCCGGTAGTCGATTCAGCCCGCCGGCGGTCGCCGCACTGACCGGTCTGACGGTGGCGCAAGCTCACGCGGCGCTCGACGACCTCGTCGACCGGAACCTGGTGGAGGACCTGGACTCAACGAGGTACCGATTGCACGACCTCATGCGCCAGTACTCCGTCGAGCTGAGCATTCGCACCGACTCCGCGAGCGACCGGAGGATCGCGCTGGCACATTTGTTCGACTTTACGCTGGAGGTGGCCCTCAGGGTTGCCGGTCTGCTGGAGCCCGGTGTCATCAATGCCCAGGTGAATCGTCCCCCTTTCGAACGGCCCGAGTTGGTCGAGGCCATGGGGGAACCGACCGTCGGCTGGTTGGAGGCGGAGCGGACGGAATTGGTGACGATGGTGTTCTCAGCACACGAGGGCGGCTTCTACCAGCACTCTTGGCAACTGGCCCGCGCCCTCTGGCGATTCTGTTACATGCGTGGTTACTACGAGGACATCATCCTGACCCACCGCGTCGCGCTGATGGCGGCTGAAGCGGTGGGGGACGTCGACGCGATGGCGTTGGTGAACAACTACCTGGCATCGGCTTACGTTCGAACCAGCGACAACCACAAAGCGCTCGATCATCTGACCCGCTCGGTCGCCCTCTCGCGTGACTCCCGGGACGTGCTGAGCACAGCGCGTTACCGGGCCAACCTTGCCGCTGTCTACTGGTGGAGCGGCCAGTTCACCGAGGCCGTGACGCTTGGCTTTGAGTGCCTGCGCGACTACAAGGTGTACGGCAATATCGGGGTTCCAATTCTGCTGCCGAACCTTGGCTTGGCACTCATGGCGCTGGGACGCTACGAGGAAGCGTTGCGACTGCACCGTCGCCACCTGGCGTGGGCGCGGACGAACTCCAACGAATTCCATGTGCTCAACGCCCTCAGCCACATCGGGACCGTGCGAATCCGTATGGGCGACTTTCCCCAAGCGGTCCGGATCCTCCTGGCCTCGTTGGCCCTGCGTGAGCGCACCGGCCACCGGTACGCCGAGGCGGAGGTGCGTAACGACCTCGGGATCGCATACCGCAGTCTCGGCCGGCTCGCGGAGGCCGAGCAGGAGCACGAGGTGGCCCGGAAACTGTCGATCGTTTCGGGAGAACGGCACGTGGAGGCGGCGGCCTTGAACGAGCTCGGGCAAACCCTGCGAGCTCAGGGGCGAGACGGCGAGGCGGCCGGGATGCACGAGGCGGCACTGCGGTTGGCGACCCGTATCTCGCACCCGTACGAGCAGGGCCGGGCGCTGGCCGGGCTGGCCGAACACTTCGCTGGCGTCGACCGGGCCGAGGCCAGACGGTACTGGGAACGGGCGCTGGCGATCTTTCGGCGGATGGGTGTGCCGGAGCGCTTCGACGCCGAGCGGCGCCTCGCCGAGCTGGACGCGGCGCAAGCAGAGCGCTGACCTGCGCAGACTGCTCTTATCGATTTCTTATCGCCGGACCCGATAGCTTCTGCGCCGTATCGACGAACGGGGGAGGTTCTGCCCACGGGCAGAACCGGGTCGTCGACACGACGCCTGCTGCCAGGTCCCCCCCAGCGACTTCGGCGGCAGGTCGGCGAGGAAGGAGCGGTGCTCCCGCGAGTGCGCTTACGCACCCGGCGACGGACGGGACGCCGCTCCTTCCGAGCACTTTCGCGTCGTACCGCACCGATAGGCTCACGGCCGTGACCGAACC
The DNA here is from genome assembly GCF_040643095.1 of Micromonospora sp. NPDC047467. Taxonomy (NCBI): domain Bacteria; kingdom Bacillati; phylum Actinomycetota; class Actinomycetes; order Micromonosporales; family Micromonosporaceae; genus Micromonospora; species Micromonospora sp. NPDC047467. The sequence goes on along the minus strand of NZ_JBEYTO010000011.1, from coordinate 146,938 downwards.
CGCGCAGCTCAGCCACGTCGACCACGCCGGCGCGGCCCGCATGGTCGACGTCTCCGCCAAGCCGGTGACCGGGCGGTTGGCCGTCGCGGCGGGCCGCCTGCGGACCACGCCCGAGGTTGTCGACCTGCTGCACCGTGACGGGCTGCCCAAGGGCGACGCGCTGGCGGTCGGGCGGCTCGCCGGCATCATGGGGGCCAAGCGCACCCCGGAGCTGATCCCGCTCTGCCATCCGATCGCCCTGCACAGTGTCACCGTCGACCTGCGGCTGACCGCCGACACCGTGGAGATAACCGCCACCGCCCGCACCGCCGACCGGACCGGGGTCGAGATGGAGGCGCTCACCGCAGTCGCGGTCGCCGGTCTCGCCCTGGTCGACATGGTCAAGGCGGTCGATCCGGCTGCTTCGGTTGAGGCGGTCCGGGTGCTGCGCAAGGAGGGCGGCAAGACCGGCGAGTGGGTCCGACCGGAGGACCGGCCGTGATCCGGGCACGGGTGATCGTTGCGTCCAACCGGGCGGCGGCCGGCGTCTACGCCGACACCAGTGGGCCGCTGCTCGTCGCCGGCCTGCGCGAGCTGGGCTGTGAGGTCGACGAGCCGGTGGTGGTGCCCGACGGTGAGCCGGTCGGCAGGGCCCTGGAGGATGCCCTCGCCGATGGCGTCGACGTGGTGCTGACCAGCGGTGGCACCGGGGTCACCCCGTCGGACCGCACACCGGACGTGACGCGGGCTGTCCTCGATTACGAGATCCCTGGCATCGCCGAGGCGATTCGCGCGCACAGCCGCGACCGGGTGCCCACCTCGGCGTTGTCCCGTGGGTTGGCGGGGGTGGCCGGCCGGATGCTGGTGGTCAACCTGCCCGGCTCGACCGGTGGTGCCCGCGACGGGCTGGCCGTGCTCGGGCCGATCCTCGGGCACACCGTCGACCAACTTCGCGGCGGCGACCACTGACCGGGTGTCGGTCCGCCCCGATAGGCTCGACAGGTGAGCACGGAAACCGCACCAACCGCGGACCGGGTCGCCGCGCCCCCGCCGGCCGGGTGGGAGGAGGCGCGGTCCCGGGTCTACGCGGTCGGCTTAGCCGCCGCGCTCCCCGCCGTCGCCCGGCCGCTGGCCGACACTGACGGGCTGACCCTGGCCGAGCCGTTGACCACCCGCACCGACCTGCCCGCCTTCCCGACCTCCAGCGTGGACGGCTGGGCCGTGCGGGGTGCCGGGCCGTGGCGCGTCGTCGGCCGGGTGCTGGCTGGCAACACTCCCGCACCGCTCGTCGACGAGGGCACGACCGTCGAGATCGCGACCGGGGCCATGGTGCCCGAGGGCGCCACGGCCGTGCTGCGGGTCGAGGAGTCCACCGTCACCGAGGGCCTGGTCAGCGGCACCCCCCGGCAGGCGCCGGAGTGGCGGCAGCCGGGCGAGGAGGCGTACGCCGATGAGGAGCTGTTGCCCGTCGGCACGCCGGTCGACCCGGCGGTGATCGGCCTGGCCGCCTCCTGCGGGCACGACACGCTGCGGGTCCGGCGGGCGCCGCGGGCGGCGCTGCTGGTCTTCGGCGACGAGCTGCTCACCGCCGGTCCGCCTGCGGCGGGCCGGGTGCGTGACGCGCTGGGGCCGGCGGTGCCCGCGTGGCTCCGGCGCTACGGCTGCCAGGTCCGCCCGTCGGACGTGGTGGGGCCGGTGGCCGACACGTTGCCCGCGCACGTGGCGGCCCTGCGTTCGGCGTTGGCCAACGCCGACCTGGTCTGCACCACCGGCGGCACGATGCACGGCCCGGTCGACCACCTGCACCCGACCCTGGAGGCGCTGGGCGCCGACTATGTGGTCAACACGGTGGCGGTCCGGCCGGGCTTCCCGATGCTGCTGGCCAGGCTGGCCGGCCACGACGGGCGGGTCCGGTTCGTCGCCGGTCTGCCCGGCAACCCACAGTCGGCCATCGTCGCGCTGGTGTCGCTGGTCGCCCCGCTGCTCGCCGGGCTCCAGGGCCGCTCGATGCCGGTGTTACCGCAGGCCACGTTGGCCGAGGCGGTGCCCGGTCGCGGCAATCACACCCACCTGGCGCTGGTCCGGCTGGACCGGGCCGCCGGCACCGCCCATCCGGTGCGGCACGTCGGTTCGGCGATGCTACGCGGCCTCGCCGGTGCCGACGGGTTCGCCGTCATCCGGCCCGGCACCAACGGCGAGCAGGGTGACCGGGTGCCGATCGTGCCGCTGCCGTCGCTGCCTGGGGAATGGGCGTCGTGACCTCACCAGTGATCACCTTCGGCGAGGTCACCGACCAGCCGCTCGACCTCGCCGCGCACGAGGCGGCGGTCGCCGACCGGAGGGCCGGGGCGGTCGTCTCCTTTCAGGGCGTGGTCCGCGACCACGACCACGGGCGGCCGGTGGTGAGCCTGGAGTACGAGGGGCACCCGAGCGCCGCGCAGGTGCTGCGCGAGGTGGCCGCCGAGATCGCCGCCGAGCCCGACGTCTACGCGGTGGCGGTCTCGCACCGGGTCGGTCCGCTGGCGATCGGTGACGTGGCGTTGGTCGCCGCGGTGAGCACCGCGCACCGCGCGGCCGCCTTCGCGGCCTGTGCCCGGCTCGTCGACGAGGCCAAGGCGCGGTTGCCGATCTGGAAGCGCCAGGTGTTCGCCGACGGCACCGAGGAATGGGTCAACTGCCCCTGACCGCTCAGCGTCGGCCGTTGACCATCGCGGTGCGGCTGAGGCGTTCCCCGTAGAACGCCGGTTCGGCGCCGGGGCGCCACGGCAGCGCGGCTACCAGCACGATCAGCGCGAGCGCCAGTGAGTTCTCCATAAGCGCACCGAACAGGCCGTCCTGGTAGTGCGACTCCTCTGGCAGTTGGTGCTCGTACGGCCAGATCGGGGAGATCAAGAAGAGCAGGTAGAGCCCGACTGCGGCGACGCCGTGCCGCAGCCCGGTCAGCGTGGGGTACCAGATCGGTGGGCGGAGGCCGTTGAGCCCGGTCAGCCCGCCGAACGCCGCGCCCTGCCCGCCGCGCTGCGTCACTCCCCGGCTCGCCTCCCGGCGACGGACCGCCGCGTCTGCCAGCACGATGATCGCCGGGATCACCCAGACCAGGTGGTGCGTCCAGGAGATCGGGCTGATCACGTTGGCGGTAAGCCCGACCAGCGTGAACGCGGTCAGCTCGTCACCGTCGGCGCGGGAACTGGCCGCCCGGGACAGGCCCAGCGCCAGGAGCAGCACCGAGAATGCGAACCAGAGCAGACCGGGAGTGTCGATCGAGTCGTACAGCCGGGCCAGCAGGCCGGCGAGCGACTGGTTCGGCGTCATGTCGGCCGCGCCGACCCGTTCGGTCTGCCACAACACGCTGCCGAAGTACGTCCGCGACTCGTCGCCGACGATCGCGAAGGACCCCACCGTCACGCCGATCGTGGTGCCGATCGCGGTGGCCGCCACCCGCCACTGGCGGGTGATCAGCAGGTAGGCGATGAACAGCGCCGGGGTGAGCTTGACCGCGGTGGCCAGGCCGATGCCGGCGCCCGCCCAGGCGCCGCTGTAGACGAAGCGCAGCAGGGGGCCGTCCGTCGCGGCGTAGTGGGTGCCCCGGCGCGAGCGCCAGCGGAGCCCGATCAGGTCGGCCATGATCAGGGCGAACAGCAGGATGTTGACCTGGCCGTAGCCGAGGGTCTCCCGGCCGGGCTCGATGGCGACGGCGAGCGGCACCGCCACGGCGACGGTGAACCACAGTGGCCAGCCCAGGCGGTCGACGATGGGACGGAGCAGCCCGGCCAGGACCAGCGCCAACGCGGCGATGCTGGCGAGGGCGTTGACCACCCCGGCCCCGCCGATCGGAAGTTGCGCCATCGGCAGCATGACGAGCCCGGCGAACGGCGGGTAGGTGAAGCCGAGCGTGGTGCCGGGCGCGATGAACTCGTAGAGCTCGTGACCGCTCGCCCACCACACCACCGCACCGTGGTAGATCTTCATGTCGAAGAAGTTGTACGGTCGCCCGAACTCGCCGATCGCGAGCCATGCGGCATAGGCGACGGCGGCCACGATGGCACCCCGTACGACGTTCCTGCGATCGATCCCACGCATCACGCGTTGGACTGGGGCGAGGCGGTCCGCCCGTCTACCGACAATCGTCGGCATGGCGTGGCCACCCCCGTACCAAGGTCGTCCGATCCGTCCAGGTCCTGCACGGAGCCTAGAACGGCGCCTCACGTCAGTGCCTCCCGCGTTATGCGACCGTGTCCGATCCCACACATGTTTTTGACATTTCCACCGCGTTAACGCCTACCGGGTGGTTCAGGTAATTCGCGGCCTTGGTGGGGGTGGGGGGCAGCCGAGAGGTGGATCGACGCAGGTCAGCCGGGGATGCGCCGGGCGGTGGCGGCGGACCGGACGGCGATCCGGGCCTCCCGCTTGGCCGTCCGGACGGCGCGCTCCACGGAACGTCGAGAGTGACCGATGCGGTGGCCGGTGCGCCAGCGCAGACCCGGCTTGCCCTCGGTGTCGGCCGCGGCGAGCAGCAGACCGCCGAGGAGGCCAAGGTTCTTCAGGAAGTGAACCTTGTTCGTGTCGCGCGTGGCCTTGTCGTCGTCCTGGTTCCAGAAGGGATGCCCGGCGATGGTCGTCGGCACGAGGGTGCCGGCGAGGACCAGTGCGGCGGGCCGCGTCAGCCGCCCGGTGGCGAGCATCAGCCCGGCACCGAGCTGCACCGCCGAATTGATGCGGATCAGCTGCTCGGTCTCGGTGGGGAAGTTCGGGTGCACCTTCCGCAGCAGTGGCGCCGCCCGAACGGTCACCGGCGCGGCCTTCTTGGCCAGCCGCTCCGGGGAACGGAGACTGCGGTATCCGCTGACCACGAAGATGCCGCTCAACATGGCTCGGGCGAGGGAGCGTACGGGCGTCATGGATCAGTCATACCCCGTCGCGGCGTCCGCTACCCCGCCAACCGCCGATCCGGATCGGCGGCCCGTGCACGTCGCGCCACGCCGATTCGAGCGACCGTCGCTGATGGACCGCCCGCGACGGGTAACGTCGCGCGGGTGACGACGCTGCGGCTTCGACCCGAGGATCCGGCCGACACCGGGTCGGTGCGTCGGGTGCTGGCCGCCGCGTTCGCCCGGCCGGACGTGTCGACGCCACCGGAGGTGGCCCTGGTCGACGAACTGCGCGACACCGAAGCGTGGCTGCCGGAGCTCGCCATGGTCGCCGAGTACGGCGGCGAGGTCGTCGGCTACGCGCTGCTCACCCGGGTGCGGGTGCGACCCGACCGAGGTGGCGACGGTTCAGCCCTGGCCCTCGGGCCGGTGGCGGTCGCGCCGCACCGACAGCGGGTCGGGCACGGCACGGCGGTGGTCCAGGCTGCGTTGGACGCGGCCACCGAGCTGGGTGAGCGGATGGTCGTGGTTCTCGGCGCACCGGCCTTCTACCGCCGCTTCGGCTTCGGGCCGGCGGGAGACCTGGGCCTGACCAGCCCGTGGTCAGGGCTCGGAGAGCCGTGGCAGGCGCTGGTGCTGCCGCCATCGACGAGTGGTGAGGCGCCGCCACCACAGGGTGAGGTGCTCTTCCCGGCGCCCTGGTCCCGGGTCTGAGACCCCGCCTGGTCCCCCGTCTGAGGCGCGGCCAGGGGTGCGGGGGTGGTCAGGCCGGCTGGGTACGCAGGTACCGGCCGAAGTGCGGGACTGTGAAGGCCACCGTGCCCCGTTCCCCCGAGTAGATGAGCCCCTTCTTGATCAGCGCGTCGCGGGCCGGGGAGAGGCTGGCCGGCTTGCGGCCGAGCGCGCGGGCGATCTCCGCGGTGGGCACCGCCGCGTCCATGTCGTCACGAGTGACACCGCTGGACTCGCCCTCCACCAGGGACAACGTGGCCATCGCCCGCATGTACTCGCGTTCGGCCGGGGTCGCCCGCTCGAACCGCGAGCCGAAGAAGCCGACCGCCAACTCGGCCTCCGCCTCCGGAGCGGCTACCCGAACGTCGGCGGCGGTGATCGGCGAGCGCGGCGCGTGATCCCAGGTCGCCTTCCCGTACGCCTGGACGAAGTAGGGGTAGCCGCCGGACTTCTCGTAGAGCAGGTCGAGCGCCTTCTGCTCGTACTCCACCGCCTCGCGCTCGGCCGGCGCGCAGAGCGCCTGGTCGGCGGCGATCCGGTCGAGCCGGTCGATGCGCTGGTAGCGGAAGAGCCGCTCCGAGTACGACTTGGCGGCGCTGAGCACGGCCGGTAGATGGGGCAGGCCGGCGCCGACGACGATCAGTGGCGCGCCGATCTGGGACAGTTCGTGGCACGCGGCGCAGAGGGCCGACACGTCCTCCGGACTGAGATCCTGCATCTCGTCGATGAAGATGGCGATGCCGGTGCCCACGTCGCTGGCCACGGCTGCGGCGTCGCTGAGCAGCTCGACCAGATCGATCTCGATGTCGCCGGAGTCGGCGCGGCCACTGGCGGCGGGCACGTCGATGCCGGGCTGCCACCTGTCGCGCAGTTTCGGCGATGCCCCGGCCCGGCCGGTCGGGGCGGACCGCTGGGCGAACGCCTTGAGAACGCCGAGGAAGGCGTCGATCCGGTCCGGCGCGCGGTGCCGGGGCGCGAGTTCGCGGACCGCCATGTGCAGCGCGGCGGCGACGGGGCGGCGCAGTGACTGGTCCGGGCGTGCCTCGATCTTGCCGCTGCCCCAGAGCCGGTTGATCGCCTGGGACCGCAGAGTGTTGAGCAGGACGGTCTTGCCGACGCCGCGCAGCCCGGTGAGCATCAGGCTGCGCTCGGGGCGGCCCCGGGCGATGCGCTCCAGCACGATGTCGAAGACGTCCAGCTCCCGCCCCCGCCCGGCGAGCTCGGGCGGGCGCTGGCCGGCGCCAGGGGCGTACGGGTTGCGGACCGGATCCACGCATCGCAGAGTATCGGCCCATCTAGCGGCCAGGCTAGATATGGATAGATGGGGCTACCGGCGTGTTGAAGCCCGTCGACACAAAACTAGGGCTGTCTAGCGTCCACGCTAGACAGCCCTAGTTTTGTCAATCGCCTAGCGCTTCTTCAGGCAGAGCACGTAGTCGAACAGGTCGACCGAGTTGTCGTGCACGTAGTTCGCGGTCGCCTGCGGTGCCAACGTCTGGCACCGGTCCCCGTCGGTCGTCGCCGGAATCCGCAGCAGCACCTGGTAGGTGTTCGGACCACACCGCACCTTGCGCAGGTCGGCGTCGGCCTCGGTGCCGTCGTTGACCACGCAGTCACCCCGGGCGAACTCATCCCTCTCCGGCGTCGGCGCGGCCGGGGTCGGGGCGGCCGGGCTCGGGGCGTCGCTGGGCAGAGCCGGCGGAACGACCGGCGCGCTCGCCGACGGCACCGGCGCGGCATCGTTGCTGTCGTCGGCGACCTTGAAGACCGCCCAGCCGGCAAGACCCAGGCAGGGGCAGAGCAGGAGCAGGATCACCAGCCCGACGATCAGGGCGACCTTCAGGCTGGACCTGTTCGCCGGCGGGGACGGCGGCATCGGGTACCCGCCCGGTGCCGGCGGACCCCAGGGTGCCCCCGGCTGGCCCGGGGTCGGCCCGGCGGGCGGGAACGGCCCCGGCGGCGGACCCCACTGCTGCCGGGCCGGATCCTCACCGGGTGGACCATAGGTCGTCATGTCATCCCCAGGGGTGGGTGGCCTCAGCGCTGCTTGAGGCAGAGGACGAAGTCGAGGGTGTCCAACTCGCTGTCGAAGAAGTACCAGTTGGTATAGCCCTCGACCTTGGCGCACTTGGCTTCGGCATCGCGCTCACCGCTGGTCGCGCCATCGATCCGGCGCAGCACCTCGTACGACTTCGGCGCGCAGTCACTGATCAGCAGCTTGGGTTTGCCGCCCGCCGCGCCGTCGTTGCGCACACACTGGCCGACCGTGGCGAACCGTGGATCCGCCGACGACTCCGGTGCCGCAGCGCTCGGCACCGGCTCGGTCGGCTCGATCACGTCCGCGTTGGGCTCCCCGGCAGCGGCCGAACCGGTCGGCGTGGCCACCACCGGGGCCGGGTCGTCCGACCCGCGCAGGAACCAGTACGTGCCGCCGCCCGCCACCATCAGCAGCAGCACGACGGCCAGCACCGCGATCAGCGGCCCCCGGCCACGCTTGTCCGGGGCGGGCGAGGGGTCCGCGCCGTACGGGCCACCGTCGGGCCGGTACGGCTCCCCGTACGCCGGGTTCGCCTCGACCGGCCGGTACGCGCCACCGTAGGGCGTCGGAGCGCGGCCACCGTAGGGCGTCGGAGTGCCGGCCCCGTACGGCGTCCCAGGGCGTTCACCTCCGTAGGGCGTACCGCGCTCGCCACCGTAGGGTGCCCCCGGCCCGCCGCCGTACGGGGCAGCGGGCACACCGCCGTACGAACCGTCGCCGTAGGACCCCGGCCGCCCCTGGGGTGCGGGCGGATAGGGCTGCTGAGCCTGCCGTTCGGGCGTGTCGTCGGGTCGCTGCCCACGCCACGGTCCTCCGGCGCCGCTACCCGGCGGTCCGTAGTTCGTCATGCCGCCCTCCAGGCTGGTGAGAGGCCGGCCACCAATGCGCGACGCCGACTCCGAGGTCACCGTAGCGTGGTCCTCCGATGAGCTCATCTCCACCGAGTGCCGCAGCCGCCCCAGGCCGCCGCGCCGGCGCCGCATCGACCATGATCTGGACCGCTCTGATCGTGGTCTACGTCCTGTGGGGTTCCACCTATCTGGCCATCCGGGTCACCGTGGAGACGCTTCCGCCGCTGCTCTCGGCCGCCATGCGGTTCGCCGTCGCCGGTCTCGTGCTGGCGGTGGTGCTGCGGCTGCGCCGAGGGCCGGGTGCCCTCCGGGTGGACCGGCGGCAGCTCGGCTCCGTCGCGCTGATCGGGGTGCTCCTGCTCACCGGCGGCAACGGCCTGGTGGTGCTCGCCGAGTCCGGGCCGCCCGGGGTGGCGGTGCCGTCCGGGATCGCCGCGTTGCTGGTGGCGACCGTGCCGCTGCTCGTCGTGTTGCTGCGCACCGCGACCGGTGACCGGCCCCCGCTCTGGACGTTCGCTGGGGTGACGCTGGGCTTCGCCGGTCTGGTCCTGCTGGTGCTGCCCAGCGGCGGCGCGGACGCGGTGCCGGTGGTCGGGGCGTTGACGGTGGTGGCCGCTGCCACCGCCTGGTCGGTCGGGTCGTTCCTGTCGGGGCGGATCCGGATGCCCGCCGACCCGTTCGTCGCGACGGTGTACGAGATGATGGCCGGCGCGCTGGCGCTGGCCGTCATCGCTGCCGCCCGGGGCGAGTTGAGCGACTTCCACCCCGCGTCGGTCAGCACCCGGTCCTGGCTGGCGCTGGCCTATCTCATGGTCGCCGGCTCACTGGTGGCCTTCACGGCGTACGTGTGGCTGCTGCACAACGCGCCCATCTCGCTGGTCTCGACGTACGCCTATGTGAACCCGGCGGTCGCGGTGGCGCTCGGCGCGCTGCTGGTGGCCGAGCCGATCACCGGGCAGGTGCTGCTCGGCGGCGCGGTCATCGTCGCCGGCGTGGCCCTGGTGGTGAGCACCGAACGGCCCCGCCGCAAGGGCGCGAAAGCACGATCGGGGGCCGTGCCAGCGGGCGACCGGCGGTAGCCTCCGGCCCATGTCGGCCGCCGCGCTGGTGCAGGTCGCGCTGCTTGGTGCGCTGGTCGGTGTCGTCGTACCCCGGGTTGCCCGGCGTTTCGCCACCGCGCCGACCCGGCCGCGACCGTGGCGCGCCTCGACCTGGCTCAGTCCGCTGCTAGCGGCGGGTGTGTTCGTCGGGCTCGCCGCCGCGCTGGGTGCCGACCCGGCGCTGCCGGTGTTCCTCGCGGTGGCGGCGGTGGGGCTGGTGCTGGCCGGGGTCGACCTGGCCTGCCTGCGGCTGCCCGACCCGCTGGTCCTCGCCGCCGGTGTGCTGGCCCTCGGTGGTCTGACCGGCGCGGCGCTGCTGGCAAGCACTCCCGGACGGCTGATCGGTGCGCTGGGCGGCGCGGCGGTCGCCGGCGCGGCGCACGTGCTGCTGGCCCTGCTGCCCGGGTCCCGGTTGGGCTTCGGGGACGTGAAGCTCGCCGGCGTCCTCGGCCTGCCACTCGGCTGGCTCGGCCGGGACGCCCTGCTGGCCGGGCTGCTCCTGCCACACGTGCTGCACGGTGCCCTGGTGCTCGGCCTGCTCGCCGCGCGGCGGGTCCGCCGGGACACCCTGCTGCCACTCGGGCCGGCCCTGCTCGCGGGTGCCTGGCTCGGCGTGCTCCTGGCCTGATCAGCCCGCTAGATGAGGCGGAGCTGACGGTCCTTGGGGCGGCGTGGCTCGGTCTCGCCGAACCGCTCGAACAGGCCCGGGTCGATGGCCCCGAGGAACGGTGACGGGGCGCAGTCGCGCTCCACACCGTGTCGGGTACGGCGGGCGGCGTGGCTGACGTACAGCCGGTCCTGGGCCCGGGTCAGCCCGACGAAGAAGAGCCGGCGCTCCTCGGCGACCGCGTCCTCGTCGGGTGTCGAGCCCGGCCAACGCAGCGGCAGCAGCCCGTCCTCGGCGCCGACCAGGAAGACCACCGGGAACTCCAGCCCCTTCGCGGCGTGCAGGGTGAGCAGCGTGACCGCCTCGGCGCGCGGGTCGAGCGCGTCCACCTCCGCACCCGTGGCCAGCTGCGACAGGAACGCCTCCAGGTCGTCGCCGCAGCGTCGGGCCAGCGGGGTCAGCAGGTCCACCGCCGAGCGGACGTCCTCGGGGCGTACCGCGCTGCCGGTGCCGTCCAGGGTGGGCACCGCGAACCGTTCCGCGACGACCTGACCCGCCAGGCGCACCCGGGCGGCCAGCGAGCCGGCCAACCCGTCGGCGTGCCGCAGTTCGCGGGCGATGGCCGCCACCCCGGGCCGGTCCCGCAGCCGGTCGTGTGAGCGCTTCTGCACCGGGATGTTGGCTCGGGCCAGGGCGTCCACGATCGGGGCGGCCTGCGCGTCGGTGCGGTACAGCACGGCGATGTCGGAGAACGACAGCGTGGTGGAGCGGCCGTCGATCCGGCCCGAGTCCAGCGACCGGTGGGACAGCCCACCAACCAGGTCGTCGACCGTACGGACCACGAAGTCGGCCTCCTCGGCGACTGACGCCGCCGGGTAACGGCCGACGAGCGGCGCCTCCGGGTCGAGCCGGGCCGGGTCCAGGCGTCGGCCACGCACCAGCGAGGAGGGTGCGATGGCCTGCACGGCGGCGGCCAGGATGGGCGCCGACGAGCGGTAGTTGCGGTTGAGCCGGACCAGTCGGGCGTCCGTGAAGTCCTGCGAGAAGCGTAGGAAGTAGCCGACATCGGCACCGCGGAACGAGTAGATCGCCTGGTCCGGGTCACCGATCGCGCACAGGTTGCCGTCGGCGGGGCTGAGCAGCCGCAGCAGCTCGTACTGCACGGCGTCGACGTCCTGGTACTCGTCGACGAAGATCCACCGCCAGCGGTCCCGGTACCGCTCGACCAGCTTTCGGTCGGCCCGCAGCAGCTCCACCGGAAGGCTCACCAGCTCGTCCAGGTCGACCAGGTCCTGCTTGCGCAGCAGCGCGACGTAGCTGGCGAGGTCGTCGCCGGCCTCCGCCCGGGCCGCCGCACGCTCGCCGTCGTCGGCGATCCGGAAGTCGGCCGGCAGGCCCGCCGCGTCGGCGTTCTCCCGCAGGATGGTCAGCCCCAGCGCGTGGAACGTGCCGACGGTGACGTCCTCGGCGACCGGGCCGAGCAGGCTGTCGAGGCGGTGCCGCAGCTCCTCGGCCGCCCGTCGGGTGAAGGTGATGGCCAGGCAGTGCTCGGGAAAGACGTTCAGCTCCGCGCAGAGGTACGCGATCCGGTGGGTGAGGGTCCGGGTCTTGCCGGTGCCCGGACCGGCCACGATGAGCAGTGGGCCGCCGGGTGCCGACGCGGCCACCCGCTGCATCGCGTCGAGCCGGTCCAGCAGGCCGGTGCCGACCTCCTCCATTCCGGCGAGCATCGGTTCGAACGGCTCGTGCGGCGACGGGGGCGACGCGATCGGAGGGGCGGGCGGCGGTGCCGGAGCCTTCCGCTTCGGCTCCGCCTTCGCCGCCGGGCGCTTGGCCGTCGAGCGGGCCGCCGGCTCCGCGGGCCGCCGCTGCGCTGGCACGGGTACGTCGAACAGCGTCTCCTGCGCCGCGCCGGCGCCCGCTCCCAGCTCCGCGGGATCGAAGAGGGTGATCACGCCGTACTCGCCGTCGTAGCCGGGCACCCGGCGTACGTCGCCGCGCCGCAGTCGACCGATGCCCTCCGCGAGCAACTCGCCGCCGGCCTGCGCGATGTCGGGCAACGGTGTCGTGGTGAGGATCTCCAACTCGGGGCCGAGCGTGGCGAGCAGTTCGTTGAGCCGCCCCTCGACCTTCTTCGACCGGGCGCCCACCTTGTTGATCTCGCCGAGGATCTCGGCCAGCGGCACCAGGTGGGTGACCTCCCGGGCGTTCGCCGGTCGGTGCCCCTCCGGGCGGTCCGCCAACTCCTCGATCCGGCTGAGGACGCCCACGGTGAGGGGCTTCCCGCACTCGGGGCAGCGACCGTCGGCGGCACGGGTGCGCTCCGGGGTCCAGTTGACCCCACACAACCGGTGCCCGTCCGCGTGGTACTTGCCCTCTTCGGGGAAGAACTCGATGGTGCCGGCCAGGCCGTCACCGGTGCGCAGCGCCTCCCGGACGGCGAAGTAGTTCCGCTCGGCCGTCAGCACCGTGGCCTCGCGGCCCAGCGCCGGTGGGGAGTGCGCGTCGGAGTTGGAAACCAACTGGTAGCCGTCCAGGCTGCCGACCCGCCAGTTCATCGCCGGGTCGGAGGAGAGGCCGGTCTCCACGGCGAAGATGTGCTCGGCCAGGTCGGCGTAGCAGTCCGCGATCGCGTCGAAGCCGGACTTCGAGCCCAGCGCCGAGAACCACGGCGTCCAGATGTGCGCCGGCACCAGGAAGCCGTCCGGGCTCGCCTCCAGGGTGATCTCCAGCAGGTCCCGGGAGTCCAGACCGAGGATCGGCCGGCCGTCGGAGCCGAGGTTGCCGATCCGCCCCAGCGCGGTGTTGAACCGGGCCACCGCCTCCAGGTCCGGCAGGTAGATCAGATGGTGCACCTTGCGGGTCCGGTCGTCCCGCTTGTAGATCGTGGAGATCTCCACGCTCAGCATGAACCGGACCGGGTCCGCCTCGGCAGCGCTCGCCAGTCGGGGCGGCAGCCGGCGGGCCACGTCCCGCTCCGCTTCCGGGTCGAGCCGGTAGAGCCCCGGCTCGGCCGGACGCAGCGTCTCCCGCAGGTGGTCGTACCAGGCGGGGTGGGTGAAGTCGCCGGTGCCGAGCAGGCCGATGCCCTTACGCCGAGCCCACCAGGCGAGGTTCGGAGTCGTGAGGTCACGGCTGCACGCGCGCGAGTACTTCGAGTGGATGTGCAGGTCCGCGACGAATGGCGGGAGGCCACCGGGGGGTACGGCGCTGAACGGGGGCACGCCGCATCCTGTCACGCCCGCCGCGCCGGCCGCCTGCCGCCACGCGCGGACGTGACATCCGCTATGCCGAGCGCAACTCCACCAGGGTGATCTGCGGCTCGGCGCCGACCCGCACCGGCGGACCCCAGAAACCCGCGCCGTTGGTCACGTAGACCTTGGTGCCGTCGACCTCGCCGAGGCCGCTGACCACCGGCTGTTCGAGTCGGACGGCCAGGTTGAACGGCACCATCTGCCCGCCGTGGGTGTGCCCGGAGAGTTGCAGGTCGACGCCGTACGTGGCCGCCTCCACCGCCGCCAACGGCTGGTGTGCGAGCAGGATCACCGGCCGGTTCGTGTCACGGTCACCGAGGGCGGCGGCGAAGTCCGGCCCGGCGGCGAGGCCGGTGCCCGTGCCGGTCAGGTCGTTCACCCCGGCCAGATCGAGCACGCCGCCCCGGGCCTGGATCTCCTGTCGCTTGTTCTGCAGCACCCGCAGGCCGAGCCGGTCCACCTCCTGGACCCACTCCTCCACCCCCGAGTAGTACTCGTGGTTGCCGGTGACGAAGAAGTTGCCGTACCTCGATCGGAGGTCACGCAGCGGCGCGGCGGCCGAGCCCAACTCGGCGACCGAACCGTCGACCAGGTCGCCGACCACCGCGACCAGATCGGCGTCGAGTCGGTTGATCGCGGCGACGATCCGCTCGGTGTGCGCCCGGCCGCGCAGCGGGCCGATGTGGATGTCGGAGACGGTGGCGATGCGCAGGCCGTCCATGCTGCGCGGGAGCTTGGCGAGCGGGATCTGCACCCGGTCGAGCTGTGGCGGGCCGAGGGCCGTGCGGATGCCGTACCCCGTGATGCCGGTGGCGGTGAGCCCGGCGAAGATCGCCGCCCCGCGGGCCAGCAGCAGCCGGCGGGCCGGGTCGTGGTCCGGTGCCCGCACGGCGGCGGCGGCCGGCGGATCGGTCGGCCCGGCGGCACCGACGAGCACCGGCTCGGGCGCCGCGGTGGTCGGCTCGGCGGCGGTCACCTGGCGGCGCAGCACCAGCCGGGTGACGAGCATCGGCACTTCCAGCACGACGAGGACGACCAGCAGGTAGAACATCAGCGCGAGCCAGAGATAGCCCGGCCAGGCGAGCCAGTAGAGGCCGGCCTGCGTCCCGGCCATGGTGACCGGCACGAGCAGCGCCAACACCACTGCGGCGATTCCGCCGGCCCGCCGCCAACGGCCCGGGGTGGTGGCGTCCCGAACGAGCCGTTTCCACAGGTAGAGGTGGATGAGACCGGTGACCAGAGCCAGGACGGTCACGAACCCGAGTACCGCCAACATCTGTGCGCCTCCTCAGCCGCCCGCGAACGGGGGCAGGACATCGATCGTGGCCCCGCCTGGCAGGGGTGCCTTTCGATCATGACAGGTGACGCCGTCCACGAGGAAACTGGCGACCCGCAGAACGGCGGCCAGTTGATCGCCGTGCCGCTGGGCCAGATCGGCGGTGAGGTCGTCGAGCGACCGGCCGGCGGGCGTCGTCTCCTCGGAGCGCCCGGCGGCGGCACGCGCGCCCGCGAAGTAGCGGACGGTCAGCGGCTTCGGGGCCACGCCTCAACCCCCGATCGCGGACATCGGCCGGGTCGGCTGGAGGAAGGTGGGGTCGTCGATGCCGTGCCCGGCGCGCTTGCCCCACATCGCCGTGCGCCACCGCTGGGCCAGGTCGTCGTCGGTCGCGCCGGAGCGCAGGGCCCCCCGGAGGTCGGACTCCTCGGTGGCGAACAGGCAGGCGCGGACCTGGCCGTCGGCGGTCAGCCGGGTGCGGTCACAGTCGCCGCAGAAGGGGCGGGTGACGCTGGCGATCACGCCCACCCGGGCCGGGCCGCCGTCGACCAACCACGTCTCCGCCGGGGCCGCGCCGCGTTCGGTCGGGTCGGGGCTGAGATCGAACGCGGTACGCAGAGAGGCGAGGATCTCCTCGGCGGTCACCATCGTGGCCCGGTCCCAGCCGTGCTGCGCGTCCAGCGGCATCTGCTCGATGATCCGCAGTTGGTAGCCGTGGTCGACGGCGAAGCGGAGCAGGGCCGGCGCCTCGTCCTCGTTGACACCGCGCATCAACACCGAATTGACCTTCACCGGGTTGAGCCCGGCGGCGGCTGCCCCGGCGAGCCCGGCCAGCACCGCGTCCAGGCGGGGACGACGGGTCAGCTGCGTGAACCGGTCTGCGTCGAGGGTGTCCAGTGAGACGTTCACCCGGTCCAGGCCGGCCCTGCCCAACGCCGGGGCCAACCGGTCCAGGCCGATGCCGTTGGTGGTGAGCGAGATGCGTGGGCGAGGTTCGAGTGCGGCGATCGCGGCCACGATGTCGAGCAGCCCGGACCGGATCAGCGGCTCACCGCCGGTGAACCGCACCTCGGTCACGCCGAGCCGCTCGACGGCCACCCGGACCAGCCGGACGATCTCGTCGTCGGTGAGCAGCTCCGGACCCGCCAACCAGGGCAGCCCTTCGGCCGGCATGCAGTAGGTGCACCGCAGGTTGCACTTGTCAGTGAGGGACACGCGGAGGTCCCGCGCGACGCGGGCGTACCGGTCGACGAGGACGCCGTCGGTCGGCGGGGCGACGCTCACCTGTCGACCGTAGCGCGCTCGACCCCGCCCAGGGCGGCGCGGGCGAGCTGGACGACCGCGTCGCGGTAATCGGTGCCGAACAGCGCGGTGTGCACGAGCAGCAGATGCAGTTGATGCAGCGGCACCCGTTCACGCCAGCCGTCGGGCAGCGGCCAGGCCTCCCGGTAGGCGGCCAGCACCCGCTCCAGATGCGGGACGCCACCGAAGAGCGCCAACTGGGCGAGATCCGTCTCGCGGTGCCCGCCGTGCGCCGCCGGGTCGATCAACCAGACCCGCTCGTCGGCCCCCCACAGCGCGTTGCCCGGCCACAGGTCACCGTGGATGCGGGCCGGCGGCTCGTCCCCGCCGAACTCGCCGAGCCGGCTGATCACCTGCTCGACCAACGCGGCGTCGGCGCCCGTCAACGTGCCGCCGTCGACCGATCGTCGCAGGTAGGGGGCGAGCCGACGCTCGGCGAACCACGTCGACCAGGGCCGGTCGTCGAGGGTGTTGTCCTGTGGGAGGGCCCCGATGAAGCCGGGCCAGGTCGCACCGAAGGCCGACGCGCCGGCCCGGTGCAGGCCGGCCAGCTCCCGACCGAATCGCTCGGCCGCCGAAGGCGTCGGCTCGCCGGGCTCCACCCAGTCGAGCGCCAACAGGTCGGGCAGGGCCACGATCACCTCGGGTACGCCGACCGCGCCGGCCTCCCGCAGCCAGTGCAACCCGGCGGCCTCGGCGGCGAAGAAGCCCTCCGGCACCGGCCGGCCGGCCCGTTCGGGCCAGGACTTGGTGAAGACGGAGTGGCCGTCGTCCAGGGTGAGCCGGGCGGCGGCACAGATGTTCCCACCAGCGACCGGCGTCTCCCGGATCCGCTGGTGGGTCAGGAACGTCGGCAGGTGTGCCGGGTGCGCGCGCAGGTACGCCAGGTCCATCAGCGCACGGTAGCCGTTGCCCATGACACGGTGGTGCTACCCGAACACATCGAGCCATGGGCACTCCGCGATGACCAGGTGAAATACGCTGAGTAACTGTGGATAAGCCGCGTGTCATCCACAGGGGCGGCGCAGCCGGATGAGCGCCCCGCAGGCTGCCCCCATGACCTCGACCGAACGCCCGCAGCTCGCCGTCCGCTCGCCCGCCGACCTGCTCGCCGCCGTTCCGTACCTGCTGGGTTTCCACCCCGCCGACAGCGTGGTCGCGGTGGCGCTCTGCGGGCGACAGATCATCTTCGCCGCCCGCGCCGACCTGCCCGAGCCCGCCACTGATCCGGCCGATCAAGCCCGTCACCTGGCCGGGGTGATCCGCCGGCAGGGCGCGGAGGCCGCCACCGTCGTGGGTTACGGGCCGCCCGACCGGGTCACCCCGAGCGTGGATGCCGTACGCGCCGCGCTGACCGGTGCCGGCCTGGAGGTGCTCGACGCGCTGCGGGTGACCGACGGCCGCTGGTGGTCCTACCTCTGCACCGAGGCCGACTGCTGCCCACCCGAGGGTCGGCGCTACGACCCGGCGGCCAACCCGGTCACCGCGTCGGCCGTCTTCGCCGGTCAGGTGGCTCTCCCCGACCGGGCCGCCCTCGTGGCGCAGGTGTCACCGGTGGACGGCCCCGCCCGGGACGCGCTGCGCGCGGCCACCGCCCGGGCCGAGCAGCGACTGGTCGACCTGATCGAGCACGCGCCCGCCAGCGACCTCCTCGGCGGCCGGGCGGTGCGCTCCGCCGGGGTGGCGGCGGTCCGCGAGGCGCAGCGCCGGCAGCGGCGCGGTGAGCGACTCGACGACGACGAGTTGGCCTGGCTGTGTCTGCTGCTGACCCACCTGCCGGTCCGCGACCACGCCTGGGAACGCACCGACGGTCGTGATCGGGACATCGCCCTCTGGACCGACGTGCTGCGCCGGGCGGAGCCGGAGGTGACCGCCGCGCCAGGTGCGTTGTTGGCGTTCGCCGCGTGGCGAGCTGGGCAGGGTGCGCTGGCAGCGGTGGCGCTGGAGCGCACGCTGAGCCTGAACCCGGACTACTCGCTCGCCCTGCTCCTGGACGACCTGCTGCGGCGCGGCGTGCCCCCGTCCGAGTTGGATGGCTGGCCGTCGGTCGGCATGCCCGGAGTGGTCCGCCCTCGTAAGAGGCGCCGACGTGGCCGCGGCTGACCCGCGCGGTAATACCGTGGGTGCTACCACGAGCCCTAGCCGACGGGGCCGATCTTCTTCGCCAGCCCGACGAAGCCCGCCCAGGCGGCCGGCTCGAACGTCAGCGTGCCGCCGTCGCGGTCCTTCGTGTCGCGCACGAGCACGACGCCAGGCAGGTTGTCGGCCACCTCGACGCAGTTGCCACCGTTCGAGCTGCTGCGGGTGCTCTTGCGCCAATGGGCGCCGGTCAGGTCATCCATGCTCGCGCTCTCATCAGGTCGATGGTCAGGTCTCGCGGAAGCGCTAACGACCTCACGCTATCCCAGACTGCTTGACCGACCGGCACACCTACCACGGCTGGACCTGGATCGAGGCGTACGAGCTGGGACCGGACGGCAGCGCACGGGCCAGGCGGGAACTGTTCGTGCTCCGCGAAGGGGTCGACCTGTTGGCGTCCGGCCCGACCAGCCAGTCGCCCCGGCGCGTAACGGTGCCGGCCGGCCGATGACCGCCACCGCGGAACACCCGCTGACTCCCGCCCCGGCGCTGATCCCTCGTCCCCCGAGGTCGATCGCCCGGGGCGGGTTCCTCCGGCGATGCCCTCCGTCGAAGGATGTAGTGGACGTTCGTTCCACGGGGCGAGTCATATGGCGTGGCGTCGCCGCAGAATCAGCAGATGCCCCCACCGCATGAATGCCGCACATGAGTGTCGGACTGCTGCTGTCGCTCGCCGGCCTGGCACTTGTCGACAGCACCAGCATCGGCACCCTCTTCATCCCGGTCTGGTTGCTGCTCGCGCCCGGGACGGTCAACGCCCGGCGGATCCTCGTCTACCTCGGCACGATCGTCGTCTTCTACTTCGGGGTCGGGCTGCTGCTGGCCGTGGGCGGCAGCCGGCTGGCCGACGTGCTCGGCGGGGCACTGGACAACCGGCCGGTGCTCTGGGCGCAGCTCGTTCTCGGGGTCGGGCTGTTCGCATTGAGCTTCCGCTACGACGGCAAACGACGTCCGCGCGGCGGCGGCGTGCTGCGCTGGCGGGATCGGGTGACCGCTGGCGACTCCTCGACACGCTGGCTGGTGGGGTTGGCGCTGCTCGCCGCGCTCGCGGAGGTGGCGACGATGCTGCCGTACCTCGGCGCGGTCGGCCTGCTGACCACCTCCGGGCTCGGCGCGGCGCAGATCGTCGGGCTGCTCGCCGGCTACTGCCTGGTCATGGTGGTGCCGGCGGTGCTGCTGCTGGGGGCGCGGACAGCGTGGCCGAGGCTGGTCGAGCCGGTCCTGGTCCGGCTCAACGCCTGGATCGCGCGGCACTCCGGCGGCATGCTCGGCTGGATCCTCGGCATCGCCGGCTTCCTGCTGGCCCGCGATGCCGTGATCCGGCTGGGGCTGCTCGACGAGCTGGTGATCAGACTGTGACCCGCTCGGGGCGGGCGTAGACGTTCATCGTGTTGCCGCGCAGGAAGCCGACAAGCGTCATGCCCGCCTCCTCGGCCAGCTCGGCGGCGAGGGTGCTCGGCGCGGACACCGCCGCCAGCAGCGGCAGGCCGGCCATCCACGCCTTCTGGGTCAGCTCGAAGCTGGCCCGGCCGGACACCAGCAGCAGGTGCCCGGTCAGTGGCAGCCGGCGTTCCCGCACCGCCCAGCCGATCACCTTGTCCACCGCGTTGTGCCGGCCCACGTCCTCCCGGAGCACCACCAGGTCTCCGGCCGGGGTGAACAGTCCCGCCGCGTGCAGCCCGCCGGTCCGGTCGAAGCCCCGCTGGGCGGCGCGCAGCCGGTCGGGCAGTTCGGTCAGGAGGGCGGCCGGCACGGTGAGCGGGTCCGCCGCGACGTCGAACAACGACCGGGTCCGGATCGCGTCGATGCTGGCCTTGCCGCAGACCCCGCAGGAACTGGTCGTGTAGAAGTTCCGGGACGGGTCGGTGGTCGGTTCCGGCACGCCGGGGGCGAGCACCACGTCCACCACGTTGTACGTGTTCGGCGTCTCCGCGCCGGCACAGAGCTGGGCGGTCAACACGTCGTCGGTCGAACGGATCAGCCCCTCGGTCAGCAGGAACCCGATGGCCAGGTCCAGGTCGTCGCCGGGAGTCCGCATCGTGACGGCGAGAGGCTTGCGCCGCCCGGGACCGGCCGCGCCCACCCGGATCTCCAACGGCTCCTCCACCGCCAGGTTGTCCGGCCGGCGAACGGATCCGCGCCCGTCGGCCGCCGCGTCGAGGTCGATCCGGAGTACGCCCCGTCGGTCAGTCGCCCGTCCCATCCCGTCATCCTGCACCCCGCGCCGGTACGCCCGCACGGCTGCCCGCGATCGGCCGCACGGCAGCTACTGCCGGTCGGGCACCGACCCGGCTACCGTGACCGGATGGGAACGTACGCCGCCGTGGTGCTCGCCGGTGGGGCCGCCCGGCGGATGGGCGGGGTGGACAAGACCGCGCTCGCGGTCGGTGGCCGGTCGATGCGGGACCGGGTGCTGGCGGCCGTCACCGACGCCGCGCCGCGGGTCCTGGTCGGTCCGGCCGATGTCGTCCCGGTCGGGGTGCGGGTCACCCGGGAGGATCCGCCCGGCGGTGGACCGGTCGCCGCGACGGCTGCCGGGCTGGCGTTGCTCGACCCGGACACGGCTCTGGTCGCGTTGCTCGCCGCCGACCTGCCGCTGCTCACCCGTGCCGCGATCGGTGAGCTGCTGACCCACCTCACCGCCGGGCTGGTCGCGTCGGAGGTCGAGAGCGGCCCGGAGCAGATCGACGGGGTGTGCTTCGTCGACACCGGCGGGCGGCGGCAGTCGCTCTGTGGGGTGTGGCGGGTCGCCGCGCTCCGGTCCGGGCTGGCCCGTCTGTCGGCCGAGCGGGATGGCAGCCTGGCCGGCGCTCCGGTCCGGGCGCTGCTGGCCGGTCTGGTGATCCGCGAGGTGCCCTGGGTGCGCAGCGGCCCACCACCCTGGTTCGACTGCGACACTGACGAGGACGTACGCCGGGCGAAGGAGTGGGTGCGATGACGGTGCTGGACGACTGGGTCACGGCGGCCTGTGCCGAGGTGGGTCTCGACCCGGCTCAGGTGCCGGTGCCGGCCGTGCTGGACCTGGCCCGGGACGTCGCCCACCAGGTGCTGCGTCCGGGCGCGCCGGTCACCACGTACCTGCTGGGGCTGGCGGTGGGGCAGGGCGCCGACCCGGCGGACGCCGCGGCCCGGCTCAGTGCCCTCGCCGCCAACTGGCCTGTCGCGTTGGGCACCGATCCCGCCGATGCGGCGGACCCCGCCGGGCCGGCCGGGTCCTGACCGGCGGGCGCAGGACCGCGGAGCCGGCTGCCTCCGGGACCGTGCGGCGGTGGTCGGCCGCACCGGTGTCCGATCCCGGTCCGGGCTGAGTCGTCGCTCGGGCGGCGTGGGTAGGGTGATCGTGACGGACGGAGGCGATCATGACGGCTGACCACCCGGAGTCGATCCTGCTCGACGAACCCAGCACCACCGACCTGCGGGCCAAGGTGACCGAGGCGTGGCGGGAGTTCGCCCGAATGCTCGCCGTGCGACTGCGGGAACTGCCCGCCGGCGCGCACCTTGAGCTGACCCTGGACCCCACCGCCTCCGGTACGGGGGACGCCGTCTACTCGATCAGCGTCGACGTGACAGGCGACGGTGGGCTCTCCGCCCGGGCGGTCGGCAACGCCGCCCTGCCGCAGGGCTTCCGGTTGGATCGGGCCGCGGTGGCGGACATGGTGGCCCTGGGCTGGTCCCCACCCGGGGTGGTGCCCGGGTCCGGCGGCTCGTTCGGACTGGACGGTACGACGGCGGAGGCGGCCCGGATCGCCCCGCTGCTGTCCCGGACGCTGCGCGACGTCTACGGCGCCCCGCACCCGGCCTTCCTCGTCTACCTCGTGCACGACGCGGAGGGCGAGCCGTTGACGGTGGAGCCGCTGGGCACCGCGCGCAGCGAGTTCGGCCCGGACGCCGACGTCGAGGGTGACCTGGAGGAGGCGCTGGCCGAGGCGGCCGCCGCGCAGGTGGGGCGGGACGACATGCTCGACCTGGCGGAGCGTGTGCGGACCGTGGTCTCCACCATGCTGAAGTCCGAGCCCGACCGGTTGCAGATCGACTCGGACGGCGACATCAACATCCGTGCCGGTTCGGCGATGGTCTTCGTGCGGGTGCGCGACAATCCGCCCCTGGTGGATGTCTTCTCCCCGGTGCTCACCGAGGTCGAGCCCACCGAGCGGCTCTACGTCAAGCTGTCCGAGCTGACCAACCGGATGCCGATCGGTCGCCTCTACTGCGCCGACGACACGGTCTGGGCGTCCATCCCGGTCTTCGGCCGCAACTTCCAGGCGACCCACCTGATGCTGGCGGTGCAGGTGATGACCGGTCTCGCCGACGAGTTGGACGACCGGTTGCACGGCGAGTTCGGCGGAAAGCGGTTCTTCAGCGAGGGCGACAAGCCGGTGCGACGCGAGGACTCCGAGCACCGCACCGGCATGTACCTCTGAGCGGGTTCAGGCCACGTCCAGCAGGGTCTTGCCGACCGTCGCGCGCCCCTCGATGGCGGCGTGCGCGTCCGCGGCGCGTTCCAGCGGGAAGCGCTGGCCGATGAGCGGCCGTAGCTGGCCGGCCGCCGCGCCCGCCAGCGCCTGATCGGTGTACGCCCGCATCCGCGCGGGCGGCACGTCGGATCGGACCAGCGTGATCTGCCGGGCTGCGGCGTCCTCCGCCGACACCGGGGACCACTCGCCGCTGGCCAACCCGAAGCTGACCATCCGGCCACCCGGGTCCAGCAGCTCGAACGCCGTCCGGGCGATCGGCCCGCCGACGCCATCGAACACCACGTCGACCCCGCCCACCGCCTGCCGGATCTGGTCGGCCCAGCCCGGCAGGCGGTAGTCGACCGCCAGGTCGGCACCGAGGCCGGGCAGCAGGTCTGTCTTGCGTGCGCCACCGGCCACACCGATCACCCGTGCGCCGGCGCTCGCCGCGAGCTGCACGAGCAGGCTGCCCACACCGCCCGCTGCGGCCTCCACCAGCACCCGGTCGCCGGGGCGGACGCGGACCGCCTCGACCAGCAGGGTGGCGGTCCGTCCGTCGGCCAGCAGGGCCACCGCGTCGTCCAGCGCCAGCGCGGCCGGCACCTCGAAGGGCGCGGCCGCGTCCACCACCGCCCGTTCTGCGTACCCGCCGGAGCCGCCGGTGGCGCTGACGACCCGGCGCCCGGTCAGCGCCGGGTCGACGTCCGGGCCGACGGCGGCGATCACCCCGCCGACGCCGTTGCCGGGGATCAGCGGCGGGGTGACCTGGAACGGCCCGGGTCGACCGGAGCGTAGCTGCGTCTCGACGAAGGTGATGTTCGCGTGCGCGACGTCGATCAGCACCTGACCGGGGCCGGGCGTCGGGTCGGGCGCCGGGCCGGGCACCAGCACCTCGGGGCCGCCGAACTCCCGTAGCCAGATCGCCCGCATGAAATCCCCCGATCGTTCCGGGCGTCGCCGCCCGCTCGAAGGCAGTCCAGCACCTCAACCAGGGTTGAGGTCAAGGTCAGCGGGTGGACGGGCCGACGCCGGGGGATTCGACCAGTCGGGACAGCACGATGGTGCTGCGGGTGGACGTCACGAAGGACTCGGCGCGCAGCCGCTCCAACGCCGCCTCCAGGTGGGCGATGTCGGCGGCGCGCAGGTGCACCAGCGCGTCCGCCTCACCGGAGACGGTGTACGCGCCGACCACCTCCGGGTGTCGGCGGGCGGCCACGCCGATCTGCGCCGGGGTGGTCCGGCCGGCGCAGAACAGCTCGACGAACGCCTCGGTGGTCCAGCCGACGGCTGCCGGGTCCACGACGGCGGTGAATCCCCTGATCACGCCGGTGGCGCGCAATCGGTCCACCCGGCGCTTGACCGCCGGGGCGGAGAGTGACACCCGGGTGCCGATGTCGGCGTACGACGCACGGGCGTCGGCGACGAGCAACGCAATGATCCGCTGGTCTACCGCGTCTATCTGCAACGTTCCGCCTCTGGGAAGCAATATTTGTGGCTGTTACCAAAGTTCAACCGTACCTACTCTTGGTGACCGTGAACCAGCAGCGAGTCTCGCGAAAGCGGACATATCTCATGTGCTCGCCCGAGCACTTCGCGGTCGAGTACGCGATCAATCCGTGGATGGACGTGACCACCCCGGTCGACCGGGACCTGGCCGTCAAGCAGTGGGACCGCCTGCGCGAGACGCTGGTCGGCCTCGGTCACGACGTGCACGTGCTCACGGCCGAGCCGGGCCTGCCCGACATGGTCTACGCCGCCAACGGCGCCTTCATGGTGGACGGCAGCGTGTACGGCGCACGGTTCAAGCATGAGCAGCGGGCCGCCGAGGCTGCCGTCCACCACGCCTTCTACGAGTCGCAGGGCTGGCGGTTCATCGCGCCGAGCGAGACCAACGAGGGCGAGGGTGACTTCGCGTACGTGCCGGAGGCGCACGGCGGGCTCGTCCTGGCCGGGCACGGCTTCCGGACCGAGATCCCGGCGCACGCTGAGGCGCAGGAGGCGCTGGGTCGGCCGGTGGTGTCGCTGCGGTTGATCGACCCCCGCTTCTACCACCTGGACGTGGCGCTCGCCGCGATCGACGACTCGAACATCGTCTACTTCCCGGGCGCGTTCTCCGCTGCCAGCCAGCGGGTGCTCACCCAACTCTTCCCGGAGGCGGTGATCGCTGACGACGAGGACGCGATGGCGTTCGGGCTCAACCTGGTGAGCGACGGCGCAAACGTGGTGCTCAACAGTGAGGCCACCCGGCTGGCCGGCAAGCTCAAGGCCGCCGGCTACCACCCGGTCCCGGTCGATCTGGCCGAGTTGAAGAAGGGCGGCGGCAGCGTGAAGTGCTGCATCGCCGAACTGCGGCACTGACCCGAACACTGCCGCGTACGACAGGGGCCGGCCTCCCACACGGGAGACCGGCCCCTGATCGTGCTCCGGTGGGCGCTCAGCCGAGCGTGGCCAGCTCGTTGATCAGCACGTTCGACGTGGCCTGACCGTCGCGCTGCACCTCCCGCAGGTACCACTTCTGCTGCGGGGTACGCGGCTGGTTGAACTGCCAGATCCCGCGCGGGCTGTCGATCTGGCCGATCCTGCCCAGTGCCAGGTTGACCTGCTGGGGCGTGGGCGACCCGTTGGTGAGCTGGATGGCCTGGTCGAGCACCTGCGCCGCGTCGTACGACGCCATGGCGTAGGTGGTAGGCGTGATCTGGTGCTTCTTGCGATAGGCCGAGGCGAAGACCCGGTTCGACGTGCTGTTCAGGTCGGCCGAGTAGTTGAGCGCGGTCTGGATGCCCAGGGCGTCCTGGCCCAGGCTCTCCAGCACGGTGCCCTCGGTGAGGAAGCCTGGCGCGTAGACCGGCCCGGAGAACTGGTCGCGCAGCTGCTTGATGAACTCCACGGCGGCCGCGCCCGCGAAGAAGCAGAAGACCGCGGTCGGCTTCTTGGCCAGCGCCTTCTCGATGTCCGCCACGTAGGTGGTCTTGTTGGGGCTGGAGGTCGGGTTGGTGGTGGTCACCGGGTCGGCGATTCGTGGGTCGGAGGCGCCGAACTCCTGCCGGAAGCCGCGCACCACGTCGGGGCTGCCCACGTTCTCCGGCACGATGATCGCCACTCGGCCGTTCGTCGGCAGTTGGTCGCGCAGGTAGCGGCCCAGCGCCCGGCCGGCCTCGTCCAGCACGTACGACGTGCGCCAGATGTAGACGACGCTCTGCAGACTGCTCGGCGAGGCGTTCGAGCCGATGAGCGGGACCCGGGCCTCCTCCACGGTGTCGCGGATGCCGACCATCACCGACGAGCTGACCACTCCGGTGAGCGCCAGTACGTTCTGCTGGAGCAGTTGGTCGACGGCGGCCTTGCCGCTCTTGGCGGTCTCGCCCTCGTCGGCGGTCAGGAGCTCCACCGGATGCCCGCCCAGTCGGTTGCTGTGCAGGTCGAGGAAGAGTTGGAAGCCGTTGGTGATGTCGTCGCCGATAGATTTGACGCCGCCACCCTTCGGTACGATCAGACCGATCTTGATCGGGCGCCGATTGGTGGTCGACTGGTCGTCGGTGTCGGAGCCGCACGCGGCGGCGAATCCGGTCGTACCGAGCGCGGCCAACAGTTGGAGCGCCCGCCTGCGATTCATCTGCGACACCGAGTTCCTTCCCCGAGAGCGTTGCAGGGCAGAACACGCCCCTCCGGGCGTTCTACCTGCTCCGCGACGCTGCGTCAATGGCTATTGATCATCGTGCAGGGACCGCAATGCATCGAGGACCCTTGGCCACGCTGCTGATTCCGGGTCGATCAGCCCGAAATGCTCGCATCCGGGCAGCTCGACAAGGGAGATATCGGACCCTGCGGCATGGGCCGCCACGACAAAGTCCCGGCTCATCGCCACCGGAACCTGCAGATCCACCGACCCGTGCATAACTACTGTCCGTGTTCGCGTGGGTACCAACAATCGAGGATCGCTCGCCGCGTACCGGTCCGGAACCTCCGCCGGGCCGCCGCCCAGCAGCGCGGTCACCGCGCCCGAATCCAGGTCCCACCGGTACGCCTCGACCAGGTCGGCCACCGGGGCCAGGGCCAGCACCGCACCCACCGTCGACGGCGCGGTCGCCGCCACGTACAGCGCGAGGTGGCCACCGGCGGAGTGACCGATCAGGATCGGGGCGGCATCGCTCACCCGGCCCGGCAGTGCCTCGGCGGCCAGCTCCGGCAGCGCCGCGATCCCGGTCAGCGCGTCGGTCAACGTGCCCGGCCAACCGCCGCCCGGCTGCCCGGTGCGCCGGTACTCCAGTTGCGCGACCGGATACCCCTCGGCGGCGAGCGCGGCTGCGAGCGGCCCGGTGTGCCCCCGGTCGTACTCGGCCCGCCAGAAGCCGCCGTGCACCACGACGACCAGCGGCCTGGCCGGGCCGGTCCCGGCCGGCCGCCGAAGGTCGGCCACCTGGTCCGGGTGATCGCCGTAGGCCACGGTCCGGTCCGGCTCGGGAGCGGGCCGGGTCAGCACGTCACGTGGGTCGGCAGGCATGGCGGCACGTTAGCGCGTCCCGGCCGGGTGGTTCGGCCCCGGGAGTCGGTCCCGAGCGGCATGGGTCGCGCCCACTGGGTAAAAATGGACCCATGACCGACGCGCGCTCCGCTGGACAGAACGACGATCCCGGCCCGGACGACTCCGGCCACTCCGGCACGGTGGTGGTGGTCGGCGCGGACGGTCGGCCGATCGGCACGGTGCAGAACGAGGAGGGGCAGGGCGAAGACCCGACCCGCCTGGTCGAACAGCCGGCCAAGGTGATGCGGATCGGCAGCATGATCAAGCAGTTGCTGGAGGAGGTCCGGGCGGCTCCCCTGGACGACGCCAGCCGACACCGGATGCGGGAGATCCACGAGCGCTCCATCGTCGAGCTCAAGGACGGCCTCGCCCCCGAGTTGCGCGACGAGTTGGAGCGGATCTCGCTGCCCTTCACGGAGGACAAGGCCCCGAGCGAGGGTGAGCTGCGCATCGCGCACGCCCAACTCGTCGGCTGGCTGGAGGGGCTGTTCCACGGCATCCAGGCCGCCCTGGTCGCCCAGCAGATGGCCGCCCGGGTGCAGCTGGAGCAGATGCGCGGCGGCCGGCAGGCGCTGCCCAGCGGCCCCGGCGGGATGGTGCCCGGGATGCCGGGCATGGGCCAGCCGGGCGGCGGCGAGGGGCACAACACCGGCCAGTACCTCTGACGGCCGCTCAGCCCACCCCGAAAACCTTCTCCAGGTACGCGGCCACGCCGTCCTCGGAGTTCGCCGCCGTCACCTCGTCGGCGACCGCCAGGACGGCGCGGTGCGCGTTGGCCACCGCCACGCCGCGCCCGGCCCAGGTCAACATGGGCACGTCGTTGGGCATGTCACCGAAGGCCACGACGTCCGCCGCGGCCACGCCGAGCCGGTCGCAGTACCAGTCGAGCCCGGCCGCCTTGGTCACCCCGGCCGCGGAGATCTCCACCAGCCCGGACGATGACGAGTGCGTCGCCTCGGCGAGCCCCGCCACCGCTGTGGCGATCAGCTCGGCGAACGCGTCCGGGTCCTGCTCGCCAGCCCGGGCGAGCAGCTTCACCGCCGGCACGGAGAGCAACTCTTCCGGCGTCTCGATCGGGCGGATCTTGTTGTCGTCGGCGTCCCAGCGCAGCGGGTACAGCTCCTCGTGGCGCATCTCACGGCTGTCCTCGACCTCCACCGCGAAGGCGATCCCGGGCACCTCGGCGCGCAGCCGCTCGGCCACCTCGGCCAGGTGCTGCGGGGCGAGCGGGTCGGCCCGCAGCACCTCGTCGCGTACCGGGTCGTAGACCACGGCACCGTTGGCGCAGACCGCCGGCAGCGGCGCGGCCAGTTGCTCGTACACCATCTTGAGCCAGCGGACCGGACGGCCGGTGACCAGCACGACCGGCGTGCCCTGCTCGACGATCCGGGCCAGCACCCCGGCGGTGCGGGGGCTGACCGTGTGGTCGTCGCGGATCAACGTGCCGTCTATGTCGGTGGCGATCAACCGAGGGGTCTCTCCCATCACCGGGACAGTAGTCGGTCCAGATAAACCGCCACCCCGTCGTCGTCGTTGCGCAGGGTCACCTCGTCAGCGATGGCGCGCACGGCGGGGTGCGCGTTGGCCACCGCCACCCGGGACCAGCCGGCCCACTCGAACATCGGCAGGTCGTTGGGCATGTCCCCGAAGACCAGCACGTCACCCGGGTCGACCCCGAGGGTCTGCGCCACCGCGGTCAGCCCGGTCGCCTTGTCCACGCCGGGCGGGCAGATCTCGATGAAGCCGAGCCCGGCCTGGGTGAGCGTGGCGACCTGCGGCGGGATGATCTGGCGGGCCACCGCGAGCAGTTCGTCCACGTGGTGGTCGGCGGTTCGCGCGAACGCCTTGAGCACGTCGCAGGAGAGGCATTCGGCGCGGGTGCGCTCCTCGAACCGGTCCTGGTAGGGCCAGCTCGCGTGGTAGTCGCCCCAGAGCGGGGCGTCGTGCTCGTCGGACGCCTCGACCATGACGGTCAGCGGACCGACCTCGGCCTCCAGGTCGGCGAGCAGTTGGGCCAGCACCTCGCCGGCCAGTCGCTCGTCGCGGAGCACCACCGGGCCGGCCGGGTCGCTCTGGTCGACGACCCGGCCGCCGCCGGCCATCACCAGGAAGTCGGCGGCCCGGATGTCGTTGCGGGTCAACTCGGTCAACCGGGGGCCGCGTCCGGTCGCGCCGACCACCGGAATTCCGGCGGCCCGCACCCGGTCCAGCACCCCATGGGTGTACGCGGAGACGGTCTCATCGCTGCGAACCAGCGTGCCGTCGAGGTCGGTCGCGATCAGCTTGGGCAGTCCCGGGCGGGTCATCGCTCCTCCTTCGCCCGCCGCCGTCGCAGCCTGCCGTGCGGCCCTGGTCGAGACCCGGCGTGACGGCGGGCAGCAACCGTACCTCGCCCAACGGGGCGCAACCATGGCTTCCAGGCGAATCGGGCGCCAACGGGCCGCGTACCGCCGGGGTCGCCGACAACGCAGGTCAGGCGGTGTGGGCGCGACCGCCGATCCGGGCCCCTCAGGGCCGGCGCCGCGCTTTTTCTTCGCCTACCGGCCGCTGCGGGTGCAACGCCGGGGCGACCGGCGCGGCGGCGCTCAGGCCGGGGGTTGGGGGTGCGTGAACGGGGCCGCCGAGGTGACGGTCAGGTCGGCCGGCGCGGGCAGGCCGTCCTCCTGGGCCGAGGCCCGGTCCCGGCGGCGACGCCAGCCGCGCCCCGGTGCCCCGTCGTCGGGGTGGTCGTCCCCCGCCGACCCCGGCTGGGTGCCGGCGGCGGCGGTCGACGCCAGCCGCAGGGCCGCGCCGAGCAGCACGCAGGCGACGAACGCCATCACCAGGCCACGGCCGTACTCGACCCGGAAACCGTCCTGGGGTGCGTAGAAGTAGGTCCGCTGACCACTGTCGTTGAGCGTCGCCGTCGCGGCGATCAGCAGCGCCAGCAGGGCTGCGGCGAGGGTGAGCCCCAGCAGCCGGGCGTTCGGCCGGACGGCCGCGGTGCCCCGCAGCGCCAGCACCACGGCGCAGACCAGGCCGAGCAGGCCGACCAGGTAGCCGATCCCGAAACCGCCGATGTCGGACACCCCGGCCGGAACGTCGATCGTGCTGGTGCCGACCGGCCCGCTGTTCGGCAGGGTCATCACCAGCCACTCGCCGACCAGCGAGGCGACCCCGGCAACCGCTCCGAGCCCGGCGAGCAGCACGGGCAGCCGAGGGTCCTGGGTGAAGCCGGCCAGGGACAGACCGAAGCGCCGGCGCTCGGTGGGCTCGTCGTCGCCGCCCCACTCGATCACGGTCGGCCCGTCGGGCGGGTCGCCCTGCCGGGGGATCGGCAGCTCCTCGGACATCGGCCATCCCTCCGCCGGTCACGGGCCTGCGTCGAATCATGGCACAGAGCGCGTGATTGTTGCCCCCTCCGACGCCGCCCACGCCGGGTCGTCGATGGGGTGACGGGGATCGCAGGGTGGGCGTCGGTGCCGGTCGGTCGCTCGGCGGTCACCTATCCGCTAGCGTTCTCCTCATGCCTATCCGTACCGCTTCAGCACAATGGCAGGGCAATCTCACCGAGGGCGCCGGCACGGTCCGCACCGGTAAGGGCGGCCTCTCCGGCAACTACTCCTTCAAGTCACGCTTCGAGGAGGGCGAGGGCACCAACCCCGAGGAGCTGATCGCCGCCGCGCACGCCGGCTGCTTCTCGATGGCGTTCTCGAAGGCGCTCGCCGACGCCGGCTCGACGCCGACCTCGGTCGAGACCACCGCGAAGGTCCACCTGGACAAGACCGACGCCGGGATGACCGTGACCCGGATCGACCTGGAGACCGTCGGCCAGGTGCCCGGGGTCGACGAGGCGGAGTTCCAGAAGCTCGCCGAGGCCGCCAAGGCCAACTGCCCGATCTCCCGCCTGCTCTCGCCGGGCGCCGAGATCACCCTCACCGCTCGCCTGGCCTCCTGAGCCAGCGGACCCGCACGCCGTACGTGCACGGAGGGAGCCACCGCCCGGTCCCGGGCGGCCGCTCCCTCCGCGCACGCGCGGACCTCGATCACGGCCCTGCGGCGTGACCGGGCCGATCGGTCGGGCATCGGGCACAATGGTGGCGTGCCGGTGGAGATGACCCGAGAGCGTTTCGAGGAGCTGGTCGGTGACGCCCTCGACGAGGTCCCCGGGGAACTGCTCGGTCTGATGAGCAACGTGGTGATCCTGGTCGAGGACGATCCGCCTCCCAGTGAGCCCGACCTGCTCGGCCTCTACGAGGGGCACGCGCTCACCAACCGGGGTTGGGACTACTCCGGCGTGCTGCCGGACCGGATCTTCATCTACCGCCGCCCGATCCTGCGGATCTGCGACAACGACGATGACGTCGTCGACGAGGTGGCGATCACGGTGGTCCACGAGATCGCCCACCACTTCGGCATCGACGACGCGCGGTTGCACGCGTTGGGCTGGGGCTGAGCCTGCGCTGCTGCCCGACGGCGGCACGCCGCTCGACCGATGGCTCGTGCTTGTCGCGGTCGCTTACCGTCGACGCAGCGAACGCGACCCATTCAGGAGGCACCTTCCATGCGCAGCGAGCTGTTCTCCGCCGAGAACCTGGAGAAGGAATCCCCCCAGGCCGGCATGCGCCTGCAGAACTCCAAGATGTTGAAGATCGAGCTCAACGGTGAGGCGATGGCCCGGGTCGGGTCGATGGTCGCCTACCAGGGGAACGTGCAGTTCCAGGCGCTGGGCTCGGGCGGGCTCGGCAAGTTCCTCAAGCAGAAGCTCACCGGCGAGGGCGTCCCGCTGATGAGGGTCACCGGCCAGGGTGACGTCTTCCTCGCCGAGTTGGCCAAGGACGTGCACATCATCGACCTGGAGCCGGGCGATGCCCTCTCCATCAACGGCTCCAGCGTGCTCGCCTTCGACTCGACCCTCCAGTACGACATCAGGATGGTCGGCGGCGCCGGGATGGCCGCGTCCGGCCTGTTCAACTGCGTGTTCAGCGGGTACGGCCGGATCGCCATCACCACCAGGGGCACCCCGGTGGTGCTCAACGTGGACGCCCCGACGTACGTCGACCCGCAGGCGGCGGTCTGCTGGTCGGCCAGCCTCCAGACCGGCTACCACCGCGCCGAGCAACTCGGTCTCGGCACGCTGCTGGGCCGGCGCACCGGCGAGGCGTACACGATGAGCTTCGCTGGTCACGGCTTCGTGGTGGTGCAGCCGTCCGAGGAGCCGCCGGTCATGGGCAGCGGTCAACAGCAGCAGGAGGGCGGTCTGCTCGGTGGTCTGCTGAGCTGACGCGGAGCCCCGGGCGCCCCTGATCCCCGGGGGCGCCCCGCCCGGCTCAGGCCAACTCGCCGGTGCGCAGTCGGGCCAGCCAGGCCGCCGCGTCGGCGTAGTCGACGTCGGAGAGGCCCGCCGGCGCCGGAACGGGCAACTCGCCCGCCGACTCGGCCCACCGGTGTCGGGGATAGGAGCCCAGGAAGCGGACCTCGGCGCAGACCCGGCGCAGCCCCTGCAACGCCTCACCCAGCCGCACGTCGGCCACGTGCCCGGTGCAGTCCAGGAAGAAGACGTACCGGCCCAGCGCCTCGCCGGTCGGCCGGGACTCGATGCGGGTCAGGTTGACCCCGCGGACGGCCAACTCCATCAGCACCGTCAGCAGCGCACCGACCCGGTCGTGGGCGATGTAGACGGCCAGCGAGGTGAGGTCGTCGCCGGTCGACGGCGGGGGTGGGCCGGGCCGGGAGACCAGCACGAACCGGGTCACCGCGTCGGGGTGGTCGGCGATCTTGTCGGCGAGCACCGCGAGGCGGTGCCGGGCCGCCCCGATCGGGGCGCAGATCGCCGCGTCGAACTCCCCCGAACCGGCGCCGGCGGCCGCCGCGCCGTTGGAGAGCACGTCGACCACCACCGCGTCGGGCAGGTGGTCGCGTAGCCAGCCTCGGCACTGGGTGGACGCCTGCGGATGCGCCGCGACCGTGCGGATCGACGTCAGCGAACTGCCCGGCCGTGCGCCGAGAACGAACTCCACCGGCAGGATCACCTCGCGGGTGATCACCAGCGGGTCACCCTCGACGATCTCGTCGAGCGTGACGCCGACCGCCCCGCCGATCGAGTTCTCCAACGGCACCAGCGCGGCATCGGCGTCCCCGGCCCGGACGCCGTCCAGCGCCTCCCCGACACTGCGGGCGGGCGTACGGCTGCCGCGTTCGGCGGCGGGGATCATGCGCAGGGCCTGTTCGGCGAAGGTGCCCTCCGGGCCGAGGTAGACGAAGCGCGTGGGCGGTGTTCCGGGCATGTCGACCAGCCTACGCACCCGGTCTGAGTGGCGGACCAGCATCGCAGGCGAGGGCACGGATCCCGGCTGGCCCGGCGGCTCGGACCTCGATGGTGCACACGTCGGTGCCGGCGGTGACCAGTTCGAGGGCGGTGGGTCGACCCCGGGTGACGACCTGGAGTTCCTCGTGCCCGGTCACCTCCACCACGGTGTACTGCCAGTCGGTGGCACAGAGCGGCCCGGTGCGGACCTTGACCTGAACGTTGTCCGGGAGGACGGCGGCCCGGCCGCGCAGCAGCCGCACCACCTGCTGCCCGGTCGGGCCGTTTCGGCAGGCCGTGGCGACCAGGTCGGCGTCGGGGGTGGCCGACGGGGCGCCGACCGGCGGGGCGCTCGGCACGGCGGTGGGCGATCCCGTCGGAGCACCGGTAGGCCCGGGTGCCGTCGGCGTGCCGGTGGGTTGCGGCACCCCGGCAGGTTGCCGCAGTTCGGGTGGGGCGCCGCAGCCGGTAAGCGCCACGATCGCGAGAAGGGTCAGCAGGACCGGCGTACGGACCGCCGCCAGGACGGGCGCGGCGGCCATCGCCCGTGGTGGGGGAGACGGGCGGCGGAACGGGGTGAACGGCACGGGCCGATCCTCGGGACATCGGGGAAGCTCGTCGCGGCCGGGGGTGGCCGAGCCCATCGTAGGGCGAGCGGCCGGCCGGGTGAAGCTCAGCCGAGGACTCGGTGCCCGGCGCGCTCCAGAGCGGCCGCGCCCTCGGTCAGCCGGACGGTCGGCACCAGCAGGTAGTCGGTGTCGAAGGTGGAGAACGTGACCACGCTGACCCGAGCCTCGGCGAGCGGCCCGACAAGTGCCGCAAGCGTTCCCGTGGTGGCCACCCCCACCGGGCCGGCGACCTTCAGGCAGCGCCAGGAGGTCTCCACCACGGCCTTCGCCGGAGCGCGGTCGCTCGGGCAGATCACCGACATCCCGTCGGCGGTCCAGCTCACGGAGACCACGTCGGCGCGGCCCAACTCGCTCGACAGCGCGTACGGCAGGGCGGTGCCGGCGGCCAACCGGCACACGGCGTACTCCCCCGGCAGCAGAGCGATATCGAGCATGAGGGCACCTTACGGCGTCGGTGTGGGCTCACGCCGACATTGCCACGTGCGGCGAACGCCACACTCCGCCGCAGGTCAGACCTCGGAGAAGAAGGTGAGTGACCCCGCCACGGCACCGTTGGCGTGCACCGGGGTGGAGATCGCGTCGACCGTCGCGTCGGAGCTGTTCGCCGAGGCCGCCTGCACCCGGAGCAGCCCACGGGCGAGTCGGCCGGAGGAGAGCGCCAGCAGGGGAGGGATCTTGTCGATTTCGGCCTCGGTCAGCTCACCCCGGTTGGCGGTGAAGTCGAGCAGGCGCAGACCGCCGTCGAGCAGTGGCCGCCCGATCAGGCCGGCCGGCTCGCCCAGGCAGAGCAGCTCGCAGCCGGCCGTGGAGATGGCCACCACAAGGGTGTCAGCGTCGATCAGCAGACACGGCTCGTCGGCCCGGCAGACCGTCGAGGACCACTGACCGAAGTTGTCGGACCCCAGCTCTGTCGAGGCCCGCGCCGTTGGCACGAACACTTCCGAGAGTGAGAGTTCGACGTGGGCCACCGAGCCTCCTATGTACACCGACGGACTGTCCACGCTAGCCGGTCACCGACGGGACCACCGAGCGCACCGGGTCACCGGGCCGTGCGGCCTGAGCCGGGGCGGTCGGTGACGGCGCGGGAGCCGGTGGGGGGCGGGGAACCGGGGCCGCGTGGCGTCGCCGGTGACGTTACCGGTGGTGGGCCGGCTTGTCAGCGGCCGTTCGGCCCTCGTCGTACCACCGGTAGTCGGCTGCTGGACGGTACGTGCCCTTCAGCCAGGTGCCGGGGTGCTGGGCGACCCGGGACAGCTTCTCGGCCGTGGCGGGGCTGATCCGACTGCCACCGGCCACGAGGAGCCGGTCCAGCTCCCGGTGGGTGGCCATCAGACAGTCCTTCGGAAGGCCGTAGACGCTGATCACGCCGGAGCCCACGAAGGTCAGCACCGGCGACACCGGAATGGTCAGCCCCACCGCGTCGCTGAGGGCCTTGCTGGCCCGCTTGGCGTCCCGACGGGCCTCGGCCACGTACGGCGGCCGCTTGCCGTTGATCTGCACCACGTCACCGGCGACGAGCACCCGGGCGCGGCCGTGGTCGGCGATGGTCACCGCGAACAGGCCGCTCGGCCCGATGGCGAGGAACCCGGCGCGTTCGTCCTGAGGGCGGTCGAGCACAGCGTCCGCCATGTCGGTGCGGGGCCACTCGATGACGTGCCAGGCCGGCCCGAGGTGGTCGAGCTGGCCGAGTGCCCGCGCTCCGGCCGCCTCCAGCCGACGGGCTCCCCGCTCGGCACGGCGGCGCCGAGCCCAGGCGAGCGGTGTCGGACGGATCGGTTCGAGAACCCCCGGCGACTCGACGCGGGGGTGGGGCACCGCGACGGGCGGCAGTGCCCGGGCGGTCGGTACGGCTCGTCGTGCGGGAAAGACAGTCATCGCGACCTCCGGCAAAAGGTCCCTCGAAGTTATGTCCTCACTACCCTACGTTGCCACTCCCGGTGTTCGGCAAGCAGGAACGCCGGAGTGACTACGGATGAATGCCATATTCATCCACAGTTCTTTTCTCGGATGCCGCTAAACCCTGCCCTACGCTGCGGGGGTGACCCACTACGTCGACAGTGAAGTCGGCCGGCTCGGCACCGTGCTCCTGCACCGACCCGGCCCGGAACTGGCCCGGCTCACCCCGCGCAACAACGACTCGCTCCTGTTCGACGCGATCCCCTGGGTGGGCCGCGCCCAGGAGGAGCACGACGCGTTCGCCGCCGCGCTGCGCGAGCGCGGCGTCGAGGTGCTCTACCTGGCCGCACTGCTGGCCGAGACGCTGGCCGTCGCCGACGCCCGGGCCGAACTCACCGAGCAGGTGCTGCGTTCCCGCCGACTCGGCGACACCCTGCGCGCCCGGGTCGCCGACCACCTCGCCTACCTGGACCCGGCCGCGCTGGCCGACGTGCTCATCGCCGGGCTCGCCCACGAGGAGCTGCGGATCAGTTCGGAGCGGCCGGGCGGGTTGGTCTACACCCTGATGGACCGGCACGACTTCGTCATCGACCCGCTGCCGAACCTGCTGTTCACCCGGGACTCGTCGCTGTGGATCGGCGACCGGGTCGGTGTCACAAGCCTGGCCATGCCGGCCCGCCGGCGGGAAACCACCCTGACCGACGCCATCTACCGCTACCATCCACGCTTCGCCGGCACCGAGTTCGTGTACCGTCCCCACCTCGAACACCTGGAGGGCGGGGACGTTTTGCTGCTCGCCCCGGGCGTGCTCGCGGTCGGGGTGGGCGAGCGGACCACACCGGCCGGCGCGGAACGCCTCGGCCGGCAGGTCTTCGCCGCCGGGCTGGCCCACACCATCCTGGTGGTGCCGATCGCCCAGGAGCGCGCCACCATGCACCTGGACACCGTCTGCACGATGGTCGACGTGGACGCCGTGCTGATGTATCCCAACATCGCCAGCACGCTGTCGGCGTACACGGTGATCGCCGGCGCCGACGGCGAGGACCCGCGGGTGGACGGCCCCGCGCCCTTCCTGCGGGCCGCCGCCGACGCGATGGACCTCGACCAGCTCCGGGTCATCGACACCGGGCTGGACCCGGTCACCGCCGAACGCGAGCAGTGGGACGACGGCAACAACACCCTCGCCCTGGCGCCCCGGCTCTGCGTCGGCTACGAACGCAACACCGCGACCAACGCGCAGTTGGAGCGGGCCGGCATCGAGGTCATCCCGATCGCGGGCTCAGAGTTGGGCTCCGGTCGGGGCGGCCCACGCTGCATGTCCTGCCCGATGGTCCGCGACCCGCTGAGGGAAGGGCACCTGGTGGACGGCTAGTGGGCGGCCCTGACGTCAGCGGAGGGTGAGCTGGCGACCGAGCAGCCCCTGGCGGGCCCGCCGGCCGGCGGCGTCGAGCGGGTCGGTGGCGGTGAGCGCCTCCGCGTACCGCTTGGCGAACTGCGCGACCGGGTCTTCCCAGTCGGCCGCCGGAGTCTGCTCCGGCAGGTCCCAGACCGGCACCAGCCGACCGTGCGCGCGGAACATGCCGGCGAACTTGGTCTGCTCGCCGAGCGTCAACGTGCCGGCCGCGCCGAGCCGGGCCAGCGCGTCCAGGGCGGCGTCCTCGTCCTCCGGCAGCACCCAGCGCACGTGTGCCTTCTCCGGGACCTGGCACCAGTACGCGGCCTTCGCCGCGGCCAGCCGCACCGTCGGGTAGATGGCGGCGTTCGCCCGCTCCAGCGACGCCTGGACCGTCGGGTCGTCCGCCGCACCGGGGTCGAGCCAGAACTCGAACCCGTCGTGCATGCTGATCTCCAGTGGACCGTCCACCAGGATGTCCTGGAGTCGGGGGCCCGGGCCGGGCAGCGGCGGTACGGCCACCTGGCCGCCCGGCTCGGCCCGCAGCGCGCAGAGCAGCGCGTCGGCCAGATCGCGGGAGACGTCGCCGGACTGCTGGTGACGCTGCAGACCGATGAGCACGCGGCCGTCCGGTTTGCTCACCGCCGGTGCGGCCATCGGCAGCACCGTGGCCAACGTGACCGGCCGGTCCCCGAACTCCTCGACGACGGCGGGCGCCAGCCGCAGCGGCGCGGACGCGGCGGGCACCAGCTCACGCAGCGCGATCCACTCGGGCTCGTCAACCAGCCCTTCGAACGGTCGCGGCACGAAGATGTCCCGCACCTTGTCCTTTCGGGGGGCGGTGTCGACGGCGGCGCGCTGGCTCTTTCGACGCTTGCTCACGGCGTCACAGCCTAGAGGCCCGGCGGCCCCGTCGTGGGCCGGACCCACCCGCGCGGTCGTTCAGCCCGCCGTCACCAGGTCGGAGCGGGTCGTCGCGGTCGGGTCGAACTCCGCCCACACGCGTTGACCCATGCCGTCGCGCTCGACGCCCCAGCGGGTGGCCAGCCCGGCCACGATGTGCAGCCCGCGCCCGTCGGCGGCGTCCGGATTGGCCGTCCGGATCCGTGGCCCGGTGCTCGCGCCACCGTCGGTCACCCGCAGCTGGATCCGTGGGCCCTCAGCCGAGGGCCGCAACCGCCAGGCCACCCGGACCACGCCGCCGGGCAGCGGCTGGGCGTGTCGCACCGAGTTGCCCACCAGCTCGGCGAGCACCGCGATCAGGTCCGCGAGAAGCGTCGGGGGTACGACGTCCGCGAGATCGCCGGCCAGCCGGTGCCGGGCCAGCCGTGCGCCAGCGGGGTGGTGGGGAACCACCACGCACCACGCCCGATCCCTCACTGCCACCGTCGCCTCCACGTCGCGCCGCCGCCGGTCAACCGCGCGGCAGCCGCACCTCTGCGACCGTACCGCCGTCGGTCCTCGGACGTAGGGATACCCATCCATTCTGCTGTTCAACGATTCGGCGGACGAGATAGAGGCCGAGCCCCGCGCCCGGGTAGCCGCGCCGGTCGCCGGACTCTCCCTGCCAGAACCGGTCGAAGGCCCGCTCCACGTGCTCGGGGCGGATGCCGATGCCCCGGTCGCTGACCCGGAACCCGACGAGCTGACCGTCGACCCCGGCGGTGATCTCGATGGGGGAGCCCGGAGGCGAGTACTTGCCCGCGTTGGTCACCAGCTCGGTCAGCACGGTGGTCAGGCTGGGCCGGTGGCCGAGCGCCTTGGGCAGGTCGGCGGGGAGGCGCAGCTCCAGTCGCCGGCGCAGCTCCGCCGGCAGGTCGACGACGGCGGTCCGCAGTGCCTCACCGAGATCGAACGGGCTGGGCGGGTCGTCGCCCGGGCCGGTCTCGGCGGCCGAGGACAGCAGCCGGTCGACCAGCCGGGCCAACTCGTTGGCGCGCTGCCCGATCACCCGGGCGGCCTGCCGGCGTTCGGCGTCGTTCAGCGAATCCCAGTGGTCGGTGAGAGTGTCCGCGTACCCCTTGATCACCGTGACCGGGGTGCGCAGCTCGTGGCTGGTCACCGCGACGAACAGGTCCCGGTCGTGATCGCGGCGCTGCTGGTCGGTGATGTCGCGGAAGGTGACCACCCGCAGCGAGCCAGGGCCGGGCAACTCGCCGGAGGTGATCCGCAGCCAGCGGCCGTCCGGCAGCCGGTGATCGCGGACCTGGCCGGAGGGCGGCATCGGCATCGGCAGCGGGCGGTTCAGCGCCTGTTCGGCTGTCTGACCGGTGACCTGGACGGCGGCCGGGTTCCAGAGCCGGACGTGCCCCTCACGGTCCACCACGGCCAGCCCGTCGGCGAGCGCCGCCACCACCGGCCCGTCGCCGTGCACCGGCAGGCCGCTCTGGTCGCCGTACATGTGCCCGACGCACGAGGCGAGGTAGGTGACCACCCCCTGCTGCTCGTCGCCCGGCTCGTCCTCGCCCGGGTAGAAGGCGTGCAGGCTGCCGACGGTGTGCCCGCCGATCTCGGCCCGGGACACCACCATCCGGCGTAGCCCGCTGCCGGCCAACTCGCCGGCGAGCTTGCCGTTGAGGTCGTTCACGTGGACCTGGCGCACGCGCGGCCCGGAGAGCAGGCAGACGGTGTCCGGGTCGTCCGCCGCCAGCGGGCGCCCGAGGGCCCACTCCGCCGCGCCGGTCGCCGCGATCACCCGGCCACCGGTCGGGCCGAACTCGACGAACGCCATACCTGTCGCGCCGAGCGCCGGCTGGGCTGCCCGGAGCAGTTGGGTGAGGACCGGCAGCCCCGCGTCCCCAGAATTGATCATCTCGATGACGACAGTATGGCCGGCGATGAGAGCGGGGAAATCGATACGCTCCGGCATGTGCCGAGTCTGCACCGGCGACCCGACTTCCGGCACCCCCTGTCGATGCCGATCAACGGTCCCGTCGGGCGAGAGCGTGCGCCGGTCGGTCGGTGATGATCCCGTCCACCTCGGCGGCCAGCACCAGCTCCAGGTCGGCCGGGTCGTTGACCGTCCAGACGTACACCTGGTTGCCGGCGGCGCGCAGCGCGGGCAGCAACTGCGGGCGGGCACGGACCAGGCCGATGCCCGGCCCGGCGATGCGGGCGCCGAACGGCAGCCGACCCGCCGGCCACCAGCGCGGCAGCACCTCCAGCAGCAGCACCGTGGGCAGCGTCGGGGCCAACTCCCGGACCCGTCGGACCGCCAGCGGGGAGAACGACATCACGGTGACCTGCACCGGGTCGTCCGGCGTCGGGTCGGCCAGCCCGTACGCCCGCAGCAGGGCGACCAGCCGTCGTTCCACGTTCGAGCCGTAGCGGGACGGGTGTTTGGTCTCCACGAGCAGCCGGACCGGCCGCCCGGCGGCCAGCACCGCGTCGAGCAGCCGAGTCAGGGTCAGCAGCCGGGTGTGCGACTCGTCCGGCGGCAGGTCACCGCTCGGCGCGCTGCCCGGATGCCAGGAGCCGAAGTCGAGCGCCTCCAGTTCGGCGAGCGTACGCGCGCTGACCAGACCCCGGCCGTTGCTGGTGCGGTCCAGACGCCGGTCGTGGACGCAGACCAGGTGCCCGTCCCGGGTCAGCCGGACGTCGCACTCCAGCCCGTCGGCGCCCTCGTCGAGGGCGCGCAGATAGGCGGCGAGGGTGTGCTCCGGAAGGTCGTACGACGCGCCGCGGTGCGCGAAGACCAGAGGCCCGCCCATGTCGACGGCCTCAGATGACCTGGCCGGGCTGTCCGTTTCCGTCGACCACCGGGCGGCCGACGGCGGCCCACTGGCGCATTCCGCCGTCGGCGTTGCGCACCCGGTCCCAGCCGTTGTTGACCAGGTAGGCGACGACCTGGGCGGAGCGACCGCCGGAGCGGCAGACGACCGCCACATCCCGGTCGGTGGGCACCTCGGCGAGGCGGGCCGGCAGTTCCATCATCGGCAGGTGGTGGGCGTTGGGGGCGTGGCCCGCCGCCCATTCGTCATCCTCCCGCACGTCGAGCAGGTAGGTGTCATCGGCGATCTCGGTCACGGGCACGGTGGGAACCTGGGGTCCGAACACAGGAAGCAACACTAGATCCTCGCCGGCCGGTTCGGTGCCGACCGGGCCGTCGATACCATCACAACCGGGTCACCCAGCGCGGGTTGGCCTGCGCCCAGGCCGGCAGGCGGGTGCCGCGGACGGCCTCGAAAAGCCCGTTGCCGCCGTTGTCGAGCACCACGTACGAGACCCCGTCGATGGTCTGCGGGGACGAGGGCACCTGGACGCCGCGCATTCCGTCGGGCGGCAGCGCGCGTAGCGCGAGGAGCAGGTCCTCCAGGGGTACGCCGTTGGTGTCGACCGTCAGCGACCCGCCGACCGCGCGGAGCACCTGGTCCAGTTTCACCGGGTTGGTGCGCAGGTCCGCCTGGCCGGCGCTGTCCAGCATCGCCCGGAGCAACTGCTGCTGGTGGCGCTGCCGGTCGTAGTCGCCGCCGGGCAGGTCATAGCGCTGCCGCACGTAGTCCAGCGCCTGCGCCCCGTCCATCCGCTGGCAGCCGGTGGGGAAGACCCGTTTGGTGTGGATCGAGCGGACCTCGGTGTCCACGCACATTTGGACGCCGCCGAGCAGGTCGATGACCTTGCGGAAGCCGGAGAAGTCGATCAGCGCCGCGCCGTCGAAGCGGATGCCGGTGAGCCGGTTGAGGGTGGCGGAGAGGAGTTGGGTGCCGGCCTGTCCGCCGCCACCATGCTCGTACGCCGCATTGATCTTGTCTGGACCGCCGCCGAAGCCGTTCGCGGGCGGGATGGCGACCAGCAGGTCACGCGGGATGGAGACCAGGTACGCCTCGCGCCGGCCGGCGGGCACGTGCACGATGAGGATGGTGTCCGAGCGCTGGTCGGGTTCGCTGCTGCCAGCGCGCCGGTCGGTGCCGATGAGCAGGTAGTTGAGCGGCCCGTCCAGGTCGGTGCGGTCGCTGCGGGCGTCGGTGTGGAGCAGTTGCTCCTTGGTCACCGTGCGGTCGTACCGGTGGGTGAGCGTCTTGAGGCCGACCACCGCGAGCCCGGCCAGCAGGACGAGGGCCAGCCCGACGCCGAGCATGATCCGCGGACCACGGCCACGGCCCGACCGGGCGGATCGGGCGTCGCCGGCCCGGCCCACCACGTTCCGTCCGGACCTGGACGTGTCCGCCTCCCCGCAGCCGTCACGTGAAACCTGCTCACGTCAGGCTACGGTCCGTGACGGGGACGACCGCGGGCTTTTCCCCTACATCGGCCCGCTCACTTGCGGGTGGAGATCACCTCGGGGTTGGCGAAGACGAACTCGGCAAGCTTGTCCTGCTTGAGCGCGCGGAACATGCCCATCGTCTGTTCGCTCAGGGTCTCGGTGCCGCTACCGGTGCTGTGGAAGGTGCCGTTGTTGGTCTTGAGCATGGTCAGCTCGTTCGCGGTCACCCCGCGCATGGTGTAGATGAAGCTCTCGATCGAGGCGCCGCCGGTGTCCAGCACGAACGCCTTGCCGGCCGCCTTGATCAACTGTTGGAGCTTGCCCGGGCTGGTCAGCATGTCACTGTCGGTGGCCTTCTTGGCCATCGCCTTGATCAGCTGCTGCTGGTTCTGCTGGCGGTCGTAGTCACCGTTGCGGAGGGACTTGCGCTGCCGGGAGTAGTCGAGCGCCGCCCAGCCCTCCATCTCCTGGCAACCCTTCTTGTGCACCACCGGGGTCCTCGGCTTGCCGGTCTTCTTGGCGTCCGCGTTCCACATCGGCTTGCCGTCGACGTACGACATGTGCAGCGACTCGACCTCTTGACTGACGCAGATCCGCACGGTGCCGAGCGTGTCGATGACGTTCTTGAAGCCGCCGAAGTTGATGATCGCGGCACCGTCGAAGCTGACCCCGGTGAGGCGCTTGATCGTCTGCGCCATCAGCTGGGCGCCACCCTCCCAGCCGCCGCCGTTGCGGGCGCCAACCTCGAAGGCCGCATTGATCTTCCCGCTGCCACCGGACCAACCGCCCTTCGGGTGGGCCGGGATGTACGCCTCGGTGTCGCGGGGGATGGAGATCAGGTACGCCTGGTCGTGCGAGGCCGGAATGTGCAGGATGATGATGCTGTCCGAGCGGACGTTGTCGGCCGCCCAGCGCTCCCGCGCGTCCACGCCGAGCAGAAGCATGTCGATCGGCCCGTCCAGGCTCGCCCCACCCTCGGCGTCGGACTTGCTGGCGCCACCCAACAGGTTGCGCTGCGCGATGTCACCGGTCGCCTGGCTGATCAGCACCTTGCCGCCGACGATGCCCGCCCCACTGGTGAGCATCAGCACCGCGCCGAAGATGACGGTCAGTCGGGCCCAGAGCGGATCCTTGCGCTTGGGCCGCTTCTTCGCCGGCCCCTTCCCGCCCGACCGCCCGCCGCGGCCCGGGGGGCGATCGCCCGGCCCACCGCCCGACGAGCCCGGCTGCGCCGGTATGGACGCGGCGATTCGACCGCTCGGAGCGGCGGAGGAAGGGCGTCGGCTGGCCTGAACCGGCATTCGTGCTCCAGCTCGTGATCAGGATGGGGCGGCACCACTCTACGTACATCAAATCGACTTGGCGAGTTCTTCTCGTGTCAATCCGGACGTCGAATTTCTCAGACTCGGTCGATCGCCGCCGTTCGATCAGCCGCCGTCGGTGCTCTTCGGCGGGTTGGCCTTGACCCAGTCCGCCATGGTGTCCGCCGACATGGCCTGGTACATCGCCAGCGCCTTCTCCCGGTCGGAGACCACCACCGACTCGCCGTTGATCGTGTCGCTGCCCGCGTTGGGGCTGGTCAGGAACGTGAGGTTCTGCCCCCGCAGGTTGCGGAACTGCACTGCCATGTCGGTCAACGAGAAGTCCTGGTCGACCGTGACGGCCGCGGTCACCGACTTGAGGAAGTCGTTGAGCTTCTTCGGGTTCGCCAGCGTGCCGGTGCTCGCCGCCTTGTCCATCAGTGCCCGCAGGAATTCCTGCTGGTGCCGCATCCGGGCGAAGTCGCCGTCCGGGAACTGCTTGCGCTGCCGGATCCAGTCCAGCGCCTCCGCGCCGTCCATGTGGTTGGTGCCCTTGGTGAACGTCCGGTACGGCTTGTGGATCGAGGTGATCGTCCGCTCCACCTTCAGGTCGACACCGCCGAGGGCGTCCGTGACCTCCTTGAAGCCACCGAAGTCGATCGCCATCACGTGGTCGATCCGGACGTCGGTGAAGCACTCCACGGTGCGGACCGCCAGCGGCAGCCCGCCGAACGCGAACGCCGCATTGATCTTCGCGCGCTGGCCGGAACCGCAGTCCGCGCCGGCGCTCTTCGGGATCGGCACGTAGAGGTCACGCGGGATGGAGACCAGGTACGCCTCCTGGTGGTCGGCCGGAATGTGCATCACGATGATCGTGTCGGCTCGCCACTGGCTCTTGGTGTCGACCGGCGCGTCCGGGTCCCGGGAGTCGCTGCCGACCAGGAGGATGTTGAACGCGCCGTCGACGGGCTTGGCCGGTCGACCGCCGGTGATCTCCGCGAAGGGGTCGGTCCG
Organism: Micromonospora sp. NPDC047467; assembly: GCF_040643095.1. NCBI lineage: Bacteria > Bacillati > Actinomycetota > Actinomycetes > Micromonosporales > Micromonosporaceae > Micromonospora > Micromonospora sp. NPDC047467. The sequence goes on along the minus strand of NZ_JBEYTO010000011.1, from coordinate 102,094 downwards.
GGCCAGGTCGTTGTTGAGGTTGCGCGCGTACATCCAGGCACCGAGGCCGCCGAGCAGCGCCAGGACCAGCACCGCGATCCCGGCCACCAGGCCGATCCGCCCCCAGCGCGGCCGTGGACCACGCCGCCCCGAACCGCCGACGCCACCCGGGCCACCGGGCCCTCGCGGCCCGGCCGGGCCGCCCGACCGGAGCTGTTCATCGTCGTGTGACGGGTACCAGCGTGCCTCCGACGGGCGGGCGCGCCCGGAGGCGCCCCGGTCGGGGCCGGGCACCGAGGCGCGCCCAGCGCTGCGGTTCAGGTACGGCTGCGGAACGCCGGCAGAGGTCGCTGACATGTAATTGAGGGTACGTAGCGGGAGCCACTCTCGCCCCCAGGCAACGCTCAGCGATCGGCGGTCTGTCGCGCGCCGGTTACCCTAGCCGCGCCCGGAAATACTCGATCGTGCGTCGCAGGCCGTCTTCGGGCGCCACGGTCGGCTCGTATCCGAGCAGCTCCCGGGCGAGGGTCAGATCCGGGCGCCGCATCTCCGGGTCGTCGGCGCTGCGAGTGATGTAGGTCACCTCCGAGTTGCTGTCGGAGAGCGACACGATCAACTCAGCGAGTTGTCGCATGGAGAGCTCGTGCTCGGTGCCGCAGTTGACCGGGCCCGTCTCGGTCGAGTCGAGCAGCAGCAGGATGCCCCGCACCAGGTCCTCGACGAAGCAGATCGACCGGGTCTGGTTGCCGGTGCCGTGCACGGTGATCGGCTCGCCGCGCAGCGCCTGGGAGATGAAGGTCGGGATGGCCCGCCCGTCGTCCGGGCGCATCCGCGGGCCGTACGTGTTGAAGATCCGGACGATCGCCGCGTCGAGCCCCCGGTAGCGGTGGTACGCCATGGTGGCCGCCTCGGAGAAGCGCTTCGCCTCGTCGTAGACGCTGCGGACCCCGATCGGGTTGACGTTGCCCCAGTAGGTCTCGCGCTGCGGGTGCTCCTTCGGGTCCCCGTACGCCTCGGAGGTGGAGGCCATCAGGAACCGGGCGCCGTCGGCGACAGCGCGCTCCAGCAGGTGCAGGGTGCCCACCGAGCCGACCCGGAGGATCTCCACCGGCAGCTGGGCGAAGTCGGTGGGGCTGGCCGGCGAGGCCATGTGCAGGATCGCGTCGAACCGCTGCGCCAGCGCCGGGTGGTGGGTCGGCAGGCCGTCGGAGATGTCCGCCTCGACCAGGGTGAAGGTTGGCCGGTCCAGCAGGTGGGCGACGTTCTCCTTGGAGCCGGTCACGAAGTTGTCCAGCGCCACCACCGTGCAGCCCCGGGCAATCAGCGAATCCACCAGGTGTGAGGGAACGAAACCGGCGCCGCCGGTGACGAGAACGCGATGACCGGAACCGAATCGCTGGGCAACCTTCATGCCGGTCAGCCTACCGATCCCCATTCACGCGGGAAGGGCCCCCGGCGGGCGGGGGCCCTTCCCGACGAACGTGCCGCGCGTCAGTGGGCGCCGGCGCCGGTGAGGGCGCGGACCTCCAGCTCCGCGTACTTGTCCTCGTCGTGCTCCTTGGAGATGACGGTGCCGATCCACCCGCACAGGAACCCGAACGGGATCGAGAGGATGCCCGGGTTGGACAGCGGGAACCACTGCCAGTCGTGATCCGGGAACATCGAGGTCGCCGCTCCGGAGACCACCGGCGAGAAGAACACCAGCAGTACGGCCGAGAGCAGACCGCCGTAGATCGCCCACACCGCTCCGGAGGTGTTGAACCGCCGCCAGAAGAGGCTGTAGAGGATCGCCGGCAGGTTGCCCGACGCGGCGACCGCGAAGGCCAGCGCCACCAGGAACGCCACGTTGAGGTTCTGGGCGTAGATCGACAACAGGATGGAGACCGCGCCGATCACCAGGGCGGAGATCCGGGCGACCCGTACCTCCTGGCGCTCCGACGCCTCGCCCTTCTTCATGACGTTCGCGTAGAAGTCGTGCGCCAGGCTGGAGGATGAGGCCAGGGTCAACCCGGCGACCACCGCCAGGATGGTGGCGAAGGCGACCGCTGCGATGATTGCCAGCAGGGCCGCCCCTCCTAGGTCGCCGCCGAAGAAGTCGATGCCGAGTGCCTCGGCCAACTGCGGCGCGGCGGTGTTGCCGGCCTTGTCCTGCGCGGTGATCGCCTCACTGCCCACCAGCGCCGCCGCACCGAAGCCGAGGGCCAGGGTGAGCAGGTAGAAGGTGCCGATGATGCCGATCGCCCAGAGCACGCTCTTGCGGGCCGCCTTCGCGGTCGGCACGGTGTAGAAGCGGATCAGGATGTGCGGCAGACCGGCGGTGCCGAGCACCAGGGCGATGCCGAGCGAGAGCAGGTCGACCTTGTTGTAGAAGGTCTGTGTCGCATTGCCGGCCACCTCGACGCCGTACCGCAACCCTGGTTCGAGGAACGCGCTGCCCTTGCCCGAGGAGGCGGCGGCGTCACCGAGCAGCGACGACAGGTTGAACTTGTACTTCGCCAGCACCAGCAGGGTCATCAGCAGCGCGCCGCCCATCAGCAGGAACGCCTTGACGATCTGCACGTAGGTGGTGCCCTTCATGCCGCCCACGGTGACGTAGATGATCATCAGGGCGCCGACCATGATGATGGTGGCCACCTTGGCGGTGGCCGCGTCCATGCCGAGGAAGGTCGTCCCCGGCCGGATGCCCAGCAGGAGCGCGACCAGCGCGCCCGCGCCCACCATCTGCGCCAGCAGGTAGAAGATCGACACCGTGATGGTGGAGACCGCCGCCGCCGTACGCACCGGACGCTGCCGCATCCGGAAGGCCAGCACGTCCGCCATCGTGTACCGGCCGGAGTTGCGCAGCAGTTCGGCGACGAGCAGCAGGGCCACCAGCCAGGCGACCAGGAAGCCGATCGAGTAGAGGAAGCCGTCGTAGCCGTAGAGCGCGATGATGCCGGCGATGCCGAGGAACGAGGCGGCAGACATGTAGTCGCCGCCGATCGCCATGCCGTTCTGGAAACCGGAGAAGGACCGGCCACCCGCGTAGAAGTCGGTAGCCGTCTTGGTCTGCCGGCTGGCCCAGATGGTGATGGCCAGGGTCACCGCCACGAAGACCAGGAAGAGCGTGATGGTCAGGTTGCGGGCGGTGTGGTTTGTCGCTTCCGCCGCGAGGAACGTCTCAACCGCGTGGACCGTCTTCACGGGTCACCTCCCCGATCTCGGCGCGAATCCGGTCAGCGATGGGGTCGATCTTCCGGTCCGCGTACCGGGAGTAGAGCCAGGCGATCAGGAACGTGGAGACGAACTGGAGCAGGCCGAAGACCAGCGCGACGTTGATGTTGCTGCCGAACAGCTTCGTGCCCATGAAGTCCCGGGCGTACGCGGAGAGAATGACGTAGAGCGCATACCACAGGAAGAACGCGACGGTCATCGGGAAGACGAAGCCGCGCAGCGCACGCCGCAGCCCGGCGAACTCGTCCGACCGTTGTACGGCCAGGTACTTGTCCGACTGGGAAGCAGCCGGAGCGGGTGTGTCCGTGGACATCTGTGGATCACCACCTTCACAGGCGTCAGAGGAGTTTCGCGCACCGTAAAGAGCGCGCTCCCCGACGCGGAAGGGTGAGATCGACACCGGTCGTCGAGTGCGCCGAGCGGTCGCCTGGCTGCGCCGAGTGACCCAGGTCACTCCGGTGACCGGTCGGCCCGGGGGGCCGCCCGTTCAGCTCGGCAGCTCGTGGTACCGACCGCGATAGTGCAGCAGCGGAGCGGCCTCCTCGGCCAGGTCGACAGCCTCGATGGTGGCCTCCACCAGCAGGCCCCAGCCGTACTCCCGGGCGGTGTCCAGTCGGCACGCGGCCCAACCGCCCGCGTCCGCCGGCACCGGCCCGTAGGGCGTCTCGATCCACGTGTCCGCGGCGAAGAGCCCGCCCGGAGAGGGGAACAGGCCGGCGAACCGATCGGCGAGCTGCCGGTGCGGCGGCCCGAGCGGCGTGACCGCGAACCGGCCCGCCTCCTCGGCTGCCGCCCAAAAATCGGACTCCGCGTCGATCAGCCCGACCAGCCGGTCCGGCTCCCCCTCGGCGACCAGGGTGGACGACACCGTCAGCCCGGCCGGGCCGGGGGCCGTCCAGAGGGTCACCGGCGCGGCGAGCCGGCCGCGCAGTCGACGTACCGGCGATCGCTGCCCGCTCGGCACCGCGAACGGATCGGTGGAATGGATCTCGGCGCCCGGCTCATGATTCACGTGAAACATTGTGCCGCCCCGCACCCTCGCCCAGCCAAGGAAGCGCTCGTGCAGGTCGGCGGGGCGCCCGTTGAGGCGGGCGAGTTGATCGCCCGCCTCCGCCATCGCCGAGCCCAGGTAGACCAGCAGCGCCACGCGGTCGTGTCGGTACTCGGCGAGCAGCGCCAGCCGCGCCGGCTGGCATGGCCAGGGCGCGCCGCAGCTTCGACACCGCCAGAGCGGGCGCATCGGCAGGTGTGGGCGGCTCATCACCGCTCTCCGGTTGACCGCGTCGGCGGAGTCGGCCGTCCGCCGTTCGCACGCCAGGTTTGCGCCGGGGTCAGCCAACCGGCCCGGCCTGGTCGCGGCAGGGCCACCGTCGGCCCGTTCGCCCACGCAGGTGGTCGATTCGGCGGGCCTGCCGACCGCTCCGATCCGGCCGCGCCCGGCACGGCCGCCGGTGCCGCGATCTTCCTTTTCCGGTACGGCCACCGCGCCCCGTTCCTGCCACGGATGAACCCGAACATGACTGATCTCCTCCCGGTCAAGGGGGCCGCCCCGATCGGGGGATGACCGGGGCGGCCCGAACGCAGGACCGGACGCCGGGACGTCGCCTCCACCGACCGGGCCGCGTGTCCTCCACCCTGGACGGAGAGGCGCGGACAGGGGAGGATGCCAGGGCTTACTACGCAGCGGGGTCACGTACTTACCGGAGAGGTAAGGATGAACGTCGAAATGTGGGTGCGAGCGTTGAAGGCCGCCCGAGCAGGTGCCGAGGTGTCCCAGGAGGCACTGGCGACCCTGACCAAGTGGAGTCCGTCCACGGTGGCCGCCATCGAGACCGGCCGCCGCCGGCCGACCATGGAGTTCGCGGTCGCCGCAGACGAGGCCCTCACCACCGGCGGCCTCCTCGCCGAATTGTTGATCGCTGCCGATCGACAGCGGCTGCCGACCTGGTTCGTCCCGTGGCGTCACCACGAGGAGCAAGCGACCCGACTGTGTGAATTCGAGCCGTGCCTGATTCCTGGCCTCCTTCAGACCGATGACTACGCACGGGCGGTGATCTCCGCTGGCGGCCTCAACTCGGTCGACGTGGTGGACGAGTTGGTGACGATCCGGATGGATCGTCAGCAGTTGTGGCAGCGCGCAGAGCCGCCGCAGTGCGTCTTCGTCCTGGACGAGATCGCTCTACGACGCCCGGTAGGTGGGCCGGCGGTACTGGACGCTCAGCTCGGTCGGCTGTTGGAACTCGCCGCCATGCCGAGCGTCAGACTGCACGTCGTGCCGCTCGACATTGGAGCCCACGTCGGTTTGGCCGGCGGCTTCCTGCTCGCTGAACTGCCAGACGGTGAGCGGGTCACCTACGTCGAGGATGTTGCTCGCGGACACGTCATCGACGACCCGGAAGTCGTCCGTCTGGTTGGTCGGAAATGGGATAGCCTGCTCGGCGAGGCACTGTCCACGGGTGCTTCGCTGGATCTGATCCGGAAGCTGAAGGTGACACCATGACCGTTGCTCAACCGCGTTGGCGTACATCGACCAGGTCCGGCGACACGGGGGGCGCCTGCGTCGAGGTGGCGGACAACCTGCCTGGCGTCGTCCTGGTCCGGGACAGCAAGGACCGCTCCGGCCCGACCCTCACCTTCGCTCCGGCCGCCTGGCGTGGCTTCGTCGCCGCCCAGGCACCCAGCCGCCACGCTGATTGACGGCGGGGGTGTGACCGTGGCCAGCAGGGTGGGCATGCCCCTCGCCACGCCTGCGGACACGTCATCGACGATGCGGAAGTCGTCCGTCTGGTTGGTCGGAAATGGCATAGCCTGCTCGGCGAGGCACTGTCCACGGGTGCTTCGCTGGATCTGATCCGGAAGCTGAAGGTGACGCCATGACGATGAACGAGCCGCGTTGGCGCACGTCCACCCGGTCGACCGACTCCGGCGGCAACTGCGTCGAGGTGGCAGACAACCTGCCCGGTGTCGTCCTGGTCCGGGACAGCAAGGATCGCTCCGGCCCGACCCTCTCCTTCGCTCCGGCCGCTTGGCGTGGCTTCATCGCCGAGACTGTCCAGGCCACCAGCCGCCGCGCCGGTTAGCGCCTCGGGGTGACCGTGACCAGCAACTCCGGCTGGCGCCGGTCCAGCACGTCGCCGGCCAGGTAGGCGCCGAGCAGCGCCGCGCCCAACCCGTACGCCGCGCCGAGCGGGAAGGCCAGCCAGAGCCAGGCGTCCCCGAGCAGCGCCGCAGCAACCAGCATCGGCACCGCGGCGACCGCCGAGACGATCATGACCAGCAGGGTGAGCAGCCCCTTCGCCATACCCGCGCCGCTGTTCATCGCGAACGGGTTGCTCGTCTCCGGCAGCGAGTACGCCCCGAGCACCGAGACGAAACTGTTCACCGCCAGCCCGACACCGTAGGTGGCGGCCAGGCTGCCGGCGGCAAGCCCGATCCAGCCCGGCCGGCCGAGCAGCAACGACAGCACCACCGCGACGAACGCCAGCATCGGCAGGACGTACAGCGAGAAGGCCGTCATTCGTGCGCGCAACTCCATCCGGCCGGGCACTCCGGTCACCACGTTCACGGCGTACGCGCTGCCGTCGAAGCCGAACTGGTTGGCCAGGGTGACCGCCGCGAGCACGCCGATGAAGATCATCGATAGGGTGACCAGCACCGGCGAACTGCCGCCGGCGCCCGTCGTGAAGCCCTGCCTCTCCTCGACCGCGAGGCTCAAGCCACCAAGGTTGATCATCACGGGGATGAAGATGCCGACCACGGCGATCGTGATCAGGTTTGCCCGGCGGCGGGCGTCCCTCCACCAGTAGCGTGCCTCCCGGGCGACAAGCGCACCGAAGCGGTCCCGGCGGAGCCAGCCGGCGACCCGGGGAAACAGTTGGGCGACCGCACCGCCGGTGACTCCGCGCTGCGCCGGGGCCTTGCCGGTGCTCGCCGCACCCACCATCGCCGACTCCAACGACCGCGACCACCAGGCCAGCAGGGCGCCGATCGCCACCGCCGTGATCAGCAACTTGACCGGGGCGGCCCACACCCGCCCCTGCGCCAGGTCGATGCCGGCGGTCCACGGCGCGCCGAGCGGCGTCCAGCCGATCACGGTCGCGACGCCGGTCAGCCGGGTCCAGTCCGTCTCCTGCAGCGCCGCGAGGCCGAAGACCTGCAACGGGCCGAGCAGCGCCGCCGTCACCGCCAACAGGACGGCCGCCAGGTCCCGCACCCGGCGGGACCGCAACATCGTCGCGAAGGCACTGGTCACCGCCCGGCTGGCGGCCACACAGAGCAACAGCCCACCGAGTACGCCGATCCCGGCCACCAGGCCGGCGGACCATCCCCCCAACACCCAGGAGGTCAGCACCAGCCCCGACGACGCGATCAACACCGCCAGCATCGGCACGCTGACCAGCGCGGCGGCGAAGAGGCCGGTGACCAGCGTGCGGCGGGTCAACGGCAGCAACGCGAACCGGGCCGGGTCCAGCGTCTCGTCCACCCCGAAGAAGACCAGCGGCAGCAGCAGCCAACCCAGCACCAACAGCCCGCCGCCGGCTGCCGCGACCAACACCGCGTACCGGCCGTTGTCCGTCAGGCCCGGCGCGGCGAACAGGAAGAAGCCGCTGGCGGCGAACCAGAGCCCGAACAGCGCACCGCCGATGAACAGCGCGACCCGCCAGCCCTGGCCCCGGAAGCTGTTGCCCATCACCCGCAGCTTGAGTCGCACGAAGTGCCGTGCGCCGACGGACCGCACCGGACCGGCGGGCGCGGTGTCGATGCTCACCGGGACAGCCATGACAACTCGTCACCGGTAGCGGTGCGCCCGCCGACCACCTCGACGAAGACCTGCTCCAGCGAGCGCTCGCCGCGTACCTCCGCGAGCGTGCCGACCCGCTTGATCACGCCCTGGGCGAGGATCGCCACGTGCGAGCACAACCGCTCGACGACCTCCATCACGTGACTGGAGAAGACCACCGTGCCGCCGCCGGCCGCGTACCGGGTGAGGATGTCGCGGATCAGCGCGGCCGAGACCGGGTCGACCGCCTCGAACGGCTCGTCCAGCACCAGCACCCGAGGGCCGTGCAGCAGCGCGCAGGCCAGGCCGATCTTCTTCTTCATGCCCGCCGAGTAGTCCACCACCAGCGTCCGCCCGGCGTCGCCGAGCGCCAGCACGTCCAGCAACTCCGCCGCACGCTGATCGATCACCGCCGGGTCCATCCCCCGCAACAACCCGTTGTACGCCAGCAGTTCCGCACCGGTCAGCCGGTCGAACAGGCGTACCCCGTCGGGCATCACGCCGAGCAGCGCCTTGGCGGTCACCGGATCCCGCCACACGTCGTGACCGAGCACCCACGCCGAGCCGGCGTCCGGTCGCAGCAGACCGACCGCCATCGACAGGGTGGTCGTCTTGCCGGCGCCGTTCGGCCCGAGCAGGCCGTAGAAGGAGCCGGCGGGGACGTCCAGGTCGACGCCGGCCACCGCGATGGTGCCGTCGAACCGCTTGGCCAGGCCACGCAGCGCGAGCGCGGGGTGCTCACCAGTCATGGGCCCGACGTTATCCGCCGACCGCCAGTTCCGTCGTCCGGCGGCGGGCGGACCGGTCGTCATCCCCGAGACGGAGTTCCTCCGATGCTTGATCCACTCCAGGTCGGCGATGTGGTGCCATCCCGACGCCCGGTTACCCCCATATCGCCGACATGGTGGCCGTCCACCTCACAGGCGGAGGGCTTCGGGGGTGTGCAGGCGGAGCATCGTGGCGGCGACGTCGAGCGGTGCCCGCCGACGGGTCGCCATCGACACCGCGATCATCACGGTGAAGGCCAGCGGCACCGTCCAGGCGGCCGGCTGTGCGATGAGCGTGGCTGGCCAGCCATCCAACGGGGGGCCGAGCACGGTGACCAGCACCGCGCCGATCGCCGCGCCGCCGCCGACCAGCACCCCGGCGGCGGCCCCCAGATCGGTCAGCCCTCGCCACCAGATGCCCAGCACCAGCAGCGGACAGAAGCTCGACGCGGCGACCGCGAAGGCCAACCCGACCACCTGGGACACGTCCAGGCCGGACAGGTTCAGTGCCAGCACCGCCGGCACGACACCGGCGATCACGGTGGCGAGTCGGAAGTTACGCACCGAACCCCGACCGAGCACGTCCGTCGAGATCACCCCGGCGACGCTGGTCAGCAGCCCGGACGAGGTGGAGAGGAAGGCCGCGAACGCGCCCGCCGCGACCAGCGCGGCGAGCAGCCGTCCGGCCAGCCCGTCGCCGAGGACCGCGCCGGGCAGCAGCACCACCACCGCGTCGGTCTGCCCGCTGATGAGCAGCTGTGGGGTGTAGATCCGCCCCAGCACCCCGTACAGGGTGGGCAGCAGGTAGAAGACACCGACCAGGGCCAGCACCACCAGCGTCGTCCGGCGGGCCGCAGCGCCGTCGGGGTTGGTGTAGAAGCGCACCAGCACGTGCGGAAGGCCCATGGTGCCCAGGAACGTGGCCAGGATCAGCGAGTACGTGGCGAACAGGCCCCGGTCGTCGTCGCCCGCGGCGCTGGGCAGCAGCCAGTCCCCGGCGTCGATGGCCACCCCGGACACCTGCGGCACTGGGTCACCGGCGGCGAAGGACAGCTCATCGCCGGGGCGTACCTCCCGGATGTCGCCATCGGGCAGGGTGAGGGTCGCGCGGTGCTCGACCACGACGGTGGTCGCGGTCCGGAACGTCGGCCCGTCGGGCGGCGTCACCGCCGGGCGGCCATCGGCCTGCCACTGCAACGCCAGAAAGATCACGGGTACGGCGAGAGCGGTCAACTTGAGCCAGTACTGGAACGCCTGCACGAAGGTGATGGCACGCATCCCGCCGAGCGCCACGTTGGCGGTGACCACGGCGGCCACCAGCAGGGCGCCGACCGGGTACGGGGCGCCGGCCAACGTGGACAGGGTGAGGCCGGCGCCCTGAAGCTGCGGCACCAGGTAGAGCCAGCCGATGAAGATCACGAATGCCGTGGCCAGGATGCGCAACCGGCGCGACCCGAGCCGCAGCTCGCAGAAGTCCGGCAGGGTGAACGCGCCCGAGCGGCGCAGCGGCGCGGCCACGAAGAGCAGCAGGGCCAGGTAACCGGCGGCGAACCCGACCGGGTACCAGAGGACGTCGACGCCGTATTTGAGGACCAGACCGGCGACGCCGAGGAAGCTCGCCGCCGACAGGTACTCCCCGCCGATCGCCGCGGCGTTCCAGGTCGGGCTGATCACCCGGGACGCGACCAGGAAGTCGGAGGTGGTGCGGCCCAGCCGCAGCCCGTAGAAACCGATCCCGAGGGTGACCAGGGTGACCGCGACGATGGCCGGAACCACGTAGTCGTTGCCCACTCAGCGCTCCGGCCGCTGCACCAGGTCGGTGAAGTCCTGCTCGTTGCGCTCGGCCAGCCGCACGTACGCCCAGCCCACCGCGATCAGGAACGGGAAGGAGGCCACGCCGAGCAGCAGCCAGGGCAGGTTGACGCCCCCGACGGTGGTCCGGCCGAGCGACGGCGCGATGGCGAACAGCCACGGCAGCCCACCCAACCCGATGGCGACCACCAGCGAGAGCCGCAGCGCCAGTGCGAGCTGGGCCCGGACCAGGCCGCGGACCAGCGCCTCACCGACCCGGGTCTGCTGGGCCAACTCGGCGCGGGTCCGCTCGGCGTGGCTGTCCCGCCGGGTGATCTCGGCGAGCACGATCCGGGCACGCTGGGGCGGCGGTACCGCACCGCCCGACCCCACGTCGGGGAGTTGCTTGGCCACCCCGGCAGTCTTGCCCGCCCGGCGCGATTGTCAAGCGTTCCCGATCACCAGCGCCGCAGACCGGGACAGTCCGTCAGGCTGCCGGCGACCGGCATCGGGCCGAGTATCCGCCGGGCCTCCTCCCGGCCGAGGTTCGTCGCCCAGATGCCGTCCCGGGGCAGTTCGGCGGCGATCTCCCCCAGCGCACACGTCCGCATCGGCTCAGGCAGCCGGTCCAGAGCCGGTACGGCGTCGGCGGAGAGCCCGGAGAGGTAACTGACGTCCAGGCGGCCGGTCTCCAGGTAACGGTCGACGTTCCGTTCGGCGATCAGCCGATCCGGGTTGATCAGGGCCAACCCGAGCAGCGCCAGCACCGCCGTGCCGATCACCAGCCGGGGCAGCCAGTCCGCCCGCAGCCGAGCCACGGCCACGCCGACCAGCACGAAGAGCAGCCCGAGCCACAGCTCGACGGAGGCCACGAAGAGCCTCAGCCGGGTGGCACCGTACGCGTCGGAGTAGACCTGCATCCGGTAGAGCGCCGAGGCGACGACGACCAGGCTGAGCGCGGTGAGCGCGCCGAGGAGCGCGCGGACCAGCAGCCGGTCGGCTCGGGTCGCCTTCGGTGCCCGGCGGGCGGCGACCGCGATCACCAGCAGGGTGAGCGCGGTGACGGCGAGCAGTTGCCAGAACCCGCCACGGGCGTACTCGGCGTAGGTGAGCCCCGCCGTGCGCAGCACGTGCCCCGCGCCGCCGAAGAACACCGTCATCTGCACCAGCACGAACGCGGCGAACAGGGCGTCGAGCAGCACCAGCGGCAGGATCCATTCCAGCCGGTGCGCCGGCCGGCCCGGAGTTGCTCGCAGACCGTCCAGGTCGGGCGGGCGGCTGACCAGGTACGCGCCGCCGAGCAGGCCCATGCCGATCAGCCCCAGCCGCACCAGCCAGCCGAGCACACCACCGGGCGAGATGTCGGGCAGCAGGCCCGTCACCAGGTCGGCGAAGACCGCGTCGGCGGAGGCGAAGAGCACGCCGAACAGGGTCAGGAGACCGGCCGAGATCGCGAGGCTGGTCACGATCCGCCCGATCCCCGGGCCGACCGGGCCGGTGCGGCTCAGCCCGCGTACCGCCCAGGGGAGCGCCCGGACCGTCGCGGCCGGCGGCAGCGTCGCGGCCATCAGCATCCCCAACGGGCTCCGTCCGCCGGTCACCGCGAGCGTCGCGGTCACCGCGGCGGCGAGCAGGCAGAGCACGAAGAGCCAGCCGGCGGCCCGGACCGTGCCCACGGCGACCAGCGCGACCGTCGCGGCGGCCCAGGCGGCCTGCGCCGCCCGCCCCGGTGCCCCCGTGGCATCGGGACGGGCGGTCGCTGCCGCCGGCGTGGTCGGGGTCGGCGTGGCCGGGGTCGGTTTGGTCGTGGCCGTCGTCGGCGTGGCCGGGGTCGGCGTGGTCGTGGTCGGGGTCGGCGTGGTCGGGGTCGGTTTGGCTGCCGGCGGGGTCGGTGTGGCGGGGTCCGGTTCGGGTCGAGCGGCGGCCGACGCTGGGCGGACCGCAGCGGGTGCGACAGCGGGCGGCACCGGCTGGGTGCCGGGTGTGTCGGCGGGCGGGGTCTGCTCGGTGTGGCCCGCCGCCGGAGATGACGTGTGTGGCCGGATGGCCCCGGCGACGACGAGCGCGGCGGTGGCCGCCAATGCGGCCACCAGCCACCCGAGGCCGGGACGGACCACCGTCAGCGCCGAGGCGCCGAGAATGGCCGCCGCAGCCAGCACGGTCAGCAGCAGTGGGTGGGGTGCCCGGGACGGCCCCGGCCAGCGCTGTTCGATCAGCGAAGGCTGCCGTGGCGTGACGGGCGGGGCGGGCCATCCCCGGGGCTGGCCGGCCGCCGGCGGGCTCGCCGGGCCGGGACCGAACCCGGGTTGGGCGGCACCGCCGGGTGGCGAGGGCTGCGGCCGGGCCGGGCCGCTGGTCGGAACGGACGTGCTGCCGGGGCTGGTCATGCGGCCTCTTCTCGCTGCGGCCCGTTGATCGGGATGGTGACCTGGATATGGCAGCCGGGCTGGGAACCCTTGGCGGCTCCGACCGGGTCGAGGACGCGGATCTGGCCGCCGTGGAGTTCGACGACCCACCGGGCGATGGCCAGGCCCAGCCCGGTCCCACCGCCTGCCGCCCGGTCGCCACGGGTGAACCGCTCGAACACCCGGGAACGCTCCGACGGCGGGATGCCCTGCCCCTCGTCGCTCACCTCGAAGCGGAGTTGGCCGGCGTGCTCGTCGGCGCTGACCCGGACGGTGCCGCCGGGTGGGCTGTGCCGCGCCGCGTTGTCCAGCAGGTTCGCGAACACCTGGTGCAGTCGCCACGGGTCGGCGTGCACGGTCAGTGGCACCGCCGGCTCGTGGAGCCGGAAGTGCACGTCCAGCCCCGCGCCGGCCGCGCTCGCCGTGGCGTGCTCCACCGCCTCGTCGAGGAAGTCCCCCACGTCGATGCGGACCCGGCGCAGTGGCACCACCCCGGCGTCGAGGCGGGACAGGTCGAGCAGGTCGGCGACGAGGTGCCCGAGCCGCTGGGTCTGGGACAGCGCCGAGCGCAGCGCCGCCGGTTCGGGCTCGGCCACCCCGTCCACCATGTTCTCCAGGACGCCCTGCAACGCGGTGATCGGCGTACGCAGCTCGTGGGAGACGTTCGCGATCAGCTCGCGGCGGCGCTGGTCCGCGGCGTCCAGGTCCTCGGCCATCTTGTTGAACGCCTGGGCCAGCTCACCGACCTCGTCCCGAGAAGTGGCGCGTACCCGCCGGGTGTAGTCGCCCCGGGCCATCGCCCCGGCGGCGGCCGTCATCTCCCGCAGTGGCGAGGTCATCCCGTGGGCGAGCACCTGCGAGGTGACAAGCGCGATGCAGATGACCGTGATCGACGTGCCCGGTGGGAGCCAACCGATGCCGTACCAGAAGTAGCCGATGGCCACGGCCCACGAGGCGACCAGCAGGACGCCGAGCTTCATCTTGATCGAGCGGATCGGGTCGAGCGGGCGGGGCAGCACGCGATTCAGCCAGTCCGCCAGCCGCCCCATCACGCGGGCACCTCCAGGGCGTACCCGACGCCGTGGACGGTCCGGATCAGGTCGGCGCCCAGCTTCCGGCGTAGCGCCTTGACGTGGCTGTCCACCGTGCGGGTGCCGCTGCCGTCGCCCCATCCCCACACGTCGGCGAGCAGCCGTTCCCGGGGAAGGACCGTGCGCGGTCGACCGGCGAGATGCACCAGCAGGTCGAACTCGGTCGGCGTGAGGTGTACGTCCGCGCCCGACCGGCGAACCCGCCGCTCGGCCTCGTTGATCTCGATGTCGCCGAGGCGGATAGCGGGCGGCGCGGGGACGGCGGCCCGCTCCACCCGACGCAGCAGCACGTGCACCCGGGCGGCCAGTTCGCGCATCGAGAACGGCTTGGTGAGGTAGTCGTCCGCGCCGACCGCGAGCCCCACCAGCAGGTCCGTCTCGTCGTCGCGGGCGGTGAGCATCAGCACCGGCACCGGCCGGTCGGCCTGGATCCGCCGGCACACCTCCAGGCCGTCGAAGCCGGGCAGCATCACGTCGAGGACGACGAGGTCGGGCTGCCCGGCGCGGAACCGCTCGACGGCGCTGGGGCCGTCCGTGGCGATCTCCACCAGGAAACCCTCGGCGCGGAGTCGGGCGGCGACCGATTCGGCGATGGTGCGTTCGTCCTCGACCACCAGGACGCGGCGTTCCTTCATGGGCTCTGACTGTAGGGAGCCGCCGTGGAGATCGGTGGGTGGCGTTGTGAACAACCTGTGGAGAACTGGCCATGCCTGTGGATAACTTCACGGGCATGCCGACCAGCCTCGGTGAACAACCGAGCTTCGTTGTGGACGGCCGATAGAGCTGTCAGGGTGGGGCGATAGAAGGGAGGTGTGACGGTGACCAACCCTGCGCGGCCCGGCCGGGGCGGTGCCTGGACGTTGAATGACCTCCAGGATCTTCCCGAGGACGACCAGGTCTACGAGATCTTCGACGGGAGCCTGCTCGTGTCCCCCCATGCGGACGTCTTCCACGGCGCGGTTGCCAACCGCCTCCGCCGGGTCCTCGATCGGCAGGCTCCCGCCGGCGTGCTCGTCGGTCAGGACATCGGAGTCAGCGCCCGGCGATCCTCGTACTTCGTGCCGGATCTCTTCGTCGCCACGGAGAGCGCGATGGCCAGCGGCGGTGCCGCGCTCGACCCGGCCGACGTGCTCCTCGTCGTCGAGGTGATCTCGCCGAACAATGCCGGCCGTGACCTGGTGCTCAAACGCCATGAGTACGCTGCCGCCGGCATTCCCCGCTACTGGCTGGTGGAGCCGCGCAAGCAGACGCTGACCGTGCTGGTGAACGGCGCGGGCGGCTACCGTGAAGAGGCACTCGTCCCGGCCGGCGAGGTCTACCGCACCGAGCAGCCGTTTCCCCTCGCGCTGCCGCTGGCCGACATCTTCTGACCAGCCTCAACCACCGGTCAGCCCAAGCCGATGCGCTCGGGGCGGGCCGAGGCGGAGCCGAGCCAGGTGTGCGGGTTGCCGTACCAGCACCAGCCCAGCTTCGGTGCGCCCTGGCTGATCCAGAGCGCCGGCACCCGCTTGTCGCCGCATCGGGAGCCGACCAGCGAGAAGCACCTGTTGCTGGCCAGCGCGACCGGGTGCAGGGTGATGAACGCGAGGCCCTCGTCGATGGTGAGGGGCAGTCGGCCCTGTGCGGTGATCCCCTCCATCGCCGCAGCCGGCGCGAGGTTGCGGAACTCCTCGCCCCGGTCGATGTCGAAGAGCAGGTACGCCGGCCCGGCCGGCACCTCAAGCTCCTTGATCGGGTCGAAGCGCGGCAGGTCGTCCTCGGCGTAGTGCCGGTCGAGGAAGCCGGGCTTGCGCTTGCCGGCCAGGGTGGTGAGCCCGAGGCGGGCCTCCACCGGGACCAGGTCCCGGGTGACGACCAGCAGGAACGGCACCCGGGCGTCGGTGGGCGCGGGCAGGCCGTGGGCACCCTCGACGGCCTGCGCTCGCAGCGGCGCGACCATGTCACGGAAGGCGGTCTCGGTCAGCCCGGCCAGGCTGGGATAGCCCAGTTGCACGAGCCGGTCGAGCTGGCGGTCGAAATCGGCTTCGGCATCGAACGGAGTTTCGGTCACGGCGGTCCTCCCGGAAGTCGTACGGCTTAGCGTACAACGTACGGGATGGTCGGTGTCATTCCCGCCTCAGCGGCTCCAATCCTGCTTGGCCGCCCTGACCAGCTTGTCCTTCAGCTCCCGGGTGTGCCGCCGGCTCACCGGCAACTCGGTGGAGTCGACCACCACCACGTAACCGGAGTTGACCAGGCGCAGCTCGGCGATCAACTTCAACTGCACCAGGTACGACCGGTGGACGCGTACGAAGCCGGCATCGGCCCACCGCTCGGCGAGCGTGGCCAGTGAGACGCGCACCAAGTGCGACCCCTCCGCGGTGTGCAGCCGGGCGTAGTCCCCCTGCGCCTCCACCCAGCGCACCGCCGACCGGGGCAGCATGCGGGTGGTGCCGGCCAACTCGATGGGGATCGTCGGGTCCTCCTCGGCCCGGGCCAGCGCCGCCGGATGCGACGGCACCACCCGCGAGCCGATCACCCGACGCAGCGACTCGGCCAGCCGCTCGGCGCGCACCGGCTTGCGGACGTAGTCGGTGGCACCCAGGTCGAACGCGTCCACCGCGCCGTCGTCGTACGCGGTGACGAAGACGATCGCCGGTGGTCGGGCGAACCGGCGCAGCACCCGGGCCAGCTCCATGCCGTCCAGACCGGGCATCCGGATGTCCAGGAAGACCACGTCCACGTCGCCGTCGCGGAGCAGCCGCAGCGCCTCGGTGGCGTCCCCGGCGGTGTGCAGCCGTGCCACTCGGGGGTCGGCCCGCAGGTGGTACGCCAACTCGTCGAGGGCGGGCGGCTCGTCATCCACCGCCAGGACCCGCAGGAACCCAGTGCTCACGAGCCGGCCCGTACGCCCGGGTGGAACTTCGGCACCCGCATGCTCACCTTCGTGCCCGAGCCCAGCCCGGTCTCGACGACCAGACCGAAGCGGTCCCCGAAGACCGATCGCAGCCGCTCGTCGACGTTGGAGAGGCCGACGTGCTGGCCCGGGTCGTCCCCGGGGTCGCCGGTGGCACGGGCCAGCTCGGCGATGCCGTCGGTCAGCGCGGTCGGATCCATTCCCACCCCGTCGTCCTCCACGGTGATGTGGCACTCGGCGCCCGCGTCCCGGGCCTCGATGCTCACCATGCCCGTGCCCGGCTTTCGGGACAACCCGTGGCGCACCGCGTTCTCCACCAACGGCTGCAGGCAGAGGAACGGCAGCGTCACCGGCAGCACCTCCGGGGCGATCTGCAGCCGCACCTGCAACCGGTCGCCGAACCGGGCCCGCTCGATGGTCAGGTACCGGTCGATCGACCGCAGCTCCTCGGCCAGCGTGGTGAACTCCCCGTGTGCCCGGAACGAGTACCGGGTGAACTCCGCGAACTCCAGGATCAGCTCCCGCGCCCGCTCCGGGTCGGTGCGGACGAACGAGCCGATCGCGGTCAGCGCGTTGTAGATGAAGTGTGGGCTGATCTGTGCCCGCAGGGCGCGGATCTCGGCCCGTGCCAGCCGCTCCCGCGACGAGTCCAGCTCGGCCAGGGCGAGTTGGTTGCCGGCCCAGTGTGCGGTCTCCAGGGTGGCCTGCACCAGCCCGGGCGCCGGTGGGCTGTCGGCGATCGCCAGCAACGCACCGACCACCCGCCCGTCCGGCCCGTGCAGCGGCGCCACCACCGCCCCCCGGATCGGGCAGTCGACCCGGTCGCAGCGTAGGTCGGACTGCCCGAGCACCGTTGAGCGCCCGCTGGCCACCGACCGCTGGGCCGCCGCGAGCAGTTGCTCGCCGTGGTGCGTGCCGCGCCCGTCGAGGGCGAGCACCTGCTCGGCGTCGGTGAGGGCCAGACCGGCCGCGCCCACCAGGGCACGCAGATGGCGTACGGCCTTCGCCGCACCCGCCGCGCTCAGCCCCGCCCGCAGCGGCTCGGCGGCCAGCCCGGCGGTGTGCAGCACCTCGTAGGTGGCCCGCTGGGTGGCCGTGGCGATGCCGCGCCGGGCGCGCAGCCGCAACACTGCCAGCAGGGCTGCGGTCAGCGCGGTGACCAGTGAGACGACGCCGACGACGGCGGAGAAGTTGCCACCCACGCAGCGATCCTTGCCCCTGCGGCCCGGCGCGCCAAGCCCCTAGTACGCGCCCTTTCGGGCGAGCACCACCCCGACGGTGCGCCAGAGGATGCTCAGGTCGTACGCCAGCGACCAGTTGTCGACGTAGTAGAGGTCCAGTCGGACGGCCTCGTCCCAGGACAGGTCGGAGCGGCCGGAGACCTGCCACAGGCCGGTCATGCCCGGACGGACCAGCAGCCGGCGCCGCACGTCGCCCAGGAAGTCGCCGTCGTCGGCGGGCAGCGGGCGCGGCCCGACCAGCGACATCTCACCCCAGAGCACGTTGATCAACTGCGGCAGCTCGTCCAGCGAGGAGGCCCGCAGGAAGCGACCCACCGGGAAGACCCGGGGATCCTCCTTCATCTTGAACAGCATGCCGTCGGTCTCGTTCTGGTCGGTCAGGCTGGCCAGCCGGTCCTCGGCGTCGACGTACATGGTCCGGAACTTCCACACCCGGAACGTGCGCCCCTCGTGCCCCACCCGGGGCTGGCGGAAGAAGACCGGCCCGGGGTCGGAGATCCGGATCGCCACGGCGATGGTGACGAAGAGCGGGATCAGCAGCAGCAGGCCGAGGCCGGCGGCGACCCGGTCCATCAGGTTCTTGGCCAGCAGCGCCGGCCCGGACAGGGTCGGCTCCTCGACGTGCAGCAGCGGCAGGCCCTCGATCGGCCGGATGTGCACCCGGGGGCCGGCGATGTCAGTGAGCTGCGGGGCGACCACCAGGTCGACGCCGGAGCCCTCCAACTGCCAGGCCAGCCGGCGCAGTTCGCCCGGCTCGGCGCTGGCCGACCCGCAGACCGCGATGGTGTCCCCACCGACCTCCCGGACCAGGGCCAGGACGTCGCGTCCGGCGTGCACCGGCACCGGGGTCGGCATCCCCCGCGCCGCCGCGTACCCGTCGGTGATGTGGATGGCGACCGGCACCAGCCCGGCGGCCGGGCTGCGGGTGACCGCCGCATACACCTCCAGGCACTCCGGCAGGGTGCCGACCAGCACCATCCGGTGCGCGGCCTGACCGGCCCGCCGCCGGATGTAGTGCAGCGCCCAGCGGGCCACGAAGCGGCCCCACAGGATCAGCAGCAGCGCCCCGAGCAGGGCCGTGCCCACCGTCCACCGGGACAGCGCGGTCTTGGTGGCGAAGGCGAGGAAGGAGACGCTTGCCGCGACCGTGACGGCGGCCCGGATCACCCGCTTGAACTCGTCCGGCCCGAGCCCCAGATAGCGCCGGTCGTAGGCCCGGTTGCTCCAGAGGATGACCACCCAGCCGAGCGGGAGCAGCAGATAGGAGATGGTGTGGAACCAGGTGGGGTCCTGGTGGGTGCCGGAGAAGCCGGAGGCGGCCTGGTCGAAGAGCTGGATAGCGATCCAGCTGGCGAACGCCGCCGCGCCGAAGTCGAGCACCAGCAGGATCGCGATGTAGGGGCGGTGCCAACGGGAGACGCGACGTCGCGCCCTGGTCCACGCCGACCGAGGGACGCCGTTGTGTGACGGCGGCGTCGGCGGCTGGATCTCGAAGCTGTCGACGTGCCGCACGAGTCTGCTCCGGCCTTCGTTGGTTACCGGGCGCTGGAGGCTAGTCGTCACCTCACCCATGTCCTCCCGCATGACACGTGCCGCTCACTCGCCGTGAGGGCCCGGGTCGCCCACCGTCCCAGTCTCCCACGCGGGCTCCGACCGGTCGCCGCCCCGAAAGAGATTGGCGACCGATGGTGTCGGTGGGATCTGGCCGGCTCCGCACCATTTCAGAAGCCGGGGACCGGGCCACTATACCGATGGATACGCGTGTGGCGAGAACGGTGGACCGGAGCTTCGGCTCAGTCGGGCCGATTCCGCTCTGTAGTCGCCGAGTTGAATTACTCACCGTACGAGGCGGGACAACCGTCGGTCAGCGAGCGGCTTGCCGCCCGTCTGGCAGGTCGGGCAGTACTGGAGGCTTGAGTCGGCGAACGACACCTCCCGCACGGTGTCCCCGCACACCGGGCAGGGCAGCCCGACGCGGGCGTGCACCTTCAACCCCGCGCGCTTCTCACCCTTCAATTCCGCGGCGCGCTGACCGAGGGACCGCTCGACGGCGTCGCCGAGCACCTGCCGGGTCGCCGCGTGCAGGCCGGCGAGCTGGTCGTCGGTGAGCCGGTCGGTGATCGCGAACGGGGACAGCTTCGCGGCGTGCAGGATCTCGTCGGAGTACGCGTTGCCCACCCCGGAGAGCACCGACTGGTCGGTCAGCACCCCCTTGACCTGCCCGCGCCGGCTGCGCAGCCGCTCGGTGAAGGTGGGCAGGTCGGCGGCGAGCGCGTCCGGGCCGAGCTTGGCCACGCCGGGCACCGCCGTCGGGTCGGTGACCAGGTACGCGGCCAGCTTCTTCTGGGTGCCGGCCTCGGTCAGGTCGAAGCCGGAGCCGTCGTCGAGGCGGACCCGCACCGCGATCGGACCCTTGCCAGGGCGCAGCGGGGTCGTGGACGGGAACGCCTCCCGGTAGTGCAGCCAGCCGGCCCGGGCCAGGTGGACCACGAGATGCAGGTCACCCTCGATGAACACGTCGAGGAACTTGCCGTGCCGGCGGGCGTCGACGACCGCCCGGCCGGCGACCGCGGACGGTGCCGGGTCGTACGTCTTGAGGGCGCTGATCGCGGCGATCTCCAGCCGGTCGACACGCCGCCCCACCGCGCGCTGTCGCAGGTAACCCGCGAGCGCCTCAACCTCCGGTAGTTCGGGCACGACCCAACGGTAGCCTTCTTTCTCGTGAGAATCGTGGTGGCGCACAACCGGTACCGGGAAGCTCAGCCCTCCGGCGAGAACACGATCGTGGACTCGGAGATCGCTCAGCTCAGCGCCGCAGGCGTCGAGGTGCTGCCGTTCATCCGCAGTTCGGACGAGATCCCGTCGATGTCGAAGGCGGCCAAGGCGCTGCTGCCGATCTCGCCGATCTGGGCACCGCGCGCCCAGCAGGACCTGAGCCGGCTGCTCACCGAACACCGGCCGGACGCGCTGCACCTGCACAACCCGTACCCCCTGATCTCGCCGTGGGTGGTGCGGACCGCGCACCGGCACGGCGTGCCGGTGGTGCAGACGGTGCACAACTACCGCCAGGTCTGCTCCTCGGGGATCTACTTCCGCGATGGGGTGATCTGCCAGGACTGCAAGGGCCGGGCGCTGGGCGTACCGGCGATCAAGCACCGCTGCTATCGCGACTCGGCGGCGCAGAGCGCCCTGATGGCGACGACCCTGGCCGTGCACCGGGGCACCTGGCGGTCGGTGGACCGGTACGTCGCGCTCACCACCGCGATCGCCGACCACCTACGCGAGTACGGCATTCCGGACGATCGGATCGTGGTGAAGCCGAACGCCGTGCCCGACCCGGGCCGGCCCGCGCCGCTGGGTGACGGATTCCTCTACATGGCCCGGCTCTCGCCTGAGAAGGGCGTGGACCTGCTGCTGGACGCCTGGCGGCGGCACCCGGTGGGCGCGCTGGGCACGCTGCGGGTGGCCGGCGACGGCGAGCTGCGCCCGCTGGTGGAGGCCGCCGCCGCGGAGCGACCCGACGTGGTCTACCTCGGCCAGCTCGACCGGGCCGGGGTACGGGCCGCGGTCGAGGCGAGCGCGGTGGTGATCGCCGCGTCGATGTGGCACGACGTGCTGCCGACCGTGATCATCGAGGCGCTGGCCAGTGGCCGGCCGGTGCTCGGCACCGCGTTGGGCGGCATCCCGTACCTCGTCGGAGCGGACGCCCCGCACGAGCCCGCCGGCACCGGGCCGGCCGAGGTCGCCTCCGCCGTCGCCGGAGGCGGCGGGTCGCCGATGCCGGCCGGAATCGGCGTCGGCGAGGCCGGCTGGGTGGTGGCCCCGGAGCCGGCCGCGCTGGCCGCCGCGCTCCCGGTGGCCCGGGCCGGCGCTGCCGGGCTGGCCCCGGCCGCCCGCGCCCGCTACGAGCGGACCTTCCACCCCGACGTGGTCACCAAGCAGCTCATCGACATCTACGTGGGCATGGCCCGCACCGCGCACCGCACCTGACCACCCTTGCACCCGCGATCTTGCACTTCCTGACCCGACAAAGAGTGCATCAGGCCCATATCAACGACCGAAACTGCAAGATCGGCGAGGTGGGGTGGGGGTCAGCGCAGGGAGGCGCGGGCGGAGAAGGCGATGCTGGCGAGCAGGAAACCGCCGTTGACCACCGTGAACGCCACCATCACCCAGAGGACCAGCGCGGGGGCCACGGCCAGCACCAGGGCGGCCACGAAGATCACCGCGCCGTAGTCGCGCACCAGCTTCACCAGCCGGACCGGCAGCGAGGTCGAGGTGACCATGCTGGCCGCGTTCGGGCCGGACTGCATCACCGACGTCACCAGGTTGACCATCCAGGTGCCCGCGAAGGTCGCCACCAGCCAGGTCGGAGTGGATGGCTCCTGCGCCACCGCCACTGCGGCGAGCGCGGCCACCAGGGCGATCTGCGCGGCTACGTCGCAGAGGATGTCGATGCGGGCGCCGGCCGCGCTGCCCTGGCCCGTCACCCGGGCCAGTTGGCCGTCCGCGCAGTCCAGGGAGTACGCCACCTGCCAGCCGATCAGGGCGAGCAGGCCGACCACCCAGGCCGGTACGTCACCGGCGGCGACCGGGCCGGCGAGCGCCACCACGGTGATCGAGGTGGCCAGTCCGAGCACCAGGTTGGCGAGGGTCAGCGCCGTCGGGCGCAGCCCGAGCCGCTGGGCGACCAGCGCGAAGACGGCCCCCAGCCACTGGCTGATCGACTCGCTGAACAGGCCGCCGCCCCGGTTCACCCGGTGGAAGTCGGCGACGGTGGGACGGGGGTCAGCCAAGCTGGTCGCGGATTGCACCGGCGTAGTCTGCCAGCCGCTCCCGCGTCTCGGTAGGCGACAGCGCCAGGTGTTCGAGGATGGTGTACCGGTCGGGTCGGGTGCGCGGCGCGAACTGCACCGCCTCCACGAACTGGTCGGTGGTCAGTGCCACCTGGTCGGGCGTCACCGGCAGGTTGTGGCGGGTCAGGCAGGCCGTCATCTGGGCGAAACGCGGCAGGTCGCCGCGCAGCCAGGTGCAGAACAGCGCGCCGAGGCCGGCCAGTTCGCCGTGTGAGGCGGTGCCGGGGAAGAGCGCGTCGATGGCGTGCATGATCTCGTGGCAACCGCCGCTGGACGGGCGACTGGTGCCGCAGACCGCCATGGCCAGGCCGCTGGAGATCAACGCCTCGGCCAGCACGGTGACGAACGCGTCGTCGGTCATGTCGCCCGGGTGGTTGAGCACCGCTTCGGCACCCGCCCGGGCCAGCGACGCGGCCAGCCCGTCGACCGGCTCACCGCGTACCTGCCGGGACAGCTCCCAGTCGGCCAACGCGCTGATGTTGCTGATGACGTCGCCGATGCCGGCCCGGTTGACCCGGTCCGGGCCGCTCTCCACGAAGTCCAGGTCGACGATCACCGCGATCGGGATGTGCACCCCGTAGGAGCCCTTGATCCCGTCGGTGATGAGGCTGGCCACCGGGGAGGCGATCCCGTCGTTGGCGAGGCTGGTCGCCACCGAGACCATCGGGAGCCCTCGGCGGGTGGCGGCGTACTTGGCCACGTCTATGGTCTTGCCCCCGCCGATCCCGACCACCGCGTCGTACGACCGGGCGCGGAGCTTGCCGCCGAGATCGTCTGCGGCGTCGAGAGTCGCACCGGCGACGGTGAACACGTCGGCCGTCCGTAGTGACGGACGGATCAGCTCCGCGATCTGGGCGCCCTGGCCCGGCCCGACCACCACGGCCACGTCCCCGCCGGCGGAGATCCGCCCGTCGGCCAGGATCGCGGCCAGGTCCGCCACCGCGCCGCGCCGCACGTCGATGTGCAGCGGGGTGAGGACGCTCCGCGCTAGTAGCGGCACGCGATCTCCCGCGCGCGGGCCAGGTCGGCGTGGTTGTCGACCTCCACCCAGGGGACGTCACCGATGGGGGCCGCCCGCACCTCGCCGCCCCGGTCGGCGAACTCCTGGTAGCCGTCCTCGTAGTAGAGGTTCGGGTCGCGCCGCCAGGTCGCCTCCAGGGCGTCGGCGAGCGCGTCGGCGACCTGCGGCTCGATCAGCGTCGCGCCGATGTACTCCCCGTACGCCTCGCCCGGATCCATGATCTTGGTGATGCGGGTGAGCTGGCCGGCGGCGTCGAAGGTGGTCTTCATCTCCTCCTCGGCCAGCGCCTTGAGGGTGTCCACCGCGAGCAGGATGCCCGGGCCGCGCTCGGCGAGCAGGGTCTTCTCGATGCTCACCGGGTGCACGGTGTCGCCGTTGACCAGCAGCACCCCGCGGGCGAAGTACTCCCGGGCCAGCCAGAGCGAGTAGGCGTTGTTCCACTCCTCGGCCTTGTCGTTGTGCACCAGGGTGAGCGTGACCCCGTACTTCTTCTCCAGCTCGGCCTGGCGGGAGACGACCGCGTCCGCCGCGTAGCCGACCACGATCACGATGTCGGTGAGCCCGACCTCGGCGAGGTTGCCCAGCGCGATGTCCAGGATTGTGGTCTCGCCGTCCACCGGCACCAACGCCTTGGGCAGAGTGTCGGTGTACGGGCGCAGCCGGCGTCCTGCTCCGGCCGCGAGCACCAAACCGATCATCGCGAGATCCTCCCTCGTGCTGCTCCCCGTCACCGGTGGAGGATAGCCCTGGGCGGCCTGGTGACTCCGGCCAACCGGCTCAGCCGGGCAACGCGGCCAGGTCGGCGAGCATGGTCAGCCGCTCCTCGGCGGTGAGCACGGCGTACGGGTCGGCCGCCCGTCGGTCGGTCTCCAGCTCGATGGCGAGCCGTTCCGGGCCGGGTGCCAGGGCGGCGACGCTCGTCGCGGTGTGCCCGGCGGCGGTCCAGGCGGCGGCGTGCGCGTCGGCCCGGTGGTAGCGCAGCGTGCCGAGCCGGTTGAGCAGCAGCACGCCCGACGGGGTGCCGTCCGGTTCGTACGGCGGTGCCATCGCGGTGAACGCCGAGCCGTCCGGGGCGACCGCCTCGTCGGCCAGCACCAGGGCGCACGCCAACACCCGGCCGAGCGACGCCACCAGCCGCGCCACCCGCTCGTCGTGCCCGGCCCACAACTCCTCGGTGACCTCCGCGTGCACCTGGTACAGCTCGGCCAGGAAGGCGGCTCCGCGCTCGGTGGCGCAGAGCCCACCGTCGGGGCGGCGGTGGATCATGCCGTAGGCGACCTGTTTGTCCACCGCCCGACGGCTGACCACCGGATCGAGGTACCGGGTGATCGCCGCGAGCCCTGCCTCGTCGACGGTGCCGCCGGGTGCGGCCAGCCGGGTGCGCAGCTCGATCAGGAAGCCGGTGGCGGCCGGCCCGCCGTACCGCTGGCTCAGCTCCGCGCCGCCGCCGTCGTGACCGGCCAGCATGCCGGCGCGGTACGCGCGGTCCACGGCCGGTGCGACCAGCCCGGCGGTCCGGTGCGGCGCCAGTTCGACGGTGTTCACAGACCGATCGACCGCAGGACGGCGAAGCCCTCCTCCGCGATCCGCCGGATCAGCCCGTCGTTGACGTCGCGGTTCTCGTCCAGCACGGTCACGTCGTGCTCGGCCAGCCAGCGGTACTCGGTGTGCTTGCCGGCCTCCAGCGTCGGACGGGCGAGGTCGCCGTCGACCCGGACCAGGAAGTCGTGTTCGATCCGGGCCAGGCCGTCGTCGCCGACGTACTGATACTCACCTACCTGACCGAGGACGTGCGACAGGACCCAGCCGGTCTCCTCGGTGATCTCCCGACCGAGCGCCTCGTCGATTTCCTCGCCGGGCTCCAGGTGCCCGCCGACGATGTCCCAACAATTGGGAAAGAGGCGTCGGTGCGGCGACCGGCGCTGAAAGAAGATGCGGCCGTCGTGGTCGACGATCAGCGCGCCGGCGCAGCGCAGGGGCTCGGTGGACACCGTTCGACAGTAGCGAGCGGCCCTGTGTGTCGGCGATGCCGTAGGTCTTGTCCAGGAAACATCTACCGACCACCATGTCCCTACCGGATGCCACCGTCCCAAAGGGGTGATGCGTGATGCAGGTACGGGAAGCGATGTCCAGCCAGGTCCTCGTCGTCGGTCCGGAGCACACGCTCCGCCAGGCGGCCCGGATGATGTCGGCCCGCGGTGTCGGGTCGGCCGTCGTGATCGACCCGGAGTCCGAGGGGGTCGGGATCATGACCGAACGCGACGTGTTGAAGGCCATCGGCGCCGGCCTCGACCCCGACGTGGAACGCACTGGCGCCCACCTGACCTGGGACGTCGTCTATGCCGGGCCGGAGTGGACGGTGGCCGAGGCGGCCGCCGCGATGGCCCGGGGCGGGTTCCGGCACCTCGTGGTGCTCGACGGCCGGGAGGTGGCCGGCGTGATCTCCGTGCGGGACATCATGCGGGTCTGGGCGGAGAGTTCGGCGGTCGCCACGACCTGACCGGTCCTCGGATGCGGGTGTGCCCGGCGGAATCGACGGGTAAGGATTCCGTGCGGGCGCGGAGATGCCGTCGCCCGTGGGGGAGGGCCCGATGCGCGACGCGGAGCGGCTGGTCGAGCAGCAGTACGCCATGCTCCTGAGTCGGGACGTGGCCCGGCTGCCGGATCTCTACGCCCCGGAGGCGTTCTACGCCATGCCGGGTGTCACGGTCCGCCCGATCGAACTGCCCGCGTTGCTGCGTACCTGGACGGGTGCCTTTCCGGACCTGCGGGTCGACCCGCAGGGCTCGGTACGCACCGGCGGGGGCGCGGCCGTGGAGTTGCGCCTGACCGGCACCCACACCGGCACGCTGCACTCGCCGTACGGCACCGTCGCGCCCACCGGTCGGTCGGTGAGCTGGGAGGTGGCCGACGTGGTTCGGGTCCGCCGGGGTCGGATCGTCGCGTGGCGCTCCTACTTCGACTGGAGCCACCTGCTCGACGCCCTCGGCGTGCAGCTTGAGGGGCTTTCCCGGTCGGCGCAGCACGACTCGCTCGCACTTCCGGTCTGATCTGACGGCGACCGGTGGAGTCGGGTCACCCGTCCCGGTGGCTCAGGATGCGGACATCGCCGTGCCGTCCGCGCGCTCCCCGCCGCCGCCCGTACGCTCAATGTCCATGACCGCCGAGCAGCTGATCTCCTTTGCCCGTGGGGCGCCCTCGCTGGACATCGTCGATGTCGAGGGGCTCAAGGCCGCCGCCGTACGCGCCTTCGACGCCGACCCTGCGGGGATCACGGCGTACGGCACCTCCGTCGGCTACCTTCCGCTGCGGAAGTGGATCGCCGACAAGCACGGGGTCGAAGCCAACCAGGTGCTGGTCACCAATGGGTCGCTGCAGGCCGACGCGTTCCTCTTCGACCACCTGGTCAGTCCCGGCGACGCAGTGGTGGTGGAGCGCCCGACGTACGACCGCACGTTGCTCAACCTCCAGCGGATGGGCAGTGAGGTGTACGGCGTCCCGGTCCAGCCGGACGGCGTGGACACCGCCGAGCTGCGCAAGCTGCTGGAGTCCGGGGTGCGTCCCCGGCTCGCGCACATCATCCCGAACTACCAGAACCCGGCCGGTGTGACGCTGTCCCTGGAGAAGCGCCGCGAGCTGCTCGACCTGGCCGCCGAGTACGAGTTCATCATCTTCGAGGACGACCCGTACGCGGACATCCGGTTCCGTGGCGAGGCGCTGCCGTCGATGCTGTCGCTGGACACCCGCAACGTGGTGGTGCACGCGTCGAGCTTCACGAAGACGGTCTGCCCGGGTGTCCGGGTCGGTTACCTGGTCGGCTCGGCGGACCTGATCGCCGACATCGCCAAGAACGCGACGAGCCTCTACATCTCGCCCGGCATGGTGTCCCAGGCGATCGTGCACCAGTTCTGCGTCTCCGGTGACATCGACCGCTCGATCGACACCGTCCGCGCGGCGTTGGGTGAGCGGGCCCAGGTGCTGGCCGAGTCGCTGCGCCGGCACCTGCCGCAGGCCCGGTTCGTGGAGCCCGACGGTGGCTACTTCCTCTGGGTGGAGTTCCCGGAGGACGTGCTGGTGGACCAGCTCGCTCCGGCGGCCGCCGAGCGCGGGGTCGCCGTGGTCAAGGGCAGCGACTTCGTGCTGGACGGTGGGCAGCACGCCCTGCGGCTGGCCTTCTCGGCGGTGACCGCCGACCGGATCGACGAGGGTGTCCGTCGGCTCGCGGCCGCCGTCGAGGCCATCCGGAGCTGATATCTGTCGGGTTCCCGACAAAACGATGATGCTGGCTGTCCCGGGCTCCCGCCCGGGCGGCCGGCGGCTCACAATGCTGCGAGCGTCACCCGTGCGGTGTCGCGGGGGTCACGGCGATCGTGGCCACCCCGTGCCGTCCGGGTCACGCGCGCAGCACAACCCCCGCCCCCAAGGGCGCCGGGTGGGCCGTGTCGTCCTCTCACCCCCGACTCGACCCGGCCCGCCCGGCGCCGCCTCCGCGACCGCCGTCACACCTGCCGGTGGCGACCATCGGCGTAGCCTGCAAGCCGCAGCCGAGCGCGGGGAGGTGTCGCGATGACGGATCGGGCAGAGCGGGGCCGGACGGTGCCGTCGAGCACCGGCCGGGTGCTGCGACCCCGGGCGTGGCCGTCCCCGGTCCGGGCGGTGACCCGGATGCTCAACGCCGACGGTTCGCCGCCGACGCCGGCCCCCACCGGCACCGGGCGCAGTGGTGTCGTCGACTGCGCTCTCTACATCGACGGCAAGCGGCAGCCCGGCGACTGGACGTACGCGGACGCGCTGGAGGCGGCCCGCCGTGAGGTGCACGGTTTCGTCTGGCTCGGGCTGCACCAGCCGGAGTTGACCGAGATGACCGCCATCGCGGAGACCTACGGTCTGCACGAGCTTGCCGTCGAGGACGCGGTGAAGGCAGCGCAGCGGCCCAAGCTGGAGCGCTTCAACGACGTCACCTTCCTGGTGCTGCGTACGGCCCGGTACTGCGAGCACGCCGAGCTGACCGAGAACTCCGAGGTCGTCGAGACCGGCCAGGTGATGCTCTTCATCGGCCCGAACTTCCTGATCAGCGTCCGGCACGGTGACGCCTGCCGGCTCTCCCCGGTCCGCGCCGACCTGGAAACCAAGCAGGAGTTGCTGCTGCAGGGCCCGTGGGCGGTGGCGTACGGCGTGACCGACCGGGTCGTCGACCTCTATCTGGAGGTGGCCGAGCAGCTCGAGGACGACCTCGACATGTTGGAGGCCGAGGTCTTCGATCGCAACAGCCACGGGCGGATCCAGCGGATCTACCAGATGAAGCGGGAGTTGGTGGAGTTCAAGCGGGCGGTGATTCCGTTGCAGCGGCCACTGATGACGCTGACCTCCCAGGTCAACCGGGACGTGCCCAAGGAGATCCGGCGGTACTTCCGGGACGTGCAGGACCACCTGAGCCGCACCGTCGAGCAGGTGAACTCCTACGACGACCTGCTGAACTCCATCCTCCAGGCGCGGCTGGCCCAGGTCACCGTCGACCAGAACAACGACATGCGCAAGATCGCCGCGTGGGCCGCCATCGCCGCGTTCTGGACCGGCGTCGCCGGCATCTACGGCATGAACTTCGAGAACATGCCCGAGTTGAAGATGACGTACGGCTATCCCGTCGTCCTGGCCCTCATGCTCGGAGTCTCCCTGGCCCTGTACCGCTGGTTCCGCCGCAACGGCTGGCTCTGACCACGTCGCCGGCGCCGAAGAGCTGCGCGCCGGCGCGCGGGGGAACCCGCGTCGCCGGCGCTCGGTGCGCTTCCGCTGGGGTCAGCGGCGGCCGTTGGTGCGGGCCGTGTTCTTGCTCAGCGCCTTGGTGAGGTCGTCGGCCGGGCGTCCGGAGACGTCCTCGGCGCCCTCGGCGACCGCCGGAACCTTGTCGGTCGGGCGGACGCTGGTCGGCTTGGCCGGGGTGGTGGTGCTGGCGCTGTCACCACCGGCCACCGCCGAGCTGCCCGCGCCGGTCATCCCGGCCATGGCGGACCCGTCGTTCCCCTTCGTCGCCGACGGGGTACGCACCTCGAACGAGTCGACCTCGTCGCGCATCGGCTCCAGGGTGCGGGTCGGGTCGTACTCGGCCCATTCCTGCTGCTCCCGGCGACGACGCAGGGCGATCGCGCCGGCTAGGCCCGCGATGGCACCCGCTGCCAGAAGGCCGGTCATCATCGAGCCGCGACGACGCGGCTGCTTCTTCCTGCCAGTGATCCGCATGCTCTTCGACCTGGCCTTCCTGGTCAGCGGCCCTGCCTGCGCGGCGCCGTCACGGGCCGCCGCGGCCAGCGGTGCCAGCGTGGTGAGTGTCGTCCCCCAGCCGGTCGACGCGCGGTCGCGCACCTTCGCCGCGGTCGGCCCGACGTAGCCGCGGGCAACCTGCACCCGCGGGCCGACGGTCGAGCCGGCGCCCTTAGCGGCGTGGTTGGCTGCTTGCATCAGGTGGCTGATGCTCTGGTTCAGCTCTGCCTTGGCCAGCTGACCCTGGGACTTACGCCGCCCGATTCCAAACACGGTCCCACCTCCTGGGAGTTGTTCCTTCGTCATCCTCCACCTTCGGATGCCTCCGCGATGCCAGATCGGGCACATGGGAGGATCCGCATGGAACTGACCAACAAGTGAGGAGTACCCGTGGCCGAGGCTGTCTACGCCACCTTGCACACCAACGCTGGCCCGATCCGGCTGGAGCTCTTCCCGAACCACGCGCCGAAGACGGTCCGCAACTTCATCGACCTGGCCGAGGGCAACCGGGAGTACACCGACCCGCGCACCGGCCAGCCGGGCAGTGGTCCGTACTACGACGGCACCATCTCGCACCGGGTGATCAGCGGATTCATGGTTCAGATGGGCGACCCGACCGGCACCGGCCGGGGCGGGCCGGGCTACAAGTTCGCCGACGAGTTCCACCCGGAGCTGCGCTTCGACCGGCCGTACCTGCTGGCGATGGCGAACGCCGGACCGGGCACCAACGGTTCGCAGTTCTTCATCACGGTGTCCCCGACGCCGCACCTCAACAACCGGCACACCATCTTCGGGCAGGTCGCCGACGAGGCGTCGGTGAAGGTCGTCGACTCGATCGCGAGCACCCCGACCGGCCCGAGCGACCGTCCGTTGCAGGACGTCGTCATCGAGCGGGTCGAGATCGAGCGGTCCGCTGCCTGACGATCCCGCGAGGTACCTTTGCTCGCATGATTGAGCGCTCCGGAGCACCGCACCGGCCGGTGCCGGTGGACCACGCGGTGACGGACGGAGGGTCGGCCCGGTGAGCGAGTCCCCGCCGACCACCCCGGTCTGCTATCGGCACCCCGGTCGGGAGACCTATGTCCGGTGCACCCGCTGCGACCGGCCGATCTGCCCGGACTGCATGCGGGAGGCGTCCGTCGGGCACCAGTGCCCGGAGTGCGTCAACGAGGGACGCCGCAGTGTCCGGCCGGCGCGTACCGCCTTCGGTGGTGGTACGGCCGGCCGGCACGGCTACGTCACCAAGGCGATCATCGCGCTGAACGTGCTGTTCATGCTGCTCTCCATCGCCTCCGACCGGGGTGGCGACGCGGCGGTGGGCGGTTCGGGCTTCGGCGGTCTGATGGGCGGCAGCACGCCGCTGACCAACTGGGGTTCGGTGCTCGGGTTGGCGGTCTTCCCCGACGGCACGCTCGGCGGCATCGCCGACGGTCAGTGGTACCGCCTGGTCACCGCGATGTTCCTGCACTACGGCGTGATCCATCTGCTGCTCAACATGTGGGCGCTGTGGGTGCTCGGCCGTTCGCTGGAGGCCAACCTCGGGCGGGCGCGTTTCGCCGCGCTCTACCTGATCGCGGGCCTCGGCGGCAACGTGGCCGCCTACCTGTTCAGCGCACAGAACTCGGCCACGGCCGGCGCGTCCACCGCCGTCTTCGGCCTCTTCGCCGCGCTGATCATCATCGAGCGCAAGATGGGCCGGGACATCTCCCAGGTGATCCCCATCCTGGTGATCAACCTGGTGTTCACATTGACCGTGCCGGGCATCTCGATCCCCGGGCACCTGGGCGGCCTGGCGGTCGGTGCGGCGATGGCGTTGGTGCTCGCGTACGCGCCCCGTGGCCGGCGCACCCTGGTGCAGGTCGGCGGCGGCGCGATCATCCTGCTGATCCTGCTTGCCCTGGCCCTGTTCCGTACCGCGCAACTGTTGGGCTGACCGGGCGCTACCCGGTCACGCCCGGGCGGGCGGCGCGCAGCACGTCGGCGACCTCCTCCGGGGTGGTGTCCAGGTCGTAGCGGCCAAACAGGTGCAGCGAACTGCCCGCGTCGATTTCCAGGATCTCGGTGGTCAGCCCCAACCGTGGTCGACGGTCCACGGTGATCGCCTCGATCGCAGACCAGGGCAGCAGTCGGCGGCCGGCGAACCCGTGGATGACGGTGAGCCCTGCCGGGTCCACCGCCAACCGGACCGGCGCGATCAGGTCGCGGGCCGCCCAGCCGGCCACGCCGGCCGCGGCCAGGCAGGCCAGGACCAGCCTCACCGGGTCACCGTCGGCGAAGAGTAGCCCGAGCACGACAAGCGCCACCGCGCCGACGATCTTGGCCGCCGGCAGCTTCGCGGGCACCCGCCACTGCCGGGCCGGGGAGATCTCATCCATCCGCCCAGCATGCCCGGGGGCGGACGGCCGGTCCACCGACGACGTAGGATCGGGACAGTCAGGTTACCGGGGAGTAAACATGAGTGACGCGGTCATCGTCGGCGCGGTACGCACCCCGGTCGGGCGGCGCAAGGGCAGCCTCGCCGGCGTCCACCCGGTCGATCTCTCGGCGCACGTGCTGCGCGCCCTCGCCCAGCGCACCGGGCTCGACCCGGCGCAGGTCGACGACGTCTTCTGGGGTTGCGTGTCCCAGGTCGGCGAGCAGTCGTGGAACATCGCCCGCAACGCCGTGCTCGCCGCCGGCTGGCCCGAGTCGGTGCCCGGCACCACGCTGGACCGGCAGTGCGGCTCCAGCCAGCAGGCGTTGCACTTCGCCGCCGCGACCGTCCTCTCCGGCCAGGCCGACCTGGTGGTCGCCGGCGGGGTGGAGTCGATGACCCGCGTGCCGATGGGTTCCAGTGTGGGGGGCGCCCTGCCGTTCAGCGAGCAGCTCCGTGCCCGCTACCGGGGCGTGGAGGGCTTCGCCGACGACGAGCCGCTGCCGTTCAACCAGGGCGTCGGGGCCGAGCTGATCGCCCGGCGGTGGCGCCTCTCGCGTACCCAGCTCGACGAGTTCGCGCTGGCCAGCCACGAGAAGGCCGCCGCCGCGCAGGACGCCGGGGCGTTCGACCCGGAGCTGACGCCGGTGTCGCTGGCCGACGGCGGCAAGTTCGCCGCCGACGAGGGCATCCGCCGGGAGACCTCGCTGGAGAAGCTCGGCGAGCTGGCCACCCCGTTCCGCGCCGACGGCGTGGTGACCGCCGGCTCCGCGTCCCAGATCTCCGACGGTGCCGCCGCGCTCGCCGTGACCACCTCCGAGTGGGCCAGCCGCCACGGCCTGCGCCCACTGGCCCGCATCCACACCGCCGTGGTCGCCGCCGACGACCCGGTCACCATGCTCACGGCGCCCATCCCGGCCACCGCGAAGGCGCTGCGCCGCGCGGGGCTGGGCATCGAGGAGATCGGGGTGTACGAGGTGAACGAGGCGTTCGCCCCGGTGCCGCTGGCGTGGCTGGCGGAGACCGAGGCCGACCCGGAGCGGCTCAACCCGCGCGGCGGCGCCATCGCCCTCGGTCACCCGCTCGGCGGCTCCGGTGCCCGGATCATGACCACGATGCTCCAGCACATGCGGGACAACGGGATCCGCTACGGCCTCCAGACCATGTGCGAGGGTGGCGGCATGGCCAACGCCACCATCGTCGAGCTGGTCTGACTCCGGCCCCTCGCAGCGGTTGACGGCTGCTCGCGGCCGACCCGCCGCCGCCGGGAAATAGCCTCGCCCGCGTGGGGCACGCCGCCTAAGGTGCTCACCGTGACGACGATCGCCGATGAGCGTGCTCCGGACTGGTCCAGCGAGCAGTGGCAGACGCGGGCCCGCACCTGGGTCGACACGCAGCTCGCCGACGTCGGCCGGCGGGTGACCGGTGCGGTGGAGCCCCGGGTACGCCCATGGTCGCTGGTCTGGCGGGTGCCCACCGACGGCGGGCCGGTCTGGTTCAAGGCCAACAACCCGGGCACGGTGCACGAGGCCGTCCTGATCGCGACGCTGGCGAAGCTGACCCCCGACCGGGTGCTGACACCAATCGCCGTGGACCCCGCGCTGGGCTGGTCGCTGCTGCCCGACGGCGGGGAGTCGCTGCGTGACGTGCTGGGCCGCGACCCGGACCTGGCGCACTGGGAGCGGGCGCTGCCCGGTTACGCCGCACTCCAACTCGCCACCGCGCCGCGCGTCGACGAGCTGGTCAGCCTCGGTGTGCCGGATCACCGCCCCGAGGTGCTGGCCGGGCTGCTCGCCGACCTGCTCGACGACCGCGAGTCGCTGCGGATCGGCACCGAGGATGGTCTCGCCCCCGAGATGTACGAGCGGCTGCGGGCGGAACTGCCGGCGTACGCCGAGCGTTGTCGCCGGCTCGCCGACCTCGGGATTCCGGCCACCGTCCAGCACGACGACCTGCACGACGGCAACGTCTTCGCCGGCCCGGCCGGCTACCGGTACTTCGACTGGGGCGACGCCTCGGTGGCGCACCCGTTCGGCACGCTGCTGGTGACGCTGCGCTCGATCCGGCACGCCACCAAGCTGGCGGCCGACGACGCCCGGCTGGTCCGGCTGCGCGACGGTTACCTGGAGGCGTGGACCGACCGGTACGACCGCCGGACGCTCGTCGAGGCCGCCGACCTGGCGATGAACCTGGGCGCGGTGAGCCGATCGCTCTCCTGGCGGAGGGCCCTGGACACCACCGATCCGACCCGCGCCGAGTACGTCGACGCGGTTCCCGGCTGGCTGGAGGAGCTGTTCGCCGCCACCCCGTTGCAGCCCGAATCCTGACCGGGATCCGTCCCAGTCCGATGTCGGACAGGCAGTGCGACAGGCTGCGTGGAACTTCCAAAAATTCGGCGTGACCCACGTCACCCCGCTGGGGACGTCGTTGGGCAGGTCATGGACGTCTTCTCCCGAACGTTCCTTCCGGCCGCCGCCGAGGCTGGCCTGGCCGTGCAGACCGTGAGCCGGCACATGCCGGTCTTCCGGCGCTGCGTCGGCTCCGGTGACGCCACCATCCTGGTCACCCGTTGCAGCCGACCCGACCGTCCGGTCACCGGCGACTACCTGCTGCTGCTCACCCACCGCCGGCTGGTGGTGACCCAGCAGACCCGGCTGCTGCACCGGCTGCGCCTGCACCTCAACACCGAGTTGCGCGAGCTGAGCAACGTCACCTGGAGCCCGGACCCGCGGCTGCACTCGGTCGAGCTGGCCGCCACCGCGATCGACGGGATCCGCGAGCGGTTCCTGATCCGCACCAACCACCCGAAGCAGGTGTGGCAGCTGGACGCCCTGCTCAACCACGCGTTCCGGACCCGACTGCGGACGCCCCGCGAGCGGATCGTCGCCACCATCGGCGACGCGCCAGCGGCCGTACGGCCCAGCGTGTTCCGCCCCGCCGTGGCGCGCTGACGCCAGACCGGCCGGCCCGTCGCCTTTACCGAACCCGAACACGCGTCGATCGCGCGGAGGCCGCCAGGTCGGCAATCATGGGCCGGTGACCGTCGACCCGCCGCACCGCGGGCTCGTCCTCGTGGTCGAGGACGAGCCGGCCATCGCCGACCTGGTGCGGCTCTACCTCACCCGCGACGGGTTCGGCGTGCAGCTGGAACGCGACGGCGAGGCCGGCCTGAGCGCCGCGCGCCGGCTGCGACCGGTGGCCTGCGTCCTGGACATCGCACTGCCCGGCCTGCCCGGCACCGAGATCTGCCGCCGGCTGCGCGAGGCCGGCGACTGGACGCCGGTCATCTTCCTCACCGCCCGCGACGACGAGGTGGACCGGATCGTCGGCCTGGAGTTGGGCGCCGACGACTACGTCACCAAGCCGTTCAGCCCGCGTGAGTTGGTCGCCCGGGTGCGCGCCGTGCTGCGCCGCGCCGCCGGTGGTCCCGACGGCGCGGAGCGCCCACGCGTCGTCGGCCCGGTGACGCTCGACCCGGCCCGCCGGACGGTCATCGCCGCAGGCGCCCCGGTGCAGCTCACCTCCACCGAGTTCGACCTGCTGGCTCACCTCATGGCCCGACCCGGGCGGGTTTTCAGCCGGGAGGAACTGCTGGCCGGGGTCTGGGGCTACGCCGCGCACGCCGGCACCCGCACCGTCGACGTGCACGTCGCCCAGGTGCGTGCGAAGCTCGGCCCGGCCAGCGTCATCCGCACCCACCGGGGCGTGGGGTACGCCGTCGATGCCTGACCGTCCCGTCCCGCGCCAGCCCGCGCGCTCCGAAGCGCCGGCCGTGGCACTGCCGCTGGTCGCCGTCCCCCCGCCGGCCGCACCCCGGCGCAGCCGGTTCGGCGAAACGCTTACCGCCCGGGCGGTGCTCGTCACCTGCGCGGTGGCACTGGTGTCGGTGCTGGTCACCGCCATCGTCGCGGTGCCGCTGGCGATCCGGGGCGCGGAGCGACGCGACCAGGAGGCGCTCGCCGCGCAGGCCCGACTCGCCGCCGAGGTGCTGCGGACGCGGCTGGACCGGGGCCGCACCGCCGACGAGGAGCGACTCATCCAGCAACTGCGCAACCAGGGCATCGACGCGTACCTGGTCCGGCGCGGGACCGTCGACCGACCGGGCCTGCCGCCCCGCGTGGTGCAGCGGATCGGGCAGGGCCGCAACGTGTCGGCCCGCCGCCCGGTCGACGGCCACCGTGCCCTCGTCGAGGGCCGGGCCCTGCCCGGCGGCAACGGGGTGGTGCTCTCCCGCGCCTCGTCGAAGGGGCTGTGGCGGCAGGTGCTGCTCAGCCTCTGGCTGCCGCTGCTGGCCGGGCTGGCCGCCGGCGTGGTGGCCGGGCTGCTGCTGGCACGCCGCCTGGCCCGGCCGATCCGCGTCGCCGCGACCGCAGCGGCCCGGCTGCGCGCCGGGGACCGCGCCGTCCGGGTGCCGGTCGAGCCGCCGGACGAGGTCGCCGACCTGGCGGAGGCGTTGAACGGGCTGGCCGCCGCGCTGACCACCAGCGAGGGGCGGCAGCGGGAGTTCCTGCTCTCCGTCTCGCACGAGCTGCGGACCCCGCTGACCGCGATCCGGGGGTACGCCGAGGCGCTGGCCGACGGGGTGATCGAGGCGGACGGCACCGCCGCAGCAGGCCGCACGATGCTGGCCGAATCGCAGCACCTCGACCGGCTGATCGGCGACCTGCTGGCACTGGCCCGGCTGGAAGCCGCCGACTTTCCCCTCGAACCGGCGCCGGTGGACCTGACCCGGCTCGCCGCCGACGCCGAGCCGACCTGGTCGGGCCGGTGCACGGCGGTGGGAGTGTCGTTCCGGGTGGAGAGCCCCGGCCGGCCGGTACCGGCGTACACCGATCCGGGCCGGATCCGGCAGGTGGTGGACGGGCTGTTGGAGAACGCGCTGCGGGTCGTACCCCCGGGGGCGTCGGTGGTGCTCGCGGTCCGGCCGGCTGGCGCGGACCCGGCCGCCGGCGGCGTGCTGGAGGTCCGCGACGGCGGGCCGGGCCTGACCGACGACGACCTGACGGTGGCGTTCGAGCGGGGGGCGTTGCACGAGCGCTACCGGGGGGTGCGCAAGGTGGGCAGTGGTCTGGGGCTGGCGCTGGCGGCCGGGCTGGTCCGTCGGCTCGGTGGGGACATCGCTGCGGGGCATGCACCGGAGGGCGGAGCGGCCTTCACGGTCCGGTTGCCCGCAGATCCTTACCTGGCCCGAACATCGGCCTGACGCTCCGCTCGTCGTCCGGGGAAATGCTGAGGGCTCCACGGACGAGAGGGAAGCCATGTCACGTTGGGGAATCGCCACTGGCGCCACGGCACTGCTCGCGGCGGTCGCGCTCGGTGTCAGCGGCTGCGGTGCGGCGGAGGTGGCCGGTCAACCCGCCCGGGAGGCCGCCGTCGAAGTCTCTGCCACGATGGGCGTGGACGGGCAGGCGCTGGCTGCGATGGGCTTCGACGCCAACGACCTGGACGTGCAGACCGTCGCCGCGCCGGCCACCCCGTCTCCCACCGCTTCGGAGAAGGCGCGGGAGAAGCGCGGCGAGGAGTGGCGCAAGCGTCGCCAGGCCCGGGTGCTGCTGCGGAAGAACACCCTGCACGGCGAGGTGGCCGTGCAGACCAAGGACGGCGGTACGCGGACCGTGGCCGTGCAGCGCGGCGAGGTCACCGCGATCGACGGCGACTCGATGACCGTCAAGTCCACCGACGGCTTCACGATGACCTGGAGCTTCGGCGACGACCTGCGGATCGTCGAGCGGCGCGCCACCGTGCAACCCAGCGAGGTCAAGGTCGGCGCGAAGCTCGGCGTCGCAGGAGTGAAGGACGGCGACAAGGGCGTCGCCCGACTCATCCTCATCCCCCGCGCCAAGTGAGCGAGGGGGCCCTGGTCGACGCCAGGGCCCCCTCGTTCGTCAGTAGACGCGGGAGCCGATGAAGTCGCCGTGACCGTAGCCGACCGGGTTGGCGGCGGTCCGGGCCTCGGACGACCACTGCTGCCGGGTGCTGGTGGAGCAGGCAGCCAACCGCAGTCGGGGAGTGCCCGCGTTGTCGAACGCCACGCAGAGGTTGCTGGCGCTGGCCGGCTTGAGCTGGTTGCCGACGAAGGCGAACTGCTGGGCCGGGGTGCCGTTGCAGTCGTAGATGTTGACAGCGGTGCCGGACGTCATCGATCCACCCGCGACGTCGAGGCAACGGTCGTGGGACAGCTCCGAGTGCAGCGAACGCCGGGTCGCGTCGTACCAGAAGCCCTGGTTGCGCCCGCCGTGGCAGCCGTACGACTGCTGGGCGGTGCCGTTGCGGGAGTCGTAGCCCTTACCGTCGACGCAGGTGTTGGTGGCCAGGTTGCGCAACTGCTTGAACTGGAACAGGCCGGGGTAGAGCACGCCGCTGCCGGTGCTGGCCGGGTCGACACAGGTGGCCTGGTTCTTCCCGGAGTTCCAGAACTGCGTGATGCACTGGGCGAACATGCCGTGCCCACGAGCGTTGGGGTGGAACGACTGCCGGGCGGCGTTCTCGTTCCAGATCCCCACCTCGATGAAGAGGCCACGGACCGAGGTGTTGTCGGTGCACACCTCGTGGCCGTGGAACAGCCGGCTCGCGTCGAGGTACCGGGTGCCGGTGTTGGCGGCGGCCGACCGCAGTGCCGACTCGAACAGCGGCACCGCCTTATTCCGGGCGAACGCCGCGTCGGCGAGGTAGAGCAGACAGCCGCCGGAGTACCAGCCGGGGAAGTTCGGGTTGTCCTCCACGTCCGGGCTGGCCGGGCCGGGGTACGACATCAGCACCAACTCGTAGTCCGAGCGCAGGTAGCCGGCTCCGGTCATCGTCGCCCGGATGTCGATGAGCGCCGCCTCCACCGCGCGCCGGCTGCCGTCGGTCCGGATCGTCCACTGGTCGGTGTAGGTGGGGTAGCAGTTGCCCTGGAAGAAGACCCGGCGTACGGCGCAGTCGGTGGCGACCGGCCCGAACTGGATGGTGCCGTCGCCGTTCGCGCCGACCACCACCCAGATCAGCTTGACGTGCGTGTTGCGCGCCTTGATGCCCAGGTAGTCGCCCTGGTTCAGCTCGTTGTGCTGGGTCGGCCCGCCCGCGATCAGGTTCCACGGGGTCGCGCCGGAGCACGCCAGGTTGTATCGCGTGTCCGACTGGATGCCGGTGCGGAAAACCGCCTGGTCGTACGAGCGGTCGCACCAGTTGCCGTTCTGGTGGGTGCCGGGGACGTAGTTGCCGACCCCCTCACCGGAGATCTGACTGTCACCCATGGTGATCAGCGCGGTGCGGCGTTGCTCGATCGGGCGGATCGCCGGGGTGCCGTAGAGGGCGGTGGCTTCGGCGGCCCGGATGGCCTCCAGGTTGGCGGGAAGAGGTTGGACGGCGGGTCGGTCGGCGGTGGCGGTCGGGGCGGCGGTGGCTGGGGAGGCCGGTCCGGCGAGCATCGGCAGGACGAGAGCGGCGACGGCAACGGCGACGGTGAGGGCTCGTCGTCGAGTCGCGCGTTCGGGCCTGGCGGGGGTGTCAGGCATCGACGCACTCCTTTCGGCTCAATCGCGGGACGTCGATTGAGTTACCAGACGGTAACGCGATGACCAATGGATGTGAATGCGCCTCGGGTTCTTGCGCGCGGGTTGCCGAACCGCCCGGATCGGACGATCCGGGCGCACGGCGTGGGGTGGGATGTGCGGCTTGGCGGTGATCGACTTCAGATCGCCGATATCGGGGTATCCCGGCTGCGGGACACCCCAACATCGCCGATGTCGTGTTGATCAGCCGGCAGCCCCGGGCCAAGGGCGCCCGTCAGGCCGCGCCCGGCACGTCAGGTCGCACGCCGCGCCGGGCCACGTCAGGGCGCGCCCGTCACGTCAGGTCGCGCCGGGCACGTCACGGCGCGCCCGTCACGTCGGGCCGCGCCCGGCCTGTCACGGCGCGCCCGGCAGGTTGTCCGCTGCGGTCAGCGGCCGGGTGGCAGCGCGTAGCCGACGTAACCGCGGAACTCCAGCCGCCAGCCAGCCGGAACCAGCTTGGCGCAGGCCGGCTGGCTGCCGGTGCAGACGATCGCGTCCACCGAGGCGGGGTCGGCCGGCGGCCGTTCCGGCAGGACCGACTGAAGCGACACCAACTCCGGCGAACGCCCGTCGGAGTGCCGCAGCAGCAGCCACCACGGGTACTCCCAGTTGTCGTTCTGCTCCACCAGCCCGATCCGGCGGGCACCGCTGTCGCGGACCGCGTCCGCCGCCCAGCGGAACTCGTCGGCCCACTGTGGGCGGCGCAGGAACCGGGTTTCCCAGTCCGAGGTGGTGAAGACCGAACCGGCGCCGACGAGCCGGCGCGGGAAGCCGTACGACAGCGCGAGCACCCCGGCCAGCGCCGAGGTGGCCAGCACGGTGACCGCCGCCATCGTGGCCACCGATCGCTGCCCAGCGCCGGTCATCCCGGCCCGGGCCGCCGCGGGCGCACCGGCCGCCGTCTCGGCTGGCGTGCCGGCCGTGTGGGCGTGGCGACGGAAGAGCGCGTCCAGCCAGAGCCCGGCCAGCGGTACGGCGAGGACCAGCGCGTAGAGGATCAGTCGGTTGCCCCACGGCTGCCACTTGATCATCGAGGTGTGCAGCAGCACGGCGATCAGCACCACCACGGCGTACGCGCGCAGCGGCCCCGTCTGCCCCGAATCGATCCGACGCGGCCTGGTGAGCGCGACCACCGCGCCGATCAGCGCCAGCACTCCGGCGATCGGGAAGGCCACCCGGTCCTCGTCCGGATACCAGGCGGGCTCCGGAAAGATCTCCCGGCCGAAGGTGATCGCCCGGTCCTGCGGGTCGACCCCGATCGCCTCCGCGCCGTTGATGATCGCCTCCGCTGCGGCACGCCGCAGCGGTGCCAGTGGCGTGTCGAGCGCGGTGTGCCCGATCCGTAGCGCGTTGACCAGGATCGACGGCGGATCGTGCCGTTCCATCGGGATCGACTCGCGCAGCCGTGGTGGGCCCAGCGGATGCCCGAACTC
Organism: Micromonospora sp. NPDC047467; assembly: GCF_040643095.1. Taxonomy (NCBI): domain Bacteria; kingdom Bacillati; phylum Actinomycetota; class Actinomycetes; order Micromonosporales; family Micromonosporaceae; genus Micromonospora; species Micromonospora sp. NPDC047467. The sequence continues at coordinate 60,415 of NZ_JBEYTO010000011.1, read as the reverse complement.
GGCCGTCACCCGGGCCATGAACGGGCCGACCACCACGGCCGCGACCAGCAGGATCAGCACCGAACCGCCGACGGTGCGGGCCACCGACCCCACCGGCCGGCGCGGCCCCACCCCGCTCGCCAGCCCCACCCCGCCCGGCATCGAGCGGCCGGTCGACCCACCAGCCGGCGTCACGTCGGCCGGCACCGCGCTGACCGGCGCCCCACCGGCCGGCGCTTCACCAGCCGGTGCCCCACGGGTCAGGGCCAGCCGGAGCTGGGCCAGGCCCCAGAGCACCAGCAGTGGCCCCACCGCGATCAGGCCGCTGGTCTTCGTCACCGCCGTCAGCCCGGTGGCCGCCCCCAGCCCCAGCAGGGTGCCCCAGCCGGTCCGTCGGCGCAGCCCGTCCAGCACCAGGGTCGCCGCGCACGCCACCCACGCGGCGCAGACCAGGTCGGTCTGCGTGCTCGTCGCCTGGAGTACGACCATGGGGGTGCTGGCCAGCACGAATGCGGTGATCAGTTGAGCCCGCCGGCTGCCGCCGAGCTGTGCGGTGATCCGGGCGACCGCCACCAGGCAGACGATCCCGGCGGCCCACTGCACCAGGTTGTGTAGCGCGTCCCCGCCGGTCAGCAGGCGCAGGTGCAGCAGCAGGTACTCCGCGCCCGGCGGGATGGTCACCTGCCGGTGGATGGCGGTCGGCCAGAAGTCGAGGTCGCCCTGGGCCACCCACCGTTCCACCTTGGGCAGGTGGTACGTCTGCGAGTCGAAGTTGTTCGGCTCGGCGAGCAGCGCGACAAGCAACTCCAGCAGCACCAGGCCACCGACGGTGCCGGCGAGCAGCCGCTCTCCCCGACCTGCCGTACGCCAGGCTTCGGCAGCCCTGGCGAGCGGGCTGACGCGTACTCGATCGATCTGGACCGGCGCGACGTCGCGGTCGGTGACCGCGACGGGCCCCGCGGTGCCGGTTCCGCCGGTCAGCGCCGCGCCGACCGGCACCGGCCGGGGTGTGACGGCGGCCGGCTGCACGGAAGCGCGGCGCCACCGCAGCGTTGCGGCCGTCGCGGAGGCCAGCAGGAAGAGCAGCCAGGCGGCGACGAACGCCGGTCGGGTCAGCGCGTGCAGTGCTCCGAGCAGCTCGACGACGAGCACCGCGTACGCCCCGGTGAGCAGCGCGGCTCGCACCACGGCGAGTCGCAGCGGTGCCAGCGCGTCAGTCCCGCGCGGCCTCGTCGCGACGGTGAGCAGGAGCACCGAGGCGGCGGGTAACGCCGCGAGCAGGGGGCCGGCAGCCGACATGGCGGGAAGTAAACACCATCTGTCTGAGCCCGCCACGCCGGCTGCCCGACGGTAGCGGCCAGCGTTCGACTGACCAGCCACGCTAGGCTATGCCCGACGTGTTGTCGCCACCGTGGAGATTCCCGTGAAGCTGTCGATCCTCATGCCGGTCTACAACGAGGAAGAACGCATCGCGGATGCCCTCAAGCAGGCATTGGCGGTGGATTACCCCTGCGAGATCGAGCTGGTCGTGGTCGACGACGGCAGCCGGGACGGCACCGGTGAGGTCCTCGGTCGCGCCGACGACGCACGCCTGCGGGTCATCACCCACCAGCGCAACGCCGGTAAGGGCGCGGCCATCAAGACCGCGGTGGACACCGCCGAGGGCGACTACATGGTCATCCTCGATGCCGACCTGGAGTACGACCCGCAGGACATCCCCAAGCTGCTCGACCCGGTGCTCGACGGGCGGGCCACGGTGGTCTACGGCAATCGCACCTTTGGCAGCCACAGCGCCTACAGCTTCTGGTACGTGATGGGCAACAAGGGCGTCACGATGGCGGCGAACGTCCTGTTCAACTCGTACATCGGCGACCTGGAGACCTGCTTCAAGCTGATGCCGGTGGCGCTCTACCGGTCGCTCGAGGTGCGCTCGCGTGGCTTCGGCATGGAGGCCGAGGTGACCGGCAAGCTGCTGCGCCGACGCATTCGGCCGTACGAGGTGCCGATCAGCTACCGGGCGCGCGGTCGTGAAGAGGGCAAGAAGATCACCTGGAAGGACGGCGTCGAGGCGATCTGGATCCTCGGTCGCGAGCGCGCACGCCGCCGTCCCATCCCCTCAGCCGCGCGCTGACCCCAGGAACGCGCTGATCGAGCGCCGCAGACCGTCGGCGTCCAGGCCGTGCCACCGAGCGTGGTCGGCCGGGTCGCCGTACCGTCGCAGATCGGTCTGACCCACCCCGAGCGCCAGCAGCCGATGCGGCACGTCCGCCAGGGCGTGGCTGACGACCGCGCTCGACGTTCCCGCCAGGTACGGCTCGACAAGCACCACGTCGGTCCCGGCGAACGCCCGCAGCCCGGCCGTGTCGAACGGTCGAGGTGTGTGGGTGTACGCGACAGTCACGTCCATCCCCTCGGTCGCCGCCACCGTGGGATCGAGCATCGGCCCGACGGCAACCACGAGCGGCGCGTTCGCCCCGCCCTGCCGCAGCACCCGGAGGCGGTCGGCGTCCGGGTACCCGTGCGTGTTGCGCTGTTCGCTGAGCCGCAGGTAGACCGGGTCGTCGGTGGCAGCGGCGGCACGCAGCAGCGGCGTGACCTCGTCGGGGTGCCCGGGCACCCGAACCGTCCAACCGTCGCCCAGCGTGTCGAAGAGCGCCACGTCGGCCGGCGACTGGTGGGTCCGGCCCTCCCGTGACCCGTCGTACGAGGCGCCGATGCTCACCAGGACCGCGCCCACGCCCTGGTGGTCCAGGTCCAACTTGATCTGCTCGTACGTCCGGTCCACCAGGAACGTCGCGTACGAGTGCACGATCGGACGGAGCCCGGTCAGGGCGAGCCCACCGGCCACACCGATCATCAGTTGTTCGCGGATGCCGACGTTGAGCACCCGATCCGGGTGCCGGTGACCGGCCGGCGCGAACTGGCTGGCAGAGATGTCGGCCAGCACGAGCGCGGTACGCGGATCCTCGTCGAGCAGCGCGGCGGTGGTGTCGATGAAGGCGGTACGCATGGCGATCAGCCCTTGCTCTCGATGCGGGCGACCACCAGGTGCGGCCGTTGTGGCCGGTGCCCGGTCAGTGCCGTGTGCAGGGCGGTGTGGTCCCGGCCGTCGACGGTGTCGGCCGTCCAGCCGTTGACGGTGAACCGACTGGCGATGCCACCCGCCCAGCCGTGCGTGGTCGACGAGTTGTCGACCACGACCGCGGTGAGGCTCTCCAGGCCGGTTGCTCCCGCGTACGCGATGGCCTCGTGGTTGGAGCCCTCGTCGAGTTCGGCGTCGCCGAGCAGCACGTACACCCGGGGTTTGATCAGCCCCTGCGCCCGCAGGCCGAGGGCGGTGCCGACGGCCAGCCCGAGCCCGTGGCCGAGCGAGCCGGAGCCGATCTCGACCCCGGGCACCAGCAGCCGGTCCGGGTGGTGGCCGAGCCGGCTGTCCGGCCCGGCCAGGTCGTCGAGCCAGGTGCCCGGAATGAAGCCGTGCGCGGCGAGGACCGCGTAGTAGGCGGCCGGTCCGTGCCCCTTGGAGAGCAGGAACCGGTCCCGCTCTGGGTCGTCGACGGTGTCGGGGGTGACCCGCAACACCCGGTCGTAGAGCACCTGGAGCACGTCGATGGTGGAGTGCGCGCTTGGCGCGTGCTTCTCGTCGCCGGTCAGTCGTCGGATCAGCCCAGGGAGCCGGGGGCCGGTGTCGGTGGTCAATGTGGTGGCCATGTCACTACTCTGTGAGTTGAAGTGCACTTCAACTCAAGGGCCTTGGTGATGCAGGATCTTCTGACGATCGGCGACCTGTCCGTCCGCTCCGGCGTGGCGCCGTCGGCGCTGCGCTACTACGAGCGACTCGGGCTGATCCGTGCTGACCGTACCGGCGGCAACCAGCGCCGGTACGCCCGCTCCGAGCTGCGGCGGGTGGCCTTCATCCGGATCTCCCAGCAGGTCGGCGTGTCGCTGGACGAGATCCGCGCGGCGCTCGACTCCCTCCCCGAAGCCCGTACGCCCAGCCCGCAGGACTGGGCGCGGCTGTCCGCGAGTTGGCGGGGTCGGTTGGACGAGAGGATCCGGCTGCTCACCAAGCTCCGCGACGACCTGGACGGCTGCATCGGCTGCGGCTGCCTGTCCCTGCAACACTGCACGCTCAGCAACCCCGGCGACGCACTGGCCGGCGAAGGACCGGGTGCCCGTCTGATGCTGGCCCGACCGGCGGAATCGCCCGCCTGACCGGTCGGCACCTCGCCCGTATCACCCGAGCGTGAGCACCACCTTGCCGAAGTGCTCGTTCGACTCGACGAGCTGGTGCGCCTGCGCCGCCTGGGCCATCGGCAGCCGTCGGTCCACCACCGGCCGGATCCGGCCCGCCTCGATCAACGGCCACACCTCGTCGCGTACGCCCTGGACGATCTCCGCCTTCTCCGCGAGCGGGCGGGAGCGCAGCGACGTCGCGGCGACACTCGCCCGTTTCGTCAGCAGCGCGCCGAGATCCAACTCGGCCTTCCGCCCACCCTGCATCCCGATCACCACCAGACGGCCGCCGGTGGCCAACGCGGAGACGTTCCGCCCCAGGTAGGACGCGCCCATGATGTCGAGGATGACGTCGGCGCCTCGGCCGTCAGTGACCCGCCGGACCTCCTCGGCGAAGTCCTGCTCCCGATAGTCGATCGTGTGTGCCGCGCCCAGCTCACGCAGCCGAGGATGCTTGGCCGCCCGCGCCGTGGTCACGACGGTGGCACCGAGAGCCGCCCCGAACTGGATCGCGAACGTGCCGATCCCGCTGCCGCCGCCGTGCACCAGCAGGGTTTCCCCCGCGCTGAGCCGCCCCACCTGGATCAGGTTCGACCAGACCGTACAGGCCACCTCGGGCAGCGCCGCGGCGTCGACCGGGTCGCAGGCCGGCACCGGCAGCAACTGCCCGGCGGGGACCGCGACCCGCTCGGCGTACCCGCCGCCGGACAGCAGCGCGCAGACCTGCTGCCCGACCGCCCACCCGGCGACCTCCGAACCGATCTCGGTGATCACCCCAGAGCATTCCAATCCGGGGTACGCGGAAGCGCCCGGCGGCGGCGGGTAGTGCCCCTGCCGTTGCAGCAGGTCAGCGCGGTTCACCCCGCTGGCCCGCACATTTACGATCACCTCCCCGGGGCCCGGCTCAGGGTCGGGCACCTCGGCCCAGACCAGGGCATCGGGTCCACCGGGCTGCGGAATGGTGACGGCTCGCATGGCTCAGTCTTACCCGACGCCCAACCGGGCCGCAGGCGGACCCAGCGCATCCCACCGAACACTGTGGACGGCCCAGCCTGCCTGGCCGGCGCATTCGGGGAGGGACGCCGGGCCGCGCGGCGGGAGCCGTGGCAGACTATGCGTGGCCGTACACCCTCGGGTTGCGGCCCGGGAGGGTTCGCCTAGTGGCCGATGGCGCTGGTCTTGAAAACCGGTAAGGCAGCGATGTCTTCGTGGGTTCGAATCCCACACCCTCCGCCCATCTGGACAGCAAAAACGCCCCCTGACCAGCGCGAACGCCGGTCAGGGGGCGCGTCTATAGATCGCGAGTAAGTCTCACTTCGTCCCGTTCGGGGCCGCCGGTTCTCACTCGTCGCGGCAAATGGGCGGCAAAGTTTCGGCGGCCGGTCGGGCGCTCTCCTGCTGGTCGGGAGTGGCTAGCGCCGCCTCGATCCGCTTCCGTGCCGCCTCGTCCTGACCATCGATGCACGAGGCGTAGACCTTGAGCAGGACGTGCACGCTGTGCCCTGCCCATTCGGCGACCTGGGTGGCCGGCACGCCAGCGTTCAGCCAGAGCGACACGGCAGCGTGCCGCAGGTGGTACGGCACCCGTGCCAGAACGGAGCGCTGCTGGGCAGGGCTGAGCGCTGTCTCTCGCGCCTGTCGCCAGGCTCGCAGGTAGGTGCTCTTTGTGACGGGGCCAGGGCGGGAGCCTGGCGCGTTGAACATCCGCCCGCCGGGGTTGCCGTAGTGCTGCCGGTGATGCCGCAGAATGCGGACAAGTTCCGGGCAGGCGGGCACGTCGCGCGTCGCCTTCTTCGCTCGGTGCTTTAGCTCTCTGTCCTCGCGCATCTCGCCGCTGTCCGTCCATTCCTCGCCGACGTGTTGGGTTGACCCGCTGAGGTGGAGCCATCCCCATCCCTCGTCGGGCAGTTCGCATTCGTCGTCTCTTAGGTGCATCACCTCGGATGGTCGGAGCGCCGCGAAGTACATGCACGCGAAGAACCCTGTTAGCGCCGGATCTCGGCTGTTCACAGCGGCAAGCAGCAGACGGGCTTGCTGCGGATTTGCGACGACCTTTCGGTCAATCTTCTCTTCGTTCTTGGGTGCCCGCCACTGGACGAAATCCATGGGGTGAGCGTCGAGGTATCGCAGCTCCACAGCGTATTTGAGAGCGCCGTAGAGAACGGCGCGTTTGCGGGCAACGGTGTTAGCGGCGGCTGGTCCACCGTCCAGCCGGGTTGCCAGCGTATCGAGCGCCTTCCGAATGGTTGCCGCGTTCGCTAGCTGGGTCAGTGGCAGTGTGTTGGCCTTGAGCCACTTGATGACCGGTGCTAGGTCGGCAGACGGCTCGGCGTCTCGCTGCGACTTGTTGAAGATCCAGGTATACAGCGCCCTACGGATTTCGGCGTCGGAGGGCGCTCCCCGGGTGCTGCTCAAGAATGCTGGCGTCACGGTTGTAAGGGCGTCGGCGATGCTCTTTCGTTGGGTCGCGGCGGCTCGCGACCATTTCATGTCTACGAACGCCACCGCGAGCTCGTACCATGTGCGGCTGTTCAGCTCCCGCGCCATCGGTTCGGGTAAACCGGTCGGCTTGTCGAACGCGATTCCCTCGCGCTGCGCAACGACGAGGCGGGATCGGAAGCTCTCAGCCATGGCTCGCGTCTGAAACGTCTTGCCGAATTCGCGCCCGGCCACCTCCCACCGGACGCGGTAGCTCTTGCGATCCTTGCCTGTCTTTCGGTCGCGTCCCTGGTATTCGCGGGTGGTCCAGATGCGTACCTCGTAGGTGCTCATGCTGCCTCTTCGTGGTCGTTGAGCCAGTTGTCCAGGTCGCGGCGGCGGACGTACAGGCTGCCGTTTGGGTACTTGATCGTTCGGGGTGCGCGGCCGGTCGCCTTCCAGCGGAAGAAGGTCGAGCGGGGTACGCGCAGCTCGTCTAGGACTTCGGCGAGGGTGAGCAGGTTGCCGGTCGGGGTGCGGCGCGCGGTCATGGGGCGGGGCCTCCCTCGTGCGGGGCGGGGTAGAGACGCTGAAACAGCCGGGGCGGGCGGGGGTGGCCAGCGCTGCGGCTGTTTCAGCGGGGTTGTCTTGCGGTCTGATTGGCGCGGTGAGCGCCTTCCGGTCAGTGCTGGTCGCTTGTGGAGGGTTGGGGTGGGGGTGCGGCAGAGCGGCGTAGAGCGGCCCGCTGAGAGCGCCGCAGAGGCCAGATCTGGACAGGGTTGGGCCTAGGCATAGGGCCGAACCGTCTGTGTCGCTCTGAGCGGGCCGTTTCCCGGTGCCGGCAGCCCCGGCGGCGGCGCGGGGTGCGGGCCGGGAGGGGCCGGGAAGCGTTGACACGTTGACAATCGGCCGACCTAGCCGCGTTTCCGCAGGTGAGAGGCTGTGTCGGGGTGTCAACGCCCCCCGTTGACAGGCGTTGACACCCGTTGACACCGGGTCGGCCGGCGGCGGGTTGTCAACGCCTGTCAACGGCTGTCAACGCACCCCGTTGACACCCTCGCGGGTGCTCTGAGCTGCGGAAACGTCGGCGTCAGGGGCGGTTGTCAACGTGTCAACGCTTCCCGGCACCTCGGCCACGGCGCGCGGGTGCAGCTCGTACCGGCCGTCCGGCCCGTTGCGGACCCACCCGAGGGCGGCCAGCTCGGTGAGCACCGCCGACACCTCGTCGGACTTCGGTAGCCGGCGGGAGACGCGGCGGTGTAGCTCCCGGCGGGTGAAGGTGGTCATGCCCTTGGTGGTGAGCACCCCTAGCACGTACCGGGTGTTCTCCATCGCCGCATCGCTGCCGATGGTGCTGAGTGCGGCCCGGTAGTGCGCGGCGAAGAACTCGGCCAGCCGAACGGCGTCGGTCATCCGGTCGGCGTCGATCGGGCGTCGCCACGCGTCGGCGGGATGGTGAGCGACGTGCAACAGGCCGGCCAGCCGCAACGTCGCGCCGGAGAGCTTGTTGCCCCACTCCCGCATGTCGTACAAGGTGCCGCCGGGGCGTAGCTGCGCCTCCACCTCCTGAGCGGCGGCCAGCCGCACCCGCCCGGCCTCGGGAGTGAGGGTGACGACGGCGGGGTCTTCCCACTCGGCGAGGGTGGCGGCCAGGTCGTGCACCCGGTGCCGGTAGTCGGCCGTCACCTGCTCGGGCACCGGATCCATGTCGACCAGCCGATACCCGGCCAGCGAGCGGGGCAGCGCGAACAAGAACCGTGCCGGCAGGCCGCGCCCGGCAAGGTCGGCGTTCCCGCCGAATTTCCGCAGCACCGTCGGTTGCGCCATGACGCACACGGTCAGCGCGGGCTTGTCGACCGAGGCACCCTCGCGGGTCTGCCGTTCGTTGCTCATCGGCTGCCCCGCGTGGCCTTTCAGGTAGGGGTCAAGGTTCGGGGCACCGGAGTACCGACCAGCGAGGGTGTCGAAGATCCCGCCCTCATCCGAGATGATCGCCATCCGTCCGCCGTTGGCGGCCATCAATCCGATGAGGGCTTCCGGGGTGGCGTCGTCCACGATCAGCCGGGGCAGGCCGGGAACGGTGATCGCCTCGGCCGCGATCGCAGCGGCTACCGCCTCAGCGGCGGCCTCGTCCCGCTTGCCCGGGTCGCTGGCCTTCGCTGCTTGCGCCTTGGCCTGTTCGGCGTGCCGGTCGGCGATATCCCGCAAAGCGGCAGCCTCAGCGATCCGCGGTCGCATCGCCTCACCCAACGTCGACTGAGCGGCGAACAGCGGCGCGGTCATCGCCCGGTGAACAGGTGACTTCCGCTCGCCCGGACCAGCGATCACAGCGGCGAACACGTTCACCGGCTCACGCCACCCGCCGACCGGCTCCACCTCCAACCGGCCACCCGCACACGCCGACAGCACCGCCACGGCGAGGGTGCCGGCCATCGCCGGATCGGTCTGGGTGAACCGGGCGACGCCGGTCACCATGTCGCCCAACCACGCGGGGAACACGTCGACCGGGAACGGCGGCGGCGCGGTGCTCGGCCCGGTCAAGGGCACTGGAACATCCCACAGCGGCCCGCCCGTAGGCGGTGCGTCGGTGCCGTCGGGCTGCTCGGTCACAAGGTGCAGGCGGGCGGCGCTCATGCGGCCACCTGCCGAGGTCGCTTGCTGCCGGCGGCCAGCCCGGATCGGATGGTGCGTGCCGTCTCGACGTGGCCCAGCCCGGCCCGCGCTGCGGCTTGTTCCAGCACGCTTTCGGCGTCCTCGGCGGTGAGCGACCCACCGGCGGTGAGTTGCCCGAGTGCCACGGCCGCGATGTAGAGCGCCCGGTTGCGCTCCCCGGCCGGTGCGGTGGCTACCCGGTCGGCTTCCCGGGTGATCGCGGCCCGCAGGTACGCGCCGCTGCGGTCGGTCGGCAGCGACACCACCACCGGCCGCTGCGGCGGAAGCGGCGCCGGAATCAACCGGCCGACCAGCCACCCCGGCAGCGGGGCGGGGTCGGTATCCAGGTCGACCCGGTAGGGCCGACCGGCCACGGTGCTGCCGGCGGCGACCACGTAACCGCCATGCGCCCGGGTGTCGACCAGCGGGCCGAGCGTGCCGGCCGTGTTGCGCAACTCTGGTCCGTCGTCGGGGTGGCGGTAGTAGAGGTGAGTGCCGCCCCGACCGGTGGTCACCGTGTAGGTCGGTTCAATGCCGGCGGCGTGCGCGGCGGCCAGCTCGGCGAGGGTGTCCAGCCCGGTCGCCCCGGTGGTGCCGGCCTTCGGCCGGTCGAGGTCGACCACGACCAGCCGCGACGGACCGCACGCCAATCCGATGCCGTACGGGCGGGCCGACCACGCCCGGCGGATGCGGGCCGGGTCGGTGGTGGCGCGGGGCTCCCACCCGAGGTGGTGCCCGGCGGCGCGGCAGCGCGGGTCGCGGCCGGTGCAGTCGTCGCCAGCGTGGTCGGGGAACGCGGGTCGCTTGTCGTCGGGGCGTAGCGGGAAGATGTGCCAGCCGCGCCGGGCGTGTGCGAGCGCGGTGGTGAGCAGATTAGACATGAGTGCTCCTGTTCAGGCGGGGCGACGCAGAGCGCGGGCGGCGGTGAGGTCGATCAGCTCACCCCCGGCGTCGGGTGCCGGTCGGTGACGGGCGGCGGCGGTGACGGCTAGCCGCAGGTACAGGCGGTATCGGCCAGCGTCGACACCACCCATCGGCCACCGTTGGCCCTGTTGGATGACGTGTCCGAGGTCAGCGAGAGCGGCGGTGGCGGCGTCCAGCTCGGCGCGGGTGCCGCTGAGCCACACCTCCATCAGGCGGCCCGCCTCGGTCGGGGACGGGCGGTGATCGCGGCGCGGGTGACGGCGTGCCGCAGGTCGCCAAGCAGCCCGACCAGTTGCCGGCGCGCGGCCACCTCGGACGGGGCGAGCGCCACCCTGACGCGCACCTCGGCGTGCTCGCGGCCGGCGGTGGTGCGCACCCGCACGAGGACGGCGCGGGAGCGGCCGGCAACGTCGACCACGATCTCGTCGGATCGGTGTTCGCCGAGGTTGCAGCGGTGGTCTTTGCCGCACCAGTCGGTGTGCCCGTCGCGGGTGCGGCGGTTCATCGGTTGGCCTCGGCGCGCAGGCGGTGGAAGTGGTTGTAGACGCGTCGGCCGGTGCGCAGCCGGTGGCCTCGGTCGCAGCGGCGGCAGGCACGCGGGCGGCGCAGCACGCGGGTGGTGATGCGGCCGGTGCCGGCGCACCGCTGGCAGGTCTTGACGGGCTTGACCCAGCACAGCCCGGCGTAACCGAGCGTGATCAGGGCGGGGATCGCGGCGAGGGTGATAGCGGCGGTGAGCAGGGGGTCCACAGGTGCCTCCTGGGCCGGTTTTTGAGTGCACGGGGCCGTGAGCTGCTATCCGCTAGAGGGCAGCTCATGATTCGGATCGGGTGCTAGCGAGGGTGCTAGCGCTAGCAGGACGGGCCGCTAGCGCTAGCACCCTGCGGTGGGTTAGCCGGCGGACCGCTTCCGGTCACGCTCCGCAATGGCGGCGAGCACGTCGGGGTGCTTGATGCCGCGCCGGGTGGTGGCCTTGCCGTCGATGCGCCGACCCACGTCGCCGACCTTCACCAGCGGGTGGGGCTTGAGCGCGGTGGTGAGCTGCGCGGCCTCCCACCCGCCGTAGACGTCGGGCCGCAGCTCAGCCAGCAGCGCGCACAGCGTCTCGTTCCACACGGCCTTCTCATCGCCCGGCCAGATGCGGGCCAGGTCGCCGAGGACGTCGGCGACCGGGGCGACGTCGCGGGTCTGCTCGTCCAGCTTCGGCAGCGTCCCGGCCGTGGTGCGCAGCGCGACGGCGCGGGCGACGATGCGGGCGGCGGCGGTGGTGTCGACGTAGAACGAGCGCACCGCCGACGCCTTCGCGCCGAAGCCGCGCAGGATGCCCCACCCCGCCTCGGCCACCGGCTGAAACACGGTCGCCCGGTAGCCGTTCTTGTACGCCGACGTCCCGAGGATCATGTCGTTAGCCGTCTGGTCAGCCACGGACAGGCAGAACCGGGAGTTGACGTTGCGGGTGATCCCGGTCGGCAAGCTGTCCTTGTCCGGGATCTGCGTCCCGATCAGGATGATCACACCCAACGCGCGACCGAGCTTGATGACCTTTTCCAGGATTTCCCCGGCTTCCTTGCCGTACTTGCTGGTCATCAGCTCTTGCAGCTCATCGAACCACGCCACCAGGGGGTGAAGCCCGGACCCCTTGAGGCTGGCCAGCTCGGGCGTGACCTTGTTCTCCGGTGCCTTCCCGAGGCGGGCGTAGTGCTCGATGCGCTTCGAGCGGCGGCGGCACTCCTCGTACAGCCACTCGATGAACGCGAAGCAGCGGGCGAGGGTGTCGTCATCGAAGCCGTTGCCGTACTCGGCCATGACCGGCTCAAGCACCGCGAAGTCCCCAACGCCCTTCAACTCGTAGCCTCGGATCTCGGTGCGGGCGTCGAGGGCTGCGGCGAGGATCAGATCCCGCAGCGCGAACGTCTTCCCGCTGCCGGGCTGGCCGCCGAAGAGGTAGTTGCGGAACATCAGGTCAACCGCAACCGTGTCCAGCCGGGGGGTGGTGGCGAACGGGAACGCCTTAAACACGTCCACCTTCGCCGACTCCGACAGCAGCGGCCACGCGGGTTGCTTCATCTGCGACGCCGGCTCATACCCGACCCACAACGCCAACCGGCCCGTGTGACCCGGTGCCGGCTCCGGCCACACCTGATCCAGCGGCAACCGCATCGCTGAGGCCAGCCGGCCGCGCCGGGCGACCACCTCGGCGGCCTCCACCCCGTACGGCAGGTCGACCACCGCCAGGTGCCCGGGGCCGTCGCGGTGGATGTCCACCGGGAAGCTGATCGCCTTTGGGTCTTTGGCAACCGCGCTGTTGATCGCCGAGAGTTGCAGCGACGTGAGCGCCCGGCGCACCAGCTCGGCGGTGAGCTTGCGGTAGCGGGTGCCCTCGGTAACCCGGTCGGTGAGCGGCTTGTCCGCCGGTCGGCCGAGGGTGGCCAGCAGCGGCACCACCACCGCGAGAGCGACCCATCGCCACCACGGCGGACCCATGGCCAGGACGATCGCCCCGGCCACGGTTGCCCCGGCACCGGCGGCGAGCACCCACCACCGCCACACCGATTGGCGCTGCCGGCGGGCGTCGAGCTTGAGCCACACGTCCGCCTCACCACGCGACGCGGCAGCCTGCCGCAAGTGCCAGTTGCCCTCTTCGGCACTGGCCCAGTGCAACGCCCGACCGAGGCCGCGGAACAGCCCGACCGGTGCCCACACAGCGGTTTTCGCCGCGTACTTCGGCAGCCGCACCACGTGGTAGGCGGTCACGTAGCCGGCATCCTTCGATTGGTGCCGCACGGCGGCGCGCATACCGCGCCACGATCGCGCCCACTCGGCCAGGATCGGCCGGCGCTCCCGCTGCCGGGCCAACACCTCCGGCGGAATGTCCTCAGCCGCGTCCACCAACCCGCCGACGCGTTCCGGCCCGTCGTCGACCGTCTCGGCGTCGTCCTGCTCCGTGTCGTCCGCCTCGGCCGGCGGTCGGGGGCGGGGCACCCGGCGGGCGCGGGCGTCGTCCAGGTCGACCACCTCGGCACCCTCCCCGGTGGTGGGGTCGGTCAGGTCGTTTTCGGCGGCCTGCCAGTCGAAACGGTCGCCAGGCTCGTTGTTCGGGGCGCTCATCGGGACTCCTTCCCGGTGCGGATGACAGCGATGGGGGCGCACAGACGGCCGTAGGCGTCGATCTGCCACCCGGTGGTGCGGATCAGGCTGCGCGCGGCGAGGGCGGCGGCTACGGCGGTGAACTCCCGCTCATCGGGCCGGTCGTACTCCTGCATGCGGGTCGGCAGGTCGACCCACTCGGTGCCCTGGTTGTAGTCGATGAGCAGGGTGTAGCCGCCGCTCGCGGCGGGGGCGATGGTGGCGCGTAGCGGCGTGCCGAGCCAGATCGGGCGGCGGGGCCGCAAGCGGGTCGCCGCTTTCCGCAGCGCTCGCAGGGGTGACAACATCAGTGATCTCTCCTGAAGGTCTAGGTGCCGGATGGGTGAGGGCCGGCGGCACGGCGCAGGTTGCGAGCCAGGGGCCGTGCCGCCGGGCGGAACTAGTCGTGCGTGCGAACCAGGTGCGCGAGGGCGGCGCCCATGCCGAGCACCGCCACCGGGAGGCAGGCGACGGCGGTGGTGATCCACCACGGGGCCGAGGTGACCCCGGCCGCTTCGAGCAGGTGGTAGGCGACCTGCCCGAGCGCGCCGATGGCGAGGGAGCCGAGGGCGGACCACTTGGCGAACCGGCGCGCTCGCTCGGGCACCCGACCGGACAGCCACACGTAGAGCGCGTACGCGCCGTACGTCTCCACCCCGATCGGGAGCGTGATCGCGCTGTTGATGGAGAAGCTGTCCCAGATGCCCGGTAGCGGGTGCACGATGCCGAACCCGGTGAGTCCGCCCAACCCGACCCACCCGGACCAGATCGCGACGAACGCCGGCAGGGCCAGCAGCACCACCGGCCACACCACCGCCGACCGGACCGGCGCGGGCGGGGCGGGCGTGTCCGGGCGACTGACCGGCGCGACCTGCTCGACCGGCTCCGGCGGCGTGATCTCCGGCGCGGGCATCGGGTCCGGTACGACCGGCGGCGCGGCCTCGGGTGCGGCCGGTGCGGGTGCCGGATCCGGGGTGGTCTTGAGTAGCGCGAGCAGTTCGCCGGCCTTGGGTGCGCCGATGCGGAACTCCCGCATGAGCCGGTTACGCGACGGGAACACCTCCCCGTCCGGCAGGTCCAGCGCGCGGGCGGCGGGCAACAGGTCCTCGATGGGCTGCGGGTAGCGGGTGCCGTTGATGGTCGGGGCGGTCATGCTGCGTCCTCCTGGGGATAGGCACAGTCGACGCACTCGCCGAGCGAGCGCGGAATGAAGTAGGGCCGCACCTGACGGCAGGTCGGGCAGGTGCGGCGGGCCGTGAGGGCCTTGCCGATCGCGGCGCGCTGCGCGGGGGTCGCGGTGCGCTTCGGTGCGGCGAGGTCGAGCCGGTAGAGGTAGGCGGTGCGGGTGCCGCCGACGCCACGCCAGAGCACCTGAGCGGCGATCGGCTGGCCACCGGGGCGTAGGCCGGCGGCGGTCAGTTGGCGGCGGGTGGCGTAGCCGGGCGGGGCACCCTTCCACCAGAAGGTGGGGATTCCGTACCGCGCCCCGTCCGGATCGTGAAAGGCGGCGCGGATGCGCGACATCAGGCCGCGCGGCGCGGGTCGATACGGGCGGGCAGCTCGGCGGCGGCGCGGGTGACACGGGCCTCAGCCCGACGCAACCGCCGCCAGTCCAGCACGGTCGGTCCGCCGTGGTCCTCGGCGTAGAGCAACGTGATCTCGGCGTCCAACAGGTCCAGCTCAGCCGCGATTAGCGGCCACTCCGCGTCGATCGCGGCCAGGTCGGCGACGGTCGGTTCGGCGGTGACGGGGGCAAGGTGCGTACGCACGGGGAACCTCCGGTAGTCGATGACGTGGGGGAAAGTCCGGGGTGCGACCAGATCGGCCGCACCCCGGGTGAACAGGAACGAGAGGCAGAAGCAACCGCGCGCCAGATCCGGCCCGCTCGCCCCGCTCGCCCGGGATCTACCGGGGTCGGCCACCGGGTGGCTCAAGGCGGGGATGCCGCAGACGGATCTACGCGGCGCTTCTGCTGTGAAGTTCTCAATGAACGACCACACGACCGGCCCGTGGGCATGCGCAGCGCAATGCGCCACCTTCCCCGGCTTCCGCTCGGCTTGTTGTGCCTGGCTAGTCAGGTACAACGAGATGAACGTAGGTCGGCTTGGCTAGTCAGGTCAAGGGGGCGCGGTGAACTTTCCTAACTTGGCTAGTCAGCGCTACCGTGAACGGGTGAGCGAGAACCTTGACTTCCTCGGCGAGCTGGACCCCGACGACCCCAAACAGGCCTCACAGCAGATCGCGAACAAGCTGCGGGCGGCCATCCTCACGCGTCGACTCGCGCCCGGCGACAAGCTGCCGTCGCAACCCGAGCTAGCCACCCGCTACGGCGTCGCGCGAGAAACGGTCAAGCGGGCCTTGGACCTGCTCCGGGCAGAGCGGCTAATCGTGTCCCGGCAGGGCAGCGGCGCATTCGTCCGCGCGCAGACACAGCGAGCGGTTGAGCTGCGACCACACATCGAAGCGTCATTCGACCGACCTCACGTCACCATCGACTTCGCCGGCTTCTCCGGAGAGACGCTGCGCGACGCACTCGCCGAAGCGCTCGACAAGGTGCGCGTGGGCCGGCTCGCGCCGGAGACGATCGCGGTGCGGGTCCTGATCTCCGACATGGCCGTACCGATGGCGCTGCCGTCGCGGGCCGAGACACAGGCAGACGACCCAGCAGTACGCGAACGCGCGGAACGGATCACCCGCCGGGCCGCAGACGGAATTATCGATCAGGTCGGCGAGCTGGGCGACCTCGGGCTGATCCGGTCGGCCACCGTTGATGTGCGAATGCATCGGGCGTCTCCGCTGTTCAAGCTTTACATCCTGAACGGCGAAGAGGTCTTCTACGGCTTCTATCCGGTCGTTGAGCGCACCGTCTCCATCAAGGGTGAGCCCTTAGCGATCTACGACCTCATGGGCAAGGACGTGCCGCTGTTCCACTACGCGGTGACCGACGACGACACCTCGCACGGAACCCAGTTCGTGGAGGCTTCTCGGCAATGGTTCGACTCGGTGTGGTCGACCATCGCCTACCGGTACGACGGATGAACCCCGACCTGGGCCGGCTCCTCGGCGAGGCCGGCGCGTTGCTGCTCGACTTCGACGGGCCGGTGTGCAGTATCTTCGCCGGCTACCCGGCTCCGCAGGTTGCCGCCGAGCTGGTCGACGTGCTGCGGCGGCGCGGGGTCGACGCGCCGCCGGACCTCGCCAGCGAGACTGACCCACTGGAGGTGCTGCGCCGCACCGGCGCAGCCGGTGACCGCGGCATCACGCGGGCGGTGGAGGACGCGCTCTGCGCGGCCGAGCGCCGGGCCGTCGAGACTGCCGAGCCAACGCCGTATGGCCGAGAGGTCATCGTGGCTGCCAAGCAAGTCGGGATGCCGGTGGCGGTGGTCAGCAACAACTCGGCCGGTGCGGTTAGCGCCTACTTGGCGGCGCACCGGCTCGCCGGCTACGTATCGCCGGTGGTCGGCCGGGCTTACGCCGACCCGGACCGCATGAAACCCAACCCGGAACCGATCCTGCAAGCCGTGCGCGCACTCGGCAAGCCCTCGCCCCGGTGCCTATTGGTCGGCGACTCGTTGTCGGACATCGAGGGGGCACAGGCCGCCGGGGTCGCGGTGATCGGCTACGCGAATCGGCCGGCGAAGGTCGACGCGTTCCGGCTCGCCGGGGCGGATGCAGTGGTCAGCAGTATGGGTGAGATAGCCGGACTTCTTGTTGAGCGGTCCGGCCGCTAGGCACAAATTTGTTGGGATCACGGGGTCGCGCGTGAGAGACTCGTCCGTCATGCCAAGGCTGCCGGCGCGGCGAAAGATGGAGACTTGTCCAATGAGTGCGACTGGCGACGAGCTGTCCGAACTTGCAGCCGTGCCCACTACCAAGATTATTCGCGTTCCTGTCAGTAAAGCGTGCCTAAATTTCGTGGCGAACGCGGACGACATAAGAGACTTCTACGCGCTCCATCAGGAAGCCAAGAAGGTGGACGTTAAGGCGATTTACGAAAAGCTGCACGTAGCTAATAAGGCAGTGCTGGTGCTTGTCGCCGCGCTCTGGGAGGCGTACTGCGAGGATGTCGCCGAGGAAGGGCTTCGTCTCTTGGTGCGGCATGCCCCCACCTGGGAGGCCCTTCCAAGGCCGCTGCTAAAGGCGGTCGCCAAGGAGTTGCGTCGGTTAGACGAGGAGTTCGCGCCTTGGACTCTGGCCGGGGAGGGGTGGCGACAGTATCTCCTGGACCGGTTGTTCTTGCTCGGACAGAAGCGGAATTACTCGTTCGCAACGCCGAAATCCAGGAACGTAGACGCGTTGTTTTTGGAGTCTGTTGGGATTGTCCGCATCTCGGATGCGTGGACGCTTCCGCTTGGTGCTGAGTGGGCACGCAACGAGCTGGACACCTTTATCGACAAGCGAAATGTCATCGCGCATCGGTATGAGCCCGGGAACACTGTTGCCAAACGGCACGTCCGTCAGTTCTTCAACTTGGTTTCCGGTTTGGTGGCCCGCACGGACGCAGCGGTGGGAACGGTCATCGGAGAGGTGACGGGTGCGAATCGATGGTCAGCTACGCCAATCCTGCCGCCGCGCACCGGGACGGCGACAGGGGAATCGCTTGACCGCTAGTGCCCGGCAAGAATTGGGCCGGAGCGTCCTGTGTGCCCCACTCGTGTCGTCCCAACCTTGTCATCAGTGTTTCCCTTGGTCAGGTCCTTGCCCGCTGCACTGTAAATATGCCATCGATGCTCGCTCTTGCTTCGTCACGGATGGGTGAGCCTCACGGCTCCCAAGAGGTCTGCGTTGCGCTGCTAATAAGAACCTTTTGAGCAATGAACCGTACGATGTCTATATCATGCCCGAGGCTACGCGCTTCGGCACTGAAGGGAAGCAGCAATGCTGCTTGCGCGGGCCCGCCTCCATCCTTGGCATGAACAATTCGGCAACGAATGTCGTAGATTCTCTCTGCCACTTGATCGCCGAGCGGTGAGCCAGCGTCTTTGAGGGCTAATGCCTTCACCGACTTGAGCCCGTTCTTGCGATTTGAGACGAACGCGACTCGTTCAGGATCTGCCTCTATGAAGTCCTTCAAGTCGCCGTCGTTGACGCAGTGCCGGATCGTTGATTTCAATTGGTCGCGCTCAGTTAGATGCATCTTATTGCGGATTGCCTGGGAGAGGCGAGCGACATCCGAGTCCCTGTCCGCGTTGAAGGTTGGGTCTATTACGATCTGACGTAGCCGACGCAAGGTATCGCGCTCGGCATAGGCAGGAAAGAAATACTCGACAACCTGATAGAAGGCGAGGAACCGCAATAGTGGAAGTTTCTCCGACGATTGTGCATAGCGAAACAGCGACATTGCTTCCGCAGAGTATTTCAGGCCGGGGACCATCGGCAGCGCTTTCGTTTCATCTGCCATCGCAGTTAATGTGGCATATCGTGGAAAAGGTGCCAAGTCGACCGCGATCCCGTGCACGACCCACAGTTCGAACAAGACGGCGTCGGCCACCTGTTGTACGGCCTCAAGTAGCCGTTCGCGTCGTCGGAGACGGCTGCTTAGTCCGCTAATGAACAAGCTCGGCGAGGAGGCATAGCGGCCGTTCGTCCTAATACCCGCCGCCTGGAGCGCAAAGCTCGGCGACCCAATCCGGACTTGGACGGTAGATCCGGGTCGCGACTTAAAGTCGATAGACATAGTCTGGGTGAAATCAAGCTTTATCCGCGAACCAGCACGTTGTTCAACCCCAGCCAGCCGAATAAGCCGCCGTAAATCACGTATCGTTACTGGCGATAAAACCAGTTCGGTTTCTGCTTGCTTAGCGTTGTCGACGCCAAAATGGTCACCGATGAAGGTCCAATACTCAAAATCGGCTGATAGGTAGACGCCTGCGAGATTGTCATTGACGATGATGTCACGCGGCTCACCCCCTGAAGCCGGCAGCGTTACGCGAAGCACTGATTCGTCTTTCAATGCTGAGACATCCTCACAGGGTAGCCCAGCACTATCAGCACGTTGACGAACGTGGGACATCAGGTGGCTAGTGGCATCAACCGGCTCATCACTCACAGCGTGATCGTAGCTTCGACTCCGGCCATCCACTTCGGACGCGCCTGCCACGCCAGCTGGGAGAGAGCAGCTACCTGTGCCAAGACCATGCCCAAATCAGCGCACGCTCCGCGCTCTCGCTAAGTATCGGCACCTGACAGCTCCAGGAGGCGCCGCCTCTCCGGAGGAGGTTGCCTAGGCTTGGTCGGCGAAACCATCGCTTCCGTCAGGGTCGTGTGCGGCAAATTAGTGGCAGCTAGCCACGCTGACTGTCCGTTTGCGCTGGTCAGGTCATTGCAGATGATGGTCTTGAAAACCGGTAAGGCAGCGATGTCTTCGTGGGTTCGAATCCCACACCCTCCGCCCCTCTGGGCAGCAAAAACGTCCCCTGACCGCAACGCTGGTCAGGGGACGTGTCTGCGCTCGTCAGGTTGTCGGCAGGTAAATGGTGATCCAGTCCCTGAGCCGTTTCAGCACCAGAGGATGGACGTTGACCATCTCGATCCGCTCGGCGACTAGTGATGGCTCGATGAGCCCGGCCCGGATCAGCGCGTTGGCGAAGGCGTGGTCCTTCTCCCTGCCGGCTATCAGCTTGGACACGACACAGTCGTGCGGTTCGAGCGTGTAGCCACGTCCCGGTTGGGTGCTTTGAGACTCCACCAGGATCAACCGATCGCGCCAGCCGTCGGGCAGCACCGCGGTCGACACGCTCACGCCCTGGGCGTAGTAACCGTTCGTCTCGTGGAACGGTGAGAGCTCGCCAATGGCGCCGTCTACCTGGTCAGCCTTCCGGTCGTCCGGATCGTTGAAGAATGCCACGTCGACCTCCATGGAGGCGGTGGCTTCCAGCGGGAGTCTGCTCTCCGGGATCGCCCCCAGCACCGACTGGCTGCCGATGACGAGGACGTCCGGGTCTCCGGCGACTTGGCACGCGGCCCGCAGGACATGCTCCAGTTGCTCGCGCCTCACGCCGCTCGTTTCCAACCGCTGCGCGCGAACGACTCCAGAACCTTCTTGCGCTGTGCCTGTGACAGGACCCCGGCGAAGGGCG
The DNA here is from genome assembly GCF_040643095.1 of Micromonospora sp. NPDC047467. Lineage (NCBI taxonomy): Bacteria > Bacillati > Actinomycetota > Actinomycetes > Micromonosporales > Micromonosporaceae > Micromonospora > Micromonospora sp. NPDC047467. The sequence continues at coordinate 40,001 of NZ_JBEYTO010000011.1, read as the reverse complement.
AGTTCTGTCGTAGCTCCACCGCTTCCGGATCATCCGAGGTCAGCGCCTTGAGGACGGCGCCAACGCCCTCGTTGATCGTGTCTTGCCAGCGCTTCAGCCACACCTCGGTCATGGTGTCGCGGTGCTGCCGGAGGAGTCGATCGAGACTCTCCCTGGCCTTGCCCAGTACCGCGTCCGGGTCGGTGACCAGACTGCCCGCCACCGCCTGGTGCAGCCACAGTGACTTGAGTTGATCGCGAGTCAGCTCCGGCTTGGGACGCAGCATCGCCTCAACCTGGCCCCGCTCTATTCTCCGGTGCATGCCGACCTTCACGAACGGCAGTTCTCCGCGCTCGCACAGGTTGACCACCTGCTGGCGCGACGACCCCAGCAGCTTGGCAACCTGACCAGTGGTCAGAAGGTCTCCACTCATCGCCGCCATAGTTGGAGCATGCGCTGCAAACGCTAAAAACGCAACTCGCTTGACGGTGTTCTCGCTGGTCAAACCTCGAATCCCACACCCTCCGCCACGACCACCCCGCTGTCACTCCGGCGGGTCGACGGACGGCTTGTTCTTCCGGATCGTCTCGTCGGCCAGTCGCTCGACCGCGCGGCGGCGCTCCTGGGCGAGCGACTGCTCGTCCGGCTTGCGCAGCGCGGTGACGACGGCGATCAGGAAATCACGCCAGATGGATGCCATAAAAGTCCCCCCGTGGAACATTGCGGCGGCAACAATATCCTCGAGGGGAGATTCCGTGGCAGCGGGCCCATCTGGTCGTCGGCAGCCACCGAACGGGGTATGAAGGGGCAGGAATCTGCCCGCACCGGAAGGACGCGTCCCGATGACCCTGGAACGACCGATCGCCCCGGACCCGTACGAGCTGCTGCCGACGGTGCCCTCGTTCACCCTGACCAGTGACGACGTGCAGAACGGCGAGCCGATGGACGCCCGGCACGCGCACGGCAGCACCGGGGGCGACAACGTCTCACCGCAGTTGACCTGGTCGGATTTCCCGGCCGAGACCAAGAGCTTCACGGTGACCTGTTACGACCCCGACGCGCCGACCGGCAGCGGTTTCTGGCACTGGCTGCTGGTGAACGTGCCGGTCAGCGTCACGCAGCTGCCCAGTGGCGCGGGTGGCGCGGCGACCGCCGACCTCGGCGGGGCGTTCTCCGTCCGCAACGACTACGGCGAGCAGGGCTACGGCGGGGCGGCTCCGCCAGCCGGTGACCGGCCACACCGGTACGTCTTCGCGGTGCACGCCCTCGACGTCGACCGGCTCGATCTGACCCCGGACGCGTCCCCGGCCTATGTCGGCTTCAACCTGACCTTCCACACCCTGGCACGGGCGGTAATCCGCCCCACGTACCAGATCAAGGACTAACGCCACCCCGCAACCCGCGCGATCTTGCACTTTCTGCCCCGGCATGCCTGACATAAGGCGCATAACGGCGACCGAAAGTGCAAGATCGCGGGGCGGGGCGGGCGGGGCGGGGCCGTGGGGGCGGGGTGGGGTGGGTTAGGGATTTACGCGGGCTACTGCGAAGACGGACTGGCCGAACGGGGGGCGGACGAGTTGCTCGGCGGCCTTGGTGGCGGGGAGCACGAGCGTGTCGTACACCTTGACCATCGGGCCCTCCTTCGGCATCAGCCGGAAGACCTTGGTGGCCATGAAGTAGCCGATCAATCCGAGCGCGTTGGCGTAGTGGATCTTTTCGACCGTCAGCCCCGCGTCGGTCATCGCCGTGCCGAGCGTCTTCTTCGTGTACCGGCGGACGTGCCCGGTGGCGACGTCGGCCGGGCTCATGGCGAACTCGAAGGCCGGCACGATGATGATCACGGCGCCGCCGGGGCGGACCAGGTCGCGCATGCTGCGCAGCGCGCCCACGTGGTCCTCGATGTGCTCCAGGACGTTGTACGAGACGGCGGCGCTGTAGCTACCCGCCTCGTGGTGCGGCAGCAGCATCTGCCGGACGTCGACGCCGGGCTGGGCGGCGAGCCGCTCCTTGAGCTGCACCAGCCGGTCGGGGTCGGCCTCCGTGGCGGTGAACCGAGGTAGGCGCTGCGACCACTCCAGCGCGTAGTCGCCGAGACCGCTGCCGATCTCGATCGGGTCGTCACCGAGGTATGGCACCGCCAGTTCGACGAACCAACGGCGGTGGTTGACGGCCGTCGCCAGGCCCTCCAGCACCTCGGACTGGACGCGCTGGTCCCCAGTGATTTCTGCCATGCGTCGATTCCTCACGATATGAACTCGACCCGTGCCTGGACCGACAGAGTGAATCATCCGCTTGGATGGCAGAAGAATCGGGGCAGCGTTGTGGCCGAATTGCGGTCGGGGGGTGGGCACGTGATCGGCGGTCGGCGAACCCGGCACATAGTACGGCAGTACCCCGAAACATGTCACGGCAGAGCCATGTGCTGACTACCCTATGAATTGTCATGACTACTCCCGAACCGGACGCGCCGAGCGACGGCCCGGCCACCGTGTCGCCGGTGGAGAGGGCTGGCGGCGATCGGTTGCGCCGTAACGGGAAGTGGGTCGACCTGGCTGCCGTGCTGAGCTTCGCGGCGCTCGCCTTCTGGGTCACCGGGCGCCTCTGGTTGGACCCGGGCAGTGGGGTGCGCGACAACCGCACCGACCAGTCGCAGTTCGAATGGATGATGGCGCACGGTGCACGAGTCGTCACGCAATTCGCGTATCCATTCCATTCGGACCAGATGAACGTGCCCGACGGCGTCAACCTCATGGCGAATACGTCCGTATTATCCATTTCCTTGCCAATGACGCCGGTCACCCTGCTGCTGGGGCCGCGCGCGGCATTCCTGCTCTTTCTCACCCTGGGGATGATCGCCACCGCCACTGCCTGGTACTTCCTGCTCTCCCGCGTCCTCATCGGCGCTCGCGGGCCGGCGTGGCTGGGTGCGGGCTTCTGCGCCTTCGCGCCGGCGATGGTGTCGCACGCCAACAGCCATCCGAACATCGTGTCGCAGTTCGTCGTCCCCTTGATCATCTGGCGGACGCTGCGGCTCGCCGAGCCCGGTCGCTGGCTGCGCAACGGGGTGCTGCTCGCCCTGGTGATCGTCTGGCAGGCGTTCCTCAACCTGGAGATCCTGCTGATGACCGCGATCGGGTTGGGCGTGATCGTCGTCGCGCTCGCCATCGGTCGCCCGGCCCTGCGGTCACGGGCGCGGCCCTTCCTCGCCGGCCTGGCCGTGGCCGCCGGCGTCGCCGGCCTCCTGCTGGCGTACCCGCTGTACGTGCAGTTCTTCGGTCCCGGCGCGTACTCCGGGCTGTCCAGCCTGATCCGGGGCTACTCCAGCGACCTCGCCTCGTTCGTCGCGTACGCCCGGGAGTCGTTGGCCGGCAGCCCGCGCACCGCCGCGGGCCTGGCCAAGAACCCGACCGAGGAGAACAGCTTCTTCGGCTGGTCGCTGCTGGTGCTGGTGGTCGCCCTTGTCTGGTGGCTGCGGCGCTCGGTGGTGGTGCTCGCGCTGGCCGGGCTCGCTCTGTTCTTCGCGGTGCTCTCGCTCGGTCGGGAGATCCGCTTCGACGGCCGGGGCACCGGTGTGCCGGGGCCGTGGGCCGCGCTGGAGAACCTGCCGATCCTGCACTCGGTGGTGCCGACCCGCTGGGCGTTGGCGATCACCCCGATCATCGGTGTGCTGCTCGCCTACGGCGCCGAACGGGCCCGCGAGCTGGCCCGCGCACAGCCGGCCGCCCGGCGGCAGATCCGCTTCGCCACCGCGACCGTGCTGACGATGGCCCTGCTGCCGATCCTGCCCACCCCGCTGCCCGTCGTACGCCTCGACCCGGTCCCCACCTTCGTGACCAGCGGCGCCTGGCGGCCCTACGTGGCCGGTGGGCGCAGTGTGGTGACCCTGCCGCTGCCGGACACCACCTACGCGGAGCCGCTGCGCTGGTCGGCGGTCACCCGACTGGACATGCCGCTGGCCCGGGGCTACTTCCTCGGCCCGGACACCCGCCCGAGCGCGGATCCGCCGAAGGTCGCGTTGTTCAGCGCACCGCCGCGCCCCACCAGCAGCTTCTTCGCCACCATCCGACGCACCGGGGCGGTGCCGCCGATCACCCCGCAGGACCGGGTGAAGGCGATCGACGACCTGCGCTACTGGCGGGCCGGCGCGGTCATCCTCGGGCCCCAGGAGCACGAGGACGCGCTGCGTCGGGGGATGACAGAGCTGACCGGGATCCAGCCGGTGTTCACCGGCGGGGTGTGGGTGTGGGACGTCCGGCCGCTGACCGACTGAGCGGGCTCAGGGCTGGCGGACGCAGCAGCCCTGGCAGACCTTCGGGCTGGGCAGCGTGAAGGCGAGGCAGCAGGTGCGCCGCTGAACCGTCGGCTCGCCGGTCGGCCCCGGCACCAGCTCGACCAGATCCGCCAGATCGAGCGCCCCGAGCAGAGAGTCGATGCTCTGCACCGTTGGGCCGGGCAGCGCGTCGGCGGCCCGCAGGATGCCGTGCGCGATGCCGGAGGCGACCGAGCCGAGCAGCGTCCGGGTGCCGACCCGGACCTCCGCCTGGATCGCCGTGATGAGCGGTGCCAGGTGCGCGTCGAGCAGTGAGGCGCGCAGCTCGCCCAGCAACTCCGCCTCGTCGGCGACGACGCGTACCTGCGGGAGGCCGGCCAGCGCCAGTGGGTCGCCCGGCAGCACCGCCACGGTGGTGCTGCGGCGCATGCCCAGGGTGAGCAGGGGCCGGTGGTCCTCGAAGTGGATCAGAACGTCGGACGGGTCGAGCAGCGGAACCCGCCGAGCCGAGGCCCAGCCGAGCACGACCGGCAGCGCCGTCCAGTAGCTGTACGACTTCCAGGCCAGCGCGGCGCAGGCGTGCGGGGTGCCGCGCCAGCGGACGCTTGCCGCGTGCAGCAGTTCCGGCAGCCGGGTGCCGTCGATCAGGGTGGTCGCGGGCGTCCAACCGAACTCGTCGTCGACCAGCAGGCCGCGGGCGAGCCCGGGGAGGTCGTCGGTGCCGAACATGGCCCGCAGCGTCGCGGTGACGGGGGCGAGCGGCGTGGCGGACATGTCCCGCCTCGGCATCACCGCTGTCACCGTGTCATCCCCCGTTCGCGTGACCGAGGTGCACACCCCGGTGGACGACAGTGCCGTCCAAGCTAAGGCTAGCCTAACCACGCGTGCTGAGTAAGGGAAGCCTCACCTCGATCGCGGCGGGAGGCTTGGGCCACATCGGCTCGACTCCCGCCGGCCGCCGGTGGTTTGTCAAGCGGAGTGTCATCAAGTTGCCAGATGCGTGTGCGTTCGGCCACAGAACGTGAAGATGATACTCCCGGCCGCGAGGACGCCGATGACGACATCCCCCCTCGAACGGGCTGCCGACTCCTTTGCGGCCGAACTCGCCCGGCAACGGACCGGGCGTGGGCTTTCCAAGAAGCAACTGGCCGTCCTCATGGGGTTCGACCCCTCCTACGTCAGCCACGTCGAGGGGCGCCGGCACCGCCCGACCGAGGACTTCGCCCGCCGCGCCGAGGCCGTCCTGGAGGCCAGCGGCGCGATCTGGCAGCGTTTCCGGGAGTACGACAATCTCCGCCACGCCCGCATCGGCCAGCCGCACCGCGAGCCCTCGCCGCCCGGCCAGTGGCTGCCGCCCGGCACCGGCCTCGTCGTGGAGCGGGAACTGGCCACCCTCACCCACACCGACGAGGGTTACCGGTGCGTCATCCGCCGCGAGCTCTACAACGCCGGCACCGAACCGGTCACCCGCTACCTGGTACGCGTCGCGGTCGACCGCTACCCGAACGACCCCGGTCGCTCCAACCGGCACCACCGCGAGCACCCCCTCACCTTCGCCGAGCTGCAACTGCAGGCCCGCCGGGACGACAGCGGCGGCGACCCGGAGCCGATGCACTGGCGGGCGAAGCACGACCGGGACGCGTTCAAGGAGATCTGGCTGCTGTTCGAGAACGGTGAGCGGCGCTTCCCGCTCTACCCCGGCGACCGGGCCACCATCGAGTACGCGTACAGCGTCGGTCAGGAGAAGTGGGGCCCCTGGTTCCAGCGGGCCGTCCGGCTGCCCACCCGGCAACTCGCCGTACGCCTGGATCTGCCGGCGGCGCTCGACCCACAGGTCTGGGGCGTGGAAACCTCGCTCTCCGCGGAGGAGGGCCCGCTGCGGACGGCGCCGCAGCGCCACGACGAGGGCGACCGGGCGTACTTCGACTGGCAGACCGACGACCCGCCGCTGAACGCCCGCTACCGGATGCAGTGGCGCTTCCGGTCCCGCCCGGACACCGACCCGGACGTCGGCCCCGGTGGCATCCGGATCCGCCCCAGCGACCGGATGCGAGGGCTCGGCATCGTCCAACGCGGCGACGACCTGCTCCGCCAGCGCGTCCGGCAGTTCGACCTGCCCGCCGAGGAGCAGGTGGCCCGGGACATCGTCGACCGGCTCACCACGGCACTGGCCCGGCTCGACGAACTGCACCCGTTCAGCAAGGGGGTGGGCATCGCCGCCCCGCAGCTCGGCATCGGCCGGGCGGCGGCGGCCGTCCGACCCCCGGACCGGTCGGCGGAGCCGGTCATCCTGCTCAACCCCCGGGTGGTCGACGCCGACCCGGAGACCGACGAGCAGTACGAGGGCTGCCTCTCCTTCTTCGACCACCGCGGTCTGGTGCCCCGACCGCTGCGCCTCGACGTGGAGCACGCCCAGTGGGACGGCAGCCGGATCATCACCTCGTTCGAGTTCGGCATGGCCCGGCTCGTCGCCCACGAGATCGACCACCTGGAGGGCCGGCTCTACGTCGACCGGATGGCACCGGGCGTGCCGCTGGTGCCGGTGGAGGAATACCGGGAGACCGGGCGGCCCTGGCGCTACTGAGTGGGCAAAGGGGGGCCGGGGCGCGTGCCCCAGGGGGCGGGAGCACGCGCCCCGGCATGGGGGGAGGAACGTCTAAAGGTCACCGAAGGTGTCGTAGCGGATGTTCGGCGGCGGCACCTCGTCCGCGGCCAGAACCCGCAGTGTGGACCGGACCATCTGCGCCGAACCGGAGACGTAGCAGTCGTGCGTCGTCCACGGGCCGTACCGGGCCACCACGTCCGGGATGTCGCCCAACTCGCCGTCGAAATCCGGGTCGTCGCTGCACGCCGCCGTGACCGACAACCACGGGTGTACGGCCACCAACTCCTGCAACGCGGCCAGCCCGTACAGGTCCGCCGCCTGCCGTGCCCCATAGAAGACGTGCACCCACCGCGTCCGGTTGTAGGAGGCCAACTCCTCCACCAGGGCCTTGATCGGAGCCAGCCCGACCCCGCCGGCCACGCAGAGGATGTCCCGCTCGGAGGAGCGGTCGAGGGTCATCGAACCCATCGGCGCCGCCAGCCGCAGCAGGTGCCCGGGCTGAACCCGGCGGACGAGCGCCCCGGACACCCATCCCGCGCCGGAACTCCGGACGTGGAACTCGAGCACGTTGTCGTCGTTCGGGGCGTTCGCCACCGAGTAGGTGCGCCACACCCTCGGGTGGTAGCGGGGCAGCTCCAGGCTGACGTACTGGCCGGCCCGCCACGACAGCGGATGCTGCAACGCCCGGCAGGTCAGCACGGCGGTGTCCGGGCCGTACCGCTCGTGGGTCAGCACCTCGGCGTGCCAGAACGGCGGGTTGTCGTCGTTGGCCGCCCCGGCGACCATCTTCGCCGCGATCGCCGCGTACGCGTCTCGCCACGCCTGGTCGTACTCCAGGTTCCAGCCGTCACCGGCGGTGGTACGCAGCGCGTCCAGCAGCGCGACGCCCATCGTCGCGTAGTGCTGGTCGTCGACGTGGTACTTGCGGTGGTCCCGGCCCAGCGCCCGCAGGAACTCGTCGAAGCTCTCCGGGTCGTCGACCGTGTGGATCGCCGTGATGATCGCTTCCAGCAGGCGGTCACCCTGGCCCGTCATCTGCACCGGGAAGAGCTGCCGCAGGGCCGGGTCGAGCAGGAACAGCCGGGCGTAGAAGTAGCCGCTGAGCCGCTCCCGGTCCTCCTCGACCAGGGTCCAGCTCTCCTTCAGCAACCGCGCGACATTGTCCACCGGGTGCTCCTTCCCCAGACGGCAGCGGATCGGGCGCCCATAGAATGTCCACGGAGAGTGCACACTGGTCGCACAGAATGTGCGATCGGTTCACGCCGGCCGATCAGCTGTGCCTGCGGTGCCGTCCGTCGGGCAGAGTGGTGCGGTGACCGTTGAGCTGACCCGCCCGGTGTCCCGCCGAGTGTTGGGGACCGAGATGCTGCTGGTCCTCGGCCTCTCCCTCGGCCAGTCCGCGGTCTACGCGGTGGTCTCGATCATCGCGAAGCTGACCGCCGAGGGGCCGCTCTCCAAGCAGACCGCCTCGCTGAACACCTCGGCGTCGGCCCGACCCTGGCTGGACCTGACGTACCAACTGCTCGGCATCGTCTTCGCGCTCCTGCCCGTGCTGCTCGCCGTACACCTGCTCAGCCGCGACCCCGGCGACCCGGTGCGGACCCTCGGCCTGGACGCCCGGCGGCCCGGCCAGGACCTGGCCCGTGGCGCCGGCCTTGCCGCGCTGATCGGCCTGCCGGGGTTGGCCCTGTTCTGGGTTGCGGCCCAGCTCGGCATCAACGCCACGCTGGTGCCGGCCGCGCTGCCGGACATCTGGTGGACCGTCCCGGTGCTGATCCTCGTCGCCATGCAGAACGCCGTGCTGGAGGAGGTGATCGTGGTCGGTTACCTCGTCACCCGGCTGCGCCAACTCCACTGGCGGCTCGCCACGATCATCGCGGCCAGCGCGCTGCTCCGCGGCTCGTACCACCTCTACCAGGGCTTCGGCGCGTTCGTCGGCAACGCCGTGATGGGCGTCGTGTTCAGCCTCTTCTACCTGCGTACCCGGCGGGTGATGCCGTTGATCATCGCGCACACGCTGCTCGACGTGTTTGCCTTCGTCGGCTACGCGCTGCTGCCCCGCGAGTGGTTCGACTGGCTCTGACTCAACCCGCCCGATAGAGGGCCACGGCCCGCGCCGCCAGCCGCTCGGTCGCCGCCGAGTCGCCCAGCGCGGCGGCGAGCACCGCCGCACCCGGCAGCAGCCGGGCCGCCAGCCGCAACGCAACCCAGCCGCCGGCCTGCGCGGTCAGCGGTGCCGCCAGCCGCCAGGCGGCCTCCGCCGCCCGAGGCCACGCCCCCTCGACCGGGTCGTCCGCCGCCCGCGCGGCGTCCAGCGCGGCACGCGCGCTCGCCGCGTCGGGGTGCACCTGGGTCAGCACCAGCAACTCGGCGGCCCGGTCGGGATGCGCCGGGTCCCGACCGTATGCCGCAGCCAGGTGCAACACCAGGTTCGACTGGGTCCAGAGCACCGAGGCCAACTCGGCCATCGGCGCGAAGATCCCCGCCAGCGCGGCCGTCGCCCCACCCGCGGCGGCCGCCCCAACGAACCGCCGGGTGGCCAGCCGGGCCAGGCCGTCCGCCGGAGCATCCGGGTATCTGCCCCGGAGCAACTCGGCCCACTCGGCGGCACCCGGCCCGAGCGCCCGCACCGCCGCCAGGGCCAGCAACTCCGGCGCGAAGCCCGGGTGGTCGAGCACGCGGGTGGTCACCGTCCGAAAATCCCATTCCGGGGTACGCCCCAGAGCCGCCGCACCCTCGTGCGTGGCTGCCTCGTGCGCGGTCTGCTGGGCGGTTGCGGCGCTGCTCGTGGCGGCGAGGGGCGCCGGGACGTCTGACTGCGGCTGCTCGGTCGGAGGCTCGGGTGCTGCCACGGTGTTCTTCGGCGCGGCGGTCTTGCGGGGGGTCGCCGCGCGCTTGGTCGCCTTCTCGGCACGCTCGGTCGGGGTCGCCGCTGGCGCGGCGGCTTGTTCAGCCGTCGTAGTTGCCGGCGGGGTCGTTTTCGCGGCTCGCTTGGTGGGGGTGCGTTTGGTCGGGACGGCCTGTTTGCGCGGGGCCGCTGCTGCCTCGGTCTCGGCGGCTGCTGGACCGGTTGGGGTCGGTGGAACCGGCGGCGCGGTCGTGGCGGCCGTGTCACCTGCCGACGTACCGGTCTTCCTCTGGGGGGTGGCCTTCCGAGCGGGGGTGGCACGTGCCTTCGGCGTCCGCGACGCTGGGCTGGCGGGTGGTGGCGCGCTGCCCTCGGGCGCTCGCCCATCGGGGGCCAGCGCCGCCGAGCCGCTCGGATCGGCGTCTACCGGCTGATCTGCCTCAGCCGCAGGGGCCTCCGACGGGGTCGGGCGCTTGCCGCTCGCCGCCGGCCCGGCCGGTACCTGCTCGACGTCCGCCGCTGAACGATCCACCGGCACCCCTTGCTCGACATCCGCTGCCAGGGCTTGCTGGCCGGCGGTCGTCCTCTCGGGCGGGAGAGCTGACGGGCGGGCCGGCTGTCGGGGCAGGGGGCGGCCCGGCTCCGGTGGCTGGAACAGCACCGCAGGGGCAGGCCTGGTACGCCGCGGGCGCTGCTCGCCCGGAGCGGCCCCGGCCGCTGCCGGCCCAGGTGGTGTCGCCTTCTCCACCGCCTGCTCAGCGGCCGTCGGCGGAGTGAAGGTCGCCCGCGGAGAGCGCCGCCGCGCTCGGTCAGCAGGCTCTCGACGGGTCGGCTCGCTGGGCGGCTGCTCCTGCATATCGATGGAGCGTAGTCCCGATCACGCCGCCGCACAGCCGGGAACACGGGCACCAGGCGCCCCGGCAGCCGTACGCTGGAAGTCGTTTTGCTCCCGGTGGGTGCCGACCTGTATCCTCGGGCGCGGTGGTCTGCGGGCCACCTGGGAGACTTCGCCTAGTCTGGTCTATGGCGCCGCACTGCTAATGCGGTTGGGGTCTTAAAGCCCCTCCCGGGTTCGAATCCCGGAGTCTCCGCGCGAAAGCCAGGTGTGTACACTGGCTGAGCACCAGCGCCCGTAGCTCAATGGATAGAGCATCTGACTACGGATCAGAAGGTTAGGGGTTCGAGTCCCTTCGGGCGCACAGCGGTTGACTTGCGAAAACGCCCCTCCGGCGATCGAGAACGATCGACCTGAGGGGCGTTTCTCGTGCCCCCCAGGGGGTCACGAGAGTCGCCAGAACTCACCTGATCCTTGCGGAGTGTCATCAGAGGCTTCCTCTGCTGTGTTGATTGTCCGCATTCCCTCGTCCAGGTGCGAGGCTCAATTGCTACGGCACGCGAACCGCCCCCGCGCGACGAACCTGAGGTGTGGGCGAACGGGCCAATCCCCGCGTCAGAACCCGGTGCGTCGCGGTCGGGCGCTCATGCTCGTCCTCACTTTGCCCCCTCTTCTCGATCCGGGCACGGCAGGGTCCCTACGCGTGGAGTTGACCGATTGAGGGCGAGTCGTGCGGCCAGGAAAGTTCACGAAGCTCTATGCCTAGAGCGTTGGCGAGGGACATCATTGTGAAATAGCCGGGCTCGATCACCCTCCCCGACTCGATCTTTCTCAGGGTTGAGACAGCGACCTGGGCGCGTCCTGCGAGCTGCTCCTGGGTCAGCCCTCGCTCTGTGCGCAGCGTTCGCAGCCGGGTGGCGAGTATCTCGGCTTGATCCCGGAACCGGCTGTCTTCGCGGCGAGCGCGCCCTGCTGGCACACGTCAGATCGTAGTGGTAAATTTTGACCGGTCCAACTTTATCGCTACAGATGATCGAGCCACTTGGGTAAGTTGAGGTTGGTGGAAGGGGGCGGGTCTGTGACGGCGTCAGGCGAGCACATCAAGGCGCTCGTGCGCAATCACGCCGCCGGTGATGATGCCGCCTTCTACGCTGTCGCCCTTCAGGTCGCGGCAAAGGCGGCCCGCCAGGGCCACGGAACGCTGGCTAACGAGCTCAAGCGGGTAATCGAAGGTGCTCGGAGCCAGCCGGTCGCAAGCAAGGTCACAGCTATCGCCCGCCCGCGCGGGGACCTGGCCGATCTGGTTACAGCGGCATTCCCGAACGTGTCTCTCCGCGACCTGGTCGGTCCGCCGCAGTTGAAGGACGCTATCGCTCGCGTGCTTCATGAGCAACGGCAACGGCAGGCTCTCTCGGAGCACGGGTTCGCACCGGCCCATCGACTCCTACTGGAGGGCCCCCCGGGCACGGGCAAGACGATGACTGCAGCGGTGATCGCTCACGAGCTAGCTCTGCCACTGCTGACGATCCGCCTGGATAGCCTGCTCAGCAAGTACCTTGGCGAGACGGCGAGCAAGCTGCGCGCAGTATTCGACGCTGCGGCGTCCCAGCGGGCGGTCTACCTGTTCGATGAGTTTGACGCCCTTGGCGGCCATCGAAGCGGCAATGACGTCGGAGAAGCCCGCCGAATTCTGAACTCGTTTTTGATCTTCCTTGAGCAGGCCAACGCCGAAAGCATTGTCGTGGCTGCCACGAACCATCGGTCGATCCTTGACCATGCGCTGTTCCGTCGCTTCGACGTTGCGATCAGATACGAGCTGCCGGACGGCGCGCAGGCATCGGAGGTCATGAAGACCCGGCTTGGGCCGATGGGGCGGGGCATTCGATGGGCGGCGGTCCAAGCCCAGGCATCCGGGCTGAGTCATGCCGAGTTGGTCAAGGCCGCCGAAACTGCCGCGAAGCAGGCCATCCTGCGCGGCGAAGCACAGGTCACGGTCGCTGACCTAACCGAGGCATTGCGGGAACGCCGAGCGGCGGGGCAGTGAGTAGCCCGGCCCGGTCGTTGGCGCATCTGACCGTCACTGGTCGCGCCGAGGACCGTAGCTTCAACCGCAGTGGCGGAGGCAACCCGCGAATCCGGGATGTGGAACGCCGAGCCCATGGGACCAAGCTACGCGGAGACCTCGAACGCTCCCTGCATCAAGCAGACGTTGAACGCGCCGCGGTAGCCGACGACCTCACGCTGGAGGAGCTCAAGGCGCTCGGCATCATCCTGGTGCTCGATGCAGCGGATCCGGCTTTCCCACTGAAGCTGGACTCGCTCGAGCGTATGTCGTCCCATCGCGTGAAGCGTCCGCAGTGGCTGTTGTTGGCTGTCAACCCGGCCACCGGAGATCGGCCCGAAAGCGCCGTGGTCTGGGTCAGTGATGCGTACCGCGGGACCTTCCTGAAGATCTTCGAGGATTTTCTTGAGCGGAACACACGCACCGGGGAGCCGCAGAAGCGTGCGCTTGTCGCGAACATCGCCTCGATCCGGCGGGCTGTGCTCCTCGACCTCTGGCAGTCCGCCGATGACCCGCCGACAGGGCTGGCCTGGTGGGAGATCTGGCTGACCCGGACTGACACCGGAGTGGAACTCCTCCGCGCGTTCGCAGCTGCGAACCGTTTCCGGATGTCTCAGCGGCGCATGGACCTCGTTGACCGCACGGTGGTCTGGCTACAGGCCCGCTGGGACGACCTGCACGCTTTGCCGTTCACCGCTGTCCCCGTCGCCGAAATCCGGCGCCCTGAATTCGTCGACACGGTCGAGGACTACTCCCAGGATGACCAGGACGAGCTGACAACAGACCTGGTGGAACGCACCAAGTTCGCCCCGGCCGGAGTGCCCGTCGTGTGTCACCTCGACAGCGGTGCGCGCCGTTCCCACGTGCTGCTGTCAGAATCGATCGACCCCAGCGACGTGCATTCGGTGGTCGGCGACAGCGGCGAGGACCGGCGGGGTCATGGCACCTTGATGGCTGGGCTCGCTCTCTACGGTCCTCTCGACCATCTGCTGTGGGGGAACGGGCTGGTTACGCTGACGCATCGGCTTGAGTCGGTCAAGATGTTGCCCGACGAGCCGGCCACGAACGATCCAGCGGCTTATGGATTGATCACGGCGCAGGCGGCAGCGGCTGCGGAGGCGTCAGCACCGGGCCGGCAACGTACCTTCTGCATGCCGATTACTGCACCACCTGAGGCGCGAGCTGGCGAGCCTTCGCTGTGGTCGGCGGCGATCGATGCGCTGAGCATCGGCACCGACATCGGTCAGTCCGACACGGGGATTGCGCTCCTCGGTCAGCCCGATTTCAGCGCCGCCCGCTTGTTCCTGATCTCGGCTGGCAACGTGCGTGACCGGCCGCGGGGGCTTGACCACCGAGAACTATGCGACATCTCGGAGATTGAGGACCCGGCGCATGCTTGGAACGCGCTCACCGTGGGCGCATACACCGAGCTGACCGCGCCTCCGACGGACCCAACCTTCGACAACTGGACGGCGCTCGCCGGCGAAGGCGAACTCTCCCCGCATAGCCGCACGTCGGTGTCCTTCGCCAGCCGAGCCTGGCCGATCAAACCGGACATCTGTATGGAAGGTGGCAACGTCCTTAGTGACGGCGTCGACTTTCACGATGGACATCCGCTTGTGTGTGTCCGTACCACCTCGGCCCGGGACGACCTCGCCCTCGCCTCGGCGAACGCCACGAGTGCCGCTACGGCGCAAGCGGCCCGACTCGCGGCGAAGGCCATGGCGGCATATCCGTCCTACTGGCCGGAGACTATTCGAGGCCTGCTGGTCCATGCGGCCGAGTGGACGCCGGCCATGAAAGCCGATGTGCAGGGCGCAACAACGAAGGCTGTCCGGCAGACGATGCTGCGCCGCTACGGTTGGGGCGTACCAACCGAAAATTCGGTCCTCGCCTCCAACACCAACGCTGTCACCCTCGTGACCCAGGACGAATTCGTTCCCTTCGACGGCCGAGACCACGCAGCCCGACGCTTTCGGCTGCACCGGCTGCCGTGGCCGGCTGAGACGCTTCGCGAACTCGCCGAGGCAACCGTCCAACTCCGCGTCACCTTGTCCTACTTCATCGAACCGACTGCATCCCGACGAGGCTGGCGCCGGCGCTACGCCTACGCCTCACACGGCTTAAGGTTCGAGCTGAATGCACCCCTCGAGCCCGTCGACGCCTTCGTCGCGCGCATCAATCGCGAAGCGCAGGACGAGGAAGCAGGCGCCCGCCCACCCAGCGGATCGGAACGCTGGCTTGTCGGGGGTAACCAGCGCAACCTTGGCTCACTCCACCAAGACATCTGGGAAGGAGATGGCGCGGCTCTCGCCGACTGCAGCCTCATCGCCGTACATCCGGTCGGAGGCTGGTGGAAGAACAACAAACGCGCCGACCGAGCAAACCTACCCCTGCGCTACAGCCTCATCGTCTCGCTTCGCACAGCCACGCAGGACGTCGACCTGTACTCACCGATCGCCGTACAACTCACCGTGCCAGTCGTAGCCGAAATCGAAGGGCTTAGCTGATCCTCGGCGGGCGGGGTGTCTCGTACCCTCAGGGGGACGTCCGCCGCTGACGCTGGTCGACGGTAACGAAGAGCGACCAGAGGTAGCCTTTGGTGAGGATCCGCCCAGGCGACTGGCTCGGCTCGGTCCGCTCCGTACCGGGCGGGATGCTCCACCGGATGATGAAGACCTCGGCGGGCAGGTGGCGAGACCGCAGCGCAGGCGTGCGGCAGGTGTCCGTCTGACGGCAGAGCGAGTGGTGGTCGGGCAACGAGCATCCCGCCGACGGCATGTGGCTGGCCAAGGAAGCCGACCGCCGCGGCGTCAACCCGTCGGTGGTGATCGAGGACCTGGCGAGTCAAACACGCCGAGCGGCGGATAGCCCGCCAGCCGATCAAGATGCGGGCGCCGGACCTGGACCGCAAAAACCGTGCCCCCCCGGGGGGCACCTTGGGGGACGGAACTGCGGTCTAGCGTCACGTTCCGTCGACAATGCAACATAGTGAATCCGGGCAAACTGACATAAGTGCAGGTCAGGGTCACCCTCCCCTTCTGGCTACGGATCAGAAGGTTAGGGGTTCGAGTCCCTTCGGGCGCACAAAGCAAGAAGAAGCCCCCGACCAGCCGAAACGGCAAGGTCGGGGGTTCTTTCATGTCCGGCCGGAATCAGGCTTCGAGCGGCGGTGGGAGCCGGTTCCTTACTGCCCGAACGGCGCACGGGCGGTCAGGCCCACCACTTCGGATACCACTTCAGAACCTCTTCGGCAGGCTTCGGTGGCTTGGATTCCCTTTCCCGCCGAGCGGCAATGACGGTCGGGGCATGGAACACAAACAGCCCGGCGGCGAGCAGTAGCGACGTGGTTCCATCGGGCCAGCCCAGCCACATCCCGACACCCGACGTCAGCCAGAGCAGGAACCCGACGAGCTGCGCCACCCGGAGACGTGGTCGCTTCATGTCCGTAAGTCTAAATTTGATCAACAAGGAGGCCGAGTCTCCGAAGCCGGCAATGTCGTACGGACGGCGGCAGGGGCGCGTGCGGCGGACGCCCATCCGTATAGCCAAGCCCGCCGATGGACCCGGTCCGACCGGCAGGTGAGGCCGCCGTCTCGGCAAACCGAGGCGGCCTTTTTCGCACGGTCCAGCAGCGAAGTGCGGCAGTGGTACGCGGCGGTGATGCTCGCGCCGTCGGGCGGCTTGGTGGAACCGGGCGTTGAGGGTGAACGCGGACACCCTTTCTTGCAACTCATTGGCAATTACTGAACACTCGCATCAGTGGGCGAACGTCCCGACATCGCGATGATCAACACCTCCGCCGGGGCGCCCGACTGCTTAGTGCCAACGCCGCTGAGTGACAGGCCGGACCCACCGCCCCGTCGACCTGGCACGCGGCGACGGCACGTCCGATCCGGTGTCGAGCTCGCACCACATCGATCCCAGGAGCACCTCATGAGTAAGACCTTCTCCGCCCGGGTGACGGCGGTGGTCGTCGCCGCGGCGCTCGCGGTCTCCGGCTGCTCGTCGTCGGCGACGCCGTCGGGTGGTACGAGTGCCGCCGGAACGTTCGTGGTGGCGACGGCGGGGGAGCCGGACACCTTGAACCCGGTGCTGAACTACGGCGTCGACGGCGGCTCGCTGATCTTCGACGGGCTGGTCGCGCGCGACGCCCGAAACCAGCTCGTGCCAGCCCTCGCCCGGGAACTGCCCACCGTCTCGACGGACGGCAGGACGGTCACCGCGAAGCTGCGCGACGGGGTGCGGTTCCACGACGACACGCCGCTGACCGCGCAGGACGTGGTCTTCACCTACCAGGCCGTGCTGGACCCGAAGGTCGACTCGACGCTGCGGTCGGACCTGGACATGCTCGCCTCGGTCACCGCGCCGGACGCGTCGACCGTGGTGTTCACCCTCAGGTACGCGTACGCGCCGTTCCTGCAACGACTGGCGTTGGGCATCGTGCCCGCGAAGGCGTTCGTGGGGCAGGACGTGAACAGGGCCGAGTTCAACCGCAAGCCGATCGGCACCGGACCGTACCGGGTGACCTCGTGGACGCCGGGTGACCGGCTCGTGCTGGCAGCCAACGACTCGTACTGGGGCGGGAAGCCGGCGAACTCGGGTGTGGTGGTGGCGTTCGTCGCCGACGACAACATCCGTGCCCAGCGGATGCGGGCTGGGGAGTTCGATGCGGCGGAGCTGGCACCGAAGCTCGCGGCCGGGTTCGACGGGTCGGGCGGCTATCGCGTGCAGCGGGTGCCGACCGCCGACTATCGGGGCGTGATGCTGCCGATGGGCAACCCGGTCCTCGGTGATCTGGCGGTGCGACGGGCGCTGAACGCGGCGGTGGACCGTCAGGCGATGGTCACCGGCCTGCTCGGTGGAGCGGGGGAGCCGGCGTTCGGTCCGGTGCCGCCGTCGTCGGAGTTCGCCGAGCCGTCCCTCACCGGCAACCCGTCGGCCGACCCCGCCGCCGCGACGGCGGCCCTCGACGCGGCCGGCTGGACGCCCGGCGCGGACGGCATCCGGGTCAAGGGCAGCCGGCAGGCCGCGTTCACGCTGATGTACCCGGCCAGCGACAGCCTCCGCAAGGAGTTGGCGCTGGCGGTGACCGCGGACGCGAAGAAGGTCGGCATCAAGGTGACGCCGGAGGGCCTGACCTGGGACGCGATCACCCCCCGGATGGACACCGACGCGCTGATCATGGGGTACGGCACCCCGTACGACCCGGACTTCGTCTCCTACAAGCTGTTCGGCTCCGCCTTCGCCGGCCAGGGCTTCTTCAACCCCGGTTCCTACACGTCCACGATCGCCGACAAGGCGTTGCAGGACGGCCGGGACAACGCCGACCCGGCCGTGCGCAAGGCGGCGTACGCGACCTTCCAGAAGCAGTTGGCCGCCGACCTGCCGTGGGTGTTCCTCACCTACCTTGAGCACACCTACGTCGTGAAGAGCACGGTCGCGGGAGTGACGCCCCGGGTGGAGCCGCACGAGCACGACGTCGCCAACAGCCTCTGGTGGAACGTCCACACCTGGACGAAGAAGTCGTGACAACGCCCCTGCCCGCTGACGGGCCGCCGAGAGCGCGCGTGCGCCGGCGGCGGGCCGGCACCGGCCGGGTCATCCGCCGCCGGATGCTGGTCGCCGTCCCGGTCCTCGCCGCGACCAGCATGGGCATGTTCGCCCTCGGCGCGGCCTCGCCCATCGACCCGGCGCAGCAGTACGCGGGCGCGGCCGCGTTCACCACCAGCGAGGAGAACCTCGCCCAGATCCGCGCCAACTGGGGCGTCGACGATCCGCTGCCGGTGCAGTACGCGCGTTGGCTGGGCAACCTGCTCCGGGGCGACCTCGGCTGGTCGACCAGCCGTCACGAGCCGGTCGTCGACGTGCTCACCGCCCGCGCCGGGTGGACGTTACTGCTGGTCGGCGCGGCTCTCGCCCTGGTGCTGGTGGCAAGCCTGCTGCTGGGCACCCTGGCCGCGTACCGGCGTGGTGGCTGGTTCGACCGGGGTTTACGGGCCGTCGCGTACGCGGTGCAGTCGATGCCGGTGTTCTGGATCGGCCTGGCCGCGATCGCCGTGTTCGCGCTCACCCTGGGCTGGTTGCCGGCCGGCGGGCTCACCGACGTCACCGCCACCGGAACCGACCCCGTCGACGTGGCCCGGCACCTGATCCTGCCGGTGACCGTGCTGGCGATCGCCCAGGCGCCGTGGTTCGTGCTGTTCATCCGCGACGCCGTCGCCGAGAGTCTCCGCGACGACCACGTCCTCGCCGCCCGGGCGCGCGGGCTTCCCGGCCGCACCGTCCTGTTCGGCCACGCCCTGCGCACCGCGCTGCTGCCGTTCCTCACCCTGATCGGCACCCACCTGCCCGAACTCGTCGGCGGCGCGGTCCTGGTGGAGACCGTGTTCTCCCTGCCCGGCCTCGGCGCGGTCACCGTCCAGGCTGCCCTGGGCAGCGACTTCCCACTGCTGGCCGCGACCACCCTGGCCACCACCGTCGTGGTGCTGGCCGCGAACCTGACCACCGACCTCGCCTACAGCGCCGCCGACCCCCGGGTACGCCTCGATGACTGACCTCGCCCCGCCCCCGATCAGCACACCGGCCCGGTCGCCTCGGCCCGGTCGCCGCGCCGCCCTGCGGGGAAGGGGCCGAGTCGGCGCGGCTGTGGCCGCCGTCGTGCTCGTCGGCGCGATCGCCGCGTGCCTGCTCGCCCCGCTGCTGTGGCCACTGGACCAGAGCGCGGTGGACCTGGCCCGTACCCGTCTGGCGCCGTCCTGGGCGCACCTGGCCGGCACCGACGAACTCGGCCGCGACGTGGCTCACCGCAGTCTCTACGGGCTGAGGGTGTCCCTGCTCGTCGGCGCGGTCGCCGCCCTCGTGGCCATGGTCATCGGCGGCTTGGTCGGCGCGGTCGCCGGCACCGTCGGCGGCCGGGTCGACCGGGTGCTGATGCGCATCGTGGACACCGTCGCGGCCCTGCCGCACCTGCTGCTGGGCATCTTCATCGTGGCGATGCTGCGGCCCAGCCTCGGGGCGGTGATCCTGTCCATCGGGCTGACGCACTGGCTGTCCACCGCCCGCATCGTCCGCTCCGAACTGCTCAGCCTGCGTACCCGCCCGTTCATCGACGCGGCGATCAGCGGTGGCGCCTCCCGCACCCGCGTGCTCACCCGGCACCTGCTGCCGCACGTGCTCCCGCGCCTGGCCCTGGCCACGACCCTGATGGTGCCGCACGCCGTGTGGCACGAGACCGCCCTGTCCTTCCTCGGCCTCGGTCTCCCACCGCACATGGCGTCGATCGGCAACATGATCAACGATGGGCAGGGGTCCCTGCTCACCGGCGCGTGGTGGGCCAGCATCGTCCCCGGCCTCGCCCTCGTCGCGGTCACCCTCGCCCTGGCCGTCCTGACCGGCCGGTGGCGCGACCGCCTCGACCCCCGCGTACGAGCGGAGCTCAACCTGTGACCACCACCGCCCACACCGCCCCGACCAGGACCGGGGCCGGCCCCCAGCAGGCCCTGCTCGACGTTGTGGGGCTGAGTGTCCGCTTCCGCCTCCGTGACGCCACGGTGCACGCCGTCACCGACCTGCACCTGGCCCTGCACCCCGGGGAACTTCTCGCGGTCGTGGGCGAGTCCGGGTGCGGCAAGTCGGTGCTCGCCCACGCGCTACTCGGCCTGCTACCCGGCAACGCCGTCGTCACCGGCCACGCCCACCTGCATGCCGCGGGCACCGGGCCGGTCGACCTGTTGAACGTGGGCGAGCGCCACCTCGCCCGTACCGTGCGTGGCCGGGCCGTGGGGCTGGTGCCGCAGAGCCCGGCCACCGCCCTGAACCCGGTCCGGACCGGTCGGCGGCTGCTGGAGGAAACCCTGCGGGCCCACGGCCACACCCGCCGCGACGCGTCCGTGGCCGCCGAGCGGATCGCTGCCGACGTCGGTCTTGACCCGGCCGACCTCGACCGCTACCCGCACGAGCTGTCCGGCGGCATGGCCCAGCGCCTGGTCACCGCTCTCGCGCTGGCCCCCGACCCGCCGCTTCTGCTCGCCGACGAGCCCACCACGGGCCTCGATCGCCCGCTGGTCGACCACACGCTCGACCTGCTGCGCCGCCGCTGCGACGACGGTGCCGCCGTGCTGCTCATCACCCACGACATCACCGCCGCCCGCCGCGTCGCCGACACTGTCGCCGTCATGTACGCGAGCCGCATCGTCGAGCACCGCCCCACCGGCACCCTGTTCGACGCCCCCACCCACCCCTACACCGCCGGGTTGCTCGACGCGCTGCCCGACCGTGCCTTCCGACCCGTTCCGGGACATCCGCCGATGCTCACCGACCTGCCTGCCGGCTGCGCCTTCGCGCCCCGCTGCGACCGTGCCACCGACACCTGCGCCACCGCACCCGCGCTCGGCCGGGAGGGCGCCGGTCGGGTCGCCTGCCACCACCCGACGAGGGCCGGAGCAACCGCATGACCGCCCCCGCCACGGACACCGCCGTCCCGTTCGACGGCCTCGCCGCCCACCAGGTCAGCGTCTCCTTCGGGCGGCAGCGGGTCCTCGACCGGGTCGACCTGCACCTCGCCCCGGGCGAGACCGTCGGGTTGCGCGGCCCGTCCGGCAGCGGCAAGTCGACCCTCGCCCGGGTCCTCGCGCTGCTGCACACCCCCGGCACCGGGCACATCACCCTTGACGGCAAGCCTGTGGCCGGAGCCCGGCACCGGCTACCCGCCGCCATCCGTACCCGGGTCGCGATCCTCTTCCAGAGCCCTCGCGCCGCCACCGACCCACGGCTCACCCTCGCCGACATCGTCGCCGAACCCCTGCGCGCCACCGGCACGGCCACCGACGCCGCACGCGCTCGGGCGGCGGAACTGGCCGACATCGTCGGCCTTACCCCGGACCTGCTCACCCGCCGCCCGCACGCCGTCAGCGACGGCCAACTGCAACGCGCCTGCCTCGCCCGGGCGCTGGCGCACCGGCCCAAGTACCTGCTCTGCGACGAGGCCACCGCCATGCTCGACGCCTCCACCCAGGCGCACCTCGCCGCCGTCATCACCGACTACCAACGGCAGCACCAGGCCGGGGTCCTGCTCATCACCCACGACCCGGCCCTGATCGCCCGGTGGGCCACCCGAATCGTCGACCTCCCGACGCCGGCGGGTTCGTAGCGAGCACATCCGGGCGATGGCCTGCGGGCGGCGGCGAGTCAGCCTTTCGTCACCGGCCCGCAAGCCGGAATCATCCCCTTGAGATGTCAGTGTTGATTCACTAGATTCGATGCTCAGGCACGATCAGTGACCGAATCGATACTCGGGAGGGTGACCCCATCGCGCACATCGACCTAGGGGTGGACGAGGCCGAACTGCCCGGCATCCGGGGGCCGCTGAGCTTCCGGCCGGAGACCGGCGGGCCGTTGCTTGAGCTGGTCGAGGTGCTGCTCCGCGGGGAGCACCCGCTCACACCCGGGGAGCGGGAGTTGATCGCCGCGTACGTCTCCGGCCGCAACGACTGCACCTACTGCTGTTCGGCGCACTCGGCGTACGCGGCGGCGCAGCTCGATGAGGGCATGACCCTGGTCGACCAGGTGCGCGCCGACGTGGACAACGCCCCGATCTCCGCGAAGCTGCGCGCCCTGCTGCACATCGCCGGAGCTGTGCAGATCAGCGGGCGCGAGGTCACCCCCGAGCTGGTCGAGGCGGCCCGCAAGGAGGGCGCCAGCGACCTGGAGATCCACGACACGGTGCTGATCGCGGCGGCGTTCTGCATGTTCAACCGGTACGTCGACGGCCTCGGCACCCAACCGGCTGCCGACCCGGGGTGGTATGCGCAGGCGTCCGAGCGGATCGTCAACACCGGCTATCGGCGCGTCCTCTGACGACGATCCGACCGGGCACCTCCGGAGCGAATGGGGCGTGACGTCATGGCACACATCGACCTGGGCGTGGACGAGACCGAGTTCCCCGGGATCCGGGGCCCGATGAAGTACCGGCCGGTGACCGGCAAGCCGATGCTGGAGCTGGCCGAGACCCTGCTGCGCGGGCCGCTCAGCCTGCCGACGGCTGACCGCGAGCTGATCGCCGCGTACGTCTCCGGCCTGAACGACTGCACCTACTGCTGCTCGGCGCACTCGGCGTTCGCCGCTGCCCTGCTCGATGAGGGCATGACCCTGGTCGACCAGGTGCGCGCCGACCTGGACAACGCCCCGGTCAGCGCCAAGCTGCGCGCCCTGCTGCACATCGCCGGGGCTGTGCAGCGCAGTGGCCGAGAGGTCACCCCCGGATTGGTCGAGGTGGCCCGCAACGAGGGCGCCACCGACGAGGAGATCCACGACACGGTGCTGATCGCGGCGGCCTTCTGCATGGTCAACCGGTACGTCGACGGCCTCGGCACGTTCGCCCCGACTGATCCGAAGTTCTACGACGAGACGGCCCAGCGGGTCATCAGCGTCGGTTACCGCAACACGGTCTGAGCTCGGCTCTCGGCCCGTACCCATCGACCGGACTGTTGCCTGGTCGCGCCATGATGATCGCGTGATCATTCCGCGACGATCGTCGGTCTGGGTGACTCTTGGATGCGTGTTGCTGGTTGTGGCCGGCGGTGCGCTGTTGTGGCTGCCGTTTCATACCCAGTTCGCGCTCGACGACTGGATGGCCGAGTTGAGAGCCACCGGCGTTCCGGCGCGGGCGGTCGTCTACAACCGGGTGACGGATGACGGTGGCAATCGGGAAAGCCCGGCGACCACGATGTTCGTCCGGTACGAGTTGTCGGGCCGGACGTACGAGCAGGAGGTCGGCTGCGTCGAGGTGTGCCGGCCAGTCGGTGACGAGATGTCTATCTGGGTGAACCCGGCCGATCCGGGGGACTTCGTCACGGACTTCGACCAGCTCAGCGGGCACCGCGGTCGTGCACAGGGCGTGCTGGGCGCGGTCGGGTTCGGGATCCTGGTGATGGCGGTTCCTCTGCTGCTGTCCCGAATTCCGTTCGGGCGGTGGTTTCCTCGACGGACCCCGCGGCGTCGGTCTGCCGCCCCGACCCAGGATGGTGGCAGGTTCACGGGCCGTTCCAAGCACAAGCGGAGTGCTCGGCGGTGACGATCCGCAGGCTCGGGCCTACAACACCTTGACGTACATCGATGTTATCGAGAACATCGATGGACCTCGGCCAGTAAGGACTGTCATGATGTCGTCCGCTCTCCCCGTACCCCGGTCCCGCATCCGACTCACCGCGCTGCTGGCCTCGATCGTGGTCGTCGCGGCCGGCGGCGTGGCCCTGACCACGCGTCCGTCGGACGCGGCCCCGCGCGGCGCCGTGGTGCCACTGGCCGCCGCGACCCCCACCATCCCGCCGGCCGCCTACCCCAACCCCGGACTGGTGACCGGCAACGTCGGTGTGCACGACCCGACGATCGTGCGCCGGCCCAACGGCGGCTACCTGGTGGCGCACACCGGCGACAACATCGCCCTGAAAACCTCCACCGACCGGATCGCGTTCCGCAACGCGGGCAACGCCTTCCCGGGCGGTGCACCGTGGACCACGGCCTACACCGGCGGCAGCCGCAACCTGTGGGCACCGGACCTCACCTACCGCGGCGGCCGGTACTGGATGTACTACTCGGCCTCCACCTTCGGCTCGAACCGGTCGGCGATCTTCCTGGCGACCAGCACCACCGGCGAGTCCGGCAGCTGGACCAACCACGGCCTGGTGATCGAGACCCGCACCTCGGACAACTTCAACGCCATCGACCCGAATCTGTTCGTCGACTCCGACGGCCGGTGGTGGCTGAGCTTCGGCTCGTTCTGGTCCGGCATCAAACTGATCGCGCTCAACCCGGCGACCGGCAAGCGCGCCGACAACACGATCCACAGCATCGCCGGCCGTGGTGGCGGCGCGATCGAGGCACCGGTGATCGTCAAGCGCGGCTCGTACTACTACCAGTGGGTGTCCTTCGACCGCTGCTGTCAGGGTGCGTCCAGCACGTACCGGGTCATGGTCGGCCGGTCGACAAGCGTCACCGGCCCGTACGTCGACCGCAACGGCACCGCGATGAACGCCGGTGGCGGCACCCAGGTGCTGGCCGGCCACGGCAGCATCCACGGCCCCGGTCACCAGGCCGTCATGGCGGACAGTGACGCCGACGTGCTCGTCTACCACTACTACGCGAACAACGGCACGTCCCTGCTCGGCATCAATCTCATCGGCTACGACTCCGCCGGCTGGCCGTTCGCCTACTGACCTGCCGTAGCGGTTGGATCAGCCGTCAGACAGCGGCAGGGGTGGGCCCAATCGGGCCCACCCCTGCCTGTTTGCCTCGCGTTGGATCAGTCGCGTGGGACCTGGAGGATCACGCGGCGGCGGCGGAACATCACGAGCAGCACGGCGCCGAGCGCGAGCACTGCCGCGCCGCCACCGGCCAGCATGGCCGCCGGGGCACCGGTGACGGGCAGCCCGCCACCCGACCCGCCGTTGTCGTCACCGCCACCGCCACCGGCCGTGCCGGTGTTGATGACGATCTGGGCGGTGTTGTTCTCCGGCTTCGACTCGGTCGCCGGGCCGCTGTTGCGGGCCACGATCGTGCCGTCGGTGCCCGGAGCCGACTTGATCTTCACCCGGACGGTCGACTTGATGCGGCCCCAACCGGAAGCCGTGGCGGGGAACTCGCTCTCGAAGTTGCACCGCAGCTTCGCCGACTCCGGCAGATGCTCGTGCTCGGTGCCATCGGTGTAGCACCACTCGGAGGGCAGCAGGACCGTGCCGGACGGCGCGGTGATGATCACGGACGGGCCGCCGCCGTCGGACGGGCCGTTGTTGACGACCTCGTAGGCGACGTTGACGGTCTGCCCGACGGCACCCTTCACGGCCGGCGCGGTGACCGCGATGTCGAGGGTGTTCGCCTTGCTCCAGAACCTGAAGTCCGCATAGTTATCGGACTCGTCGAGCTCACGCTGCGCGGCGCGCTGCTTCGCGAGGTCGCCCTTCGCACCCTGCGACTGGAGCTTGCGAACCTTGTCGGCGAAGGAAGGCCCGGTGCCCTTGGCGCGAGCGCTGCTCTTCGCCGCGCGCTCCTGGCCGGCCAGGGCGACGTCGACCGAACTGTAGTGCTCATCCGGACCGCGCAGGTTGCGACCGAAGGTGATGTTGAAGAGCGACTCGCCGGTCTCGTCGTCGAACAGCAGCAGGCCGTCACCGGGCTCGAGCGTCAGCGGGACGACGCAGCTCACCTCGCTGGGGCCGTACACGTAGGGCTTGCCGATGTCGTCCGGGTAGTAGTCGGTGTAGGTGCAGTCGCTGTACCGCTCGGCGAACGTGGCACCGGTGGGGACGCTGACCCGCACCGTGAAGTTCGTGGCGGCGGCGTCGCCCTCGTTGCCGATGCCCGAGTACAGCGGGACGGTGTCGCCGGGGCCGACCGGGTGGTCCTTGTCGTTCAGGTCCGCCGCGGCGGCAACCAGATCGGGACCGGACGCGAGCACGGTGACCGGGAACGACGTGACGTCGTTGGCCGGTGCCATGTCGTCCTCGTTGCCGTCGATGGTGACGGTGACCTCGCCGGCGTCACCGGGGACGGCACCCGGGCGACTCGTCAGCGAGAGGGGGTCCACGGTCAGGACCTGACCGGCGTCGAGCGCGCCGACGGTGCAGGTGACCTTGCTGCCGGCCAGCTTGCAGATGTCGCTCCACTCCGGCACGGCTGCGGTGACCCTGTCGGAGACCTTGCTCAGGTCCAGGGTGACGGTCACACCCGTGGCGGGGGCCTCGCCGTAGTTGTAGACGTACATGCCGACGGTGGTGCCGCCGTTGTCGACCTCGGCAACGGGCTCACGGTTGAACGACACGAACAGGTCGGGCAGTGCCTCGGCGGCGCTGGCCGGGGGCGCCGTGCTGAAGAGGGTGGCGGTCGCCAGCACCGCCGTTGCCGTGGCAAGGCGAGACCACATGGCCTTTTTGGGATTCATGGGGTTCTCCGGTGAGGGAAGGTAGAGGACCGGACCCTAACGGATGATCATGAATGGCGCTGCCCCGTTCGGCGAGGGTCACGCCACCTCGTACTCCAGCAGGAGCACGCCGGTGCTGGTCGGCGTGCAGGAGGTCAGCCGCAGCGGCCTCGGCCGGTCCGTCTCGCGGAACAGCCGCTTGCCGGTGCCGAGCAGGAGGGGGTGCAGGAACAGCCGGTACCCGTCGACCAGGTCGTTCGCGACGAGGTCGTGCACGAGCACACCGCTGCCCAGCACGACGATGGTGCCGTCACCCTGCATCTTCAATTCCGCGACCGCCGACGCGAGGTCTCCGTCAAGCCGCTGGGCATTTGCCCAGGTGAGGTCGGTCAGGGTACGGGTGGCGACGTACTTCGGGGTCGCGTTGAGGTGTGCGGCCATCGGGTTGTCGTCGGGCTGGCTCGGCCAGAAGGCGGTCATCTTCTCGTAGGTCCGGCGGCCGAAGAGGTACGCCGTCGTCGACCGCAGCCCTTCCAGTGCGGTGGCTGTCTGGGTGTCGTCGAAGTACGGCGCTGCCCAGCCGCCGTGCTCGAACCCGCCGTCGCGGTCCTCGTCCGGTGACCCCAGCCCCTGCATGACCCCGTCCAGCGTCACGAACTCGACGACAACCAGATTCCGCATGACCGCACCCCTCGACTCGGCGTGCGACACCGCGTCGCCCGCTCGCCCTCTACACGAACGCAACGCGCGCCGATCGACAGTCGATCCGGCCGAGTTTCCGGTCGAGCGGGACCCACCGTCAGAGCCAGACGACGATGCCGGTCAGGTCGTTGAGCACGGCGGCGACGCCTGCCCGGATTGCGGCGGCGCAACGTTCGGCCGTGAAGGAGGCCGGGTCGTACGTCGAGGACATGCCGAGCCCTTCGCCACGGAACGATGCGCCGGACCAGTCGACGGCCGTGACGTTGTGGGTGGGCTCGGCCAGCTCCGCGCCCACCACGAGGAACTTCTCGTCCAGGTGGTTCGGGGTGACCAGCGCGAGCGCGTCGATCAGTTCGTTGCCCGCGCTGACGATGAGATCGGGGCCCATCTCCATGGCCTTGGCGATGGTCGGAACGGCGTCGTGCGCGTTGCCGACGGTGATCGTCCTGAGGTCGACGTGCTCGTCGTCGGCCCAGTCCTCGACCGCCGTCACGAGGGCCTTGGTCGGTTGGTCGTCACCGCCGGTGAGCAGGACGACCCGGTAGTCCTTCGGCGGATGGACGCCTGCCCACGAGCCGGGCTGCGGCGTGATGGTCGCCTCCGGAGCGGGCTTCGTGGAGGGGTCGACGAACCCTGGGCCCAGAGTGCCGATGGCGCTGGGCGCGGGGTGTGGCTGTGACCAGTCGTCGCCGGAGTTGCAGGCGGTGACCAGCGCGGCGGTCGCGGCCAGCATGGCGACGGCCCGAAGCGGGGGGCGCAAGGCGGTCGTCCTTTCGAGTGGTGGCGGGAAGTGCGCGTACTGCTTCGTATTCCTATCTCAATTCCGTCTGCCGGAAATCCGCAGAGGGCCGTTCCGGGGCTTTGTTCTCCGGCGGTTCGTCGGTGCGCGGGCTGCCGTTCACCCACGGCATGCAACGTGCACTGGCCAACCGAGGGAGTCAGATGTTAGGGCACGTCCGCCGTACAGTTATCGTCATCGCTGTCGGGATCATCGCGGCGGTGATCCCTTTTCTGGGCACCGGTCCGGCGTCCGCGCACGGCTTCTCGTCGACCGTGTACGCGAAAATTGCGGCCGGAGACGAGGGTCACATTCGCACGGCGATCGAGCTCGAATATGACCTCCTCGTCGTGTCCGCCGCCGATTCCGGTGGCGACGATCCGCTCTTCCAGGCCGGAACCGCCGCCTTCGAAGCGGGTGACACCGGTGCCCAGGCCGCGGCGCTGAAGGCCCACACCGCGACCGTGCTGACGTACGTCGGCGACCACTTCTCGGTCACCTCACGCAGTGCGGCCTGCCGGCCGAGCCAGGTGGGCGACGCGACGATCGGCGAGCGTGACGGCGTGCCGTACGCGAACCTGCTGCTCGACTGGAACTGTCCCGAGCAGGCCGACGAGCACGAGGTCCGCAGCGGTCTTTTCCCCGACGACGAGGGTTACGTCAAGGGCACCAAGACGATCGTCACGTACGAGATCGACGGCCGTTCGGGCAGCGCGGCCCTCGACGCCGCCCACCCCTCCTTCTCGACCGCGCAGGCCTGGTACGAGCGGTTCGGTGAGTTCTTCCTACTCGGCGCCGAGCATCTGCTGTCCGGCATCGACCACATCCTGTTCCTGCTGGCGCTCATCGCCGGATCGCGGCGACTTCGGGAGATCGTGCTCGCGGCCACGAGCTTCACCCTGGCGCACTCGGTGACGTTCATGCTCGCGGCCCTCGGCCTGGTCGAGGTGCCGGGGGCGATCGTGGAGCCGGTCATCGCGTTGTCGATCGCCGTCGTCGCCGGCTGGCACCTGTGGGGAATCGGGCGGCGCGGCGGTCACGCGACCGACCTGGACGCGGCCGGGCGCGGCCACTTCAGCCTGGACCGCTCCGGCTGGATCAGGCTCGGCGTGGTGTTCTGCTTCGGTCTCGTGCACGGGCTGGGCTTCGCGGGCGCACTGGGCATCGACGAGGCGTGGTCGTGGACCCTGCTGTGGTCCCTGCTGGTGTTCAACATCGGCATCGAGGTCGTTCAGTTGACGATTATCGCCCTCGTCTTTCCGCTGCTGCTCGTGCTGCGTCGCCGTGCGCCGAAAGCCGGTCTCTGGGCGACCGGCGCTGTTTCAGCGGGCGTGTCCATTATGGGCTTGGTCTGGTTTGTGCAGCGCCTTTCTGGATCATGAGTAGGGCTAAGTAGTTCGCGAAGTGCAGCCATTCGCAAGATCACGTTCATGGTCGGTTCATCGAGCAACGAAAGCTTGGATCTGCTTGCCCAGTGCCGGGCAAAGAACAATCCATCCCTCTATTTGAAAAGGGAACAATGTCGATGACATTGAGCACCTCGACACGGGCCTCCGGGCTCGTGCGGCGGCGCCTGGTCGCCGGGGTCGTAGCCGGATTCCTCGGGATGGGCGCGGCCCTCGGTAGCGGCCTGATGGCCGGTGCCAGCGCGGCCGAGTCCACCACGATCAGCAGCGTGATCCTCGGCGTCGGCGCCAACGAGACCCAGCGCATCGTGACCTGGTACTCCTCCGCCGACACGGCGCAGAAGATCCAGCTCGCCCCGACCGCCGAGATCGTCAACGGCGAGTTCCCGGCCAGCGCCGTCAGCTTCGACGCCGTTGGTGCGGCGAACACCTCCACCACCGGCTTCAACCGGCACGCCACGATCAGCAACCTGCGCGAGAAGACGGCGTACTCGTACCGGGTCGGCTCCGAGGGCAACTGGTCCCCGGCGTACGCCTTCAAGACGCAGGACTTCGAGGGCGACTACGACTTCCTGTTCTTCGGCGACCCCCAGATCGGCTCCTCCGGCGACCGGCTGAAGGACCAGGCCGGCTGGGAGGACACCCTGAAGGTCGCCACCGCGGCCAACCCGAACGCCGAGCTGCTGGTCTCCGGCGGCGACCACGTCGAGTCCGCCAACGACGAGGGCCAGTGGACCTCGTTCATGGCGCCCGACCAGCTGCGTCAGTACCCCGTCGTCGCCACCATCGGTAACCACGACGTCGGCGGCAAGTCCTACGAGCAGCACCACTTCACCCCGAACACCGACCGCACGGCCCCGTACTACGACAACGGGAACCCGGCGGGCACCAAGTCCGGTGGTGACTACTGGTTCGTCTACAAGGACGTGCTGTTCATCGACATCAACAGCAACAGCTACAAGCTGCCGACCGACGGCAGCAACGCCGGCGACGCCGCGCACGTCTCGTACATCACCGACGTGGTCAACAAGCACGGCTCCGAGGCCAAGTGGAAGGTGCTGGTCTACCACCACTCCATCTACTCGCCGGCCAGCCACGCGACCGACACCGACAACAAGCAGCGGCGGGAAGACTTCACCACGGCCTTCTCGAATCTCGGCATCGACATGGTGCTGCAGGGTCACGACCACAGCTACTCCCGCAGCTACTCCATCAAGAACGGCCAGAAGGAGAACCCGGCCGAGAAGCCGGGTGCTGCCGACGTGTTCCCCGGCCCGGGTGGCGTCATCTACGTGACGGCCAACTCGGCCTCCGGCTCGAAGTACTACGACATCAAGAAGCCGGACAGCACCGGCACCGGCATCCGCGGCAACGGTCCGGACCCGCTCGACCCGGGCAAGTACTGGTACAACTCGACGCAGAACCAGGAGCACGTCCGCAGCTACGTCAAGGTGCAGGTGCGCGGCGACAAGCTGGTCCTGGCGAACATCCGCAGCGGCACCTGCGCGGCGCCGAACGCGGCCGTCGAGGGCGGCCTCTCCTGCGTCAACACCCCGGACGGTCAGCCGGTCGGCTCGATCGTCGACAACGTGACGGTGCACCCGTACAACGGTGACGGCCAGTCCATCCAGGTCAACGTGCCGAACCCGGCTCCGGGCGAGTTCGGCTGGACGATCGACGGCTACAACGGCCTGGTCGACCTCGGTGTCGCGCAGGAGCGCAACGGCACTTACTTCCAGGCCAGCGGCAAGATCAACCCGATCCTCGTGTCGGACAGCCGCCGCTCGCTCGCCCCGTGGTCGATCTCGGCCAACGTGGGTGATTTCCAGGACGGCGACAAGACGTTCTCCGGCTCGTACCTGGGCTGGACCCCGTACGTGCTCGACGCCGGCGCCGGTGCCGAGGCCGGTGCTCCGGTCCTGTCGTCCTTCGACGACCAGGGCAAGGGCCTCTCGGTCTCCAGCGGCCTCGGTGCGGCCGCCCAGGGCCACCCCCGGGGCGGCGCCAAGCTCGGCGCTGACCTGGACCTGAAGATCCCGGACAGCGTCGCGAAGGGCAGCTACCGCGCCACCCTCACGATCACTGCGCTGAGCAGCTGACCGGACCCCAGTGAGCCGGTGGGGTAGGCGCCCTCGCGGGCGCTTACCCCGCCGCTCGTCACCACTACCAACCCAGACCGTCTGAGGACCCGAGATGCCCACGACCGAAACGCGCCGGAAAGCCACCGTCGTCGCCCTCCTTCGTACGACCGTCCTGTCCCTGCTCGCCGCCGTCGCGGCCGTCGGCGTCGCTGCCGGACCCGCCGTGGCAGCGGACGGCGACGTCGCCTGGACGGTGCGGACGGCCTCCAACAGCTACGGCGCCGACCGGTCCAGCTACAGCTACAACGTCAACCCC
Source organism: Micromonospora sp. NPDC047467 (assembly GCF_040643095.1). NCBI lineage: Bacteria > Bacillati > Actinomycetota > Actinomycetes > Micromonosporales > Micromonosporaceae > Micromonospora > Micromonospora sp. NPDC047467. The sequence goes on along the minus strand of NZ_JBEYTO010000011.1, from coordinate 8,204 downwards.
GGTGGGGCCGTCGAGGACGCCATGGTCGTGGCCAACCGCGGCCCGGCGGCACTGAAGCTGTCCGTGTACGCCGCCGACGGATTCACCACCGGCGCCGGCCAGCTCGACCTGCTGACCAGGGACAAGAAGTCCGTCGCGATCGGCGCCTGGGCGCACGCGGGCTCCGACAGCGTGGTGATCCAGCCCGGGAAGACCGCCCAGGTCCCGTTCCGGATCAGCGTGCCCGACAACGCCACACCCGGTGACTACGTCGGCGGCATCCTCACCACGCTGACCCAGGCCAACCAGGCCGAGGGCATCAACGTGGATCGGCGCCTCGGTATCCGGATCAAGCTGCGGGTCGGCGGCGAACTCACGCCGAACCTCGCGATCGAGGACTTCCACGTGCGCTACGACGGCACGCTCAACCCGTTCGGCAAGGGCGACGCCACCGTCTCGTACCGGATCCACAACACCGGCAACGCGGCGCTGTCCGGCCAGCAGGACGTGTCGGTCTCGGGCCCGTTCGGCATGCTGCGGGTCCGGGCCGACGAGATCGCCGCGCCACCGGAGCTGCTCCCCGGCGAGAGCTGGGACGTGACGGTGCCCGTGCACGGCGTGACGCCCGCCGTCCGGCTCGCGTCGACCGCGACCCTCACACCCCTGCTCACCGACGCGTCCGGCTCCACCACCTCGCTCAAGCCCGTCCAGGCCACGGCGCACGGCTGGGCCCTGCCCTGGATGCTGACGCTGGCACTGGTCGTCCTGATCGCCGTACTCGTCGGTGCCCTTCTCTACCGGCGGCGCAGCCGGTCGCAGCGCAGGACGCGGGAGGACGCCCGGGTACGGGACGCCGTCGCACAGGCGCTGCGCGGCCAGGGAGCGCAGACGGCCTGACGCCCCTTGTGGGTGAACGGCGCCCAGCCCAGGGCCGGCGCCGCCGCACAGCCGGCATGCTGCGACGGTGACGCCGGTACGGGGAGGGATTCCACATGGTTGACGGGGATGTGCCCGAGCGGATGCAGGTCGCGGCCTTCGACGCGTTCGGCGGGCCGGAGGTGATCACCCTCCGGAAGATGCCCGTGCCGGAGATCGCCGCCGACGAGGTGCTGATCAAGGTGTGGAGCGCCGGCGTGGGGGTGTGGGACGCGTACGAACGGGAGGGTGTGCTGGTGCCCGAGGGCACCGAGTTCCCGATCGTGCCCGGCTCCGACGGTGCCGGAACCGTCATCACGGCCGGCGGCAAGGTCACCAACGTCGCGGCCGGCGACCTCGTCTACGTCTCCGCCACCACCCGGCCCAAGGGCGGCTTCTACGCCGAGTACGCGGTGGCGAAGGCCGAGTATGTGGCCAAGGTGCCCGACGGTGTGCCGGCGGAGCACGCTGGCGCCCTGCCCACCGACGGGCTGACCGCGCTGGCCGGGCTGGACGCACTCGGCCTGCCGGCCGGCGCCTGGCTGTTGATCTTCGGGGCGAGCGGTGGTCAGGGCCACCTGGCCGTGCAGTTGGCGAAACGGCAGGGGCTCAACGTGATCGCGGTGGCCTCCGGGCCGGACGGGGTGGCGCTGGTGACCCGGCTCGGCGCCGACGTGTCCCTCGACGGCCACGGCGACACCAACCAGGTGCTCGAACAGATCCGGGACGCGGCACCGGGCGGGGTGGACGGCATCCTGGCGATGGCCGGCGGCGACACGCTGGACCGGCTCACCGAGGCGCTGTCCGACGGTGGCGTGGTCGCGTACGCCCACGGCGTGCGGCCGGAGCCGAGCGAACGGCCCGGCGTGCCGGTCCGGGCGTACGACGGCGTGGCCAACCCCCGCCAGTTGCAGCGCCTCAACGAACTGATCGAGGCGGGCCCGTTCGTGGTGCACGTCGCCGAGACGTTTCCGCTGGGCAAGGTGGTGGAGGCGCACCGACGGTTGCAGACCTCCTACGCGGGCAAGCTGCTGCTGACCATCGCCTGAGACCGGTCGACCTCAACGGGTGCGTTGCTGCGGCACGCGTACCGACGCCATGCCGGCCGCGGTCGCGGCCTGGATGCCCAGGTCGGTGTCCTCGAAGACCAGGCAGGACCCCGGGGGTACGCGGAGCTGCTGCGCCGCGAGCAGGAACGCCTCCGGGTCCGGCTTGGCCCGCGTGTAGTCGTCGGCGCAGACCAGCACGTCGAAGCGGTCCAGCAGGCCGAGCGCGTCGAGGGAGGCGGTGACCGAGGCCCGGGTGCTGCCCGAGACGACGGCGAACGGAACCCGTCGGTGCGCGTCGTGGATGTGCGCCAGCACCTCGGGCACGGCGGCGAGCCGCGGCAGCAACTCCTCGTAGTAGCTCTCCCGGCGCTCGACGACTGTCGCCACCGGCATGTCCAGCCCCTGCTGCTCGTTCAGGGTGACGACGATGTCGGCGGTCGGCCGGCCACCCCACGCGTAGAAGAGGTCCTCCGGGAACTCGCAGCCCCACTCGTCGAGGGCGCGCTGCCAGGCCAGGTAGTGCAGCGGCATCGAGTCGACGATGGTGCCGTCGCAGTCGAACAGGTACGCGGCGAACTCACCGGGAGGCAGAGGCAGACTCACCGGGGAAGGGTACAGCGCGGGCTCGCGGAACAGCTTCAGTCGGCCGTGACGGAGGCCAGCCGGCGGAGCAGATGCTCCCGTTCCGGCTCGGTGCCGACCAGCGTCAACGCGTTGCGGTACGCCGCCGCGGCCTCGCCGTTGCGGCCGAGCAGGCGCAGCAGGTCGCCGCGGGTCGCCGGATACGGGTGGTAGCCGCGCAGCCGAGGGTCGTCGGCCAACTCGTCCAGCAGCGCGAGCCCCGCCTCCGGCCCGTCCCGCATCGCCACCGCGGCGGCCCGGTTGAGCGCCACGACCGGCGAGGGGATCAGCCCGAGCAGCACGTCGTAGAGCGCCACCACCTGCGGCCAGTCGGTGCTTGCCACGTCGGGAGCCTCGTCGTGCAGCGCGGCGATCGCGGCCTGCACGCCGTACGGCCCCGGTGGCCCGCCGGTCAGCGCGACAAGCACCAGCGCCCGCCCTTCGTCGATCATCGCGTGGTCCCAGCGGGTGCGGTCCTGGTCGTCGAGGAGGACGACCGCACCGTCCGGTCCGGTACGCGCGTCTCGTCGGGCGTGGGTGAGCAGCATCAACCCGAGCAGCCCGGCGACCTCCCGCTCGCCGGGCAGAAGCCGGCGCAGGATCCGGGCCAGCCGGATGGCCTCCGCGGCGAGGTCGGTCCGCTGGAGATCCGGACCGGAACTGGCCGCGTACCCCTCGGTGAAGACCGAGTAGACGGCCTGGAGCACCGTGGGCAGCCGTTCGGGCAGCTCGTCGGTGCCGGGCACCCGGAACGGGATGCGCGCGTCGCGGATCTTCCGCTTGCTCCGGACGAGCCGCTGGGCCATGGTCGCCGGTGGCACCAGGTAGGCCCGCGCGACCTCGGCGGTGGTGAGGCCGGCGAGGAACCGCAGGGTGAGCGCTCCCCGATCCTGCGCGGGCAGGGCCGGATGTGCGCAGGTGAAGAAGAGCGCCAGCCGGTCATCGGGTAGGTCGCGGTCAGCGTCGGCGGGTGGGGCGGGCTCGGCCCGCTCGGCCTCCGCCTGGAGCACGGCGAGCCGGGTCGCCAGGACCCGGTCGCGGCGCAACCGGTCCACGGCGCGGCGGCGGGCCGTGGTGAGCAGCCACGCGCCGGGCCGGCTCGGCACACCCTCGGTCGGCCAGTGCGTCAGCGCCGCCTCGATGGCCTCGGAGGCGACCTCCTCGGCCAGGTCGAGGTCCCCGAACCGGTGCACGAGCGAGGCGAGCAGTCGGCCGCGTTCCTCCCGGAACACCGCCTCCACGGACGAACCGACTGCTGCCTCCTCGCCCGCCACGGTCAGACCGGCATCTCGATCTCGGCGATCGGGCGGACCTGAACCCAGCCACCGCCGACAGCACCGGGACTGCGGGCCGCCCACTCCAGCGCGGCGTCGAGGTCCGGCACGTCGATGACGTCGTACCCGCCGAGCAGTTCACGGGTCTCGGCGAACGGACCATCGGTGATCGTGCGCTCGCCGGCCGGCCCCACCCGCACGGACGTACAGGTGGTCAGGTCCTGCAAAGGATGCCCGGAGACCCAGACCCCGGCGTCCTTGATATCCCGGTCGAAGCGGATCCAGTCCTCGAAGGTGCACCCGTTGTCGACGGCCTCCCCGTCGGGCCCGACGGGACTCATGAACAGCAGCATGTACTTCACGTTTCGGCTCCTCTCGGTGCGGCGTGTCGCCGTACAGCATGACGACGAACGAGGCCCGGGGATATCGACACGGCGTCAAGGTTCTTTTCCGAGGCCCCCGGGCCTGGGAATTCACGGGAGCAGCGGCTGCGCCGGGTCGGGCCGCTCGTCGCGCCGGTCCATTCGCCGCTCGTACCAGGTCACCCCGATCAGGAAGACGGTCAGCACGGCCAGCGCCGCCAACGGGGGCAGAGATCGGCCGACCGGCAGCAGGGCCAGCGGCAGCAGCGCGGCCACGACCTGCGTCGGGTAAACGGCGCGAACGGTCAGCCGGCGGAAGACCAACCTGCTGAGCAGGTAGAGGGCAGTGCCGCCGTAAAGGGCGGTGGCGGCTTCCCAGCCCAGCCGGTCGGGATGGGACGACTCCTCGGTGAGCTGACCCAGCACCTCCTCGATGCCGAGCGCGACGTAGATCGCGCCGATGATCAGCGGGGAGTGCCCCAGCCCGTACGCGTCGCCGGCCACGCCGGCCCGCCGCTCACCCGGCACGTTGGCGACAGCCTGCCGCGCGGCGGGCGCCAGCCGGTCGAAGTAGAGCCACCACAGGCAGACCGTGCTGGCGAGCCCCAGCAGTGCGGCCAGTACGGCCGCGCCGACCGGCGCCATCGCCCGTGGCCCTGCGCCAGCGGAGAGCAGCGACTCGCCCAGCGCAATGATCAGCACCAGCCCGAACCGCTCGGTGAAGTGGTCCACGCTGCGCAGTTGCCACGGCCGGAAGAAGGACGCGATCCGGGCGCCACCGATGTCCACCAGGAGCGCCGCCGTCCAGAGCACCGTCTGGGCCGCGCCGCCGAGCAGCGCGCCGCCGAGCAGCGGGAACCAGGCCAGCACCACCGGAACGGCGAAGAACCGCAGCGTGGAGCGCAGTGCCGGGTTCGTCGTGCTCACCCAGAACAGGATCACGAGCTGCACCGCCCGGCCGACCACGTAGGCCAGGGCGAGGGTGAACGGCGCGTCGAAGAGCTCCGGGCTCTGCTGCCACGCGTCCGGTAGCACCAGTGCGGCCACGAAGATCGCGGCCATCGCGACCAGGGTGGCCGCGCGGACCAGGCCGACGTCCGGACGGACCAGGTTTCCCAACCAGGTGTACGGCCCCCAAGAGTAGAGCAGCAGCAGGAGGAGGAGCAGCCCCTGGGCCAGAGTGAGCGCGGTCGGCGACCCGGCCATGAACGTGATGACCCGGGTGAGGGCGAAGACGAAGACCAGATCGAAGAAGATCTCGAACATCGTGGTCCGGTGCGTCTCCGCAGCCGGCACCGGACGAACGCGGAAAATCCCCCTCATCCCCGCATTCTGCGCTGATCGAGGGCGAGCCGGCCGACCATCCAACCGGGGTCCCCCTGCTTCAGGCCGAGGCGTCCGTCCGACGCCGGCTCCGCTCGGCCCGTCGCCGCACCTGCTGGTACGCGCCGGTCAACCCCATCGCCCGGCGTACCTCGATCAAGGTCTGGCGCACCTCCTGGCGGGTCCGCTCGGTGCCCTCGACGATCAGCCGGTCGACCAGCCCTCGGTCAGCTTCGATCTCTGCGCGCCGCTGGCGGATCGGCGCCAGGAACCCCTCAAGCGCCACGACCAGCCGTTCCTTGACCTCCACGTCACCCACCCGCCCGGTCCGGTAACGCCGGGCCAGGTCCGCGACCTCGTCGCGGTCCGGGTTGAACACCTCGTGGTACGCGAAGACCGGGTTCCCCTCCACCGTCCCCGGCACGTCGGCCCGCACCCGGTTCGGGTCGGTGTACATGCCGAGCACCTTGCGACGCACCGTGGCCGCATCGTCGGAGAGAGCGATCGAGTTGCCTCGGCTCTTGCTCATCTTGGCCACGCCGTCGGTGCCCACCAGGCTCGGCGTGTCCGACGGGATCAGCTCGGGCACCGGGAAGACCGGCCCGTACAGGTGGTTGAACCGCCGGGCGATCTCCCGGGTCACCTCGACGTGCGCCGCGTTGTCGCGGCCGACCGGGACCACCTCCCCCTTCACACAGAGAAGCGCCGAGCGGGACGAATTCGCCCCTCGGTCAGCGAGATCGGCTCAGCGAGCCGTCCGCCATCGCGCGCCGGCGCGAAACCGCAGACCACCGGCACGGAGGACATCCAGAAGTTGCTCACGGCCGTCGCCGGAACTGCTCGGGAACGCGGGCACCACACCGCGCGGGAGGCCATCGACCATGTCGACCGCCTCCGACGCGCAGTTGCCCATCCGGACCACGGCGTCAGAATACCCGCGGGGTGGCGCCGGCCGGGGGAACGTAGCGGTCGGCGTAGTAGTTGCCCACCCGCTCCCGGTACTCCGGGTCGACCGCGTCCGAATCGAACGGCGGCGCGTCCTTGATCTCCTGCCGGGTCCGGTCGACGTGCACGACGCGTTCCTGGTGATCCACCTGGGCCACCGTGCCGGCCGGCAGCAGCACCTTCTGACCGAAGATCCATGGCCCGGTGTCCACCACCAGGTACCCGGCATCCGCCTCGTCGCTCGCCTCGTCGATGGTGCCGATGCGCCCGTCACTCGCCTGCACGTGGTAGCCCACCAGGTCCACCGGAGTACCGGGGCCGGGTGCGTCCGGACCGTCGTGCCCACCGTCCTGCCGCTGCGGCGGTGTGACCGAGGGGGTGGCCTGGTCGTACCCGCCAGCGAGGGCGGACGGGTCACGCCAGGCCCACGGATTGAAGATCGAGGGTTGCATGAGGGCACCTCCGGGTGGACGGTCTACAGGCTGTCCTGTCTCGCAGTGCCCACCGGGCTGTCGTCGGAAACGGACGCGCTGTCGCCGGCGGGCGCGTCGCCGCCGGCTCGCGTCCGCGATCAGCCCGGTGAGCAGGGCCGCTGGCATACTCGACTGCCATGGTGTTGTCGCGAGGGTGGGCCGTCTTCCTGGTCGGGGTGGGGATCTGGACCTGGGTGATCTGGCCGAGGTTCGCGGTCGCGATCTGGCAGGACCCGCGGTCCTGGGTGTCCGGCACGGTTGCCGACGGCGCCGCCACCAGCTTTCTCTGGGTGCACGCGCTGTTGATCGCGGCGTCCCTGGTCATCGGGACCACCGTCGGCGTCCTGGGCGTCCGGGCCTGGTTCGCGGCTCGCCAGCGACGGGCGTCCTGACGGTTCGCGGTCTGGCTGACGGTTCGGGGTCTGGCTGACGGTTCGCGGTCTGGCCGACGTTCGCGGTCTCGCTGGCGTTCCCGATCTGGCTGGTGTTCCCGGTTCGGCTGACGCGGAGTGGTTCGCCGCTCAGCGGCGGCGGGTCGTGGCTTCCCCGCTATGGGACGTGGAGTCCGCGTGTCGACAGCCTCGACCCGCGTCCCTCGCCGACCAGCTTCTGACCGGGAGCGCCGACGCCGCTGATCGACACCAGATCGGCGATATGGGGGCATCGCACCGCCGGGAGACCCCCATATCGGCGATCTGGCGTCGGTCGTCGCCCGCCAGGGGCCGCGAGTGTGACGCGGGACGCTACCCGCGGATTTGACGATCAAACCCGCGGACGCGTAACTTTCTCTCTGCCAGCGCGGAACGGGGCAAACGGGACGAAAGTCCTGGAGCACCGAAACGAACTGGCAGCCGAGTCAAAACAGGGGTTCGCTCCTGCGAGACACGGTCCGGGCGGGGCTCGCCGAATCAGCCGCGAGGCGGATTTGGCGCAGCGAAGCCGACCGGGTAAGGTTCACCCCCGGCAGGGCACCGGGCAAGCCCGCAGGAAACTGCGGCGGCCGGCCTGCCGAATCCGATGACCTGACGCAGCGGTTCGCTGCTGCGTGAGTGCGCCGGGACCAACCCGTACCAAGCACGACAGACCGGGACACACGGTTTGACACGGCGCAGACGGTGAGGTAACGTAGTAAAAGTGCCCGGCGCGAGAGCGGCGGGGACGCAGAACGGAAAAGCCCCGTGATGGGGCCCCGGGTTGGGGCTTTCTGATCGGTGTGTGGTTGTTCTTTGAGAACTCAACAGGGTGCTTGTAAAGCCAGTGCCA